>JBFXJL010000033.1:0-2501 GCA_050174915.1 Elusimicrobiales bacterium | reverse complement strand
ACGCACCACGAGGTAAGGCTTCTTCGTCTCCGGCGTCACCACGTGGGGCTCGTACACTCGCCCTTCCACCTGAGGGACGCCCGAGATTAGGACTTGCCTAATCGCCGCCCGCATCCTAATCGCTCCAGTAGTCCACTATTCTCCTCGAAATTTTGCCTATGTTGGCGTCTACCGTAGGAATGATCACCGCCCGGGACCGCAGCCCCGGATGTTTGACCTCCTTGACAGGGTGAACCGCTCCCTGCCAGTAAAGGGCCTTCTTCACGTCCGCTTCGACCTCGTGCGGCACCGCCCCGGTCTCTAAGAACCTCGCATACCAGACGGTATGTTCTAAAAACAGCGTGAAGCCTCTGCGGCGCGTCGCCACCCCGCCCCGGATCCCTCGCCTCGCCTCGCCGGTCCGGTCTACCCAGGCGGCGCGGTCCTGCGCGTACCGCGCCAAATCGGCGCCTATCCCTTCGAGCAGGGAACGCATGCCCGCCATTTTTTCTCGCAAATGCTGCCGCGTCTGATCCCCGAACGCCATCTCATGTCACCTGGCTTCAGCGCACATGAGCTGCAGCCACCGCCGCCGCCCGTCTGGATCCAGGACGGCTTTCACGTCGAAAGTTCGGCTGCCCGCCCTTACTCGCATGTGCGGGTCTATATCCGGCCGCCACCTTATTGTTATCCTAGTCGTGACCAAGGAGGCTTGACCCAACATCTGCGCCTGAATATAGTCGCGGCCCGAAAGATCCTCCACCTTTGCCCAAACCGTTGCATAATCTACCCAGTCCGTGAAGCCTCCAGTAGTGGGGTCAGTACCGCGCCTCTGAAATGTGATCCGGTGCCGGAGTTCGCCAGCATTCATACCGGCACCACCCGTTCCTGCCAGAGAAGAGCGTTGACCGTGAAGGGCACCTCGTTGACCAGCCGCCCTACGGCCGCGATCTCCCTGGTGTCGTACCAGTGGCCCACCAGCAGCAGGATGGCCTGCTTGACCCGCTGCGGTACCTTGTTCGGAGCGCCGTAGCCGGCCACGAACTCGACGCACACCGCGCTGGCGGGCCGCAAGGTCACACTCGGCCAACCCCTGCCGGGAGCCAGGACCAGTCGCCCGGGCTCTGATTGCGTATCAACCAGGTAATCCGCGGGCGCCAGCGTATATTCCGCGCCGTCGGCGCCGTAGTACTTTATGGCGTTGACCGCCTGCAGGGGCGGCCTGGGTATCCTGATCTCATTGCCCTCCGGCCAGGCATCGAGCCACAACTGCCAGGTCTGGGTGACGTAGGCCCTGTTCTGAAAGGCCTCGCAGTATTCGCGGGCGGCGGCAATCAAAGCCGAAATTAAGCCGTCGTCATCCGCGACATCTACCCGCAAGTGGTTTTTTGCTTCCGCCAGGCTGACCGGTTCCTCTGTTGGCGGAGCCACAAGCACGAGCCCTCGGAACAAGGCCTACCCCCCTCTCCGTTTGCTTATTTCGCTTTAGCCTTTGTCTTGACGGGCTTTTCTTCCTCGGGTACGACGCCTGGCTGCTCTTCTGCTGTTGCTTGCGGCTGCCCGTCGCCTTCTTGTTCTGCGCTGTCCCCCTGAGCGGCCTCCCGGACGGTCGTTTCTACAGGCTCCGGGTCGGCTTCTTGAACGGTCATTTTTACGGGCTCAGGATCGATCACGCCAATGTCCACCAGTTTCTTAACTCTCGCAGACGAAGTTATGTCCACTACTTCTCCCGGAAAGCGGCGCTGGCCGCTTTCCTTATCAATGAATTCCGCTATCACCCGGTAACCAGGCATTTATTTCTACCCCCTAGCCGCGGAAAGCCAGGTCACCGAAAATCAGCACCGCCGCTCCGTTTACGGCCGTGGCGTTGTCGCTGCTCACCTGGACTGCGACATGGCTGTAGCCGTTGGCAAGGTCAAAGTCGGACGCCTTGGCTTCAACCTGGAGGACAATCTCTTCGCCGGTGCCGCCAGCCACCTTCTCAACAGCGGCGCCTAAAGGCTTGGCTCCCGTCCCGGCCGCGTCTTTGGCCTGCATAAGCTGGATAGTAGCCTTTTTGCCAGCGGCTATGAGGGCCGTGGTAAGGACTGCCATTACCCGCCCTATGCCGGTCATGCTGTAATAAGCGCTAGTCTTGCCGCCTACAATGTCCTGGGGCGTAATAGCCCGTTGTACCCGCACGAGCTCGGAAAGCTTCATATTGGCCATTGACGATCTCCTCCTTCAGATATTGAGGGGAGGGTCATAGCCCTCCCCTCGATAAAGTTATCAAGCTCCTATTTAGGCCTGCGGCACGTCAAGCACGACATAAGGGCTGACCTTGGTGGTGCCGTCCTCGAGCGTCAGCGGCTCGTTTACCCAGCCCTTACCGTCCACGTTCCAGAATACTTTGATGACGGTCTTGTTCTGGCGGAACAGAACGTGCTCGCTGGCCGCCACGAACGGACCGCTGCCGTCTTTGATGAGGTAATAGGTGAAGTCTACCAGGATCAAGTCGCCCTTGCTGCCTAGGGCAGGCGTCA
>JBFXJL010000032.1:0-2533 GCA_050174915.1 Elusimicrobiales bacterium | reverse complement strand
TGTCAACGGCGGAGTAAAATTGGGCCACGGGGCGGCGCAAAATTGGGCCACTTTGGGTTTGCGCGAGACGCGGCTGATGGGCGGCGGCCAGTCAGCCGCGCTCTCCATATAGCTTGCGGGTGACTGGCCGCCTTGGACCGTCAGGTCCAAGTCTGATACTTTGGATCAGGTGTTGTCGCCGGTCTTGCGCGCGCGACTTTGCGCGAGGCGATAGCTTTCGCCGTTCATCTCGAGGATGTTGACGTGGTGGGTCAACCGGTCGAGGAGCGCGCCGGTCAGCCGCTCGGTGCCGAAGGTCTCGGTCCATTCATCGAAGGGCAGATTGCTGGTGATCAGCGTGGCACCGCGCTCGTAGCGCTGGGAGATCATCTCAAAAAGCAGCTCGGCGCCGGTCTTTGACAGGGGCACGAACCCGAGCTCGTCGATGATCAGCAGCTTGACGGCAGCCATCTGCTTCTGGACGCGCAGCAGCCGACGTTCGTCTCGCGCCTCCATCAGCTCGTTGACCAGCGCGGCGGCGGTGGTGAAGCTGACAGACATGCCCTTCTGGCAGGCCGCCAACCCGAGGCCCAAGGCAATGTGGGTCTTGCCGGTTCCGCTGGGGCCAAGGGCGATCACGTTCTCACGCCGTTCGATCCATTCGCAGCGCGCCAGTTCCAGCACCTGCATCTTGTTCAGCTTCGGGATCGCCTTGAAGTCGAAGCTGTCGAGGCTTTTGGTGGCCGGGAACTTCGCAGCCTTGATGCGGCGCTCGACCATCCGCCGCTCGCGGTCAATGAGTTCCAGTTCAACGAGGCGCGACAGGAATTGGACATGGTCCAACCCTTCGGCGGCGCATTGGCGCGCAACCTTCTCGTGTTCCCGCAGGAAGGTGGGCAGCTTCAGCGTCTTCAGATGGTGGGCAAGCAGGATCTTCGGAGCCTCGCTCATTCCGCCGCCTCCGACATCAAGGCCATGTAGCTGGCCGCACGCGTCGTCTCGACGTTCGCCCGCGGCAGGTAGGGGTAGACATCGAGATCAAGCCTTGGGGGGCGCTTCTCGACCTGGCAAAGCACGAGGTGCTTCACGGCGTCAAAGCCGACCGCGCCCAGCTTCAGGGCCTTCTTCACGGCGGCATGCAGGTCATCCATGCCAAAGGTCTCAAGCAGCCGCAGCACCTGCACATACTCGCGGCGCCCCATCTTGAGCATGCGCGCCTCCATCAGGCGGCGCAAAGTCTGGAACTCTTCGGGCAGGTCCCATTCCGCCAGAGGCGCAGCCTGGTCCAAGGCATTGATCTTGCGCTCGATCAGCGGGAGGTAGTGAACCGGGTCGAAGATCATGTCCTCGCGATCGTAACAGCGCGGGTGTCGGGCGATCACCTCCCCGCGACAGCCGATCACGACCTCATCGACATAGCCGCGGATCCAGACATCCTGATGGCCATAGGCGACCGGGACCGAGTAATCGTTGGTGTCATAGCGCACGAGCGACTGCGAGCTGACCCTGCCGCTCGCTTGGTCGCAGGCGTCGAACGGGGCAGTAGGCAATGGGCGCATCGCCGCCAGATCGCGCTGCAGCCTCTCGCCGATCGTCTCCTTGTGACCCCGAAGAATGCGCGTGAGGCGTGCGCAGCACTGCCCTTCAAGGTCGGCGTTGAAGGCGTCCCAACTGGCAAAGTGGGGGATCGGCACCATGTGGTTGCGGCGGGCGTAGCCGACCATCCCCTCGACAGCGCCCTTGTCGTTCCCCTTCCCGGGCCGACCATAGCGATCCCGAAACAGGTAATGCGACTGCAAGCCGCTGAACAGCGTGGCGCGGATGCGCGTGCCATCTGGCTGGATCTTCGAGACCAGGCAGCGGTCGTTATCGTAGAGCACCGACTGCGGCACCCCGCCGAAGAAGGCAAAGGCGCGGACATGCCCGTCTATCCAGGCCTCCGCCGTCGCCGCCGGATAGGCCCGGACGAAATAGGCATCGCTGTGCGGCAGGTCGATGACAAAGAAATGCGCCTTCTGCTCGACACCGGCGATGACGACGACCGCTTCGCCAAAATCGGCCTGAGCATGGCCCGGCGGATGGGCCAGTGGCACGAACATCTCCCGTGTCCGCCGCTCACGCTCACGCACGTAATCCTTGACGATCGTATAGCCGCCGGTGAAGCCATGCTCGGCCTGAAGCCGTTCCCATATCCGCTTGGCCGTATGACGCTGCTTGCGATGCACCGCCTTGTCGGCTTCAAGCCAGGCGTCAATGAACTCGGTGAACCCGTCCAGCTTCGGCCGCCTGATCGGCTTGTCCCGCCGGTAGCCAGGCGGCACCGAGAAGGCCAACATCTTCTCAACCGTCCCGCGCGAAATGTTGAAATGCTTCGCCGCCGCCCGCGCGCTCATGCCCTCGGCACACGCCAAGCGAACCTTCTTGTAAAGTTCCACGGTATAAATCTCCCCACCCTCCCTGCTGCCGCAAGAAGGGAAAAGTGGCAGGATTTTACTCCGCCCGCAGCGAGACGATCCCGCCGCTACCGTGGCCTAATTTTGCACCGCCGTTTCCA
>JBFXJL010000031.1:0-2639 GCA_050174915.1 Elusimicrobiales bacterium | reverse complement strand
CCCCGGCGGCCACCCAAACTGCCCCACTTATGGCCACCCAAACTGCTCCACCTGGCCGGGGTGAGTTGACCCATTGATTTCGGTGAGTCAGGCGCCTCAGCTCTGACGTGCAGGACGTAACTTCCACCCCCTTGATCACAAGGGGGGATTCACGAGGTGAACGTCTTGAAGCCACATCTACAAACCACGATCTGGACGCTCCTGCGCGCGGGTAACACCCAGCGCGAGATTGAGCGCCGCACCGGCATCTCCCGCCACACCATCCGCGCCTGGGCTAAGCGCTTTGAGGCCCAGGGCGATCCGCCGCCCCCGTCGCCTGATGATTCAAACTGCCCCGGGGTGGCCACCGACCTGGTTGTGCCCCTGGCCAGCCAAACTGCTCCACCCCGGCCACCGGCTTCACTGCTGGCGCCTGCGCCGGCGGCCACCTCGCTGTGTGAGCCCCACCGCGCCTTCATCGAAGCTCAGTTGCGCTTGGGCCGCAATGCCACGGCCATCTACCAGGACCTGGTCGATGCCCACGGCTTTGCTGCACGCTACAACTCCGTCAAACGCTTCGTGGCGCGCATCCGGGTGCGTGAGCCTGAGCAGTTCGACCGCCTGAGCTTCCTGCCCGGCGAGGAGATGCAGGTGGACTTCGGCGAAGGCGCGCCCACCCGCGTGCCCGGCACCGACCGCTGGCGCAAGCCACGCCTGTTCGTGGCCACGCTTCGGTATTCGCGCCGCAGTTTCCGCCGCGTGGTCTGGAATTCTGGCCAACAGGTCTGGGCCGAACTGCACGAACAAGCCTGGCGCTACTTCGGCGGCTCGTGCCGCTACGTGGTGCTCGACAACCTCAAGGAGGGCGTGCTCAAGCCCGACCTGTACGAACCCGAGCTCAACCCCGTGTACGCCGCCACCCTGGCGCACTACGAGGTCGTGGCCGACCCGGCGCGGGTACGTGACCCCAACCGCAAGGGCAGTGTCGAGAATGCCATTGGTCACACTCAGGCCACGGCACTCAAGGGCAAGCGCTTCGAGACCATTGAAGAACAGAACACCTACCTGGAGCACTGGGAGACCAAGTGGGCGGCCTCTCGCATCCACGGCTCAGAGCGCCGCCAGGTACAGGCCATGTTCGAAGAAGAGCGGCCCCACCTGCAGCCCTTGCCCACGCTGCCCATGGCGTACTTCCGTGACGAGCAGCGCACCGTGTGCGACGACGGCTGCGTGCGCGTGGCCCATTGCAGCTACGCCGCTCGTCCTGCAGCCATCGGAACCAAAGTGCTGGTGCGCATCTTCGAGCGCCGCCTGGAGATCCGTGATCTGCAGACCCAGGCCCTGCTGCGCACCCACACCAAGGCTGAACGTCCCGGCACCGTTGTACTGCCCATGGACGAGCGCGTCTTCAACCCCTCTCGCGAGACCCGCTTTATCCTCAAGCAGGCCGATGCCATCGGCGTGGACGCCGCCCGGCTGTGCCAGATGCTGTTTGCCATCGAAGGCCGTGTGGGCCAGCGCAAGCTGTGGGGCATCGTGCACCTGGCCGACCGCTATCCACGCCAGATGGTCAACACCGCCTGTGCCCAGGCCATCGACGACGGTGTGCACAGCTACCGCCACGTCAAGGCCATCACCGAACGCCTGGTGGCGCAGGCTCTGGCCCAACTCGATGCCGCCCCGACAGCGACGCAGGCCGCACCCGCGAGCACCACGCAAACGCACGACCTCATCCGCAACCCACAGGAGTACGGCGAACTCTTCGCCATGGCCACAGCGGCCACGACACCCGCCATCACACCTCAAGGAGATTTCTTCGCATGACCGCCATGACCCCCCACGACATCGAGGCCACCCTGCGCAAGCTGCGCCTGTCAGGCATGGCTGAGACCCTGCAGACGCGCCTGATGCAGGCCCAGGCCGCTCAGGAGCCCTTTCTGGATACGCTCTCAGCCTTGCTGCAAGACGAACTCGACCGACGCCACAGCAGGCTGATGGCACGCCGCTTCAAGCTCTCCGGCCTGGATGAGAAGCCCTCCCTGGCCGACTTCGACTGGCGCTTCAACCCCAAGCTGCCGCGCGCAGCCTGCTTCGAGTTGCACACCTTGAAGTTCCTCAGCGAAGGCGCCAATGCCCTGATCGTAGGCAAGCCCGGCACCGGCAAGAGCCACATCGCCAAGGCCGTGGCCTACCAAGCCACCTTGCTCGGTCATGACGTGTCCTACATCGAAGCTGACAGCGAGTTCGCTCGCTATGCGCTGGCCGACGCCGACGAGCGCGCCAGTCTGCTCAAGGGCTGGGTGGCGGCCGACTTGCTGGTGCTCGATGACCTGTTCCTGGCAAGGCGCATCAGCGAGCATGCCGCCGAGTTGCTGCAGGCCCTGGTCCACCAGCGTTACAAGCTGCGCCGCTCCATCGTCATCACCTCCAACCGCGTCGTGCAGGACTGGGGTCGCTACCTGGGCGACGCGACCATGGCCACCACCATCCTCGATCGCCTCATGCACCGCTGCGCCATGCTGGAGTTCGAGGGCAAGAGCTACAGGCTCAAAGAGGCTGCTGCACGCCTGATCATCACCTCAGACCCCGCATAATCACCCCGTCCTGCCTGGAGCAGTTTGACTGGCCAACAGTGGAGCAGTTTGGGGTGGCCATCGGGG
>JBFXJL010000030.1:0-2669 GCA_050174915.1 Elusimicrobiales bacterium | reverse complement strand
ATCCCTGTGGACCAGCAGCGTTTCCAGGGCGTTACAGACGCCGGGGCGCTGGGTCTTGGCGTTGAGGATGATCCGGGTGGCCATCTCAACATCGGCCGAGGCATCCACAAAGGCGTGACAGACCCCTTTGTAATGCTTGATCACCGGAATCCTTGAATTTTCCACCACAAAACGGATCAGGCTCTCGCCGCCGCGGGGGATGATCAGGTCGATCAGCTCCTCCTGCTTGAGCATCTCCAACACCCCTTCCCGCTCGGTGAACGGGATCAACGACAGAGCCGCCTCCGGGATGTTCAACTGCCGCATCACCCCCTGCAGGATGGCAGCGATGGCCCGGTTGGAGTGGATCGCCTCTGAACCGCCCCGCAGGATCACGGCGTTGCCGCTCTTCAGACACAGGGCAGCGGCATCGGCGGTCACGTTGGGCCGCGATTCGTAGACAATGCCGATCACCCCCAGCGGTATCCGCATCTTGCCCACCATGATCCCGTTGGGCCGCTTCCACATTTTAGTCACTTCACCCACCGGGTCAGGCAGGGCCGCTACCTCACGCAGGGCGTCGGCCATTCCCTTGATCCGCTTGTCGTCCAGCATCAAGCGGTCCAGCATGGCGTCAGACAGCCCCTTTTCGCGGCCTGCGGCAAGATCCTTGGCGTTTTCCGCTATCAGATGCGCCACGCCTGCCTCCAGACCGTGGGCCATCTGCAGTAGCATCTCGTTTTTGTCGCTGGTGGAAAGCCGTGCCAAGGCAAAGGATGCCTGGCGGGCGTTGTGGGCAATGGTGGCAACCTGTTCGGCAATGGTCATGCTGTTGTCTCCTCAGTCGGTATCGCGTCAGCCCGCTCACCCAGGGTCCGCTCGTAGACATCACGGATCGCCTCGGTGGTGGTTTCATAATCCTGCATCAGGGCCAGGCCGGGATGGCGCAGCTTGGGGTCATACCCCAGACGACGGGCCAGTTTGTCAAGGTAGCGCTGGTCGCCGGCCAGGTCGTTGATGGAATGGTCATGCAGTAGCCGCAGCCGGTTCTCCAGCTTGCGCAGAAACTTGTAGCCGTTGATCAGGATGTCGGCGTCGGCGCTGTTCACGAGCCCGCACCTGCGGCCTCCCTTCAGCACGGCCACGGTGTTGGCGCTGCGCAGGTCGGGCTGCTGGCAGCCATAGCGCAGCTGCAGGTACTGGGCGATGAACTCCACATCCACCATGCCGCCCCGGCCGGTCTTGATGTTGTAGCTGCCCGCACTCTCTTTGGCGATCTCGTTTTCCATCCGCATCCGCAGACGGTGGATCTCGCGGCGTCCCTCGTCGTCGAGGGAGCTGCCGAAGACCGACTGCCGCACCACGGCGTCGATCTTATCGGCCAGCACCAGATCGCCCAGCACCACCCGCGCCTTGGTCAGGGCCTGGCGCTCCCAGGTCTGGGCCTCACTGCGGTGGTAGCTTAAGAACGATTCCAGCGAGGTGACCAGCGGCCCGGCATTGCCGGAAGGCCGCAGCCGGGTATCCAGCTTGTAGACGTATCCCTCGCGAGTCTGGGTTGAGAGTACCGAGATCAGTTTCTGGGCCAGCTTGGCAAAGTATTCGTGGTTGCTGATCTGCTTGTCGCCATCGGTCTCCCCCTGGTGGTCGTAGATAAAGATGATGTCCAGGTCGGAATGGTAGTTCAGTTCACCGCCACCCAGCTTGCCCATACCGATGATCGCCAGGTGTGCCTGCTGAGGTTCGCCGCCGTTCCTCCAACAGGGCCGCCCAAAACGGGACAGCTCCCCAACGGCGATCTGGTAGGCCGCCTCCAGGCAGACCTCGGCCAGGCCGCTCAACTGACCAGCGATGCTGCCCTGGCCCACCTTGCCGTGAATGTCGTTCAGACCGATCCGCAGGAACTCCTCATTCCGGTAGCGCCGCAACACATCCAGCTGTTCTTCAAAGTCTTCGGCCTGCTGCTGCAGACCACTCAACTCCTCGCACATTACCTCGCGCGGCTTGAGCATCGAGCTGTAGGTGCGGGCCACCATGCTCTCCAAGAGTTCTGGATGCCCGATCAGTATCTTTGACAGGAACTCGGAGGTGCCGAACAAGGTTGCCAACAGGCGCAGGGTTTCCTTGTTCTCGGCCAACAGGGCGTAAAACGAGGAGCGGCCGGCCACCACAGCCAGAAATCGTTCGGCATTGGCCAGCGCCATGTCCGGGTCCGGCGATTCCAGCAGGTACTGCAACAGTGGCGGCGCGATCTGGGCCAGCACCCGCCGGCTGCGCTCAGTGATGTTGCCCCGCACCCTGCCGCCCCGCAGCAGGTTCAGGTTATCAAAGGCCCGGTCCACATCCTCCAGTCGCCGCTCGGCCAGCAGGTCTTTGACCAGATCGGGGTCGGCCTTGGTGTCCAGCAGGCAGAGCACCTCCGGCGGCACCGCCTGCTGCAACTGTTCGTCACGACTGTGAAACAGGCCTCCGTAGATGGCTGAGACCCGTTTGCGGTGTCCTTCCAGGGTCTCTGCAAAACGCTCCTGGCCGTTATCCCGCAGGAACCCGCAACGCCGCGCCAAGGCCTTCAGCTCCTCATCGCTGGTGGGCAGGCTGTGGGTCTGGCGCTCCTGCACCACCTGAATGCGATGTTCGACAGTACGCAGGAAACGATAGGCCTCGCTGAGCTGGCGGCGGTCATCCTCGCT
>JBFXJL010000029.1:1856-2764 GCA_050174915.1 Elusimicrobiales bacterium | reverse complement strand
GGCGGCCGAACGGTTCGGCTCCCAGTGTACGGTGGTGGCGATTGACGCCCGCCAGGTGCCGGGGGAACAGCGCTGGGAGATCTACACCCACGGTGGACGCAAGCCAACCGGCATCGACGTGGTGGAGTGGGCCGCCCGGATGGAGCGCTTTGGGGCCGGCGAGATCCTGCTGACCAGCATGGACCGTGACGGCACCAAGGACGGCTACGACCTGGCCCTGACCCGTGCAGTGGTTGACGCGGTCTCGATCCCGGTAATCGCCTCCGGCGGCGTGGGCACCCTGGAGCACCTCTACGACGGCTTCACCACGGCCGGCGCCTCGGCCTGCCTGGCAGCCTCCATCTTCCACTTCCGCCAACACACCGTGGGCGAGGCCAAACAGTATCTCAAGGGACGAGGCGTCCCGGTCAGGATGGTCTGATATGACACACGATCCGCATGTGCTTGATGTGCTCTACCAGGTGATCCTCTCCCGCAAGGATGCCGCACCGGAGGACTCCTACACCGCCTCGCTACTGGCCAAGGGGATCGACAAGATTCTCAAGAAACTGGGCGAGGAGGCCACCGAGACGGTGATCGCGGGCAAAGGCGGCTCTGACGACGAACTGACCTACGAGGCGGCCGACCTGTGCTACCATCTGCTGGTGCTGCTGGCGGCCCGCGATATTCCAGTCGATGCCGTCTGGAAGGAACTCGGGCGCCGCTTTGGCACCTCGGGCATCGCTGAAAAGGCCTCCCGCACGAGCTGACCGGCCCAACCATTTATTTGGTTGACATCTAGCCAACTGCTGCTAGTATGTGAAACTCACAAAAAAATACGCCTTGGCATTCGCGGCAGCTAGCTGTCAGCGTTTCGTATCTTACGATGGAGGGAGGGATCATGGATGCCGGGAGTAAAGATTCGGGAA
>JBFXJL010000029.1:0-1846 GCA_050174915.1 Elusimicrobiales bacterium | reverse complement strand
GATTCTCTCCGAGGTGCGGAAGCGCGAGCACTACGAGAAGCCCAGTATCAAGCGCAAGAAGAAGGCGATCGCCGCCCGCAAGCGCGCCCTGAAAAAACAGCGCAAGATGATGGACTAAGCCTGTCCGACGCCAGGCCGGCCGACGGAATTTCCGTTACCGGCCTGGCATTGTTGTTTTGACGGGGCTTTCGCAAGAAAGCCCCTTTGCCGTCTTACACTCCACCCTGGACCTACCGATGAGCCTGCTTGATATCACCATCATGGTAGTACTGGCTCTGATGGGCCTACGCGGCCTGCTGCGCGGCCTGATCAAAGAGGTGGCGGCGTTGACGGCACTGGTGCTGGGGGGCTGGCTTGCCTACCGCTACCACGCAGTTGCGGCAGCTCCGCTTAAAACTCTGCTGCCTGCGGCAGCGGCCGAGGTGGTGGCCTTTGTGCTGCTCTTGATCCTGGTGGGGCTGGCGGCCCACCTGCTGGGCAACCTGCTGACCGGACTGGTAAAACTGGCCCTGCTGGGCTGGGTCAATCGCCTGGGCGGCATCGCCCTGGGGCTGGTTGAAGGCAGTCTGCTGCTGGGCATGGTGCTGTACGCCATCGTGGCGATACCATTTCCGTTTCAGCTTAAGGAGACCGTCAAGACCCATGCGATTGCCTCGAAGCTCGCAACCTTTGGCGGCACCATGCTGGATCGGGCCAAGACGCTGCGCCAGACCACGCCATGATAGCCAGTGACAAAGTTCGCGAGGTGGCTGAGCGGATCTCGATTGTCGACGTAATCGGCGAGTACGTCAGCCTCAAACGCAGCGGCGCAAACTTTACCGGGCTCTGTCCGTTTCACGGGGAGAAGACCCCCTCCTTCAACGTCAACCCGGCACGGGAGATCTTCCACTGCTTCGGTTGCGGCGCCGGCGGCGACGTCTTCGCATTCGTGATGCGACTGGAGGGGATCAGCTTTCCCGATGCGGTGCACAAGCTGGCCCAACGGGCCGGCGTAACGATTGAAGACCGTCCGCTGACACCGGCTGAACTACGGTCCAAGGGTGAGCGTGATGAACAGCGGGCCATCCTGGAACTGGCGGCCCGCCACTACCGCGAGACCCTGACCCGGCGACCGGAAGGGGCTGCGGGTCGCAGTTATCTGCAACAGCGGGAGGTGGACCCGGAGACGGCCGCCGCCTACGGACTGGGCTATGCCCCCGAGCGCAGAGATACCCTGGTGCATGCCCTGCGCGGCGCCGGACACTCTCTAGAGGCCGCTGCGGTGCTGGGCCTGGTGCGTAACGGCGAACGGGGCAACTGGTACGATCTGCTGCACAACCGGCTGATCTTCCCGATCCGTGACAGCCAGGGACACCCGATCGCCTTTGCCGGACGGGTGCTGGACCATGCGCTGCCCAAGTACATCAATTCGCCGGAGTCGCCGCTTTATCGCAAGAGCAGCGTACTGTTCGGCCTCGACCTGGCCCTGCGGGAGATCCGCCTGGCCTCGTGCGCCATTGTGGTGGAGGGCTATTTCGATCATCTGGCCCTCTATCGGGCCGGGGTCAAAAACGTGGTGGCCACCTGCGGTACCGCCCTGACCGACGGCCACATCACGCTGCTTAAAAAACATGGCGATCGAGTCTATCTGCTGTTCGACAGCGACAACGCCGGCCGCAAGGCCACGGTGCGGGCCATGGAACTCTGCCTGGAGCAGAAACTGCCGGCCTACGTGATTACGCTGCCCCAGGGGGAAGACCCGGACAGTTTCCTGCAACAGCACGGCGCCGAGTCGTTCCAGCAGCGTGTTGCCGACGCCAAGCCGGCCTTTGAGCAGTATCTGAGCTGGCTGCTGACCAAGACACCG
>JBFXJL010000028.1:0-2929 GCA_050174915.1 Elusimicrobiales bacterium | reverse complement strand
AGCGCCTCCACCTCCTCCGGGGCCATCCCTTTGGCCTCGGTCAGGATGGTCACGGTGGGGGCGGTCAGGTCCGGCAGCACATCCACCGGCATCCGGACAGCCGTGAAGGTGCCGATCAGCAGCACCAGACCCATGGCGATGACCACAACCAGCCGGTTTTCCAGACTGCGCCGGATCAGGCGGTCCAGCAGAGTAGTGCTAGTGGGCATGTCCGGCATGGGGGTCCTCCTTGGTGGCGGTTGTGGTGGCCTGTTTGACGTAGTAGGCGCCCTGCACCACCACCCGTTCGTGGTCGTCAAGCCCTTTCAGTATCTGCACCAGGCCGCCCTGCTTCTGGCCGATCTGTACCTCGCGCCGGGTAAACCGCTCGCCCGATGTCTGCACAAACACGAAGAATCGGCCTTCGTCCTCGGCCAGGGCCTCGGCCGGCAGCACCAGTCCCTCGTGGGGTGCGCCGGTTGCCACCGCCACCGAGGCGAACATCCCCACCTTCAGGCGGCCATCACGGTTGGGGATGCTGAAGATCACCGGCAGGGTGCGGCTCTGCGGGTCAAGCATGTCGCCCACCGAGATCAAACGGCCGGTGGTGAAGCGCCCCTCCTGGCCGGCTAGTGTAAAGCTGGCACTGGGTTGGCGGGGCAGTTTGCCCGCATCAACGGCAGGCAGATTGACTTTCAGCCAGAGCGTACCCGTATTCACGATCCGCACCACTGGCTGACCGGCCTCGATCCCCCTGCCGGTGCCGGAGAAGAGTTCCACCACCGTGCCAGCCACCGGTGCCCGCACCGCCAGCCTGCCGCCGATGTCACCGCCCAGCGCCGCCGCCGATTTCTCCAGCGGTGCCAGCGCCGCCCGGGCGCTGTCCAGTGCCGCCGCCGCCTCTTCCACCCGTTTGCGGGGGGCGATCTTGGCCTGATACAGTCGTTGCGCCCGTTCGTATTCCTGGCTGGCCAAGGTCACCCGATTGCGGGCCTCGGCATGGGCTGCAGAGAATTGACCGGCTCCACCGTCGGGACGGATCGGCGGTTCGATCAGGGCGATCAGTTCGCCCTTGGCCACCCGTTTGCCCAGGTAGGGTAACGGTTTGGTCACCGACAGCACCCCTGACAACGGAGCCGACACGGTGGCCTCGGCGTCACTGGCGGCGATCAGCTCGCCACTGGCGGTGATCTGTCCGCTCAGTCGCTTGCGCTCAGGGTGCTTGATCAGGATGTCGAGGGCCCACTGCTGTTCCTTCAGCAGGGCGATGGTGCCGCCGCCGTCGCCAAACACCGCAGCGGATTCGACGTGCGGGTCGGTATGCTGTTCTGTTGCGTGGTCATGGCCTTCGTGGTCATCATGTTCGGCATGCCCGTCGCTCTGCTGGCCGGTTTCCTCCTTGGCTGGCGGCGCGCCAGCCGGGGCAGTTCCAATCTGAATGTCGGTCAGTTCGATCCGGTCGGTGAATCCTTTCCCTTGCGGCAGCAGTTCCAGGGTGTAGTGGCCTGCCGGGGGAGCGGTCAGTTCAGCCTGATAGATGCCGGGTCGGCTTGGGGCCGGAATGGTAATGGTCAACGGTTCACCGGAGGCAGGACGCAGCAGCAGCTTGAGTGCCCCCTCGGCTACCGGCTTGCCGTCGGCCAGCCGGGTCAGGTGGATCAGAAAGCTGTCCTTTTTACCCGGCTGGAGCGGCTCGTATTCCATAAACAGTTCGCTTTTTTCGCTCCAGGCCGTAACCTGTAGCATCTCGTCCTCGGCATGGCCTTGGTCCTGTTTCTTTGACCCGGCAGTGTCGGAACAGCCGCTGGCTACGGCCAGCAGCAGCCCTAGCAACAGCCCATAGATACGTATCTTCATGGTTTGCCTCTCAGTCTGTTCGGGGAATCAAGTACGCTTTGCAGACGGCTGTAGCTGTCGTGGGCTGTTTGCAGGGCGGTTAATGCCGCCTCCTGTTGTTCCATGAACCGTCGCTTTTCATCCAGCACGGTCTGCAGGCCTACCTCGCCCAGCTTGAAGGCCTCCTGCTGAATCTGCAGGTTCTCACGGGCAGCCGGTCCCAGGGTGGTGCGGTGCAGCTCCAGGGCCGTCAATGCCAGTCGGTGTTGTGCCAGCAGGTCGCGCAGCTCTGCAGCGGCGGCACGACGGGCGGCCGCTACCCGTTGGCGGCTGGCATTGGCCTGTCCGCTTGCCCTGGTGATCTCTGCCTGATTACGGGAAAACAGCGGCAGCGGGATTGAGAGCTTCAGGCCGAGGATATGGTCAGTGGTCCGCTCCGTGCCGGGGGTCAGCAGCCCGGCGTTCAACTGGTAGCTGTTCTGGGAGGAGCGCTCGTTACGGTAGGAAAGGCCCACCGTCAGGTTCGGAACCGCCTCTGCCTGTGCCAGGGCCAGGGAAGCTTCGTCCCGCTGTTGTTGCTGTTGCTTGATTGCCAGCTCCGGGTGGTGTGCGAGGCTATTGCTCACCAGTTGTTCATCGGCTGGCAACGGCTGTGGTGAGATGGTCAGCGGGGCCAGGGGCGGCAGCGCCTGGCCGTCGGCACGTCCCAGCAGCAGGGCCAGTTGTCGCTGGGCACGGATCAGCTCGGCTTCCTGTTCGGTCTGCCGCAGCAGTTGGCGGCGTCGGTCCAGGTCGGCCAGCTGTACCTCGAACTCCGGCAGATCGCCGGCAGCAAAACGTTCCCGGGCAATGGTCAGCAAGGTTTCGGCCAGCACCGCCTGGCTGCGGAGCAGTACTAGGCGTTGCTCGGCCAGGGCAGCCGCGCCCCAGGCCCGGCGAACCTCGTCGGCCAGACTGCGTTTGCGGCCTTCGAGCTGCAAGCGGGCTACTTCGGCTTCGGCGCGGGCAACGGCCCTGCGTCGGGTTGCGGCGGCAGACAACGGCAGCTCCTGGCTGAGCGCGATACCTGCGCTGCGCTCATCGGGGCTACCGGTCAGGTTGCCGGTGGCTGCTT
>JBFXJL010000027.1:0-3421 GCA_050174915.1 Elusimicrobiales bacterium | reverse complement strand
TGAGCGTGAGCAGCCAGTCTGATGGAGTTGGCTGTTCTTCTGAGCGAGTTTGCTGATGTTCCGAGGTTGATCCCCCTCGGGGATCTTGACCACAAGATCCCGTCGGAGGAGTCTCCATTTCGACCAAGAAAGAGAGACTCCGACAGTGTGCCAGAGCATCCTGCAATCCACCGCCTTTTTTTCATTTCTGCTGGGTATCGACCAGGACCTCGCTGCGGAGGCCTGTGCGCTGGGGTGCCGCTGTTGCGGCGGTCGTCTGCATCGGGCGTGTTATCCGCGTAAGCCACGCGGCGCGCTGTGTCCGCTGGATCCGGCCTACCGGCAGCGGTGGTCCTTTTGTTGTGCGCGCTGCCGCCGGCGGACGACACCACACTCCGTGCGTTTTCTGGGGCGACGGGTTTATCTCGGGGTGGTGGTGACCCTGGCCTGCGCCGTGACGACCGGCTTGAGCCTGCGGCGTGCCGGTGTGTTGACCACGCATCTTCACGTGCCTCTCCGAACCCTGCAGCGGTGGCGTCGCTGGTGGCTGGTCGACTTTGTTGAGACCCGATTCTGGCGCGGTCAACAGGCGTTGTTCATGCCACCCGTCGCGGCCTGCCGTCTGCCGGAGAGTCTGCGCTCACGGTTTCAGAGCGCCGATCAATCCGCCGCCTGGTGCGACCTGTTGCGCTTCCTCGCGCCCCTCACCAGCGGCACGGCGAACACCTTCGGTGACGGGCGATGCGTTCACGCAGACGATGCAGCTAGCGCCGGATAGCCACGCTCTTTAGGCTCGGTTCCTGTCCGCGGCGAGGGGTTCGCCGCCTGATCAGGAGCCCACCATGAGTCCAACCTCCGATCCGTCACGCGGTGATCGCTGGGCGCGTTTGCGCTTTTCGATCATCGGTCACTTGTTCGCCGCGCCACCGGAGCCGGGTACCTTACGCCAGGCCCTGGCCGAACTCGCCGCGCGGACCTGGCGCCACCCGGTCACCGGTCAACCGGTCCGCTTTGGCGCTTCCACCCTCGAACGCTGGTATTACAGCGCCCGACGTCACGCCGATCCGGTCGCGGTGCTGCGCAACCGCCCGCGCACCGATGCCGGCCGGTCACGGGTGTTGTCGCCAGCGGCCATCGCCGCGATCGCCCAGCAGTACCAGGATCATCCGCAGTGGACCTGCCAGCTGCATGTCGACAATCTGCGCGTGGTACTGGACGGCGACCTGCCGTCCTACGCCACCGTGCGTCGCCACATGCAGCAGCACGGCCTGGTGCGCCGTGCTCGGCCACCGCGCGCCACCGACGGGACACTCGCCGCCCGCACCCATCGGGAACAGGTCGAGGTGCGCAGTTTCGAGGTCGACTACGTCCATGCCCTGTGGCATCTCGATTTCCATCACGGCGCGCGCAAACTCCCGGGCCGTGACGGGCGCTGGCTGACGCCGATCTTGCTCGGTATTCTGGACGACCGTTCCCGGCTCGTCTGCCATGCGCAATGGTATCTCGATGAAACGGTCGAGAGCCTGGTCCATGGCGTCTGTCAGGCGCTGCAGAAGCGGGGATTGCCGCGTGCCCTGATGAGTGACAACGGCGCCGCCATGCTCGCCGGTGAGTTCACCGAGGGCCTCGCCCGTCTCGGCATCCTGCACCAGACCACGCTGCCTTACAGCCCCTATCAGAACGCCAAGCAGGAGGTGTTCTGGGCCCGCATCGAAGGCCGCCTGATGGCGATGCTCGACGGCGCGAGGGAACTGACGCTGGCGCTGCTCAACCAGGCCACCCAGGCCTGGATCGAGGGCGAGTATCACCGTACGCTGCACCGCGAAATCGGGACCACGCCGCTGGCCCGCTTTCTCAGCGACCCTCAGGTCGGACGCGCGTGCCCGGACAGCGAGGCCTTGCGCCAGGCCTTCCGCATCGAGGTCGTACGCACCCAGCGCCGCAGCGACGGGACCGTCAGCGTGGACGGAACGCGGTTTGAAGTCCCGTCCCGCTATCGCACCCTGCATCGCCTCACCCTGCGCTATGCCCGCTGGGATCTGACCCGGGTCGATCTGGTCGATCAACGCACCGGCGCCATCCTCGGCCCGCTGTATCCCCTCGACAAGTCGAACAACGCCAACGCCGAACGCCGGCGTCTCGCCGCTCCGGCACCGATGCCGAGCGACCCGCCGACCGGCATAGCGCCGCTGTTGCGCCAACTCATCGACCAACAAATCGCGACCGGCCTGCCGCCGGCCTATCTGCCCAAGGACTCGCCATGAACCATCAACTGCTGGCCTTGTATGGCTTGAAGTGGAACCCCTTCGCCCCCGAACTGCCGCTCGAGGCGCTGCGCGTCACGCCGAAACTGGAGAACTTCTGCTGGCGGATCGAGCAGGCCCTGGTCCGTGAGGGTGGCTTCGCTGTGATCCAGGGCGATCCCGGCACCGGCAAGAGTGTCGCCCTGCGCCTTTTGGCCGAGCGCTTGACCCGACTCGCCGATCTGACCGTCGGCGTGTTGACCCATCCGCAAAGCAATCTGGCCGACTTCTACCGCGAACTCGGTGACCTCTTCGGCGTCTCTCTCCAGCCCCACAACCGCTGGGGCGGCTTCAAGACCTTGCGCGAACGCTGGTTCGCCCATCTCGAATCGACCCGCCTGCGCCCGGTCTTGCTGATCGATGAAGCCCAGGAAATGACGCCCTCCGCCCTCTCGGAATTACGCCTCCTGGCCAGCGCCCGCTTCGACTCCCAAACCTTGCTCTGCGTCATCCTGGCCGGTGACGCCCGCCTCGCCGAGAAACTGCAGCGCGAAGAACTGCTCCCGCTCAAAAGCCGCATCCGCACCCGCCTGGTCACCGAGTACGCCAGCCGCGACGAATTGGCCGCCTGCCTGGACCATCTGGTGACCACCGCCGGCAACGCCGCCCTGATGACCGCGCCCTTGCGCCATACTCTGTGCGATCACGCCGCCGGCAACTACCGCGTCCTCACCACCCTGGCCGCCGAACTCCTGAGTGCCGCCGCGCAACAGGAAAAACCACAGCTCGACGAGAAACTGTACTTCGACGTCTTCGCTCCGCCCACCCCAGCCGCACCCAAGCGGCTGGCCACCACACGCTAGACCAAGGCCCCACTATGAACACACCCGAACCGTTCCCCGACCTGAATCCACCGCCACCGTTGTCCGATGAAGCCGCAGCGCAAATCCTGGCCTTCCTCTACCACTGGGCGGCGCGCTTCGAATCCTGCTACTTCGGACAGTTGCGCCGCTACTACCACGACCCGATGACCGACGACCAACTCGACCTCTTCCCCGACAGCGACCCGCCGTTCTGACCACAATACCCCAACCCTTCAGGTCGCCGGATCGACCACATCCGGCAACCTGATCCCCCACTGCAGCCACCTCCATCACCCACTCTGCACATTAGTCCATCAATTCCGGTGATCGCACTCA
>JBFXJL010000026.1:0-4051 GCA_050174915.1 Elusimicrobiales bacterium | reverse complement strand
GGTCGCCTGGGAGCCGTCCGCCTTCGATACCCGCATGTAGCCGATCAACATCTCGCACCTGTCACATATACGTTCGATTATGTGACAGTGTGAGCCAGAACGTGCCTGGCGTCAAAATTTGTCACTTAACCCGTCATTCTGACTACGGTACGCAAAGGGTGTGCACGGCTCGTAATGTGACAGAAATTCCAGAGGAATCCCCTCGTTGGCGAAGGTGAGCCGCAGACGTTCCAGCGATTCGGGGTCGCGTCGCCCATAGGACGCCAGCGTGAACAGTGAGCGGGCCGTCTCCGGGTTGTGCCGTGCCTCAATGATTGCCTCACCAATGGCCTGGGCCGCCCGTTGCCAATGGTTGACGGGTTCGGGTTTCGGTTTCTTCTCGGGCAGGCCATTGGTGAAGCCCGTCTGCGGTTCGGCCAGGAACAGCGGGGCGTGTTCCCCGCGCGGGAACAGCGCCCTCGACTCGATCAGCGCGATGGCGGTGGCTGCGGCTTCCAGCATCTGCACCTGCACGGCCGGGGCCAGCACCTCGAAGGGCCGCCACAGGCTTTGCCCCGCACGCAGCGGATGGCCGCAATGCTCCCAGACCTGGCGGATGCAGCCCGCGCTGCCGCCACAGTGCGACAGCGGGGTGTTCAGTTCATCGAGCAGGGTGCGCAGCAGCCGGAACCACAGACCGGCATGGATGCGCCGACGCGGCAGTTCCACGAAACCGGTCGTCAGGGCCTGCCAGGTGCGTCGGTCCATGCCAGCAATCGCCGCATTGGCAGGACACGGAGCCGCCTCCGCGTTGTCCCACTGAAGATGCCGACCGGGCAGACCCCAATAGGACGCCAGCCAGCAGCCATGCTGCGGGCAGCTCAGCATGAGCGGGAGTTGCCAGACAAGCAGCACGGCCTGGTTCACCGGATCGTTCAGGCACAGCGGGCAGGCCCGGCGCATCGGCTGGCTTGGCAGCCAGGCACGCCAGCGCGTGATGGATCGCGCCTTGCGCTTGGGCAGCAGCACCGAGCATTGGAACGCATAGGTTTCCAGGGCCGCAGGCAGCGAATCCTCAAGGCTGTCCAAGAGCCACGGCACCCAGCCGGCCAAGCTCATCTCACGCAAGCGCTCCAGCTCAACCCCGCTGCGCTGGGCAATCATCGTCAACAAGGACAAGGGTGGCTCGGTATCCAGGTCATCGAGCTGGTCATGGCCGAGATCGTGTGCCAGCAGCTCATGCACGTCCATCCGGTAGCAGGCAGCGACCCGGTTCAGCCAGGAGGACAGGGCTTCGCCTTCCCTGGGGGCCGGATGCAACGGCCAACGCGGTGCAGGCTTCACATCAGTTCCCGCTCGAATTGCCGTCGCCGTTCGCTGGGGCCGGTGTAGTCGGCCATGCTAAGCGTGCGGTGGTTGATCGCCTCTTCACCGCTTTCCACGGCGGCAATGGCCGCCGCCATCAGCAGATGCGCCAGTTCTCCGATAGTGCCCTCGCTGCGGGTGAGCAGGTAGCGGGCCATGTCCAGCGTGGCAATTGGCGAGGGTCGCCGCAGCGGGAGCGAAGCCGCGAAGCTGGCCAGCAGTGAGCAGCAATCGTCGTTGGCCTCCCACACCGGCAGCATCATCGGCTCGAAGCGGTTTTCCAACTGATCGTCCGAACGGATGGCCAGGTAGGCGTCGCGTGTGCCGACGCCGACCAGCGGGATGCGCAGCTCGTTGCCGAGAAAGCGCAGCAGGTTGAGGAATTCCCGGCGGTTGACGCTGTTGCCGGCCAGGACGTTGTGCAGCTCGTCGATCACCAGCATGCGCACGCCAACCTTGCGCAGCAGGGCCAGCGCCAATTGCTCCATCTCCGGCAGCCGCGGACGTGGGCGCAGTGGGGCACCCATCGCCGCGAGCAGCGCGACGTAGAAGCGGATCACTGAGGGTTCGGACGGCATCTGCACCACCAACACAGGAATGTGCTCTTGGTCGGCATCGGCGCAGGCCGGGTGCGAACGCCGGAACTTCTCGACGATCATCGACTTGCCGTTGTTGGTGGGGCCGATCAGCAGCAGGTTGGGCATGCGTTGCTTGTTCGGCCAGGCGAACAGGGTTTCCAGCCGGTTCAGCGCCTCGACCGCACGCGGGTAGCCGATCCAGCGGTCGGCACGGATGCGCTGGATGCGCTCGTCCGCTGGCAGCCGGGCCAACCCCTGCGCCGCCGGCAGCAAGTGGGACAGGTCAACGATGGGGTATTCGTCCACGGCTACCACTCCTCGATCTGGTCGAACGGTTTGGCCGGTGGCAGGTTGGCTGCCTGCGAGTCCGCCATGCCCGTATCCGGCGGTGTAGGCTTGACGGGCGGAACCGACTGCTTGAGGTGCTGGCGTCGATCCGCATCACGCCGCGCCTTGCGCGTGGCTTTCTGGGCGGTGGTCACGATCTCGCGCATCTGGCCGATCATGCGAAACAGCGCCGACTCATCCACCTGCTCGCGTCCGAGCTGACGCAGTTTCGCCAGCGCCTGGCGCTGCTCCCAGAGGGTGACAGCCGGGTGCGACAAGGTGCGGTACGGGACTTCCAGGTAGTGCTGCCCCTCCGGCTCCAGCACCCAGATGCGGCTGATGTCGCGCGGATCGCGCCGGATCAGGAAGGCCGGCAAGCGGTCACGCCGGGCGATCCACGGCTTGAGGGCATCGGCGTAGTAGTGGATGTGGTCGATGACAAAGCCGGTGCGAGTCAGCGTGCGACGAATGACCGGCAGAAAATCGACCAGGAACGCGGTGGGCCGTGTGACCACGGGCGGCACGCCGATCCGCGCCACGGCCTCGGTCCAGCGCGCGGCCGGTGGCTGGAGCAGGCCGTTGTGCACCGAGGCGTGGTAGGTGCCCACGGCCAGCGTAAGCCAGCGCTCCAGCTCGCGCAGGGTCAGGGCGGCCATCTTGTCGGCGTCGTACTCGCCGCGCTGGCCGGGATTGGAAAAGGTCGTGCCCGGCAGCTCATCATGGATCATTTGCATGGCGGTGCCGATGATCCTTTCCACGATGCCACCGTAGTGCGGCTGGCCGGGCGGCCGGTAGTCCAGACGGATGCCATGCTGCTCGCAGCCCCGACGCAGCGCCTCGCTCTTGAACTCGGCCGCGTTGTCCAGGTAGAGCAGTCTGGGCTTGCCGCTCATCGACCAGTCCATCGCCACATCCAGCCCTTCCAGCCAGGGACGCTTGTCGCAGGCGACATGCGCCAGGCACAGGCCGACCGAGACGGCGGACGGCGCTTCGAGCGTGACCACCATACCGAGCACGCAGCGGGTGAAAACGTCGATGGCCAGCGTGAGATAGGGGCGGCCAATCGGCTGCCGGTCGTGTGCATCCACCACGATCAGGTCGATGACCGTGTGGTCGATTTGCACTTGCTCCAGCGGCTCGGAGACGGCCGGCGGGATGCCGCCCACGCCTTGCAGTTCTCGGGAGGCATCTTGACCTTCCCGGCGGCGCACCGTTTTGAGCGGATCGAGGCCGGCGATACGCAAAGCCACGGTGTTGCGCGTCGGCACCCGCAGCTTCTGCGCTTTGCAGGCTTGCGCGACTTCGCGATGGAAGGCCGCCAGGCTGCGCTTCTGCTTGGTCAAGAACCGCCTTTGCAGCAGCTCACGGATGATGCGCTCGACCGGCTCCGGCAAGCGGCCCTTGCCTTTACCACCACTGGACTGCCCAGGAGCGAAGTCAGTGACCAGCCCCGCGCCTTGCCGGGCGCGGCGGATCAGGGCATAGACCTGCCGCCGGGACAGGCCCAGCGCCTGGGCTGCCGCGTCGGCCGCCGCATGCCCGACCGGCTCAGACTGCGCCAACGGCCCGATGATTTCGGCACGACGGCGCGCACGCTCCCAAGCCTGATCTGGCAGGGTCGCTACGCCTTGCTCGGGAATCCGAGAGGTATCGGTCGCCATGCTCACCTCGCTTTGGTGCACACGAGTATTGAGCATAGACGAGTTTCGTGCAGAGGAGTCCTGATATTGAGCTATCAGGAGCCGACTGCACAGCAGCCTTCAAACCGCGTATTTTGGTGCAGTCGCCTTCTGAAAATGACA
>JBFXJL010000025.1:0-4328 GCA_050174915.1 Elusimicrobiales bacterium | reverse complement strand
TGGACGCCCGTGGACGTGGAGCGCGCCTTGGAAGTTTAGACAACCCGGAGCCCCAAGCGCGCCGGGAATGGCGAGGCACCCGCGAAACCGAAGCGCGCCGCGCACGAAAAGCACCCCGCAACGCTCCAGCGCGCCGGAGGACACAAGACAGCCGGAGCGTGCAAGCGCGCCTTGACGGCCTAGAAACCCTTTTGAGCGAAGCGCGCCTAGCCATATAAGACGCCCGGAGAGGAGAAGCGCGCCTCCTCTAGCTGAGAAACCCTGAAAAAGCTAGCGCGCCATACGGGTTGAAGGCACCCGTGCGGCTTCAGCGCGCCTTAGTGGTAGAGAAATCCTCGCGAACCCAGCGCGCCGCGTCGTCGAAGCCGCCCGTAGTCACTAAGCGCGCCGGAAGGTTTTAGACACCCAGACACGGCGAGCGCGCCTCTGAGAACTTAGCCAACCGCCCCCAAAAAGCGGCGCGAGGCCCCGGCACGAGCACGCCGGGGCCTGTTCGGCCTATTTCTCCACAGGGAGGAGATTGCCTCGTGCAGTTGCAGTCCTGCAAGAGGAGGATTTCGTCGTGGACGCGCAAATTCCGCAGGAAATCCTGCTGAAGTGGATCCTGAAGCCCGACTTCTCGAAAATCCCGGCGTTCTTGAAGAGGCTTCACAGGTGGGTGCTGTGGAGGCTGGAACCGCGGCAGCGGGCCGACGGCAGTGTAGAGTGGGCCAAGGTGCCCTACCTGGGAGTCGGGAGGAGGGCCGACGCCTCGCGCGGCCCGTGGCTCACCTTCGAGCAGGCGAAGGCCGTCTTCGAGAACAACCCCGCCTACTTCCACGGCCTTGGGATCGCCCTGGGGGAAACGCCGGAGGGGTACCTCTCCGGAGTAGACCTCGACGACTGCCTCGAACCTCTCGGGGGCGCCGGGGAACCCTCTGCCCCCTTGAGGCTGCTGCCGTGGGCGGCGCGGGTCTTGGAGGAGTGCGGCGGGTACGCGGAGGTGTCCCCCTCGCGGACCGGCGTGAAGGTCTTCCTCTTGAGCCGGGAGAAGTTCCCGGCTTCTAAGAAGCTGAAGCACGTCGAGCTGTACTCCGAAGGCAGGTTCTTTACGGTAACGGGGTTCGCGGTAGTGGACAGGCCCGCGCGCCCGGAGGCTCTGGAGCAGTTGTTCTCGCGGGTGGCCCTCGTAGACTTCGCGGCCAGGGCGACGGCGGGCGAGTTCGGCGAGAAGGTCCGGAAGCTCTTCCGGGGCGAGTGGCAGGGCCTCACGAACTCCAAGGGACTGCCCTTCGAGTCGGAGTCCGAGGCCGACGAGTCCCTGTGCGTACACCTCGCCCGCGCAGGTAAGACGCCGGAGGAAGTCGACTTCCTCTTCCGGCTCTCCGGGCTGTACGACGAGAAGTGGGACGAGCCCGGGCACAGGGCCGAGGACGGCGCCACCTACGGCCAGATGACCGTCGAAAAAGCCTTCGAGCTCGTTGGAGCGGGGGGTTCCGGGCCGGGAGCGGGGGCCGGGGCAGGAACCGGGGACTCCGGGGAGCGCGAGTTCGTCCTCAGGACCTTCGCGGAGGTCGAGCACGAGTTCTGCGCCCCCCGCTTCCTTGTCAAACCGCTCCTGCCGCGCGGCGAGATAACCCTCCTCGACGGGGACAAGGGCGTAGGCAAGACTTGGGTCTGCCTCGCGCTGGCGGCGGGACTCACGGGCTCCAAGGTCTGCCCCGTACCCTACGACCACACGGCCCCCCGCGACGCCAAAGTCCTGATCCTTACGGCAGAAGACGACCCCAGGAAGACGCTGGGACCGAGGCTCAAGGCCCTCGGGGCGGATCTGGCCCGCGTCGCCTTCTTCGAGCTCAAAGGGGGCGACGAGTCCCTCACTACCGGGGTTACGGCGGCGGAGCTGGAGCGGGTTCTCTTCGCCATCAGGGAGTACGGGCCGGACCTCATAATTGTCGACCACATCGTCATCTACGAGAGTACGGCGTGGGACCTGGCGGCCTCGCGCGCTCCCCTCGCTGTAACCGCCCGCAGGGTCCTAGACCGCCTGCTGGGGCTCGCGCGGGAGCTCGACTGCGCCGTGCTCGTCGTGCGGCACTTCAGGAAGAAGGGCGGCTCGGCGAGGGAGCGCGGGGCCGGGAGCTACATGTACGCCGCGACGGCCCGCTCCCACCTCCTCATAGGCAGGCACCCGACGATAGAAAAGGCGTACTGCCTCCAGCAGCTCGACGTGAACCTGGACGCCAAGCTCGAAAAGGCTCTCCTGTACGCGCTCGACGAGGACGAGTGGCCGCCGTTCAAGTGGCTGGGGATGACTGAAGTGCCCGCCGACGCCCTCACCAACCCGCAGGTGGCCGAGAAGCTCCGCAGGGAGGAAGCCGAGCGCGGCGAGCTGGCCGAGGCGCTCCTCGAAGTCCTCGGCAGCGGGGAGGAGGTCGAGTCCGGCGAGGTCTACAGGGAAGTCCGCAAGCTCACAGGCAAGAACTACTCGGACAGGTACATCCGCAAAGCCGCGAAGGACCTCGGCGTCATCGCCAGGCAGGAGGGCTTCGGCAAGGAGAAGAAGTCGTTCTGGCGCCTTCCCCCCGCCCGCAGGCCAGGGAACCCAGAAGAAAACCCTCCACAGGGAGGTGATTCTTGATGCCCCGAAAGTCAAAGAAGTCCAGGGCAAAAGCGAAGAAGCTCAAAACCGAGAAGCGTCCTCCCTACATCTGGACCATTAAGGACATGCGCGACTGTTGCATACACTGCTGGCCGAGCAGCAGCCCCGACGACCGGGAGCCTCCTATTACGCGCCCTGTGTACTGGGAAGTGCGGCCTGGAAAACCTCTGTTCCCGGACTTCCCCGTAGCCTTCCCTGTAGTCGTAGCCCTCTACATCTGCCCGAACCCGGAGTGCGGAAAGCCGTGGATCTGCTACCACGACACGTCGAGGGTGTTTTTCTTGCTGGACAAGTGCGAGGTCGTGGTGGCTGCCCCCGTCGTGCCGAGGGACGAGGCCGCGCTCTACGCCGACCTCCTACACAAGATTGAAGCGCTCTACGCGCGCCGCGCCGCAGCTTCCCGCTCTTGATCCAGCAGCCCGGACTCCTGAGTGGCAGGTAGGACAACATCCTGCCACTTTTTTACATTTCGCTGGAAGTGTGACGAGGTTCACAACCCCTTCCCCTCCACCCTCTATATAAACGTACACACAACAGTTCCGAAATGTTCCAAAATGGGCTGTATCAAGGGTTTTACAATCTGGAACAGTCAGTTCCAGAATGTTCCTATATCGGGTCAACAACATATCCAAAATGGGAGACAAATTCTTCCATAAATCCCAGCCAAAAATAACCAGTAAATTCCTACCAGGGGGAATCTACCAGCGACCCCCTACAGGAAGCGCCACCACATATTACCAAAAAACAGGGGCCTGTTATATATAGCCTGTGACGCCCGAAACCCCCTGTGAAATCACAAAACGGACATACTCTTCAATCGGGAACATTCTGGAACTGACTGTTCCAGATTGTAAAGCCCTTGATTTATCGCATTTCGGAACATTCTGGAACTATTTCTGCGACCCCTTTGTATAGGAACCTATACCTACCTACCTCTTTTGTAGTGGCAGGTTGCACATATGTGGCTGGAAACAGTAGGTGCGGGAGGGGGCGTTTTGAAGGTGGTAGAGATATACGAGTTCAGGGTCCGCCCCGCTGCCCCCCTCTCGCCGGGTCGGCGGGGAACCCTTGGGGCTCGGCGCGGGCTTCTGGGGCTTCAGGTTCTGGCGCGGCCACGCGGGGCTTGGCAGGCTTAGGCTTGGCAGGCTTAGGCTTGGCAGGCTTAGGCTTGGCAGGCTTAGGCTTGGCAGGCTTAGGCTTGCAGGCTTGGGAAGGCTTGTGGGTTGTGGGATGTGGTATGGGAGAAGTGTTGACAATGGGGAAAGATGTGGTATGATAGAATTAGGCTAGGTTAGTGACCTAGCCGCGAACCTTGAAAACAAAATCTTACGGGAGGCGAGATGATGCAAAAGGTTACTCTGTCTGGTATTGCTGGTGCGCCCGTCGACGATTCGTTGTGGGAGATTTTAGAAAAGAACGAAATCGAGGCGCACGACGAGGCGGAGAGACTACTGCTGGACGTTTTAGTTTCCTTGGCTGGTGTCCGCCGCACACTTACGATGTATGAACGCAAATTCATTTCCGAGGCGCACGAGGCTATTCTCGGGAGGATAGACACACTCGGTTCACTGGCAGTTCTACCCGCAAAGAACGCACAAATGAAAATTGCAGCACTCAAGGAGGAGAGGCAGAAGAAGGAGCGCGCTATTTGGTCTCTCCTCCAAGTGGGAGAATTGGACACCGCCAA
>JBFXJL010000024.1:1053-4356 GCA_050174915.1 Elusimicrobiales bacterium | reverse complement strand
GGTGGCCATGCACCCGATGGGCGAGATGGTCAGACTTGAATTTGTGGTGCCGGCCCGGGGCCTGATCGGCCTGCGGGGCGAGGTGATGACCGACACCCGTGGCACCGCCGTGATGACCCACACCTTTCACGAATACGCCCCCTACAAGGGTGATATCCCCGGCCGCAAGAACGGTGTGTTGATCGCCATGGAGCATGGCGAGACCACCGCCTATTCGCTGGACGGCCTGCAGCCGCGCGGCGTGCTGTTCATCGGCGCCGGCGTCGAGGTCTACGGCGGCATGATCATCGGCGAGCATGCCCGCGACAACGACCTGGAGGTCAACGCCTGCCGCGGCAAGAAGCTGACCAACGTGCGGGCCTCCGGCTCCGACGACGCCATCAAGCTGACCCCGCCCCGCAGCATGTCCCTGGAGCAGGCCCTGGAATTCATCGATGACGACGAACTGGTGGAGGTAACCCCCACCTCGATCCGCCTGCGCAAGAAGGAGCTGGACCCCAACCAGCGCAAGAAGAAGAACAAGTAGCAGGCTCGTTTCTTCTGCTGTCTGTCAGCAGGGGGCGCGGTCCATGGACCGCGCCCCCTGTTTTGTACCCGACGCTGCCACCTGCTAAAAATCAGCGGGGCTCAGCTCCATCATCCCGTCCTCCTGGTTGATCAGGAAATCAAAGGGCGGCAGCTCATGCTGCAGCAGGATCAGCAGCAGTTTGGGCCGTAGCAGCGCCTTTTGCTCTTCGTTGGCAAACCTGAGGAACATCCGTAGCAACGCCTCCACCGCCTCCAGCGGCTCACCCTTGATATCGTTGACCTGCTCATCGCTATTGAGGCTGAACAGGCTGGGATAGCTGCCGTCCGGCTTGAAAAAGCCCATAATTTTGTGCGTTTCAGCATCGCCCAGGATACTCTTCGCCGCCGTCACCATCTCGTTCAACGCCGCGATCAGGGCCGGCAGCTTACTGCTGAGCGAGGTGATGATATCCAGCCCGACCTGCAGCCCTTCCAGCCGCTGCATCAAGGTCTCCAGCAGCTCCCCTCTGATCAGCCCGCCATGCTGGGGCATCAACGCCAGCGGCGCCGGGTCCAGCTGGCGGATCTTCTGCACCGCCAGCCGGATGGCCTCGTTGCTCGGCATGTACAGTTGATGAAAGGCCTTGATACCGGCCCAGTTTTCCTCCTGGGCATAGAGGCCGGACGCGGCGATGCCGCCGAACAGGTCACCGGTGAACAGGATCCGCGACTCCAGGTCGTAGATCATGCAGGCGCCGCGAAAATGACAAAACGGGGTGGGGATGAACTGCAGTTTATGGCCGGTGGGCAGCACCACCTTTTGCCCCTGCACCCGGTCAACGGCGCAAAAATTGGTCTTGGACATGCCGTTTAAGTGTGCAAGGCGCCAGGTGTCTTCTGTGGCGATCACGGTCAGCTTGGGGTTGAGCTTGGCCAAGGTGGGCAGCACCCCGAGCACGTCAGGATCCTGGTGGTTGATGAACGCCAAGTTGATCTTGGCCAGTCCGCCCGGCAGCACCGCCGCCACCTTCTGCGAAAGGCTGTCAAAATCGCTGGTTGGCCCAGGATCGATCAGCAGGGTGCCGGTTACGCCGTTACCCTTGAAGATCCGCAGAAAACTGTTACGGCTCAGGAACGTCTTGGCGCCGGCTCCCACCCAGTAGACCCCTGGCGATAACTCACTGACCTGGTCCAGATTAATCAGATTCTCCATCTCCCCCTCCCTTTAGCGGCCAAAAGGACTTATAAGACTCACAACGTCTTGTAACATGACTTAGCACGCTAGGGAAGCCCGAAGCGAACACGGCTGGTGTGGTCAGCTCAGCAGATAACCTGTGGGATACCGTATCAGTTTTTTTCTTGACCCATTGCCGCGATCGGTTTATGAATGAACGGTCATTCATTTCGAGGGAAACCATGTCAAAAGAAGACAAACGGGAGGCGATCATGCAGGCCACGCTGGAACTGGTGGCCGAGCACGGCTTCCACGACGCGCCCTGCTCGCTGATCGCCGAGCGGGCCGGGGTGGCGGCCGGCACCATCTACCGCTACTTCGAGAATAAGGATGTGCTGATCGTTACGCTCTACCGCGAGCTGGAGGCCAAGATCAACACCTTCCTGGAGCAAGGCTACAGCCTGGAAACTCCGTACCGGGAACGTTTTCTGCACCTGGTCAGCAGCCTGTTGCAGTTCTTCATCAACAACCCCCTCGAATTCAAGTATGCCGAGCAGTTTCACAATTCACCCTACGGCGTGGCCTTCCGGCGCGACCGGCTGCTGGGGCAACATGAAGACTGCGGTATCTACTGCGAGCTGTTCAGGCAGGGGGTGACCCAGCAGGTGATCAAGGACCTGCCGCTGCCGCTGCTGTTTGATCTGGCCTTCGGCCCGATCGTCTCAGTATCTAGAAATCACATACTTGGCTTTATACAGTTAGATGCTACGCTTATCCAGCGGATCGCCGAGGCCTGCTGGGATTCCATGAAACGGTAACACCTGAATGTTCATTCATTTTGAAGGCTACTAACTAACAAACGAGGTATCACGATGCTCAAGCTCACAACCACCCGACTGCTGGCTGTCACGCTGCTGCTGACTGCCGGCCTGACCGCCGCCTGCGGGAAAAAACAGCCAGCCATGCCCCAGCAAGGCCCCCCCGAAGTAAGCGTGGTGACCATCCAGACCCAACGAGTGGCGCTGACCACCGAGCTCTCGGGCCGCACGGCCCCCTTCCTGATCGCCGAGGTGCGGCCCCAGGTGGGCGGCATCGTCAAAAAGCGCCTGTTCACCGAGGGCAGTGACGTTACAGCCGGCCAGGTGCTGTACCAGATCGACCCGGCCAGCTACGAGGCGGCCCTGGCCAGCGCCAAGGCCACCCAGGCCCGGGCCGAGGCCACCCTGACAACGGTGCGGCTCAAGGCCGAGCGCTACCGGGAACTGGTCCAGGTCAAGGCGGTCAGCCAGCAGGATAACGACGACGCCCAGGCCGGCCTCAAGCAGGCCGAGGCCGAGCTGGCAGCGGCCAAGGCCGCCGTGGAGACCGCCCGCATCAACCTGGCCTACACCAGGGTCACCGCACCGATCTCCGGCCGCATCGGCCGCTCGAGCATCACCGACGGCGCCCTGGTCACCGCCAGCCAGCCCACCGCCCTGGCCACCATCCAGCAGTTAAGCCCGATGTATGTCGATGTGACCCAATCCAGCGCCGAGTTGCTGAAGCTGAAACAGAACCTGGCCAACGGCCTGTTCAAGAAGGGTGCTGCCAACCAGGCCCAGGTAAAACTGTTGCTGGAGGAT
>JBFXJL010000024.1:0-1043 GCA_050174915.1 Elusimicrobiales bacterium | reverse complement strand
CCGTTGACCAGAGCACCGGCTCGATCACCCTGCGGGCCCTGTTCCCCAACCCGCAGCAGCTCTTGCTGCCCGGCATGTTCGTGCGGGCCGTCGTGCAGGAGGGCGTGAACGAGCAGGCCATTCTGGTGCCGCAACGGGGCGTAACCCGCACCCCCCAGGGCGAGGCCCTGGCGATGGTGGTAGGAGCTGAAGAAAAGGTGGAGCCGCGCATCATCAAGGTAGTGCGCACCGTGGGCGATAACTGGCTGGTGGCCGAAGGCCTTAAACCCGGCGACCGGGTGATCCTGGAAGGGATCCAGCGGGCCCGTCCCGGCACGCCGGTCAAGGCGGTGCCGTTCGGCGCCAAGCCCGCAGCAGCCCCCGGGCAACAGCAGCCTGCAGCAGCTCAACAACCCGCAGCCGCCAAAAAGTAAAGGAGTGCCGTAATGGCCAAGTTTTTCATAGAACGACCGATCTTTGCCTGGGTGATCGCCATCATGACCATGCTGGTGGGCCTGCTGGCACTGAAAACCCTGCCGGTCTCCCAGTACCCGCCGATCGCGCCGCCCCAGATCACCATCAACGCCATGTATCCCGGTGCCTCGGCCCAGACCGTGCAGGATACGGTCACCCAGGTGATCGAGCAGAAGCTGAACGGCATCGACAACCTGATCTACATGGCCTCCACCAGCGACTCGGCCGGTGCCGTGGCGATCAACCTGACCTTCAGGGCCGGCACCGACCCCAACATCGCCCAGGTGCAGGTGCAGAACAAACTGCAACTGGCCACACCGCTCTTGCCGCAGATCGTGCAGCGTCAGGGAATTCAGGTGGTCAAGTCCACCAAAAACTTCCTGATGATGGTCGGCCTGGTCTCGGAGGACGGTTCGCTGAACCGCTACACCCTGACCGACTACCTGGTGGCCAACGTCCAGGATATCATCAGCCGCACCGAAGGGGTCGGCGAGGTGACGGTCTTCGGTTCCCAGAACGCGATGCGAATCTGGGTCAACCCCGACAAAATCAACAGCTACAAACTGACCAGCGACGATGTCATCGATGCG
>JBFXJL010000023.1:0-4748 GCA_050174915.1 Elusimicrobiales bacterium | reverse complement strand
CAAATGCGAAGCAAACCGCGCCTTTATGTCCGTAGAAGCCCCCGACAGCTTGTCGTCGGTTATCGCGCCGTTTGCAACTTTGACGGTGGTCACAGCGGCATCCGCGAGCTTGGCGGTGGTCACAGCCGCATCGGCAATCTTGTCAGTAGCGACGGCACCAGTCGCGAGCTTGGCGCCGGTCACGGAGCCGTCGGGGTGGTCTATTGGCGTAGCCAGCCTGTGCTGGTTTATACCTATCTGCGTCAAGAGGTTGGGGTCCAGCTTGTTCGCCGTCACAGCCCCGTCCGCCAACTGGGCGGTTCCTACATTGCCGGAGGCTATCTTCACAGCCGTGACGGCGCCGTTGGCGATCTTGGGAGTCGTGACAGCGCCGTCGGCGATCTTGGCTGTCATAACGTTGCCGTCCGCTATTTTGGAGGAGGTGACGCTGAGCTCCGCCAGCTTCGAGGTAGTCACATTCAGGTCGGCTATCTTCGCCGTAGTTACCGCCCCGTCCGCAATCTTGGGCGTGGTCACGTTCGCGTCGGCGATCTTGGTGGTGGTGACGTTGCCGTCGGCTATTTTCGCGGACGTCACCGCCCCGTCCGCTATCCCGGCGGTGCCGATCTGAGGCGCGTCATTTGCTACCCCCGTGTGCTTGTGACCCGTAGTAGCGTTGAACTTGGCCCATATGTCGGATATGGTGGAAGCCGCCGCGTCGTACCAGTTGGTGACGGAGCCCTTTACGGCCTTGATGTGCTTCACGATCCACGAGAGGAGCTGGGTCAAAGTGCCAGTGTTGCTCTCTACGGCGGCTATGTTCTGGTCAACCGTGCGGCTGCCGATGATGTCATCGGTCACGGCCCCGCTGCGGAGGTTCTCCGTGCTTATGCCACCGGGAGAGCCGTCCCGCAGCGTCGCCGCAGGGTCGAACATCGCGAAGGCGTTGTCGAGGTCGTACTCGATCTGGTCGGGTCCTGCGCTGTAACGCGACCTCTGCCCCACATCTGCCGAGAACGTCCTCTTAGGCTTCGCCACTTCCACACCCTCCTTTTCACAGGGTTGCTACGGGTTCACACTCAAGCACTACGCCGTACACTCTCAGCTGGTTGGAAGACTCGTCTTCTATCCGCACGCCGTGGAAGCGCGCAGGCGGGAGGTTGAGCGGAAACCTGGGCGATACAACGGCGTCCTGCCTGCCCGCGCCGTAGTCCACGACCCCGACGTTCACGTTCCACGAGGACATGCTCCCGACTCTTACAGTTTGCACTCTGCCGTCTGCTACTACACGCACTACAGTGTTGTCGGTAACGCTGTCTGCCGAGACCACGAGCCTCAAGAACCTCGCCCGCACCTTGTCGGCTCCCTTAACCACGCGGTACCCGGTGTCGAGGACAAACCGTACAGGCACGTCGGTGCCCAGCGGCGTAGCGTCCTTGAAAGGCAGGCTACCCCAGAACTCTCCCCAGCGGTCTCCCCAGATCAGCTCCTCGTCCGGCCTCAGCAGTCTCACAACGAACCCTCCTCCCGCGAGCCCGACGTAGACCCCGAGCGGAGAGGGGAGAATTGCCCCGGCGGCAATCGTGCGTACACCTTGCCACTGCTTGAGCGTCATGTCGTAAACGAGCACGATGTTATTTCCTTCGCCGCTACTTCCCTTAGCGTACTCCGGGTCGTAGGTGGATAGGGCTACATATATGCGCTGGTTGGCGTAGGCCACAACCACGTCATCTCTCTGGACGATCGAGCGGAATAGGGGTTCCACGTCGCGGGAGAGCGGCACGACGGCGAAAGAATCCTCGCGGAAGTACGTGGGGTAAATGAGGTACAAGTCGAGCGTCTCCGTCACCAGCGCAAGGGCTACGGGCAGGCGCTCCACATAGCAAGCAGCCGCAGCCTCGTGGGAAACCGCGCCGAGGTTGCCTATATAGCGGATCTTCGTGTTGTCGACCGAGGGATCGCTGTGGAAAGTGTCTCCTGTGACGACCGCTGTGTACCCAATCCCGGAGACAACGAGCGTGCCAGACACCGGGGCGCGCACCATCGTTATCGGAGCCTTGAACTGCTTGTAAAACCTCTTGCCCGTGATGTTCGGCACCTGTTCCGGCCTTCCGGGCTTCGAGAACCACAACTGTCTGGGATCGGCGGCGCTTACGTAGAACATCACGTCGTTATGCACCTGCAAGATCACGGCGTCCGGGGGGACGTTGTTGTCGTCCTCCATCGGCGTGACCAGCTTGTCGTCGGTGATGTTGTCCTCGTAGGAAGTGGTCGTGTTGTCGCTTATCTCGGCCACGAAGTAGTAAACCAAACCGCCAGCCTTAGTGCGGTAAAGCCTGCGCTTCGCAGTCCCTGCCGGGCCTGTAGGCACCGTCCAGTTTATCTTCTGGTTGGTGACTGTGACCTTGGCCGACGCCGGGGACGGGTTCGACTCCACCCCGTCCTCGTTTACAAACGTCACTTTCCCGTAGTAATCACCGCTGAGGCTCCCGCTGGCACCGGCAGCAAGAGTAGGCGCTGTGGACGGAGGATCCACTCCGGCTGGGCGCACGGACGTGCCGTTCCACACCAGCGGCCTCCTACCGTCGCAGAAGTAGACCTTATCCCCGTAGTCGGCGAACCTCACCTTGTAACCGGAAAGCCCTTCGTAGATTACGCGGGGATTGCCAAACTCGCCCAGTGTCCGCAGCACGAACCTGTCGACGTAGAGCGAGGTGCTGCTACCGCTTAGCTCGAACCTTACCTTCAAATAAGGTCCGATGTATTCGAGGCTACGGCCCTTCTGGTGTGTATACCACTCCGACCACGTGCTACCGTCGGGACTTGTCGCATACTTACACACCACAGAGCAACCGCTTGGGACGCTGTCGAACCAATCGAGGTCGGCGTCGTAGGGCAGGGCGCCGACGTAGTACGCGGGAGACTCCCAATAGGCACTGCTAGCACCGGATGGCGCTTTGATTTTCCCGTCCGCGGTAATCTCGGCGGTTCCAGTCCCCGTTTGCCAGTCGGCCTGCGTGTCTACGGTAAACACCTGCTGGCCGCCCTGCGCGGCGTACAGCTTAGCTCCACAGGCTGCCAGCAAGTACTGCTTCCCCTTTATCGTGGTTATGTGAAGGCCGCTGATCGCGTCGTTCCCCAAACCACTCAACACGACATCCGTGCCAAGGGCTTTCGATGCCGCACCGGCCCGTAAACCAAAATCCACGTTCACAGCCTGCGGCACAACCCCGCCAGAGAGGAGCGTGTTGTCGCTCACGAGGTCTATCCCTGTGAATTTCTCCCAGCCCAAGACGGCGCGCTTGACATCGAAGTTCCACCTGATGCGGGCAGCGTCCTTCACCAGCGCCACTCCCCTACGTCAGGGAACCTCACCGGATTCGTGCGGGCTTCCACAGCCCCGCTGACCTCTCTTTTGATGTCGTCCCACAAAATCATCAGTGCCTGGTACTGAGACAGCCAGCCCATCTTCAAGGCGTAGACCGCCCGCGCAAAAACCGTTGCCAGCGCCGTGTGGTACTCCTCGGGGATGTCGACAGGAGAGTCTTCGTCCTTCTCTAAAAGAGTGGGATACTTCACGTACCAGAGCTTGAGCGTCTTGTAAGGAGGCTTGGGGGTGTCGTACAACTGCATTTTCCTCAGTTCCAACATTATGTACTGCGTAGTGTCTCCTGATTCGAGTTTCGCCTGGTGAATGTCCTTGATCGGCTTGAGCTCCGTGTCGCCGTACTTCACGAGAACCGGAGTCACGAAGTCACCGGGCATGGTCACTATTCCGGTAGCTACAGCGGCCTCGCCAAGCTCCACATACCCAATTTTGCGGATGGAATCCGCCAGCGAGCGAATCCCGTCGTTGAATATCGCCGTGAGTGTCGGCTTATCGACCAGCAGAGGGTTAGACGGGTTGTCGTCTATGAGCCACCAGAAGTAGTTGCACAGGTCCTTGAGCGTCACGATTTCGACACCCCCTTCCATCTGGCACGGCAGCTGTCACCAGCCCCAGCTCACGAGCGCCTTCCGGAGGGACGCAATGGCGTTCACGAGCCTCCGCAGGAGGTTCCGGCGCTCCTCAACTTCCCGGTTGCGTACAACGGCGGTCCCGCCCGCACTGCGTGCTCCCGCCCCGCGCAGTACCGAGCGCACGTAGTTCTGCGTCTCCCTGTACGGGGGGATCCCCCCGTACCTCGACACGGCCCCCGGACCCGCGTTGTAGGCGGCGAGGGCGAGATCCCAGCGCCCGAACCGCTCGTACTGCTGGCGGAGGTAGCGCGCGCCGCCTTCCAGGTTCTCCACAGGGTCAAAGGGGTTCCTCACCCCGAGAGCGCGGGCAGTGGCGGGCATGAGCTGCGTCAAGCCCATCGCCCCGGCGCGCGACACGGCCCTGGGGTTGAACCCGCTCTCGTGCCACACGAGAGAGACAAACAAGTTTTCCGGAATCCCGTACCTGCGCGCTACGCTGCGCGCGAGGCTCTCAATAGCAGCCCTGCTCCACGCCACAGCGGGCTACCTCCGCTTCCTGGCGGCGCGCCTCCTCCCGGCGGCTGCCATCTGCTGGAACCTCTTTTTCCCGTACTTCTGCCGTCCGATCCATGCGGCTAGTGCCCGGGGGTTCTTTGCTCCCTTGTACGCAAGCGCCTTCGTCAAAGCCCTGAACCTCTGACCCGTACCTACGGGAGCACCTTTAGCCTCGCGCTCGTAGATCTTCTTGGCTACCGTAGAGCGCGCCAGCTTCTTAGCCATCTCCGCTCACGTCCTTTCGTTACGGCGTT
>JBFXJL010000022.1:0-6315 GCA_050174915.1 Elusimicrobiales bacterium | reverse complement strand
GCCCACGCGGCACGCAGGTCGTGATAGCCCTTGATGCCATGGCGATGCAGGATGGCCCGGGCCTTGTGAATCTCGCCGTCGTTCACGAGACTGTCGTAGGACTCGTGGGGCTTTAGCAGATTCGTGCCGCAATCCAAGTCGAGCCGGATAAGGTCGGCGTAGTCGAGCGCGTAGTCGCCTGCTCCATCGACCGGCACCCAGCGTGCCACCTCCTTGCCTCGCCCGCCTTTGGTGCCTTCACGGACATCGATTTCGCCGCGCTCGTCCCGCTCGCGCAGCCAGCGAGGAATGTCGCCGAGCACGGCCTCGCGCAGGCGCAGGCCCAGGCTGCGGGCCAGTTGCGCGACCGCAGCGGCGCGGGGCAGATCGGCATCATAGAGCGCGTCCACGGCGGACTGGAACCGATCCCAGTCGTACCCGCTCGGCAGCTCCCGCCGGATGTGGCTGCGCTTGCCAACTCGCTTCGAGGGCGAATCGATGCGCAAATGCCCGTCGCCACGCAGGGCCTTGAGCGTCGTGTTGACGCTGGAGAGCAGGTTCTGCGCGTAGGCCACGGCCATGACCTCTTCCTCGACCTGCTGGGCGAGGTGCTCGGCATAGTCGTCCAGATGATGCGGCTTGATCGCGCCCGCATCGCGGATGCCGTAATAGTCGCGCAGCCAGTCGCAGAACTGGCGCCAGCGCAGGAAGTGCGCCTGCACCGTGGCGAAGTGGCCCTGGCCATAATAGGCACGCAGCGCCTGATGGCCAGCCCAGGCGATCTGTTTGCCGAAACCGTGATTGCGAGTGGTTGGATATTTGCTCATGTATGTCTCCCGAAAGTTGAACCGGTATGTGCCGATGACGGAGTCCGGCAATCCAGACCCGCCGCGTGCTCCGATTCCCGCCAAAGGGTGGTGAGTGTTGACCCAATGCGCTTGGGCAGCGTGGAGCGCGAGTCGTCGGCGACGACCTGTGAGGCGTGGATGACGGGCGGCCTCGAGCCCGCATGCTCGCGTACGCCATCGTGAAAGGCTTCAGCCTCGGCGGGAGATGGCTGCCAGCATGGCGGCCGGCGGTGCGCTGCGTGTCGTAATTGATCCTCTCCCGTTCCGGCGCGTGGATGGCAGGCTGCCAGCCCGCTGGCCGCAAACGCGGCCCCCGTTGCCGGACTTGGGAAGAGTATTGGTTGGGGTATTAGCGCGCCGTCAGGAACCGCCGACGCGGCGGAAAGCCAGACCAGGTCTGGGTTTCGCGCATATTGAAGGCCATCTGTCTCTTTGAGTGAGATAGGGCGTGCTTGATGTGAGCCTGCCACCGAGGGTAACAAAGCTCGCTTGGATAGCATGCGCAGAGAGCCCGCGCAGGACTTTCTAAAGTAGTACGTCAGTCCTTCTGCTTACCTGCCGCCGCAGCGTTGCCACGGTCGGCGTCTCGATGCTGTTTCTTTTGGGTGGCCAGCTACCACGCGTATCGTCGCGTTTCGCGACTTGAATCTGACACGGATCGTAACACGCGCGATGGCCGGATCAAGGGGCTATACAGTGCGTTTTGGGGCGCGTTTCGAATTGCCCGAGCTGCTTCGCCTGGTTTCAGCGTTCCCGCCCGTGCTGCTCCTCGCGCCATCGATGCCGGGAGGGCTTTCTCGTCGCACAGGAGCAGCGTGATCAGGCGAGCCTCGGGCGTGTCCTGGGTGAACCGGGGAAGGTGGATGTCGATGAAGCGGTTCAGGCCCTCTGCCGTGCGCACGCCGTCGGGCGTCGAGCCGGTGAGCAGGGCGAGACGCTTCCTATCTTCCGGGTGCAGTCTGATCCGGTTGCCGCTGCGAATCATGGCATCAGTATAACCCTATGATCGAAGGCCCCCGATGCGGCGCATGCTACACGCCATCGGCATACGGCGTTAAACTTCCCGTCGCGCCGGCCGTGGAGCAATGTGACGCAAACCGGATGCCCCAGCGGCCCGGGCCATGCGCCCGGTCGATCCGGGATACCAGCGTGCCAGCACGATCGACAAGACAGCTCGCCGCGGTGACAGCCACAAAGACGCGGGATGCACGGACCCGCGCCGCGGAGATGCGGGTGGATATCGGGAATCCCGCCGGCGGCGCATCCAGGGTCAATTTCGAAGTGAGGGAGCCTTCATGAGAACGACGAGGATCGTCATCGCGTTGTCGCTCGCCCTGCCCGCCTGGCCAGCCGCGGCGGTGAGCGTGAAAACCACCATGGCCAACGCCGAGGTCGTCATTCCGGACGTGCCGCCCATGCAGGCCATCGAGGCGGTTCAGGATGCGCTTTCCGGCTGGATAGGCTCGGCGCCGATGAGCCTGAAGCCGATCCCCGACCCCCTGCCGGCGAGACCGGGCAAACCCGGCGCGGTGCGCGGCAGCCTTGGCGGTACGCCCGCCGAGATCCTCGATTGCTCGACTGCCGTTGCCGAGGTCCGGCGGGAGACGACCGGTGCGCGGCAGCAGATGGCCTACAACGGCGACCTCTTCCAGGCTTGCATCTATCCCTTCGCCAAGGGGGCCAAGGTCTGGCTGCGCGCGGTCAATATCGATGCGGCCGATAGCAGCATCACGCACGGGCTGTTTTCCGGAATTGCGAAAACCATCCGCGGCACGCCGGGAGAATGGCTGACGCGGCGCCTCAACGACTTCATCGGTGCCATGAAGAAGAAGCTGCCCGTCGTGCTGGTCGAACGCATCGAGGCGCCCGGCTTGCCGGTGCAGGCGCCGGATCGCGAGGCCGTCGCCGCCCTGCTGCCGCCCGAGCCCGTCCGGGAAGCGATGGTGGCTCCCGCTGCCGCGCCTGCCACGGCCGCGGCGCCGCAATTCTCTGCAGCAGCGAGCGCTCAGCCAGATAAGACCGCCCTCATGATCGAGGCGCGAAAAAACCTCACGGCCATGGGACTCGGCTATCACAACCAGGCGCAGTTTCTCGATGCGGTGCGGCGCAAGGACGCCCTGGCCGTGAAACTCTTTCTCGACGGCGGCGGCGTCGATCCGGGCGCCAAGGGGGCGGATGGCAAGAACGCCGTGGAACTGGCACGGGAAGCGGGCGCCGCCGAGATCGTCGCGCTGCTGGAGGCGTCGGCTGCGCCCCAAGCTTCCGCACCGAGCGCGCCGGCCCCGCGCCTGCCGCCCGGGGCGCTCCCGGCCGGGATGTTCATGCAGCCGCAGCTCACACCCGAACAGCAGGCCCAGCTGCGCCAACAATTCATCGAGGCGGTGCGCCGGCAGCAGTCGCAGCAGGTTCAGTAGCTGCGTGGCGGAAAACGCCGGACCGGCGGGAATCCCGATTCTCCACCCGCGTCTCCGCGCTCCGACGACCCCGGTATTCGTCGGCCTTGAGGGGGGATACTACGCGGCGAGCTGCTTATTGATCGTCTCATCCATCGGCGGGTTCTTCGCAAAGAGGGCGAAGCGCGCTGGGCTGAAGCCGCCAAAGGACACCTTGCTCCACGGTCTGGCGGTGACAGATGATAAAGAACGAAGGCGCGTCTGTCAGCCCGCCGGGAGAAGCGTACGGACACCGGCTAGATGCGACGATGGCCGGCCGGCCAGCTTTTTCGGAACATCTCGCGCCAAGCCGCCAGCGCGGTCACGACGCTGACGAGACCGCCGGCCAGCATGAGCGCCTCGCCCGCTGCCTTGGCGATCCTGGCAGGGAAGGGAGAGAGGTAGGCGGCCGTTGCCACCAACCCGCCGCCCAGCAGCAATAACGAGGCAGCCATCACCATGCCGGCCAAGGCGATCTTCATGGCGTGGCGAAACGGGACGATGCCTGCTACGAACCCTTCACGAAAGCTACTCAAGACCGGATGTGGCTCCATGATCGTCGTTTCCTTTTTGCGGTGAGACGGGTGATTCCATGAGGCGCAGGCCAAGGGCGTTGCGCCGTTCCAGCAGCTTGCCGAGGCGCTCGGCTTCTGCCTTTCTGCCCTCGAGGACGGCCAGAAGGTAACGGGCCTCGATGTCCCTTCTGGCACGGTGGCGCACGCGCTCGAGCATCAAATCGAATTCTTCGGCGCGCGTTAGACCGCAGTGTTTCGCCACTTGCTCGAATTCATCGAGCGAAAGCGCCCATGGCCGATTGAAGAGCAGCCATTTCTTGCGCCCCAGGTCCGCCTTGCCGCCGTCGATGACGGTCAGGGTCGGGGCGATTTCCTTGGTCTGCATCGATCCTTCCTGGCGTTGAGTCGGGGCTCCTGCGCGGAATTATCTGGAATCCGGTGGCCTTTGTCGAAACAGTGCAGATTTGTGCGCTTTTCGCCCTCGTTTTCGAGGGAACAATTGCTGAAATGCCTGCCGTACCGATCCTGGTAATAACCGGAGAAAAATCATGACGAAAGAGTATTCAGCATCCACCATTCTTCGCCGCCGTCAGGTCGAGGAACTTACTGGGCTGGCCAGATCGACCATTTACGAATTGATCAAAAAAGGCGTTTTCCCTCCCCCAGTTCGTATCGGCAAACGAGCCGTTGGCTGGCTGTATCGGGAGGTCGAGGCGTGGATTGAAAGCCGCATGGCGGCGAGGTGACGCCATGCCGGATGAAATGATTTCCGCCAGCAGACATATGCAGGCAATCGAGCGCGTGCGTAGGCTGCTGGCGCCAAAAAAGGCGGCTGACGGCCACTATCCCATCGATGCGCTCGGGCCTCTGGCCGCTGCGGCGCGCGAAATTGCCGATGGCATACAGTGCAGTCCGGCGCTGGCTGGCCAGTCAGTGCTCGCCGCAGCGGCGTTGCTGGCACAGGGCGTGGCGAACGTTAGGGGTGCGGATGGCAGAGCCAAGCCGCTTAGCATATATGCATTGACCATAGCGCAATCTGGCGACGGCAAGGACTCTGCCGACGGCGTGGCGTTTCACGCCATCAGGGAATGGCAGCGGGATGCCACTAATGCTTACCGGCGGATCATGGCCAGGTTAGGCAAGGACGACGTGCCGCCGCCCGAGCCATATCGAGTCACGCGGGACATTACGGCGGAAGGGCTGCGGCTGGCTTTCGAGAAAGGGGTGTCATCGCAAGGTATTTTTTCCACTGAGGCGGCGACGATGCTGGTCGGGCATGCCATGACTTTGGAAAACCGCGGCAAGACTGCGGCGGCGCTATGCAGCCTCTGGGACGGCGCCGGACTTTCTGTGGCGAGGGCTGGGTCCGGCCGGTTCGAGAAGTTTGGCCCTAGGTTGTCGATCCATCTCATGGTGCAGCCGGCTGCGGTTTCGGAGGTCATGGCCGACACTGCGCTTCATGGCATCGGTTTCTGGGCGCGTTTCCTGTTGGCTTGGCCGGATCCACTTCAACCACGAAAATATCGGCCATTCCACGCAGAATCGTCGCGGGCTATCGTCGCCTATTGGCGTCGCTGCGAGGAACTCTTGCACATGCCGCTTCAGGATGACAATGACAAACTTTCGGTACTTGAGTGCTCTCATGATGCCGCTAAAGTGCTCGGGGAATTTTTCGAGGAGTGCGAGCAGCGTGCCCGACTCGGGAACTGGCAACCCATCGAGGCGTTCGGTCTGCGCGGTGCCGAGCTTGCGGCGCGCATTGCCGGTGTGCAGACGGTATTTTCCGGTTCGGATGTCGTCGATGCCGAAACCGTCGCGCGCGCCATCCGGCTGGTGCGCCATTCGATGCGCAGCTGGCAGGCTGCATTAGAGAGTGGGCATGTCGATACTGTGATCACGGATGCCGTGACCCTGTATCAGTGGCTACTAACTCACGGAAGGCCGATCAAGCCGGGCGACATCCTGCGTGTGGGACCTGGCGCCTTGCGGAGCAAGAGCCGACGCGATGCCGCGCTCGATCGCTTGGCAGAAGTCAAGCTGGTGGCGGTTCAAAATGGTATGGTCATCGTCAGGTCGCCGAGTGATGGGGCTGCGAATCCTGCGAATGACGCGAAATGCCGCGCCGCTACTGGCGGTTCGAGCGATGCGAATGGGTGCGAGCGCTGCGAAACAGAGGGGGATGTTCGCACGCGTCGCATTCCATAGCATTCCATGGATGCCCGACAAGTGTTGGGGATTCGCGGGATTCGCAGGTTTCGCGCTCTTGCGATTGGAACGGTGCCGACGGTTCCGACGAGGAGGGGCTGGGGGTCGGGGCGGGAATTTCGCCCGGCCAGCTTCGGCTTATGAGGCCGACGCCCCTTCGGTTGCGGTCCACCGGCCCCCAGTGCGTTTCATCATACCTCAAGGGCGGATGGCGGGTGCCGGATGGGGCAAAATGGGCGGTCTTTTCAGGAGGTGTTCCCATGTTTGTTCCCACGATGAGAATTCACTTTCAAAAAATTACGCAACGGCGCGGCTTCGCGCCGGTTCGCTAGCTTC
>JBFXJL010000021.1:0-6535 GCA_050174915.1 Elusimicrobiales bacterium | reverse complement strand
ACACCTGCGAGTCACGGTTCGCGCCCTTAGTAGACGCCCTTGAGAACAGTTCCCCCAACGCCCGCCGGGCGGCGTCGGTAATAGACCGTATGAAAAAAGCAGGGTACGACGTTAGCGATGCGGAGAGTGCTCTGGAAGAGTACCGGTCGGTCAAGCGTAGTGACTACGGTGATGTAGAAGAATTCCGGGATGCTAAAGAAGATTCGTACTACCAAGTAGTGCAAACCTTGCGGGACGCGCTCGACGAAGGTCCACAAGTAGAGAGTCTCGGGGATCTCCCCGAGAAGTTCGTCCAGGGCGAGCTTGCCAAGCGCGGGTTGACCGCCGAAGCTGTAAAAGCGCCTGGGCAGGCTGGCGCGCCAGCTGTACCCGCCAGCCGCGCCTTACCCCCAGAGGAAGAACTCTTCGTCGAGTGGAACCGCGTCCGCACCGGCGCCGTACCAGAGAGCGAGGTACACCCCGCCCTGGCAGCCCTGAAGCGGGAGTACGAGGCCCTGAAGCAGCAGCTCGCCGACCTCACAGCCGACCAGGAGCGGCGCTGGAACGAAGCGATGCAGAGGATCCGCGAGGATCTGGAAGCCGAACTCGCCGACCTCCGGGAGCGCGCGCCCCGGAAGCGCGCAAAGTCTACGGGACTCCTGAAGCAGGAAGAGGTGATCAGGGCTCGCTACGCCAAGGTCGAAGCGGAGACCAAGCGCCGACTCCAGAAGCAGTTCCTCAAGGAGCAGCACGAGCTCCGCAGCACTATCTACAAGTACGAGCAAGATCCCGAATTCGTGAAGCAGCGGCTGAACGAGGCGTACCACGAGGCGCGGAGGTCGGGCGAGATAGTCGAGCTTCACAGTGGACTGCACCCGGGAGCCGTCACCAGCTCTTTGCGCGACTTGCTGGGAGACGAGAGCGGCGCCCTGCGGCTGCGGAGGGTGTACAGAGCGCGCAACACGGGTCCGACGTTCGCACCTGTGGAGCGCATAGGCAACGGTGTGCGGAGCCTGCCGCAGTCCGACATCGACAAGCTCCCGGACACCATAATCGAAATCGACGGGAAGCGGAAGGGTCTCAGGCAGTGGCTCGAAGAGTTTGACACGGCTGCCGCGCGGCTGAACCAGGAGCGCTACGAACTGGAACTCCGGTACGGGCCGCCGCAGCTCATGCCTCCGCAGGCGCGGCAGGGGTACGACCAGATCGGCGAGAAGCTGAAGGAGATTGCTGAGAAGCGGGAACTCCTCCGCAAACCTGTGGAGGAGGCGCTGGATCTCGCACGGCGCGGCCAGTACTCCAAGTCAATAGTGCTCAGGATCGACAACGCCAAGCTGTTGCCGAAGAACGCGCGGATAGTCAGAATCGGCGGCGAAGACGCCTTCTTCGTCTGGGTCAGCCCGTCGGGGAAGGAGATAAAGCTACCGCTCACCCGGGAGTTCACGAAGCTCGACGAGGAGACGCTCAAGGCCGGACCCGATTTCTTGAGGAACCTCTGGATAGGGCTCCCGCGCGACCTGTTTGGGGAGCAGGTCGTCCGCGCTTTCAGGAACGCTACCTACATGATGTACCACTTCATCAACGACTACGAGAAGCGGCTGTACGAGATCCTCAAGCCCGTGATCAAGGACCGCAGTGCTCTCGAACGGATCACGCTACTGCTCGAAGGAAACGACGTACCCCGAGCCACCGAGGTAGAGCGCAAGGTAGCCGCGGAACTCCGCAAGCTGTACGACGACCTGTTCCGCGAGTTCGGAATCGACCCCGACCGCTACCTCAAGAACTACGCTCCCAGGATAAGGCAGGCGGGGAGCGTCTGGCAGGTGTATCAAGCCACTGGCAGGCCGCGGGACCTCCAGTTCTTCGCGGACTTCGAGCGCGTAGCCAAGTTCCCTCTCTTCCCCCGGGAACTCAACGCCCTGACCGCGGGGCTGGAGTACATCAGGCGAGGCGCGCAGGCGCGGTTCCTCGGTCCTGTGCTCAAGGAGATGGAAAAAATCGTCACTTACATGCATCCCGACAAACAGAGGATCTACGACGAGTTCGTCAACGCCGTGCTCGGGCGTCCCCTCCCGGATGAGCGTCTAGTCCAGGAAATTATTGGTCAAGCAGCGCGGTCCCTCCTCGGAGAAGTACCGTCGTGGGCGAGGAAGCGCGTTGTAAACGCCATTTCGCAGTACATGACCCACCTCGGCTATCTTGGGACTATAGGCGGGAACGTGATGAGCTTCCTGAAGAACACGCTCCAGCAGACCGCGGCGATATGGGTGCTGGACAGAAACTTCGCCACCGGGCTCAAGTACTTCCAAAAGGCTTACAGGGCCTTGGCGACGAAAGAGGGACAGCGGCTCCTTGACTTCTGTTGGGTAAAGACGATGCGTGAGGAAGTGTTCCTCGAAGCCCTTGAGAGGCGCATCAGCCTCGCCACGGGGAGACCAGAGGTCGGGAAGATCCTGCAAGCCCTCGAAGATGTCGGTTTCAAGCTGTACGGAAAAGCGGAGAAGCTCAACGTGTCCGTCTCTTACATGATGAAGCTCCTCTACGACCTGGAGCGCGGCAAGCCCTTGGCGGAGGCAATAGAAGCCGCTAACAAGTTTGCTGCGGACACGCAGTTCCTGTACGGGATCGACAGCCCCGTGTTCTGGAAGGGACCCGCCGGGAGGCTCTTCGGAATGCTCATGTCGTACCCGCTCAACTACGTGCGCATGTTAGCTGAGCTGAAGCGCACGGATCCTGAGTGGGTGATGAAAACCGTCAGTGCCGTCGTCGGCGGTACGGCGTTGATGATCGGGTTGAGCAAGCTCACGGGGCTCGACTTCTACATAGAAACTCCTGCCGCTACCGTACTGGAGCACCCGGTTGTCCGAATCGCGAGGGCTGCACTCAGGCGCGGCGGTGAGTTCACGCAGGAGACCTCTCTCCCGGTTCAAATGCTCGTCGCGACCGCGCGGGCAATCCCTGCCGCCGTGAACCTCCTCACGGGCGAGGCGACGGAGGACGACAGGAGGACGGTTCAGGACTTCCTCAGAACCGTGTGCAACTTTGTTCCCTTCTACACACAGGGAAGACGCATCTACAAGTTCTGGAGGGCCGCGCGGAGCGGCTGGGAGGTTGCGGACGAGACGACCGGCAAGCTCACTTACAGGTTCGGCGAGGTGCCCGGATGGGAGCCCGGGCCACTCGACATCGGCGCCCGCCTGGTCCCCGAGCAGTACAGGTCCCTGATAGGTCCCACTGTGGAGCAGGCCGAGAGGGGGGCGTTTTTCAGGCTGGTAGATGTAGCCAAAGGCCAGCAGGAGCGCCTCCGCGACGAGGCGTTCCAGGCGTGGCTTGAGGGAGACTTGCAAAAGTTCCTCCAGCTCCAGGCGGAACTCGTGTCGCGGGGGTTCAACCCCCTGCGGATGGAGGACATCGAGAGGCGGCTCCAGGAGGCCGAGAAGACCGCCGCCGAGCGGGCCGCCGAAGGACTACCTGAAGAATACACCCCGGAGGAAACTCCGGCGCAGCGGATCCTGCGCCAGATCCTCGGGGTGAGGTAGGGAGGTGCTGTTCTCGTGCCGACGGCGATCATCACGTGGCAGGAACCAAGAGAGTACGTCCTTCTCTCCAACGCCTCGGCCCTGGACGCCGCCGGAGTCGCCGAGGTAGAGGGCCGGTACAAGACCCTCGCCGTTCAGGTGTCCGGGACGTTCTCGGCCACCGTGTCCTTCGAGGGGAGCGTGGACGGGACGAACTGGGCCGCGGTAGCGGGCACTAACGCGTCCAGCGGGCAGACAGCCACATCTACCACGGCGCCGGGGATTTTCGTGTTCAACATCCCTGGCTTCAAGAAGTTCCGCGCCAGAATCACCGCCTATACTTCCGGGAGCGTGACGGCTGTAGCCCTGGCAGTGCCCTGTTGAGGGTGGTAGTCGTGCCTAAGAAGAAGCGGTTTCTCGTAGTCACGGCGGACCACAGCGGGATGCCCCTCGCCTTGCGGCTACAGGACGAGGGGCATCCTGTTGCTGTGCTCCTCGTACGCCCGGAGCTCGCCGACGGGAAGCGCAGGGAGCCCAAGGATTCACAGGAGGCTAAGCGGTTCAGGGAACGCACGAAGTACCTGAAGAAGAACGGCTCCGGGCTGGTGCGCCACCTGTGGATAGACGAAGTGTGGGAAGACCTGCTCCGGCTGGACAAGGAGAGCACCTACATCATCTTCGACCAGATCTACGGCTGGCAGTTCGGGGAAGCGCTGAGAAAGGCCGGTTTCAAGGTCCTCGGAGGCACGAAGTTCGGCTACGAGCTGGAGACGAACAGGGACGCCACGCTCCAGCTCTTCAAGAGACTAGGGGTAGACGTGCCTCTCATGAAGAAGTTCGGCCCGAACTCGGTTCAGGCGGGTATAGAGTTCCTGCGGCAGGTCAAGGACGAGATGCTCTTCGTGCTGAAGAGCGACAACCCGCAGGTCGTGACGCAGGTAGCTCAGGACACGAACGAGGAGCTGATCCAGAAGCTCCAAACGGAGCAGGAGGAGATAAACAAGGACGGATTCATCCTCCAGCAGAAGGTTGAAGGCGTAGAGCTTGCGGTCGAAACTTGGTACTGCAACGGCCAGCCAGTACTCTCAAATGTAGACATCGAAGCAAAGCGCAAGTACAACGAGAGCTCGGAGGTCCAAGTCGGGTGCAGCTTCGACCTCCTGTGGATAATCCCGACCGACCACGAGCTTGCCACTCGGGTAAACGGGCCGCTGGACAAGCTCGCCGTCAAAGTGAAAACGGGCCTGCTCGACCTCAGCGTGATCTACGACCACAGGGCACAGAAGTTCTGGGCACTTGAGCCATGCGGAAGCCGTTTTGCGTACAACGCCTTCTACACCATGCTCACGCTCCTCAAGGTTCCCGTGGGAGAGTTCCTCGCGGCGTACATGGACGGGGAGTTCACGAACGACATAGGGAAGAAGCTCTTCACAGGTGAGTACGGGGTGTCGCTCCGCGTCTTCAACGACGAGAAGACTCCTGACCAGCCCATAGACTTCCCGGAGGAGTTGAGTCCCTACGTCTGGCTGTGGGACGCGTACCTGAAAAACGGGAAGCTGTACACGACCGGCGACGAGAGCGTTGGGATAATCACGGCCAAAGGGGAAAACCCGGAGGCGGCCTTCGCGAAGCTCAGAGAGTACTACCACAAGTTCTACATGCCCACGAAGTGGGCGCGGGACGACTATGACGACGAGGATGTTCCTACACTCCCCCTGGCGCGTTACCACGAGCTGAAGCGGCTGGGAGTAATTTAGCGGAGGTGTGAAGGATGCCTGTCGAGCTTGCGCAGTACGGGATAGGCTTCCTGGCGCTCGGCGTGCTGGCTTACGTGATCAGCTTTCTCCTGCGCCGCGGGAACGGCAGCCTAGTCGCGGTGGTCGAGAACAACACGAAGGCGCTGGAGCAGGTCGTCGCCGCCGTGCAGGCTATGCAGATAGCTTTGGCGAGACAAGAAGCCAAATTGGACGAGCTGCTTGAGAGGGCGCGCAGACAATGATGGCCGTCGTGCGCAAGAAGACGGACGGCGCAGACGCGCTGCTCCGCAGGGACTTCCGGGCCATGGGCGAGTACGGCGTCTTCGCCGTCAAGGAGATACTGATCGACACAGACAACCCCCGCATAGTGGAGCTCTACGGCGACTTCCTGCTGTACCCGAAGAAGCCGCGCTTCCCGCACGGCTTCAGGCTGGCGGACACGAAAGTGGAGCTGTACTTCCCCGTCGTGCCGAGGAACTTGCTCGACATGACCCCCGGCGAGGTGCTCCACGCGGACTGGCTGTGCTGGTTCTGCGAGGAAATCCCGGACTGGTGGGTGTTTGAACCGTGACGTTCCACAAGCTGGACAGCTTCTCGTTCAAAGACTTCCTCGCCGCCGTCTTCACGGCGGCTTTTTTGATCGAAGTTTTCAGAGGACACGAGCAAATGGTAAGCATCCTCGTGCCCCTCATCTCGATCATCTTGGGAGGATACTTCGCAACCGAAGGCCTTAGCTACTGGGTGGATAGGCGCAACGGAAGCAAGGGGCGCGAGGAGATCTGAAGGTAGGCGACGAGGCATGGTCGAGAGGAAGCCGTGCCGCTTCTACAAAAGCGGGCTGGCCGACGAGTGCGTGGCGCCGGAGCGCCTGCCGTACAACCCCTGTGAAAGCTGCGAGCGGGCTGGCGTGAGGGGCGGCAGGGACTACTACATCCCGCGCTACGGCACGAGCAGGCCCTTGAGGCTCAAGAACGTGTCGTGCTGGCTCCTGACGGGGGAAGAATCACCACGCTGCATCGCGCACCAGTTCTACCGCTTCGACCCCTGTGACTACTGCTGGTACCAGCACGGCAGGGGAAACAAGTACATCCCGGAAGGCTTCATCGAGTGCCCCTTGTGCGGGCGGGGGAAGCGGGAGTACGAGTTCATCTGCTACGAGTGCCAGATCCGGACTGTGGGGCGTCTCGGCGTAGGGGCGTTCCGCGCGGACAAGAAGGTGGACTAGGTGGAAGAGCGCTGCGTTGTGTGCGGGAGCCTGTTCGAGGGGGCGGGTTCCGTGTG
>JBFXJL010000020.1:0-7581 GCA_050174915.1 Elusimicrobiales bacterium | reverse complement strand
AGGAGGAACGACCAACGATGAAACGTCTGCTGTATGGAGTACTGATCGGCCTCTGGCTGGCCGCAGCTGTGCCGCTGCAGGCCGCCGGACTTGACGAAAAAGTGATTGAACACACCTTTGCCAATGGACTGAAACTGCTGATGGTGGAACGGCACACGTCTCCCACCGTATCGGCCTGGATCCGCTTCAAGGTGGGCAGCGTAGACGAGCGCAGCGACGAGCGGGGCATTGCCCACCTGCTGGAGCATATGCTGTTCAAGGGCACCACCACCCTGGGTACCAGGGATTACGCCGCCGAAAAACCCCTGCTGGAAAAAATCGAGGCCACGGCCCAACGGCTGCTGGCCGAGCAGACCAAAGGCGCCAAGGCCGACGCCGCTGAGCTCAAGCGACTCGAGCAGCAGCTGGCCGAGCTTGAAAAACAGGCCCAGCAGTTTGTGGTCAAGGATGAGTTCTTTGACCTGTACGCCCGCAATGGCGGTTCCGGCTACAACGCCTTCACCAGCAAGGACGGCACTACCTACCTGATCTCGCTGCCGGCCAACAAACTAGAGCTGTGGGCCTCAATCGAGTCGGACCGGATGCGCAACCCGGTACTGCGCGAATTCTACAGCGAACGCTCGGTGGTGATGGAAGAGCGTCGCCGCTCCTACGATGCCGAACCGGGAGCCAAGCTGTGGGAGACCTTTGTGGCCGCCGCCTACAACGCCCATCCCTACGGCCAGCCGATCATCGGCTGGATGCCGGATATCGAACACCTCTCCCGCACCAAGGCCGAAGGCTTTCTGAAACGGTTCTACGCCCCCAACAACGCCATCATCGCCGTGGTGGGCGATATCGATCCCACAGCAGTGATCGCCCTGGTGGGGCGCTACTTTGGCGACCTGCCCCCCGGCACACCGGTACCGGAGGTGGCGGTGCAGGAAGAACGCCAGCGTGGCGAGCGCCGGGTGGAGGTAATCGGCGATGCCGAGCCGGAGGTGGTGATCGGCTTCCACAAGACCGCCCTGGGGGCCAAAGACGACGAACTGTTTGACGTGCTGGCCGCCATCCTGGGCCAGGGCCGCACCTCACGTCTCTACCGCTCGCTGGTGCTGGAAAAACAACTGGCCACCGACGTTTCAGTCTTTGATGCGCCGGGCAGCCGCTATCCCAACCTGTTTGTGCTGCACGCCACACCGCGGGCGCCCCACACCGCTGCCGAGGTGGAACAGGCGCTGCTGGCAGAACTGGAGCGCCTGAAAACTGAACCGGTCACCCAGCGGGAGCTGCAGCAGATACTGAACAAGCTTGAATATGAGGAGGCCCGCCGCATGGGGACCAACGGCGGCCTGGCCCGCAACCTGACCGAATATGAGGCGGTGGCCGGCTCCTGGCGCTACCTGACCAGTTACCGGGCCAAGATCGAACAGGTCACCCCGCACGACCTGCAACGGGTGGCCAGGGCCTACTTCACCCGCGAAAACCGGATCGTCGGCACTCTGGTCAAAAACGGCAACGGGAGGACTGCACAATGAGAATCTGGATCGCCGCACTCTGCCTGACGCTGTGCTGGCTGGGTACCGCAGCAGGGGCCGAACGGGCCAATCCGCGCAGTATGACGTTCCCCCCGCTGCAGTTCAGTGTCCCTAAGGCCGAACGGATAGTCCTGAACAACGGCACCCCAGTCTACCTGCTGCAGGATCGCGAGCTGCCGATCGTGACCATTGCCGCCCTGATTCGCACCGGCTCGGTCTATGATCCGGCCGCCAAGAGCGGACTGGCCCAACTGGCCGGCTCACTGTTGCGGGGTGGCGGCACCACGCCCCTGCAACCGCGGCAGCTGGACGAAGAGCTGGAGTTCATGGCCTCAAGCGTGGAGAGCGCCTTCGCTAGCGACAACGGCATGGTCACCATGACCAGCCTGACCAGGAATCTGCCTCGCACCTTAACGCTGTTCAACGATGTGCTGTTCAGACCCCGCTTCGACGAACAGCGCTTCGAGATCGCCCGACGTCAGGCCCTGGAGGCGATCCGTCGTCAGCATGACGACCCCAAGGAGGTAGGGGACCGCGAGCTAACCAGGGCGCTGTATGCCGGCCATCCGCTGGGACAGATCCCCACGGCCGCTACGCTCCAGGCCATCAACCGCGCCGACCTGGTGACCTTCCACCGGCGCTTTGTGCGGCCTGACAACCTGATCCTCACGGTGTCCGGCGATTTCGACCGCAGCCAGATCATCGACCAACTTAACCAGACCGTCGGCGGAGTGCGTGCGAGCGGGCCACTGAGCCTGCCGACCATCCCGGCGGTGCCGACCAACGACAAGCCGGCGGTGCTGTATGCCGCCAAACAGATCAACCAGTCGGTGATCCGGCTGGGCCATTTGGGGATCACCAAGGATGACCCCGACCTGTACGCCGTGCGGGTGCTGGATTTTATCCTGGGCGGCAGCTTCACTTCGCGGCTGATGATGGAGATCCGTACCAACCGCGGCCTGGCCTACAACGTCGGCAGCCATTTCGATGTGGGCCGCCGCTTCACCGGCAGCTTCAGCGCCGAGACCGAGACCAAGGCCGAGGCCACCCTCAAGGTCATTGATCTGATGACCGGGATCATCAAGGGAATTCGCACTGAACCGGTCAGCGAACAGGAACTCGAGCTGGCCAAGGAGTCGATCATCAACTCGTTCCTGTTCGGCTTTACCTCGCCGGCCAGTACCGTGCTGCAGCAGGCCCGGCTGGAGTTCTACGGTTACCAGCCCGATTACCTGGATCGTTACCGCGAACGGATCGCCGCCGTCTCCCGCGAGGACCTGCTCAAGGCAGCCCGCAAGCACCTGCGGCCGGAGACCTTCAAACTGGTGGTGGTGGGCGATGCAAAGTCCTTTGACCGGCCATTGTCAAGCATCGGTACGGTGCAAGAACTGGCACTGCAATGAAGGTGCTTAAGTTTTTTAAACGCCTCGCCGATGATAGTAGCAATGGAGGATGCAACCATGAGGATTGATACCAACTCACAGACCATGGTCTTTGGCGTGCAGCCGGTCATGCGCACCAACGAAACGACCAAAAGCCGCTACGCCAGCGCCGCCCAGGGCGCTGAAAAGCCGTTCCAGGTGCAGCTGTCCGACCTGATGGCCAAGGTGGCAGAAGTTCAGCCGTCCAACGGTGAGGTGCGCTGGGAGAAGGTTAATCAGATCAAAGACCAGCTGGCCCAGGGCAGCTATCAGATCAGCGGACAGGATGTGGCCGCCAAGATGCTGCAACTGCTGCACGACTAAGACCAGCGACGGCAGCACCATACTGCAGCACGACAAAACCCCTGCCGGGGCACCGGCAGGGGTTTTGTGTAGTACGGATCATCAGGGGCGGCAGGCCTTAGCCGCCGTTCACCTGCTCCAACGCCGTCAGCAGATCGGGCAAGGTCGCGTGGGGCGGTTCCACCGCCACTGTCAAACCCAGCTCCCGGCAGGCCCGGCTGGTAACCGGCCCGATGGAGGCCACCAACACACCTTGCAGCAGCTGCGCCAGACGCTCTGCCCCACCCACCAGTATTGCAAGGTTCTGCACCGTGGAAGGCGCGCTGAAGATCGCCAGGTCCAGCTCGTGCCGCTCCAATGCGTAACGCGCCGCTTCAGGCAGCTGTTCAGGCAGCAGCGTACGGTACAGCACCGGATCCACCACCACGGCCCCCTGCTCCGCCAGCAGGCGGGGTATCACGTCGCGGGCGCCAGCTGCCTTGGGAAACAAGGCCCGTTTACCCTGCAGATCGGTCCCGGCAAAGGCAGCCACCACCCCTTCACCGGTAAACTGTTCCGGCACCAGATGAGCCGTGACGCCTCTTTGCATGAGGGCCTCGGCCGTCTTGGGTCCCACCACACAGACCTTGCAGCCGTCCAGCGCAGTTGCCGAAAGCCCCAGCGCCGCAAGGCGCTCGAAAAAAAACCTGACCCCATTGGCCGAGGTCAGGACAAGCCAATCAAAGGTGGCCAGTTGTTGCAGGGCAGCATCCACCGGTCCCCACTGCTCGGGGGGGGCCAGCTGGATGGTGGGGCACTCCACCACCCGGGCCCCACGTTCCTGCAGCTGTCTGATAAACGGGCCGGCCTGTTCGGCGGCACGGGTCACCAGCACCCTCTTGCCCGCAAGTGAGGCCATCTGGCTCAGTGGCCCAGCTCCCGCTGGTAGACCGTTTCCAGAATCTGCTTACCGCCGCCCGCCAGCAAGCGCTCGGCCAGTTCAGTGCCCAACCGCACGGCGTCAGTAGCCGGGCCACTGATGGTGTCGCGCACGGTTTGGCTGCCATCCACCGAGGCGATAAAACCAACCAGGGTCAAGATGCCGCCACTCACCGTGCCGTGGGCCGCGATCGGCACCTGGCAGCCGCCCTCGCAACGCTTGAGCAGCGCCCGCTCGGCCGCCACCGCAGCAGCGGTATCGGCATGGTTCAGAAACGACAAGGCTTCGATGGTGGCGGCGTCGTCCAGCCGGCACTCCAGCCCCAGGGCCCCCTGGCCGATAGCCGGAATGGAAAAATCCGTATCCAGCAACTCGCTGATCACATCGGTGAAACCCAGCCGATTCAGTCCGGCGGCAGCCAGAATGACCGCATCCAGATTATCTTCCTTCAGCTTGCGGATACGGGTCTCCACATTGCCGCGGATGATGACCATCTCCAGGTCGGGCCGGGCTTTCAACAACTGGGCCTGACGGCGCAGGGCGCTGGTGCCGATGCGGGCCCCCTGACGCAACTGGCTGAAGGTGATGCCGTCGGCGATGAAGGCGTCGCGGGGGTCTTCCCGCTCGGTGGTCACCACCAGCCCCAGACCATCAGGAAACTCGGTGGGCACATCCTTCATGCTGTGTACCGCCAGATCAATCTCGCCCCGCAGCATCGCCTCTTCGATCTCCTTGACGAACAGACCCTTGCCGCCCACCTGGGCCAGCGGCACATCCAGAATCTTGTCGCCCATGGTCTTGATCTTTACCAGCTCCACCACAATGCCGGGGTAGCGTTGTTCAAGCTGCGACTTGGTCCAGTTGGCCTGCCAGAGGGCCAGTTGACTGGCGCGGGTGCCGATACGCAAACGAGAGGGTGCCATAGGTGCAACTCCTTAAGGGGTAGTAGGTGGTTCTTCCAGTTCCAGCGTGCTTTCGGGCTCTTCAATGCCCAACTCAAGATCAAACAGGGCCCGCAGCGCATCCAGGTACAGGTCGGTGCGATTGCCCTGGCCGGTCCGCTTAAGCACGATGGTCGGCTGGTGCAGAATCTTGTTGATCAGGGCCGTGGTCAGGGCGTCCAGGCGTTTTTCCACATCGGGCGGCGCATCCTTCCAGGCCACCAGGGTACGGGCCAGTTCGGCACGCCGCAGTTCATCCAGCCGCCGCCGCAGGGCCACAATGGTGGGGGTCACCTCCAGGGTGGCAATCCACTTGGCAAATTGGACGATCTCCTCGGCGATGATCGCCTCGGCCTTTTCAGCCTCCTGCATCCGGTTTTCCAGATTGGCGGCCACCACCTGCTGCAGGTCATCCATGTCGTACAGGTAGATCGAGTCCAGCTCGTTGACGGCCGGATCGATGTCCCGCGGCACGGCGATATCGATGAAGAACATCGGCCGCATCCGCCGCCGCTGGATCACCTCTTTCAGATCCTTGGGGGTCACGATGAAGTGCGGGGCGCCGGTGGAGGTCAGGATGATGTCGGCCTTGTGCAGATGGTCGAACAGCTCCTCAAAGGGCACTGCCTGCCCCTCGAACTCCTCGGCCAGACGCTGGGCCTTCTCATAGGTGCGGTTGGTGACCAGCACCTCCCTGGCACCGTTGGTCAGGAAATGGCGGGCGGCCAGTTCGCACATCTCACCGGCTCCGACCAGGAGCACCGTCTTGTCGGACAGGGAGTCGAATATCTTACGGGCCAGCTCCACCGCGGCAAAGGAGACCGAGACCGCCGACGAGGCGATCCTGGTCTCGGTGCGAACCCGCTTGGCCACTGAAAAGGCCTTGTGCAGGAACCGGTTGAGGATGATGCCGGAGCTGCCGTATTCGGCGGCATAGCCGTAGGAGGTCTTGATCTGCCCCAGGATCTGCGGTTCACCAACCACCATCGAATCCAGCGACGAGGCCACCCGGAAGACGTGCCGGATGGCCGCCTCACCGTGGTAGCTGTAGAGATGGGGCTCAATCGTGTCGTACGGCAGGTGATGCCAGTCGGCCAGGAACCGCCGCAGACGGCCGACGCCGCCGGCGATATCACGGGTGGTGGCGTAGATCTCAACCCGGTTGCAGGTGGAGACGATCACCCCTTCCACGATCCCTTCCAGCATCAGCAGGGCCTTGAGCGGCTGCTCGATGCTGTTGGGTGAGAAGGCCACCTTTTCGCGGATCTCTACCGAAGCGGTTTTGTGGGACAGGCCGACAACAATGATGTTCATCCGTCAGCGCCCCTTAGTTGTAACTGTGCAGACCGGGGATCCAGAGATTGACCCCGATGAAGGTAAACAGCATGATCAGAAAGCCGGCCACGGTCAGCCAGGCGGCCCTGCGGCCGCGCCAACCGGTGGTCAGGCGGCCGTGCAGCAGTGCGGCGAAGACGAACCAGGTGATCAACGACCAGGTCTCCTTGGGGTCCCAGCTCCAGTAGCTGCCCCAGGCCTGGGCGGCCCAGATGGCGCCGGTAATGATCGCCACGGTCAGCATCGGAAAACCGAAGGTAAGGCAACGGTAGCCGATCTCGTCCAGGGTATCCAGTGAAGGCAGTTTCTGAAACAGGGTGCCCAGCTGCTTCTTTTTCAGAAAGTGGGACTGCAGCAGATACATGCTGGCCACACCGCCGGCGATGGTGAAAAAGGCATAGGCGCCAAAGGCCAGCAGGGTATGGGAGTAGATCCAGGTGGATTTGAGCGCCGGATTCAAGGGGCGCAACTCACTGGGAAAGGCGCTGGAACCGATCACCAGCAGCAGCACCAGTGGCAGCACAAAGGAGCCCAGGCTGGTCACCTTGAAACGGAACTCAAAGTACAGGTAGGCCGCCACGATCGACAGCGCGAAGAAGGAGAGCGATTCGTGCATGTTGGTGATCGGCAGATGACCGGCAGCAATGGCGCGATGGATCACCGCCAGACAGTGGGCCAGGAAGCCGGCCACCAGCAGCTTGCGGGCCAAACCGGCCACACAGGGGGTCGAACGCAACAGACAGGCCAGATAGAGCAGGGTGGTAACACCGTACAAGGCCAGGGTCAGGTAAAACGCTATATGGGTCATGGGCAAGGCATCCAGGGGCGCGGACCATACAGACGATCCTGCCCGGCTCGAAGTAGCTGGCTGTGCGACGTACAGCAGGCCGACAGCCAGACAGTGGCAGCTTTTTAATGAAGTTGATATTCTACGTGGCAGCGCAACCCAGCGTCAATGACTTTTCGCAACGCTGCCGCATCAGCTCTCAAGCCGCTTCAGACGTTTGTACGGCTCTGCTGCCGGACGTTTTTGCTTGCAAATTTTCCGATCCGCAGTATTATTCAAAAAGTTGAATACATTGCCTAAAGGAGGCCTGCATCCATGGCTAGCGACAACGTGATGACCTTTACCGATGCCAATTTTG
>JBFXJL010000019.1:5069-7817 GCA_050174915.1 Elusimicrobiales bacterium | reverse complement strand
GCGCCCTTCAGAGCGCCGGGGGGAGGTGTCGTCTCTGCAACCCTTCTTGGACTACGACCAGCGCAGCAGCAGGTTCAAGCTCTACGCGCCTTTTACGTACCGCGACGTGGCCGTGGAAAGCGGGGCCGTGTGGGACGGGCGCGGGAGGTTTTGGTGGCTGGAGTCCGTCCCGCGGGAACTCGTAGACCGCCTGCGGCGGGAAGGGCGCTTGTCCGGGGCGGCGGAGGCCGTCATCAGGGAGGACGAGCGCCGCCGCGAGTTCTTCGCCTCCCTGCACACGGCCCGGGACGCCGAGGTAGCCTTCGGGGAGGGACTCGACCCGTACCAGCGCGTGGGCGTCAAGTTCCTCGCGGAAGCCAAGCGCGCGCTGCTCGCCGACCCGCCGGGCGTCGGGAAGAGCGCGCAGGCGATAAGGGCCGCCTGCGAGGTCGGGGCGAGGCGCGTCCTCGTGGTCACGCGGAAGTCGCTCATTCACAACTGGGAGCGCCAGCTCGACCTGTGGCTCCCGCCCGGAAGTCGTGTCGAATTCGAGGTCACCAACTACGAGCAGGTGGTCCGCAGGCTCGACGAGCTCGCGAAGCGCAAGTTCGACGTTCTGATTGTCGACGAATCCGCCGCCGTCAAGAACAGGAAGGCCAAGCGCTCCCAAGCCGTAGCGAAGCTGGCGCGTAAGGTCCCCTACGTCTGGCTCCTCACGGGAACCCCGGTCCTCAACCGCCCGGACGAGCTGTGGATGCAGCTCCACATCCTCTACCCGGACCGCTACCGCTCCTACTGGCGCTTCGTGGAACGGTACTGCACCCTGGAGCACAACCCGTGGAGCGGCGGGTGGAAGGTCGTGGGCCTGAACCCCGTGATGGCGAAGGCGCTGTCGGAAGAGCTTTCGACGGTGCTGCTCAGGCGGCCTAGGAGCGTCATCAACCTCCCGGACATCACGCGGGAGGTGGTCTACGTCCGGCTCTCGGGCCAGCAAGAGCGCATCTACAGGGAGATGGAGCGGGACTTCGTAGCCTCCGTCAGCGAGACGGAGGAGGTCTACGCGCCCTCGGTCGTGGCGCAGCTCGTGAGGCTCCGCCAGATAACCTGCACTCCGGCTCTCATCGGCGGGCCGGACTCCTCGGCCAAGACCGAGGCGCTCCTCGACCTCGTAGAGTCCTACGCTCCCGACTACAAGCTCCTCGTCTTCACCAACTTCGCCCGCTACGTCGAGAACCTCGCGCCAAAGCTCTCCGGCTTTGGGGCTGTAACCGTCACGGGGAGCATGACCGCGGCCCAGCGCGCCGCCGCGGTCCGGAGGTTCAACGAGGACCCGGGCTGCCGCGTCCTCCTCGGGACAATCGGGGCCGTAGGCGAGGGCCTCAACCTCCAGGGCGCCGACGTGGTAGTGTTCCTGGACAAGCCGTGGGTGCCGGTCGCTGTAGAGCAGGCAGAGGCGAGAGCGCACAGGCGCGGCAGGGAGGCTCCGGTCCACGTCGTGACCCTTGTGGCGGCGGGGACCGTCGACGAGTACGTCGAGGAAGTCCTCGCCGGGAAGGAGAAGCTCGTCCGCGAGTTCGACGTTGTGGCGCGCCTCGTGGCTGTGCTCCGCGAGAAAGCGCGGGAAGGAGGTGGCGTCCGTGGCTGAGCCGGTAGAGAGGAAGGCTTACAAGATACGGGAGGTCGCGAAGATGCTGGGCATCTCGCAGAACCACGCCTACAATCTCATCCAGCGGGGTGCCCTCCCGGCGGTCAAGGTCGGGCGCGTGTGGAGGGTCCCGAAGGCCGCCGTGGACGACATGCTGAAGCGGGGAGGGTCGTGACGTGCCCGATGAGCTGCGGATCCACGTGACCCAGATAAACACCTACCAGACGTGCCCGAGGATGTTCTACTTCGCCCACGTCCTCGGGCTCGTCCCGAAGGTGGACAATCCGAAGCTGGTGTTCGGGCGCGGCATCCATCAGGCCCTCGCGGCTTACTACTCCGGAGGGGGAAGGCGCGGCGCGCTCGAAGCCTACGGCGCCTGGCTCGCCGAAGAGGCCGCCAAGCAGCCGGATCCCTCGGTCCTCAAAGAGTCGCAGGAGATCGGAGCCGCCCTGCTCGGGGCGTACGCGGACTTCGCCGAGGAGCACGACGACTTCCGGGCGGAGGCCGTAGAGCAGCCGTTTTCCGTGCCCGTCCTCCTCCCCGGCGACGGGGGCTTCCGGCACTTCAGCTTCCGCGGCGCTCCCGTCTACTACGAGGGAACCTTCGACGCCGTTGTCCGGAACGCCTACGGAAAGCTGTGGCTGATGGAGCACAAGACGGCTTCTTCCTTCCCGACGGCGCAGGAACTGAAGCTCAACCTCCAGGTGAGCTTCTACCTCCTCGCCGCCCAGCAGCTCTACGAGGACCCGCCCGTGGGAGTCGTTTACAACGTCCTCCGCAAGGTTCACCCGGCCCGCGCCCGGGGGCAGGTGATCAGGCGCGAGCTCGTCACCCGCTCCACAGAGGAGCTGAAGCGCACCGCCGGGTACCTGTACCGCGCCGTCCGCCGCATCCTCACGGACAAGCACTTCGACCCCATCCCAGGCTACCACTGCGGTTGGAAGTGCGCGTACTGGGAGCCGTGCCTGTGCCTCCAGGACGGCGTAGACCCTGCGCCGTACATCGAGCTCCACTACACGGTCGACGAGGAAAGGCGCGTGAACCTCGCCGCAGAAAGGAGGTGCTGAGGTGAGTGTCGTCCACAAGTGCGACAGGTGCGGGCAGGAGTGCTGGAAGCCTTCTGC
>JBFXJL010000019.1:3211-4969 GCA_050174915.1 Elusimicrobiales bacterium | reverse complement strand
TCTACGTCAAGGCGCTCATCTACGGCGACCCCGGAGCCGGGAAGACCTGGCTCGCCTGCACGGCCCCGAAGCCGCTCCTCGTCCTCTCCGAGTGGGCGGTCTCGCGCATTACTCTGGAGCGGCTGCGCCAGGAGCGCGGGATCGACCCGGACGTGATCTACGTCACTTCCGAGGCCGAGGCAATCGAAGCCTACAAGTACGCCGCCGCGAACGCCGACAAGTACGAGTCTTTCGTCCTGGACGGGATCACGGACTTAAACGACAGGATAATGCGCGAGGTACTGAGTGAAGTAGCAACGCTCAAGGAGCGCCACGACCCGGACATTCTCGAACAGCGAGACTGGAACAAGGTGCTCCAACGCACGAGCTACATCCTCCAGCTCTTCCGCGACCTGCCGGGCCACACAATCGTCACCGCCCTGGCGACGGACGAGGCTATGAGGACGATACCGATGGTCTACCCGAAAGTCCTGCGACGCTCCATCTCGCGCCACTTCAACATGGTGGGATACCTCACTGTGGAGATCCGCCAGCCGGGGAAGCCGGGCGTGCGGAAGCTGTACACGGAGCTGGCTACTACCTTCCAGGCCAAGAGCCCGGGAGGCTTCGTGCCTCCCGTCATCGAGAACCCGGACCTCGGAGAAATCATTGCGAAGATAACGGCGCTCAACGCCGAGCGCCGCGGAGAATCCGAAGCCGAACCTACTTCACAGGGGGGTTGATACTTTGGCTAAGGTAATCCTCGACTTCACGGAGGCGAGGCAGTTCGACAACACGCCGCTGCCGCCGGGGTTCTACAACGCCGTGATCGACGCCACTCCCGCCGAGGAGATCCGCGTGAGCCGCGACTCGGGAACTCCGTACTTCACGCTGGCCTTCGAGATCACCGACCCCGAGGAATACAGGGGCCGGAGGGTCTTCGCCAACTTCATGATCTCCGGCCCGGGCGCGGGCATCACGCAGCGGATGCTCGCCAACCTCGGGCTGTGGTCCGAAGAAATGGGGCTCCAGCCGGAGTTCGACACGCGGGTCCTCCACGGCATCGCGGTACGCATCCGCGTCCGCGAGAACAAGCGCCCCGACGGAACCGTCGGCAACAACGTGACGCAGGTTCTCCCTGCGCTGAGCGACTAGCCTCGCCGACTCGCTACTCGCTAAGTGGTAACGGGTTCCTGAGCTGTCCTGGCGGGGCGGGAGTCCCGCCCCCGCGAGGCCCCGGGGCGTCGTCCTCGGGGCCTCGCCACAGCTTTTCCCGCAAGGGGTGAATCAGCGTGGCAGGATTGGTGTTCGCCATCGATCCGGGCGCTACGTGCGGCTGGGCAGAAGGTCGCCTCCACCTGCGCCTCGGCAAGGGTCCTTTTGAAGTGCTCGTGGAGCTCCGCGCGGACGAGTGCCCGGCGGAAGAGCTGCCGCGGATACTTGAAAACAGGTTGACGGAGCCGCAGGGGGAACCTTGCAGTTTGACGGTCGTGGTAGAGTACTTCGCCCCGAGGAGGGTCTGGACGAAGGACTTCGCCACGACTGTGGAGCTGATCGGAGTCGTCAAGTACCTCCTCAAGAAGTACGGCGCCACCGGGCTCACGGTTCCGCCGCAGGGGAAGAAGCCCGGAGCCGTCCTGCTCCGCCGCACCGGGGCATGGAACTCCCTGCGCGGGAAGCCGCACGCGCGCGACGCCGCGGCCCACCTGTTGGCCTACGCGGCTTCGCACGGCAGGGTGGTTCAGGTAGAACCTTTCGTCGCCCTTGAGAAGTGACTGG
>JBFXJL010000019.1:0-3111 GCA_050174915.1 Elusimicrobiales bacterium | reverse complement strand
TGGGATGTGCGAAGGAGGGATGAAGTATGGGTTTAGATGTTTACCTCTACGATGGCAAGACGGAACTTGGCGATGTGCCGTCCGATAAGTACCCGGACCATCTTTTCCAGAAGACCTACTTAAGAAGCTCGTACAACGAAGCGGGCTTCAACAGCGTGGTGTGGGCCTTGACGGGCAAGGAGGGGCTGTACTACATCTTCCAGCCGCCGCAGGACGAGTACGAAATCCCGTACAGCAAGGAGGACCTCGCCGCGTGCAGGGGGCGGGCGCTGGAGGTACTAGAGGAACTGAAGCGTGCAAGACCCCTGTACGTCATGACGGTAGGCTTCAACCCGTTCATACCTGTGGAGCGCTATAAGGATATGACTGCCAGGAAAGCCGTAGAAGTTGCTAACAAGGAGCTAGATAGGGTAGTCATCTGTGAATCGAAAGGCCCGGAGTCTAACCGCCCCAAGGTCATCTGGTATTTGACGCGCGACGGGCACTTCTTCGTTTCCGACCCGCCCAAGCTGGTCGCGGCTGTGCCCGGCGTAGACGCGCTCGGGATGCCCGCCGTGCATCTGGTCTACGAAGCCAGCGACGCCGACAAGGCGTGGTACATCCAGGCGACAGAAATCGTCGTCGAGTTCATCGACTACGCTATGACGCTGGACGCGCCCGTGCTGCACTGGAGCGCGTAGCCGGTGAAGGAGGTGCTCGGTGGTTTGAGCCGCAAGAAGTCTGAGAAGAGGGTCGGGTGTGAAACCTGCCCGTTCAACGGCGAGATCAAGGTTCCGGGAGAGGGGCCGGAGGCGGCCCCTCTTGTTTTTGTCGGGGAAGCCCCTGGCGCTGTGGAGCTGCGGGTGAGGAGGCCGTTCGTGGGGCCGTCCGGGAAGCTGTTGGAAACCGTCTTTCAGCAGGCGGGCATCGCCCGGGGAGAAGTGTACATTACCAACGCAGTTCTGTGCATGTCCCTCCAGCCGGTCACTCCCGCGGCGAGGGCGGTGGCTTGCTGTCGCGAGCGCCTCCTGGACGAGGTGCGCTCCCGCAGGCCCAAGGCAGTGGTAGCTCTCGGAAAAGTGGCCGCGAAGGCTCTGCTGGGCTCCTGCGGCTCCCTAAAGGAAGAGCGGGGCAAGGTAGTGTACTCGGAAGAGCTCGGGGCCTACGTCGTCATCACTTACCACCCGGCACACGTCCTCCGCAGTCCCCGCCTGCACCGCGACCTCCACGCCGACATCGCCAAGGCCCGCGACGTTGCGGTTCAAGGCGGAGTTTCCACAGGGGTGCGGGTTTCTTACACCGTCGTTTCCACGGGCGACGAGCTCGTCGAGTTCCTGCGCCGCTACGAGCGCGCCCCGGAGGTAGCCCTTGACACCGAGACCGCAGGCGACGGGAGCCTCCTCTGCGTCGGCCTGTCCGTGGAAGAGGGTAAGGCGGTCGTCTTCTTGCCCGGCGCCCTGCGCGGGAGAGAGGGCGCTTTCTCGAAGTGGCTTGCGGGGAGGACCTGTATCGGCCACAACCTGAAGCACGACGTCAAGGTTCTCCGCAGGCACGGGATCCGCGGGGCTTCCACAGGAGGAGACACGCTCCTGCAGTCCTACGTCCTCAGCCCGTTCTTGGGAGGTCACGGGCTCAAACAGCTAGTGCGGGAAAACCTGGGCTTCTACGAGGATTACTCGGCTCCTGTGGAGCCGTACATGAAGAAGAATCAGATGGAGCTGTGCCCGCCTGAAGTCCTCTACAGGTACAACGCGCACGACGCCGCTTTCACCTTGATGCTCTACCACGACCTCGGGAGGAGGTTGGACGACCTCGACAGGAGGGTTCTCTACGAGCTCCTCTACCCCGCGAGCGACGCCCTGGCGGACATGGAGGAGCTGGGCGTCCTCGTCGACCGGGACTACCTCCGCGGCCTGCAAGAAACTCTCACCGCAGAGCTCCACGAGCTCCGCGAGGAAATGCAGGAGATCGCCGGAACCGACTTCAACCCGAATTCCCCCAGGCAGCTGCTCGAAGTCATGTACAAGCACCTCAAGCTCCCCGTCCCGGGCCGCCTCTCCACGGACAGCAAGGCGCTGAACCTCCTCCTGCGCGTCACCAAGCACAGGTTCCCGGAGCTCCTCCTCCGCTACCGGGAGCGTCACAAGTTTTTCTCCACCTACGTCACCAAGCTGCTCGCCGTTGCCGGTCTGGACGGGCGCGTGAGGACGACTTTCAACTTACACACGACCGTGACAGGCCGGTTGTCGTCGTCGAACCCCGTCAATTTGCAAAATCAGCCTAGAACGCCGGAAGCTAGGAACGCCTTCGTCGCGACGCCTGGGTATACGCTCGTGGAGTGCGACCTGGCGCAGGCGGAAATAAGAGGCTGGGCGTGGTACTCGCGCGACGAAGACTTGAAGCGGGCCATTACCGAGTCAGGCGTGGACGTACATACGGCTACAGCTTGTCTCATGTGGGGGCTAAAGCCAGAAGAGGTTACGAAAGAGCAACGTACCTACGGGAAGCGCGTAGCCTTCGGAACCCTGTACGGCATGGACGCCACGACTCTAGCCTCCGACTTGGGCATCTCCGTTCAGGAAGCTGTGGAGTTGCAAAACCGCTTCTTTACTGCCTACCCTCGCGGCAAAGAGTGGATCAAGGAACAGCAGCGGCGCGTCAGGGAGACGGGAGTCTTCGTAACGCCTTTCGGGCGCAAGCTGCGTTTTGTCAACAACCCTAACGATCCGTCGGAAATCGACAGGACTGCCGTGAACTACCCGATACAGAGTTTGTGCTCCGACATAACTCTCAGCGCCCTCGTGCGCCTTCACAGGAGGATAAGGAACGGAGAGTTGGGAGACACGCGCCTCCTCGTGACCGTCCACGACTCCATCCTCTTGGAGACGGCGGAGGATGCCGTCGAGGTGGCGCGTCAGGTCAAAGAGGAGATGGAGCGGGATGTGCTCGACGGCTGGATGCCGTTTGAGGCCGAAGCCAAGGTAGGCAAGCGGTGGGGCGAGCTGGAGGAAATTGCGGGTTGAGGGAGAATACTGTACGGTGAAGCCGTAGAAAGGAGGGGTTCTGTGAAGCGCTTGTACCATCACGTGACGGCGCTGCTGGAGAGCGGGCGCCTCGTGTGCTCTGCCTGCG
>JBFXJL010000018.1:0-7837 GCA_050174915.1 Elusimicrobiales bacterium | reverse complement strand
CGATGTTCGAAGAATTACGGGATCTGGCGAGCGGTTCGGAATGGGTCTTCCCCAGCCGCGGCGATTTGAAACGGCCGATTGCGAAGAGCACGCTGAACGTCGCGGTGCGGGCCTTGGAAATCGACGTCCGCGACTTCGTCATCCATGATTTCCGGCGCACGGCATCCACGCACCTCCACGAACAGGGCTTCAATTCGGACTGGATCGAGAAGGCGCTTGCTCACGAGCAAAAAGGGGTGCGCGGCGTCTATAACCGCGCGGAGTATCTTCCCCAGCGGCGTCAGATGCTGCAATGGTGGGCCGACTTCGTAGATGCCCAGATTCAGGACGGGCGCGGGAAGGTGATCATCGGGCCTTTCGGAAAGGCGTACCAGTCGATGACCTGATGGCTTGGCCTACAGGCTCAGTTTCTGAGCCTTCCGCAGGCGCACAATGCCCTTATGCTCAAATGGGTCGGATTCTTCCCGGTATCGATCGGGCTGGCGCGCCATCCCTGGCTGCTTGGGGTGGGCCTCTTGATCGGTATCCTGCTGTGGCTGCAGGAGCGCTCGCGCCCGGCGCCTGCCGTCGCACCCATGGCGGCGCCACCGCCGAGGACCGCCGATGGACGTTTTCCGATTCTGAACGAGGATTGGGCGGGCGAGGTGGTGCTGTCCATCGATGATGCCGAGATTCCCGAGCTCATCCGTCGCCACGGCGCGCGCTTTCGCAATCCGGCGCGTTATGTGATCGACCTGGGCGAGGGCGAGTATTTGCTTTACGGCGGCGATGGCGAGCTGCTCGATTTGTGTCATCTCAAATGAGGCAATCTCAACCCTATTGGCGCGACTTCCTGCGCCACCGCTACCGTGCCCATGTGCAGGGCTGGCTCGTGCTCGCCATCGGCATCGTCACGCTCGCCTACCTCGACACCATGCCTCAAGAACCGCTGTGGCTGGCGCTTCTGGCCTCGTTGCTGGCGGCGGTGTTCGTCGTCAGCGTGGGCGTGGCGGCAGCGGCGTTGTTGCGCTTTCCCTGGTGGTTTTTGGCCCCATTGGCTACCGTTTCAATGGCCATCGAATGGGGTTTGCGCAGGCTTTTGAACCGCCCGTGGCGCCGGCGGCCGCAAGCGCGCTCGTGGGCGCTGAGCAACCCGTTCGCTTGGTGGCAGGGCCGCAGCCTGCGCAAGCAACGGGAAAAACGTCGTTCCCCAACAAGGCTTGCGCCCGTCATTCCCCTGCCCACCCGTCCCGCGGCGCGTCCCCTTGCCTCTGCGCCAGCAACGCCCAAGAAGCCCGAATGGTCGGCGGAAGGACTGGGGACCTACATCGCCGAAGTTTTCGTGGACCACTGGCTGCTCTGGATTTTCAGCGCGCCGCTGTGGATCATGCTCTGGCAGTGGCTGATCGAGGGTCAGATGTTCATCGTCGCGCTGATCCTGGCCGTGCTTTTGTGGCTGCTCGGCTCCTTCGTCTTGATCATCCCGCTTGCGGCGGCCTTGCTCGCCTTGGTCTCTGCATTCATTGTGGGCGCGGGCTTGACGCCTTTAGAGCGGCAGTTCGCAGTAAATCACCTCGCCGAAATACGCGCTGCGGAAGCGCAAATCAAAACTGAATGCACGCAGACGGCTGCCGTCACAAAACAACCCACGCACTGGGTTTGGCCGTTGCTGCTGGGGTTGTGGATCGGTCATGCTTGGGGGAGTGACGAGTGAGCACGTGGCCTGATGTCATTGGCTGCGCTTCGACGGGACTGACCGGACCCTATGCGTTCCCGCCGAATTGGACGTTCCAGCGCCGAGGAGCGTTGCAGAAATCCACACGCCGCCGCGCGCGTCAGTTGCGCATGCAAGCCGGGCAATGCCTGCGCGGCCAGCCGCTCTATATCGAAGCCGTCACGCCGCCGCTGAAAGCCATCCGCCACCTGCTCAGTGAACTCGCGCAGGTGGTGCAGATTCATCAAACCTTCGACATCGGGTTCGAGCAGCTCTATGCGTTCTTCCCCGGGCCGGGGGGCGAGGCCTGGATCGATTTTGCCGACCCTGTCGCCATTCTGGGTTGCCCGTGCGAAGGCACAACCCTTTTCTTCATGCGCAAGCGCCGCTGGTTTGCCGGGTGGTATGCCGATCTGCAAGCGCGCGCGCTGGCCAATGGCCGCTACTTTCCGCCGCCGGCGATCCTGCGCGTGCGTACGCGGGCACACGGCCCGTTACGCGTGGAAATGGGCTTTGCCCCAGGTTTTCTTCCGGGCGACCGACTCTACGTGCTAGCTTTCGATCTCGACAGCCAACGCGGCGTACCCTATCTGCTCACGCCCGACGAGCCGCTGCCTGACCATCCCGGTGTACGTGCTTCGCTGCGTGCGGCGGCAGAACGCTGGCGCAGGCCCGGCGAGACGGTGTGCGTCATCGGCACGGTATTTACCCAGAATCCGGAGGCGTTGCGCACACTGCGCGAAGGAGAGCCGCTGGAGGTCTATCAAGACCCCGCTGATCTGCCCTGGAAATTGGCCGCCGCATGGCAGGGCCAGCGCATCGGCCATGTATGGGATGGTGCGTACGACCTGCACACAAAATTGGAGATCGGCGAGCGGCTACGGCTGCGCGTCATTCGCATGAATTTTTTGCGCCACGATCATCTCGGACGGATTGCATTTGCGGCCTATGGGGTGCAAATGGGCTAAGCAACTCTGCCCGCTGTCACCTTCGTGCTGACACGCAAGTCAGGCTCACACCATGAGCCACCGTCCGCCGCATCATCGCGGGCATGGAAGATTTCGTCTCCTATGCCCCTGCCGTCCCGCCAGCGCCGACGTTCGCCGCGCCGCTGCCTGCCGTGCGCGCGCGGCTGTGGTTGCCCGGGCGGACCTTCGCGCCGGAGGATGAATACCCGCGCCTGTGGCTGTCGCTCTCCGATGGCCGGGTGCTCGCCCTGCGGCTAGGCCAAGCGCGGCTGGGTGAGGATGCGGTGATCGCGCCCATTGTCGCGGCGCTTGCCGACGACGCCGGCGGCCACCGTTACCAGCTGGAACTTCCCGACGTGGGCTTTGTGCAGGTGCTCTATGCCGCGCCGGCGCTGCCCAATCCTTCGCGCTGGCATGCGGGGTTCTGGTTCGATGCCGACTTCCAGCGCTTTGCCGCCACGCTGGATGCCGAAGCGATGCGGCTGCTGCTGTGGCTCGAGCGCGAGCCCACGCCGCCGGCCGTCACCCGGCACGATGGCCGGGCGCCGCAGCCCGCGCCGAAGGTTTTCTTTGCCTCGGTGCGCAACTACAACCGGCTCGCCACCCTGCCGCCGCTCTTGCGCGAGCGGCGCATGCAGGCGCTGATGCGCTTTCCGGCGCTGGTGGCGCCGGTGCTCTTGACGCTGCATCACTCGCCCAATGTCTTCGATGGCAAGCGCCACGCCTGGCGTGACAAGGACGTGGCCGTGGAAGCAGCCATCGATGCGGGGCGGGATCTCGCCGGGGCGCTCGCCGCGCACTGGGGCATCTCGCGCGGACTCGTGCGCGCGCCGGTCAATGCCGCCTTCTGGGGAGGGCGCGAAGCGGCCCGTCGGCGGGCCTGCCTTGCCGTGCTCGACGCCTTGCCCGACAACCAGCGCCCGGATGTGGCGGCGTTCGAGCGCTGGTTGCCGTACCTGACGGGCTATTTGCAGCTCATCGGCGCGGTGGCGGATGAGGATGACGACGCGCAGCGCGCCAGCACCCCGCCTGTGCCCGAAGTGCACCGCGGCGCCTTTCGGCTGGGCTGGAACCTCACCTGGGAGGCAGCGGCCAAGCGCCACGGCAACCTCCACACGGCGCTGGCCGATTGCGACGACTTCCTGGCCGCCGCGCGCGGGCGGGCGGCCACCCTCCTCGCTCGGCGCTATGGGCCCAAGATCCATCGCCTCGCCGCCGCCTGGGTGGCCTGCCATGGGCTGTTGGGCCTGCTCGATGCCTCGGTCCGCTGGCATCGGCAGCGCCCCTGGCCGGAGAAGGAGGACTACCTGCCCGATCTTCACCTGCCAGAAGTGCTGGGCCGGCTGGAAGAAGACGGCTGGGAAGCCGTCGAGCTCGTCACGCCGACGATGCTGCTCTACGAAGGGCAGCGCATGCACCACTGCGCGGGCAGCCCGCGTTACTGGGAGGACTCGGTCGCCGGCACACGGCTCTTTCACCTTGCGCGCCGGGGCGAGCAGGCCACCGCCGAATACCGTCCGCGCCTGAGCGAGGACGTCGAGTACGACACGGCCTACCACCTCGTGCAGCTGCGTGGGCCGACGAACCGCGAGGTCAGCCCCGAGATGGAAGCCTGGGCGCGGCGGGTGGAGTCGGCTCTGAACGCTCCTGAGCGGCGGGATGCGCGCTGGGCGGCGCTGGAAGCGCGCGGACGCATCGAGGTGCAGCTTTGGCAGGCCAAGGCCCACGCGCGGCAGCGGCTGGCTTGGCTGGATGCCAAATCCGAGCGGCAGCTCATCCAGGCGCTCGACTGGCTGGGTGAGCAGCGGGCCGAGCCCGAGACGCTCCTGATCGCCCATGTGGCGGGTTACCAATACCACCAAGGGCCGCAGGTCGAGGACGCATTCACGGCGGGCGATGCGCTCGACCTGGTTCTCGAGCGCGACAACCCGCACGATCCGCTCGCCGTGCGCATCGACTGGCAAGGCGTCAAGCTCGGCTACGTGCCGCGCCCCGAGAACGCCGACATCGCCGCGCGGCTGATGGTCGGCGAGAAACTGGCTGCGCGCATTCTCGAAGTCGATTTCGAGACCGAACCCTGGCGGCGGGTGGAATTCGTGATCGAAGCGTGCTTACAGGAGAAGGCGTGATGCCGGTGCTGGAAAAATTCTCCGGCTACTGGGAGCCCTCGCCGCGCTGGCAGGGCACGGCTTACGCTCGCCGGCGCGGGTTTTTCGAGGCGCATCCTGATCACTGCCACGGCCACGTGCCCTGCCCCGCCTGCGGCTATCCGACGCTGCGCGAGCGCAACGGCTACGACTATTGCAGCCTGTGCTGTTGGGAAGACGATGGTCAGGACGACCCGTACGCGCATGAAGTCTGGGGCGGGCCCAATGGCGTTCTGAGCCTGGACCGGGCGCGGGAGAACTTCGAGACGACGCGCTGCATCTGGTCGTTCGCCGAGCGGGGAGAGCTTCTCGCGCGGTACGCGGCCATCCTGTTCGATCCACGCGCCATCCGGGCACGCACCCGCATCTGCCGGGCTTACGACGCGCTGATGACGCTCGTATCACCTACTGACATCCGAGCACAATGGGAAGAGATCGAATATCTGTGGGATCGTTGGCTCGATCTGCGCGCAGCCATTGAGGCGGAGGTCGATCGGGTCATGAAACCATCCGGCAAGAGGCGCTGAATCATGCCCATCGGACTACGGCCAGACACCCGTCGGTAGCGCAGTCTCCTTCCGGGCAAAGGCCGGTAAAGAACCTCCCCGTTCGCAGGGCTACAGATCGCAGTCGCAATCATCCCCACCGCCGAAGAGCGAGAACAGGGCGGAGATGCCCAGGGCGATGAGGGCGAGCCTGAGGACACCACTGGAAAAAGGCCGGTCGTGGCGCCAGAAGAAAACGCCCAGCAGCAGCACGAGCACGAAGACGCCAAAGCTTTGCGTGGCCCAGCCGGCCCAGAGAGCGAGGATAAAGTCGGTGATCATGGTGGCCTTTCGTGCGAATGAACCGCGCCATGATGCCGGAGGGTATGGCTCACATCGTGAGCCTAGCGGCTCAGACCTTGGTCGCGTAACGACTGGCGATCGCTGCCGCCTCCTCGGCCACGCGCCGGCGCAAGGATCCCGGCGCTTCCACGATCACATGCCGGCCATGGCGCAGGATGTCCATGACCAGCTCCCGCTCGTCGGCATAGGGCACGGTCAGCCGCCAGCTGCCATCGGGCAGCATCTCGCCCGCTTGATCCCTGTGCCAACGCTCGTCGCGCACCCAGCGGGCGCGTTCGGGCGAAAAGCGCAGCACCGCACGCCCCTTGGGCCGGCCGGCGAAGATGCCATAGGCCGAGGCGAGATGGCGGTCGAGCGTCGCATCGGCCACTTCGCGGGCTTGCTGGTCGAGCGGCCTGACGCGCCGCAGGGTGTCCAGCGCGAAAGTGCGCAAGGCCCGCCGCCAGTGGCAGTAGGCGTCGAGATACCAGTTGTCGCGGTAATGCACCAGTCGCTGCGGCGAGACGATGCGGGTGTTGACCTCGTCGCGCGCGCGGCTGTAGGCGTCGATTTCCAGCCGGCGGCGTTCCATCAGCGACTTGGCGACTGCGGCAAAGCAGCCCGGCTCGACCGCGCGTTTGGCCATCGAGAGCAGGCGCACGCGACGCTGAATCTCTTCGGCCGGATGGCCGCCGGTTTCCAGCAGCGCCGCCAGCCGCGCCTGCAAGGGCGCGATGTGGGCGGCCAGGATCCCCGGCTCCAGCTCGGCAAGCAGCTTCTGCGCCGCCAAGAGCGCATAGCGTTCGCTTGCCGAGAACCACAGCCCCGGCAGTTCATAAGCCGGGCCGCTGGGCGCATCGGCGGCGAAGCGGTAGCCGCCCGCTTCCCGGTCCCAGACGATGGGGGCATGGAGCCGGTCGCGCAGGTATTCGAGGTCGCGCTTGAAGGTGGCGCGCGAAACCGACAGCGCTTCGAGGAATACCTCCAGCGGCACCACGCGCCGCTCGTGGAGAAGCTGGTCGATCTTGTAGAAGCGCTCGGTGCGGTTCATGGCTTCCTCCCGGATGACTGGCTCGTCAAATGAGCCACGAAGATGGTAGCATCGATGAAGCCCATGCGGTGAGGGATCGACGCCCATTTGCCCGGATAAAGCCGCCGCGACGACTACACCGCCGGCATGAACCAGGATCGACCCATGCAGAAGAAGCCACAAGACCAAAGCCAACTCAAGTGGATCGCCGACTTCATTTGGAACATCGCCGACAACCGCCTGCGCGATGTCTATGTGCGCGGCAAGTACCGCGACGTCATCCTGCCCTTCACGGTACTGCGGCGGCTGGATGCGGTGCTGGAGCCGACCAAGCAGAAGGTGCTGGAGCGCAAACGCTTCCTCGACAAGAACAAGGTTGCCGAGCAGGACGGCGCGCTGCGCATGGCCGCCGGCCAGGCCTTCTACAACACTTCCGAGTTCACGCTCGCCAAGCTCAAGGCCGCAAGCCAGGGCCAGCGCCTGCGCGAGGACTTCATCGCTTATCTGGACGGCTTTTCGCCCAACGTCCAGGAGATCCTCGCCAAGTTCAGGTTCCGCGACCAGATCCAGACCCTGGTCGATGCCCATGTGCTGGGTTATCTGATCGAGGACTTTCTCGACCCGGACATCAACCTCTCGCCCTATCCCGTCAAGGACGCCGACGGCCGCATCCGGTTGCCCGCGCTGGACAACCACGGCATGGGCACCGTGTTCGAGGAGTTGATCCGTCGCTTCAACGAAGAAAACAACGAAGAGGCGGGCGAGCACTTCACGCCGCGTGATGTCGTCAAACTGATGGCCAAGTTGATGTTCTTGCCGGTGGCCGACCAGATCCAGTCCGGCACCTACCTGCTCTACGACGGCGCCTGCGGCACGGGGGGCATGTTGACCGTTGCCGAGGAGACCTTGCGCGAGCTGGCCGAGGAACACGGCAAGGAGGTCTCCATCCACCTGTTTGGCCAGGAGATCAACCCCGAGACCTACGCCATCTGCAAGGCCGACCTGCTGCTCAAGGGCGAAGGCGACGAGGCGGAGCACATCGTCGGCGGTGCCGACAAATCGACCCTGTTGGCCGATCAGTTCCGTTCCCGCGAGTTCGACTTCATGATCTCCAACCCGCCCTACGGCAAGAGCTGGAAGACCGATTTCGAGCTCATGGGCGGCAAGCAGGG
>JBFXJL010000017.1:0-8305 GCA_050174915.1 Elusimicrobiales bacterium | reverse complement strand
GGCTGGAAGAAGCATGAGGCCAAGCCGGAGCTGATGGCGCTCTTGGAGAACAACTTCCTGAAGTACGACGGATCGGGGGAAGTCCCGAGCCAGATCCACGCTTACCTTTCGTCCAACTTCAAAGAGCTGCGCGGGCTGGAGAAGAGCGACCCACGACTGATCACCAAGGCCAAGGATCGCTGGTACGTGCCGGATCCGAACAAGGCGCAGGATCTGGAGAAGAAGCGCGAAAAGGCACTGCTGAAGGAGTTCGAGCAGTACCAGCAACACAGCGGCCGCAAGCTCAAGGAGTTCCGGCTGGAGGTGCTGCGCGCCGGCTTCAAGGACGCGTGGAGCAGGAAGGACTACCAGACCATCATCAAGGTAGCCCAGAAGATCCCGGATGAGGCGCTGCAGGAAGACGAGAAGCTGCTGCTTTGGTATGACCAGGCGCTGACGCGTACGGAGGCTGGTTCCTGATGGCGATTGAGGTGCCACGATGAACCAGGACGAGCTGCTCGCGCGCCTGAACGGCTTCGAGTGGAAGGATTTCGAGTGCAAACGCGCGCAGCGCGGCGTGCCCGAGGACGCCTACAAGACCGTCTCGGCCTTCGCCAACACAGCCGGAGGCTGGCTGGTGTTCGGCGTGAGCGAGCGCGGCGGGGAACTGGAAATCACTGGGGTCGAGGAGCCGGACAAGGTGCAGAACGATTTTCTGGCTGCGCTGCGTGGCGGTCAGAAGTTGAACCGCGTCATCGCCGTTGAGCCGCGGAAGTTCGAGATCGACGGCAAGCATATTTTCGCTTTCCGCGTGCCCGAGTCACCGCGGGCCGACAAGCCGGTCTATCTCAAAGGTGATCCGCGCCAGAGCTACATCCGCCGAGGCGCGGGCGATGAACAATGCACCCCAAGCGAGCTCGAGCGTTTCCTGCGCGATGCCGCACAGGAGCGCTATGACGGTATGGCGCTTCCGGACATCCCAGTGGATCGCTGCTTCGACCTGGAGACGGTCAAGTGGTATCAAGCGCAGTTCGCCCGTCGCAATCCGGAGCACCCGGAGATCGCAGACCCGATCGAGTTTCTGCTCAACTGGAATTTCATCGTCGAACAGAGCGGCAGGATGCTGCCCACCCGCGCAGGCGTATTGCTGTTTGGCGATGGGCGCTATGTGCGGCAGATTCTGCCGCGGCCGGTGCTGGACTATCAGCGCATCGACACGCCCTTCGCCCAGTGGTCGGCGGATCAGCGCTGGCATGACCGCTACGTCTTCGAGGAGAACATATTTCAGACTTGGCAGGGCTTGGTTGCCCGCTACATGCGGATCGCCGAGCACCCGTTTTCGCTCGACCCCGCGACACTTCGCCGCAATGACGATCCGCCCGACTATGTGGCCTTCCGGGAGGCGGCGATCAACCTGCTGATCCATCAGGACTACGGCGATCACGGACGTAAAGCATCCATTCGCCTGTTCGCCGACCGCACCATCTTCTGGAATCCCGGCGATGCCTTTGCGACCGAGGCGGAACTGCTGGACCCGACGGAGAAAGAAGTACGCAACCCGACCATTGTGAAGGCGTTCCGGCGAATCGGGTTGTCGGATCAGGCGGGAACAGGCATCCGCGCCATCTTCCGCAACTGGCACGACCTGGGGCGCGTACCGCCGCAATTGAAGAACGACAAGGCGCGTAAAGAGTTCGAGCTGGTGCTTATCAACAGGCCGCTGGTCACCGAGGCGATGCAGCGTTTCCGCCAGGCCATCGGGGTGAACCTGACCCGAGAGCAGGCGGACGTGCTGGCCCTGGGGCTCGGACGCTCAGCTGGTGAGCGTATCAGCCTGACCGATATTCGCGGGCTGGGTGTAAGCACGACGCAGCAGGCCAAGCAAATCGCCGATTTCCTGGTTCGTCAGCAGTTGCTTCAGCCTGTGAGCGAGACTCTGTTCGAGGTGCGGGATGCGCTGCGGCAACGATTCGCCCGGGCGACTGAACAAGTCACCCCGCAAGTGACCCCCCATGTCACCCCCCAAGTGACCCCACAAGTTACCCCGCAAGTCCTCGCGCTATTGAGAAAGGCTACGGGGGAGATGGCACGGCAGGAACTGATGGACGCCTTAGGCCTTAAGGACCGCAAGCACTTCGGGGATGCCTATCTCCAGCCCGCCCTGGAGGCCGGTTTGCTGGAAATGACGATTCCCGACAAGCCCCAGAGCAGCAAGCAGCGGTACCGCTTGACCGAACAGGGGCGGGCAGTGCTCAAGAAGGATGAGGCATGAGTGGCGGTTTCGCCGTCGGTGACTGGTGCTGGCATACCCGGCAGGCGTCACCCTGCCGGGTGATTGACCGCGAGGCACTGTGGGGCGAGGTCGCCTATCGCGTCTGGCTGCCGGCCAAGGATGCCGTGGTGCGCGCCCGCGCCCAGGAGCTCGGCGAGCTTTCCTCCGTGCGTCTGACCGTGGAGCAGATCCTGCACACGGCGGCTGCGGCCAGGCTGCTTGACGCGCTGGAGGACAACCTCCTGCTGGCGCCGATCCAGTCCAGCGTGGTGCCGCTGCCGCACCAGCTCTACGCGCTGAACCGGGCCTTGAGCCGGGACCGCATCCGCTACCTGCTGGCGGACGAAGTGGGTCTGGGCAAGACCATCGAGGCGGGTTTGATCCTGCGCGAGTTGAAGCTGCGCGGCATGGCGCGGCGGGTGCTGGTGGTGGCACCGAAAGGTCTGGTGCGCCAGTGGCAGGCCGAAATGCGGCTGCACTTCGGCGAGCACTTCCGCTTCGTTGAGCCATCTGAACTCGCGGCCTTCCGTCAATGGCGCGACAACGGCACCCAGAACGACGAGAACCTCTGGCGCATGCACGACCAGGTGATCTGCTCCTTGGATTCAGTGAAACCCATCGAGGGCCGGCGCGGCTGGAGCCTGGAGCAACTCGCTACCTACAACCGGGATCGCTTCGAGGATCTGATCTCGGCAGGCTGGGATCTGGTGATCATCGACGAGGCACACCGCCTCGGCGGCAGTACTGAGCAGGTTGCCCGCTACAAGCTCGGTGCCGCTTTGGCCGAGGCCGCTCCCTACTTGCTGTTGCTATCCGCGACGCCGCATCAGGGCAAGACCGACCAGTTCATGCGGCTGATGCAGTTGCTGGACCGCGAGGCGTTTCCGGATGAAGGCAGCATCAATCGTAACCGGGTGCGCCCGTTCGTAATTCGCACCGAGAAGCGGGCCGCCATCGACGCGGAAGGCCAACCGCTGTTCAAACCCCGGGTCACCCGACTTCACCCGGTAGCTTGGCAAGAGCGGCATGCAGCTCAGCGAAGGCTCTACGAGGCGGTGACGGACTACGTCCGGCACGGGTACAACCAGGCGATGGCCGCCAAGCAGCGGCACATCGGCTTCCTGATGATCCTGATGCAGCGCCTGGTGACGTCCAGTACGGCCGCCATCCGCGCCACCCTGGAGAGGCGCCAGGCCCTGCTGGATGCGCCGCAGCCGCAGGCGAACCTGTTCGAGGCGGTTGACCCGGACGAGTGGGCAGAGCTCGACAGCCAATCCCAGCTCGACATTGCCGTGCAGGCCAGCGGGTGGGAGCGGGAGAAGTCGGAGGTCGAGATGCTGCTGGATCTCGCCCGCGAAACCGAGCGACAGGGGACGGATGCCAAGGCAGAAGCGCTGTTGGAATTGATCTACAAGCTCCAGCAGGAGGAGAACGACCCGCAGCTCAAGGTGCTGGTCTTCACCGAGTTCGTGCCGACGCAGGCCATGCTGGCGGAGTTCCTGGAGAGCCGGGGCTTTTCGGTGGCGTTGCTCAACGGCGGCATGGACCTGGACGCGCGTACCCGTGCGCAGCAGGCTTTCTCACGCGACGTGCGAGTGCTGGTCTCCACCGACGCCGGCGGCGAGGGACTGAACCTGCAGTTCTGCCATGTCATCGTCAACTTCGACATGCCTTGGAACCCGATGCGGCTGGAGCAGCGCATCGGCCGCGTGGACCGCATCGGCCAGCCCCATGTCGTGCGCGCCATCAACTTCGTGTTGGAAGACACCGTGGAGCACCGGGTGCGCGAGGTGCTGGAAGAGAAGCTCGCTGTCATTGCCCAGGAGTTCGGCGTCGACAAGGCGGCCGACGTGATGGATTCGGTGGAGGTGGAGCCGATCTTCGACGAACTGTTCGTCCACGGGCTGCAAGACCCTGCGTCGATCGATAAGGAATGCGATGCGGTCATCAACCAAGTGCGGGAGAAGGTGGCGGCGAGCCGCAAAGACACCGATCTGCTGGCGGAAGACCACGCGCTGGAAGCCGACGATGCCCGCAAGTGGCGGGATCATCCGGCGCAGTACTGGTTGGAGCGTGCGATCACCGCCGGGTTGCCTGTGCGAGGTGGAGCAGCTGAGAAGCTTGGCGACGCATGGCGCGTGAAGTGGGGGGACGGGAGCGAGTCACCCCGCGTCTGCTTCGATGCGCGCACCGCCGAACAGAACCCTGAGATGGAGTGGATCACGCTGGAAGATCCGCGCGCCCGCGCGGTCATCAGCGAGCTGCCGCGCTGCGTGGCGGGCCAGCCGTTGCCAATTGCGGCGGTAACCGGCTTGCCCGATACGGTGCATGGTGTGTGGTCGCTGTGGGAGATCAATCTCAGCGCATCCAATCTCTCTGAGAGCTTCAACCGGCGGCGATTCTTGCCCGTGTTTGTCACCGACGATGGCCGCACCTTCGTGCCGACCGCCAAGCGGATCTGGGATTTGCTGCTGACCGAGAACGTGACGCTCGCATCGAAGGTCGAGGTGGAGAACGCGCGGGCCTCTTTCGAAACGTCGCTGGCTGCGGCCAAAGCGCAGGGGGAGCGGCTCTTTGCCGAACTGCTGGAGGAGCACCGCACCTGGCTCGCCGAGGAGCGCGAACGGGCGCGCTACGCCTTCGACGCGCGTTACCAGGCGATAGGCCGCATCGGTCTTCCCGCGGTCAGGGAGCACCGGCGCAAGCGGCTCGAAGCTGAGTTTGATGCGCGTATGGCGGCGCTGGGAGATGCGGAAGCCTGTACGCCGGATCTCGACGCGGTGCTGATGCTTCGCATTGGTCACCCGGCAGGTGCGCCAGCATGACCGCTTGGGTTGACCGTGTCCTGAAGGAGTTTCCTGTCGATCTGGCCCGGCTCTGGATCGTCGCCGATCCGGACGATGTCCTGCTGGACGAGCAAGTGTTGGCGGGACTGCGCGAGCGTGGTTTTGAGGTGCTGCCTTTCGAGGACAGCATCGCCTTCCGGGCAGAGTACGAGGAGCGCTATCGGGCGGCGTGGGATCGAGGCGAACCGGGGCCATCCCGCGCCTTAATCCTCCATCTACGGGGTACCAATGTCAGCGACTTGCCCTGGGACTACCTGCGCCAGGCGCGGAAGCTGAGCCTGAGTCTCGCCGACTTGTTCCCCAAGCTGAGCTATGCCGTGGTGAGGCAGCTGGGTAGCGAGATGCTGCCCTCCTTATTCGAGGCGCAGGCGAGGTACGCGCATGAGGCACTGGGCGAGGCCGCAACCAAGGAGTTCGTGCTGACGCACATCTTCCGGATCAGCCCCCATCTCATCACGCGCCCGGAGGACTTCTGGCGTGAGCTCCTTCGTCTGCACTATCGCGAGGCGGCTCTTCCGCCCGTGCTCGCGCAGCACGTGGGGCAAGTCGTCGGTGAGCATAACGCCTTCAAGGGCATACCCATTGCCGAGTTGTTTGCGCAGAAGAGCCTCACCCTGCGTGTCGTGCAGGAGGCTTGGTTTCGCTATCTCACCGAGCTGGGAGTCACGGGTACCCGCACCGGTGAACCCATGCCGCCCGACTACGTGGCGAAGATCGAACTGCCTTTCGATCACCATGACGTCCGCGTGATCGTCGACTCAATGTTCCTGGATGGCACGCTGCACCCGCTGGTGGTCCAGGGCGTACCGGCCACCCTGCCGGAATGGGCCAAGGCGGGTGTGGTGCAGGACCCGGCGTCGATGCGGAACCTGGTGCTCGAAGGCATCAAGAGCCTGAAGGCGGAAGTGCCGACCATAGAGTCACCACACCGCGACTGGACCCATTTCTCGCGTCGGCTTGGCGAAGTCATCTCGCGTTTCCATGGATTGGATACAGCCCGAGCGGAAAGCATCAAGGACGCGATGCGAGACCTGGCTATCTCTGCCGACGATCGGTTGCGTGAATGGGTAGGCAAGCATTACGCGGACCTACTGTCTTTGCCGGCCGCCAAAGGGCCGATCATGGTCCACCACGTGCCAAGGTATCTGGCGATGCGCCGGGGCAACGGCGAGGCAAAGGTCGCGCTGGTCGTATTCGACGGGCTGGCCGTAGACCAGTGGATTCAGATCCGGGAGAGCGTGATCAATCGGTCGCAGCGGCTGATGTTTGACGAGAACGCCTGTTTTGCGTGGCTGCCAACCCTGACATCGGTGTCCCGGCAGGCGCTGTTCTCCGGCCTGCGCCCGCGCGAGTTCGCCGACAGCATCGAATCAACCTCTCAGGAACCGGCTCAATGGACTCGGTTCTGGCAGGACCATGGCCTTCGCGCGAACGAGGTGTTGTATCGCAAATCAATCAAGCGCACCGATGACCTCCCGATGCTTGAGGCAGAACTGACCACGCCCTCTGTGAAGGTGGCCGGCCTCGTCGTGGATACCGTCGACGAGATCATCCATGGCGCGGTGCTCGGAAAACGGGGCATCGCATCCCAGATCGCAAGCTGGTGCGAATCGGGCTTCGTGGATCGCTTGTTCTCGCTGTTGCTGGATAACGGATTCCACGTCTACCTGACCGCTGACCACGGCAACGTCGAAGCGGTGGGCATTGGCCGCCCGAATCAGGGAGTCGCGTCGGAACTGCGCGGGGAGCGCGTCAGAACCTATCGCAGCGAGGCTTTGATTGCGGAGACGGCGGCGGCCAATCCAGAGACCTTCCGTCTGGATGTCGCTGGACTACCGGCGAACTTCATGCCGCTATTCGCAGGAGGGCGGGGGGCGTTTGTGCCGAAGGAGACCCAAGTCGTGGTTCACGGCGGCATCTCCGTGGAGGAGCTGATCGTGCCCTTCGTCAAAGTGAGTTACGTGAATTGAATCGAATGACGTCGTCAGCACCGCAAATTGGCTTTGATCGCTTCATCCCGCTTGAATGGGCGGCCGTTGCGCTCAGGGTGCGTGCCGACTTGGCTACGCTCGAAGACCTGAATGCCGCGCTCGACACGGCTGGGCTCGGTGTCGCTGCCCGCAAGAAGACCCGGACCGTGTTGAACCGCCTTTGGCTGGAGCCACGTCCGGAACTGGCCGACTTCGCTGAGCGAGGCGTGGCGATCTTCAAAGCGGATCCGAGTATTCCCATCGCCGCGCTGACCTGGGGCATGGCTATCGCGACCTATCCATTCTTCGGCAAGGTGGCGGAGCTGGTGGGGCGCCTCTCAGCGTTACAAGGTGATTGTGCTTCGGCGGAAGTCCATCGCCGAATGAGCGAAACCTATGGCGAGCGCGAAGGCACGTACCGGATGACCAACATGGTGCTGCAGTCGCAGGCAAGCTGGGGCGCAATCGAGCGCGTCGAGAAAGGCAAGCGCCTCGTGCGCATGAAGCCGATCGTGGTCAGCAACGAACAGGCCGTGGCCTGGCTGGTCGAGGCGGCGCTGCGTTACGTCGGCAAAGCCGTGTCTGTTCCGGCGCTGTCGTCCTTGGCAGTGCTTTATCCCTTCGTATTGGACCAGCCGCTTGGCTACCTCGCATCAAAGAGTCCGAACCTGGAAGTGAGGTCGGAAGGGGCTGGGAACCAATTCGTATGTTTGCACCCGTGACTCTACCTGTGTCGATATCTCATTGACGCTTTTGCCAAGTTTGTCTTGTGCGCCGGGTGAAGAGGCAGTCGCGTAACAGTGCTCTGACGGTATTGTCGGCTGCCACACTCAGCTCCATTGCGGCGTTCCGTGCACAGGCGGTACGCTGAAAGGGCACAGCCCGCCGGGCTGTGTCCCTTCCGTCAGGACCGGGCGCTGTCGCGGCCGGGGTTCGCGCCGGGAGCGCGCGTTCCTGCCCTCGCCAGCTTCGCCGGCCGCCCGCCTCTGCCCTGCCTCTGCCACGGCCCGCGCAAGTGCGGCTCCCAATCCGGCCAGCGGCCCAAGGCTGAAGCCAGGGCCCGCGCCGTGCGCCAGTAGTCGTAGCGGCTGCCGGCCGAAAGCCCGCTCGTCCAGCGCTCCAGCGCCCAGCGCAGGTGCTTGGCCCGCCACTGACGGGGTTCCCGGATGCCGAAGCGATCCTGGATCGCCCGGGCGATGCGCTCGCCGCGCTCGATGTGGCCGCGGATCGAGGCCTTC
>JBFXJL010000016.1:0-8784 GCA_050174915.1 Elusimicrobiales bacterium | reverse complement strand
CCGCCTCTTGTGGTGGCGCTCCGATTTCCGTCATCAAGCAGTACATTGAACAACAGAGGACACCGACCTAAGACGGCCTTTCATCCCCCACCTGAAGGAAGGGGTCTTCCCGGCCGGAGAGTGATAAGTAACTATTTTTGGTTAATCGTCAGAATCTCGTTGACGAAAAAAGAGTATCTTGTTAATCCTTGCGCCATCGTAATGGATGACCCTAATTCCTCGGCACCGGGACAAAGTGGAGCCAATATGACAATAACGTCGCCAGTAACCCTAATTGAGATAACAAGGCAAGAGCGTCTCGAGGTCGAAATGCGCCGCGCCGGGCTTACCTACAAGGCGCTCGGTGAAATGGTCGGCATTCGGGGCGTCAACGCCGCGCGGCATCTGCGCTCCGAAACCGTCCCGCCGCATCATCATGCCGTCTGGGCTACGGTGCTTCCCACCGACGTGTTGCCCGCGCCGGTCCATCTCAAGCCCGGCCCCAAGCCCAAAGTCGAACACCAAGCCGCCTAGAGCTGCCAGCATCCCCTGGCTAGCCCATTGTTGCGCCCATCGCCACGCTAAACCACATGGAGGATTAGCATTATGGCCCGCCACGAGTATCCGCCCCTCTCGCCGATCCTGCACGGCCTGGTCAAGCGCGCGCCCTCGGGCATCGGCGCGCAGTCCATCGCCGACATGCTCGGCTGGAACTACCCCACTATGATGAGCGAGCTGTCCGGCCAGCCCGGGCACAAGCTCGGCGTGGACAAGCTGCTGCCCATCATGGACGTGACCGACGGCGACGCGCCCATGCATTTCCTGGCCAGGGAGCGGGCGGGAGCGGCCCTTGAGCGCGCCCAGCAGGGCGTGCGCCTCGTCCGGCGTCAGAAACCGCACGGCTGCGTTCTCGGCTCGGGGCAGGCGGAATGCGCCGCCGCGTTTGACCGAAAACGGATTGGCGATGCCCAGGCTTCGCACCTCTATAATATGGTTGATGGCCCGGCGCAGGAACCCGAACGCGTGACGCAGGCTCTGGTCGCCAAGCGTTTGCGCCAGCCGCTGCTTGGCGTCGATCAGGATCTGCGGCGTGACAGCCATGACGGGCAGGGCGTGCAGCCCTGCCTTGAGGTGGAGCTCGTAGCGGTTGCGCTCGGGGCCTGTGGGTTTGCCTTCGGGGTCCGCCCTGGCGTGGTTGGCGACACCGGCCGCGCCCACGGTGTTGGAGGGGGCGGCGGCGGGTTTTTGGCCGGCGGCTGCCCGCTCCATCACCGTGGGCGAGGCCGTGGCCGGGTTTTTGCCGGCCGCGACCTCCTCGAGCAGCTTACCGCGCACCTGGTTGGCGTAGGCCGGCCTGATGCCGTTGGAGTGGCGGCCGACCGTGTGCCAGCAGAGCTTGCCGCCGGCGTCGCGGTAGCACACCTCATAGGTACGATCGGGTATTTTCCCGGCCATCCGTTCGGCCGATTCGCGGTAATATACGCCGGGATACTGTGTTTTGATGTGCTTTCGGCCAGACATGGCCAGGAAGTACCGCACGGCGGCGATATCGGCAACGATGTTAGCAATCTGTTAGCCGAAAAAGCAAAAGGGGCTGCGGCTTGTGATCGCAACCCCTTGAATTCATTTGGTGGGCAATGTAGGATTCGAACCTACGGCCTTTGGCTCCGGAGGCTAGCCGCCAGCTCGTCCTCCCGCTACTGCTGCATACTATATCGCCGGGTTAGGGTCAGCGACTCAGAGCCAGCGGCCTCTCAAATAACCACCATTCCGACCCTGGTGTTAGCCGGCTCGTTAGCCAGCGTTAGAGCGGCATTCGTCACCTGGAATGCATATGGTGCTGCGCCAGCGGTGCTGGCCGCCGGCTACAGGGCGGGGCACATAGGACATTTGACGCAGCGGCCAGCACCGCTGGCGCGACCGCTCCCGCCGAGCGACAGCGAGGCGGCTCTTCGCCGCTCCTCCCCCCCCCACCTCTCTCTCTCAAAACCGACCAGCGATGTCCTGGCCGCCTCCCGAACTTCGCGGGTCCTTCCTGAGCTTCGGAAAAGCTCGCGCGCGTTGGGTGCAGGGGGGCGCGGAAATTTGCGGAAAAAATCTGGCGGAAAAACGGAAAGATGGGCTCCGCGCGGGGCTGAAATTCGGCGGGAGGCGCGGTCATGAGCGACACGCCCAAGACGCCGACGCCGGAAGAGATCGCCCAGGCCGCCGAGCAGGTGGCCGCGCGGGTGAAGGAAGAGGGCGCGCCTGCCGCGGACGCCGCGCCGATCATCGACCACGAGTTCGTCAAACGCTGCCTCTACGCCGGACAAAAGGGCGACGGCATCCTGTTTTCGGCCGTGCACAAGGGGCAGCTCCTCTGCGCGCCCGAGCTCAAGAATCAGTGGTTCGAGTGGACCGGCAGCTATTGGAAACAGGTCACGGTCTACCGCGCCGAGTCCATGGTCGAGGCTGTCGTCTCCCGGTACGAGGAGACGCGGCAGGAGATCGAGGTCCAAGCGTCCCGGGCCAAGGAGGTCGGCGACAACGACGAGGTCCGGCGGCTGGACCGGATCTCCAAGCGCCTGCGCAAAAACATCGACGACCTGCGCGAGGGCGCCGGCGTCTCAGCTGCGCTCCGGTTCGCGCTGTCAAACGACGATCCCCTCCTCGTGAAGATGGAGGAGTTCGACGCGGATCCGTACCTGCTCGGCGTGACAAACGGCGTGGTGGATCTGCGCAGCGGCGAGTTCCGTCCGGCCCGGCCCGGCGATCGCGTCAAGCGGACCTGCCGCGTCGCGTGGGAGGGGTTCGACGCGCCGACCCCCGTGTGGCCGGATTTCGTCAAGGAGATCGTGGGCGACGATCCCGAGGTCGCCGCGTTTTTGCAGCGGGTGTTCGGCTACGCCATCACCGGCCTGTCCTGCGAGCCCCTGTTCGTGGTGCTGGCCGGCGAGGGTCGCAACGGCAAGACGGTCATGGTCGAGACCCTGGGCAAGGTGCTCGGCGACTACATGGCGCCCATCCCGGCCGAGCTGCTCCTGGACCAGGGGCAGGCCCGGGACGCGGACAAACCCACGCCCACCATCATGAGCCTCAACGGCCTGCGCGTGGCCTACGCCACCGAGTCCGACGAGAACCGCCGGTTTTCGGTCGCCCGGGTCAAGTGGCTCTCGGGCGATGACCGCCTCACCGGCCGCTACATGTGGGACCGCGACCCCTCAAGCTTCTACCCGACGCACACGCTGTTCCTGCTCACCAACCACAAGCCCCATGCCGGGGCCCACGAGTACGCGTTTTGGGACCGGCTGCGCCTGGTCAATTTCCCCTACCGCTACGTGGACAACCCCACGCGCGAGAACGAGCGCCTGCGCGATCGAACCATCCCCGACCGCCTGGAGCAGGAGCTGCCCGGGATCCTGGCCTGGTTGGTGCGGGGCTGCCTGCTCTGGCAGCGCGACGGCATCGCGCCGCCCAAGTCCGTGCTGGCCGCCACCGAGGAGTACCAGCGGGAAGAGGACCACGTGCAGGATTTCGTGGACGAGTGCCTGCTCATCACCGAGCCCACGGACCGGGTTTCGGCCACCGAGATCTACGACCTCTACACCCGCTGGTACTTCAAGAATCGGGGCAAATACGTGCCCTCCATGAACGCCTTCGGCAAGCAGCTCGGGCGCAAGATCCACAAGGATCGGAAGGGGGGCACCGTCTACTACTACGGCGTCCAGCTCAACCCCGTGGCGCAGGACGCCTATCCCGAGAAAAAGCAAGAAAGGGATGGTGGTTACGGCAACAACTTGTGGGGGAAGTCCCGCAAGAAGTGACCAGGACATAGGACGATCGCCAGGACCTTCGCGCTGGATTGTCCTGGCTGCGGAAAGGGGCGCGGACTCTGGATGGAGAGGTGCGCCAGGACATCAGGACCACGGCATGTAATGCCGGCTAAATGTCTCAACCTCGGCTTGGAGCATACCATGTTATCCTGTCCTCTTATCCTGCTTTTGAAAAAAGAAAAGGAAGATAGATGGTTACGGCCAGGACCTTGCCAGGACCTTACCATGCAGACAGGACCTTTCCGTCATGGCCGCTGATCTGCTTGGACTGTTCGAAGCCAAGGGGCTGAAGGCGGTGAAAAAGACGGGCGGCGAGTGGGCCGCGCCGTGCCCGGCTTGCGGCGGCGTGGACCGCTGCATGATCAAGCCGGCGGACCACGACGGCCGCGGCGGCTACTGGTGCCGCCAGTGTGGGACCTATGGCGACGCCATCCAGTTCCTGCGCGACTACGAGGGCATGAGCTACGGCGAGGCCTGCCGTCACCTCGGCATCGAGGCGGCCCGGGCCACGTCTTCGCTGCCGCGGCCGCCGCGTCCCGTCGCCGCGCAGGATCCGTTCCAGGCCGCGCCGTCCGTGCCGCCGGCAGAACAGTGGACGGCGAAAGCCACGGCGTTCGTGGCCTGGGCCCACCAGCACCTGCTCAACAATGCCGCGCAGCTCGCTTGGCTGGCCGCGCGCGGCCTGCCTCTGGAGGCGGTCAAGCGCTACCGCCTGGGCTGGAACCCGGGCGAAAAGGGCAAGTCGTGCCTCATTCGGCCGCGCGCCTCCTGGGGCCTGCCGCCGGTGGAGACCGAGCCCGACGCCGCCGGAAACCCCGGCAAGCCGAAAACCACTTTCTGGATCCCGCGCGGGCTGGTGATCCCCTTTTCCGATCCGGCCGTCGCGGACGGCCCGGTGCTGCGCCTGCGCATCCGCCGTCCCGACGCCGACCGCGAACGCTTCGGCAAGGACAAGAAATATTACGTGATCCCGGGCTCGTGCATGGACGCCATGATCCTCGGCCGCGAGGCGCAGGCCTTTGTCGTGGTCGAGAGCGAGCTGGACGCGCTCATGCTGCACCACGTGGCCGGCGATCTGGTCGGGGCCGTGTCGGTGATGACGGCCAACGTCCGCAAGATTGAGGCCGGGGTGCACAAGGCCCTGGCCGACGCCGTGGCCATCCTGGTCGCCCTGGACGCCGAGGGCAAAGACGGCGCGGGCGCCAAGGGCTGCGCCCGCTGGGCCGCATCCTTCCCGCGCGCCAAGCGCTGGCCGTGTCCGGTCGCCAAGGATCCCGGCGAAGCCTTTGCCGCGGGCGCGAACCTGCGCGCCTGGATCGTCGCCGGCCTGCCGCCGGTGCTGCGGCCAGGACTTTTGCCGCCTGGACTGCCGACTGCGGCGGGGGGGGGAGAACGAGAAGAGGCGCGGGGCGGCACGGGCGGCGAGGCCGTGGAAGCGCCGGCGGATGTGCCGACGACGTGCGGCGATGCGCCGGAGGCCCGGGAACATGCGTGCGCGGCCTGCGCCGATGCGCCGGCGGCCGTGGAGCCTGCGCCGGCCGTGTCCTGGCTCGACCCGGACCACGTGACCGCGTTCGAGCTGGTGCCGCTGCGCGAGCTGCTCGAGGCCATGGCGCGGCACGGTGTGGAGCCGGTGCTGGTGCCCGGCCGCGACAATGCTGCCGAGCGGCTGCTGGCGCTGTGGGCGGCACGGGAGCTGCCGGAGAGTGCGCGCGTGCACGTCGCCGGGTTGTTCTTCGGGGCCTGCCTCGAGGCCGTGCTCTGGTTCGCGAACTACCGGGAGATGGTGGAGGTGGAGGACCTGCGCGGCGTGTTTGGTGCGCAGGAGCGCAGCGGCCAGGGCGCGGCCATCGTACGCCGGACGGATCCTGAGGCCGTGAATCTGGCGTTCGCCGGCTGGGCGCGGCTGGATTTCTGGCAGGCGGCGTGAAGTGGAGGGCTGCCGACCGGAGTTGCACCTCCTGCCGGCGGCCGGATGAAAAGGGCATCCGACCAGGGAACCCCAGCCCTCCAGCCATGCATGGCAGGGAGGCAGTAGCACGGGGACAATCGGATGGAAACGCTTAGGCTCGAAAACTGGCCGGTCACGCGGCTGCGGCCCTACGAACGGGACTTGCGGAAATACGGGAAGGATGTGGTGGAACGGATGATGGCGTCGATTCGGGAATATGGGTTCCGGGTGCCGCTGCTGGCGCGCTCCGACGGCGAGGTGGTCAACGGCCGCCTGTGCCTGGACGCGGCCGTGCGCCTGGGGCTGGCCACCGTGCCCGTAATCCTGGCCGATGACCTCACCGAAGCGCAGGTGCGCGCGTTTCGCCTGCTCGTCAACCGCTCGGCCACCTGGGCGGCCTGGGACGAGGAGATGGTCGCCGTGGAGCTCGGCGAGCTGCGCGCGCTCGACGTGGACCTCGGGCTGACCGGCTTCGACGTGGCCGAACTGGACGATCTGCTCGGCCTGCTGCCGTTGGCCGGCCGCACGGATCCCGACGCCGTGCCGCCCCTGCCCGAGACGCCGGTCACGCAGCCGGGTGACGTCTGGACGCTTGGCCGGCACCGGCTGCTCTGCGGCGACGCCACCAGCCCGGCCGATCTGGCCGCGCTGCTTGGCGACTCGCGCCCGGCCCTGGCCGTGACCGATCCTCCCTACAACGTGGCCGTCGAGGGCAAGGCCGGCAAGATCCTCAACGACGACATGGCGGGGGGCGCGTTCCGGGAGTTCCTGGGCCGTGCCTTCGCCGCGCTCCACGAGGTCCTGGCTGATGGCGCGGCCGTGTATGTGGCCCATTCCGAAACCGAGGGACTGGCGTTTCGCGAAGCCTTCCAGGCCGCCGGCTTCAAGCTGGCCGGGTGCCTCATCTGGCGGAAAAACGTCCACGTGCTCGGCCGCTCTGACTACCACTGGCAGCACGAACCCATCCTCTACGGCTGGAAGCCTTCCGGCCGCCACGACTGGTTCGGCGGCCGCCGCCAGACGTCGATCCTCGAGGCCCTGCCCGGCGCGGTGCTGCTGCCCGACGGCCGCGTGCAGATCCCGGCCGGTGACGACGTCTACCTCGTGTCCGGCCAGGATCTGGCCGTGGAAATCGCCCCGGGTTCCATCGTCAGCGTGGACAAGCCGACCCGCAGTGACGCGCACCCCACCATGAAACCCGTGGCGCTCCTCGAGCGCTTCATCCGCAACTCGTCGCGCCAGGGCGATCTGGTGGTCGATCCGTTCGGCGGCTCGGGCTCCACGCTCATGGCCTGCGAGAGCCTGGGCAGGACCTGCCGCACCCTGGAACTGGATCCGCGCTTTTGCGACGTGATCGTGCGCCGCTGGCAGGACCACACGGGCGGCATGGCCACCAGCCTGGACGGTCGGCCGTTCCCGGCCTGGGAGGGCGCGGCGTGAGCGACGACCTGACCACATACCTCGAGCGGAGCGCCCAAACGGACAAGCCCGCGCTGCTGCGGGCCAAAGAGGGGGCGAAGCGACGCATGATCGATCAACCGACCAAGGACAATATCGAGGCCTTCAAAAAGGTGCGCGACGAGGTGCGGCGCGCCGAGGACGCCGCGTCCGATCCCGTCGCCGGCGGCCGCCTCTTTCCCAAGAAGCCGGCGGCGCTGGCTTACCTGCAGGGGCGGGGCTTCGCGATCAAAAAGACCAAGTTTTACGACGATATCAAGGCCGGCCTCATCCCCACCAACGCCGACGGCCAGTTCGAGGAGGCCGTGCTGCTGGCCTATGCCGCGGCGCTGCCCACGGCGGCCAAGGAGAAGGACAGCAAGCTCGCCGGCGAGGCGCGGCGGCGATTGTCGGCCGACGCCGACCACAAGTCCGAGCAGGCGCAGCTGACGCGGCTTCGCCGCCTCAAGCTCGAGGGGCAGCTGGTCGAGCGGGCCCAGCTCGAGCGCGACCTCGCGGCCCGGGCCCAGTTCTTCCGGCGGCAGCTCGAGAACTGGGGACCGCTTGTCGGCGGCCGGGTGATCGAGGCGGTCGGCGGCGACGAGGCGCGGCTGCCCGATTTCCTGGTCTTCTGGGAGGAGGCGGTCGCGGATTTCCTGAATGCGTTTTCCGAGGACGTGCAGTTCGTGGTCGGCGCGGACGATCCGGCCGACGACGACGCGGAATAACCTGCAACGCGAGGAGCATGGCACATGAGCGGGAATCCCTGGAACCAGACGTTTTCCGGCCAGGCGTTCGACCTGGTCGCGCCGGAGGCGTCCATGGTGTCCATCAAGGACATCGCGCAGTCCCTGGCCAACCAATGCCGGTTCAACGGCCACACGATCCGGTTCTACTCGGTCGCGGAGCACTGCCTCTACGTCTCGCGCGTAGTGCCGCGCCCGTATGCCCTGCAGGCCCTGCTGCACGACGCGGCCGAGGCCTATGTCGGCGACATGGTCCGGCCCCTGAAGTCCCTTCTCGTGGAATTCAAGGCGGTCGAGCAGCGTGTGTGGCTGGCGGTCTGCGCCCGTTTCAACCTCCCGTCCGCGCTGCCCTATGACGTCCAGATCGCGGATCAGCGCATGCTGGCCACCGAGCGCGGATATTTGCTGCTCCCCGGTTCCAGGGACTGGGGGACGATGCTGGAAGTGTTTCCGCTCCACGAGATCGGCCTCGAGTCGCCGCGCCAGTTCGGCCTGCCGCCGCGCGAGGCGCACCGGCGGTTTCTGGAACGCTTTGCCGAGTTGTCGGCTTGAACAATCTCAACCCTGTGGAGGATACTATGCGCTGGCAAAATTTTCTCGATGACGTGTTCCTGGGCGACAGAGAGACTATTGATTTCGTGCAACTGCTCATGGGCTACATCTTCTCGGGTGACAAAGAACTGTCGCTCATTCCCGTGTTCTATGGGGGTCCGCGTGGTTGTAAGTCCACTTTTATCACTCTCCGGCCGGGAAGACCCCTTCCTTCAGGTGGGGGATGAAAGGCCGTCTTAGGTCGGTGTCCTCTGTTGTTCAATGTACTGCTTGATGACGGAAATCGGAGCGCCACCACAAGAGGCGG
>JBFXJL010000015.1:4247-10021 GCA_050174915.1 Elusimicrobiales bacterium | reverse complement strand
GTCAAAAGAAAAGGAGGGAGAGGGGAGAAGCCTGCTCCCCTCTCCTCTTCTCGACACAGAGATACCCCGTGCAACCGTTGTATGTTTAGCAATCACCGATTAGTGGAGTGGAAGCTGTTACCAGGACATTTCCCTTAAGCTGGGTTGCTACCTATAATCCAGGACCAGTGGTGGAAACCGTAGGCGTACCTCGCTATGGCTTTCCACTTAAGTGTTTCCGTGTCGAAGTCCTCGTGCCGCTCCGGAACCGGCTTCCTGCGCTCGAACCACTTGAGGAACATCTTCGCCACCCTGCTGTCTACGAGGAACCACGCCTTCGAGCTCTCCAGGAAGGGCAGCTCGATGATCTTGTAGGCGCCGCGGCGGACGTTGATCGCCCGGTCCGCCGTGTCGGGACGGTCGGGCGACTCAAGCAGCTCGCGCGCCTTCAAGCCGAGCGCAGGCGGGATGAGCAGGGTATCGGGGACGCGCAGGAGCTTATTGCCGCGGTCGTCAGTCCAGTTGAGCATCCTGAGACGGGCCTCTTCGAGAGCCTCAAGCGACAGCTCGGCGTTCATCACGTTCGACTGGGTTTTGTCGGGTTGCGAGGGCGAGAGCGGGTGCGAATCCGAGCACAGAGGCTTCCCGTCCGGACCCGTCAGCTTGGCTCCCGCGAAAGCGTCGTTGAACACCTCGTGCGCATGAATCTGGCGCGTCCTGTGAATCGACAGAGCAAACCTCTGGACCCTCTCCTTGATCTCCGCGTGCTGAGCGTCCAAATCTGTTACTTTCGCCAGCCTTTAGCACGGCTGACTACCGACCAGCGTTTACCGCTGGCGGGCAACTGTTTCCAGCTGCCTCTGCCAGTCGCCTGGCAGTTCGGAGCGCATCATCACCCTACTTCCGCGAACTCGAAGTAGGGTGGAGCCCCCAACGCTCTCTACGGTGGGAGTAGCTGTTTAGACGGTGAACCCGTTCGAGCAACTCCAACTCCACTTCGGAGTACCACTGCTTGTAGTAGCCGCCTCTCCTGCCTCGCATTACTCTCCGCGGGGCCGACATCCTCGACTCGACAAAAGCCAGAACCAGCTCTGTCTGCTCCCTCTTCGCCACCATGTGTGGTGTCAGCGCGCGTAGCACACTAGCTATAGTCGCGTGTCTCCGAATCTGGATAATGTAGCAGGTTCTGTAGCCAAACTTGCCCCTGTTGCTTTGGATTTTTATGTTAGGTCTCTTTCCCGACAGCTCTTCGATGAGGCGCTGAGCCTTTTCCAGTAGTGGTAGGCTCGTGTTCGTTATCTGAAGTATTGGGCGGATAGAATCGCGTTGGTGTGCCCTGGTGAGCGTAATGCAACCTTCTCCGTCTATAAGCCCCGCCAGCCAGCCAAGCTCAACATCCGTCACAACAGCCACTCCTTACCTCGGTGTTGTCTGGCACCCGCACGCCTAGGCAGCCAGAGTTTCACCGATTTGGGGCTCTTTGCACCCAAGTATTGCTACTTGGGGGGACAACGCTCTGCTATCCCAAAGGTCGCGATCAATCTTGAGACCGATGCTGTACTTCTCGACGCGGTACACCTTGGTCCAGAGGGGCTCAACGTCGTCGTAGTAGACCTGCCCGTCCCACTTCTTCATCAGACCGAGACCGCCGATTCCGGTGACGCGCTCTTCGGCGAGATCCGTGGTCTCTACGCCGTACACCTGCGGGATTATGTCGTCTCCTTTTTCGACGATTTCCTCGTATACTGCGAAGATGTAAGGGTTTAGCATCTCGGCAAACCGTTCCCTGGTAAGTGCCACCGGCATTCCCTCCTTTTACCAGTCTTCGGTCAAAAATGTAGCGAGCGCCCGGCGGGACGCCCGCTTCCCCTCAGAGCTTCACAGGGTTAGGTCAACTGCCTGTTCTTGAACTTGACGACGGCCTTCTTGGCCGCCGAGTCGATCTTGACCACCGCGCAGGGGCCTCCCGTAACCGTCGCGGCGTCGAGGTAGATCCCGGCCACGGCACCTGCCGGGTTGTTCGCGGCGTTGAGCGCTACGGCGTTGGCCCCTACGACGAACCCGGCGGCGGGAGTACCGACGTACTCAACCTCCCAGTCCTGCTCGGGGTCGACGAGGATGACCCAGACGGTCTTGTCCGTCCCGGGCTCAACGTCGTGCTGGGCTACCCCGGCCACGGCGTCGGTCGGACCAGCCGCGGTGACCCTCCCGTTGACGAACTTGACGCACTGCCCGTACTTGATCGCCTCGTTGTTGGTCACGAGGAACTGCTTCGGGGCAGGGTCAGGACGGCTGATGAGCTTGAAAGGCATCTGCATCCCTCCTTTACGCTTCTTCCATGGCGCTGAGCCGCTGCTTGTACTTCAGGTACGCCTTCCAGTCGCCGTTGAAGTAGCGGTTGATGAAGTCGCGCTCCTCCGGGGTGAGGGAGCTGGCGTCGGGACGCTCGTCGGCGCCTCCCGTGTAGTCGGCTCCCTCGACGCGGGCGCGCTCGCGGGCTTTGATGTTCAAGGCCGTAGCCTCTGCCGCCTTCCGCGCGGCCTCCTCGGCCTGCTTGTCGGCGATGTAGAGCTTGTAGGCTTCGGCCAGCGTCACCCCGCCCTTAGCGCGCCTCGCGAAGACCTCCGGCGGGATGTCCTCGACCTTGACCCCGGGGAACTTCTGGACGAATTCGAGGGCTTCCGCCCTCATGCGCTCCTGCTCTTCGAGGGCGCGCTGCCTGGCTTCGAGCGCCGCCAGACGCGACTCCAGCGTTGAGTCCCCCGCCTCCGCAACACCGGGCTCCTGCTCAACAGGCTCCTGCGGCACTTCCTGCTGGGCCTGAGCCGCTGCGGGAGCCTGGACGGCCCTGGTCATGAGCTCGCGGCGACCGAACTCAAGTACTTCCTCCGGCGACATGCCGTACACCCTCCTGAACTCCTCGGCGAGGGACTCGTGCTTCTTCCGCTCCCTCGCGAGCCTCTTCTTGACGATCTCGGACACCTTGCTCTTCGGGATGGCCTCCTCCTCACCGGTGAGGTCCTCGTCGTCCTCAAGGTCGAGGTCGAAGAGGTCGAGGTCACGATCCTCTGCCATGCGCTGCACCTCCCTGGATTTACCGCTCCAGTCGCGTTGAGTCCCGCGGCTCGAAAAACAAAAGGCGCCGCCGCGTAAGCGCCTCTATGTGAAGCCCTCCGGGATCAAGCGAGCCCGGCTTCCCTCAGCCTCGCCATCAAGGCTTCGAGCCGGGCTGCTTCACCCTCGGGCGTTTCGGCTTCCTCCGGGGCTGCTCCCCCTATCTGGGCGAACGGGTTGGCTTCTACCTCCGCCGCCTGCTCCACAGCTTGCAGTTCAGGCGGCGAGGCACCTTCGACTCCCTGTGGAGCCTCTTGCTGCGTCATTTGCTGCACGGGCGACGGGATGAGACCCTGCTTGCGGGCGAGGATCTCCCGCCACCGCGGGAACTGGAGCGTGTCGAGGAGAGCAACCTCGTCGATCACGTTCAACTGGAACAGCTTCAGGGCGAGGTCGGAGTAGAACGCTTTCGAGGTTGGCGTCTCGGAGCCTGCCGTGACGATCACGTCGTAGTCGGGGATGTACTCCAGCACGGTCTTCTCTCCGGTTAGCGGGTTCTCGAACTCGCGCTTCTTTACGATCTGGTCGCGGGAAACCGAGATCATCACAGGCTTGTTGTCCTCGCCCAGAACCCGCACCATCCTCTCCTCCGTGTAGTACATCCCTACGAGGTCGAGCATCATCCGCACGAGCTGCTCCACGAAGCTGGCGACGGCTCTCGCCCGCTGCCGCACGCGCCCTCCCGCCTGCTGGAGCAGCAGGGCAATCGCCGACGCCGCCTGGATGTTCCGCGGCGTCCTGCCTTGCGCCACGTCGTACCTGCCGCAGACGGCCTCCATCGCCTGGAGGGCCTGGCGGTAGTGGGCGAAGAGGGACTGCGGCACGTTCCCGCCCGGAACCCTCACCGTCCGCTTCACGTCGACGACGGGCAGGAGCGAGTTCCCCATCCCCGCGTACTTCTGGAAGAGGGCCTTGTTGCGGATGTTGCCCTCCTCCGTGACCCAGTTGCCGTAGGACTGTATGGCCGCGCCCTCGATGGAAAGCTCGTTCAGCTTGTTGATGACGAGCTGCGGGATGAGGATGTCGTAGGCGTCGCCGTAGCCGTAGATCGACTCGTCGGACGGGTAAATCCATTCGAGCACGAACGGGTACCAGGGGTAAACGTAGGTTCTGTGCTCAAGGAGGATTCCCCCGGCGACCACCGCCTTGTGGACCCAACCCTCGCGCTCTTCCACAGGCGGCTCTCCTTCCCCGCGCCTCGGGAACTCCGGCGCGAGCGGCTTCCCCCTGTACCAGTACTCGATGAGCAGGACCTCGATGTCGTCGTCGTAGTAGCCGTACTCCTCCACGTCGTCGCGGGTCAGGGTCGTGACGTAGGAGGCGTAGGTATCGCCCTTCACCTCGTGGCCGCGCTCCGGGTACCTTTCCTTGATGTAGGCCAGAGAGCGCCGCACGCCGTAGATGACGAACTCGGCTTGCTGGATGACTCCCTCTTCGGTTGCCTTGATCCTCGGGTCGATGAAGATGCTCGTAGGCAGGACGTTGACGAAGCGCGCGTTGCCAGGGTACGGGTCCCAGGTGCTGGCCCTCCAGTCCGGGTCCCAGAAGACCTTCGCAACCAGCGGGCCGTACATGACCGCCCGGCGCACGGCGAACTCCAGCTTCCTGTCACCCCTGTTGATGTACCACAGGTACTGGGCGATGGCGCTCAAGGTGCGGGCCACGTCCTCGTCTTCGCTGCTGCGCGGCCTTATCTGGATGTCGACGGGGCGGTCGGTGATGTCCCCGACGATCCCTTCGACGAACGCCTTGAAGTAGTTGTCCACGGGGTTGGCGTGCAGCTTCTTCTCTTCCTCGGTGCGGCCAGGGATCCTGAACGACCTGATCCCGTCCCACTGCCGCCCGAGCCAGAAGTTCTGCACGTCGCGGCACCTGTTCTCGAACTGCTTCCTGTCCCGCGAGGACTTGCACCAGCTCAGGCGTCCCTCTATCTTCTGCACGAGCGCCTCGTACTGCTCCTCAGCCGTCTTCCTCTTCTTGTCCTCGGCCACGAGCTACCGCCTCCCTGCCCCGATGCGGGCGAGTATGTTCTCCAGCGCCTGCCGCGTGAGGTAGGTCTCGCTCGGCTGCCTCATGGGACTCGCGGGCTGGAGCGCCCCCACTTTCGGGTTCCACGAGAAGAGGTTCCGCACGCTCACGCGCGGTCGCGGAGGAGCCTGCGCCGGGGCCTGTGCCGGAGCAGGGACGGGAGCAGGTGCCGGAACCGGCGCCTGCGCGGGCACCTCCTCAGGCGGGCTCGGGACGGCCTGAGCCTGCTGGACAAGGCTCTGGAGGATGCCGTGCTGGATCCCGCGCTCGTAACCCTGTGAAACGGCGGCGAGGATGGCGTCGGCTATGGCGCGAACCAGGCCCTCGCTCACCCCCGCGGCGGGAGCCGCTTGGGGTTCAGGAGCGTATATTCTCGCGCCTGCTAGGTTGCCAAGCACGTCCTGCGGCGTGAGCGGCACGGCACCCACCTCCTCACGAATAGAAGCTGCGCTCTTCCTCCTCGATGCGCTTCACCCCGGACTCCTCACGCTCGAAGGCCAGCCACGGGAGCACTTCCTGAATCCCGGCGCGCATCGGGTTCTCCTCGTGCTGGCGGCAGTACATAACGTAGGCCCCCACCACTACGGAGGCGAGACATACGACGGGCATGAACAACATGACGAAGACACAGAACCAGATCAAAGCGAGAACCT
>JBFXJL010000015.1:0-4147 GCA_050174915.1 Elusimicrobiales bacterium | reverse complement strand
CTCCTCAGCTGTAGAAGTGCCTCGGGCAGAAGTCCTCGACATCCTCCTCGTCGTCCGGGACGGTTCCGCCGAGGACCGGCCCGAACGACGCTCCCATCCCGGCCATGCGGACGGCCATCTCCAGCGCGTCGGGGCCGTCGTCGTGCCGGAGCTTGGGGAACCCGAGGAGCTGTTCGATCAGCAGCCTGTGCTCCTTGTTGAACCTCACGTAGCCGTTGCGAATGTACGGGACGAGCGCCTGCACGCGGAGAACCTTGTCCTTGTTGTGCTGGAGGGGAACGATAGGGACGTACACGCCCTCGCGGGCGCTCCGCTCGACGATCATGAGCCGCAGCAGGTCTTGGTACTGGTTCGTCTCGATCCCGAACCTAGTGAACTCGTACTCGCGGCACACGTCGAGGAGCAGGTCAACGATCCTGTCCGGGGTCAGGCGCTCGATTACGGCCTCAAGGACGTAGAGGATCCCTGACTCTGCCCTTCCCAGGACTATCAGGGCCGTGTAGTCAGAAAGGCGCGTCTTCCCGAGGCTCGGGTCGAGCGCGCCGTAGAAGTCCGTGAAGTAGACCTTCTCCAGCTCGTCCTCGTCGTAGTAGACGAGCCACTCCGGCTTGAAGAGGCACTCTTCCGTGTTGATAGGCTTGTTCTGGTGCTCGGCGGCGAAGGCGATCTCGCCGATGTCCGTGTAAATCTCCATCAGGACCTTGTACGGCCTCGCCTCCGGCCAGAGCACCTCCGTCCCTTCGAGCATTTCCTCCCTGTGCTCCTCGAAGAAGGCGTCGGCCCTCCGCTTCCTCTCCTCCTTCGGGAGCGAGAGGTCGGTGTATATCTTCCGCCACTCGTCCCAGAGCGGCGAGTCGCTCCACCTGATAACTGCCGAGTAGACCTTGGAGTCCCAGCCGGGGTGCTTCACGAGCCGGTCGAGCACGCAGTCGTAGGCCATCAAGGTTCCAACTACAATCACGTCCGTGTTCTCGGTTCCGAGGTTCATGACGGCCCGCTGGAACCACATCCACCTTTTATTGACCCTCTCGGGGGTTTGAACGCTCTCGTCGCCTTCGATGTCGTCCAGCGTTATCATGTCGGGCCTGAACTCGGCCTTTCTCAAGCCGCGCACGCTGCTCTCCGCACCCGCCGCGGCGATCCACGAGAGCGTCCCCCGCGTCGTCCTCACGGAAATCAAGTCCGCCCTCCAGACAGGCCCCTGCACGTCCCCAAAGTCTTCGAGGATGTAGTTGTTGTTCTCGAAGGCCGACTTGATGTCCGCGAGGAACCCTTGAGCCTGCGTCTCGGACTCGGAGAACTGCACGAGGAACTGCCTCTTGCCGTAGAGGACGGCGTTGCAGGGAGCGAAAAAGTTGTAAATCGTGCTCTTCGCGTTCCCGCGCGGCCACACCCGCACCAGCCGCGCTCCCCTGGGAGGACCGCTCAAGATGCGGTCGAGCTCGGCGTAAGCCTCCTTGTGGAACTGCGGCGTCTCGTAGGTGAAGTAGTTAGGAAAGTAGGCTTTGGCGAAGAACTCCAAGCTCGCCTCCCCGAGGAGGCGCCTCACCCCGTTCGGGCCTGTGAGAGGCCAGTCCCTGATCTCCCTGCGGACGGCAGGAGACAGCCTCCTCACGAACTCGCGCACGAGACCTTTGAGGTAGTCGAGGTAGCATCCATCAGCCGTCTTCAGCATCGACGATCCTGCCCTCTTCGTCGATGGTGATGATGTCGCGGAGCCTCGGGACGTTGATGTTGAGTTCCGCCGTTACCTGGGCCGCCGGAACCTTATCCCTGATTCCCACCAACTCGAACAACAGGCGCGCCGCCGCCACGTCCCCATTGGCGGCCTTCTCCCCGACCGCCCGCACGGCTTTCGGGACGTAGGAGCTGCCCAGGACGGCTGCCTTGTCCCGCACCACGGCGAGGTAGACGCTCGCGTCCACAGCCGTGCGGAAGCAGTCGCGGAGCTCCACCTCGTCAGGCGCCTGCATCAGCCTCTCCACGAACTGCACTATGCTCTCGCGCGCGACGGGCTCCTGCGGCGCCGGGAGCGCCTCGGGAGCCTTCTTCTTCCTCGCCAAGATACCACCCCAACAGCTTTCCGAACTCGTCCTTCAGGGACTCCGCCCCGCTCAGCCCCCCGGTCTTGTAGTCGCAGAGCAGCCGCGCCGCCCCCGCGAGGAAGACCAGCTCCTTCCTGTCCAGCTCCACGACGGACCCGGCGAGCGTCCCGTAGACTCCAGGCAGGGGCTTCTTCACAGGGGTGAACAACAGCCTGCAAAAAGCGTCGCCGAGGACCTCGTACCCGTGCAGGAGCACCCAGCCGTAGTAAGAGAGGGGTATGTCCTCTTGAGAACCCCGCGAGGTGTACAGGCGCGCAGGCGGCGGGAGCTCGACGACCGTGAAGAACCTCCCCGTGAAGACCGCCCACCACACAGCCCGCCACGCAGCCGCCCGCTCGCCCTTCCACCTCTTCCACAGCGGTGGTCCACTAACCGAGAATTCCTCGCGCATGAGCTTCCGACCCAGGTCGGTCGCCTTGAGGAACTCCTCTACGGACATCCCCCGGCGCTGTAGCTCGAAGAGGATCCTGTAGCCAGCCGCGCGGAGCCTGGGCCTCGACTTCAGGATCCGCCCCCTCACCGACCCCTTCCCGGTCCACCCCCGGAAGTACGCCTCCTCGTCGACGAAGGCTTCGCCCGGGAGTCCCAGGACGGCGGCCACCACGCCGAACGCCTTCCAGAAGACTCCCGCGTACGGCTTGTACTGTAGCCTGCGCGCCGCCCTCTGGAGCATCTCCCAGCTTTCCCTGAACTCCTCCCCCGACACGGGGCCGAGGGCGGTGTCATAAACGGGCTGCGGGTCGCCCGCCTCGGAGAGCACGGCGCGCGCGAGCTCAAAGACCCGCCAGTCCAGGGGCAGCTCGAACTCCGTGTCGAAGAACCCGGGCTTCAGCACTTCCGGGATGGCGCGGCAGCGGACGTAGAGCAAAGCGTGCTCCTTCCACACGACGCAGGACTCCGCCTCAAAACAAAAATGCCCGGATTTCTCCGGGCCAGCACCTCGCGGCTGTACCTCGCGGAAGGAAAAAGAACGGGCGCTGCACTTACATTGTACCACACGCACACCCGTAGCGTCAACCCCCGCACTCCCACAGCCACGCCTGCACACTCCACCGCCTGCGGGCCAGCTTGGCGCGCGCGAACCTCCTGCGCCCTCCCCCGCGCCTGGAGCGGGACTTCCTCGTCTTGAGCACCACGACTCCGCCGCTGCTCGGGTAACCGGCGGGGAGGACCTCTTCCAGACCCTCCAACTGCTCAGGAGATAGCACTACCTCCCAGCACCTCCTTCCACAGGTTATTGTACCACATTTTACCGTGCAAAGCCAACAAAAACTCGCCCACAACCAGCCTGTGGAGGGGGTTGTATACTCCAGTACAGTGTGGTATAATAGCAGTGGATTGAAGGGAGTGAACTGAGCAGTGCTGGTAAACATGCTTCCACAGCTTGTTTCCGAGAGAGGCATTCCCCTCGCCGAACTGAGCCGCCGCACCGGACTCACCTACAAGACCGTGATCAAGCTCTACTACTCGGACTTCACCAGCCTCCGCGTCGACACTCTCGACAAGCTCTGTCAAGCCCTGGAAGCCCAGCCGGGGGACTTCCTCAAGTACGAACCAGGCCCCGCGACTGAAAAGCCCGCCCCCGGCGTTCCCACCCCGCCGCTACACCCCCGCAACAAGCGGGCCAAGCGGAGCCGAAAGCGAGGAAAGGAGGTGCGCAGGCCGTGACGACTTCGACTATCGCGCAGGCCGTCGCCGAGAAGCTCGGAGTTTCCAAGAGAGCTGGACTCAAGGTCGTCAAGGCGGTCGTCGGCGCGATCGCCAGCGCGCTGGCTGATGGCGGGCGGGTCCGCCTCTCCGGGTTCGGGACCTTCAAGGTGGTCGAGCGCCAGAAGCGCGTCTGCAAAGCGTTCGGTAAAACCGTTGAAGTCCCGCCGCACAAAGCCGTGAAGTTCAAACCCAGCATCGCGCTCAAGAAGAAGCTCAACGCCTAACCGCACACAGCCCACTCGCCCGCTCGCGCCAAAAGGTCAAAGACACCCGAGGGGCCTGAGCGCGCCGTTCTCAATTAGGAACCCGCAGTATAGAAGCGCGCCGTTCGC
>JBFXJL010000014.1:0-21541 GCA_050174915.1 Elusimicrobiales bacterium | reverse complement strand
AACTTTCTTAATCCACCAAATCCCGATTATATAATCCCGGCAGAAAATATTTCAGATTTTAATTTTAAATTTAAAATTAATTCCGCAACAGGGCTGGACTTGGACGGAATAAGAGTTTTTATTGATAACACTGAATTATCAGTTCCGAGCGATATTGTTTCACCACGGTATGCATTTCGGTACGGGGGCAGAGAAAACCAAAACGCAACAAACAGCGCGCTCGTTTCCGCAGGAGAAAACGCGGCATTATCCGCGCCGCTTCTGGGAAATGCCACTTTTCGGGTCAATCCCATTTCAAACGGCTTAGATGAATTCATAATTGAGCACATAAATCTTTCCGACCTTTCCGAAGGAGTTCACACCTTAAAAGTTAGACCAATAAATGTTCTTAATGTCGCATCCCCTGTCGCTGAAGCTTCGGTGGATTTTATTGTTGACAATCTTCCTCCGCTTATTAGCGATTATTATATTTCTCCCGCCGAGGGCGACGCGCTGCCGCGGATAGAGCTGGTGAACGGCAGCAACATCACCTTCTCCGTGCAGGAAGCGCTGCCCGGCGGCGTGGCGCTAAGTCTTTCCGTGGAAGAGCTGAACGCGCCCATAGTGACCGAAGGTGGGTGGGTAAGCCTGGGCAGCGCGGAAAGCGCCTCCACCGTGTTCGATTTTGAGGACCTTACCGGGACAAGCACCTGGACCGCCCGCGCGACACCGCTGTTCCCCACGCGTCCCGACGAGCCGGACCTGCTGCCCTACAAGGGGGATCTGTTCCTGGTCTGGCGCGGCAGGCTGGCGGCGGGGGAACTCACCTCGGGCGCCACCTACACGCTGGCGTTGACCGCGTCCGACGCCGACGGTAAGACCTCGGAGCCGGTGCGCCGCCAGTTCTACTACGAGAACGACGACGACCTGGGCCCGGTGATCACCTGGACGGACGGCGGCAGGACGGGCGTGGTGACTTCGACCAACACCCTGGAGGAAGCCCCTTGGTTCACCTACTACGAGCATCCGCCGCTTATAGAGCTGACGGACGCGGGCAACGGCGTAAAGTCATTCGAGATCTTCAGCGACACTGCCAGCCTTAACTCAGTGGTATCCCTGAATCTGTCCGCGCCGGTGCTGCGCCAGACCCTGCTGCCATACATGAACTTTCCCGGCGGGGACAAGGCGGGCTACGTGCTGAGCGCGGCTGACGGACTGGCCAACGTCACCACCATGTACTTCCACCTGGACCGTACGCCGCCGGCAGTTATTTTTGACAGTATCACCGTGCGTCTCGCCAACGGAATACACGTGATAGACGCGCACGTTAGGGTGGAAGACGCCGCCTCGGGCATAGGCAATCCGCCCCAATTACTTATAAACCCGCCGGAAGGCCCTCTGTCCCTAGACCCCTACCTGGGGCCTACATATCCTCCCGGGGCGAGTAGCGCGTCGGTTTCCTACACCGGGTTTACCGGCTATCCGGAATTCAATAACCACATGGTGCTGGTAAAGGACATAGCCGGACACTTGGGCCGAAAGGATCTGTGGGTACAGGGCAACAACGCGGTGGAAGCCCCCCCGATGGATGTAGAGATACGAGATTATGACGGCATAATTGACTTTACCCCGGAAATCTCCGGCATCCTGATAGATTCCGCCCGTTTCACCGTGGGCGCGCCGGCTTTGCCGGAGGGCTGCACCTGGCTTGAAAGCCCTGCGGGCATGTCGGCCGCCGCCTATGTCGAAACCAGGCAGCCAAGCGCAGCAGAAGCGCAGACGTATACCTACGGTTATTGGAAGAATGTGCCTATTGTGTTCGGTTATACGCAGGTGATCTCGAGTCACCTGTTCACCGCCGCGGCTCCCGGGGCCTATGCAGCGGAGGACGTGCCGCTTGGGCAATACGCCCGACTGCGCATTGAGAAGACCGGCAACACCAATTATCCGCGTAGAAGATGCTGGTACGACTATGACGAGGACCACCATCAGGACCCGGAAGAGTTCACTATCACAACCAGCCCTCCCAACAGTTATTTTTATAGCGTCACCGGGACGCTCAGAACGGAATTCAGTTTCCTGGCGATCCCGGACCTTTACACGGTGGAGCTGACCACCAAAGGAACGAATATCGGGATAGACACTCATTCCAATCTCCTCATAACCCTGGACACGGTACTTGCGCCCGGGAAAGTCAGCGTAGCCAGCGGCATGCGCGACCCCGGGATACCGGGCTATCGGATAGCCGGCAACGGGTATTTCTACGATATAACGCTGGGCGCTGAGTTCGAGGGATATATCACACTTGCAGCCCAGTTGCCCGGCGACCTCACGGCCGGACAGGCGTCCGGTGCGGTGATATATCATCATAAAGACGGCGTCTGGGGGGATATCACCACCCAACGCGACGGCACGCAGATCACAGGCAGAGCGGACAGCGCCTCGCCTTTTGCGGTACTGGTGCCGAAGATAGACACGCTGCCGCCGCAGACACAGTTGCTGGCCGTGACCGAGGAAACGGAAGGGAAAACATATGTTTCTGCCGCGCAGCCGCTGAGGCTGAAGGCCTGGGACATAGCCGTTAATCCGCTGGACGTCAGCGGACTGGGGACGGTGCATTACCTTATAGACGCCGAGCCTAACGAGGCATGCCTGGCCGCGCCGCACGATCCCGGCGCCCCTTCCGGTACCTGCGCTAATTCCGTGTATGCGGCTCCCTTTCTGCTGGCGGAAGGCCAGCGCGCGCTCAGTTATCTGGGCGCGGACCGTGCCGGCAACGTGTCAGCGCCGGTTACCATGGTCCTGTATTCCGACGGCACGGCGCCCGAGACGGCCATGCTTGCTGACGGGATGCCGGTGGCCGACGGGGCCACTGTGGAGGTATCCGAAGGCGACATGATAACGCTGGGGGCAGCGGACCCTGTTTCCAACGGCGTGGCCTCGGGCGTGGACGCCATAGATTATTACGTGGACGTGGATCCGCAGACCTGCGGTGAAGACGAAGAAGAAGATTTCCCGGGCGCACCCCCTGGGACCTGCGAGAATCCGGAGTATCAAGAACCGTTCACCCTTGCGGTAGGCACGCACACCGTATATTACCGCAGCGAGGACAATGTGGAGAACCTTTCTGCTATCAAGACCGCGGTCATTATTGTAACTGCGGCGGGCGGCCCCGCGCTGCCCATAGTGCCCTCTTCCGGGCCTATCGGTATCCCGTTCGCCATAGATGGCTCCGGGTTCGGCACTTACGCTGCCGGCACCACCGTGTTGCTGTTGGGAGATGCCACCGCGCCGCTTACGCTGTGGACCGACACACAGATAAAGGGCACTATCCCCGGCGCTTTGGCCGCCGGGCAGTATCATGTAGTAGTTAAGCGTGGGGCGGAAGTCCTGGCGGAAGTTTCGCCGTTCACCGTCACCCGCCCCGAGCTTTACACGCTTGCCCCGTCTTCGGGGCCCATCGGTATCCCCTTCACCATCACGGGCGCTGGTTTCGGGAATTACGCCGCAGCCTACACCCGGGTGCTGATAGGGGACACCACCGCGCCACTGACCTTGTGGACCGACACCAGGATACAAGGCACTGTGCCTGGCAGCCTGGCCTCCGGCCAGTACCCTGTGACAGTAGAGCGCAGAACCTCTGACGGCGGCGTAATACTGACCTCGTCCATGACCTTTGAAGTGGTCGGTGTCAGCGTGGCCAGCATGACACCTGTCGCCGGCCCGATAGGTCTGCCGTACGTCATCTACGGCAACGGCTTCGGCAATTACTCGGCGGGTTACACAAAAGTCCTGATAGGCGGCACTACCTGCCCGCTGACGCTGTGGACCGACACCAAAATACAGGGAACCATCCCTGGCAGCCTCTCCGTAGGCGAGTATCCCGTAGTAGTGGAGCGCACGCTCAACGGCGGGCAGGTGCAATCCGCGCCTGTGGCTTTCAGCGTGACTGCGCCCGAGGCTTATGCTTTAAGTCCGTCGTCGGGGCCTATCGGCCTGCCGTTCGTGATTACAGGCGAAAGCTTCGGCAACTATGTCGCCAACTACACCAAGGTGCTGATAGGCGGCACTGCCGCACCCTTAACCCTGTGGACCGACACGCAGATAAAAGGCAGCATCCCCGGCAGCCTCGCAACGGGCGACCATGAGGTTGTCGTCGAGCGCGCCCTTAACGGCGGCGTGGTGCGCACCTCCACGTTCACCTTCACCGTGGGAACCCCTCTCATTGGCGGCGTCAGCCCGTCCACGATCTCGATTATGGCGCCGTTCACTATAACTGGCCACAATTTCGGCAACTACGTGGCCAACTATACCAAGGTGCTAATAAACGGCGCTACCACGTCGGTTAGCCTGTGGACCGACACCAAGATACAGGGCAAGCTGCCCTATCTGCCGGCGGGCACTTATCCCGCGCAGGTACAGCGGTATCTCAATGGCGGCCTGGCCGAAAGCGCCACGACCTACATAACCGTGGAGGAACCCGTCATGTCCAGCATGACTCCGACCAGCGGCGCGGTTGGCACTGTGTTCAACCTCTATGGCGCCGGCTTCGGGCCCTATGACGCCACAATAGCTAAAGTGTTCGTCGGCGGGGTGCAATGCGCCCTCAGCCTGTGGACGGATACCAGGATAACCGGCACGGTGCCCTCCGCCCTGAGCTACGGCACCCACACCGTGGTGGCCGCCAGAGGCCAGGCGTTGGCCAATACACTGGAGTTCTACATCCCCGGCGGCTACAGCCCGTCGATGATGCGTCCCGGCGCTGGACCGGCCGCCCTGGAGTTCAAGCTGGGCGAGGTCTACGTCTATCCCGACCCGGCCAAGGGCGGCAAGGTGCCCACCTTCCATATAGAAGTAGGCACGGCCGACAGCGTGAAGCTGAAGGTCTTCACCGTAGCCGGCCAGCTGGCCCATGAAACCACCCTGACCGGCAGCCCGCAGGCCGTGGGGCCGGTCTACGCCTACGAATACGCCTGGGCCGGCCATATAGCTAGCGGCGTCTACTACTACACAATCGAGGCCGAGCGGGCGGGCAAGAAATTGAAAGCCCGGGGCAGATTTTCGGTGGTGAGGTAAAGGAAAATATGAAAAACATTATTAAAATATTTTCCGTTATCCTGTTGGTTTCCGTCGCGGCCAACGCCGCGCAGACGGGCGCGCAGTTCTTGAAGATAGACACGGACGCGCGACTTAGCGGCATGGCCTCGGCGGGGGTAGCCTCGGCGCTGGGCGTTAACGCCTTGAACTACAACCCGGCAGGCCTTAGCGCCATAAACAGCCCCGAGGTGGCCTTCAGCCATAGCCAGTGGCTGATGGATTCCAGTCATGACTTTGTAGGTTTCGGTATGCCTGTAAAGAAAATGTCGCTGGCGCTGGGCATTACAAGGCTGACCAACGGAAAAATGGAAGCGCGTACCGACGACGGCAGCGCCGCCGGCGGCTACAGCGCCTACGACCAGGCGGTAAGCCTGGGCTTCGGCTTCCGCAACGTGGGCGGCGCCGTAAAATACATCCAGAGCAGCATAGCGGGGGTAAAGGCGGATGCCGTTGCCGTGGACTTGGGGGCCAGGCAGAAACTGAGCAGGCTGCCGGTCACGCTGGGCGTTGGCGTGCAGAACCTGGGCACGGGTATGAAGTACCTGTCCCAGCGCGACAACCTGCCGCTGAGCTTCAATGCAGGCTTTACTGTGGCGGTGCTGCCGGGTATGGGGCTGTCGCTCGACATGAAAAGACTGGTTTATGATAAGCAGACGGTGTTCTCGGCCGGGACCGAGTATTCTATGCTTATGGGAAACAACCTGGGGTTAGCGCTGCGCGGCGGCTACGGCCTGACGGGGCTTACGCGCGAGAACGGAAAGAGCGGCCTTAGTGTTGGCGCGGGCGTGATGGCCTTGGGAGCGCAACTGGACTACGCCGTTTCTCCGGAGACGGGCATGGGCAGCGTGCAGCGGATAACACTGAAGAAGAAATTTTGATTTTCCAAGCCGTAGAATAAAAAAAGCCCCGGGCGAGCGCCCGGGGCTTTTTGTTTTACTGAGTCCGCGTCAGCAGCCCAGGGTGGCCACCATCACGGCCTTGATCGTGTGCATGCGGTTCTCGGCCTGGTCGAAGGCGATGCAGGCGGGGGACTCGAACACTTCTTCGGTCACCTCTATGCCGTTTTTCAGGCCGAACTGCTCGGAGACCTGCTTGCCCACCTTGGTGTCGGCGTTGTGGAAGGCCGGCAGGCAGTGCATGAACTTCACGTTGGGGTTGCCGGACTTCTTCATGAGCGCCGGGTTGACCTGGTAGGACTTGAGCAGCTTGATGCGCTCGGCCCACACTTCCTTGGCCTCGCCCATGCTCACCCACACGTCGGTGTGGATGAAGTCCGCGCCCTTCACGGCCAGGTCGGCCTTGTCGGTGATGGTCACGCGCGCGCCGGAGAGCTTGGCGATCTCCTTGCACTTGGCCACCAGCTCGGCGTCGGGCTGCAGGCCCTTGGGGGCGCCTATGCGCACGTCCATGCCCAGGATGGAGCCGATCACGAGCAGCGAGCGGCCCATGTTAAAGCGCGCGTCGCCCACGTAGGCGTAAGAGATCTTCTCGAGGGGCTTGGAGCAGTGCTCGGTCATGGTCAGCACGTCGGCCAGCATCTGCGTGGGGTGCCACTCGTTGGTGAGGCCGTTCCACACCGGCACGCCGGCGTATTTCGCCAGCTCTTCCACTATCTCCTGGCCGAAGCCGCGGTACTCGATGCCGTCGTACATGCGCCCGAGCACGCGGGCGGTGTCCTTGACGGTCTCTTTGTGGCCCATCTGGCTGCCGGTGGGCTCCAGGTAGGTCACGTGCGCGCCCTGGTCGTGGGCGGCCACCTCGAACGCGCAGCGGGTGCGGGTGGAGGTCTTCTCGAAAATGAGGGCGATGTTCTTGCCGGTGAGGCGGGGCTGCTCGGTGCCGGTGTATTTGGCCTCTTTGAGGTCCGCGGACAGCTTGAGCAGGAAAGTCAGCTCCTGCTTGGTGAAGTCGAGTTCTTTGAGGAAGTGCCTGTTTCTCAGATTGAATCCCATTTTAATTCTCCTTGAAAGATATTAGTCGCTTACTGCTGCTGAATTTTTTTGAGCGCCAGCTCGTAGAGGGCGATCTTCTTGTGGGTGTCGCCGAAGTACTTCATCGCCCAGGGCGTGGGGAAGAAAATTACGGGGTTGCCGTCCGAGTCCGTGCCGGGGCGCACATTGTCGCCCAGGTGCAGCAGGCCGGAGTTGACCTGCGCCGCGCCCTCCGCGTCGAGCCAGCGCACGAACTGCCAGGGGCAGGACTCGATGACCGACTTCACGCCGTACTCCGCCTCCAGGCGGTACTGCGTCACCTCGAACTGCAGCGGGCCGACGGCGGCCAGCAGGGGGCTGGAGGTGGGGGCGTCCTTCACCTGGAACTGCTGCACCACGCCCTCGAGGATCAGCTGCTCCAGCCCGTCGCGGAACGGCTTGAACTTGCTGGGCACCGGGTTGGTGAGGTAGGTGAAGCATTCCGGGGGGAAGCGGGGGATCTCGTCGAAAACTATGGCGGGGTTCTCGGTCAGGGTGTCGCCGATCTTGTAGTCCTGGTGGCCCACCAGGCCCACGATGTCGCCGGGGTAAGCCTCGTCCACCGTCTCGCGGTCCTGGCCGAACAGCTTGTTGGAATTGGACAGGCGCACCTTGCGGCCGTCGCCCATGTGGTGCACGGTCATGTCGCGCGTGAACTTGCCGGAGCAGACCCGCACGAAGGCCACCTTGTCGCGGTGGCGCGGGTTCATGTTGCCCTGGATCTTGAAGATGAAGCCCGAGAAGGCCGGCGTCTCCGGAGTGATGGAGCCCATGGTGGCGTCGCGGGGGCCTGGCGCGGCCGAATGCTCCACGAAGCCGTCGAGCATCAGCTGGATGCCGAAATTGTTGACCGCGCTGCCGAAGAACACCGGCGTCACTTCGCCCGCCAGCACGGCCTCCTGGTCGTAGGCGGTGCCCGCCAGCTCCAGCATGCCCACTTCCTCTATGAAATTGCGGTAGCTGACCGCGTCCAGCTTTTCCTTGATGAGCGCGTCCTCCAGGCCCGCGGTCTCCACGCCGGCCTTGAAGGCGCCGCCGGGGGTGCGCTCGAAGAGGTGGGCCTGCTTCGTCATCCTGTCATAGACGCCGCGGAAATCGGTGCCGTTGCCCATGGGCCAGTTCACCGGAAAGGGCTTGAGGCCCAGGGTCTTCTCCAGCTCGTCGATAAGTTCCAGCGGCTCGCGGGAGGGGCGGTCCATCTTGTTGATGAACGTGAAAATGGGGATATGCCTGCGCTTGCAGACTTCGAAGAGCTTGAGCGTCTGCGCCTCTATGCCCTTGCCGCCGTCTATTACCATCACGGCGGCGTCCACGGCGGTGAGCACGCGGTAGGTATCCTCGGAGAAATCGCGGTGGCCGGGGGTGTCGAGCAGGTTGATGCGGTAGCCGGCGTAGTCGAACTGCAGCACGGTGGAGCTGATGGAGATGCCGCGCTTCTTTTCCAGTTCCATCCAGTCGGAGGCGGTGGCGCGCTGGTTCTTGCGGGCCGTCACGGTGCCGGCCAGGTGCAGGGCGCCGCCGTAAAGCAGCATCTTCTCCGTCAGCGTGGTCTTGCCGGCGTCGGGATGGGAAATGATGGCGAAGGTGCGGCGTCTCTTGATCTCGTCCATTGTTGGCTATAGGATATCTTTTTTAAAGCGCGCGCGGAAAGGGGCCACAAGGCCCCGGTCCCGCCGGCCATCATGCCCAGGCGGGCCTGGGCCTTAATACTCCGGGCCGGGGGGTCTTCCGCCTCAATCGGCCGCGGCCGGAAGATTGATAGCATTGGGTATCGGGAACGGAGGATACATGCATAAACTTTTAGCCGCCATACTCTTTATAGCCGCAGCGGCGCCCGCCGGGGCCGCCGAAGCCGACCACTTTACGCTGTCCGACGCCGAGCTGGTGGACATCACCGCCGAGGTGAACCGCCTGGCCAACGACGGCCTGCGCGCCGCCATAGACGACCTGAACACGCAGGGCGGCTGCGACGAGTCCGCCAAGAGCGAAGAGATCCTCTACGAGCGCCTGACCGACGTTTTCTCCAACCATAAGAAAGGCCAGCTGGTGCAGGCCATCATCCACGGCGACGTGCCCCGCACCGTGATCCCCCTTAAAGAGTCCCTCTACAGCGAGTGGAGCATCTGGAACGGCTTCCTGCTCGGGCGCCGCGGCGCCGCCAAGAGCCCGCTGGCCCTCTCCCCGCTCATCAAGATCGGCGACGTGGTGATAGGCGTGGACAAGCTGGAACACATGTTCGGCATGGGCCAGCGCTACTTCAAGGGCCATTACCTGGACGGCAAGCCCCTGGTGAGCGTGCTCAAGGGCGGCATCTTCAAGGAAAAGACCTTCCTGGGCGGCAACATGCTGGCCACCGGCGTGTTCTCCTACGCCGACCTCTCCGCCAATTTCAACGGCATGCGCTTCTGGAACCACATGCTGCAGCGGCGCGACGACGTGCTGGGCGCGCAGCATAACGCCGGCCCCTACCTTACCTGCCAGGCCGGCAAGTGGACCGCCAACTCCGAGCGCCCCATAGACCTGCGCACCTACGTGGACGCCACCATGCAGGAGAGCATCAACTGCTCCAAGTTCGCCACCGCCGCCGGCGCCCGCAAGTTCCACGAGGGCTTGGCCAGCATGCAGGCCAAGAACGGCGCCCGCATCTTCTCCTGCCCCGAGAACCCCGGCCTGCTGGACGACACCGCCCGCAAGTACGAGGTGGAGATAGCCGGCGATCCCCGCGGCAGCACGGTGGACCACTGGATCATCAACCGCGAGGGCAACGGCAAAGTCTCCTACTTCAACGAATTCTGATCCCCGCCCGACCGAAGAACACCCGGGCCGCCCCGGGTGTTTTTTTTGGTCCGTGACGCCCGGCAGTTTGCTATATTATCCCTGAAACGCCTATGACCGAAACCAGGAAAAAAGTGCTGGTGGTGGACGACGACGAGATGCTGCGCAGCCTCGCCGCCGACATCCTCTCGGACGAATTCGAGGTGCGGACGGCCAAGGACGGGCAGGACGGCTGGGAACAGGCGCAGGCCTGGCGCCCCGACCTGGTGGTGACCGACCTGATGATGCCCCGCATGCACGGCTACGAACTGTGCGGCCTGCTCAAGGGCCGTGACGGCATCCCGGGCGTCAAGATCATAGTCAGTTCCTCCAAGACTTTTACCACCGACGTGGCGCAGGCCAAGGCCGCCGGCGCCGACGATTACCTGGTAAAGCCCTACATGCCCGAGGACATGCTCAAGCGGGTGCGGGGCCTGTTCGGCCTCGGCGGCGCGGTGCCGCCGCCAGCCGCAGAACAGGACCAGTCGAGGCCTTTCACCGGGACCGTCCCCGGGCCGGAAGAACTGGGGGTCCGGCCCGCCGGCGACGGGCGCCTGCCGGTATACGTGCGCTTCTGGGGCACGCGCGGCTCCTGCCCCACCAGCAACGCCAAGGTGGCCGGCTACGGCGGCAATACGGCCTGCGTGGAGCTCAGGATAGGGGACACGCCCATTATCTTCGACTGCGGTACCGGCCTGCGCGAGCTGGGCGATTCGCTCGTGGCCGAGTTCGCCGGCAAGCCCCTGCAGGCGCACATCTTCGTGGGGCATACCCACTGGGACCACATCCAGGGTTTCCCCTTCTTTACGCCGTTCTATAATCCCAAAAACAAATTCAATATCTTCAGCGTGCACGGCGCGCACGGCAGCCTGGGCCGTATTTTCACCCAGTCCATGTCGCTGGATTATTTCCCCATCCCGCTCGCCAGCCTGGGCGCCAAACTCGGGTTCGTGGAGATGAAGGGGCCGGTGGACCTGGGCGTGGCCAAGGTCTCGTTCCAGCACCTCAACCACCCCGGCGTCTGCATCGGCTTCCGCGTGGAGACCCAGGGCGAGGTGGTCACCTACCTCAGCGACCACGAGCCCTTCGCCAAACTGGGCGGCGTTTCCGATCTGTCGCTGCGCCAGGACGCCGAGATAGCGGCCTTCGCGCGCGGCAGCGACATGGTGATCCGCGAGGCCCAGTATACCGAGGCCGAGTACGCCACCCGCAAGGGCTGGGGCCACGCCACCTACGACGACGCGGCCAAGTTCGCCCTGGAGAGCGGCGTAAAGCGCATGGCCATCACCCACCACGACCCGTACCACACCGACGCCATGCTCGACGAGAATCTGGAGTACTGCCGCGGCCTGATCCGCCAGGCCGGGGGCAAGACGGATTGTTTCGGCGCCCGCGAGGGGATGTGCATAGACATCTAGCGGCTTTGCCCGGCCAAAGAAAACGCCCGGCTGTTCCGGGCGTTTTTTATTGAGGGGGGACGGCCTAGAAACCTGCGTACTTGCGCGCGGCCACCAGCCGGCTGAAGTAATAAGGATTGGTCACCGAGTCTATGTGCACGCCGTTGGTGAACGAGGCGTGCACGAAATACCCTTTGCCCACGTAGATCCCGACATGGTCCACCCTGGCCGTGCCGGGACTTTTCATGGCGAAGAAGACCAGGTCGCCGGGCAGCACCTCGGAGGGGGCCAGGCGCCGCGTGCGGGCGAACTGGTCCCGGGCCACGCGCGGCAGCTGCAGGCCGGCGTCGGCGTAAACCTGCCTGGCGAAGGCCGAGCAGTCCATGCCGGTGTCGCGGTGCATGCCGCCCCACAGGTACGGGGTGTTGAGGTAGTTCAGCGTGCCGCGCACCACGGCGCTCCGGGCGTCGGCTATGGTGGCCGCGGCGGCAGGGCGGGGGAGCGGCGCGAGCAGCGCCAGTGTGGCGAGGAAAATCAGCTTTGCGGTCATTTTGAGTTTAGTGTATTATATAAAAGACTTTTTGCGCTATGACCAGATTGACGCTCTGCTTCCTGCTGCTCGCCGGCCTGCCGGTAGCGGCCCTGCGCGCCGCCCCGCCCGACCTGCGCGAGCAGGCCGCCTGGGGCGACAAGGAAAAAAAAGAGTTCCTCAATTATCTGAATTCCGGCCAGGGCGCCCCGGTGGCGGGCCAGGTAAAACGCGTGGCCGCGGAGAACGGCATACGCGTCCAGCGCAAGGCGCGCTACGCTTCGCTCGGCCTGGCCAGCGATACGCTGGTGCTGGAAAAGCCCGGCGGCGGGACGCGGACCGAGACCACCACGGTGGGCGCCAAGCTGCTGGTGGGCGGCCACCTGTTCTCCTGGGTGCGCTACTACGCCGGCCTGAAATATAACCGCGTGGGCCAGGAGCGGTTGGACGGCACGCGCGCCCATCTGGGCCACGTAGAAGCGCCGGCCGGTCTGGAGCTGGCGCTGATCCCGCTGGGCACGCCGCATACCAGGTACGCGCTGCTGCGCGCCGGCGTCTCATCGCATTTCTTCTCCGGCCCCGACGCGCGCTCCGAATTCGCCGCGCCGCTCAGGGGCTGGCACCCGGCCTGGAACCTGGGGCTGGGCTACGAGTGGCAGTTCGACAATTCGCCCTGGCGCGCGCACGCGCTGGCCGAGGGCTACCGGGCTTTCCCGCGTTCGGGCAAGCCGGGCTTCCGCGGTCTGGGCCTGACGGCCGGTTTCGTATATACCTTCTAAGGGGGCAGCATGAACAAGAAAGACAACGGCGACCTCAAGGACCTTAAGCTCTTTTCCGCTTTCGACGACGCCACGCTGGCCGAATTCCTGAAAGCCTTCAGCCGCCGGGAACTGCGGCAGGGTGACGTCATCTTCCGCGAGGGCGAGGAAGGCAGCACTTTCTATATCGTGCTCTGCGGCGAGATCGCCATCGAGAAGCGCCTGGACAAGGCCGGCAAGAAATGGCGCAAGCTGGCCGTGCTCAAGCGCGGGGAATATTTCGGCGAGATGGCAGTGCTGGAGGGCAAGCCGCGTTTCGCCCAGGCCCGCGCCATCACCGCGGCCGAGGTGATAGAGATAGAGCGTGCCCGGCTGATGAAGTTCATCGCCGACTACCCGCGCGAGGGCGCCGCGATGCTGATACAGATCCTGCTGGTGATGCTGCACCGCCTGCGCCACACCTCCGACGACCTGATGGCCGCGCACGGCTTCATGGAAGTGCTGGCCAAGTACAGCCACAAGCGCTAGTCCCCGCCGCCTAAAAAAAGAACGCCCGGCTGCCCGGGCGTTCTTTTTTGCTTCCCTGAGGTTTTAGTGCACGCCGTGCATCCACTTGCGGAGTTTGGGGGTGATCACCAGCAGCAGCCCGGCCGCGCCGGCCCCCGTGGCCATCGGGATCATGAAGAACTTGGTGTGGTCCATCGCGTCGTAATTGCCGGCGAAGAAACCGCCCACGAAGTTGGCCGCGAAGCTCGACATCAGCCAGACGCCCATCATCAGCGAGCCGAACTGCACCGGCGCCAGCTTGGTCACCAGCGACAGGCCCACCGGGGAGAGGCACAGTTCGCCCAGGGTGTGGAAGAAGTAAGCGCCGAACAGCCACAGCAGGCTGACCGGGCCGTTCTGCTGGTAGGAGGCGGCCGCTACTATCATTACCACGAAGCCGATGGCCAGCAGGCCCAGGCCCATGGCGAACTTGACGGGGCTGGAGGGCTCGCGGCCGGTCTCCCCGAGGCTGACCCACATCTTGGAGAAGAAGGGCGCGAGCAGGATGATGAACAGCGGGTTCACCGACTGGAAATAACTGGCCGGCATTTCCCAGCGCCAGCCGAAGATCTCTATCCAGCGGTTGGTCTCGCGGTCGGCGAACAGCGTCAGCGAGCTGCCGGCCTGCTCGAAGGCGGACCAGAAGAAGATGGTGAAGAACACCATGATGAAGATCACGGCCAGGCGCTGCTTCTCCACGAGCGTCAGCGTGGACTTGGGCGTGTTCGCGTAATTGTAGGCCAGGCCTATCAGTGCCAGCACGGCCGCCAGGCCGTAGACCCAGCCGGGGATGAGGCCCTTGATATCGTAGCCGCTGAACTGGAAGGCGCTGGCTATCAGGAAGACCAGGACCAGGCCTACCAGCACGAAGGGGACATAGGCCTTGTCGCTGGGGTCGGCGGGCTTCATGCCCTTGTCGCCCAGTATCGCCTTGTTGCCCCAGAGGTACATGGCCAGGCCCATCAGCATGCCGACGCCGGCCGCGCCGAAGCCCCAGTGCCAGCCCACTTTTTCGCCGAGGGTGCCGCAGACGAGCGGCGAGAAGAAAGCGCCGAGGTTGATGCCCATGTAGAAGATGGTGAACCCGGCGTCGCGGCGCGGGTCGTTCTCTTCGTAGAGCTGGCCTACCACGGTGGAGATGTTGGGCTTGAAGAAGCCGTTGCCCAGGACCAGCAGGATCAGGGCGGAGAAGAAGAAGGGCAGCGGGGGAAAGGCCATGGCGAAATGGCCGAGGGCCATCAGCGTGCCGCCTATGACTATCGACTTGCGCTGGCCCAGATAGCGGTCGGCTATGTAGCCGCCCAGGATGGGGGTGAAATAGACCATGCCGGTGTACCAGCCGTAGACCTGGCCGGCCTTTTCGGTGGTGAACATCAGGTACTTCACCATGTACAGCACGAGCAGCGCCCGCATACCGTAGTAGGAGAAACGCTCCCACATCTCCACGAAGAACAGGAGGAATAAACCTTTGGGCTGATTGTGATGTATGCTCATAAGTCTCCGTACCGCTGGTATCGTTCCATTATATATAAATGGCGGCCCGCGCGAGAAAGCCCTAAACATTTATTTAACTTTTATGTAATATGAAAGGAGCGGCCGCCGCGCTAGACTATGAACGCGCGCCGGAGCCGCGTCAAAGTAAAATTATGAGCATGGACAAAGACCACAACCCCCCGCCCCCTCCACCCCCGCCCCCGCCGCAGGACGCGGCGGCGCTGCGCGCCCGCGTGGAGCGGCTGGAAGCCATTATCGACACGCTCTCCTGGCAGCTCAACGAGCAGGATGAGCTCTCCAAGACCAGGGCTTCCCGCGCCGCCACGCGCGACGAGCTTAAGAACAACGAGCTGAGGGTCAAGGACCTCGCCGATTCCGTGGACGGGCTCAAGCGCACGTTCGCCCGCGAAGCCGAAATGGCCGCGCGGCTGGAGCAGGCCGAAACCGTGGTGACGGGGCTGAAGGGCGCCATGGAAGGCCAGTTGCGCAAACTCCGCGGCGAGCTGGCCGCGCTGGCCCCGAGGGACGCCGTGGACGAGCTGCGCGTGGGGCAGGCCGCCGCGCTCACCGCGCTGGAAGAGGTGCGGCGGGTCTTTGAGGGTTATTACGAGGAAATTTCCGGCATGGCGGCCGAGTGCCGCAGGACGCTGGGCGAGGCGCAGGGGCTGCTGAAGTCCTCCGCCCAGGCCAAGGCCGCCGAGCGCGCCGACGAGCATCTCGGCGAGCATCTTACCGAGGCGGTCAACAAGCTTAACGCCCGCCTCTCCGAGGCCGAGACGGCCATGCACGCCGGGTTGTCGGAACTTTCCTCCCGCTTTACCGCCAACGAGGTGCTGTATTCTAAAATGTTCGCGTCGGCCGAAGAGCGCCTGGCCAAAGGTTTCGAGCCCAGGCTTAAAGAGGTGGACGCGCAGTTGCGCTGGCTTCGGGAGAACCTTATACGGCTTTCGGACGACTATACCGTATCCACGGAGCGCAAGCTCCGCGCGCTGGAGGCTAAATATTCGGCTTTCGAAGCCATCTCCAAGCGCATGGACTCAATAGACGCCGCCCTGAAGAAAGGGGGGAGGATAGGCCTCCCATAATTATATATTTATAAATATAATTATATACCTACGAACGTATCGAGGCGAGGCCTCGATAGGGAGGGCCGGCAGCCAAGCCGGCCCTTTCTTTTTTGTTGACGCGCCTGGCGCGAAAAGGCGCGGCGGCAGGTGTTTCGGGGCGGGGGGGCGGCGCGCGCGGCACTGCACGGGATCCCGGCCCGCCGCGGCTCCGCGAGAGCGCTGCGGGCGAAAAAAACGCGTTTCACGTCGGAGAAACGCTTTTCGCGCGCGCGCCGCGCCGGCGCCGCGGGAAAAACCTCGGCCCCGCGCCGCGCGCGCGGCGGGGCCGCGAAAAAGCCGCGAAAAGAACCGGAAAAAAACACAAAGCTTTTCGCAAGACGCAAATTTTTGTGTATAATATGGGCATGGCGCAAGAGCGGTTCTCCGACGAGAAAACAGGCGAAAAAATATTTTTTAAAAATACTTGAAAAAATTTGTTGACAGGGTTTTTTTATTTGTGCTATACTAATCTTGTTGTCGGAAACAGCCCCCCACAAAGGGCGCGAACCAAAAAGCCAACAACGCGATCTTTAAAAGTAAAAACAACAGTGCGAAACAAAAAAGTTTTTTGAAAGCAACATCTCAAAAAACGTTTTCTCCGACGAGAAAAATAATTGTTGACAAGGTTCGCAGATTTGTGATAAGATTTCTTTACGGTCGCGAACAAAAGCCGCGACAGTAACAACCGACCTTCTACCTGTGGAGTGGATTCCACAAAACAGGAAAAGGGTTTGCTCTCTAAAAAATTATGTATGAATGGGCACCCTGAACGTGCGAAACAGGGGATGTCAAAAGAGGCCAGGCCTTAAAACCTGTCTGAACTTCTGACCGATCCTGCGGAACATGTTGATGGTGTAATATACGAAGCAATTACCTAAATGGTGTGATAACTAAGTTGGTTATAACAAAGTAATTAGAGCTAATTAGAACTTCTCCGTAAATGCTAATAGTAAATGGTAAACAGAAATGTTTGCTATGAGCTGTTACGGATTTTTTGGAGAGTTTGATCCTGGCTCAGAGTTAACGCTGGCGGCGTGCCTAACACATGCAAGTCGAGCGAAGAGTACCAGAGTACCGGGCTCTTAGCGGCAGACGGGTGAGTAACACGTAAACAATCTGCCCTCGAATGGGAGACAACCAAGCGAAAGTTTGGCTAATACCCCATACAATCCTCTTGAGGCATCTCAAGGGGATGAAAGGCCCGCAAGGGTCGTTCGAGGAGGAGTTTGCGGCCTATCAGCTAGTTGGCGGTGTAACAGACCACCAAGGCTATGACGGGTATCCGATCTAAAAGGATGAACGGACACAAGGGCACTGAGACACGGGCCCTACTCCTACGGGAGGCAGCAGTGGGGAATTTTGGACAATGGACGAAAGTCTGATCCAGCGACGCCGCGTGAAGGACGAAGGTTTTCGGATCGTAAACTTCTTTTGCAGGGGACGAATACGCGCAAGCGTTTGACGGTACTCTGCGAATAAGCCACGGCTAACTACGTGCCAGCAGCCGCGGTAATACGTAGGTGGCGAGCGTTACTCGGAATTACTAGGCGTAAAGCGCGTGTAGGCGGGAGGTTAAGTTTGCTGTTAAATCTCGTGGCTCAACCACGAAATGCCGGCGAATACTGGCCTTCTTGAATTCGGTAGAGGAAACTGGAATTCCAGGTGTAGCGGTGAAATGCGTAGATATCTGGAAGAACGCCAAAGGCGAAGGCAGGTTTCTGGGCCGCAATTGACGCTGAGACGCGAAAGCTAGGGGAGCAAACAGGATTAGATACCCTGGTAGTCCTAGCCGTAAACGATGTAGACCAGGTGTGGGAGGTATCGACCCCTTCCGTGCCGACGCTAACGCATTAAGTCTACCGCCTGGGGAGTACGGCCGCAAGGTTAAAACTCAAAGGAATTGACGGGGGCCCGCACAAGCGGTGGATCATGTGGTTTAATTCGACGCTACGCGAAGAACCTTACCTGGGCTCGAACGACTAGTGGTAGTCCTTATGAAAGTAGGGGCGACCCGCAAGGGAGCTAGCCGAGGTGCTGCATGGCTGTCGTCAGCTCGTGTCGTGAGATGTTGGGTTAAGTCCCGCAACGAGCGCAACCCTTGTCCTGTGTTGCTACTCCGCAAGGAGAGGACTCTCAGGAGACTGCCGTGGATAACACGGAGGAAGGTGGGGACGACGTCAAGTCATCATGGCCTTTATGTCCAGGGCTACACACGTGATACAATGGTGCAGACAGAAGGTTGCAAGACCGTAAGGTGGAGCCAATCCCCAAACTGCACCCTAGTTCAGATTGAGGGCTGCAATTCGCCCTCATGAAGCTGGAATCGCTAGTAATCGCAGATCAGCAGGCTGCGGTGAATACGTTCCCGGGCCTTGTACACACCGCCCGTCACACCACGAAAGTCAGTTGCAACAGAAGTACCTCGGATACTCGAGGTCCCAAGTTGTGACTGGTGATTGGGGTGAAGTCGTAACAAGGTAGCCGTACGAGAACGTGCGGCTGGATCACCTCCTTTATTATTTTTCTTCACGGAAAAATATAGGTCGGTGCCATCAACCTAGGTTCAGGGTGGCCATTCATACATAACTTTTGGGCTCATAGCTCAGCTGGTTAGAGCGCACGCTTGATAAGCGTGAGGTCGATGGTTCAATTCCATCTGGGCCCATCGCTCTAAAAAAATCAGTGGCTATGGCGGCCTGGCGGCCATTTCGGGGCAGTAGCTCAGTTGGGAGAGCGCCTGCTTTGCAAGCAGGAGGTCGCCGGTTCGATCCCGGTCTGCTCCAAAAACACTTGGCAGACCAGAGAAAAAATACTATAATAGTTACCTCTAGCGGCCCCGGGCCGGCGAGGATTCAACTAAAAACAAATTTTCGGTTCTTTGACAATTCAAGCGCAAATTCTAACGGTCAAACCGTAATTCTCCTTCGGGAGTGGGTAAGACTAAAACGAATTATAAAGCAAAAGCGTCTTAATTTAGCATAATTAAGACACTACAATTAATAGATCACACCTTAGTATACATATGTGATAGTAAAGAACGAACAAATAAGTAAAGTTAAGGCAAAAGTAGAATACAAGAAGTACAAACATTACCTTAATAGCTTAGGATTAAAGAATAAGGCCAAGCTACAAGGGTATATGGTGGATGCCTTGGCACTAGAAGTCTATGAAGGACGCGATAAGCTGCGATAAGCCTCGGGGAGGAGCAAATATCTTTTGATCCGAGGATTTCCGAATCGGGCAACCGTTAGGGGTATTCCCCCTAAATCTTTGCGTAAAGTGGGAGCCGTCAGGCACCTAGATAGCGCACTGAAGACAACCCTGGGAAGTGAAACATCATAGTACCAGGAGGAGAAGAAATCAACGAGATTCCCTTAGTAGTGGCGAGCGAACTGGGAACAGCCTAAACCGGATGGATTTATTCATCCGGGGTTACAGGGTCCGTCCGGTGCAGAACCGGGAAGTTACCAACCGTGAGATAGCCGAAGCTTCTGGAAAGAAGCACCATAGCGGGTGATAGTCCCGTAGGCGAAATCAAAGCGGCTTCCGATGGATACCTAAGTACCACTGGTCACGTGAAATCCGGTGGGAATTCGGGGAGACCACTCTCCAAGGCTAAATACTCTCTAGTGACCGATAGTGAACAAGTACCGCGAGGGAAAGGCGAAAAGAACCCGTGACCGGGAGTGAAATAGAACCTGAAACCGTATATCTACAAACTGTCATAGAGCTATGCCCGACCGCAAGGAAGGGAATGCTCGATGGCGTGCCTGTTGAAGAATGATCCGGCGAGTTACGTAGTGCGAGCAAGGTTAAGTCGGCAGTAAACGACGGAGCCGTAGCGAAAGCAAGTCTGAATAGGGCGATTAGTTCGCATTAGTAGACTCGAAGCCAAGTGATCTTACCCTGGCCAGGATGAAGTCACCTTAACCGGTGATGGAGGTCCGAAGTGTTAAACGTTGAAAAGTTTCTACATGAGTTGGGGTAAGGGGTGAAAGGCCAATCGAACTTGGTGATAGCTAGTTCTCCCCGAAATAGCTATAGGGCTAGCGTCGTGTTTTAACCCGCGGGGGTAGAGCACTGAATGATGTAGGCTGGGCGACCCCCGGTCCGAACTCAATCAAACTCCGAATACCGCGGCGAACAACACGGCAGTCAGTTCATGAGGGAAAAGCTTCATGTGCAAGAGAGAAACAGCTCAGACCGCCGATCTAGGTCCCAAAGTACATGCTAAGTGGCAAAGGATGTGGGTTTACACAAACAGCTAGGAGGTTGGCTTAGAAGCAGCCACCCTTTGAAGAGTGCGTAACAGCTCACTAGTCTAGCGAACCTGCGCCGAAAATGACACGGGGCTAAGCATGTCACCGCAATCGCGGATGGACGATATCGCGAGATATCGTTCGTGGTAGGGGAAGCGTTCGTACTGCAGCGAAGGCGTACTGAAAAGAGCGCTGGAGCGGTACGAAGTGAGGATGCCGGAATAAGTAGCGATAAACAAGGTGAGAATCCTTGTCGCCGAAAGCCTAAGGGTTCCTTGAGCAACGTTCGTCGGCTCAGGGTCAGTCGGGCCTAAGTCGAGGCCGAAAGGCGTAGACGATGGACATCTGGTTAATATTCCAGAACTATAGTGGACGCGTCATCACCTAAGGAGGGACGCAGTAGCGCAAGCTTACCGGGTAAAGGTTGTCCCGGAGAAAGAAGGAAGGCCAGGTCAGATAGGAAAATCCGTTTGACCGTTAACGCTGGAATTCGAGACTAGTGCCGGTAACACGGCGCGAAGTGGCCCAAGCACGCTGCCTAGAAAAACTTCGTAGGGAGTTTCCATTATAACCGTACCGTAATCCGACACAGGTGGGCGAGTTGAGTATACTAAGGCGCGCGAGATAACCTACGTTAAGGAACTAGGCAAACTGACTCCGTAACTTCGGAATAAGGAGTGCCCCGGTAGTGGTGTGGGATTTAAAGACCACGCTGTGAAAGGGTCGCAGTGAAATGGGGATCGTGACTGTTTAACAAAAACTTAGGGCTCTGCTGAAATCGCAAGATGACGTATAGGGCCTGATGCCTGCCCGGTGCTGGAAGGTCAAGGGGAGGGGTTAGCCGCAAGGCGAAGCTTCGAACTTAAGCCCCAGTAAACGGCGGCGGTAACTATAACCGTCCTAAGGTAGCGAAATTCCTTGTCGGGTAAGTTCCGACCTGCACGAATGGCATAACAAAGATCCCGCTGTCTCAACGTAGGGCTCGGCGAAATTGTGGTGCAAGTGAAGACGCTTGCTGCGCGTATCTAGACGAAAAGACCTCGTGGAGCTTTACTGTAACTTGTCATTGATTTACGGTTTTAGTTGCGTAGGATAGGTGGGAGCCGGTGATCCCAGGGTTTCGGTCCTGGGGGAGGCAACGGTGAAATACCACCCTATTGAAATTGTGAATCTAACTTCGTAGCCGTCATCCGGCCGAAGAACATTGGCAGGCGGGCAGTTTGACTGGGGCGGTCGCCTCCCAAAGAGTAACGGAGGCGTACCAAGGTTTCCTCAAGGCGAATAGAAATCGCCTGTCGAGCGCAATGGTAGAAGGAAGCTTGACTGTGAGGCCGACGGGCCGAACAGGGACGAAAGTCGGTCATAGTGATCCGGTGGTACCTCGTGGGAGGGCCATCGCTCAACGGATAAAAGCTACCCCGGGGATAACAGGCTGATCTGGTCCAAGAGTCCACATCGACGACCAGGTTTGGCACCTCGATGTCGGCTCATCGCATCCTCCCGCTGAAGCAGGTGGGAAGGGTTGGGCTGTTCGCCCATTAAAGCGGTACGTGAGCTGGGTTCAGTACGTCGTGAGACAGTACGGTCTCTAT
>JBFXJL010000013.1:0-22621 GCA_050174915.1 Elusimicrobiales bacterium | reverse complement strand
TGTGTTGTGATGTGCTTTCCATACTGCCTCCTTGGCTATTTTATAGCTTTTCTAACCGGGAGGTCAGCCTGGGAAAGTGTCTGTTAGATTTTAAGCGAAGTCTCCAAGGGATGCAAAAGATTTACACCACCGGCGCCGAGTTGTTCATCTCGTACAGGTCCTGAACAAAGCGCGCCCTGTCTACGTCATCCACAAAAACCTCTCTTTTATCCGTGCCCCTGTTATAAATGTGATAAACCTCTCCCTCCGCAAAAATAACCTTTCTCATACTTCCCCCTATCTCCCGCGCCATCTATCGAGGCGAAGCCTCGATACCATAGCCTAGCAGGCCAACGCGACAACCGCCTGTCGGGGTCGTATGGAGGCTTCGCCTCGATAGTTAAAAAAGAAGCAGCCCCTTTCGGGGCTGTTTCCTTGCTGAGACCGCGCTGGACCTCGCTATCGAGGCGAAGCCTCGATAGAGTAGGCGCCGGTGAGGGCGCGGGTTTTGGCTTCTTCGGTGGCCTTGGCGATGAACTCGTCGAGGTTTACGCCGAAGACCGACTTGTTGCCGCGCAGGCGCAGGGTGACGGTGCCGGCGTCTTTCTCTTTCTTGCCGACCACCACCAGGTACGGCAGCTTGAGCATGGCGGCGTCGCGCACCTTGGCGTTGATGGTGTCGTTGCGCAGGTCGGACTTCACGCGCAGGCCGGCGGCCTTCAGTTTGGCCTCCACCTCTCTGGCGTAGCCTTCCTCTTCGGCCGTGATGTTCATCACCTTTACCTGCACGGGGGCCAGCCACAGCGGGAAGTTGCCGGCGTAATGCTCTATCAGCACGCCGAAGAACCGCTCCAGCGAGCCCATAAGGGCGCGGTGTATCATGTACGGGCGGTGCTTGGCGCCGTCGGGGCCGGTGTATTCTATGCCGAAGCGCTCGGGCTCGTTGAAGTCGAACTGGATGGTGCTCATCTGCCATTCGCGGCCGATGGAGTCTTTTACCTTCAGGTCGATCTTGGGGCCGTAGAAGGCGCCGCCGCCCTCGTCGAGCGTCACGGGCACGCCTTCTTTTTCCGCGGCGGCGCGCAGGCTCTTCTGGGCTTCTTCCCAGAGGGCGGGCTCGCCCACGGCGCCCTCGGGGCGGGTGGCGAGGTAGGCTTTAATATCTTTCAGGCCGAAGGTGCGCAGGATGTTCATGCTGAAGCGCAGCACTTCTATGACCTCGGCTTCCATCTGTTCCTGGGTGCAGATCAGGTGGGCGTCGTCCTGGGTGAAGCCGCGCACGCGCATCAGGCCGTGCAGCACGCCGGCTTTCTCGAAGCGGTACACCGTGCCGAGCTCGGCCCAGCGCAGCGGCAGGTCGCGGTAGCTGTGCGAGTTGGCCTTGTAGATCTCTATGTGGAACGGGCAGTTCATCGGCTTGGCGTAGTACTCTATGCCGTCGATGTCCATGGGGGCGTACATGGAGTCCTTGTAGAAGCCCAGGTGGCCCGAGGTCTCCCACAGCCCGGCGCGGCCGATATGCGGGGTGTTGACCAGGTCGTAGCCGCCCTTGAAATGCTCATCCTTCCAGAAGGTCTCTATCTCGTGGCGGATGCGGGCGCCGTTGGGATGCCACAGCACCAGGCCGGGCCCGACGGTCTCGTTGATGCTGTAGAGGTCCAGCTGGCGGCCGAGCTTGCGGTGGTCGCGCTTGGCGGCCTCTTCCTGCTGCTTTAAATAGGCGTCCAGCTCGGCGGGCGTTTCGAAGGCCACGGCGTAAATGCGCTGCAGCATGGCGTTCTTCTCGCTGCCGCGCCAGTAGGCGCCGGCCACGTGCGTCAGCTTGAAAGCCTTGAGCTTGCCGGTATGCTCCACGTGCGGGCCCTTACACAGGTCCTCGAACGGGCCGCTCTTGTAAATGCTGATGACCGAGCCCTCGGGCAGGTCGTTGATGAGCTCCACCTTGTACTTCTCGCCCTTGGCTTCGAAATGCTTCAGGGCCTCGGCGCGGGGCAGTTCCCGGCGCTCGAACTTATGGGCGGCGCCGATGATATGCTTCATCTTCTTTTCGATGGCGGGCAGGTCCTCAGGCGTAAAATGGTGCTCGGTGGCGAAATCGTAATAGAAGCCGTTCTCGATGGCCGGTCCTATGCCGAACTTGGTGTCCGGCCACAGCTCCAGCACCGCCTGCGCCATCACGTGCGCCAGGCTGTGCCGCATCTTGTGCAGTATCTCTTCTTTGTTTTCTTCGGCCATGATCTTGTCCTTTAAACTAGAAGCCCGCCAGCCCCCGCAAACGGGTTCAGACGGGCTTAACTGGTTAAATCTGGTGCCCAGTACAGGGATCGAACCTGTGACCTTTCCCATGTCAAGGGAACGCGCTACCGCTGCGCCAACTGGGCGAAAACTACCAGAATATTATAGCAAACTACACCGCGCGCCAAGAAGCGGCTTACTTTTTGGCGGGGTAGGTAGCCACTATTACCGAGCTCAGGCCGCCGCGCGGGGTGAAGTCGCCGGTGACGGTGCAGCTCTTGGGCTTGCAGGCCTTGATCACGTCGTCGAGCACGCGGTTGGCGATGTTCTCCATGAAGATGCCGGTGTTGCGGTACTGCAGGAAGTAGTATTTCAGGGACTTCAGTTCCAGGCAGGTCTTATTCGGGACATACTCTATGGTGACGGTGCCGAAGTCGGGCAGGCCGGTCTTGGGGCACACCGAGGTGAACTCGGGATGCTCTATCAGGATGGTGTAGTCGCGCTTGTACTGGTTGGGCCAGGTCTCTATGGCCGGCAGCTTGAGGCTGTGCGGGGTGGCCGCATGGTCGGAAGTGTAGCCCATCGTCGTCGAGGTGGTTTTTTTCATGTTGGTCTCCTTAAAGTTTCACGCGGCGCAGGCGCAGCGAGTTCATGACTACCGAAACCGAGCTGAGCGCCATGGCGGCCCCGGCGGCCGAGGGCGGGATCACCAGCCCCAGCGACGGGTAGAAGGCGCCGGCGGCCAGCGGGATGAGGACTATATTGTAGGCGAAGGCCCACGCTAAATTCTGCTTGATGACGCGCTTGATGGCCTTGGAGATGCGCACGGCCGTGATCACCGAGCGCAGGTCGTTGTGCATGAGCGTCATGTCGCTGGCCTGCGCGGCCACGTCGGTGCCCGAGCGCATGGCCATGCCGATGTCGGCCTCGCTCAGGGCCGGCGCGTCGTTAAAGCCGTCGCCCACCATGGCGGTGCGCTTGCCCAGGGCCTTGTAGCGCATCACGATCTGGCGCTTCTCCTCGGGGAACACCTCGGCGTGGAAGGTCTTTATGCCCACCGCGGCGGCGGCGGCGGCCACCACGGCCTGGCGGTCGCCGGAGGCCATCACGGGCTCGATGCCCATGGCTTCCAGTTCCTTGATAAGTTCGGCGGCCCCGGGGCGCATGGCGTCGCCCAGGGCGGCGTAGCCTTTATAATCCCCGTCGAGCGCGAGCAGCAGCATGGAGGCCGGGGCGCCCTTGATGTCCTCGCGCACGCGGTCCGGCACGGCCAGGCCCAGCTCGTCGAACCATTTCAGGCTGCCCACCACTATCTCGCCGTCGGCCGAGCGCGCGCGCACGCCCTTGCCGGGCACGGCCTCGAAGGCGGTAAGCGGCTCCGGGCGCACGCCGGCCTCACGGGCCTTCTGGCGCACGGCCTCGGCGAAAGGATGTTCCGATTTCTCCTCGGCGCTGGCCAGCAGCTTCAGGAAATCGCGGCCGTTCTTCTCGGGGAACAAACCGTCCAGGCGCAGGCGGCCCTCGGTGACGGTGCCGGTCTTGTCGAAAATGACCACGTCCACGCCGCTGACGCGCTCGAGCACGTCGGCGTTGCGGATCAGGATGCCGGCGGAAGCCGCGCGGCCGAAGCCCACGGCCACGGCCATGGGCACCGCGAGGCCCATGGCGCAGGGGCAGGCCACGGCGAGCACCGCGGCGAAGATGCTGACCGCGCGGGCGGGGCCGGCGCCGTAGTACAGCCAGGCGGCGGCCGAGCCGGCGGCTATAAGCAGCACGGCGGGCACGAACCACGCCGAGATCCTGTCGACGAGGTGCTGCACGGCGCTCTTCTCGGCCTGGGACTCTTCCACGGCCTTGATGATGCGCATCAGCACGGTCTCCTCGCCCACGCCCTCGGCGGCGTACTCGAGCGAGCCGGTCTTGTTGACGGTGCCGGCGTACACGCGCGCGCCGGGCTCTTTTTCGGCGGGCACGGCCTCGCCGGTGAGCAGGCTCTCGTCCATGGCGCTGGCGCCGGCGGTAACGCGGCCGTCCACCGGGGCCTGCTCGCCGGGGCGCAGCAATATGACGTCGCCGGGGTGTATCTCGTCGGCGGGCACGGTCTCTTCTTTGCCGTCCCGCAGGCGGCGGGCGAACTTGGGGGCTATCTTGAACAGCCGGGCCACGGCCTCGCCGGCCTTGCTCTTGGAGCGGGCCTCCAGCCAGCGGCCCAGGTTGATGAAGGTGATGAGCATGCCCACTTCGTGCCACTGGGCGTGGTAATGGCCGTTGCCCGCGGGCGCCACCGTTACCCAGACGCCGTAGAGAAAGGTGACGGTGGTCGACAGCGAGACCAGCGAGTTCATGTCCGTCGTGAAGGCGCGGCTGGCGCGCAGGAAGCCCTCGTGAAAATGCCGCCCGGCGAACCACCAGGCCAGCCCGGCCACGACCAGCAGGGTATACTCGGAGAAGGAAAAAGCGTAGTCGGCCAGCAGGAAGGCGGTGAGGGCCAGGCCCAGCAGGAAACGGCGCAGGAACATGGCCTTCTCGCGCTCGAGTTCCTTCAGGGCGGTGTTCTCCGCCGAAACGGAGGACTCGGAGAAAGCCAGCGCCTTGTAGCCCAGGTCGGAGATGCGCTCTTCTATCTGCTTCTGGCCGGTCAGCGCCGCGTCGTAGGAGAGGAAGGCGGTGCGCGACGGCAGGTTCACCGACACGCCGGCCAGGCCGGGCAGCGAGCCCAGGCCGTTCTCCAGCCGGGTCACGCAAGAGGCGCAGTGCACGCCTTCCAGCGGCACCACGGCTTTCTTGAGGTTTTTGGCGGGCGCGACTGCTGCCATCAGTTCAGGGCCTCCAGCTTCCAGGCGCGCTCCACGGCGGCCAGGTCGTTCCAGAGCCCGCCGTAAGCGGCCTCCAGCGCCTTATCCACCGAGGAGCCGTCGCGCAGCCGGCCGAGGAACAGCGAGAAATTAAAAGAGCCCCCGCGGCGGATCATGAAGCCCACCACGGAGCCCACCTGCGCGTACCAGCGGTCCACTTCCCTCTGCGCCTCGTTCTGCGGGGCCAGGTTGACCATCTGCGAGAACGGGATGGGGTTGGCGGCCACGCCTGAGCGCACGCGCTCGGCGTAGGCGGCGGCCGAGGCCGGGTTGGAGCGGGTCTCCTGGTAAACGGCGGTGCCCTCGTTGAGCCAGCGCAGGCCGGCCGGCTGGGACAGGCCCATGAACTCGTTGAAGATCAAATGCGTCATCTCGTGCGCCACAATGGCCTGGGTGCCGTCGCCCTCGTAGATCAGCAGGGCGTTGCCGTAGGCCACGCCGCCCGACCAGTCGGGCTGGCCGGTCTTGGCGTGGAACTCGGGAGCGTCGCGGTAGACGGTGATGTTATAGGGCCGCGCCGGCACGAAGGAGTAGAGGCCGAGGTCCTGCATGACGCGGGTGTAATTTTCCTCGCACAGGCCGGCGTAGTAGGCGGCCGTGGGCGAGGAATAGGCCTTAACCACGAAATGCGCGGTCTCCTGGGTTTTGTAGCCGGGGTCGAGATCCCGGTAGGGCGCCTCGACGGGCTGGCTGAGCGGGGCGGCGGGCGAGGCGCCCGTCGGCACGTCCACGCAGGCGGCGAGCGGCAGCAGCAGGAGCAGGGCCAGTGAAGTTTTCATTTAGTAAAGTTCCAGCGTCTGGCGCGTTATGCGCAGGCCCTCCAGCCGGATGCCGTAGGGATTGTCGCGGAAGTCCAGGCGGAAGGTGAACAGCTTGAGCAGCAGCGGCGTGACGGAGACCGGGCCCAGCGAGAAGTAGGCGGGCCGCACTTCCAGCACGCCGCGGTCGCGCACGGCCAGGGCGAAGCCGGCCTCCAGGTCGCGGCCGCGGGCAACCGCGGTCACCTGCATGCCCTCGTCCAGGGTGACGTTGAGGTCCTTGAGGAAAGGGAACAGGGAAGAGAGATAGCGCTCTATGGCGTAGTCGGTGATGCGCGCCGAGCGCACCGTGACCGAGCGGATGCCGGCGGGCACCGGCGGGTCGGTGTAGGGCGAGGCCAGGGCCAGGCCGGTCAGTTCCAGGTCGAGGCCGTAGATGTCCCCGCCCAGCAGCTCGGCGGCCGGCGAGAACAGGCTGGCCCGGGCGTAGACGCCGGTGGCCGGGTCGAAGCCCGCCAGGCGCAGGGTGGCGTCCTCCATGCGCAGCGGCCCGAGGGCGAGGTTGCGCAGCTCGTGCGTCCCCTCGTCGAGGAAGCGCATGGTGGACGGGATCCTGGCGTACACCTCCACCTTGGAGGTATCGGGCAGTTGCAGCGTCTCGCGCCGGTCGAAGGTGGCCGAAAACCAGTCGCGCCGCTTGAGGGCGGCGAAGGCCTGTTCGCCCGCCGACGGCGTCTCGCCGAAGCGGGGCGTCTTGTGGATCAGGATGAAGGCGCAGGCCGGGCAGGCCGGGTTGTCGGCGAACTTGAGGGCGCCGTTCTTGCGCGCCGCGGCGAAGCGCAGGCTGTCGGCGTTGAGGTTGCTGTCGCCGTAGACGGCGGCCAGGCCGCCCCCGGCCGGGGCGCCGGCCTCCACCAGGGACAGCAGCTGCTTGGCGCGGTAATCCGACGAGGCCGGCAGCGGCAGGCCCGCCACGGGGTATTTCCCCGCCGGGAACGGGCGCAGGAAACCGCCCTGGTTGAGCAGCGCCAGCAGCAGCACCGCCGGCAGCAGCACCTTGCGGGCGCCGTGCGGCGTCATCACGGCGGCGGCGATGGGGAAGGCGAGCAGGCCGGGATAGAGCAGCTCGGGCCGGCTGCCGCGCAGGCCCCAGGCGAGGATGAGGTACGGCGCCCAGAACAGGGCCGCCACCACTTTCTTGCTGGCATAGGGCATGAAGACGGAGTAATACATCCAGACCAGCGCCGCGAAGCCCAGCCAGAACAGCGGCAGGCCCGTCGCGGTCATGCCCAGCTTGAAATAATGCCAGAAGCCGTTGTATTCCCCCCACAGCGGCACCAGGCCCGCGCCCACCACGGCGGCGGCGAACACGTACCAGGGCAGGTTGACTACGAAGCCGGGGAAGAAGCCCTTGAACAGCTCGTCGCGGGCGTTGGGGTTGGCCAGGCCGGCCAGGATGAAAGGCGCCAGCGGCAGGGCGTAGAGCCAGAAGAAGCGGTGCGAGAAGAAGCCCAGGCCCACGCAGACGGCGAAGGCGAAGCTCCACTTGGGCTCGAGGAACTCGTCAGAGCGGATATAGCAGGCGTACATCGCGGCCACCAGCGCCATCAGCGCCAGCTCGGGCGCGGGGCGGCGGGCGGTTTCCATGACGAAGGGCATGGCCAGCGCGAAGGCGGCGCCGAACCAGCCGGCGGCGTTGGTGCGGCTGGCGCGCAGGGCCAGGAAAATGGCCAGCGCCAGCACCAGCAGGAAGAAGGAGTTGACCAGAATGAGCGCCAGGTTCAGGTCGGTGGTGAGGAACCTGAACACGGGCACGTAGGCCAGGTAGTAGAGCGGCGGGTTGAGCGAGAGGCCGCTGAGCTCGGGCTTGACCAGCGCCCAGAAACCGTCGGAGTTAAGGTAGGAGGCGTAGCGCAGCACGCCGTTGAACGAGTCGGCGTCGGCCCGGGTGAAGAAGTAGCCGCGGCGCAGCGCCCACTGGGCCAGCAGGAGCACGTTGAACAGCCAGATGCCGCCCAGCACCAGCAGGCCCTTGCCCAGGGTGGGCTTGCTGGTCTGCACCAGCTCGCGCTCGAACATGATGCTTTCGAGGGCCATGCGGGAGGCCAGGAATTTCTTGCGCCAGGGAGACAGGTTCTGATCTTTTTCGTCGGACATCGGTACCTCGCTGCTGTAGGGACTTTACTTCCTGCTGTTGCGGTTTTTGCTCCGGGCGGCCGGCTTAAAGAGCGCGGCCAGGCGGGCCCGGTAGAGCGAAGCGTACTTGGGCGCCAGTTCGGCCGCCCGCTTGTAGGCCGCGGCGGCGGCGGCTTTGTCGCCGGCGGCGGCGTAGACGTCGCCCAGCAGGCCGCTGACCTGGTAGCGGCCGGGCTTGAGCTCCTCGGACTTTTGGGCCGCTGCCAGGGCGCCGGGCAGGTCGCCGGAGCGGTACAGGGCCAGGGCGTGCCAGTAGGCGTAAAGGTGCTCGGCGGGCTTTAGCTCGGCGGCGGCGGCGAAGTCCTGCGCGGCAACGGCGAAGTAGCCGAGGGCGTAGAGCGCCTTGGCCCGCTCGGCGCGGGCCAGCAGCGCGGCCGGGTTGAGCGCCAGCACGGCGTCCAGGTCGGCCAGGGCGGCCGGGTGGTTGCCGGCCTTGGCGGCGCACAGCGCGCGGTGGTAATAGGCCATCTCGAACTTGCCATTGAGGTCCAGCGCCCGGGTGAGGTCGGCCGTGGCGGCGGCGCAGTCGCCGGTCTTGTAGTAGGCCAGGCCGCGGTTGAGCAGGGCGTAGGCGTAGTCGCTCCTGGCGTCGAGCGCCTGGGTAAAGAGTTTTACCGCCTCGTCGTAATTGCCGCCGTCCATCAGCATGGCGCCGAGGTTATTGTAGGCGGGCAGGTAGCCCGGGCGCTGCTCAATGGCCTTGCGGTAGTCCAGCCCGGCCTTCTGGCGGTCGCCCATGCGCTCGAAGAGGATGCCCCGCGAGACCAGCGCCTCGGGGAAGTTGCGCTTGAGCAGCAGCGCCTTGTTGTAGCTCTCCATGGCCTCGGAGTCCCGGCCCGACGAGAACTGGTAGTTGGCCCGGCTGAAATAATATTCGGGGGAGCGGTTGCAGCCCGTCAGCCCCGAGGCGAAAACCAGCGCGATCAAGAGTTTCTTCATAGTCCTTTCCCCCGCAACCCGCCTTGCGTTCATTTGCCTTTCTCGGCCTTCATGCCCAGCGCCAGCAGCCCGGCCCCCACGGTGATGCCGCTGTCGGCCACGTTGAACACCGCCGGGAAGAAAGCGAAATCGAAGAAATCCACCACGTAGCCGTAGGCGATGCGGTCGTAGATATTGCCCAGCGCCCCGCCCAGCACCAGCGCCAGGCCGGCGGCGGCCAGCGCGCCGTGGCGCTCTATGCGGCGCCGCAGGTACAGCAGGACAGCCACCAGCGCGACGCCGAAGACCAGGAAGAAAAGGTTGCTGTCCCTGAACATGCCGAAAGCCACGCCGGTGTTCTCGGCGTAGGTGAGGCGGAACCAGGGCAGCACCGCCACGGAGCGGCCGTAGAGCGACTCCAGAACCCAGGCCTTGCTGACCCGGTCCAGCACGAACAGCGCCAGGATGATGGCGGGCGCCCGGAGCTTGCTCACCTGGCGACGCCCTCCATGGCGGCGGCGCAGCGGCCGCAGACCCCGGCGTGGGCCGGGTTGGCGCCTATGTCGCGCCGCCACTGCCAGCAGCGGGGGCACTTCTCGCCCGCGGCCTTGGCCACCAGCACTTCCAGGTCGGGGGCGGCCGCGTCATACTCCACGGCGGCCTCGGAAACTATGCAGACCTGCGCCCAGAGCGCGCGCGCGGACTCCAGCAGCTGCCTGGTCTCCTCTTTGGAGGTGCGCAGCTTTATGCCGGCCTCCAGCGACGAGCCCACCACGCCGGCCTGGCGCTGCTCCTCTATGGCCTTGGTGACGGTCTCGCGCACGGCCATGATCTTCTCCCAGCGGGCCAGCAGGGCCTCGTCGGCCCAGGCCGCGGGGCAGGCCGGGAAGTCGGCCAGGAACACGCTACCTTCGAGCGAGGGGTCTATCTCGGCGCGGGCGGTCAGCCACGCCTCTTCGGCGGTGAACGAGAGCACCGGCGCCATCATGCGGGTGACGGCGGTGAAGATCTCCCACAGCACGGTCTGGGCGCTGCGGCGCTCGGGCGCGTCGGGGGCCAGGGTGTAGAGCCGGTCCTTGAGCGAGTCCAGGTAGAAGGCGCTCAGGTCCAGGATGCAGAAGTCGGCCACGGTCCGGATGGCAGAGCGGAACTGGAAGCCGGTGTAATGCTTCTGCACGGCGGCCGCGGTGAGGGCCAGGCGCGCGAGCATGTAGCGGTCCGTCTCCAGCAGCTTGTCGGCGGGGACACGGTGGCGCTCCGGCTTGAAGTCGGCCAGGTTGCCCAGCAGGTAGCGCAGGGTATTGCGGATCTTGCGGTAGCTGTCGATGGCGCCGGCGAGGATCTTCTCGGAGATGCGCACGTCCTCGGAATAGTCGCACAGGGCCACCCACAGGCGCAGGATCTCGGCGCCGTACTTATTGATGACGTCGGCGGGGTCGATGGCGTTGCCGGCGGACTTGTGCATGGCGCGGCCCTTCTCGTCGAGCACCATGCCGTGGGTGAGCACGGTCCTGAACGGCGGCTCGCTCCGCAGGGCGACGGCGGGGATGAGCGAGGTCTGGAACCAGCCGCGGTGCTGGTCGGAGCCCTCCAGGTACACGTCGGCCGGGAAGAACTTGCCCGGCCCGAGCATGCCGCCTTCCAGCACGGCGTACCAGGACACGCCGGAGTCCAGCCAGACGTCCATGATGTCTTTTTCCTTGGCGAAGGCGGTGCCGCCGCAGGAACATTTGGTCCCGGGCTCCAGCAGTTTCTCTACGGGCTCGGAGAACCAGAAATCGCTGCCTTCCTTGAAAACGCGCTCTTCCATCTTCTTGAGGAAGGCGGCGTCCTCCTGCACCTTGCCGCAGTCCTTGCAGTAGACGGCGATGATCGGAGTGCCCCAGTAGCGCTGGCGCGACAGGCACCAGTCGGGGCGGGTCTTGAGCATGCCGGCCATGCGCTCGTGGCCGGCCGGGGGCAGCCAGTTCACGCCGTCGGCGGCCTTCTGCAGCTTGGCGCGCAGGCCGTCTAGGTCCACCTTGAGGAACCACTGCTCGGTGGCGCGGAAGATGACAGGCTGCTTGCAGCGCCAGCAGTGCGGGTAGCTGTGGTCTATCTTCTTGTGGCCCAGCAATATGCCGTCGGCCTGCAGCGTCTCCACCACTTTAGCGTTGGATTCGAAGACCTTCATCCCCTCGAACTCGCCGGCGTCGGCGTTGAAGGTACCGTCGGCCTTGACGGGGCAGAAGATGTCGAGGCCGTGCTTCTTGCCGGCGTGAAAGTCTTCCTCGCCGTGGCCGGGGGCGATGTGCACCACGCCGGTGCCGGTGCTCATGTCCACGAAGTCGGTGGCGATGACGGGGCGCAGGAAGCGGCGGCTCTCGGGCAAATGCGGGGCCAGGCAATGGTGGTACTGCAGGCCGACTAGCTTGTCGCCGGGGATGACGGCGCCCTTGACCGCCTCGAGGCCGGTGGCGGCCAGGAAGCCGTCGGCCAGTTTGTCGGCCACTATCAGGTACTGCCCGCCGGTCTCGAGCACGCGGTAGGTCTCGTCCTGCGCCACGGCGGCGGCCATGTTGGAGGGCAGGGTCCACGGGGTGGTGGTCCAGATCACGATCGATGTGCGGTTCTTGCCCACGGCGGCCAGTTCTTCGGGCAGGGTCTCGAGCGCAAAGCGCACGAAGATGGACGGCGAGGTCTTGTCCTTGTACTCCACCTCGGCGTCGGCCAGCGCCGTCTCGCAGCTGACGCACCAGTAGATGGTCTTCTTGTCGCGGTGGATGTGGCCCTTCTCCAGCAGCTCGCGGAAAGCCTTGATCACGGTGCCCTCGTACTCCTTGGACATGGTGATATAGGGGTTGGCCCAGGCCGCCAGCACGCCGAGGCGCTTGAAGCCCTCGCGCTGCAGGTCGAGGAACCTGTTGGCGAAGTCGCGCGCGGAGCGGCGGAAAGCGGGGATGTCTTCGATGTGGCGCTTGCCCATCTTCATTTCTTTCAGGAGGGCCTGTTCGATGGGCAGGCCGTGGCAGTCCCAGCCGGGCACGTAGGGCGTGTAATGCCCCAGCAGGGCGTGGGATTTCACCACCATGTCCTTGAGGATCTTGTTGAGGGCGGTGCCGATGTGGATGGGGCCGTTGGCGTAGGGCGGGCCGTCGTGCAGGATGAAGGGCTTGGCGCTGCGGCGCTTTTCAAGCATCTTGCCGTACAGGTCCATCTTTTCCCAGGCGGCCAGCAGGCCGGGCTCTTTCTTGGTCAGGTCCCCCCTCATGGAGAAGGAGGTATTGGGCAGGAAGACAGTCTTGGAGTAATCCGTGTTCTGTGTGGTCATCGGGGCGTCCTTTATAAATAAAAGATAATTATACAAAAAAGCCGCCCCTCCGCTCCGCCAGGGCCCGCGGCTAGGCCCCATGTGCTACAATCTAGGTATGCTAAGTGAAAACGCCCATTGCCTCGTTACCGACACCGGCGCCTCCCTGAAAACCCCGGAGAGCCTGGCCGAATACCTGCGCCTGCTGGAAAAAGCCAAACTGGACCACAAGCTGCGGCTGGCCGCCTACGCGCTGCTGCCGAACCGGACCCTGCTCTATTTCGTCAGCTCCGGCGCCGACCTGCACTCGGTGATGGGGAGTTTCGCCAAGGGCGGCGCCCTGGCCGATTACAAACCCGGCCATTGCAAGTACAAATTGATACAGCCCGAGAAATACGCGGCCCACCTGGCGCGCTACATACACATGGAGCCGGTGCGCGAGCAGCTGTCCGCCCGGCCCGAGGGCTACCGCTGGTCCAGCGCCGCGCAGTACGTGGGCGGCGCCGACGGCCCGGCCGAGCCCGCCCTGGTGCTCGCCTCTTTCCCCGGCGACGCGGCGGCCGCGCTGGCGGCCTATTCGGCCTTCCTCGTGGAGCCGGTGCCCGGCAAATTCTGGCGGCCTTTCGACAAGAACCGCGACGCGGTGCTGGGCGACCGGGAGTTCACCGCGGCCCATTCCCCCCACGGCGGCTAGCGCCCTTTTCAGGGTTTATAAATTTTATATACTACACGTAGATTAGGGTAGCGGAGGAAAAATGGACATCATACTCACCACTTGCGCGATAATAGTGACGCTGGCTTTCGTGGCCCTCGTCGCACAGGCCATCCTGACGCTGCAGCAGCTGCGCCACACGGCCAAGGCCGTGGAATACCTGGCGCTCAACGCCGACGGCAAGCTGACCGCGCTCGACCCGCTGATCACCGGCGTGAAGTCGGTCACCGACGCCGTCTCCAGCGGCTGGTTCAAGGCGGCCCAGGCCGTTTACGGGCTTTTCACGAGGGGTTAAATGAGTTTCCTCAATATCCTCAACAGCATCTACGACGAGGAGATCCTGCGCAAGCTGGATTTCCTGCGCGGCATCCGGCTCTTCGAAGGCATCAGGAAGCGCGCCATGATCCACGTGCTCGAGAGCCTGCAGGAGCGCACCTACCTCAAGGGCGAGACCATCTTCGCGCAGGGCGACATCGGCCGCGCGCTGTTCATCGTCTTCTCCGGCAAGATCGCGCTGTCGCGGCTGGACCCCGCGGCGCAGAAGCAGGAAGTGATAGCCGAGGTGCATCCCGGCGAATTCTTCGGCGAGATGGCGCTGCTGGAAGAGATGCCCCGCACCGCCACCGCGGTGGCGGCCGAGGAGACCAAGGTCTTCATGCTCTTCAAGATCAAGCTGGATTCGCTGCTGTTCGCGCGCCCCAAGATCGGCGTGACCATAGCCTCGCAGCTGGCCCGCATTCTGTCGGCCCGCCTGCGCGCTATCATGGAAAAACCGGCGGAGAACTAGCATGGCCGCCGATTCCCCCACGCTGAAAAAAGGCTACGCCCAGCTGGTGCTGCCGGCCGTGATGGCCGCGGCGCTGGTCTATTTCATAGTGCTGGCCAAGGGCGCCATCTTTCCCTTCATCCTGAGCGCCGCGCTGGCCTACATCCTGAGCCCGCTGATACGCTACTTCGAGGTGCGCGGCATCAAGCGCACCTACTCGGTGGCGGGCCTTTATATAACCGTGGGCGCGGCGCTGTTCATAGGCGTGTACCTGCTGTTCCATTTCCTCTCCTACGACCTCGAGACGCTGCAGCAGTCCTGGCCGGCCTACGCCGGGCGCATAGAGGCCTATTTCACCAACCTCAACGCCCGGGCCATCGCTAATTTCCCCTTCCTCTCCGGGCTCAAGCTCGACGACAAGCTGCAGCATTTCCTGGGCATGGCCCCGCAGTTCCTGCTGGGGCTGCTGCCGGCGCTGTCGCTGCTGTTCATCGTGCCGTTCATCACCTTCTTCATGCTCATCGGCGGCGCGGGCATCATCGACTACCTGCTCGACCATTTGCCGTCCCGCCACTCGGAGCTGATCCTGCACATCGCCTCGCGCATAGACGGCTCGCTGGGCAATTACCTGCGCGGCATCCTGACCGAGGCCTTCATCATCTTCCTCATCGCCTTCACCGGCCTGGTAATGATGGACCTCAACTACGCGGCCGTGATCGCCATTTTGATCGGCGTCTCCAGCCTGGTGCCCTACCTGGGCGCCATCGTGGGCGCGGTGCTCTCGTCGGTGGTGGCCTACCTGCAGTTCGGCACGCTGCTGCCCATCGTAAAGATCCTGGCCTTCTTCACCGGCATCCGCTTCTTCGACGACTGGTTCCTGCAGCCCTATATCATGAAAAAGGCCGTGAAGCTCAACCCGGCCATCATCCTGCTGGCCCTGATGGCCGGCGCCGAGATAGGCGGCATCTGGGGCGTGGTCTTCTCCATTCCCGTCACCTGCATCATCAAGGAGATCCTGCTCATCGCCATAGAGCTGCAGGAGACCGAGTTCCGCTGGAAGCCCAAACCCGAACCCACCCGCATCAGCATCCCCTTCACCTGAGCGCCCCCGGGCAATAAAAAAAGGGAACGATTATCGTTCCCTTTTTTATTTCCTAAAGCTTTGGGCGAGGAGGGGATCGAACCCTCATGATCGTGAGATCGCAGGTTTTTGAGACCTGTGCGTCTACCGGTTCCGCCACTCGCCCGCGAAACTATTCTACTAAATTCACCGCTTCGGGGCCGCCTCCGGCTGCAGCACGTCCAGCCTCACGGCCTGCAGGCCCAGGCGCTCCGCCTCGGCGAGAATGGCCGCGGTGATGCGCAGGGTCTTCTCCCGGGTCCTGCCCCCCCCGTCGTGCAGCAGCAGCACGCCGCCGGCGCGCGTGGCCTTGCGGTATTCCTCCGTCATCCGCTCCTCGGAGGTCTTGGTCCAGTCGCTGCCGTAGCTCCAGTTGACATAGCTGTAACCCAGGCGCTTGGCGGCCGCGCGCACCCAGGGGCGGTCGTAACCGTTGGGCATGCGCAGGACGGTCGGCTTGAAGCCGGTGGCCTTCACTATGGCCTCCTCGGCTTTCTGTATCTCTGCGGCCAGCACCTTCTCCCTGTCCGCCCCCTTGCCTACTTTGAACCAGTTCTTGTGCGAGTCGGTATGATTGGCGATCAGGTGGCCGGCGTCGTGCACTTTTTTGGCCACGCCGGGCCGGGCGCGAACAGAGGTTCCCAGCATGAAGAAGGTGGCCTTGGCCTTGTGCTTGGCCAGGAGGGCCAGCAGTTCCTCGGTGATGGCGCCGGGGCCGTCGTCGAAAGTCAGGGCGAACTGCGCCCGGGTCTTGCCGGCCTCGGGCCCGGCGGCCGCGGCGGGACCGGCGCAGAGCAGCGCGGCCGCTATCAGCAATAGGGTTCTCTTTCTCATGTCGTCTTACCTCAGAGTTCGTGCCTTTCCAGATTGCGCAGGCCGGCCTTCCACGGGAGATACAGCGCCGCCGCGTTGAGCGCCAGGAACAGGGCCGCGCTGAGCGCCACGGCCCGCAGGTCCCACGGGTGGGCGCGGCCGAAGCGCTCGGCGAAATGCATCTGCACCGGCCAGGCCTCCACGGCGATGAGCAGCGACAGGTAGCCCATGCAGGTCGCCATGTACAGGAAGCCGCCGTAGGAGGACTCCAGCTGGTGGATGTTCTCGACGTTGAAATCGGGGAAGGCGGCGCCGAAGCCTATGCCCATCACGCTGATCGCCAGCGCGGCCACGAGGATGGTGAAGGTGGACAGCGCCGCTATGAAGAAGTCCGCCCCGAGCAGGCGGTTGGAGACGGTGATGAGCACCAGGCCGATGGCCAGCGAGGGCAGCAGCGAGACCAGGAGCTTCTCGCGCATCACGCCGGCGGCGCTGATGGGCGCCGCCTTGAGCAGCCAGTAGCTGTTGCCCTCCAGGCTGATGGCCGGGAAGGTGAAGCGCAGGCCGATGGCCGCCATCACGAAGCCCGCCACCCCGACGTTGAGGAAAGAGACCAGGCTGCGGATGTCGGGCGTGTCGAGCGGCAGCTGGCGGATGCTGAACAGGTAGACGGCGATCAGCGCGCCTATCAGGATGAGCTGCGACCAGTAGCGCGCGTCGCGGGCCAGCGCCAGGCGGTCCTTCCAGTACAGGGTGAGCGCCGGGCGCAGGGCGGGCAGGCGTTCGGCCAGGCGCTGCTCCGGCAATTCGCGGCGGCCGCCCTTGAAGCGCGGCGAACCCTGCGCGCCGCTGAAGCCGCGCATGTACAGCCGCCCCGACAGGAAGTAGATGAATATATAGATGGCCGCCGCCGCCAGCACCAGCACCCCGGCGCTGGAGGCGAAGGCCTCCCAGCGGGCCGCCGAGTAGGCCTCCATGGCCTTGGTGACCCACCAGGACGGCATGTAGGGGGCCGTGGGCGACTGCAGGTACTGGATGTACTGCGCCACCACCTCGAGCGAATCGGGGCGCAGCAGCTTCTCGGGCCGCGAGAAGCGGAACACCACGTAGACAAAGCCCACCGACAGGCTGCCCAGCAGCCAGGTGATGTCGCGCGTGCGCGACGAAGGGAAAGCGTACATTACCACCATGCTGAACAAGATGCCGAAAGCGCCGGCCAGCAGGACGAAAGGCAGCATCAGCCCCGCGTAGGCCAGGTAGAAGCCCCAGTCCAGCCCCTTGATGCGGCCCAGCGCCGCGATGTAGGGCACGATGGCCAGCACCAGCGTCCACGACGAGTAGAACACCGTCTCGAAGGCCTTGTCCATGAAAATGGCGCGCAGGTCGAGCGGGGTGGAGAAGAGGAACTTCAGGTCGAAGGAATAATACAGCGTGGTCATCGAGATGATGATCGAAGAGACCACCACCATGGCGAACGTCATGAGCAGCACCATGGAGGTGAGCTTCCAGGAGAGCATGGGGCCGATGAGTTCCACGCCTTCGAGGTAGTTGAGCAGGCGCCAGAAGCCGGCGTAGAGCGCGGCCAGCATCATCAGGCCGGCGCCGGAGAACATCAGGTTTTTGGCCAGCCGCCAGCCGCGCAGCCCGAGCAGGGTGTTGCGGAAGGTGACGGCCTTGCGGATGAGCAGGACGGGGAGCATGGTTACTCGGTGAGTTCCAGGAAGACGTCCTCGAGCGAGCGGACGCCGGGGGCGGCGGTGAGCTTTTTGACCTCTTCCACGGTGCCCTTGGTCACCAGGCGCCCGCGGTAGATGATGCCGACGGTATGGCAGAGCTTTTCGGCCATGTCGAGGATATGGGTGCACATGAAAACGGCGGCGCCGCCCTTGGCGATGTCGGCCAGCAGGCCCTTGAAGCGGCGGATGCTCTTGGGGTCCAGGCCCACGGTGGGCTCGTCGAAGAGCACTACCTTGGGCCGGCGCAGCAGCACGCTGGCGATCAGGAGTTTCTGCTTCATGCCGTGCGAGTAGCCTTCCAGCAGCTCGCCGGAGGCGGCCGTCAGTTCGAAAGTTTCCAGCAGCTCGGGGATGCGCCGCTTCTGCTCGGCCGCGGGCACGGCGTAGATGTCGCCGATGAAGCGCAGGAACTCCCAGCCGGTCAGCTTGGGGTAGACGAAGGGCTCGTCGGGGATGTAGGCCATGCGGCGCTTGGCCTCCAGCGGGCTGGCGGCCACGTCGTAGCCGGCCACGCTGACGCTGCCGGAGGTGGGGCGCATGATGCCCGAGAGGATCTTGACCGTGGTGGTCTTGCCGGCGCCGTTGGGCCCCAGGAAGCCGAAGATCTCGCCCGGCGCCACGGAGAGCGACAGGCCGTCGACGGCCTTGAAAGTGCCGAAGCTCTTGGTAAGGTTGTTTATCTCTATCATGGTCAAAAAAAGCGCCGACCGGCGCGGGGCGGGTCGGCGCGTTCCTGGCCCCGGTTCTTTAGCGGCCCTGTTCGCGGGCTTCGAGGTAGTTGCGCACCTCGTTGCGGGTGACGAGCTGGCGCAGGTGGTAGTTCACCACGTCGGAGAACTTGGCCTGGGCGAGCTCGCCGGCGTACTTGCCTTTTTCCTTGTCGAAATTCTTGAGGCTCTTGTTCTTGGCCAGGTAGTAGGCCTTCACCTCGCCGGGGGTGACCTTGAGGCTGTTGTAGACGAACTGCTTGAACTTGTTGGCCAGGCGGGCCTTCTTGCGCCACGCCTCGTACTCGGCCGGGGTCATCTGGAACTCGGAGTAGATGGCCTGGTAGTAGGCGCGCGGGCTGAAAGCGCCGGCTTCCTGGAACTGCGGGGTGTTCTGCACCTCGAGGGCCACCTCGAAGTCGGGCACCATCATGCCCAGTTTGTCCCCCTCCTGGCTGAGCAGCGTCTCCACCACCATCTCGCGGAAGACTTCCTGCTTGACGCTCTTGGAGACGATCTCGCTGACCTCGGTGCCGGAGTCCCGCACTCCGGACATCACGCGGTTGACCTGCGTGAGGAAGCGCTGGTAGGGGATCTTCTCCCCCCCGATCTCGGCCACCGCGTCCATGGAGGACGAGGTGAACACCTGGCCGCTGACGAAGAAGATGGAACCGACGAAGATGACGACGACGACGCCGAAGATGGGCCGCTTGTACTTGGAGAAGAAGGATATCATTGCTGTTTCGCCTCTGTTTTCTGGGTTTTGGTCTGCGGCTGCTGCGCTTCAGGCGCCTTGCGGGCGGAGTCCATGGAGCAGTTGCCGTTGAAAATCGCGCCTTCCTCGAGCATGATGCGCGGGGCGCGGATGTCGCCGTCCACGCGCGAGCCGCCGAGGGCCTCTATGTGGTCGAGGGCGGTGACGTTGCCCTTCACCTCGCCCGAGACGTAGCAGATCTCGCAGGAGATGTCGCCCTTCACCTTGCCGCTCTTGCCCACGGTGACTATCTTGGCGTCCACGATGGAGCCGTCTATGCGGCCGTCCACGCGCAGCGAGCCCTTGGCGGTCAGCGTGCCCTGGAAATAGGCCTCCGTGCCGATCACGGTGTCGCCGTTCTTGGTTTCGAAGCTGATATTGGTGTTCTTGAACATGGCCATACGCCCTCCGTTACAGTCCCCTGAAAATGCCGTCGAACAGCCCGGCGAAGTTGCCGGCCGTCTTGCCGCCGACCTGCAGGAATTTCATGGGGTCGCGCGGCAGGCCGCCGGTCCAGACCTCGTAGTGCAGGTGGTTGCCGGTGGATGTGCCGGTGGAGCCCATGCGGCCGATGATCTGGCCGCGCTTTACCGCGGCGCCTTCCTTGGCCACGAGCTCGCTCATGTGGCCGTAAAGGGTGGAATAGCCGAAGCCGTGGTCGACGACCGAGCACATGCCGTAGCCCTGCGCCCAGCCGGCGTGGCGGATCACGCCGTCGGCCGTGGCGTAGATGGGCGTGCCGGCCTCGTTGGCGATGTCGACGCCGCTGTGATACTCGGCGGTGAAGCGCAGCGGGTGCACGCGGTAGCCGTAAGGCGAGGTGACGCGGCCCTCGGTGGGCCAGATGGACGGGGTGGCGCGCGCGCCGTTATGCCTGTCGGTCAGGTAAAGGGTGATCTCGGTGTAGCTCGAGAGGCGCTTGCGCGACTCCTCCTGCATCTTCTGGATGGAATTGTTGAGCGAGGTTTCCTTGATCTCGGAGGCCTTGGCGGTGAGCATGCGGCGGAAATCGGCCAGGTCGGTCTCCTGCGGGCCGCCGAGGCCCTCCTGCCGTTCCATGAAAGAGGGGTCCATGCCCAGCACCTTGCGCAGCTGATTGTCGGTGCGGCGGGTCATCTCCAGGTAGGCCAGGCCGTCGCCCACCTGCTGCGAGACGTAGGCCATCTTGGTGCGCAGTATCCTGTTGTCGGCCTTGGTGACGTAATAGTCGAAGTGGCGGCCGGCGATGTAGCCAGCCCAGATGGTGACGCCCGTCCAGGCCACGCCGAAGACGAGCAGAAGCAGCACCGGCAGGTTGAACCGGAGCGAAGGCATGCCGTTATGCGGGATTACGAATACGCTGACGGGTTTGGCGGCGTTCTTAACGAAACGGCCTAGGATTCTGAGCCACATATCCCTATATTAAACTTATATTATTATTCACTGTCAACGGGCGGAGGCACCTGCGCCCCGGAGGCCGGCCGGGCGGAAGGGCCGCTGATGGCCGAGGCGTCGAACTTTATGTCCTCTTCCTCTCCCCCTTCCTGGCGGGGCGGCGGGGCGGCGGTCACGGAGACATCGCGCACCTGCGGCGCCCCTGTGGGCAGGCCCATGGCGGCGGCGCCGCTCATCAGCGGCTGCATTTCGGGATCGTTCATTACTTCCATCATCAGCTTCAGGAACTCGGGGCGGGTGGCGTAGCTGGCCACCAGCTTGTCCATCCCCTTGGCGTTGCGCACCGACATCATCACCGCGAAAGGGTTCCCCTCCTTGTTGGCGGCGAAAGCGGCGGCCATCTCCGGGTTCTTCTTGAGGTCCGCGATGAATTCCTTCACGATGGGGCGGTCCGAATATTTGAACAGGGCCTGCGCGGCCTCCTGCGCGGCCGCTATGTCCGGCAGGCTCTCCGGAGAGTCCGTCAGGCCGCCGCTGAACATCCCCAGCGACGACCGCGGCATGGCGGTGGAGAGCGCGACGCCCTGGCCCGGCAGCCTGACGGCCTCTGGCCGGTAACCCTGGTCCGGCGGCGGGAAGGAGCTGAAAACCTTCTCGATATTGTCCTTGGCGGCGCTGACCTTCATATAAACGACGTAAGCCGCGCCGGCCGCCAGCACGAAGATGGTGCCCAGCACCACCGCCACGGTAACCAGCACCTTGTTGCGAGAGCGCACCTTGGCCAGTTCTTCGCGCAGGCCCTCGGAGGAATGCTCCTCCGCGCCCTCGCGGGGCGGCTGGGCGGGCTGGTCGGGTGTGACGGGTCGGTTATCGTTTTCGGTCATATTCCCCCTGTATTTGACAGGCCACGACGGCAAATGATAGACTATGATTCTACAAAATAAAAGCCGGTGCTCAAGCCGGCTTTAATTGTAGACGCGGTCATGCGCCCCCATCGTCTAGCGGTTAGGACGCTGCCCTTTCAAGGCAGAGATCTGGGGTTCGAATCCCCATGGGGGCGCCAATTTACGGAGTTGCGAAAATCAGGGTCAAAAAAATCCGCCCGAGCCCGCAACTCCCGCAGTTTCTCCGACGGAAAATTAAATTTTAATTTTATTTTCTGCCCGCCTAAAAGGAAGTTCGAACCGATTTTTCTCATTATTTGCAGATTATCGGACGAACTTCCAGCGACCGCCGACTCTCCGACGACAGCACAGAGCTCATAGAACCTTTTCAACGGTTCGTTCCGCGTACTCTCCTCCCGCGCAAAAGCTGCGAGTTTGTTTTCGATTTCCTTTTTTTCATCGACCAATTGGGCCTTCTTGTTGGCGTACTCGGGCCGCGTCAGGGAGCCTTGCAGTACCATATCCAGCAACTTGCCCAATTGGTCGTTAAGGATAACCAACTTATCTCGCAGATTTTGGGCGGCTTCTTCCCCGGCCTGGGCCGCCTTGGTTTTATCCTTTTTTATGTTATCAAGAGCATCGGCGGCCAGGGCCGGGGGTAAGGAAACTCCTTTCAAGATTTCCCGTACCTGGCGGTCGGCCTCCTCCTCGCGGGTATAGCGCGCGGGACAAGGGCTCTTCCGTTTGGTGCAGCGCAAATAGTTATGGCCCTTTTGCGTCTCGGTGGTGATGAAGCACCCGCAATGCTCGCAGTGAAAAATGCCCCGGTAAACGTAAGGTTTGAACCCCCTTTGCTTAGGCTTGCTCTTGTTTTTAAGAAGCACCTGGCATTTTTCAAATACGTCCTTGGAGATTATGGGCTCGTGCTTGGCCTCGTAAACCTCGCCGTAGTAGCGCATAACGCCGTAATAGATAGGATTGCGGAGAAAGTAATGGCAGTTGCCAATGGACAGCGCCTTCTTTTGATTGCGCCCGACAAGCCCGGACGAGTTCAGGAACTGCCGGAGCTCTCGTATCGAGTAATTGCCGGTGGCGTACATTTCAAAGGCTTTCTTGATAAGCGGCGCGCGCTCCTTGTCCACATAGATAGTGTGGTTTTCCTGATTGTTAAGGTAGCCCATCGGCGCCCAGGAAGGCCAGATACCGTTGCGGAGTTTTTGGCGCAACCCTCGCTTTACGTTCTCAGAGAGATTGTCCACATAATACTTGCTCTGCCCAAAAGCGATGGAGAGCATGAACTTTCCCTGCGGCGTGGGGTCGAACCAGAAGGTCGGGAACTTGAGTTTCGTGATCCTGCCGGTATCCACCAGGTAGATGATGCGCCCGCCGTCCATTGAGTTATGTTGAGCTCAACATAACTCCATTTATGTGCAGTAAAATATTATGTGAAGTAGACGCCTCCTCCGCCCCAGACCTCGACGTGACCTAATTTTAGTCCCTCCATTTTACTCAACATAATTCCATG
>JBFXJL010000012.1:26439-28523 GCA_050174915.1 Elusimicrobiales bacterium | reverse complement strand
CGCCTCTTGTGGTGGCGCTCCGATTTCCGTCATCAAGCAGTACATTGAACAACAGAGGACACCGACCTAAGACGGCCTTTCATCCCCCACCTGAAGGAAGGGGTCTTCCCGGCCGGAGAGTGATAAGGCCATCCCAAATCGGCTCCAAGACATTCAGGATGGCGTGCTGCACGATGCGATCCGGGGCGAAGGGCAGCACATAGATGAGCCTGCGCTTCGGCTCGAAAATTTTCTTAACCGTGTACGGCGATGTGGTGAAGGTTTTTGCGAGAAGGGACTCTTGGATGCGCAGCAGATTGCCGTCCACGTCCCGCTCAAACGTCGTAACGGCCCGATGCCAGGACTTTCCCCGTCGTGCCCTTTGGCAGGCCAGGCGGAGGTTATCCAGGGCGGAAATGTGTTCGAACAAATGGCCATGCCGTTTCATGCTGTTCACCGGGCTGGAGAGCGTTCGAACCGAAGCCTACTAGCTCCCCATCCCCTCCGTCGTGTGTTTTGCCTTTCGGCCTTGCGGCCTACCGGACAGGGTTGATGCGTCCAGCCTGGAGTTGTTGGCCCGCCCCAGTCTCCGTGACCCCGTGCGCACTGATATTCGTATTCAGATTCAGCGGACTGTTATTCCAATTCGAGCTACGCGAACCGCAATTCGTGCCATTGCTCCAATTGCCGCCCAAGATCGCACGAGAGACGCACCAGCCAAATATCCGCGACGCGAGACGCGTTACGAGCCGTCGTGTCACAGCGACACGGCCAACGGCTCCGCGACCCCGCGCGCACAGATACCCGCAGACAGAGCCAGCGGACCGCCATACCAACCCGAGCCACGCGAACCGCAACCCGCGCCAAGGCTCCAAACGCCGCCCAAGAGCGCACGATTCGGCACATTGTAGCCCATGCCCTGTTGTGTTGTGCGAGTGCTATATTGGTTGACCCAATTACCAGACGTGTAGTATGGGCCACCAGCTTCGAGGCCCCATTGCCACCACGCACCACATGCGTCCTCCACTCCAATACTGGAGATCATGCGGCGCCCCGCCGTATCAATATGCCCACCAGCCGTGACCGGGTTGGCCGAGCCCGAGATGTTTGTCCCCTGATTCGATCCAGAGGATGCGGACATGAACTCGTACTGCAACGCCGGTCTGTCGCCCACGGCCGCCAGCGCTTCGCAGAAATCGTACCAGTCCATAGCTGGAGACGTCGCGCCAGTGATGACCGTTCCTCCGAAAACGGGGACCAGTTTTCCCCCTAAATACGACGGGGGATAGATCATTATCCATCGATTCGTGCCGGGGTCATAGACCCGCCCTTGATTAGCAATGGGATGCCGATGTTTGAGGTCCCATACGCTGGCCGGCAGGATGTCGCCGGCCAGATAGCCGGACAGGGGATGGCCGGAGATAACGCCGACGTCGGTGCACAGGCAATGGAATCCGCCCAACTTGCGCGAGGTGGCGGCCGTATATCCAGACGGATAGATGGCGTTGGCCGAGACCAGGACTTTGAGGGAGATGCCGCCCACCAAACAGGCGTAGAAATAAAAATCCTTGCCGGCCCGGTTGGCGGCCACGGTGCAATCGGTGCCTGATGTAGTGTCCCAAGTCGCCGGTAACGACAGGTCGAGGGCAAACTGCGCGGCGAGGGAGAGCCCGATATCATCCACGTTGACGGTCAACCGGCTGGGCGTCAGCAACGTGTAACGGTCGGTGGGGATCGTCGCTCCTTTGACCGCCCACAGGATATCACGGGCATAATGACCGGGCGTGGCGGCAGCCTGTTGTGCGTACTGCGCTGCCAGGGCAGCCGAGGCGGCCGCAGCGTCGGCCCGCCCAGATGCGGACAGGGCGGCGGCGGCGGCGACGTCGCGTGCGGACTCGGAGCCTGACTTTGCTTGCAGGGAGGCAGCCTCAGAATCTGACGCTTCTGCGGCGTGGCTTCTCGCCATGTCCGAGGCGGAGATGGATACGTTGCGCGCCGACAACGCCTCATCTCGGGCGGACTCGGCCGATGCCTGGGCACTGGCCGCAGCCGTCGCCGATGCCGCCGCCTCCCCCGCTTTTGTGGTTGCGGTCGTGGCTGCTGCG
>JBFXJL010000012.1:0-26429 GCA_050174915.1 Elusimicrobiales bacterium | reverse complement strand
GATGGATACGTTGCGCGCCGACAACGCCTCATCTCGGGCGGACTCGGCCGATGCCTGGGCACTGGCCGCAGCCGTCGCCGATGCCGCCGCCTCCCCCGCTTTTGTGGTTGCGGTCGTGGCTGCTGCGCTTGCCGTGACCGCGCTGGCCGAGGCCTCGCCGGCTTTTGCAGCGGCTGTGCTGGACGCCGATTCGGCGGCCGTTTTGGCGGAAACGGCCATGTCGCGGGCCGCTACTGCGGATGAGGCGGCAGCGCCGGCGGAAGCGGCGGCAGCCTCGGCATCCGTGGCGGCCTGCCCGGCCAGGATGGATACGTTGCGCGCCGACAACGCCTCATCTCGGGCGGACTCGGCCGATGCCTGGGCACTGGCCGCAGCCGTCGCCGATGCCGCCGCCTCCCCCGCTTTTGTGGTTGCGGTCGTGGCTGCTGCGCTTGCCGTGACCGCGCTGGCCGAGGCCTCGCCGGCTTTTGCAGCGGCTGTGCTGGACGCCGATTCGGCGGCCGTTTTGGCGGAAACGGCCATGTCGCGGGCCGCTACTGCGGATGAGGCGGCAGCGCCGGCGGAAGCGGCGGCAGCCTCGGCATCCGTGGCGGCCTGCCCGGCCAGGGCGGCTTTGCTTTCGACGCCCACGGCCAAAGCGTTGGCCTGGGCGGTCCACTCGGCCTGCTTGCCGTTATATACGGCCAGGGTGCGCAGATACGTCTCCATTTCCGGGTCGAACGTATCACTCTCAGGCTCAGGAGGGGCCGGCAGGATAGGCAGTACAATATCGATCTGGTCAACCATGGCGCACCTCGCTAGTTGATGCCGTTGATGTCCAGCGACACGTCAGACTCGACATTGCCGGGAATCACGATTTTGAAATTCTCGAACAGCCCATGGACCGTCATGCATTCCATGGATCCATCGTTGTCACATATGTAGACACACGGAACTGACGATAACTTCGAAAAAAACCTATATACCATGTCGACGTTTTTTGTTTTTATTCGCATGGGGATACTATTTCGCTTTTTGTTCTGCCGCTTCGTTATGGTCGTCACGCCGAATTTGCTCGTCGTCACCTCGCTGTAGTCGTTAATCGACAGCGATACATTGTTTTGTGTCGTGGCGATCTCCTTGATGTAGCCGACCTTTATCATGCCATTCCTTGCCGCAGTCTGTCCGAATATATTGATGCGTAACTGGGTGTTGAAATAGGCAGGGAAACGGACGATCAGGTCAGACCGGATGCGCAGATTGCGGTTGAAGAAAAAATCCGAATACGTACGGCTGTTGCGCTCCACGAGATTGACGGAATCGCTCCACAATACGATGTTATCCTTATCGACAATGGAGAAATCGATCCGCTTGCCGTAGCAATTAAAGAGGGCGGCAGCGTTGCATTTGTTGGAATCCAGCGAAACGTCTATGGCGTACCCATCCTCGACGGGCACGCCGACCGTCTGGGTCGATGTGAAATCGTCAAACTGCGCCCAGTAGTTGGTCGAGCCCATGTCCACCCAGTAGGTGCTGTCGGTCAGGTCCGCGCCCTGGTTGACCCAGCCGATGGCCGTCCAGATGTCGTCCAGGTAGTTGGGCGGATACTGGTCCGTGGTGGGCGTACGCGCCTGATAGATACGATGCGTGGCCGCGACGTAGCATTTTACGGCTGCCGCAAACGACGTGCCGGCGGCCCAAGCGGACAGGCCGTCAATGGCGTCCCCCACCGCGGCCTGATAGATGTGGTTGCCGTCGACGCACCTCTCACCAGCCAGATACACCCGGTCAATGTCGTATGCCGACAACCCCTCTTCGACGTCCGCGATATTATAACTCTTGATCCGGTCCGCCGTGATCGGCGTCGTCACCATGACCAGCATATCATTGGCCTCCCGTCGCCGCCGTCCGTGCGGCGAGCCCTATGACGTCCCATTTGCGGAGCATATCCGAGCTGTCGAGGGTGTACGTGGCGATGGCCGTCAGCGCGTTGCGCAACGCCTCGTTTTGCCGTTGGAGCTGCTCGACCTGCTGGATCAGGCGCTCGAAAACGCGCTCAAACGCGTCGCCGAGCAGAGCGCGAGACGAGCTGTGGCTGGTCAACGACGCGCCAGCATTGAACCGGACCAACTCGGGGCCCTCCTCACCGACCAGCCCCCAGGAATTCGCCGGCGCATCGCCGCCCAAACGGTACGGCTGCATCAACCCCTCCTGGAGACCGTAGCCCGCATCCCAATGCGCCCGGGCGGCCGCCTCCAGGGCCGAAGCTTTGTTGGATTTGCCCAGCCCGAACTCAGCCTCAATCGCATACGCCTGCGACAGCGGAGACGAGTAATCACCGCTCGCGCCCCCATCGTGTCGCCATTTTTGGAGCAGATAATTGACGGTTTTGTAGAGGACCGCGTCGTTTTTCGGGAACGAAATGCCCTCGGCATATCCGGCATCGAGCCAATGCGCCGCGTAATTGCCGCTGCCATAGGCGTCGGCAATGTCCGCCTGGGTCTCCAACCACGACCACTCGGCGCCCTCATACAAGGACTCGTTGAGTGATTTTGTTTTGGCGTAATAGTACTGTTTGTCGCCGGTGCTCGGCTCGACATACCCCGTCGAGTCGGTGATGCCGTAGGCCGCGCCCCAGGGCACATAGTCGCCCAGGTTGGGCAGGATGTCGTCCACGGTCCAGGACGACGAGCCGCCATAGGACTGGGCGTTCATGGCGTCGCGCAGATGCGACGCCCAGTTGACCTCGGCGTCCGTGTATTGCGGGTAATCGTCCGGGTCGACCTCGGGAGCAGGACCGCTCAAATTGCCGGCCACGTTTTTGATGTCGTTGAGCAATGACAGGATTTCGTTGATCATCCCCGGCATGCTCCGCTGATTGAAATCGTTGAGCATGGCCAGGAACGATCCGGTGCTGGTCGGGCCGCCCAGGGCGGCAGTGATGTCCGTGTCGGCATAGCCGGCATCACGCAGCAGCGCGGCGACCTGGTCGCGCCAGGTCGCGCCCTCGCCGGACGTCTGGTCGTTGTAGATGCCGGTGATCGCGCCGGACATGATGCCGGAGGAGGTCAGCAGCGCCTGCAGTTTCTCGGTGTTGGGGTCGTCCTTGCGCAGCTCCGCCAGGATGAGGTTGAAGATTTCCTGCTGCGCCTCTTCTGCGTCCGCGATCCGCTGGAAATAGTTCTCCTCTTGTGCTGTGATAGACTCCGCTTCGCGCAGCTTGCCGGCCACGTCGAGGTAGCCGGACAGATAGTCGCCGCTGCTGCCCGAGGTCGCCTGCAGGGCGGAGAGGTAATCGGCCGCCAGATCCTGGAGGGTGCCGGCCGCGTCGATCCGGGCCTGCCCATGCCCTGCCGTGGTCATGGTTTGGTACGCGGCCTCGATCTGCGCCCCCAGGGACCGGACCTGCTCGGCGGCCGACAACGGCGAGTCCTCGCCATAGAGCAAGGATTTGATGGTGCTCTCCAGCGATTGACGCGTGGACGCGGCATCGGACGCCATACTCTTGTTGCGCTGCAACTCCTCATCCAGGACGTCAAGAAACGAGGCCAGGCTGTCGGAAAACTGGTCGGTCAGGTCTCCGAGCCGATCCTCCAGCGTGGCCGTCTGCTCCTCGATGGCGGCCTTGATCAGCTCGGCCCATTTGGCCGACCGCTCGGCCTCCTGGACCTGCTTGAGTTTGGCGATGTACTCGTCGCTGTCGCCATTGCGGTGCGCCTCGTACAACTCCTGGCGTTGCTGCTCCACCAGGCGCGCCCAGCCGGCATTGACATCGTCGCCCGCGGCCTCATACAGGCGCGCGTCCAGATCGGCCCAATCCGCCTTGATCTCGTTGAGGTGGTCCAGGGCATCCCGGGCCGCCTCGACCGCCTGGACCATCCGCGTGAGCGCCTGCGTGGCCGCGCTGTACCCGGCGTCGCGCGCGTCGGACAATTCGGACTCTGCGTCGGCCAGCGCCTCGATCACCGAGGCCTCGTAGACCAGTCCGCGCGAGCGGGCCAGCCGGGCGTTGAGGGCTGTGACCGCGCCGCGCTCGTCCGCCGCCTGCTCCTCGATAAGATTAGCGCGCTCCAGGGACAGGGCTTGCTCGAGGTCCGCATAGGTCTGCGTGCCCTCGATCCCCTTTTGGCGGGCCTCGAGCAGAGCATCCTCGGCGGCGGAGGCCTGGGTCAGCAGCGCCGCCTCCTTGCTGCGTCCCTGCGCCGTCAGCAGCCGGGCCTGGATGTCGGTTTGGTAATCCGCGGCGTCCCGGGCCTGCTGCGCAATGAGCGTTTGCACCTCGGCGGAGGTTGCCGCGACCAGATCGGCATAGGCCTCGGCGGTGTAGAGGTTGGATTCAAGGGCGTCTTGCAGCTCACCGGCGACCTCGGTTTGCTTGTCGTACAAGTCCGCCTCGTCTGTGTGGCCCAGCGCGCGCAAAAGGCGCGATTTCGCTGCCGCAGCGTTCGCTTCGAACGATTCCGCGACAGCATCAAACAGCACCTGGACTTCCTTTTCCTGTACGGCTTTCAGCCGGGCAAGCTGCTCGGCAGAATAAAGGCCCGACGATGCGGCCTCCTGGTAGTCCCAGCGACTCTGGTACTGCGCGGATACGGCGTCCGTCCACGGGTTGTTGTTGGCTTGCATCTCGCGGACGATGAGCGCTTCGATGGTCGATCGCTGTTCCTTGGCGGCTTCGTAGCTCTGCTTCGCCAGTTCCGCCGCTTGCACGGCCTCGATTTTCGCGAGGAGGGCCGCGTCGTAGCCGGCTGCCCTGGCGTCGGCCAACTCCTTTTCGGCGTCGGCGAGCATCGTGATCTTGTCGGCCTCGTCGTCGCGGCCCTGAGCCTTGAGCAACCGGGCGTCCAGGCTGCTCTCATACTGGGCCATGGCCTCGTTGTAGTCCGCGATGGCGTCGTTGATGGCGTCCAGGTTGGCCACCCATTGGGAGGCCTTGCCCCAGGCCTCGAACTCGTCGACGGTCAGGCCGCCCTTGAGGGCCGCATCAAACGACGTCCAGAAATTATCGATGGTGACCGCGCCGTCACCCAGCTTGGCAATGGATTCCGAGGCCTTGTCAGTGTAATAGCTGAGATTTTCGACATAGGCCTCCATGCTGTCGAAAATATTGCTCGTCAGGTTGCCCATGATCGAGGCAAACGCGTCCGGCCCTCCGACCGCCGTGAGGAGGTCTGCGGCATAGTCGGCCGCCAGCAGGTTTTCGAGCTGCTGGTCGGTCACGGCCAGGGCCTGGCTCCCGTCGGAGGCATTGGCCGCCAGCTCGGCCAGTTGGTCCGAGGTCGCGCCCATGGACGCGGCCATCGTCAGGATCGCCTGGGACGTGCCGGCGGCGGTTTCGACGGTTTTCTGGCGCAGGCTGTCGATCTGGTCCTGCGTGATCTGGGCCACGTCCCGGACCTCGTAGCCGTAGGCGGACAGCGAGCCGGCCACGGTCGAAAACGCCGCGGAGAATTCCTGGATCTGGTCGTAGTAGATCTGGCCGTCATCGGCCAACGCGTCGAACGCGCCGCGCAGCCCGGCCTGTTCGAGGGCCTGGAACGCCAGGAGGTTGGTGCCGGCGTCGATGTAATCACCAAGCTGGTCCTTGGTGATGTTCATCGCCGGCATCGTAAAATTGTCGATCAATTTGTCGACGGAAAAACCCAGGTTTTCCGCCGCGTCATCGATGGCTTCGGCCGCGTTCTTGAACGCTTCGGATATCTGGCGCGTGACCTCGGGATCGGACACGCCCGTGCCGACCACGCTGCCGTCGCTATAAAAATCGACGCCGCTGACGCGGGTCTGGCCGCCGGCATAGGCGACGTTGTAGCCCTCGGCGACTTTGCGGATTTCCTTTTTGGTCTCGCCGAACAACGAGGTGGCCAGCCCTACCAGGCCGCCGAGAGCGCCGACCACAGGCAGGACGGTGCCGAGCATCGACGACCAGGACCCGGACATGGACGCGACCTCGGCCGCGGAATAGGTGCTGGCCATGGCCGAGGCGGGCACCGCGCCCTGGGCGGCCTCCGCTGTCCACAACGCGGACGAACCGAGTTGCGACATGTCCACGCCGTCGGAAAATATCTTGGCCAGGGCGTTGCCGCCGCCCACGAACAGGGTTTTGCCGGACGACGCCGCCGTGGCCAGAGAGTCGCCTACAGAGGCCCCCGCCGACCGGCCGACGTAATCCCCGAGCGTCTGCAACGAGGCCAGGGACTGGCTGTAGGAGCCGCCGCCGCCCCCGGAGCCGGTCGAAAAATAGCGGCCAAACAGGTTGTCCGCGCCGCCGGAGCCGCCGCCCGAACCGGAGAGCCGGCCCAGGAGGTCCTCGAGCAACATCTTGGTCGCCCGCTCCACCATGTCGGCCAGCATGTCGAGCAGCCGCGATTTGAGGTTGGCGACGACGTCCTCGATCGACGACGACGTGTCGCCGGCCATGCGCAGAATGTCGCCCATGCCGCCCGAGACGCCATCGACGACGCCCTGGGTGCTCTCGATGATGCCCTCGGACATGGTGTCCCAGGATTTTTTCGCCCGGGTCGTTTCGGACTCGTAGCCGCCGAACGCCAGCGACCATTTTGCCGACAGCGTCTCGCCGAATGACCCCGCATACTTGGCCTGTTCCTCAAGTTGCGCTTTAAGGAAATCATCCCATTTTTTGGCCTCATAGATCTTGTAGGCCGTTTCGTCGGATGCGCCCTCCTTGACCGCGGCGAGGTGTTTTTCCAGCGCGTCGGCCGCATCCTGCCAATACGCGTCGTCGAGTTTTCCGCCCTCCTCGAGGCGCTCGCGCTGGGCCTGGAGCACGTGATCCTGATAGGCGTCCCAGCGCGCCTGGGCCCGGTCCACGGCCGCGGCGTCTTCCTGGTCGGTATTGGCCCTGGCCGCTCGCAGATCCTCGAGGTACTGCTGATACCCCTCCAGCCAGTCCGACGCCTCAAGCTGTCCCGGGTCGGACAGATAGGTGCCCATGTCGCGGGCGTACCGCGCCGCCTTGCCGATCTCCTGCTCAAAGTCCTTGAGCTGGGCGGCCATGCGGAGGACCGGCCATGCCTCCCAGGCCGCGACCCACGCCTTGGCGAATCCCTCCGTATCGCCTTTGGCCCCGATGACGGATTTGCGGATATCCGCGAAAATTTTTGAAAATGTCTTGTCGACCTTGAGCGTCTCACCCTCAAGGCCGCCGGACAGAGAGTCGGTCATGCCGGCGATGGCGGCTTGCACCTGCTCGAAATAGGCCTCGGAGCGCTCAGTGTAGCGGGCGGCGGCATTGGCCGCGTTCTCGGCGGATTTGCCGGCGTCCTTGAGGGCGACCTTGATGCCGTCCACGGCTTTCTTCGCCTTCTCGGCCTTGGGGGCCATGTCGCCGGGGAACATCTGCGCCAGCTCAGGGATGGTGCCGGTGTTGTCCCCGGCCATGAGCTGTTGGGTGCGCTGCTCCTTGCGCACGCGGTCGCCGGCGTCTTTGAGCTTTTTGGCCAGTTCGTCCGCGTTGGAAAACGCCCAATCGCCAAAGGACATCTCTCCCTTGACCACAGCGATGCCGGCGGCGATGGAGTTGGCGAAGACCTGATACTCGCGCGTCGAGGCCATGACCGCCGCCGTGATGGCCTCGACGGACATCTCGATGCCGCCCAGCGCGGTGATGATAGGGTCTTTGTTTTTTTGGACGCTGTCCGCGAAATCCTGCATCCCGGCCGTCATCATCGGCGCCAGCTCGCCGCCGAACTCTATGGCGAGCTGCTTGAGCGTGGCGTCGTAGGTATCCTTGACGCCCTGTGCGGTTTGCTTGAAACGCGCGAACGCCGCATCCGTCGAGCCGGCGCTTTGTCCGACCTGCTCCAACATGGTGTCGTAGCGCTGCCAGTCCTGTGCACCCAGGCCGGCGATGCCGGTCAGCGCCTCGCTGCTCTCGAACAGCTTGCCCAGGGAAAAACCGGACAACTCGGCAGTGCCCTGCAATTTGCGCAGCGTGCCCTCGAACCCGAGCTCCTGCACCATGGCCTGGCCGGAAGTATAGCCCAACGCCTTGATCACCTTCTCCATGTTCTCGGTGGGCTTATAAAGTCCCAGCATGATGGCGCGCCATTTGGTGGCTGCCTCGGACGTGGAGCCGGACGTCTGGGTGATGAGCGACAGACCGGCGGCCATCTCCTGGGAAGAGACGCCGACCAGATGCGTGGTCGCGGCAACGTCGCCGATAACCGGGACCAGCTCCGCAAAGGACGTTTGCCCCAGCTTTTCGATGGAAAAGAGGAGATCAGATGCTTCGGTGGCGTTTTTGAGCTCGCCGTCGAAGCCGGCCATGGTTTTGGTCAAGGCCTTGATGGTGTCGGCCTGGCCCACGTGCGCCGCTTTGGACGCCTTGGCCGCCGTGGTCAGCATGTCCATGGCGGCGGCGGAATCCGTCACGCCAGCGGAAATGGTCTGATAGTAGCCCTGGACCAGGGCCGTGGGATCGCCCAGATCGCGAGGCAACGCCTTGATGGCCGCGTCGATTTCACCTAGGGACTGCGATGTCACCTTGGCCATGTCCGTCAGGGCACCCTCATAGCCCGCGAACTCGTTAAACGCATTCCCCGCGATGCGGACGCCTTCGCGCACGGACAGGTAGGCGGCAGCTAATGAAGTTGCTTTTTTGGCGAGTTTCTCAAAAGAAAACGCGGATTTCTCGACGATGTTTGCGGTGACGCCGAGCTGATTGGCCAGCCGTTTGTATTCGGCGGTCGTCAGCCCGGCGTACCGTTTGAGGTTATCGAGAGCACGGGTCGCCGAGTCGGCGGCCAGCCCCGCGCGCATGCGGCGTTCCAGGCCGGCCATTTCCCGGTCGGTCAGCCCGGCTGCCTGACCAGCCTGCAGCATGGAAGAGCCGACCCGCTTCATCCGGCGTTCGACGTTGGAGGCAAACGCGTCGGACAACCGATCCGATTTCCGCAGCGTCGTCTCTAACTGACGGCCGTCTGCGGTAATGGCCACGTCGAGGGTGCCGGCTCGAATCCGCATCTATCGCTCCCGCTGCTTATCTTCGGCGCGCCGTTCGCGCTCCTTGGCCTGCTCATGCAACACGATGCCGGCAATATGCTGCACCTGCTGCATCACCTCGGCCTGATTGGCTGTCCCCTCGAGGTCCATGATGCATTTGACCGCCAGCACGTTGATGTCGAGAGGTGCGCCCATGGGGCCGACAATCAATTGCCCGGCACAACGCATGTAGAGACTGCTGGCCTCGGCGTTGTAGGGATGCACCTCGGGCCGACAGGCGGCGCACGGCGGCCCGGCTTTTTTGTGTTCGCGTTCGGCCGGGGTGTCCCATTTGGTAATTGCATAGGCGCGACGACACTCCTCGCACGGCAGATGCCCCACCCCGGCCAGCCACTGGCCTAGTTCGACGCGTTTTTTCTCGCCGCCTCCTGCTCCGCCTCGACCTCGTCGGCCAGCTCACCGCGGAATTTGCCGACCAACGGCCCGAAATCGTCGTTGTCCCGGGCCACCAGGATCTTGTTGGCATCGGTGCACTCCAGGGGCTTGCCGTCGACGCCGAAAACATTTTCCCAGTCCACGACGGCCGCGCAGATCCAGGCGTACCGCTTGTCGCCCTGGGCCGGATTGACGCGGATTTCGCGCTGCAGGTTGCCGTCGGCGTCAGGGCGCAGCATGGTTTCGTAGAGCGCGATCTTGTCCTCGATGTCGCGTTTCTCGCCGGGCTTGAGGTGCTTGATGCAGAGACGGCCCTTGTCCGGGTCGTCCGGGATGTCCCGCCATTTCTTCTGCTCAGGGGTCACACGCATGGATATCCTCTCGTGTTTGGGGGTTGGCGGTTTAGAGCGTGCCGCCGTGCAGCGTCACCTCGGGGCCGGCGGCTTCGTCCGCCACGACCTTGACGGCGCTGTCCAGGGTCAGCTCGCCGACGGCCACGGCCTTGATGAGATACTGGCCGTCGTTGTTGGCGGAGCCCTCGACAATGAGCGTCTGCCCGGCGGCGAAGCCGGCCGTGGCGAACCCGGCGTCGGCGTCGGTGATCTTGTTGCCCGTGGCCACGAAAGCGATGCCGTCGCCGCTCAGGTGCTTGATGAACATGCAGGGCAGGCCGCCGCAGACGATCTCGCCGCTGAACGGGATGATGCCGTTTTTGTCGGCCTCGCCGGTCGCGTGCTTGGAAATCTGCCAGGACGAGGCGGGGTCGTTGGCCAGATCCGGGGCCATGAAGTGGTCATAGTCGATGTAGGCCCTGCCATCGGTGAACTTCTCGTTTTTCTTAAGGTACTGCTTGAGCTGATCCTGGCCTTTCGTGTCGCCCATGACGTAGTTGCCGCTGTAGGTGAGCCGGCCGAGCTTGCCCGTCGTCGTGAACTCGATGTCGAAATCGCGCCTGAATTCCTGCGCGCTGACCACGTCCCGCGTCAGATCCGGCAATCCGAGCTTGTTCAAGCCCTTGACCACGGCCTGGTCGGGAGAACCCGCCTTGAGCACCAACGCCTGGTCCACGCCAAGCTTGAAATTGGGGCGTTCCATTCGATCTCCTTACGTGTCGGTTTCGACGACGCCCGAGAGCTGGATGCCAGCCCCCCACACGCCGTCCTCGTCCGGCAGGGAGGGCACGTCCTCTCCCCGCCAAAACTCGAAATCCTTGAGCCCCTCGCCGGAAATGGTCCGCCCCTCGAACAGGTCCGGGGCCAGACCGGCCAGATCCTCGGCCTCAATGGAGCCGGCCGCGTAGACCATGATGTCCACGCTCACGTCGTCGATGCGCTCGGTGGTCGTGTCGCGCCCCCTGGCCACGGGGATGGACAGCACCGCGTAGGGCCGGGGCCATTTCGGCGGCGCGCGCATGTAGGCCAGCCGGCCGCCGACGCCCGCGTAGAACGGATGGTCCGCGTGGGCCGCAAACCAGGCCGCCAGCGCCCGGCGCAGCTTCGGCCGCACGGATCCGCGCGCCGCAAGCCGGCTCATTCGCCGCTCCCCTTCATGCGGTTGGCCACGCGCTGCAGGTCGAATTTCGCCGCCGCCGGCCGCAGGAACGGCTTGGCGGCCCGGTCCTTGGTGCCGAATTCCACATAGGGCGCGTAGGGTTCGCCGGCCTCGACGAATCCGGTGACCACTGTGCCGTCACGCTCGGTGCCGGCGTCCAGCGAGGCCTTGAGCTTGCCCGTACGCACAGGCACCAGCCGTTGCGCCTCGGGCAGCACCTCGTCGCGCATCTCTCCGTCCATGGCCGTCTCGACCTGGCCCATCACCCGCTCGAAGCAATCCGAGAACATGCCCATCAGCCTGCCGCCTCCTGTGCGTCCTGCCGCGCCTCGGCCGTGAAAACGGTCCAGCCGCGCTCGCGGTCGGTGTAGGCGCTCGTCACGTGGAGGACCTCGTGGGGCGTGACGATCACGCACCCCGGAGCGAGGTCCGGACACGCCGGCAGCCAGCCGCTGCGATAGCCCACGCCCACCTCCCGGGCCGCGCGCAACCGCTCCTCGCCGCCCAGGCCATGCACGGCCGCCCGGCCGGTCCAGATCGTCTCGGGCTCCTCGCGGTAGCCGAGCGCGCCGTCGGACACCTCCTCGAGGCGTTGCACGGTCACGTCCACCACGAACACGCCCAGGGCCAGCCCGAGCACCAGCATGTCGCCCTCGGGCCGGCTGTCCTGCACGGTCCAGACGACGTCGGCCTGCTCGAGGGTGTGGCCGAAAGCGGGCACGGCGGGCAGATCGGCCGGCAGTACCCAGGCGCGGCCCAGGCGCACCTGCCCGTGGTCGTAGGCCGTACGCAGGGCCGAACACATGCCCGACCACTCGTCGCCGTCCTCCACGATGGCGGTGAGCAGCGTGCCGGCGTTGCTGGCGATGGCGTAGGTCGCCTCCCCACCAAACGCAGAGAGGAACGCGCCGGAGTCGTCGGTCAGCACGGCCAGCCCTCCGCCTCGGCCTGGCAGACCACGCAGCGGCAGGCCGTGGGCAGCACCTCGAGCCTGGCCCGGGGGATGGGTTCGCCGCATTCGACGCAGACGACGACGCCGTTTTCCCGGAGCTGCTCCACCCCGTCCGTCCCCGGCAGCGCCGCCGCGATGGCGGCCTGCAGGTGGGCGGTCTCCTCGCGCTGTGCCCGGTCGGCGTCATCCATAAAGCCCCCTTCAATCCCTGCGGTCGGCGTTAAAGGTTTTGCCCGGCGGCTTTAACCGGCCCGTAGAGCAGCGGCCGCATCCATTTGGCGAGAGCAAGGCTCAACCGCTTCGCCTGCGGAATGGACACGCCGATGTCTCTGAAACGGCAATACAAATTCAAATCGTTCAAGTGACGCTGGAAGAAATGACGCATCATTGTTTCCCCCCGGCAGTCTGCCGCTCGTAGCAATCGAGGGCCGCGTCCTGCTGCTCGATGAGCCAGCACTGGCGGTCGCTGCGCAGCAGCAGCCGCTCCAGGTTCGCCGGGGAACACACGTGTTCCCCGGGATCGAGCGCCGGCAGCTCCGGGGCGGCCGGGCGCGGGCAGCGCGTGAACGCCTGCTGCACCGTGACGACCTCGGGCCGGGGGGCGCAGGCGCTAATCGCGGCAAGGAGCATTGAGATGCACAGCAGCGCGGCGAGATGTCGCATCGTCCACCACCTGTCCCGTTTTCGCCGGGACGGTTTTCGCGTTGCGGATAATGACCGTCCGGTCGGCGGCCCGGGCCTCTGCCCTGGCGTTGGCCTGCTGGCAGGCCGCGACCTGATCGGTGAGACCGTCGCGCACGGCGAGCAGGGTTTTCTCGGAAACCTCCAGGAGCGCGATGCGGCCGTTGGCCGCGGCGAGGTCCTTGGCCTGCACGGCGAGGCGGGTTTCCAGGCCGGCCAGGCGCACGGTCTGCCAGCTCAGCGCGGCCAGCAGCATGGCCACGAGCAGGCCGCCGCCCGTGAGAAGCGCGCGGTTAATCATGGCAGACGCCTCCCCCGAAGCCGGCCGCGACGTATTTCGGCGACAGCGTGCGCAGGATGCGGCGCGGATAGCCCCGGTTCTCGTTCCAGTTGCCGGCGGATCGGCCGGCGTTGACGGTCTCGATGTTGTCCCACCAGCGGTCCGGGGACAGGCCCTGGCCGGCGGCGAGCGTGGCGTCGCGGCGCACCCAGCCCAGGCCGCCGTTGTAGGCGGCCAGCGCCATGGCCATGCGGTCGCACGGCGAAGCCGCGTCGAGGCGGTCCCAGAGGTAGCGGTCGTAGGTGACCAGGGCGCGCATGGCCCAGGACGGATTGTAGGGCTCGCGCGTTGCCAGCTCCGGGTAGAGCCGCGCGATCCAATCCGCCGTCGCCGGCATGAACTGGGCCATGCCCTGGGCCCCGACCGGGCTTTTGGCGTCGGCGCGCCAGCCGGATTCCTGGTGCACCTGGGCCGCGAACGTGCTGACCGGCGCGTCCAGGCCCCAGACGGCCCGGGCGTTGCGGGTCAGCTCGGCGCGCAGACGCAGGGCGTTTTGCGGGATGCCGCGCAGAGTCGGCGCGGCGGCAGGCGCGGCGGGCTTGGCCGGCGCGGGCGCAATGGCGGCCGGCTGGGGCTGCGGCGTGGTCGCCTGTTTGCAGGCCGTCACGAGCAGCGCGGCCAGGACCGCCAACGTCACGGCCAAGGCAACGGCGCCGATGTCCCGCAGGAGCGCGCGCACGGCTACAGCCCCAGCCCCATGGCCAGCATGGCGCCGAGCATGATGAGCGCCCGCCGCAGCATGGCCGCGGCGTAAACCTGTTCGCAGCCCGGGGCCACGGGATGGTTGGCAGCGTCGGCGGCCGGCTGTTTCTCGGCGCGCCAGTCGGCGGCGACGAGAAACGAATCCGGCCGGGCGTAGGGAAAACACCAGCGGTCGAGCCAGTAGCCCAGGTAGCCGGCGATGCTGACGAGGCAGAGCTTGTAGGCCGCCACGGGCAGCTGCGCCGGCGACAGCACGGCCACGCCGGCGGCCAGCATGCCGGCCAGCACCAGACAGGCCAGCATGCGCGGCGTCAGGCGCGAGGCGAGCGAGACTTTGGCCGTGGAGCCGGAAGCGGCCGGAGGAGGACTCGCCCCCGCTCCCGTCGCGTTTTCCCGGCCAAATGCGGTGAGCAGTTCGCCGAGCATGTTGCGTATTTCGGACACGGCGTCCTGCGGCGATTGCGCGCCAGTGGCAGCGCCGGCCGTGGGTTCCTTGTTCTCGGGCATGGTTATTCCCTCCCCTTGAGGATTTCCGCCTTGACCTGGGCGGGGATTTCCGGCGTCGCGGCCACCAGGGCGCGGATCGCGCGGGCCAGCAGGTCCGCACAATCCGCGATGCGCTCGAGCGGCGTGGCCGCGTGGTGTTCGCCGGCCTTGATCTCCTCGGATTGCATGCTCATTTCCCTCCCGGTGTCTCGTTGAGGATGTCCGCCTTGACGTCGGCGGGCATGCCCTTGTCGTGGACAACCAGCGCCCGCACCATGCGGAACAGCGTCCGGGTGCTGTCCTGGGCGGACTGCACCGTGGCGCAGATGTTGGCGTGCCTCTCCAGGCACTGGCCATGGCTGACGTAGTTGCGTTTGGTGAGCACGTGGACCACGAGGGCCACAAGCACCGAAACGAATCCGGTGACGGCCGTAGTTTCGAGAGGCGTGAACTCCACGGCGCGCCCCCCGCTACTGCGTCACGCCGGTAAGGCGGTAGCCCGCGCCGGTGAACTGGATGCACTCGTCGGTGTTCTGCCGGGCCCGCACGATGTCGCTGCGGATCTGCTCCTCGCGGTAGGTCTCGACCACGACCATTTCCGGCGAATCCTCCTCCCAGACGAAGGTGCGGCCGAGGGACGGCTCGCGCAGATCCTGGCCGCCCGAGGACACCACGCCCAGCATGGCCTGGGTCGTGTCCCAGATGGGCTGGACGTTTTTCGGCTTACTCTTCGCGGCCGTGTTGCTGACCGCGCCGGCGGCGATGACGTGACAGCCGAAATAGGCCTCGAGCTGGGCGATGGTGAGGTCGCCCCGGATGGCGTCGGGATTGGCGTATTTGACGCGCTCGATGACGGAGTCGCACATGGACACGTGGCGCAGGATGGACTTGTCCAGGATGAGCGCGTTGGGCTCCAGGCCAGTGGAAAGGCGCATGGCCTCGAAACCGTTGATCACGTCGGCCCGGGGGTCGGCGTCGGCGTAGCTGTTCCAGGGATGGACCACGGCGTGGCCGGTGAACGCCGCGCTGAACACCTTGGCGGCGACGCGCCTTTCGCGGCTGCGCAGGATCATGCCCATGGCCCGGTAGGCGGTCATGGTCTCGACGTCGAAATAGTTGCGCGCGATCTTGGCCTCGACGTCGTCGATGGGTTCTTCCCAGCCGTTTTCCGAGCACTTGTAGTCGTCGAACGTCCATTCCCAGTCGCCGCGCGCGTAGGCGGAACGCGGGCCCCGGGCGGTATTGGCCACCTCGAGCAGGGCCTCGGCCGGAATGACGGGGTACTGGGCCGTCTGCAACGGCGTGTAGAACGCCGGCAGCACCAGGTCGGCGATAAAACCCTGCTGCGCGGCGTTCATGCTGAACTGAAAGGCCAGCGCCCCGAGGTCGGGGCGAAGAATCGCTTTGGTGATGACGGACATCGTGGAAACCTCCTTGCGCGCCCGGCTAGCTCAGGTTGTGGCCGTAGCCGTAGGGCACGACCTCGACGATGCCGCCGCCGGTCACCCCGGTCAGGGCCATGCCGATGATGAGGCGTGCGCCCGAGGCCGGGGCCGCCTGGACCATGCCGAGCGCGTAGGCGGCGACCTCGCCGCCGGCGGCCACGTCGCCCGAGGCCTCGATCTCGAGGGTGCCCTCGGTGTTGAGCAGCCGCACGTTGATCAGGTCGCCGGCCTCCTTGGCCGGGTATTCGGTGACGCCAAGCGGCTTGTCGTCGGCGTCGGCCAGGGCCAGCTCGCCGTTGAGCAGCGTGGTCAGGCGGTACGCCGGGATGGCGTCGCCGGCCGGAACCGAAAGGCGGGATTCGGTGCGGTAGCCCATCTACTTGCCCTCCTTGCCGTTGAGCTTGGCCAGCCAGGCCTCATGCGCCTTGGGGTTTTCCTTGATGACCTCGGACATGGCCTTGCCCTTGGACAGGCCCTTTTCCATCTTGGCCGCCACCAGCGCCTCGAAATTCGGCGCGGCGGCGCGCGGGTCGCCGGACTGGTCCAGCGGCTCCGAGGCCGCGCCTTCCATGGCCTTCAGGGCGCGCTCGGCGGCGGCGGAAACCTCGCCGGGTTTTTCGGCCGCGGCCTTGGCGGGATCGATCCCCAGGGCCGCACCCATGGCCGTGGCCTGCTCGGCCGTGACGCCCGAGGACACCACGGCGGCGATGCGGCCGCCCTGGTCCTTGCCGACCAGGACGTTGACGATGCCGAGCACGCGCGCCTGTTCGCCGGAAACGGCTTCCGCGACGGCGGCCGTGTGGCCGGCGGCCAGTTCGGTCTGCACCTCGGCGCGCAGCTCCGTGACCACGCCGGGATGCTCGGCCTTGAGTTTGGCCAGATCCATGTGCACCTCCTGCACGATGCGGTTGATGAAATCGGCCCGGCTTTCGAGCCGGTCCACCAGCCCCAGCTCCAGGGCCTGCCGGCCGAGAAAGATTTTGCCGTCGGCCATGGCCAGGGCCTGCTCGCGCGAAACGCCCCGGCCTGCGGCAACGGCCTCGAGGAACAGGTCGTAGACGCCGTCGAGCTGCTGCTGCAGATAGGCCCGGGCCTCGTCGGAAAGGGATTCGTGGGCGTTGCCCAATGCCTTGAAGTGGCCGGCGGTCAGGTAGCTGACGTCGATGCCCGCCTGCTCGTCGTAGCCGGACCAATCGACGTGGGTCATGATGACGCCGATGGAACCGATCATGGCCGACGCCTGCGCCCCGATCTCCCTGGCCTGGGAGCCGATCCAGTAGGCCGCCGAGCACATGAGGTCGCCGGCGTAGGCGTACAGAGGTTTCACAGCGGCCACGGCCCGGGCGATGCCGGCCAGTTCCTCGGTGCCGTCCACGGTGCCGCCGGGCGAATCCACGTCGAGCAGGATGCCCTTGACGCCGGGATCCGCCGCGGCCTGCAGCAGCGCCGCGCCGATCCGGCGCGTGGAGGTCACGCCCCACCACCAGCTGCCCTCCTTGGCCAGGGCCCCGGCCATCTCCACCACGGCCAGGGGACCGACGCGCTCGTAGAGCTTTTCCTCGCGGCCGGTGCCCACCGTGGCCATAGCCACCACGGCGGCGGCGTCAGGCAAGCCCTTCGCCTTCATGTCCCGGAACAGGCCGGACAGCCGGTTCGGCTCCATGGCCCACAGCCGTTGCGACTGGATGCTCACGCGGCGTCCTCCTGGGGCTGTTGCTCGTCGTTTTGCTGGGGGGAGACGTCCTTGGACGGCGAGGCGTTGGCATTCGAGCGCAACGAATAGAAAAACATGGTCAGAAGTTCCGGGGGCAAAAGCCGCTTTAACGTCTCCCAATCCCTGGAGATCTTGCGCCCCATGGTTTCGACGTCGGTGCCCCGTGAACTGAGAATGTCGGAATGGCAGTCGGTGAAGTTCTTCAGGCCGATCTCTTCGCCCGTGCGCTCTTTGACGATGTCGATTTGCCCGCGCGGCGGCCGGGTCCAGTAACTGGAGCACCAGGCCGCGCGCCCCTCGTAGAAATCCGGCTTGCCAGCGGGCATCACCAACATGCCGCGCCAGTACGCTTCCTCAAGCACCATCTCGTAGAGGTACTGGATGTAGCCCCGGATAAACCGCTCCTGCTCCAGGACGTGCAGTTTGCCGGCCTCGAGCAGCTCGGCCCGAGCCGAGGAGTAGTTGGACTGGGAAAAATCCTTGGTGACGATGCCCAGGGATTGCCCCGTGGAGGCCGTCACCAGCTTGGACATGCGCGAATAAAACGGATCGAAGGAGTCGCTCGGGCGGGGATTGGCCAGCAGATGGGGCTTGTCGCCCGGGCGACCGGTGACAATCGTTCCCGCCTGGACGGCCTTTGGATATCCATTCGCATCGCCGGCCTTCTTGTTTCCGTCGAGACCGATGGGCGAAATATCCATCGGGCCGAGGCCGGCCGACTCCATGAACACCGTGAGGTTGGCGGCGATGACCGCGCCCACCAGTTCCGAATCCGCGTAAGCGTTCAAATCCGCTATCATTTTCATGGCCGGGGCCAGGATGGAATCGCCGCGCAGGGACTCCGGACCGCCCCAGTTCCGGCGATGGAAACAGCCCCAGCGGTGCGCGACCATGCGCGGTACGCGACGGAAATAGGCGCTCGACAGCCCGGCCACGGGCCGATTGTCCGGCGGTTCGGCTAGCCAGTAGGCCACGGGGCGGCCGTAGTCGCCGATCTCGATGCCACTGCGGATGCGCGGATCGGCCAGCTTGTCCGAGGGCGTGCGCAACCTGGACGGGTGCACCGTCTGCAGGGCCAGGCCGAAGTGACGGCCGGGGTCGGTGAGCCAGACAGGGATCTGTACGAACTCGCCCAGGCCGAGCTGGGTCTGCAGGAGCTGGTGCTGGATGTCGTTGAAATGGTTTTCGCCGGCGGCGTCCGCCTCGCGGCACCATGTTTTCCAGGCTTTTTCGGCGCTTTCGGCAAATCGGTACGCCGCATCGTCATCAATGCCCAACGCGGCGACGTCCGGCGTGGACTGCGGTTGCAGCCCGCTGCCGACGATATTGAGGGCCAGGGAATTGATGCACGAGGCGGCCAGGCCGTCGCTGGCGACCAGGGCCTCGGCGCGGTCGCGGATGCGGTCGGCGTCGCGCTCGACGGTGTAGGCGTTGAGGCGGGAGGGCTGGAAGTTGGCCAGCGTGCCCTCGCGGCTGGCGGCGGTGCGGCGCACGCCCTGCACCATGCCGCCCAGAGCCTCCATGCCGGCCCGGGCCCGGGCCCGGCGCAGCCCGCGTTCGGGCGAGACGTACCCGATGACGCGGTCGATCCAGTTGCCGCCGCTCACGAGTACCGCCCCGGGATCAGCTGGTGGAACTGGGGCGAGCCCTGGCCGGCGGCTTCGTCCTCGACGGTCGGCAGCCGATCGAGCCAGTCCAGATGCTCCTGGATGTCCGACAGATCGGCCCGACGCAGCCGGCGCGTGCCGATGGTGTATTCCGCCCCCTCGGCCACGGCCAGGAGGGCCGCCTTCCATTTGGCGATGTGCTGCGCTTTTTCCGCTCGGGTAAAAATGGCCATGGCCGAGGGGCTAGCACAACCGCCCCTGCCGACAGGTGGACGATAAGGACAATAAGGAAAATACGGACACTTTTTTTAGGCCGTTTTCAGGAACGCGGGCCGCCCGGGAAGCGAGGCATGGCGCGGGTTTTATGGGAGTGGGGGAGGATGCTAAAACGAGGTTGAAATTTGCACGGTCAAAAAAAATCCCCTCAGCCTGGGCCGAGGGGATTTAATGTTTCAAAAACAGTATGTTGCTTAAAGTTGCGACAGCATGACCCTGGCGGCGGCCGCCAGGAACCCGGACCGGGTCATGCCCTCCCGTTTGGCCGCCGCGTCCACCCGGCCGAGCAACTCCTTGTTGATGGAAATGTTGACGCGCACAGGGGGGGTGTCCTCCAGGAGCCCGGAGGACACCAGGGCCACGCGATAGCCGGCCGGAACATCCAAGGACGACAGCGGCGAGGGGGGCGGAATCTCGTCGCCGTCGTCCCGCAGGGTCTGCAGGTGCCCCCCCAGCGCATCCCCGGCCATAGCCATGGCATGCAGCTCATTGTCGCCCTGCGTGAAGCAGCCCGGCAGGTCCGGGAAGGTGACCACCACGTGGCCGCCTTCGCCGTCTTGGAAAAACGCAGGATAAATAGCCATACTCGCTCCATCTCTTTTGTGCCGGGACAAGGGGGGCTTTCGCCCCCCTCCTTTACCGTAACTTCATCCCGGCTTGCCTCTCGATGAGTTTGAGGAGTGTTATGTCGATGTCTTTCACGGGGTCGGGGACCGTCACCTTTCCGGGCTTTTCGGGGTGCGCGAGGTGGACATGGTCGCCTTTCGTGTTCTTCACGATCCACCCGGCAGCCTTTAGCCTCTTGATGATCTCCTTGCTGCTTGGCATTTCCTCCCATCCCGTCGTCGTTGAAAAGAAACTACATCGGGACAGGGAAACGGTCAAGGAAAATGTGTATTTTTTGTGTAAAAAACGAGAAGCGGGGAGGCAAGGCCGGGATCACTTTCCGCTGGTCTTGCCCTGCCATCCCGATACCCTCCCCTGGTATTTCCCGTGTTGGTCGTAAACCCGGGCATTGCCCTTGTCATCCGTCATGACCCGGCCGATGTACCGACCCTTGGCGTCGTAAAGGCTTTTCTGCTTGGGGTTGGCCGTGTCCGTTGTGGCGCGGCCCTGATAGCGGCCCTGGGCGTCGTAAACGCGGGCCTCGTCGCCGGCCAGCGCGAACGTGGGCGGCAAGGCCATTACCAAAGCAAGCAGGCACACGATTGTCCTCATACTGCCTCCATTTTATTGGCATTCGCCTCTTTTCGGCGAATATAGCGCTCGACGCTTTTTTCCGTCACCCGAAGGCCTTTCACGTCGCCCAGGCGTACATGCTTGAGCTCGCCTTTCTTTATGAGCTCATAAGCAAAGGTCTTGGAGCAGTCGAGTTTTGCCATCACTTTTTTCACGGTAAGGAGCGGCCCCTCGGCGGCGCGATCGTAGGGCAAATTGGTCTTGCTCATGGGCTCCTCTAGCGGTTGGCCAGGATGGCGGCGGCGCGGTCGCGCGCCTGGGCCAGCACGGACGCGGTGTCCACGTCCGTGCTGGATTCCTCGGTGCGGGCGGGCTTTTCCTCGGGCGTCTGGTGCTCGAGCATGTAGCGCAGGCTCGGCGTCCAGGAGTCGTCGACGCAGGCCAGGGCGGCCATGGTCGAGTCGAGCAGGTGGTTTTGCCGATACAGCAGCTCCCAGACGAGCTGGCCGTTTTTGTTTTTGACCAGGCGCTCGGCCGCGATCTGGTGCGCGAAATCCTCGCCCACCTGGGAGTGCAGCAGGATCGGCAGGCGCGCCTCGGCCGACAACCGCTTGAGCAACACCATTTTCAGACGGTTGACGTCGAACAGGTAGAGCTGCAGCCCGCCGGGGATGGCCCGGCCGGTGTGCGGCAGCTTGTCGATGGTGGTCCAGGACACGGGCACGGGGTAGTCCCGGCTGCGTCCCTTGAACGGATGCAGCCGGCCGTCGCCGCGCGCGCGGCACCAGGCGTAGACCTCCTCGGTGCGGGTGAGGATCTCGTGATCCGTGCTGTTGCCGCCCGAGTCGATGGCCGCGCGCCAGATGCCCATGTCGCGGCCGGGCTGGCCCAGGACCGGGTAGCGCGTGCCGTGGGCCATGGCCATGACATCTTCCCAGGTGCGGAGCTGGCCGTAGTCGATGAGCCAGCCCTGGAGCTGCGCCCCCCAGGCGATGACCGAAAACCAAAAATCCTTGGCCTGCGTATCGATGCCGCAGGTGAGCGCCACGGCCTCGGCCGGCACGGTCTTGGGCGGTAGCCACATGGCCCGACGGCTGAGGAGGTTTTCCTCCTTGGTCTCATGCTGCACGGCCTTGTACGGCAGCGCGCAACGGCCGTTTTTGTAGTCCCGCTTGACCACGTCGTCGTCCGACTGCTCGGCCGTGACCTTGTCCGCGGCGAACTCGGACAGGGAAACGAAGGGAGACACGAGCGAAGGCAAATGGAAGCCCACGGCGCGAGGCTTGTGCACGGGCGTGTCCGCGATCCATTGGCCGCGCGACACGGCGGAATTCCGGATGTGGTCGGTCCAGAGATATTTGCAGTGCGGGCACTGGTAGCGCCCGAGCTTGCGGCGCTTGATCTCCTTGGGATCCTTGCAGCTCTCGAGCACGACCACGTGGGCCTCATCCATCACCTGCACCACGCCGCAGGCCGGGCACGGCACATGCCAGCGGCGCAGCTCGTCGCACAGGAGGGTGATAAAAATCCAGATGACGCTGGTTTCGTCGCCCATCGTCTTCGAGATTTTCAGGATTTTTCGTTTCGGGCCGTAGCTGATCGTGCGCTCCTCGAACTCGGTGACGGGCGCGCCCTGGCCGGCGAGCTGCCTGTAGAGATCCACCTCGTCGAGAAACAGGTGCATGACCGTGACGGACGCCCGCTGGGACGGTGACTGGGCCGAGGCCAGGTAGACCGGCGAACCGTCCATCAGTTCGATGGTGCCTTTGGCAAAGCGGGAAAAAAGACGGCGCAGGGTTGCCGAACCCTTGATGCGCGGGAGCAGCTTTTTCTCGACGGCCCGGGTCAGGGTGTCCTCGTCCGGCATGGCCAGGAGCTTCGGGCCCGGGTAGAACTCCATGGAATAGAACAGCGCCGCCTGGAGCATCTCGGACTTGGAGATCTGCGGCGAGGCGCAGACGCCGACCTCCTCCACGTGGGGCAGGAACAGCGTGTCGAGGATGCCCGGCATGTAGGGCGTGACGTCCATGCGCAGACGCGACCCGGCGAACGGCCCATCCTGCACCACGATGTTCTGCGCCGCCCAGACCGACGCCGGCGGCTTTTCGCGCTTGCGGAAGACGCGGCGCTCGGCCTCGGTGAAGGAAAAGCGCGAGGACTCGGGGACGGTCAAGACTGCCTCCTCGCGCGACGCCGGTACCGGGTCAAACCCGCGATCGCGATCCGCCCCTCCTGCATGTACGGCCTGGCGCACAGGCTGCCCGCGGCGTGCAGGCAGAGCAGCGCCCTCCGCACGCCCGGCGGCAATGCCGCCATGGCGCAACCCGCGCAAACCGCATCCGGCATGGCCGTCTCGAGGATGGTTCCGGGCCCGGCCAGCGAAAGCGGCAGCCACGCCCCAGGGGCGAAATAGGCAACGGCCTCCATGCGCGCCATGGCCAGGATGGGGGATGTCGTATCGCGTTGCGTCACAGCTTCAGCTCCTCGGCCAGGGCCCGGCAAAACGCGGCCAGCGCCTGCGGGTCCGGGTTCGTTTCCAGCTCGGTCTGCTTGCGCCGCTCGTATTCCTGCCAGCGGTCGCGCGTGTCATCGGCGGCACCGGGTCCTGTCGGTTGGTCCATGCGGCAAACCTACCTCGCGGGACGGGAGATGATGGGGAGGACAAATGTCACCCCCAAGCCGGCAGGCTACGGCATTCGGCCCTGGGAATTCTTGTGCACGGTGCAGGGTTCGCGGGGTTTTGTGTCCGGGGCGGTCATGAGGCGACCTCCATTCCCACCCCGCGCCCGCACTCGCGCAGGTCCGCGGCGGCCCTGGTTCCGATCCATCGCGTGTGGGGCTTGCCGACGCCGTTGCCGATGATCTTGTAGCGGGGGCCGTCCGCCAGTCCGACGCGGGAACCGTCGTCGTCGATGCCCCAGGCCGTGAAACCGTCCTCAAGGCCCATGAGGCGCTCGCACTCCACGGGCATGAGGCGGCGCACGGCCCGGGAGGCGAGCACGTGGGGCTTGTCGCCGCCGCCCTTGCGGGCTCGCATGGACGGGCAGCGGTCGCCGGACAGTTCCGCCGTGCCGCCGCCGTCGCGGCCGCGCAGGGAGACGGCGACGGGGTTCGCCGCGCCCAGGGCAGGAGAAAGGTCTGGCCGGCTGGCGTATTGCGTGCCGGAAAGGTTCGCCGGGAAGGCCAAAACGGACGGCGGTCCGCTCGCGCCGCCATTACTTGCACAAACGGGAGGCGTGACCTCCCGCAGTGCAAACCCATCTTGCCCCTGCGCGCGGAAACTCACAGGCACCAACGGCGTGCCGCGCCCCGTGCCGTCCTCGGAGGCGTCGAAGCCCTCGCCGCGCAGGGCATGGGCGACAAGCAAGCCCTGCTCCGCATCCTGCTGCGTAGCGGACCCGGCGGCCTTGGTGCCTGGGCAAAGCGTGCCCGTGACGAGGGTGTCGCTCTCGAAATCCAGCCGGTAGCCGCTGCCGGTTTCGTTGCATCCCAGCCGGGCGGCGACGTCTATGGGGCCGGACGTGTTGTTTCCGCCGAAGGCGACGGGGACGAAGGCGCCGCTGCGCTCGGAATCGTCGTTCCATCCGCCCCGGTCGCCCCGTCCTCCGAGAGGTCCGGCAACGAGGTTATCGTTCCAGTCCCCGCGATCACACTTTCGAGCGCCTGCCGTAACTGGACTGGCAACGCCTTGCCGCGCCGCGCCGCGCGCCGGAGGATGCCAGCGCAGGCCTTCGGGCTCAAAAAGTATTGCGGCGGCACGTTCCCAGCCTCTAAAATGTCCGACAACGAAGACACGGCGGCGTCTCTGGGCAGCTCCGAAGAACTGTAAGTCCAGAACTCGGTAAGCGACCCCGCTCCACCGCCGAGCCATCTCCCGGAGCACGGTTCCAAAATCCCGCCCGCCGTTTGACGACAGGGCTCCGCTGACGTTTTCCCAGATACAGACAGGAGGCGGCGCAACCATCTCGTCAACGATCCGCATCGCCTCAAAAAAGAGACCGCTTCGCTCCCCATCGAGCCCGGCGCGCTTCCCTGCAACGGACAGATCCTGGCACGGGGAGCCGAAGAAAAGAACGTCAACTGGCGCGAGGTCACGGCCGCAAACCTCCTTCACGTCAAAATGCATGGACGCCTCCGGGAAATGCCGGCGATGCACGGCCCGGGCCTGCCTGTCTATTTCGCACGCCCACGCCACCCGAAACCCGGCGGCGACGAAACCGGCATCGGCAAGCCCCCCCCCGGAGAAGAGGGAGCCGAGGGTAAAGCAATCGTTCACGCCACCCCCAGCAAATTGGCCCGCGCTTCGGGCTCGGCATAGTCCACAGGGAAAAACCCAAGCCGCCCCTTGCAGGGCATGAACGGCAGCGGCCGCGCGGAGGCGATGCGCCAGTGGTGCTGGCCGGCGGCGCACCAGGGCGAGACGTGGTCGCGGGTGCAGTAGGCGAAATCGGCCAGCCCCACGATGCCGCCGCACTCCCGGCCATCAACCGGGAAACGCAGGCCGCCGGGCAGGCCGTGGAGGGCGTGGATCTCCTCGAGGATCTCGCGAGCGCCCGCCAGGGAGAAGCCCGGCCGGGCGCTCGCGTGGATGAGCACCCGCGCGCCGACATATCTCCTGGGCAGCGCCCATGTGCGGTTTTCGACGTCCTTGAAACCGTTGACGATGAGCCAAGCCCAGGGCTGTTGCACGGACAGGGCGATGCACGGCAGCGGCTCCATGGTCAGCCCTCCCGCCGCAGGCGCAGGCCCTTGTAGTGGAACGCGCCGAAGGCATGGACTTTCGTGATCCAGGGCAATTCCTGCAGCTGCAGGCTGAATACCCGGATCGACTTCAGGGCCTTTTCATCGTCGCCGTGCTGCTCAACGCAATAAGCGTGAAACGCCGTGTAGAGGTCGGACGCCGTCTCATGCCCGTCCGGGTCGCGGTCGCAGCGTTCCCGCAGGAACCGGGCGACGGGGTCGGGTTCGTGGGCGTAGGCGATCTCCCGGCCATCCTCCCCGGCGCACAAGGGGCACAGCACCACGCCCTCGACGTCGACCACGGCGTCGTCCTTCCAGACGAGGGCGCCGCAACCGTCGCAGTATTCGAGCTCCCCGGCCTCGCGCAGCCGGTCAATGCGCTCGACCTCTGCCAGGAGCATGGTGATGGCGACGATGTAGCCCCGGCGCACCGGACGACGGGACACCTTCTCGGCCTGTTCGTCGACCGCCGGCCACTTCACCGCCGCCGATCCCGGGAAGCCGGGAGGCGGTAGCTCGACCAACTCGTCGCCATATCGCGTGATCGAGGCCAGGATCTGCGCCGCGGCGGCCTGGGCCAGCTCTCCCCGTTGGGCCGCGTCGTCGTGTTCGGGGATGAACCCCATGGCGATCTGCTTCGCGCGCTCATCCAGGACCTCAGCCAACAGGGTCATAGTGGCTTTCGGGATCATGCTTGCCCCCCGGCGGTTTCGATGGTTTGCAGAACCGCGCCCCAGCGCCGCACCAGCAGCACGATGACCGCCTCGGCCTGGGCGCGTTTGAAATTGCGCGTGGTGCCGTGTGCGTGGATGCCGGCCACGTCATCCACAGCCGCGCGCAATTTCCGATGGTGCTCCTGGCAGAGCTCCACGGTCGCCGTGTCCTCCTCGTTGCGGTGGCCGTCCCACGTGCTCCCCACGACCACGGGCCCCAGCAGGCACGGCTCCTCCAGGATCGCGCCGCAGATGTCGCAGACGGTGACGGTGCGTTTGGCCATCAGAGGCACCCCGCGTTTTCTTTCAGGACTCCGACCTTGGCCCGGAGCAGATGGTTTTCCGCCTCGAGCTGGTTGCAACGGTCGCGAAGCGTCTTGCGGGGCGGCTTCGTTCCCTTCTCGACGTATTTCTCGCCGTATTCGCAGACGATGCACGGCCACGGCCAATCGTATGTTTCCCTGGCCATGTGTGGGCCATAGTAATGGCAGGTGGCACACTCGCTCATGGTACGCTCCTAAAAAGGGCAATCGTCAGGGGTCTTGACATCCTCCCCGGCCTAAAGGCCGAGGATTCCGAACAAAGCCTCTAGGCGGCCCTTTCGGCGGGTTCCTGCTTCAACGCGGGCGCTTGAGCCCTTCCCGCTCCACAGGCTGACACGGCTTGCC
>JBFXJL010000011.1:0-36961 GCA_050174915.1 Elusimicrobiales bacterium | reverse complement strand
AGTAAAATGGAGGGACTAAAATTAGGTCACGTCGAGGTCTGGGGCGGAGGAGGCGTCTACTTCACATAATATTTTACTGCACATAAATGGAGTTATGTTGAGCTCAACATAATTCCGTAGACGGCGGCAGGATAATCTACCTCGTAGATATCGGTAAGGTTCTGGAACTCAAGTTCCCCACCTTCTGGTTCGACCCCACGCCGCAGGGCAAGTTCATGCTGTCTATCGCTTTCGGCCAATCCAAGTACTTCATAGACAACTTGTCGGAAAACGTAAAGCGGGGCCTGCGCCAGAAGCTCCGCAACGGCATTCTCCCCGCCCTGGCCCCGCTTGGGTATCTCAATGACACTGCGGCGCATACCATCGTGGTGGACCAGTCTATGGCTCCGCTTGTCCGGCGCACCTTCGAGCTTTACGCTACCGGGCGGTATCCGCTCCGGGAATTGCGCAACACAATGAACGCCCAGGGGCTTAAGAGGCGCCAAAAGGACTTGGCGGTTTCAAATTACCAAAAGTTGCTCAAGAATCCGTTTTACTACGGGGTTATAAAGTATCTGGGCGAGATTTACGAGGGCAAGCACACGCCACTGATCTCCAAATCTCTATACGATGCGTGCCAGGAGGTAATGCGAGCCAAAAGCAGGCACACCCAATCGAAAAAAGGTTTAAAGCCTTATGTCTACCGCGGCGTTTTCCGCTGTCCTGATTGTGGGTGTTATATAACCACTGAAACGCAAAAGGGCCACAACTATCTGCATTGCACCAAACGCACCGTGGCTTGCGACCAGCCCTTTGTGCGCGAAGAGCGCATAGACGAGCAGGTGCGCGACATATTAAAAGGAGTTTCCTTACCCCCGGCCCTGGCCGCCGAAGCTCTTGATAACATAAAAAAGGAAATAATTAAGGCGGCCCAGGCCGGGGAAGAGGCCGCCCAAAATCTGCGAGGTGAAATAGATATCCTTAATTCAGAGCTGGGCCAGTTGCTGGACATGACACTAGGCGGCAAGCTTACCCAGGAAGAGTACGCTCAAAGTAAGGCCCAGCGTATTAACAGAAAAAAGGAAATTGAAATGAAACTCGCAGCTTTTGCGCGGCAGGGGACAAAGCGGTTCGAACCGCTGATAGGCTTCTACAAAGCTGCCAGTCTCGTCGGAGAAACCCTCGCCGCTGAAAATCCGTCGGAAAACCTGCAAATATTGAAAAATATCGGTTCGAACTTTTTTATAGGCGGGAAGCGGATTTCTTTTAAACTTAAATCTCCGTGGGAAAAACTGCAAAAGTTTAACGCCGCGCAAGGCGCGGCGGCGGGAAAAAGGGGCAATTTTAAATTTTGGGGTGGCTGACGGGATTTGAACCCGCGACCTCGCGTGCCACAGACGCGCGCTCTAACCAGCTGAGCTACAACCACCGTGTGCCTATATTTTAGTTTTTTTGGGGTTGGAAAACAAATGTATAATTTGGGCCGGAGGGCTTATGATCCGGAAATCAGCGGTAGCGGGCAAATTTTATGACAGCGCAACGGCGCAGCTGCGGGCCGGGGTGGACGGGTTCCTGAAGAAGGATTACCGGCCGTCGGGCCGGCTGGCCGGCATACTGGCGCCGCACGCCGGATACTCCTACTCGGGCGCGCCCGCCGGCGCCGCTTTCTCGGCGCTTAAAAATATAGATTTCGACACGCTGGTCATCCTGGCCACGGGCCACACCATGGGGCTCAAGCGCGGGGCGCTGCCGGCCGCAGGGGCTTTTGAAACCCCGCTGGGCCAGGTAGAGGTGGACGAGCCTTTCCGCGCCGAACTGCTCAAGGATAAGAAACTTTTCGAGGAATCCCCCCGCGCCCACGCCGGCGAACACGCCGTGGAGGTGCAGTTGCCTTTCTTGCAGGCGCTCAAGGGGGACAAGGTAAAGATACTGCCGGTGCTGTTCAATACCGACGATGCCGGCCTGCTGGCGGAGGCCGGGCGCGCCATAGGCCGGGCCATGAAGGGCAGATCCGCGCTGCTCTGCGTCTCTTCGGACCTGTCCCATTACCCGCCCGGCAATATAGCCGAGATCTCGGACCGCTCGGTGCTGCTGGCGCTGCGCCAGGCCATGCGCAACGCCTCGCCGGGATATTTCCACCAGGCCAACACCCTGCTCTTCGCCAAGGCCTCGGAGTACCTGGACACCACGGCCTGCGGCCAGGCGCCCATGACCGCCGGCGCGGCGGCCGCGCTGGAGCTGGGCTGCAACGATTTCGAACTGGCCGTCTATACCCATTCCGGCCAGGTCTCCGGCGACAACTCCGCCGTGGTGGGCTACGGGGCCGGCTTCTTTACCGAGGTCTCCCCCGCCCCGGCCGGCGCGTTGGAGCTGTCGGGCGACATGCAGAAGGAGCTGCTGGCGCTGGCCCGCCGCAGCATCGGGGCCTGCCTGAAGACCGGCAAGGTTCCGGCGCAGCCGCTCTCCCCCCGCCCGGAATTCAACCAGCCGGCGGCGGTGTTCGTAACGCTGAATATCGGCGGCCGCCTGCGCGGCTGCATTGGCAGCCTGGAGCCGCGCGGCGCGCTGGCGGACATGGTGGCCGCCTACGCCGGGGCCGCGGCCTTCGAAGACCCGCGTTTCCCGCCGGTCAGCGAGGCCGACCTCAAGAAGTTAGATATAGAGATTTCAGTGCTTTCCCCGCTGGCCCGCGTTGCCGGGGCGGCCGAGATTAAGGAAGGCTTGCACGGCGTGTACCTGGTCAGCGGCCGCCGCTCGGGCACTTACCTGCCGCAGGTGTGGGAACATTTTGGCAAGAAGGAAGACTTCCTCTCCTCGCTCTGCGCCGAGAAGGCGGGGCTCCCCCCTGGGGCCTGGAAAGAAAAATCCACCGTGTTATACACATACACGGTGGATCATTTCGGCGAAAACTGAATTCTTATTTAAGAATACCCAGCAGGAAGAAGAAGCCGAAGGCGGCCGCGGCTATCGCGACGCCAACGCCGGCGGTGCCGAAGACCAGGAAGCCCAGGACGCCTATCGCGGCGGCGGAGATAAGTTCGCTCTTATTGTCGGTCACGAATTTCTTCACTTTCTCGCCGGTGGTGGGCACCTTCTCGGGGGCCGGTTCGGGCCTCGCGCCGAGGTTGGCTCCGGAGGTGTTGGACATCACCGAGTTGCCGCGCGTCACCGTAAGGTCTACGCCGGATTTGTTGCCGTCAAAGCTGGACTGGCCGGAGAGGGCCCTGTCGAAAGTCTGGCTGGGGGCCGCGAAGGCGAAGCCGGTGGCCATCAGGAAGGCGCCGAGCACGATAAAGAAAACGGCTTTAGTGTTTTTCATATTCATATTATACGGATTAGACCCTGTTTTGTTAAGGGCAATCTTTCCTATACGACAATAGGCCAAAGGACCTACGCGCTGTTGTAGGTTCCGGCGGTCGTGTTTTGGGGGACGGGTTGAGGCGGTAGGCGGCTGGGGCGGGTCAGAACAGCTTATCCTGCTCGGGTTTGTCCTTGTCCGTCTTCTCCCTGCGCCTTAAACCGGCCTTCTTGACCGCATCCTCCGCCTCGGTAAGGCCGAGGCGGAAGATGTCCACTATCTGGTAGCCGTCTTCCCGCAACTGCTGCAGTTTCACATTGTCGTCTTCCGAGAGGGAGATAACTATCTGGTAGCGTGGCTTCATTTTAACCTTCCTTATATTTAGATTATTTCCTGGTGTAAGCTAAGGCCAGCTTTATGCGGTCGGCCCGGGCTATGCTGGTCCCCATTTTGCCGTCCTTGATCAGGCCGAGGGTGGCGCACATCCAAACTTTGAACTCTTTCTGAAGCATGTAGCGCTGAGTGTTCATAAAGCCTCCTGAGTATTTTCCTTCGACAAACATAGTATAGCATAGGATAGTATAGTTTGTCAAGGGCTATTTTCCCCCCCTTTCAAATAAGCAAGGTAAAACAAGCACTTTATTCTCCCCCTCCAATGAGGCCCTGCCCCATAGTTTCTCTATTTGGCTATTGGCGCATTTAAATTGGTAGAATTCCCGAATGAAGAAAATCCAGTTTTCGCCGGGCCGCACGCTGGTCTGCGGCATACTTAACGTAACCCCGGACTCCTTCTCTGACGGCGGCAAATGGGACTCCACCGAGGCCGCCGTGGCCCAGGCGCTGGCGCTGCAGGAGCAGGGCGCCGACGTGCTGGATATTGGCGGCGAATCCTCCCGCCCGGGCAGCGAGCCGGTAAGCCTGGAGGACGAAAAGAGCCGCGTGCTGCCGGTGCTGGAAGCCCTGGCCGGCCGGCTGCATATACCGGTTTCGGTGGATACCTGCAAGCCCGAGCTGGCCGTGCTGGCCCTGGCGGCAGGGGCTGACCTGATAAACGACATTACCGGCTTCCGGGACCCGGCCATGATAGCCGCCGCGGCCGCAACCGGGGCCGGGGCCATAGTCATGCATATGCAGGGCGAGCCGCGCAGCATGCAGGCTGCGCCTTATTATGCGGACGTGGTGGCCGAGGTTAAGGCCTTCCTGGCCGGCCGGGCGGCCGAGCTGGCGCGGGCCGGGGTGAAGGACATACTGCTGGACCCTGGCATCGGCTTCGGCAAGACGCTGGAACATAACCTGGCGCTTATAGCCAGGCTGGGCGAGATCCGGGCGCTGGGCTACCCCGTGTTCCTGGGCGTCTCGCGCAAGAAATTCATAGGGTCGCTGGCCGGCGGCGGGCCGGAGGAACGCCTGGCCGGCACCATAGCGGCCTGCGTGGCCGGCGCCGCCAACGGGGCGGACATCGTACGCGTGCACGACGTGGCCGAATGCCGCCGGGCCATGCTGGTGGCCGACGCGCTGAGGGCCGCCGGAAAATGAGGGTTTATCTTTCGCTGGGCTCCAATCTGGGCGACAGGACGGCCAATCTCAACGCGGCCCTGGACCTGCTCGAAAGCGGCGGCTGCCGCCTGCTGAAAGTTTCGTCCGTCTACGAGACCGCCCCGCTCTATTTCCTTAAGCAGCCGGCTTTCTTTAACATGGCGGCCGCCTGCGAAACCGCGCTCTCTCCCGAAGAGCTGCTGGCGCTCATCGGCCGCGTGGAGGCCGCGTTGCGGCGGCGCCGCCTGCTGCGCAACGGGCCGCGCACCATAGACGTCGACATCCTTTTTTACGACGGGCGGGTTATAGACCTGCCGGGCCTGGCCGTGCCGCACCCGCGGCTGGCCGAGCGCGAGTTCGTGCTGGCCCCGTTGGCCGAGATAGCGCCACGGCAGCGCCACCCCGTCACGCGCCGCACCGCCGCCGGCCTGCTGGCCGCGCTGCCTGAGCGCGGCGGCGCCCGCCGCCTGCCGGCCGATTACGCCGGGCTGGAGCGCTGGTTCGCCGCCCTCCCCCCGCCCCCGGCGTCGCGGCATTACTCGCTGCGCAAGATCAAGGCGGCCCTGGCCAGGCTCGGCTCGCCCGAGAATGGCATGGGGACCGTGGTGCATCTAACGGGCTCTACCGGCAAGACCAGCACGGCCTGCCTGACGGCCGCCGCGCTGTCGGCCCGCGGCTGGCGTACCGGGCTTTACACCAGCCCGCACGTGGGCTGCGTGCGCGAGCGCATAAAGCTCGACGGCCGCGATATCTCTGAAAAAGATTTCTTCGAGACCTTCCTGCGGGTAGAGTCCGTGGCGGCGGGAGAGCTTTCCTTCTTCGAGACGCTGACGGCCATGGCCTTCCTTTATCTTTCCGCTAAGAAAGTTCGTTTCTCCGTCGTGGAGGCCGGCCTGGGCGGCCGGCTGGACGCCACCAATGCCGCCGACGGGGCCGTGGCGGGGATCACCTCGGTCAGCCTGGAGCATACCGCCCTGCTGGGCGGCACCATAGCTGCCATAGCGGGGCACAAGGCCGGGATAATAAAGAAAGGCTCGGCGGTACTGACCGGCAGGCTGCCGGCGGCCGCCGCCCGCGTCATAGCCCGGCGGGCCCGGGCCGTCGGCGGAAAGGTTTATCCCCTGGCCGCGCTGCCGCCGGCGGCGGCGGTGGCGCTGCGGGGCGCCGGCGCCTTCCAACTGGCCAACGCCGCTTTCGCCCTGAGCGCCGCCAGTCTGGCGGCCAAGAGGGCAGGCCTGCCTTTCTCCGCCGGCAAGGCGATCGCCTCGCTGCGCCGGGCGCTGCCGCCCGGGCGCTTTCAGCGGCTGGTTGTCTCCGGGCGGAACGTAGTGGTGGACGGCGCGCATAACGCCGAGGGGTTGGCCGCGCTGCTGGCCGAATTCGGCGGTAAAAAACCGGTCTGCGTGGCGGCCTTCATGAACGACAAGGACGCCGCGGCCCTGGCGACGGCGCTGGCCGCCGCCTCGTCGAGGCTTATCCTCACGAGGTCGCTCTCTTACAGGTCGGCCGATCCCTATGACGTGCTGGGGCTGCTGCCTGCCGCGGCGGGCGCCAGCTCTTCGGTAGTGGCGGCGCCGCGGGCCGCCCTGCGGGCAGCGCTGCGGGCCGCGCCGCGCGGCGGCACGGTGCTGGTGACCGGCAGCCTTTACCTGGCCGGCGACATCCTGGCCGGCCTGGCCGGCCGCCGGGCTTTCCACCCCAGGGAAATGCTGGTTAAGTCTTAATGTAGTAAAATATACAGGTTCCGACGTTCCTTATACGCCCCCATAGCTCAATGGATAGAGCACCTGCCTTCTAAGCAGGTAATCCAAGTTCGATTCTTGGTGGGGGTACTTCCTTTTTATCCCAATAATTTTACGGCGAGGCGGTGCAGTTCCTCGTCGGCGAGGGCGCGCACCTTGGGTCGTATGGCCCGCGAGAAGTATTCCGCTTCGGTCTTGGTAAGGCGGGCGCCGCGCAGGCGCTTGAAGATCAGCTCCGTCTGCCGCGGGGTGAATAGCTGCAGCAGCGAGTCGCTCAGGCCGCCGCGGCTGCGGCGGCAGCGCTTGAAAGCGGCCGTCAGCCTGGCCGCGGGCAGGTTTATCCCCCCGGCCTCCACGGCTTCGCCGCGCTCCAGCCTGGCCGCTATGCCGGCTACCTGCCTGGCCGGCAGGTCCGGGAAAAGGCGCCTGCGCCAGTTAAAATGCTCGCCAATAGCCTCATATAGCCCCAGGGAGACTAAAAACAGTTGATTAAGGGCCTGCTTGCCGCTTTCATCCAGCAGGGCGGCGGTGGCCGCCGGGCTGAATTCTCCCCCCTCGGCGGCATTCACCAGCAGGCCCGGGAAGGCCTCCCAATAGGCTGGTATGCGGCTTTCTATTATCTCTGCCAGCGTCTCGTTGGGGTCGCTGGGCGAGCCCGGCTTAAACCCTAGTTCGGTGGCTCTGCTGATGAAGCTGGCTTTAATCATATTGTATTATATTATACAGAATATTGTATGTAAACATACAACAACATTAATGTCTGGCAATAAAAATAGCCGCATTACACGGCTATTTTTAGGGGCTATTTACAGCTTGTTGTACTTGGTGTGACGGCCCTTGGCCTTCGAGATGGGGTACTTTTTAGCGTTCTTTAACAGCTTTTTGGACAGGGCCTGGTCCAGTTTTATGCCAAGGTCGTGGCCCAGCAGCAGTACCCAGTAGAGCACATCGGCCAGTTCTTCAGAGATTTCGGCCTTGCCTGCCTTGGCGTGGCGGGCGGTCTCGCCAGGGTCTTTCCATTGGAAATGCTCCAGCAGTTCGGAGGCCTCCAATGACAGGGAAATAGCCACATCCTTGGGGTTGTGGAACTGGGCCCAGTCGCGGGCGTCCCTGAAAGCAATGACTTTCTTGGCGAGTTTATCCAGGTCGGGCATAGGCAGATTCTACAAAAAGACGGCCCGCCCCCGCCCGCCGCCCGACGGGTACTCTCTATTTTTATATAATGGTCATATGAGAGGGGCGGCGATCATCACTTTAACGCTTTGCCTGGCGGCCGCCGCCGGCTGCGGCTCGCGCTATGGCGACGGGGTGCAGCTGGAGAAGCAGGGCCGCCTGCTGCAGGCCGCCGAGGAGTACCGGGCTTTCGCGCTGCGCAACCCCGCCGACCCGTCCGCCCCGAAGGCGCTGCAGGCCGCGGCCGAGCTGTATGCCGTCAAGCTGGGCCTCTGCGACAAGTCCCGGCCCCTGCTGGAGCGGCTCGCCCGGGAGTACCCCTCCTACAAGCTGCCCGACGACGTTTTCAGGCGCATCTTCGTCTGCCCGGACTATTTCCCGGCGGCTACCGGCAGCAAGTGGCGCTACGGCGACTCGCAGACCCTGGGCCGCAACGCCAGGCAGCTGGCCGAGATCTACGCCCAGACCTCCCGCGGCGCCGTGATGCGCAACTCCTACTACGCCGGCGATGAGTTCGTCAGCAGCCAGAAAAAGCTCTACCGCTTCGCCGGGACGAATTTCATGGAGCGGCAGGACGCCTGGGATACCCGCGTCCTGGATTACCCGCTGGAGCCGGGCAAGGCCTGGGCCTCCGTCGGCCCCGAGGGCAAGGCTGAGTTCCGCGTGGAGGCCGCCGGCCTGACGGTCAAGGTCAAGGCCGGGGAATTCTCCAACTGCGTGAAGATACGGCGCCGCCCCGCCGGCACGCCGTCCTGGATCTTCGAGTACTACGCCCCCTGGACCGGCAGGATACTCACCTCCGTCGGCGGGCCGGGCTACGAGAACAGGGTAACGGAACTATTACAGTATGAAGAAAAAAAGTAAACCAGAGACGCCCGCCGCGGCTCCCGCCCCCGCCCTGTTCGGTTCGGCCGTTCCCGCCCCGGCGCCGGCGGCCAAGAGCGGCCTGCTGGCCTTCTCCTATTCCAAGATGTCCCTGTACGAGGAATGCCCCCTCAAGTACAAGTTCAAGTACATCGACAAGATCAAAGAGGAGCCCAAGTTCTACTTCGCCTTCGGCTCGGCCATCCACGCCGCGCTGGAATTCCTCTATTCAGTCAAAGCCCCGCCTTTCCCCACCGTCGAGGAGCTGTGCGAGGCCTTCCGCCTGGAATGGAACAGCAAGTCCTACCTGGAGAAGGGCTACCGTACGCCGCAGCGCTCCGACGACGACTATCAGAAGGGCCTGCTGATGCTGCGGGCCTACTACGAGCATAACCGCGCCCGCTTCGCCCCCCCGTTCCTGGTGGAATATTCCACCGACGTGGAAGTGGACGGCCTGCTGGTGCGCATCATCGCCGACAAGATAGAGTACCAGGGCGGCGGCCGCGTGCTGATCACCGATTACAAGACCGGCAAGGACGTGAAGCGCCAGCCCTCCCAGCTCTACATGTACCAGAAGATAGCCGAGTTGGACCCGCGGCTGAAGGAGAAGATCGCCGAGACCTACGGCGAGCGGGTCGCCTCGGTGCGCATCTCGCAACTGCTGTACTACCACGTGCCCACCAATAAAGAATACCCTTTCGAGCGCGCCGACGACCGGGAGATAGGCGGCTTCTGGGAGCGCGCGCTGGGCGTGGCCGACTCCATCAAGGGACTCAAGTTCGACCCCACCCCCGGCGAGATGCAGTGTAAGTGGTGCGACTACAAGGCGCTGTGCCCCCATTTCTTCGGCGGCCAGCCCCGCCCGGCGTATATGCTGCCGGCCGCGCAGGAGAAGATAGAGGTTTTAGTGGACCGCTACGGGCGCCTGAAGGAAAAGATGGACGAGATCCAGGCGCAGCTCGCCGAGGTCACCGAGCAGATCGGCCGCGCGGCCAAGGACGGCGGCGAGTACGCCGGGAATTCCTACACGGCGCGGGTTACCAAGGGGCAGAAGTGGTCCTTCCCCAACCGCGAGGCCGTCATCGGCGTGCTCAACCAGTTCGACCTCTACCAGCGGGCGATGAGCCTGACGCTGACCGGCATCTCCGGCGTGCTCGACAGCGCCGACCTCTCTGAAGAGGCGCGCCGCAAATTGCTCGAACAGGCCGTCAAAAAGACGGCGGTAGAGATAAAAGTTGAGCGCAAGCCCGGGACCTGATATGGCAGAAAAATTCATCATCGTGCTCGACCAGGGCAGCTCCAGCTCCCGCGCGCTGGCCTTCACCCCCGAGGGCGAGATCCGCTATAAAGCCCAGCGCAAGCTGGAGGCCGCCTACCCCGGGCCGGGCCTGGCGGAATACGACGCCGAGAAACTCTACGCCAGCCAGGCCGACAGCCTGGCCGAAGTGCTGGCCAAGCTGCCCCCCGACTCCGAGGTGGCGGCGCTGGGCATAGCCGCGCAGCGCTCCACCACGGTGTTCTGGGACAAGGCCACCGGCGTCCCGCTGGCCCCCGCGCTGAGCTGGCAGGACGGGCGCGCCCTGGACCTGCTGGGCCGCGTGCAGCTCTCCAACACGGCCATCCACGATATCACCGGCCTCTACAAGACGCCGTATTACAGCGCCTCCAAGATGGCCTGGGCGCTGGAGAATTTCCCCGAGGTGAAGGCCGCCGCCGCCGCGGGCCGCCTGCGGATGGGCCCGGTGGCCACCTACGTGGTCTGTCGCCTGTCGGGCGGCAAGCTGTTCGTCACCGACCCGTCGCAGGCGCAGCGCACCTTGCTCTTCAACCTGCGCCGGCTGCGTTGGGAACCGAAATTGCTCGCCGCTTTCGGCATAGACAAGGCCCTGCTGCCCGAGATAAAGCCCAGCGTGGGCCGGCTGGGCAGCGTAGAGCTGGCCGGCCGCCGCGTGCCGGTGACCGCCATGCTGGGCGACCAGCAGGCCGCCATGCTGGGCCTCGGCCTGGAGGCCCCCAACTCCGCCGCCCTCAATTACGGCACCGGCGCCTTCCTGCTGGTGAACACCGGCCGCAAGCCGCTCAAGATCCGCGGCCTGCTCAACTCGTTCGGCTGGCAGGAAGGCAAAGGCCGCAAGAACATCCGCTATTTCACCGAGAGCACCGTGAACTCCGCGGGCACCGCGCTGGAATGGCTGCGCCAGAAGTTCGGTCTCTTCGCCGACATCGGCGAGGTGGACGCCATGTGCCGCAAGTCCAAAAACCGCCTGCACTGCCTGCCTGCCATAGGCGGGCTGGGCGCGCCCTACTGGGATTTCTCGGCGTTCACCACTTTCGCGGGCTTCTCCCCCCACTCCGACAAATACGACGTGGTGCGCGGCGTGACCGAGGGCATAGCCTACATGGTGGCCGACGCTTTCGACCTGGTAAAAAAGAAAGGGCTGAAGATAGAGGAGCTGAAGGTGTCCGGCGGGCTGTCGCGCATTGACTGGCTGCTGCAGTTCCAGGCCGACATTACAGGCGCCCGCCTGACGGCGCTCGAGGAGAGCGAGGCTACCGCCATGGGCGCGGGGCTGGCCGCCGCCCGCGGGCTGGGGCAGGCCCCGCAATGGGCGTCCAAGGTCTCTGCCCGCGTTTTTACTCCCGCTATCGCCGAAGAGGAGCGGCAGAACCTGATCAAGGGCTGGCGCATCTTCGTGCGCAATGTGCGGCGCACCAGCCGCGACCTGCGCAAGCTCAGCATCCTCCCCCACGCCTGACCCCGACGGGGGCAAGAAAAAGGACGGGCCGCGGCCCGTCCTTTTTTATTGTATGCGCCGTCCGCTATTTCGAGCGGTCTTCTATGAAGGCCAGCGCCTCCAGCGCGGCCTTGCAGCCGGCGCCCGCGGCCACTATGGCCTGCTTGTAGCGGGTGTCCATCACGTCGCCGGCGGCGTAGACGCCCGGCACCGAAGTGGCGGTATGCGCGTCGGTAACGATGTATCCGCCCTCGTCGAGCTTAAGCTGGCCCTGGGCCAGCTGCGTCGCGGGGTTGTGACCGATGGCGATGAAGGCGCCTGTGACTTCCAGGCGGCGCAGCGCGCCGGTCTTGACGTTCTTCAGCATGACGGCCGCTAGCTTGGCCTCGCCGGTGAACTCCTCGGGGATATGGTCGTAGATAATCTCCACCTTGGGATTGGCCTTGAGCTTCTCCTGCAGGCGGAAGTTGGCCCGCAGCGCGTCGCGGCGGTGCACCAGGTAAACCCTGGTGGCGAACTTGGTGAGGAACAGCGCGTCCTCGGCGGCGGTGTCGCCGCCGCCTATCACCGCCACTTCCTTGCCGCGGAAGAAGAAGCCGTCGCAGGTGGCGCAGCCGGAGACGCCCTTGCCCTTGTACTTCTCCTCCGAGGGCGTGCCCAGCCACTTGGCCTGAGCGCCGGTGGCGAAGATCACGGCGTCGGCGGTATAGTCCTTGCCGTTGGAGGCCTTGAGTTTAAAAGGCCTGGCCGAGAAGTCCGCCGAGGTGACGGATTCCTGCAGTACCGTGGCCCCCAGCCGCTGGGTCTGCTTGAGCATCTTCTGCATCAGGTCGGCGCCCACCACGGGGTCGACGAAGCCAGGGAAGTTCTCTATTTCCATCGTCTGCAGCAACTGGCCGCCGGGGGCCACGCCGCCGAACAGGGCTGTGGCGGCGCCGCCGCGCACGGCGTAGATGGCGGCGGTGAAGCCGGCCGGGCCCGAACCCACCACGACTATCTCGAAATGATTCTGTTCTGACATATCAAGCTCCTTATTCTCTGTATGAGGCCATCGCTGTCGGGGTTTCCCAGAAGCCGGTCTCTTCCACCGGCAGCCCCATGGCGCGGGCCTCCGCGTACAGCAGCCGGGCCAGCACCTCGGCGGTGGGGTTTTCGTCGGTCAGGTAGCAGGCCTGCCCCTGCTCCGCCAGCACCGGCGCCAGCGGGTCGGCCTTGGCCAGGATCACCTTGTGGTCCAGGTTGTCGTCCAGCCAGGTCTTCATTTTCCTGCCCAGCTCCGTGAAATCCATCACCATGCGCTCGGAGTTGAGCTCGGCGGACAGCAGCGTAACCTCGACGACGCCGTTATGTCCGTGCAGGTTCTCGCATTTGCCGTTGTAGTTGAGCAGCCTGTGCCCGTAGGCCAGGTGGAAAGTTTTCTTTACCCTGTGTTCAGCCATTAGTTCGCTCCCGCCTTCTTCATGAATTTGCGCACGAGGCTCATAGGCAGCCCCACCACCGTGTCGTAACGTCCTTCTATCTTCTCTATGAAAGCGTCGTCCTTGTCCTGCACGGCGTAGGCCCCGGCCTTGTCGTGATGCTTGTGGGCGAAGGACCGCAGCTGGGCTTCAGAGAGTTTCCGGGCCTTACAGCGGGCGACCTCGCTGCCGGACAGGAAGATCCCTTTGTCCAGCCAGACCAGCGCCACACCGGTGTGCACGGCCTGCCAGGAGCCGTTGAGCAGGCGCAGCAGGCGCATAGCATCCTTCTGGCCGGCCGGCTTGCCCAGCACCGAACCCTTGCAGTAGACCAAGGTGTCCGAACCCAGCACCGGGGCGCCGGGATGCTTGATCGCCACGCTGAGGGCCTTCTTGCAGGCCAGCTCGCGCACTATCAGCGCCGGGCGCTTGTAGGCGGAGATCTCCGGGGCGTCGCTGGGCACTACGCGGTACTTTATCCCCGCCTCAGAGAGCAGTTCCCTGCGGCGCGGCGACCGGGAGGCGAGTATCAGCCTGGGCATCATTTCACCAGCTGCTTGTAGATCACGGCGGAGACGAAGATGCCGAGTATGCTGGCGATGTTGAACTTGAAGACCAGGCCGGCCGTCACCTCGAGCAGGTTCAGGTCCACCGTGGTGGGCCGCAGGCCTGTGTTGATGCCGGTGTTGATCAGGCCGGCCACCTGGCTGCCGGCGGGGAACCAGATGCCGGTCAGCTTGGTGATGAACATGCCCAGCAGGGAGCCCACCACCACCACTACGATCACATGAAGTATGTTCTTGACGTCCATTTATTTTTTCTCCGGGGCGCTTTTCTTTTTCTTCGATGCCGTGCTCTCTCCGAGCCAGCGCAGGTAAGGCCGCGAGCCGGCGTCTATCGCGGCGAATACGAAGCAGAGGTCGTACTGGGTGGCCATAGGTAAATGATATAAAATCCGCGCCCGGCCTTTACCGCATGTTGCAGTCGGAGAATTCGCTCCTGGCCCGGTCTATCTCCGCCTGGTGCGCCGCTCGCCAGGCCGCGTCGCGGGCCACCTCCGCCGCGTAGAGCCGGGCGAAGCGCTTGAAGATCTCGTTCTGGTCGTCGTAGAAGGTGCGCTGGAAGCGGTAGACCTCGTAGGTGGGCAGCGCCCGCACGGCGGCGTCCCGCTTCATGGCCTCGCTGGCGGGCATGGAGCCTTTCTTGACGCGGGCCAGGTCGCGCTCGTAGAGCAGCTGGTAAAAAGTTTCGTCGTTGATGGCCTTGCGCGTCTTCTCCAGCCAGACGCGCTGGTTCTCCAGGGTCTCCAGCGGCCGCTGGCAGTCCGCGTCGGGCGTCAGCGCTTCCTTGCGGGCCTGCGCCATGGCATAGCGCGAGGTCTCCAGCACGTAGGTACAGAAATCCGTCTTTATCTCGGGCGCCCCTCCGGCCTTTATAAAGTCTGCGGAGACGAGGTTGATCTCCAGCGCTATCCGGGCCTGGAACAGCGCGCCCAGTTCTTCCTCCTCGGAGATGATCTCTTCCAGGCCGCTCTGCGCGGCGATGCGGTAGATCTGCGCCGCGCGGGCTATGGCCAGGGCCAGCACCAGGTCGGAGCCCTTGTAGTCGGCCGGCATGAAGATCTGCCCGCGCTTGAGGGCGAACTTGTGGCACAGGCCCGGCGTGTTGGCGTATTCGAAGCGCACCGGGTTCTTGTGCAGGAACTTCATCAGCTGCTTGCCCTCCGGCACGGAGGAGATGATATCCAGCGCGCGCTCTATGGAGGGTTCGCTGGTAAGGCGCACATCGGGGCGGGTGCCGGCGCAGCCGGCCAGGGCCAGGGCCGCGGTCAGGAGGAACGGGTAGGTTTTCATTTGTTTAAAAGGCCTTTCAGCAGCTTCTCCGCCTTGGGGGCGAGGCGCTCTACCGCTTTTTTGACGGCCGGTTGTTCCGCCAGGGACTTCACGTCGGGTTTAACCGACGGGTCGGCGAACGTTCCCTTGACGAAAAGGCCCACCGGCACGCGCATGCTGATGCCGCTGGCTTTCTTCATCGCCACGCTCAGGCGCATGTCCAGCCGCTCGGCGGGCAGGTCGATGGAGCCGGTGGAAGAGACGTCCGCCACGGAGGCGGCCAGCGCCGACTTGTTAAGTTTCATCTGCCCCTTGGCGAAGGCGTAGTCCCCCTCCGCCAGCTCGAAATCTATGTTGTCGAAATCTGGCAGGTTCAGCCCCTTCGCCGCCTTGGAAGCTTTCTGCAGCACCAGCAGCGGGTAGAGGGCCACCTTGGCCGCCTTGTAGCGCCCGGCCAGTTTATAGAGCTCCGAGAACTTGCCGGGTCCCGCGGAGAAGGACGCGGAGCCTTCGAGCGCCCGCAGGTCGGCCGAGACGTTGCGCAGGTTCATGCGGAACGCGGCCGGGCCGCAGCGCAGGTTGGGATGCTCTATGGCCCCCGCGCGGGCCGAGCCGGAGATATCAGCGTAGAAAGTTTTTCCGCCCGACGCGGCGGCCGGAGCTGTTTTTGCGGGCTGCGCGGGCGCCGGAGCGTCCTTGAGCGTCAGTTTGTTTATCTCCAGGTCGAATTCTGCTTTCGGGTGTTTCAGAGCGTCGCGCAGGCTGAAGGAGGCGGTGAAGTCGCCGCCTTCAAGCCGGCCCTGGATCTTTTTTGAGGCGGCCGAGTCGCCGGTGAAATCCACTTCGCCGCGCAGGCCGCTGAGGCTGTAGCCGGCGTAGGCGGCGCCAGCTTCTTTGAGCGTGGCCTTGCCGGAGAGCGCGAGCGTGCCCGCGTAGGAATAGGTGAGCGCGGCGGAGGCGCCGCCAGACAGGCCGTAGGCGGCCAGCGCCGCGGGCGCTATCCCGGCGAGGCGCGCCAGGTTATGCAGCTCGGCCGTGACCGAGCCGGAAGCTTTCAGGCGCGGTCCGCCGAAAGCCACCAGGGCCTTGCCTTTAACGGAGAACGGCGCGGCGTCGGCGGCGAAAGAGCGGATCTCGGCCTTGCCGTCCCGCAGCCGCAGCGACGCGGAGACTTCGGTCAGCGGCAGTTTCAGGCCCCGCGGCACCGGGTACAGCTTGGCCTTCCTGGCCAGCAGGGTGGTGTCGATCTCGGGGATCTGCGCGCTGGCGTCGGCCTGCAGGTCGTAGGAAACGCGCGGGGCCCAGGCCGCCCGGCCTTTGAGGGCGGCCTTTACCGGGCCGGCCCGCAGCCGGGCGGAGCGTATCTTGATGTCCTTCTGCGTGAGCTTGAAATCGGCCTCGGCCTCTATCTCGGGCAGGAGGATCTTGGGCGGCAGGCCGCTGAAGACCTGCTTGAGGTCGGCGGTGGAGAACTGGCGCACCGTCAGCTGCAGCCGCGCGTCCGGCTCGAGCAGGTTCTCCAGGGTGCCCTTCAGGTCCGCCTCTACCTTGCCCAGGGTAAAGGAAGCTTTTTCTATTTCAGCGCCGCCTTTCTCCGGGGCGAAGCCGCCCAGTGAGAGGCGGCCTTTTACCCGGGCCGGCACCTCGCCGTTGAAATACGGGGAAGCCATGGCCAGGATGAATTCTCCCTCCGCCGGGAACATGCCGTCGGGCGAGATGGCCGAAGCCGAAAAGTCTATGTCGCGCAGCGTCACCGACATATCCCCGGCGGCGTTGGTATAGACGAAGCGCGAACCGCGCACCTTGAGGCTGGAGATGGTCAGGCTCGGGGCGGCCGGTTCCGGCTTGGCTTGCCGCTGGGGCCTGGCCGCCGGCGCGGCGGGCAGCAGGTCGGAGAAATTGTAGGTTTCCGGCTTCACCTCGGTCACGCGCACGCTGAGCCCCGAGGCGGAGACGGACTCGATGCGCAGCTCGCGCTTCAGCAGCGCGCGGAAAGAGGGCCGCATGGAGAAGGAGTCGGCGCTGAAGAATTCGCCTTTTTTGAAATCGGGATATTCGGAGACGCGCAGCTTGGCTATGGAGATGCCCGACAGGTTCAGGGCCACCGCCTCGAAGGCTATCTCGCGGCGCAGCGCCTTGCGGGCGTAGTCGGTGGTCAGGGCCTTCAGCCGCTCCTGCGTGAAATAGAACTTCGCGGCGGCGGCCGCGGCGCCCAGGGCCAGGACCGTCCCCGCTGCGGTCCAAAGCAGGATTTTGAGAGCTTTGCCCATATGTATATTATATAAAAAGTCAGGTTTTCCCCCTTCCCATAAAAATGCTAAATTTAGAAACGAGTGAAAGCATTAATCGTAAACCTCAACCTCTCCGTGGATAAAACGGCGCTAATCCCGTCTTTCGAGCACGGCCGGATCTGGCGCATAGGCTCCACCATCACCCTGCCCGGCGGCAAGGGCGTCAACGTGGCCCGCGCGCTGCGCTCGCTGGGCCTGGAGTGCCCCATCGCCGGTTTCGCCAGCGGCCACAATGGCCAGTGGATCACCTCCAGCCTGGAAAAGGAAGGCTTCCAGACGTTCATAGAAACCCACCGCGCCGGCGAGTCGCGCGTCTGCTACACGGTGGCCGACGCCGACGGCCGCACCACGGACCTCAATGAGGAGGGGCCCGCCGTCCCCGCGCCCTCGCAGCGCGCCTTTCTCAAAACCTTTTCAGGGCTGGCCCCGCGGTTCCGCGCGGCCGCCGTCTGCGGCCGCACGTCGGCCGGGCTGAAGAAAGGCTTTTACGCGGCGCTGGTGCGGCAGGCGGCGGCGCACGGCTGCTTCAGCGTCTTCGACACCAGCGGGCCCGCGCTGGCCGAGGCCGTGGCCGCCGGCGCCTCCGGAGTCAAGGTCAACCGCTACGAGTTCGAGGAACTCAGCGGCCGCCGCTTCTCGCAAGCTGCCGTGCTGGACTTTTTCGGAAAGAAGGCCCCCCTGGGGCTCAAGACCCTCATTGTGACGGACGGTCCGGACCACACCTACGCCGCCTCCCCCTTCGGCCTGTGGCGGGTCACCCCGCCCCGCCTGCGCCGCCTTACCAGCGCCGTGGGCGCCGGGGATTCGTTCATGGCCGGCTTCCTGTTCGGCTTCATCAACGGCTTCGATTTCGAGCGCACCCTGCGGCTCGCGGCGGGCGCGGCCGCCTCTGACTGCCTCAGCCTGGGCGCCGGTTTTATAGACCGCGCGCAGGCGCTGGACTACGCCCGCCGGGCGTCGGTCAGAAAAATAAAGTGACGCGGAGGACTACAACATGGAGAATTTCAACGAGATAGAAAAGATGCTGGCTTACGCCGGGGCGCAGGGCCGCAAGAGCCTCAGCGAGCCCGAAGTCTACCGCGTGCTGGAGTTGGCCGGCCTCGAGGCCCCGAAACACTTTCTCTACCCGGCCACCGGTTTCTCCCCGGCCGCGGCCGCAGCGCAAGCCTGCGAGGGGCTGCCCGGGGACAAAGCCGTGCTCAAACTGGTCTCCTCCAAGACCCTGCATAAGACCGAAGCCGGCGGCGTGAAGGTGTGCGACAAGACCCCCGAGGCGCTCGGCGAGGCGATGCGGGCCATGGCGGCCAGGTTCCCGGAGGCAGAAGGGTTCATGGCGGTGGAGTTCGTGCCGCACGCCCCTTTCGCCCTGGGTGAGGAGCTGCTGCTCGGCGCCCGTTCCGACGAAGCCTTCGGTCCGGTCATCACCCTAGGCCCCGGCGGCACCAACGCCGAGTCCCTGATAAAGTCCCTGCGCCCCGGCACGGCCCCCTCAGTGCTGCCGGTGGACCTCGCTTTCAATCCCAAGGCCTGGACGGCTTTCCTGGCCGGCAGCTGGATCTGGCGCTACAGCGCCGGCGAGGTGCGCGGCGGCCGGCGCCTGGCGGCTGACGGCGAGATGGTGAAGTGGCTGGAAGGGTTCTCGCACCTCATGCGCCAGTTCCGCGACGGCGGCGACCGGGACTGGGCGATAGAGGAATTCGAGATTAACCCGATAGCAGTGTCCAAAGGCAGGCTGACGGCGCTCGACGGCGTGCTGCGCTTCAGGCCGGCCAAGAAAGCCGCGCCCAGGGTGAAGCCTTCCCGGCAGGGCGTGGACGGGCTCATCCACACCCGCAGCGCCGCCGTGGTGGGCGTCAGCGAGAAGAAGATGAACATGGCGCGCATCATCCTTAACAATATTTCCAAGGCCGGCTTTCCCAAGGAGCATACCTATATCATCAAGGAAGGCGCCGCCGAGATCGACGGCGTTAAGTGCTACGCCTCCCCTGCGCTGCTGCCCGAGAAGGTGGACATGTACGTGGTGGCCGTTCCCTCCCCCGAGGTGCCGCGCGTGCTGGCCGAGGCCGGCGACTCCGGCAAGGTCAACGGCGTGGTGCTGATCTCCGGCGGCATGGGCGAGAAGGCCGGCTCCGAGGGCATGGCAGGCTCCGTGGTGGACGCCATCGCTGGGGCCCGCGCCAAGAATCCCGATTTTGCCCTCTCCGGAGGCAATTCCATGGGCATCGTGCTCAACGGCGTGAAGCTCAACACCTTCTTCATCCCCGAGTACAAGATGGAGCACCCGCTGGGCGTCAACCCCAACATGGCCAAGACGGCTTTCGTCAGCCAGAGCGGCGCCTTCGTGATCTCGGCCATCAGCAAGATGCCGTGGCTCAAGCCGGCCTACAGCGTTACCGTGGGCAACCAGCAGGACGTGACGGTGCCGGACTACGTAGAGCGCTTTACCGACGAGGACGACCTCAAGGTGATCCTGGTCTATATGGAAGGCTTCAAGCCCGGCGACGGCCTGGCGCTGGCCAAGGTCATCGAGAAGGCCCGCTCGAAGGGCAAGCTGGTGGTGTTCTATAAGGCCGGCCGCACCGCCGTCGGCCAGAAGGCCGTGATGGGCCATACCGCCTCTATCGCCGGCGACTACCTGGTGACGCGCCTGATCATGGAGCGGGCCGGCGCGCTGGTGGCCGAGACCTTCGACGATTTCACCGACCTGGCCGCGCTGGCCTGCACTTTCGGCGGCTTCGAGCTCAAACACGGCAACACCTTCTTCATGAGCAACGCCGGCTTCGAGGGCGCGGGCATGGCCGACTCGGTCGGCGGCCGCGTCACGGCCGAGCTGCACGCCCCCACGGCGGCCGCTATGGCGGCCACGCTCAAGGAGTTCAAGCTGGACTCCATCGTGGACGCGAAGAACCCGCTGGACATCACGCCCATGGCCTCGGACGCGGCCATCGGCGGCGTGGTGGCCTCGGCGCTGGCGGCCGACGAGTTCTCCGGTGCGGTGGTCTCCATGGTGCCGCTGACGGCCATGATGAACACGCTGCCCAAGGGCGGGCAGTACCCGGACGACTTCGACAAGTCTTTCCTGAAGCCGGCGGCCGAGGCCGCCCGCAAGGCGCGCAAGCCGCTGCTCTTCGTGGTGGCGGCCGGCACCCTCTACGAGCCCTACTGCGCCTACGCCCAGTCGCTGGGCCTGCCGGTGTTCCGCTCGGCCGACCGCGCCGTGCGCCTGTACGCCAAGTACCTCGAATACATGCTCGGTTAGTCCGGTCCCCCGGCGTAAAATAAAGAAGGCCCCTTCCGGGGCCTTCTTCTTTGGACGCGCCGGGTTACACGGCCAGGCGCAGTATTTTCTCTATCTCCGGCTGCTCGTGCTTCATCCCCCACAGGCGGATGAGTCCCATGGCGTTGGCGGCTATCTTGGGGATGTCTTCAGCCGGTATGCCGGCCTCGGGCAGGCGCACCGGGGCGCCGGTCTTGCGGAAGAAATCCTCGAACGCCGCTATGGCCGCGGCGGCGCCTTTGACGCCGAACACGGCCGCGCCGAACTTCTCCAGGCGGGCCGGGCCGGCGGTTTCGAGGTGATGCCTGAACCAGGCGGGCATCACGATGGCCAGGCCGGCGCCGTGGGCAATGTCGTAGATGGCGCTGAGGGAATGCTCGATGGCGTGGTTGATGAAGGAGGTGCCGCCGTAGCCGCAGGAGGCCAGGCCGTTCAAGGCCAGCGTCGCCGACCACATCATGGAGGCGCGGGCGTTGTAGTCGGCCGGGTCCTTGAGGATGCGCAGCGTGGAGGCGACCACCGAACGGGCCAGCGCGTGCACTATCTCGTCGGTCACCTCCGCGTCGGCGTCCCTGGTGGTGAAGTAACCCTCGATGATATGCGCGATGGAGTCCACCGCGCCGTAGGCCACCTGCTCGCGCGGCAGCGTCAGCGTGGTCTCCGGGTCCAGGGCGGAGACGCGCGGGAACAGCGCGGGGGACTGGGCCGAGTATTTCTGGGCGGTGGCCTCGTTGGTGACCACGCAGCCGGAGTTCATCTCCGAGCCGGTAGCGGGCAGGGTGAGCGCCGTGAAGAGGGGCAGGGCTTCGCGGATAGCGGCCTTGCCGCAGAAAAAGTCCCAGACGTCGCCTTCGTACATCGCCCCGGCGGCTATGGCCTTGGACTCGTCTATCACCGAGCCTCCCCCCGCCGCCACTATCAGGTCGCAGCCCGCCGCGCGGGCCTTCTCTATGCCGGCCTTAACGTGCGAGAGCGCCGGGTTCGGCTTCACGCCGGCGTGCTCCGTCACGGCCACGCCGTTCTTGGCCAGGGTTTCCAGCAGGACGTCGTAGACGCCGTTCTTCTTGATGCTGCCGCCGCCGTAGACCAGCAGCGCCTTCTTGCCGGCCTTGGCGGCTTCCGGGCCGAGCTTGGCCACCACTGTCTTGCCGAAAAGTATCCTCGTGGGATTTACGAAAGTGAAGTTCTGCATAAGTTCTCCTTTACCGCTGTTTAACCGCGCAATCCTTAAGCCGGGCCAGGTCGTCGATGCCGTCTAGCAGGCAGGGGCGCCTGACGTCGCGCAGCGCCGGGATGGGCAGCCTGGCCGCCTGCGCCTCGCCGATGGCCTTCTCCCAGTTCAAATGCCACAGGTACAGCATGGCCGTGAACATCTGCTCCAGGTAGATGCTGTAGCTCCAGGCCAGGGCGATATAGGCCAGCGTGGCGAACCAGACCCACTCCGGAAAAGTGACCTTGCCCTCGCTTGAAATGTAGAGGATGATCGCCGGCGGGATGAAGACGAGGGCAGCCGCCAGTTCCGACAGCGCGAAGCCCGTCATGAAAGTGCCGATGTTGAGGCGCAGGATGCGCATGCCCCGGGTGAAGGCGTCCCAGGGGCCCAGGTTCTGCCAGGCTATGGCCGGCAGCACCAGGAACACCGCCATCCTTACGCCCTTGTTAAGCGCGCGGAAGAAGGCGGCCGAGAGCGAGAACCGGCCTTCTCCCGCCAGCGTGCGGGTGGCGTTCTCGGCGCTGAAATCATCGTCACGGGTGGAAGAAGAGCCGCGCTTCTTGCGCGTCAGCAGCGCTGTCAGCACCGTCAGCACGAACCAGATCAGCGTCCAGACCACCACTATGGGCAGCATGCGCAGCAGGTTGGAGCCTAGCGAGTCGGTGAAGGCATCTGACAGCGAGAGCTCCCGCCCGGACTCGGCCTGCTGTATCAGTTCCAGCAGCATCGAGGCCGAAAAGGCCAGCAGCAGCGCGAAAAAAAAGGTTATGCCCAGCACCGTCAGCAGCATCTGCTCCATCGTCAGCGCGTCCCAGTCGAAGCGATATTTAAAATAGAGCACCGTGGGCGCGTAGAACAGCCAGGTGAAGAGCAGCGGCAGGGCCATGACCGGGTAGCGCAGGAACAGCGCGGTGGAATACTTTATCAGGTCCCACCCGCTCTTGATGGAGTTCATGCCTTCAGTTTAATATTTAAGACGGCAAAAGAAAAGCCCCCCGGCCGCTCCGGAGGGCTTTTCAGCGATGAGCGGCCTTATTCGGCGTCCACCCAGACGCGCCCGGGGATCTGCGCGCCGCCGAAGCCCTTGGTGCCCGACGGGGTCTCGGAGGCAAGGCAGCCGGAGATGAAGGCGCGGGCCTTCACGAGTTCATGCATCGGGTTGATCAGTATCGCCTTGCTTTTGCCCTTCTTGAAGTCCACGTGGTCCTTTTTGACGATATATTTGGAATTCAGCTGGCCGGAGTAGTCGTTGTAGATGATCTCGACGTGGCAGTCCAGGTAGTCCCGGGACAGGGGCTTGAGCCACATGCGCGCCTCGTCGAGCGTTACCTTGAAGTCCGTGCTCTCCACGTACTCTATGCGGTCGCGGAAATCCTCGGAGAGGTCCAGGTAGACGTTGGGGTCGCAGTAGTTCCTGTCCGGCGTGAAGGCCTCGTAAAGCTTCTCGCGCACGGCCTTGGCCAGGCGGGCGCCGATCTTGCCGCCGGTGGAATTCACATAGTCTTCCTGCTGCTCGTCCGAGGCGTCGTGGGCGCTGCCCAGCACGTGCGAGCCGGCGGTCTCGATGCCGCCTATCAGCGCGGCCCTGAAGCCGCCGCGCACGTAGCCGTAGAGCATGATGCCGTGGAAGTGGTACCAGGCGCCGTACTTGTCGCCCTTGCCCTGGTAGAAGTTGCTGATGCTGGCCAGCTTGCGGGTGACGGCCAGCTTGTCGCGGTCCGGGTGGCGCCAGTTGTCGCCCAGGATGTTCTCGATGGTCAGGATGGCCAGGTAGACGTCGCCGTTGGCCAGGCGGTAGCTGGCCCGGAACAGCTGGTCCATGGTCACGGAGCCTTCCCCGCGGGAGAGGATGAAATTGATCAGCTCCACCTCGGTGCCGGTCTTGAAGTGCCTGGAGGTGACGCCGGAAGCCAGCGCGGTGAGCAGCTTGGTAAAGGTGAGCGGGATGACTTCCCCCTTCTCGCGGCAGTACTTCATGAATTCCGGGCTCCACTCGTGCGGCAGGCCGAAGGAGGGCTGCAGGCCGCGGGCGCGCTCCTCGACGATGATCTGCTGGTACATCTTGAGCATCTCTTTCTTGCGGAAGGGGTTGATACGGCCCTCGATGTGCAGCTTGGAATTGCGCAGCTGCACCAGCAGGCGCTGTTTTTCGTCCTCGGGAATGTCGAGCGCCAGGATGTCGGCTTCGGTGGGCATGGCCACCGGGGGATCCTGGACTACGGGGTTGACGTCGCTGTACGTGCCGCCGTCCGGGTTGCCGTTGTCCTCGGCTATACCGAAGAGCACCTGGAAAAGGACCTTGGGCAGGTTCTTGGTGTACACGGCCAGGGCCACGTCGCTCTGCAGGTCGTGGCGCTGGTAAGCGGCCTGGCGGTACTGGCGGGCGAAATCTATGGTGCCGTCTATGCCGGGGATCTCTATCTTGCCGCCGATGATGTGGATCTTCTCGCCCTGACGCCCGGGGCGCAGCAGCAGCGGGTCGTAGGAGTTGACGTCCAGATAGTAGTTCCCGCGCCTTGCGGCCGGGGCGGCTTCGGAATTTCTGGAGGAGGCTTTGAGCTGCTGCACGTCCGGGTATTCGAGCTGCTGGGCTCCGGCGGGCAGAGCGGCGAGGCAGGCGGCGATGGCGAATAGGGCTTTTTTCATTAGTCTCTCCGTTGTTTACGGCTCGATATACTATAATTTAACAGAAGAAAGGGCCTTTGTAATGCGCAAGAGGGCCCAGACGCGGCCGGTATTTGGACCTAGGCCGCGCGTAGGCCCCAATGACAGATAAATTAAAAATACTGCACGTTACCGAGAGCAATGGCTGGTCCGGAGGGGCCGCCCAGGCGCTTTACCTGGCCCGCGGCCTGCGCGACCTGGGCCACGATTGTTATTTCGCCTGCCCCGTTGGCGGCGACCTGGGCCGCAAGGCGGGGGCCGACGGCTTCCCGGTGCGCCATTTCCAGCCCCGGCGCGACTACGACCTGAAGACCGCCAGGGGCCTGGCCCGCCTGCTCGACGAGCTCCGGCCGGACGTGATGCAGGCCCATCACCCCAAGGCGCACGCCATGGGCCTGATAGCCAAGTTCCTGGCCGCCCATAAGCCGGTGTTCATCTTCACCCGGCGCGTCTCCCACCCCATAGTCAAAGGCTTTTTCGCCAAATTGAAATATACCAGCTCCCTGATAGACGGCGTGATAGCCGTGGCCGGCTCGGTGCGGGATATTCTGACGGCTTACGGCGTGGCGCCGGAGCGGGTGCGCGTGATCTACAGCGGCACGGACCCGGCCCGCTTCTCCCCCCGTCCCCCCGACGAGGGCATAATCCGCGAACTGGCCCTGCCGCCGGGCCTGCCGGTGGTGATGCTGGTGGGCAATTTCAGCGAACACAAGGGGCAGCGCGTGCTGGTCAAGGCGGCCGCCCTGCTGAAGGCCCGCGGCCTGGATTTCATTTTGGTTTTCGCCGGGCGCGGCACCGATTCGGCCGAATTGAAGGCGCTGTACGCCGCCGCGAGCCTGGACCCGCTGAGGGGCCGCTTCCTGGGCCTGCGCGACGACGTGGAGCGCCTGCTCTCCGTGGCCTCGGTCAGCGTGAACGCGGCCGTAAAGGGCGAAGCCCTGAGCGGCAGCATACGCGAGTCGCTGGCCATGGGCGTGCCGGCGGTGGCCAGCGATATCTCCGGCAATTCCGAGATAGTCAAAGACGGAGCTACCGGCCTGCTGTTCCCCCCCGGCGACCACGCGGCCCTGGCGGAACGCCTGGAGGCCGTCCTCAAGGACCCGTCGCTGCGCGCGCGCTTCTCGGCGGAATCCGTCTCGCTGGTGCGGAGCGGTTTCACCACGGCCATCATGGCCCGGCGCACGCTGGATTATTATCTGGAACTGCTGGCCCGCGGGCGGGCGGGCGCCGCCGGCTAGCCTGGCCGTCCGTGTAAATGCAAAACCGCGGCGCCCCGCTAAAGGGCGCCGCGGTTTTTACCTTTTATATCAGTTTGCCCTGCAGCAGCCAGGCGGTGCTGAGGAAGGCGAAGAAGCCCACCACGTCGGTGACGGTGGTCAGGAAAATGCCGGAGGAATGGGCCGGGTCGTAGCCGAGCCGCTTCATGGCCAGCGGGATCATGGCGCCGGAGGCGCCGGCCGCCACCATGTTCACCACCATCGCCACGCCCACCACGAGGCCCAGCCAGGCGTTGCCCTTCCAGAGCACGGCGGCTCCGGCGGTGATCAGGCCGGTGGCCGCGCCGTTTACCAGCCCGACCATGAGTTCCGTCTTAACCAGCTGCCAGGCGTTGTGGGGCGCTATCTCGCGCATCAGCATGCCGCGTATCACCACGGCCAGCGTCTGCGTGCCGGCGTTGCCGCCCTGCCCGGCGATGATGGGCAGGAAGACGGCCAGCACGGCCACGCGGGCGATGAAATCCTCGAACAGCGCCACCACGGCGCCGGCCAGGAAAGCCGTGGCCAGGTTGACCGTCAGCCACGGCAGGCGGCGGGTGATCTTGAACCAGGCCGGGGAGAAGGCGCGTTCCTCCGCGCTGCCGCCGAACAGCAGCTGCAGGTCCTCGGTGGCTTCCTCCTCGGTGGAGGCGATGATGTTCTTGGTGTTGACGATGCCGATCAGGCGGCCGTTCTCGTCGGTGACGGGCACGGCCAGGTAATGGCGGCGCGCCGCCATGGCCACCAGCTCCTCGCGGTCCGTGAACGGCGAGACCTTTACCACGTCCCGGATCATGATCTCCGCCACCGCGGTCTCCGGCGAAGCCAGCAGCAGGTCGCGCATGTTCAGCACGCCGGCGAGGGAATTGTTGACGTCCACTACGTAGCAGTAGGTGGCGGCGGGCAGCTGCCGCTTGGCCATCTGGCGCAGGCGGACCACCACCTCGCGCACCTTGGAGTTTTCCCTGAAAGCCAGGAAGTCGGTGTGCATCATGCGGCCGGCGCTCTCGCGCGGGTAGGCCAGGATCTCGGAGATGTCCTTGGAGAATTCCTCCCTGAGCAGCGGGATCACGACCTTGGAAAATTCGGGGCTGAAGCGACGGAAGATGTCGGCCGCCTGGTATTTGCCGATGCGGTGCATCACCTCGGCCGCGTCGGCCGGCGACAGTTCCGAGAGGATGGCGGCGGCCTCCTGCGGCGGCAGGTTCTCCACCGCCTGCGCCGCCACCGAGGGCGGCAGGTCCTTGATCAGCTGCGACGCTTCGCGCGGCGGCAGCGTTTCGAGCGCCTGCGCGGCCCGCACGGGGTCGGTCTGTATGAAACTTTTTACCAGTTCTATGGCCGCTTCTTTCTTTTTCATGTTAGGCTGCGGCCCGGCTCAGCCGGTCCATGATGGCGCGGCCCAGGCCGTGCTGCGGGACCCGCTCCGCGTAGATGACGCGCGCGCCGGAGCGCTCAAGGGCGTGCAGCGCCCCGAACAGCCCGGCCGCGGCCTCCCGCAAGTCTCCGGAACGTGAAAGTACCTTTACGGCGGCCCAACGCCCGGCCGGTCTGACGGCGAAGGCCAGGTAGGCCGCGCTGCCGGAGGGCCGCACCTTTGCGCCCGGCGCTATCAGGCGGAGCTTAGCCTGCGGGGCGTAATGTTTTTTAAGGCAGCCCGGCGCGGCCGGCCTGGCGCCGCGTCGCGACGGGGCGGCTACCGGCCCCGCCACCGCTTCTATCTCCTCGAGCGGCAGGCCGCCGGGGCGCAGCAGTACCGGCCTGCCGCGCTCGAAAGTAATTATCGTGGATTCCACTCCTATGCGGGTCTTTCCCCCGTCGAGGATGATGTCGGGGCCGCCCGCCAGCTGACCCTTTACGTGCGCGGCGGTGGTAGGGCTGAGCGCCCCGAAGCGGTTGGCGCTGGGCGCGGCTACCGGCCGTCCCGAGGCCTTTATGAGGGCCAGCGCGTGGCGGCCCGCGGGCACCCTGACGGCGACGGTACTGAGTCCTGACGTGACAATGTCCGGCACCGCCCGGGCCTTGGGCAGCACCAGGGTCAGCGGCCCCGGCCAGAACTTCTTCATCAATCTTTCGGCGGCTGGCGGCACAGAGGAGAAAAGTCGTTTGGCCCTGGCGGCGGAGCACTCGTGCAGGATGAGCGGGTCGAAGTGCGGCCGGCCCTTGATCTCGAAGATGCGGGCGCAGGCGACGGGGTCGAGGCCGTCCGCGCCGAGGCCGTAGACCGTTTCCGTCGGAAAAGCCACCACCCCGCCCCGTCTGAGGGCGGCGGCGGCTTTCCTGATGCCGCTTTTGCCGGCTTTGAGGATTTCGGTCATGGTACGGCTAGATTTTAGCAATTTCCCCGGCCTGCCGGCCGGCGCCGCGGGTCAGACTCCGCCGTCAGGGGCGGGCGCGTCCCCCGGGGGGCGGCTTTCCAGCAGGCGCAGGCAGCGGAGTTCCGATTCTTTTAACTCCGTTATATCGGTCCAGGCGCCTATGATCTCACCCGAGCCGTCCTGGCTTACCTTGATGTAATTCCTCACCCAGGCGTAGCCGCTGCCGTCCTTTTTCTTCAGCCTGAAATCCCTGGTGATGGAACCTTTTTTAAGTACGTCCGCTGTCTCGCGGAGCACCTTGTCCCGGTCCTCGGGGTGCAGCGCCGCCGGAAACCAGTCCGGCGAGAGGATCTCTTCGGGGTCGTGGCCCGTTATCTCCCGGGGGTTGCCGCTCACCCATTGCGGGATGAAAATCTCGCCGGCCTGGCGCAGGGTGAAGAGCACCACGGGCGTGGTTTCCAGGGCGTGGGAGAGATGCTTGGCCGTGCGCTCCAGCGCGGCTTGGGCGGCGGCGCGTTTCTCCTCCGCGGAAATGGCCTCTATGGCCAGGCCCGTCTCGGCCTGTATGGCCGCAAGCATTTTTATTTCCTCGTCGGTGAAGGCGTGTTTGACCGCGCTATAGAGGCTGAGGACGCCCGTCAGCGTGTCGCCGTCGTAGAGCGGGATCGCCGCCGAGGAGGCGAAGCCGCGTTCCGCCGATTTCTCCCGCCACGGTTCCATCCGCGGGTCGGCCGCGATGTCCTGGCAAGCCGAAATGCGGCCGGTCCTGGCCGCCTCGCCGGTGGGGCCTTTGGAGGCCGGCCCCTCGGTCATGAAGATCTTTATCGGGTTCAGGTAGTCTCCCGCGCTCCCCGCCGAGCACAGCGGCAGCACCCTGCCCGTGTCCTTGTCCGGGGACCCTACCCACGCCATCTTGAACCCTCCGGCCACCACCGCGATGTCGCAGACCTTCTCGAGGAGTTGCTTGCGGTCCTTTATCAGCGCGGCCGCCTGGTTGATCTGGGCCAGCATGGTATAGAGGCGCAGGTTCTTGGCCAGGTCCCGGTTGAGTTCCTCGCTCCGCAGCTCTGCTTCTTTCCGGGACGTTATGTCGAAGAAAGTGGTGGCGAACTGGCCCCTGCGCGGGCTGAAGGCGCTGACCTCGAACCATTTCCCGAGTTCTTCGTAGCGGGTCTCGAAATGGATGCGCTTGCCGGTAAGGGCCACCTCTCCGGCACTTTCTATCCAGGCCTTGCCCATATTAGGCAGGACTTCCAGCACTCGCTTGCCCAGGATCTTGCCCCGCTTGAGCCCGGTAAGGCGCTCGAAAGCGGGGTTCGCCTCCAGGAAACGGTAGTCTACGGGGCGGCCTTTGCCGTCGTAGATCATCTCGTGGCAGGCGAAGCCCTCGTCCATGGTCTCGAACAGGTGCTGGTAGGACTCCTGGCTCTCTCGCAGCGCGGTTTCGGCGGCGGCCTTGTCCGTGCTGTCCATGATCAGCCCTTCCAGCGCCTCCGCCTTGCCGTTCTCTCCCGCGATGCCGGCGCCCTGCTCCCAAACCGTGCGCACCTGCCCGTCCTTGCGGCGGATGCGGTACAGCAGGCGGAAAGGCCGGCGCGCGCCGATGGCTTCCTGTACCTCTCTCCAGACTTTGTCCCGGTCCGAAGGAACTATGAGGTCGCTATAGCTCAGCGCGTTATTGCCGATGAGTTCCGCGGCCTTGTAGCCGGTCAACGGCTCGCAGCCGGGGCTGACGAAATCCAGCGTCCAGTTAGGATCGTTCTTGCAGCGGTAGGCCATGCCCGGCAGGTTGCCCATGATCCCGGCCAGTTTGCGCTCCTTCTCTTTGAGCTCCGCTTCCAGGCGCCGCCGCTCGGTGATGTCGCGGCAGATGAAATAGATCAGGTCCCGGCCGTCCTGGCGTATGCCGGTGGCGCTGACCTCTATGCGGAAGCGCTCGCCGTTCTTCTTCATATGGGTTACTTCGTACAGCGCTCTCTGCCCGGCCGCCAGGGCCTTGTAGCGGGCGTTGAACCTGCCGAGGTCTTCCGGCGGTATCATGTCCTCCGGGCGCAGCTTCAGCATCTCTTCCTCGGTGTAGCCGTAGGTCTCGCAAGCCTTGCGGTTGACCATCAGCAGCGAGCGCTTTTCGGGGTCCGACAGCAGTATCATGTCGTTGGCCCTGTCTGTCAGCGTCTCGAGGTTGATGCGGTATTTTTCCTTCTCGGATTCTATCTCCAGCAGGCTGCGGGTGTAGGCCGAAGCCTGCAGGCGGAATAGCAGGTAGGCCGTGACGGCGGCGGCTACCAGCATGGCCAGCGTGAAGAGCAGGATAAGGGCCGATGCCTGGCCCGCGTCGGCCAGTATCTCTTCCCAGTCCATCTTGACCGCTATCCCCCAGTCGGAGCCGGGGATCATTCCTATAGAGGCCAGTACCGTTCTGCCGCGGTAGTCCTTGGCGAAAACGACGCCGGTTTCCCCCTTCAGGGCTTTGACTATGGGCAGGTCGCTTTTGTCCAGCGGGTCGCGCAGGCGCAGCGGCGTGGTCTTGTCGTAGCGGAATTCGTTGAGAGCCACGGCGGAATCCCCGTCCCTGCGGCCCAGCGTCACCTCGCCGGTGGCGCTGTTGGTGGGCCACTGCGCTATCATCGGGTAGAGGTAGTCGGAAGGCGCCACCTTGAGCACCAGGAAAAGCTTTTTCCCGTTGGCCGCGGCGGCCTTGCCCGCCACGTCCAGGTGCGGCTTGCCGTCCGGGCCCAGGTAGAAATCTCCCAGTTCCACCTTGCCGGACGCCGCCGACTTGGCGATCAGGTCTTTGGTCTCCTGCTCCAGCCTTTTGGGGGCGTCTCCGGCGGAGATCAGTATCCTGCCGTCGGGCCAGGCCAGCAGGGCGGCGGTGTAGCTGTTGTATTTAAGATAGGCCTGCAGGCGGGAACGCATCCAGGCCTGCAGTTCTTTGTCCGTAGGATTAAGCGCCAGGCGGTTGAAGAAGACCGAGAGCACGGGAGTGTCTAGCAGCGAATTAGTGTCATTGATACGGTCGGAGCGCCAGAAGACAATCTGGTCTGCTTTCAACTGGCGGATAGAGGACAACAGCTCGGAGGCGTCCTTGCGTATGGCTCGCTGGAAATGGTGGTGATAGGCGAAACCGCCCGTGAGTATGCAGGCCGCGGCGACCGCGAAAATGCCTGCCAGGCGTTTTTTGAGCCCGGAAAGTTCGCTGGAAAAATGAGGGTCTGACAATATGCCCCCTGAAAAATAGGCGGCCGGTGGCCGCCTTCCCAAACCCTTAATAAAACACTCTTAGCTGAAAAAACTACGGAGTCTCAGGATGAAAGTTCGACACTACTTTGCCTCACATCCTGCGGATTCTTTATAAATACCGCTCCCCCATCGTCTTTTGAAGCGGTAGGCCGATCCTATCCGCGAGATGCCGCACGGTCGGCCACTTCGCGGCCGCCCATGCTTGCCGCTAGGTAGCGGGTTCGCAGGGCGGCGGCACTTACGCGCCTTGCACCTGCTCCCAAGGAGGTCTGCATCTTATAAAAACCTCCTTTTGCGCGGCCGGCCGGCCCAACAAACATGGGCCTTGGCCCGGCCGCTCCCGTCCGCCTGCGGCGTCCGTACAACAAAGAAATTTATTCCCCGCGCGCACTGCAAAGAACTGAGTTTATTATATACAGATTCTGCCCGCGCTCGCCAGTGGCTTCTGCTGAAGCCACTCGCGGCGCGGGCCTGTTACTGATAATGTTGAACGACATTTATGCCGGTGGCCCCGTATTTATTAAAAACCGCCCCGGCGTCCGCTGCTGCGGCCGCCGCGGGGGTCTTTTCTGTGATTGATTTGTAGCCACCGGCGGGGAGCAGAAACTGCAAAGACCATAAGGAAGGCCAGGGCGGTAGCGGCTTGCCGTGGGTGGGCCGCCGCCCCCGCCCTGGCCCGGCCTTATATCTTTCCCCGCCCATTTTATGATACATCCGATATTACCTCCCCAAATATACTTTTTCAATATCTGTTGGCTTCTTACTACCCAAAGCACTATAATAATTTTAGGGCTAGTAGCTTCTGGGGGTCTATGATGAAAAAAGTTATTCTGCTTCTGGTTGTGGCGTCTTTCTTTAGTGCTTGTGCCACAACCAATAAAGATATTGATGCGTTTGCGTTCAAGGCCAAGGCAGGCGATACCGTATCCCTTGATAAACTGAAGGAGCAAGCCGCTGGATATATTAAATCCCTGCACTGCTATGGCTACAGTTGCGATTCTAAAAAGGCCGCTCTTGGGGAGCATGCACTTGAGCAGTTATGTGCAATCGCGGACACAAAAGGGGTATTGCCCTTCCTTGTTGAGTATGACGTGATGCTACTTGAGGGATCAGAAATGGGAAATCCTTGGCGGAGCCCCGATAAACTTTATGTCGCAAACATAAACAAAATACATAAAGCACTATCTAGTCTTCCGGATGGAACGACCGTTTCCGCAGAAGATGCGAAAACTGGACTTGCGCTCATTCAAAAACGTCTTGATTGGGCTAAGAGTACCGAGGCAACAGGGAATGTGTTGGGATATGTGCCTACGCGCAGCGGGACAATGTACGAAGTTCTACAGGAAGTCTACGGCCCTATGGAGTGGCTGAAGAATAGGGTCATTGCTTTATCGCCCGGGCCAGGGAAGTAATGTTGTTATTAGGAGGGAATATGCGACTCAAATATCTCGCCATCTTGACACTTATGCCATTTGCGCTGGGTGGTTGCGCTACAACGGACCTCAATTTGATAATGTTCCATTACCCTGAAAATGTCGGCGGGTACGATTCTGCTAGAGAAGAACGGAATCAGGCTCGTCAAAACTTTGAGAACCTACCTGATAATGAAAAAACCAAACTCCTCCCGGACATTTTACCGTATCTGGATAATAGAGCCTCTCTTCATTGGGCTGTATGGGCTTTAGCACAGATCCCTCCTTCAAGTATAGACGCGACCAACAAATCACTTCTTTGTTCAAAGCTTCTCCCAAACATTACAAATTCAGATGCCCCAGAAGCTCTTGCGATAGCGCTGCGTAGTTGCCCAGACTTAAAAGATGATATTGTCTCTCAATTAAGCCAAGTACCTTATTTAAATTCGCAGCACATAGATGCGCTAACGGAAATAGGGACTCCAGAAGCTCTAAGTATTGTAAGCGCGTATCGGGAGAAGTCGGAAAAAGAATCTGCGCAGCAAGCAATCTATGACAAGAAAGAGGCTCTTGTTGAAGCCCTAATTCATGAAGTGTTTGCAGAAGAATTTGCTTATGGCAAACAACTACAAGCAAGCAGAGGTATTATGGGGAATCTTGGAGGACGAATTTCTATTGACTGGCAGGATGATACTGCCACCGAAGCGAAGGTCGTTGTTGATTTTCGCGGTAACGCCATGATGGGTGGTGGCATTGGTACCTACTATGAACTGATGGTTACTTGTGCTAACTCGAAGTGCACAATTAGCAAATACCTAAAAGATGGCGCTTGGGTGGAGGGTAGGCTACTTACCAATCACCGCCATCATTAACAACTTTAAGAATGATAATACATGGAACGAGATTTTGTGGGCAATTATTGGTTTTTTCGTTACGGGTATCCCCTTAATCACATTGTCGCCACCGGCGGGGAGCAGAAACTGCAAAGACCATAAGGAACGGCCATGTCGGTAGCGGCTTGCCGTGTGCGGGCCGCCCCCCCAGCCCAGGCCTGCGCCCTTGACCTTCCCCCTTGCCATTTATCTAATCTTACCGTTCCGGAAAATCGATTTCTTTGTCCTTTTCTGTAAGTACTCTATTACCCCGACAAGTTCTTTGGAGAAATCCAACTCAGTACGGTCAACTACTGGCTTGCTGATGGTATACTCAACCTTATATCCAAGAAGTTTGATTTTCGTGTCGTTATGTTGGATGAAAGCATTCTCCAGCATTTCAGTTTTTGAAAATGTGCCATATTTCATTCCATCTGTTGGACACAATCTGCTTTCAAGATCATGCAGTGAATACTTTATCCCTTTTGCGATATCGTCAATAAACACCTCATTATTTAATCCTGATAGGTTTATGGACTTGACCTTACTAGTATCTATATTTTTCTTTATCCATTCTGGGTCAGGAATGGGCTCAAACTTGCGTATAGTCGAAGGCATGTTCAAGTGAATATCGAGACAGATTTTTCTTAGTAATGGGGTTCCATCTGGATCCGTCCAATCTGATTCGTTTTGTTCCCGCACAATAAGAAGATCAATTTTGTTTTGTTCGGCTTTCGTCTTTGCGCCAGATTGATATCCGGTTTTTGTGGCGAATACCGCCTTGAGATCGGGGATATCTCGTATTTTCCCGATTAAGGCGTCAATCTTTTCCACGGTGATATTGGAGTTGTAATCCTTGCATTCAATGACTGTTTTATAGGTTAATCCGCCAAGTTCATATTCCCAGTAAACATCAAATTGTCTTTCTACTCCACAGTTGTCCTTTATCTTTTTATTCACTTCTACGGCAATATTCTTTTGGGCTGTTATTTTCTCAGCATTTAGCAACGCCTGTTGCAGCTTTCCAACGAACACCTCATAGTCTTTTCCGTCATTGTACATTCCGTGCCCTCCACATCAATTTGATTCGGGTTATTCCAAACAGTCGGCATCAACATCCAGTTTTTCAAATGAGTAAACCTTTTTTGAATTGCCACGAAGGGCCGTATACGAATACTCTCCGGTATATTCGTAGTATCCATAGGGCAACGGGAGGTCGAGATTCCCGCAGGTCGCATGAATGTTCTTCCGCCAATGCACAGGGTGTATTCCCTCGGGGACGGGAGCATCCTCATTGGGATTGCCATACTTATAAACATGGATCGGGTCAGTGTTCTGAGGAATAGACCCAATTTTAGAATGCCCAAGGAAGTAAAGACAACCGTCTGGAGTTAGGGATAAAACGCTAAAGGAGTAAGGAGTAGGTTGAAACGCCTCTTCGTAATATATGCAAGCGGCATCGGGGACATTTTGACCTGCCGCAAATTCAATTAACTTGCCCGTGGAACACAGATGTTTCCCTTTAGTTCGCTTGCTTTGCGCAGCGCATCTTTTTGCTTTATCAGCTTCCGCTTTTTCTCTAAGCCGTTGAGCATCTTGTTTCGCCATTTCTGCTTTCGTTTCTTCTTCCTGGCGTCGCTTTGCTGCTTCTAACTCTTCGCTCGAAGTTATTTGCCGGTTCTTGTCGCTATAAAAGCTCTGGGTGGTTAAATTTACTGGCTTATTCGTGTCAGTGCGCTTCCATTCTGTGGCAATGGCGTCTCTAGTGGTTAGGTCCTTGCTTTGATTTAGATATGGAACGAGGTCTTTTCGGTTTTCGATGCGGAGCTCTTTTCCTTCATCGTTTAGGGTCAGTTCAATTGCCAACGGTACAACCATGCTTACAGTTGCCCCAGAGGCAAGGTCTGCCGCTTGTGCAAATTCAAGTTGCAAAGTGGTGTAGGAAATAGGCTTGCGATAGGCTTTGTCGGATTCGGAAAAAGTCTTTTCAAATCCACCATTGGAATCCGTTTGCAGGTTGCCGGCAATTGGGCCAGACAACGAGAAAGTTTTGTTTGGATAGGGCTGACCATCAAGTAAAATTGTTCCTTTGAAGTTGTACGCGGTTGTATATGTGGTCTTGTGGGCTAAACTAATGCTGTCGATTAGAAATGTAATTGGATAAAACGGAAGCGCAAGTATGCGGCCCACAAATTGATCATCCGTGTACTTACTATCCCAGCCAGAAGACTTAGAGAGCCACTTTGTGGCCGGGAATGTCTTCTGGCGTTTAGTTTCAATAGAGATGCTACTTATTGGGGCGGGGCTTTCTCGCAAGGTATATCTGGATGTTGAAACGCACCCGGATAATCCCGAAATTCCAGCCAAAAGGAGAACAAGCTGTATGTCTGACGATTTCATTTTGCCCCTCTAACCGCGAAATATGTCTATTAAAGTCCCTTAAGTAGCTCAGAGATCGAGAGCTTTAAAGCTTTGGAAAGCTTTTCAATATTGGCGAGCGTGATGTTCTTTTCCGCACGCTCTATCATGCCGATGTATGTCCTGTGAAATCCGGCCACTTCAGCGAAGTCTTCCTGGGACAGTTTCAATTTCTTTCTCTCTGCTCTGACCCGTTTCGCGAACTTGAGTAGGATGGGCTTTTTCATACCCATAGGCTAATATTTAGCCAACTATAAATCTACACACGATAGTTAGCGTATATTGTATAATAATGGATGGGAGGTAGGGGAAGCCTTATAACGGCGAAGACTTATGCGCGCGGGGAATAAATTTCTTTGTTGTACGGACGCCGCAGGCGGACGGGAGCGGCCGGGCCAAGGCCCATGTTTGTTGGGCCGGCCGGCCGCGCAAAAGGAGGTTTTTATAAGATGCAGACCTCCTTGGGAGCAGGTGCAAGGCGCGTAAGTGCCGCCGCCCTGCGAACCCGCTACCTAGCGGCAAGCATGGGCGGCCGCGAAGTGGCCGACCGTGCGGCATCTCGCGGATAGGATCGGCCTACCGCTTCAAAAGACGATGGGGGAGCGGTATTTATAAAGAATCCGCAGGATGTGAGGCAAAGTAGTGTCGAACTTTCATCCTGAGACTCCGAACTTTTTTGCTTTTTAAAAAATCGGAATTAAAATTTATAATTTCTGCGCGCGCAGAATTAAAATTAAATATAAATTCCCAAGGTTTTTTGAACTCGACGGAAAGCCGCCGCCTGCCCCTACGGAAGTTTCAGGGCTGGCGCCCCGAGGAAACGCTAAAGCGTTTCCCGAACCAATCTTCTCTTTACCGCCGCACGTAAGGCCGTCTTAGCTTTGCTAAGCAAAGCCGGCCTTACGCTCGGCGGAGAGTTGCAGAGTTAGCCCTTAATGCCGGTTCCGCCCTGCTGGGCCAAACCGGCATTAAGCGCAAGGTATGGGGAGGTCTTATGCAAAATCAAGACATGCGGTACTTTCTTTATGCCCGAAAATCCACAGACGAACCTGACAGGCAAATCCTCTCCATAGAGGCGCAGCTTGCCGAGTTGCGCGAGTACGCCAAGAAAGAGAACCTCATAATCGTAAAAGAGTTCATAGAGAGCAGGACCGCCAAAGAGCCAGGCCGCGAAATCTTCAATGACATGATAGCCGCTATCGAGGATGGTAAGGCACAGGGCATAATCGCATGGCACCCTGACCGCCTTGCTCGTAACTCCATTTATGTGCAGTAAAATATTATGTGAAGTAGACGCCTCCTCCGCCCCAGACCTCGACGTGACCTAATTTTAGTCCCTCCATTTTACTCAACATAATTCCATGCGATAATGGCCTACGGC
>JBFXJL010000010.1:0-62772 GCA_050174915.1 Elusimicrobiales bacterium | reverse complement strand
AAGGAGGCGTGGGAGAAGCGCCGGGACAGCAAGGCCCGGACCGCCGCCGCGACCGCCGCCGCCTCCGAGGCACGGCGCCGAAAATCCACCGTTACGGACATCGTGACGGACTCCGTAACGGACTCCGATGCGGTCCGTGACGGTGACGCTGCGGCCGCGAAGGGAAGGGAAGGGAATGGACAGAACACCCCCCCAACCCCCCTCCCGGGGGGCGGGCCCGCGCCGGGGAAGAAGCGCAAGGCCAAGCCGCGGCTCGACGCCAACGGCCAGGCCGACTTCACCCCGGGCTTCCTCCTGTTTTGGGAAGCCTACCCGTCCAAGGTCGGGAAGCAGGCGGCGTGGGACTCGTGGCGCCGCGACATCGCCGAGATCGGAATCGAGGAACTGGCCACGGTAATCGTGAAGGACGTGACCAAGCGTGCCCGGGAGGACGACGGCTGGCTGCGCGGCTACGTCCCGAACCCGGCGACCTACCTGAACCAGCGCCGGTGGAATGACGACGTGCGGCGCGCCCCCGAGGCCCCGCCGCCGGCGTCCAAGCCCTTCGCCACCGGCAACCCGGGCGGGACGAGCCCGCGGGTCGAGGACACGCCCCAGCGGCGCCTGGAAGGCGCCATCAGCTATGCTACCCACATGGTCGATGTCGTGAAGGAATGGGACAAGCAGAAGGCGGTCGAGTACCTGCGCCCCTACCGGCTGGCCGTGAAGGCCGCGGAGCAAGGGTCTTGAGTTCGCTCCTGACCCGCCGGCGCTTCCGCGCCACCCGGCACGAGCGCGAGGGCCTGAACCCGCTCGAGCACACCGAAGCCATCCGGCTCATGGACGTGGTGGACATGCACCTGAACCTGGCCCCGGTGCTCGGCCTGCTCTACCACATCCCGAACGGCGGCTGGCGCAAGAAAGGCGTGGCCAAGAAGCTGAAGGCCGAGGGCGTCAAGCCCGGCGTGCCGGACTACTGCCTGCCGGTGTCCCGGCAGGGCTTCCACGGGCTCTACATCGAACTCAAGCGCGTCGAGGACGGCGCCGCCAGCAAGGACCAGCTGGATTGGGTGGACGCGCTCCGGGAACAGGGATACCGCGCCGAGGTCTGCAAGGGCTGGGTCGAAGCCTGGGCCGTGCTCTGCGACTACCTCGGGATCCGGTCGGTAGTCAGCTAAAGAGGTCGCCGTCGGCCTTGCGCGCGCGCCTCGTTGCGCGGGCCGTTTCTTGATGGTGGTCGTGATCGTAGGCCAAGTGGCAGGCTTGGCACATATCCTTCAGGTTTTCGTCGGCGCAGTTCTCTGGCGTGTGGTCCAGGTGCGCAACCGTCAATACGACCTTCGCGCCAGTCCAAGACGCGCCGCCTTGAACCATTGTGCAACGCCCGTCGGTTCCGACGTGCATTGCGGGCCGGCCGCACTCCCCGCGGCATTCGCACCTACCCTCGCTGCGCGCCCGGATGCGCGCTCGCACCTGTGGCCAGTCCTTCGGGTAGCGTTTCCTGTTTTCCGGCTTAATTGGCATATCGGCATATTTCCGGCATATCAGCGCCCGATCGCGCGCACCAGCGCCGGGTCCAGCATCCCGTCCTGGAACCGCTGCAGCGCCTCCGTCGATCGCTCTCCCAGCTGCTCCTGCAATAACTCCACGAACGCGCGCTTATGCAGCTGCAGGCTGGGGCCGAACTGGCGGCGCATGGATTCCTCCTGGCGCCCGGACAGCGGGATGCCTTGGTGATGCCAGTCCCCCAGCCCGACGGTTTCGGCCTGGCCCAGCTGCTTCTGGCCGTGCAGATCCCCCGTGGTCCGGTGGTGCACGCGCACCGGCCCGCAGGCGTTCGGCGGCAGGCCAAGCAACCGGCACATAGCGCATCCGTTCGCACGCTGGGCGTCCTGGTATGCCTGCTCGGCCAGCGTCGGCGGGCCGATGGCGCGATGGCGCCGGCGCAAGCCCTTCTTGCGGATCACAGCGCCAGCCCCGGCTGGGTCGCCGCCTGCGGCTCGAGCGGGACGAAATGTCCCTCCAATCGGCAGCGGCGAAGGGTGCGCGCGTTGTCCTCCCCGTAGGCAATCAGGCAGGACGGCGCACCGGCGGCGTCAGCCGGCTTTCCGTTGGCGTGGCAGAAGGCTAGCCGACCCTTCAGGAACAGGATCCCGTGCGCCTTGGGCCACACCTGGCTGAAGAACATGCCGGTCTCGGTCCTGGCGAACACCAGCGCGATGCCGTTGCCGTGGTCGGCCAACTTCGCCAGCCACCGCGCCGCCTCGGCGCCGTAGGGCGGGTTGCACCAGACGCGACCATGCCACGGCTGTTCGAGGCCGTTTACCGGCAACTCAATGTGCTGCGCGGCGGTTGGCCACGGGCGCGGCGACGGCGCGGCGCACGGGTCAAGGTCGAAAGGCCCGAGCGCCTGAAGGATATGCGGCGGGGTCAGCCAGGTTTCGCGGTTGAAGCCGCCGCCATCCGCGGACGCAAACTTCTGCTTGGTCATGCCCACTCCACCTTCAATTCGGCGACCACGGTGATGCCGAGGTCCGCGGCGTTCGCCTGCAACTCGGCCAGGCGCTCCTGCATCAGCTTGACCTCGGCGGCCAGCGTCAGCAAGCGGGGATCCAGTGGGTTCACCTTGGGGCCGGGCTCCGGCGCAGGGGCGGCGGCAGGCGCCAGCGGGGCCGCGGCGGGCAGCGCGGGCGCATCCGTGTAGCTTTCGCGCGGAACGTCAATCACCGGCTTTGCGGCCTGCTTCCTCGTGTGGTACTCGGGCGGCATCAGCTTGTCGTAGAACCCCTGCTCACCTTCGACCAAGATGCGGCCGCCGGTGGCGACGCTGATCTTGTAGGTCTCGCAGGCTTCCACCAGCTGCGCGGTGCCGCTCTTGACCAGCATGAACAGGTCGGCCTTCTCCTGCATGTTGAGCCGGGTCAGGGTGCGCCGCTTGGGCTGCTCCGGCGTCGGCTCTACCTCGTCCTCGGCCAGTTCTTCCTTGGTGAACAGCGCGCCCTTGGAGCGAAGGGTCTTGCGCACGTCACGCACCAGGTTCATCTTCCACCGGCCGCCGTCGTGCTTGGGCGGGTGGTTGACTGTGAACCGGGCTTGCACGCCGAACCGCTCGACCAGAAGGACCAGCCGGCCGCCCTCCTTGGATCCCGAAACGACCTCGATGCCTTTCGCGTGCAGCGCGTCCTTGATGGCGCGATACGCCTTATTGTGGAGCATGGTGAACCTCCTGGCGGGGAATGGTGAAACCGACGTAGGGCCGCAGTTCGAGCCCCGGCCGCGCGCCTTGCGCGGGGAGGTCGTGCACGTCGGGCATGGCGCAGTAGCGGCCGCTGTTCATGCGGAATATGCCGTTTCTCGTGGCGAGGACCGCGCACGCTGTCCCGGCTTGCGTTGGCGATATGCCCAGCGCCTCGGCGATTTCGGCCACCGACCAATCGGGCTGGTCGCGCGTGTCGAACAGCGCAAGGATCTGGCCAAGCCGGGAGTGCAGCGCGGGCGTGGAGCCCCCGGGCATCACCACTTCTTCCCCAGGATCGGCGGTGCGGCGAAGCCGCGGGCGGCGAGGACCACGTTGCCGTCCCAGCGGCCATCCTTCACCGCCTGCCTTGGGCCCTTCGGCTCCCGGGGATCGCGCAGCACGGTTCGGTCCATCGCCACCACTCGGGCGGCACGTTCGGCAGGGGTCATAGCGGGTCTCCATAGGGGAAATGCCCCGCCACGCTACCACCGCAACCCAGCGTTTGCAAACGCCGCGTTTCGGTGCTAGGTTCCGCGCCATGAGCCTCGCCAGAACCAACGAGAACGCCCGCCGCTTGCACCGCAAGGCCCTAAGCATTTCCAGCGCCACGACGGACCTGCGCGCGGCCATGAAGCGCGTGTTGTGGCTGACCGGCATGACCATAGACGAACTGGCCGCGCGCACCGGCAGGACCTATTCCTACTGGCAAAACCGCCTGTCCCGCGACTCGGTGCGGTGGAAGATTTCACCAGCCGACGTGGACACCTTCGCCAAGGCGGTCGGCGCGCGGCCGCGAGACCGGAAGCGCCTGCACCGGCTGGGCGCCATCAATTCAGGCTGGGACATCCCCTTGGAGGACGCATGAACGAGTATCCCGCATGGGCCGCGCTGGCGGCCGTCGCCCTGGGCGCCGCCGCCGCCGCGGTCGTGTGTCTGCTCATCGCCTGGCGTGAGCGCACGGGCCCCAACGAACGGGACCGGGGGGACTGACCATGCCGCGGCGCGCGCTCATGGACCAGCGGCACATCACCACCCCGCGCCCGATGCGCGACGGCGCCGCGCGCACATGGGACCGCCGGCGCTACGGCGGCATGGTGCACTACCGCCTGTTCGACCGGACCCGGACGCCGGAGCGCACCGGCGCCTGCAGCTTCGCCCCGGAGGTCCCGCGCGCCACGGTGGCCCGCACGCTGCGGCTTGTCCGGGGTATGATGCGAGAGTGAAAACATTTCCCAAAAAAAGTGTTGACAGATGGGAAATGGTTGCCCTATAAATGACGCAACGGTAAGCCCACCGTTGCCAAGGAGCCCAACATGAACGCCCTGAACCACACCGCCGACCGCATCATCGCTGCCAAGACCTCGCCGCGCCTGCGCCGCTACACCATCCAGGTGGAAGGCGCGAAGCCCGCCGGCCCGCTGGTGACGGCCGCGGTCAAGGTCTACGCCACCGACGCCGACACCGCCGAGAACGAGGCCCGCGCCGAAATGCGCGACAACGGCTACGACGTGCTGCGCGTCGTGCGCACCATCATGGTCGCCATGTAACCCCATCCCGCCATCACCGGAGACACCGCCATGTCTTACAGCATCACCAAGGTCAAAACCTTCCGCGGCGACGAGGGCCACGGATTCAACGCAACCCTGCTGTTCAACGGCAAGCCAGTCGCCGACGTGGACGACATGGCCGACGGCGGCATGTACCGCTGGCGCTGGCTGGCCAAGGACCGGGCGCAGGCCCGCGTCGACGAGGCCGCGCTCGAAGCGCACGTCAAGACGCTGCCGCCGCTGGAAATCAACGGCTCCCCGCTGGCCATGGATGCCGACCTGTTCGTGTCCTGCATGGTGGAGGACATCAACATCGCCAAGCAGATCGCGCGCTGGTGCAAGACCAGCGTGGCGTGGGTCGAAGGCCGCGACATTCGCCGAACCAAGGCGCCGCCGTCGCCCGCGCTGATCGCCAACGTGGCCAAGAACTACCCGGCCGCGCAGATCCTCAACACCATGCCGGCCGATGCCGCGCTGGCGCTGGTGAAGGCGGTGTCCCTGTGAACGCGCGCCAGCTTTCCGCCATCCTCGCCGGCCTGCGCCTGCTGCAGTCCATCGAATCCGAGAAGATCGGAAGCCACGCCGCCGCAGGCTTCTCGGAAATCCTCGAAATCGCCAGCGACGACGGCACCCATGAACCGCTCACCGGCGACGAGATTGACGCCCTGTGCGAGGAACTGAACGGCGAGGAACTGGACGAGGACGACGCCATGACGCCGCGCCCGGAGTGCGGCCATTCGGCCTGCATCCAGAACTGGATCGAGACCGGCGAGAGCGTGTGCGTAGAGCGTGAGAACGCGCTCGAAGAACTGCTGAGCGCCGGCCGCGCCCTGAAGATGGACCGCGCCGGCATCGCCGACGCCAACGCCATGTTCGTGGCGCCCGTCGTGGCCAAGGCCGATGCCGAAGCCTTCGTCGCCGCGCTGGCCGCGTTCGAGGAACTGGAATGAGCCGGCACGAGCCGCCGGGCTGCCGCGACGTGCTGGTGTTGCTTGGCGTCCTCACCGCAGCCGCCATGCTGGCTTCCCACCTTTTCACGCCCTGACGGAGACACCGCCATGCCTACCGCCGACAACCGCAACGACCCCATCGAGTTCGAGCGCCTGCCCGAGGAAGAAGTGGCCGCCATCAAGGCCGAGCGCGCCGACCGCCTGGCCACGCGCAACGAAATTGACGACCACCGCGCCAAGCTGCGCGCCAAACGCTTCGCCGAGGAATCGGTGCGCACGCTCGAACTGGAAGTGGCCGGCCGCGCCGCGCCGGGAGACCGCCCGTGAGAAGCCTGCGGATCCCCGTGTGCAGCAACCTCGCCGACGCCATGACCGACGGCTACACGGTCGGGCGCGCCGAGGTCCTGCACGACCTCGAAATCGTCACCGCCGACGGCCGCCGCGTGGAGGTCGCCGTCACCGTGGCCCCGGGCCGCTGCAATGCCTTCGCCAGCCTCACCGAGGTCCGCACCGGCCGCGCCATGAAAATCGCCTTCATGCCCGTGAAGGGCTGCACACGGAAACGGGCGATGGTGGCGCTGCGCGCGCTGGTGCACGAGCATGGCGGTCCCGAGGCGCTGGTCGAGCGCATCTACAACAACTGGCGGGAACTGCCCTGGCTGAACCCGCCCGTCTAACCCCCGGAGACCCCATGGACCCCTACGACCGCCTGCAAATCCTTCGCCCGAACGCCCCCGGCACGTCGCCGACGGGCGACCAGGTGAAGGCGTGGCGGGACAAGCACGGCCTCACGCAGCGCCATGTCGCCGCGCTGCTGGGCAAGACCGACCGCTCAATCAAGAACCACGAGACCGATCCCCGCTATCCCATGCCCGTCCACGAATGGCTGCTGCTGCTGCTTCTCGGCGGCGAACTGACCCCGGCGAAGGGCCGCAGCGCCATCCAGTTCCCGAGGTAGCCCACCCATGAGAAAGCCCAAGCCGAAGGCCGCGAGGAAGCTCAAGGAAGCACGCAAGGGCAAGAAATCGAACCGCGCCCGGTTTGAACGCTACGCCGAGATCCTGCGGCGCAAGCGCACCAGGCCGCCCCAAGAAACCGAGGACTAACCCCATGGCCTACCGTTTCTCCGACCCCGACCTCGAGCGCGAGTACCGCGCCATCCGCATCCCAACCCCGAAGGGCCCCGACATGCCGCACCCCAAGCAGAAATTCCGCATCAACTTCACCTTCAGCCAGCCGACCGACAGCCGCGGCGGCCGCATGAACCGCTCCGAGAGCGTGAACCTGGAGGCCGAGAACTCGACCGAAGCCCAGCGCCAGTTCCGCGCCGACTTCGAGGACGAGTACCCGGGCTGCGAACTGCGGTCCGTCACCTGCATCCCGGTGGGAGGCTGACATGGCCATCAAGAAGCGCAAGGTGGCCGGATCCACCACCCTCCCGTGCGGCTGCACCATCCAGGTCCAGCGCATCTTCCGCGGCAACGCGGCCGAGAGCCTGCGGGTGCAGAAAAGCCTTGCCCACCAGATCGGCCGCAAGGCCGCCGCGCACGTCTGCCCGCCGAAGCCCGAGGCCCCGACCGATGAACCGCAGACTCCTGCTGGCTAGCCTGGCCAGCGTCTTGGCCGCCCTGCCCCGCGACGAGGAAACCGTCGTGGTGATTGGCCCCGAGGCCCTGGCGGCCACTGGCCTCACGCTCGAAGCCGCCGAACGGGAGGCTCGAGCCATCGGCGCCGACCGGCTGGTGCTGGCCGAGCTTATCCCGACCATCACCTACCACCACCCCGACCACCACAACGAGCCGTGGCGCCGGAAGAACCGGAGGTACCGCCGATGAACACCCCCGCCGCCCCCGGCTTGGTCATGCTCCTGACGTGGCGCGCGCCGTGCGGCTGCGAGCTCGACCTGTTCCTCGAGTACCCCGAACAGGTCTCGCCCGAGAACCTGGTCGACACCGGCGCCCGGCTGGCCGGGATGCTCTTGACCCAGGCCAACAACCGCCTGCCTCGGCACCAATGCCACCTGGTCAGCCCGGACAACCCCAACGGCATCGCCCAAGCCCACTAGGACCCCGCCATGAACAAGACCCACGCCGTCATCACCGCCGACTTGACCCTGCCCTGCGGCTGCACCTGCGCCATCCGCGGCGCCGGCCCCGACCACAACGACACCCTGACCGAGATAGGCCAGCGGATCCTGCGCGTCGAGGCCCTGCACCGCTGCCACCACGTCACCGCCGGGAACCCCTGCGGCCTGCAGCCGCCGACCGAGCGCGCCGCCGAGGCCCAAGAACAGGCCACCGCCAAGGTCGAGACCACCGGCCGCAGCCCCGTGGCCGTCGGCGATCGCGTCGTGCTGCTGACCGACTGGCCCGACTTCTCCCGCACCCCGCCCGGGCCCCGCCGCGGCGCCAAGGGCACCGTGCAGGCCGTCGAGCACGGCTGGGCCAAGGTCCGCTTCGACGGCGACCCGCGCGACTTCTTCGCCACGGCCGAGTACGGCAAGCGCCTGGCCCCCGCCCCCGACTTCAACCCCGCCGGCTGACCCCGGCACCCACCAGAGGAAACCGCCAGATGAAAGTCATCACTCACATGGACGACCCGACCTTCCCCAACGAACCCGATTCGGGCAAGTTACTGGTCGAACTGGACCGCTACGAGTTCCAGGCCATCGCCAACGTCGGCCGCCTGAAGGACGAGAACGGCAACTTCCGCAGCATGACCGCGACCAACGGCTGCGCCCCGGACGCGCCCGCCGCCTCCATCGAGGTCAACGGCACCACCTACGCCGCGGTGGGCCCGGCCAAGCCGAAGGACTGGCGCCCGCCCGTGGGCTCCGAGTTCTACCTGCGGCTGGACCTGACCGACGCCGAGGGCACCCTGCGCCAAGCCCTGCGCCAGATCGAGAACATCAAGCTGCTGCAGCCCGTCACCCGCCCGGTGGACGCTGAACTGCGCGAAGGGCTGGACCTGGCCGACAAGCTGGGCGACCCCGGCCTGAAGCGCCACCTGATCGCCAAGACCGCCCGCGACCCCGCCGGCCTGGGCCGCCTGCTGCACGCCCTGTTCGAGGACGCCTGCCCCGGCACCGTGGTCAACCTGGGCAAGTTCAGGCCCGAGGACTTCACCCTGCCCGCCAGCTTCTACGCCGACAACGCGGCTCCGGGCCTGGACCTGACTGCCGAGCACGTCGAGGTGCTGGGCCAGGTGTGCAAGGACGCCATGGAGCACGGCACCGGCATCTTCGAGACCGCCGTGCACATCAAGCCCAGCCGCCCGCCGGTGTTCGCCATCAACCGGATCCTGCCGCTCGAAGCCAAGGCCAAGGCCGGCGCCGTGAAGGAGGAACCGGCGCCCACCAAGCGTGCCAAGCCCGCCAAGGCCCGCAAGCCCGCCCCTAAGAAGCCGGCCAAGCCCACCCGCAAGGCCCGCCGCTGAACCACCGCCAGGGCGCAGGGACGCGCCCACCACCGAGGAAATCCCCATGAGAATCAACACTGCAGAGGTCGAGTGCTTCCTGACCGGCGCCGTCATCGGCATCGTCGGATGCGCCGTCGCCGCCCTGTTCCACCCGCACCCCATGGCCCTCCCCTTCGCCCTCAAGCTGACCTTCGCGGCGGCCATCGTGGCGGGAATTGTCCTGATCGGGACGGCAATCGCGCACGCGCACGCACGCAAGGCCGGCAAGCAGAAGCCCCCCAGCGTGCTCCAACCGTGGGAAGTGGTTTCCTCCCCTCCCCACATCCACCCCACCCATGCGCACGTCGGCCGGCTGGCTGAAGTCATCGAACTGGCTTACCGCACCGGGGGCCCGGGCAAGGACTCGTTTTGGGGGCCGGAAGCCGAGGGCCCGGTGCCGTTCGTTGTGCTCGAGGCGTCCAAGTACCCGCCGCCGTTCGGCGACCTGCTCCTTTGCCGCCCGTTCGGCGACCCGGGCGGCCCGCGGCGCTGGATCCCGGCCACCGCCCTGTCCATCGCCTCCGAGGGCCGCAAGGACCCCGCGCTGTCCGAGAGGGCGCCGCGATGATGCTGGCCCTGCTACTGGCCACCGCCATCAAGGCCGAGGCCGCCGTGACCTTCCGCGTCGTGGTGCCCGAGCGCATCGGCGCCGGCGTGGTCCAGGTGGACCGCCCCGGTCCGCGGCCGCCGGTCCAGCGGACCACCGAGCGCGTGGATGGCGTGGAGGTCGTTACCCTGGCCAGTCCGTGATGGTGTAGAGTCGGCGTCGCCGGTGGAGGGCTCCACTGGCACCCCTGGGAACCCCCGGCCATAGCGGTGGCCGGGGGTTCTTTTTGCCCGTCGTCCGGCACGGATACCGTCGCGTCACCGTAACGGTGTCCGTAACGGACTCCGTAACGGACGCGAATAGAAGGGAGAGGGACAGGGAGAGAACTCCCCCTTAATCCCCCTCCGGGGGACGGTTTGCGTGAAGGCGCCTGCCGGTGCAAACTCGGGCCGGCCGAGACCCGACCCTGCCCGCCCCGAGGACCCCTGTGCACCGACCCATGGAGCCAACCGTGCGCATCAGCCTCGCCCTCGTCCGCTTCCTCGCCTACACGAACGGCCTGGAAGCCTTCACCGCCCTGGCCGCGTTCGCATGGGCCATCGGCCTGCTACTGTCCGGCCCGGCCATCGCCACCCCCATCATCTTCGCCGCGCTGGCCCTCGTGCCCGCCGCCATCACCAGCCTGCTGGCCCAAGCCTGCGGCTGGCGCCGGATCCGCCAGCTGACCAGCTTGGTCGCCTTCTACGCATGGGGCCTGACGGCCTGGCACATCCTCCGAACCGAGCCCGAGGGCTTCGCCTTGGCCGGCGGGCTCTACATCGCCCTGTCCCTCGGGGAGTTGACCATCTACGTCCGCATCCTCGTGTCGCTGGACGACCGGGCCAAGCAGGAAGCCCTGCACAGCCTCACCAAGACCAACGTGCGTGAAATCTGCCGCACCCATCACGGCCAGGGGACGCAGAATGGAAGCAGCGCGCGACTTCATTGACCTCATCCGGGAGCATGGGCCCGGAAACGCCGCCCTTCTCGCCGCGTTCGCCATCGTCGCCTGGATCGTCGGCGCCGGCGGCAAGCTGGCCATCGAGAACATCAAGGGCCTGCTGGACGCCAGCGCCAAACTGCGCGACGCCATGGCTGGCCAGCTGGAAGAAGAACGCCGCAACACGCAGGACCTCACCCGACAGCTGGCCGACGCCAACGCCAACGCCGAGACCATCAAGGCCCTGCTGACCACCGCGGTCGAGCAGCACAAGGCCACCCAAATTGAGCTTGCCGCCGTCAAGGCGCGCGCCGACGAACTGCAAATCCAGCTGGACCGCGCCGTGAAGGCCCACGCCGAATTGCAGCTGCAGCTGCGCGACACCCTGCTGGCCCGCAGCATCATCCACCGCCCGCCCCACGGAGACCCCGCATGACCATGAACAAGACCTTCCTCGCCCGCGTCCGCGCCAAGCTGGACGAGTGGCGTGAATACAAGTGGCTGGCCGTGATCGTCGGCCTGGCCTACTTCGCCTACCACCTGGTCCCCAGCATCGACCCGCGCGCCGGCGTGGACGGCTTCGGCGATTGGGCCAATGCCCTGGTGCAGGCCGGCAAAGGCATCCTCGCCGTGGCGCTGGCCTACCTGTGCAAGGCCCACCTGACCACCGACCTCACCACGGACCAGGAGCAGCGCATCGGGGAGCAGCTGGCCAGCAAGCCTGACTGGACCGCGGGCCTCGACTCGGCCACCAACGAATTGAAGGCCCGCATCGCCATCGAGCGTGCGGCCGCACTCCGCTACGCCGCCACCGTGAAACTGGCCGCCGACCGCGCCGGCTGGGTCCTGTGGTTGGGCTTCTGGTTCTTCGTGCTGTTCCACTGACCCCAAGGAGAGCGACATGCGCCAGCCCCGTAAGACCTGCCCGCATTGCGGCCGCAAGATCCCCGAGCGCGTCCCGACCTGCCCGTGCCAGCGCAAGAAGCCCGCCCTGATGCTGGCGCTGGCTTTGCTGCTGCTGGCCCTCGCCGGCTGCAGCGCGCCCGAGCCGGCCGCCATCGTCACCGCGCCCGCCGCCGAGCCGGCCGTCGCCACCGTCCCGGCCGTGGCCGTGGCCGACGCCGCGGTGGCCCAGGCCATCGAAGCCCTGCCCCTGCCCGAGCCGACGCCCGTGGAGGTCCCCGCCGGCGACCCGCCGCTGGTCTCGGCCGACGGCGCCGCCCTCATCGTGCGGTGGGAGGTCGGGTCCCCGGCCCTCTACACCCGCAAGTACGAGCGCCCTGTCTGCCCCATGTGCACGAGCACCGCTTCGGGCCCGACCATCGGCATCGGCTACGACCTGGGCCACGCCACCGGCGCCGCGGTGGACCTCGACTGGCGCGCGCACCCCCAGCGCCCCGACCTGCACGGCGGCCTCGGCGTCACCGGCCGCGCTGCCATCCCGGTCACGGCTGGCCTGCAGCACGTCGTCACCCCCTACCCGCTGGCCTTCACCGTGTTCCAGGAGGCGTCCGTGGTGAAATACTGGCGGTCCTGCCGCCGCGCCTTCGGGCCCGAGGCATGGGACGCGGCGCCGCAGGCGGTCCAGGACGTGCTGGTGTCGAACTGCTACAACCGCGGGACCTCGATGCTGGGCGACAAGCGCGCCGAACTCCGCGAGATCCGTGACGTGCACCTGCCGGCCCGGAACTGGCGCGCCATCGCCGACGCCATCCGGCGTAGCGCGCGCCACTGGCCGCCGGAGCGGTTCGGACGCGGGCTCGAGAACCGCCGCAACGACGAGGCCGCCTTCCTCGAGGCCCGGACGTGAAGCCCGCCGCCAGCGACCCGGCCGTGCGGCGGGCCCAGGACGAGGGCATCATCATCCAGCACGCCGTCACCGGCCGCGCCGGAGACCTGCCGGCCGCCACGCCCGACACTTTCGGCCAGGCCACCGACCCGCGCGCGGTGCGCCGTGACCTGACGGCGATCGCCTTGGTCCGGCACGCCGAGAAGGCCGCGGCGAAGGCATGGTGGACCGCCACCGGCCGCCTGTCCCCGGGCCGCGCCGGCCAGCTGCGCCCCGTCTGCCGGTACATCGGCCTGTGAAGCGCCGCCCGCCGCCGCCGGTCAAGCTGCGACCCTCGGAGCCGCTGCAGGACTACTTCCAGGACACCGAGGGCAACCGCTACGCCGTGGCGCGCCTGCTGGACGACGCCAAGGACCTGCCCGTGTTCGACGTGCCGCTGGCCGCGCTCGACCTCACCGGCGAGATATGGAAGGGCGCCGACATGACGCTGCTGGCCTTCCACGTCCGCAAGTGCATGGACGCCGACCTGTCCTGCCCCATCCTCATCGCCTGGGACGGCTCCATCGCCGACGGGCGCCACCGGATCCTGAAGGCCATCGCCCAAGGCAAGCGGACCCTGCCCGCGCGCCGGATGCACTGGCGCCCCGAGCCCGACAAGCCGGCCTAGTGCTACCATCGCGCCAAACCTGACCCCGGAGGGCGCCATGCTCGACTCCATCCTCGGCAAGCTGACCATCAAGCCCCTGCTGATTGCCGTCGGCGTGCTGCTGCTGGCGCTGGCGGTCCTCACCACCCTCTACATCGGCCGCGGGTCCACCATCGACTCCCAGGCCGAGACCATCGCCACGCAAAAGCGCGCGCTCGAGCAGGCCGCCAGCGCCATCAAGGCCGCCGACGACGCCAACGCGGCGGCCATGGCCACCGTCACTGACCTCAACCGCCGCCTGACCGAAGCCATCGGCCAGAACCAGCGCACTGAGGAAGCCAACGCGGCCGCCCTGGCCCAGCTGGCCACCGCCCGGCGCGACCGCGACCGATACCGCGCCGAAGCCCAACGCCTCAAGGAGGCCACCTATGCGACCGATCCGACGTGCAACGAGTGGGGCGCTCGCCCTGTGTGCCCTGCTATTTCTGACCAGCTGCGCGACCAATGGGCCCGTGCCGCCGGCGGTCGTGGTAAAGCCGGAAGTGGTGGAAGTGCCGGTTCGGCAGCTGGTGGACCTGGACCCGAAGCTGCTGGAAGTAGCGCCGCTCCCGCCGGCGCCCGCCCCGGCTTCGCCCTGTCCCGGATCCTCGACGCCGGACCGCCGCTGCTACTCGAACCGGCAGCTGGAAGCCCTGCTGACGATCGCCCTCGATAGCCGCGCCGACCTCGTGGACAAGATCCTGGCCATCGCCAAGGCCATCGAAGCGGCGAAAGCCTCCCAAGGAACCGCGGACCCATGAACTACACCGACTACCAGACCCTCGAAGCCGGCACCGCCGCGGAACTGACCGCGCTCGTCACGGCCGCCATCGCCCAGGGCAAGGCCCCGATCGGCCCGCCGCGCATCGCCAACGCCGAGAACGGCCAGCGCCGGCTGGTGCAAACCGTGGCCACGCCGGAGGAAGGCGGCGGCGGAGACCCGGGCGGCGGTGGCACCCTGACCCTGCTGGCGCTTCACGCCATCACCCGAGGCGAACTGTACGAAGCCTACCCGCTCAGCGAATCCACCGGCATCGGCGACTCCCTCGGCCAGTACGACCCGCTCACCGCCGCGGAAATACCGGCCGACAACGACTTCAACTACGCCAGCATCCCCGGCTACCTGGCCGTGGGCATCATCAACGCCGCCGGCGGCAGCGTCGCCTTCTTCCCGGCGCCGCCGGCGCCGTTCGTCAAGGTGGCGCCCGGCAACATCCAGGTGGCCGCCGCCAGTTCCGCACCCATCGTCGCCGGCACCGACTCCGGCCTGGTGTTCGCCCTGTGCCTGACGACCGCCAGCGACAACGGCGACTACACGCTGGGCGCCGTGCAAATGACCGCCGGTGTGCCCGCGCTGGTCGGAACCCCGCTCACTGGAACCTTCGGCCACGACACCGGCTTCAGCGAAGGCGCACCGCCGTTCAGCAGACAGAACAACGGCATCGTGCTGGATGGCCACTTCTGCTGCTCGATCCCGAACAGCAGCGGCGGCCGCGGGTCCGGCGCATCGCTCTATGCCTTCAGCTTCAACGGCACGACCTTCACGCTCGAGGACACGCTCGACCTGTCCACGACCAATTGGGTCTATCGCGCCTTGGGCCCCGACTTCATGGTGTTTGGCGACGACTTCGGAACGCCGAACCTCAAGTTCGTGCGCTACACCGCCGCCGGCGGCTTCGAGGACGCCTTCGACTTCGACATCACCACCCTGGCCGAGGGCACCGATGTAATCAACTGGTTCATCGCGGACCGCGGCAACGGCCGAATTTACGTCGCCACGTCCGACGCCGAATACACCGTGTTCCGCCTGCTGGTGCTCGAGCCTAACTTCACCACCGGCACCCTCGACACCATCGCCAACCTGGCCGACATCACGGAACAGCAGATGTTCCCGGAAATGGCGGTCAACGATGTCGTACTGCTCTCGCCCGCAAATTGGGATCCCGGGCTGCAGGTCGCCAAGTTCAACGGCACCGGCTTCACCAACATCGGCGGCGTGGAGACCTTCGCGGATGTCTACGACGTGCAACTGCTGGGCATCCCGCCCGCTCCCTGACCTTCACCGAGGACCGACACCATGGCCAGCATCCCCCTCAACCCCGCCTCCCGCGCCGCCAACTCGCTGGGCCAGGCCATCACCGCCTTCCCCGACAACGGCATCGTGGTGACGCCCAGCGACGACGACCACTACGACACGCCCATCAGCGTCCAGGCCCTCGCCGCCGGCGCCTGGGTCCCGTTCCGCGTCGTCAAGGTGATGGCCACCGACACCGACATCGCGGCCGGGAAGATCCTCGGGGTTTACTGACGTGGGCGGGCTGGGTCTTGGGCTTGGCCTCACCCGCCCCCTCACCGAGCCGGGGGCGGGGGGTGGGGGCATTTACTCGCTTTTGGCGACTTGGCAGCAGCCTAGCGACGAAACGGTTTACCTGTGGCGCAGCTTCCAGTCCTCCGAGTCCTACGAAATGTGGGCGCCGAGTGACAACGCCGGTCATTACACCTGCGCCCGGTTCCGCGCTTGGACTTCGGCTCCGGGTTCTATCCTGACCATTGGCCGATTGAAGGAAGGCATGGTCGGCACGACCATCGGCTATGCCAGCGGCTCCGTGACCAAAACCGGAACGTGGACGACCTCGGCCAACACCAATGCGTTCGGCGGCGGGTCGAGCTGGTCGGCCACGGCGGGCGACACCATCCAGTGTTCGGTGACTGGCTCCGTGCTGGGCCTGCGCCTGTTCCGCATCACAAACGGCGGCTACGCGACCGTAGCGATTGACGGCGACTACACCGCCGCCGATAAGCTGCCTGCCGTCACGCAAGCGTTGATTGACGCAGGCAAATTCACCGCCGGGCAACTGGGCCACCGCTACGTTTCCATGTACGCGAACGCGACCAGCCCGGACTTGTCCGACAGTCATGTGCTGCTGACCGAAACGGCGACCAACGCCGCGCACACCATCACGGTTCGCGCCGCTGGCTCTGCGCCTACCGGAACCGGAAACCGTGCCTATGTCGCTGCCTTCGTCGGCTGCACCGGGTCGCAAGTTCCCGGAGACGCGGGAACGGCCATGTTCTATGTGCGGGACTTGACCTCTGCGGGCGCTGACGAAGTTTCGTCCATGACGCTCGCGTGGTCGGTGCAGCCGACTGGCGCCCCGTCCTCCGTGTTTGTTGGTGACAATCACGGCAACGAAACGCTGACCAGCGGCGTGTTCAAGGTGGATGGCGTGACCGTGACGCCAACGGCAGACCAAATCATCAGCGGCACCGAAGTCACGCTTGACCGCGTGGTGGACATGACGCACCCCGGCGTGGTTGGTTCGATTGCCACCAAAACCGACACGTTCTCTTGCCGAGCCAACCGGCCTTATCAGGTTCGGTACGATTGGGAGGTGGTGTGGGCGCAGGGTGGCGTGATGGGACCAGCCTACTGCGGCATGTTAAATCACTTCGTCGGGACGGCGAATGGTGCCGTGATTGGTGCGGACGTATTTAACGCGGGCGTGGTGGGTGCTGCGGCCTACGATGACTTGATTGACGCGGCAAACACTTTTGGCAACGCGGAAGAAACCGTGATCGGATTCTTCGACCCGTCGCACGACACGGTGGCGTCCACCACTTGCCCGGACCCGGCGCAATCATTGAACGGATGGACCTATTCCGGCACGGGCAAGGCGCAGATCATTGAAACCACGACAAACGCAAAGGGCTACTTCACTCGCGCCCAAGGCGGCAGCACCTTCGAGCCGATTTCGGTGTCGCAAGTCATGTCCGGTTCTTGTGGTTGGCGCGTATTTCGACTGGCGAACGCCTACAGCCGAATCGTCGCGGAGTTCGCATGATCTTCCTCTCCGCTGGCCACTCCACCACCGACCCCGGCGCGGTAGCGTTTGGGAGGCGGGAGTAAACCGTGGCGCTTGACCCCGACAAGATGGCACGACTGCGACGCGCCGCCCGGCGCGCCGCGCGCAAGCAGGATCCCGAGGCCCAGCCGGAGGCCAGGGAGGAAGCCCAGCCGGAATTCGCTGACCTTCCGCCGGAGCCGGAGCCCGAGGCGCATCCGCTCATCGCCGAGCCCATGGAGGACGAGCCGCGCGCCGCGGTCCCGTTCAGCGCCCGCGCCCTGGTCGAGAAAACCACTACGCCGGAGCACCGTTCCGCGCAGGACCTCGCCGCCGACGAGTTCGACCTGGACAGCGAGGCCGAGTTCATCCCCACGCCGGTCCTGATTCGGATGCAGGCGTTCGTCGGGCACTACCTGGCATCGCTCAACGCCGCCGAGGCCGCGCGCCAGGCTGGCTACTCCGAGCACGGCGCCGACCGTGCAGGCCGCCGCCTGCTGGCGCACCCCGAGGTCCGGCGCATGATGAAGGAGCAGCACCGCGCGCTGCTGGCCAAGCTGAGCGTGACGCAGGAGCGCGTGTGGGCCGAGATTGCCGGCATCGCGTTCCTGGACCCGCTCGACCTGTTCACCGAGACCGGGGAACTGCGGTCCATGGCCGAGGTCCCCGAGAACATCCGGCGCGCCATCAGCGGCTTCAAGATCACCCACAAGGTGTTCGGCGACGATGGCGAGGTCACGGAGAAGGAAATCAAGTTCGTTTCCAAGGACGCGGCGCTCGAGAAGCTGGCCCGCCTCACCGGCCTGTTCAAGGAGGAAAAGGTCACGGCTACGGACATCGCCACCGCCATCGTGGACGGCCTGGCCCGCGCGCGCCAGCGCGTAATCACCGCCGGAGGCCAGAATGGCGGTTAAGCAGCAGGCGGCCATGTCGGCCTTCGACGTGCAACTTGCCGAGGACATCGGCATGTTCACGCACGACCCGCTGGGCTACGTCTACTACAACTTCCCGTGGGGCGAGGCCGGCACGCCGCTGGCCAAGAAGAACGGCCCGCGCCAGTGGCAAATCAGGATCCTCGAGGACATCGGCGCGCGGCTGCGCGCCGGCGCGGCCTCGGCGGGCGACGTTATCCAGGAAGCGGTGGCGTCCGGCCACGGCGTCGGAAAGTCGGCGCTGGTCTCGTGGCTCATCAAGTGGGCCATGGACACCTTCCAGGACACCCGATGCGTCGTCACGGCCAACACGCAGACCCAGCTTCTCACTAAGACCTGGCCCGAACTGGCCAAGTGGCACCGCATGTCCCTGACCCGGGCATGGTTCAACCTCACCGCCACCGCCCTGATTTCCACCCTGCCCGGCCACGACAAGACCTGGCGGTGCGACGCGGTGCCGTGGTCTCAGACCAACACGGAGGCGTTCGCCGGCCTGCACAACGAGGGCAAGCGCCTGCTGCTCATCTTCGATGAAGCCTCGGCCATCATCGACAAGGTGTGGGAGGTCGCCGAGGGCGCCCTGACCGACGCCGACACCGAGATCATCTGGTGCGTGTTCGGCAACCCGACCCGAAACCACGGCCGGTTTTACGAGTGCTTCCGCGGCAAGAACCGCGGCAGCTGGCACGCCATCCAGGTGGACAGCCGGACCGTGCCAGGCATCAACCTGACCAAGATTCGGCGCTGGATCCAGGAATACGGCGAGGACAGTGACTTCGTGCGCGTGCGCGTGCGCGGCGTGTTCCCCCGCGCCGGCAGCCTGCAGTTCATCGCCAACGACGACGTGGCCGCCGCGATGGCCCGCGGCTGCTATGCCTACGAGACCTCGGGCAAGGTCATGGGCGTGGACGTGGCCCGCCATGGCGACGACCAAAGCTGCATCGTCCGGCGGCAGGGCCGCAAGGTGCACAAGCTCAAGCGCCTGCGCATCGCCGACCTCATGCAGCTGGCCGCCCGCGTGGCCGAGGCGATCGATGAATACCAGCCCGACATGGTGTTCGTGGACGCCACCGGCATGGGCTGGGGCGTGGTCGACCGGCTGGTGCAGATGGGTTACACCAACGTGGTCGGCGTGCAGGTGGGAGAGAAGGCTCAGGACGAGAGCCGGTTCCGCAAGCTGCGGGACGAACTCTGGTACCGGATGCGCGAGGCCATCCAGGACGGCGCCAGCCTGCCGGTGGACCCCGAGCTCGAGGCCGAACTCACCACCCCGGAATACGGCTTCGATGACCGCCAGCGGTATGTCCTCGAGTCCAAGGACGACATGAAGGGCCGCGGCCTGTCCTCCCCGGACGGCGCCGATGCCCTTGCTGTAACCTATTTCACGCCCGTGGCCCCCACCGCTCCCCAGGAGCAGAAGTGGAAGTCGCGGCTTAATGACCTGGCCCGCCAGCGCCGTCGGCGCGGCGCCACCGCACTGGCAGCGTAGGGGACACGACGATGGGCAAGATGATGACCGAGACCGAGGACGCCGGCGACAAGGTGCGCCCCGCGAAGTCCAAGACCCTGGAAGAAGCGGCCATCGCGCGGGCCAATTGGGACCGCTACGAGTATGTGGACGACCGCGGCCACCGGAACTACTGCGAGCGCGCAAAGCGCCTCGAGGACCTCTACATGGGCGGCGGCAGCCAGTGGCGCGCCGCCGACCGGGCCAAGATGGAGAGCGAGGGCCGCTACCCCATCGAGGTCAACGAGGTTCTGGACGCGGTAAACACCATCCTGGGCTTCCAGATCAACAACCGCGTGGACGTTTCCCTGACGCCCAAGCGCGAGGCCAGCACCCTCAAGGCCGAGAAGATGTCCAAGGTGCTGATGAAGGTCAAGGACGACCTGAACTTCACGCAGCTTGAGTCGGAAATGTTCGCCGACGGCCTCATCCAGCAGCGCGGCTACCTGGACCTGCGCGTGCGCTACGACGAGAACCTGAACGGAGAACCGGCGCTGGAACTGCTGGATCCGCTCGACGTGATCCCCGACCCCGACGCCAAGGGCTACGACCCGGACAGCTGGGGCGATGTCACCGTCACCCGCTGGCTGACCGGCGACGAGATCGAGGCCACCTACGGCGAGGAAAAGCGCCGCGAGGTCGAGGAATCCTTCGGCCCGGACATCGGCGAGGAAGATTTCGGCAACGACCTGGACGACGCCGAGGAACGCAACCGCTTCGGCGACGACCTGCCCGAGGCCGAGGTCGCCGACGTGGGCTACTTCGACGCCAAGGAGGTCCGCACCCGCATCCCGCGCTTCCGCGTGATCGACCGTCAATACTGGAAGATGTCGCCCGGAACCCTCATCGGCCTGTGGCCCACTGGCGACATCCGCGTGCTCGAGGACATGAAGCCGGAGAACGTGGCCAAGCTGCGCGCCGAGGGCGTGATTACCCTGCGCCGGCCGCGCCGCCGCATCCGCTGGACCGTGAGCACCAACACCGTGCTGCTGCACGACGATTGGAGCCCGTACTCCCACTTCACCATCATCCCGTTCTTCCCCCTGTTCCGGCGCGGCAAGACCCGCGGAATGGTGGACAACCTCGAGGGCCCGCAGGAGCTCCTGAACAGCACGGTCTCGACCGTGAACCAGATCGTCCGCTCCACCGCCAACAGCGGCTATTTCGTGGAGCAGAACAGCCTGTCCAACATGCGCACCGATGACCTCGAAGTGGAGGGCGCGCGCAATGGTGTGGTCATCGAATACAAAAAGGGCTTCACCAAGCCCGAGAAGATCGAGCCGAACCAGGTCCCGACCGGCGTGGCCGAACTGGCCAGCTTCGCGTCCGAGAAGATCAAGGGCGTGTCGGGCATGACCGACGCCATGCGCGGCCAGGGCGGCAAGAACCAGTCCGGCCTCGCCGGCCAGGTGCAGCAGTTCGCCGCCCAGCTGTCCTCGGCTCCCATCCTGGACAACCTGGCCCGGTCCCGCCGGATTTTCGTGCGCAACCTCATCGAGCAGCTGCAGCAGACCCTCACCGAGCCCCAGGTCATGCTCATCACCGAGACCGACCCGTTCGGCAACAAGCAATACAAGCCGCTGCACATCAACCAGCCGGACCCGCAGGACGGCGACCTGTTCGACCCGACCTCGGGCGAGTACGACTACGCCATCACCGACCAGCCGGCGCACGTCACCTTCCAGAACAGCCAGTTCGACCAGTCGATGCGCATGAAGGAAGCTGGCATCGCGGTCCCGGATTGGGTGCCGGTCAAGCACTCCAACCTCACCGACAAGGCCGAGATCCTGGAGGACATGCGCGGACCCAAGACCGACCCGGTGGCCGAGGCGCAGGCCGACAAGCTGCGCGCCGACGCCGAACTGTCCCGCGCGCGGTCCGTCGCGGTCAGCGTCGAGGCGCAGTATTCCTCGGTCACGTCGGCGCAGTTGTTGGGCTCCATGCCCGGGCTGGCGCCGGCCGCCGACGCCATCCTGCTGTCCGCGGGTTTCCAGGACAAGAACGCAGCACCCATCTTCCCCGCCAACGTGCCCGCGGCGCCGCCGCCGGACGAGAACACGAACCCCCTCACGCCCACCAACCCCGACGCCGGGATCACCACGGGCATTGAAAGCGGCCAGCCGGCCGAAGGAGCGATGTGATGTACGACGAAGCCGGGCCCTCGCGGAAGGGCAAGAAAAGCAAGCGTTACGACGCCAATGGCCGGTTCATCGAGCCCGAGGACCGTAGCGGTGACTTCGATGACTACGAGATCGAGAGCGCGCTGCGCACCATCAGCAAGGCCGCCAAGATCCGCAAGAACAAGGCTTTGATGGCGAAGGTTCGCCAGAAGGCCCGTGAACTGGCGAAGGCGGCCCAGGCCACCGCCGCCAGCGTGTAAACCCCCGAAGGAGAACGCCCCGATGTTCGACAATGACGACGACGACCTGCACGACGAGGACCTGGAAGGCGAAGAAGAAGGTGACGAAGGCGAAGAAGCCGACGACACCGACGACGCCGGCGAAGAAGGCGAGGACGGTTCCGATGAAGGCGAGGAAGAAGGCGAGGAAGCCGAGGACGACGGCTCCGAGTTCGACCCCGAAGCCGAAGAAGGCGAGGAAACCGAGGAAGGTGAAGAAGGCGAGGACGAAGGCGAGGAAGAACTCGACCCCGAGACCTTGGCCGACCTCGCCAACCAGGACGACGACGGCAACCCGACGGTGCCGAAGGCGCGCCTGGACGAAGTGCTCGAGCGCGCGCGCCTTCTCGAGGAAGAAAACGCCCGTCTGAAGGGCGGCAAGCCTGGCGGCGAGGATGCCGAGCCGGAGTTCGACCTCGAGGCCAAGGTCAAGGAGCAGATCGAGAAGCAGCTGGAAGGCGACGTGGATGGCGCGGCTGCCATCGCGCTGGAAATCGAGAAGTACCGCATGAAGGTGGCCACGGCCAGCGCCATGACGGTGCTGCAGCAGGACCGCCAGCAGCGGTCCATCCAGAAGGCCGTGGACCAGGTGCTCAAGGACTACCCGGCGCTCGACTCGACCAAGAAGGCCAAGTACGACCACGAAGCCTTCGAGCAGGTCATGGCGCTGCGGAACTTTTACATCACCGAGAAGAAGATGCCGATCCAGTCGGCGCTGCGGAAGGCGGCCGACATCGTGATGAAGCGCGGCGCCACGGGCCCCAAGGCCGGCAAGGACGGCGGCAAGGAGGGCGGCAAGACCGAGGACGAGAAGCGCATCGAGCGGCTGAAGGGCCGGGCCAAGAAGGCCGGACAGCAGCCGCCCGACACCGGCAAGATGGGCGAGGGCAACCGCGCCTCGAGCCGCATCAACGTGGACGACATCGACCCGGACGACATGAGCGACGAGGAACTGGACGCGCTCGAGAAGAACGACCCCCGGGCCTTCGCCAAGCTCGTCGGCAATGCCTGACCCCGATAGCCCGCCCCCGCCAGGGCGGGCTTGACGCCTGAACGGGCCTGTTCTACATTCGGCGCCAGCGGGGTAGTTCAGTCAGGCAGAACGCCAGGCTCATAACCCGGAGGTCGCCGGTTCAAATCCGGCCCCCGCCACCAGATCCAAGGGCGCAGCGTCCCTCAACCGCTGCCGGTCGCCTCCGAAACGGCGTTGCAGCCCAGCCACCGGGCGTCAAACGGGGCGGAAGTCGGCACCCACGCCGAATCAAACCTTCCGGGGGCACATGCCCCGCAACGCGAGTCAAGGAGATATGCCATGAAAGGCGCGACCAATTTCGGTGCCCTGAACAGCAAGCAGAAGGTCGTCTGGTCCCGTCGCGTGTGGAGCGCGGCCCGCGACCAGATGTTCATCAAGCGGTTCCTGGGTACCAGCGAGAACTCGATGATCCAGCGGATCACCGAGCTCACCAAGAGCGAGAAGGGCGAGCGCGTGCTCATGCAACTGGTCGCCGACCTCGTGGAAGATGGCGTCATTGACGACAACGACCGCGAAGGCCGCGAGGAGCAGATGCAGAACTTCGAGCAGGAAATCACCATCGGTCTGATTTCCCATCAGGTTCGCAACGCTGGCAAGCTGTCCGACCAGAAGTCGGTCATCAACACCCGCGCGCAGGCCAAGAACAAGCTGGCCTACTGGCTGGCCAACCGCGTCGACCAGCTGGCCCTCCTCACCCTGGCCGGCGTCAGCTACGCCTACCTGACCAACGGCGCCCCGCGTCCGTCGAGCTCCCCGTTCCCCAACCTGGCGTTCGCCGCGGACGTGCGCCCGCCGTCGGCCAAGCGTCACCTGCGCTGGGACGCCACCAACGGCCTGGTTGCCGGCGACACCACCCAGGTGGCGGCCGACGACATCATCACCTACAAGACCATCGTGGACCTGGTGGCCTACGCCAAGGACCACTACATCAAGCCCCTGATGGCCGGCGGCAAGGAATACTACGTCATGCTGGTCAAGCCGGGCACGATGGCCCAGCTGAAGAAGGACGCCGACTACCAGCGCGCCATCACTACCGCGATGCCGCGCTCGAAGGAGAACCCGTGGTTCACCGGCGCCGGTGCCGTGACCGTGGACGGCGTGGTGTTCCACGAGCACCGCATGGTCTACTCGACCAAGGGCGCGGCCTCGGGCTCGAAGTGGGGCGCCGGCGGTGCCATCGACGGCACCCGCTCGATGCTCTGCGGCGCGCAGGCCCTCGGCATGGCCGACCTCGGCGGCTCCTGGGCCGAAAAGCGGTTCCAGTACGACAGCCGCTGGGGCATCAGCGTGGACAAGATGTTCGGCCTGCTGCTGCCGGAGTTCTTCTCCATCTACGACAACAGCGTGGAGGACTTCGGGCGCATCTGCCTGGACCACTACCTGCAGTAATCGGGGCGGGGTCGGGGCCGGGTTCGCCCGGTCCCGGCCTTTTTACCCGGTCCTGAATCCCGAAGGCTTCCCGAGGAAACAGCCATGAGCAAGATCAGCAACAAAGTCGCCATGCGCCAGGCCGTCCTGGCCCTGTCCATCACCCTCAGCCTCGCCGAGTTCGTGGAGAACGACAACGAGATCGAGATCCAGCTGCCGATCGACGCGGAAGTGGTCGGCGGCGATGTCGTGGTCGAGACCGTGTTCGATACCACCGGCACCGACACCATCAAGCTGGGCGATTCGGCCGACGACGACGAGTACCTCTCGGCCGTCAACATCAAGGCCGCGGCCCGCACCGCGCTCACCCTGACGGGCATCCGCTGCACCAACGCGCTGCGGACCCTCAAGCTGGTGCGCACGCCGGCCGACACCGACGCCACCGAGGGCCAGCTGAAGCTGACCATCCTGTACGTCGAGACCGACAAGGCTGGCGAGTTCCAGCAGTTCTGACCGTGAAGGCCAGGGCGTGACCAACGCGAACGGGGGCTACGGCCCCCGTTCGTCCATCCGCAGCAGAAACACCCCCGAGAGGTAGCCCCGATGAACTCCAAAGTGAAGAAGCCGGCCTCGACCACCGCCGAGACCACGTTCTACTCGCCGGACGGCGAACCCATCCGCGTCAAGCTCCCAGACGGCCGCGTGGCCATCGTCACCGACGAGCCGCGCACCCTGCCCGCCGCCTTCCACCGCGCCGCGCTCAAGGCCGGCTGCTTCCCGACCGGCGACGCCCGCCGCGTGGTGGCCGAGATCCCGGTGAAGGACGACCCGCTCAAGCGCCGCGAGGCCATCAAGGACGCCATCTTCGATGTCCTGGCTTCGGCCCCGGCCGAGCACGCCCCGGAAGCCGAGCACGCCGCGTTCGCCAAGAACTACGAAGGCGCCCTGAACGCCGACGGCGTGCCGAACGTGCGCTTCCTCGAGGCCAAGCTGGGCTTCAACATCGACGCCGCCGAGCGCGATTCCGCGTTCGCCGAGGTCCGTCAGGAGCTCGAGCGCAGCGATGACGCCGGCGACGAGGACGACGAAGGCGGCATGAGCGTCGAGTAATACCCCGGCCGGGGCCGCCGCGCGCGGCCCCGGCTTCCACCCCCTCCGAACGAAAGGACAGCGGCCATGTACGAGGACTACGAACTCATCGAGGCGAACAGCGCCGCCGAGCTCGACACCAAGATGGCGGTGGCCATCGCCGCCGGCAAGCAGCCCATCGGCTCCGTGGCCGTGAACAGCGTGCACAACGGCACCGTGTTCACCCGCCTGCTCTACACCCAGGCCGTCGGCACCCCGGCCGCGTAACCCGCCATGACCCTCGAGCAGCTTCTCGCCCGCACCCGCATCCTCGCCGACGACATCGTGACCGGCGGCGCGGAACTGTGGACCGACGAATTCCTGACCGAGGGCCTGAACCTGGGCGAACAAGAAGCCTGCATCCGCGGGCACCTGATCCAGGAGATCGAAGGTGCCCGCTGCGAGGTCGAGCTCGTGGACGACCAGCGCACCTACGCGCTGGACCCGCTCGTGCTGGACGTGCTGGGCGCGCGCCTGCGCACCCAGGACTGTGACCTGGAGCGCGTCGCCATCGAGAGCGTGCGCTTCTCGAACAAGCGCGGCGGCCCGCCGGCGGCGTTCGCCCTGATGAACGACGGCAGCGCCACCACCGGCAAAACGCTGGTGCTGGACCGCGCGGCGCCGCCGCTGGACACCCAGGACACCATCGACCTGCACATTTCGCGCCTGCCGCTCACCCCCATGTCGGCGCCCAACCATGTGCCGGAAATCGGCGTCGTGCACCACGACGCCCTGTGCTATTGGGCCCTGCACCTGGCCTTCCTCGTGCGCGACACCGACGCCGAGGACCCGCAGCGCGCCGCCGACATGGAAGCCCGGTTCGCCGCGCGCTTCGGGATCCGGGAGGACGCCAACGTGGCCCGCAAGCAGCAGCGGCACCGCGTCCCCGTGGTTCGGATGAGATATCCGTAACGGCACCGTTACGGAGACCGTCATGGCCACCGAGAGCGAACTCAACACCACCAAGACCTTCCCCGGCATCAACAACCTGGCGCCGCAGGGGTCTCTGCCCTTCGGCACCCTGCGCGAGGCGGTGAACGTCGACCTGGTGGGAACCCCGGACCTCGGCATCAAGCCGCGGCTGCGGCCCGGCCGCGCGGCGTTTGTCGCCGACGTGGGCGCCCACTCCCTGTGGTGCGACCGCGATATGCCCTTCGCGCTGTACGTCAGCGGCGCCGGCGCGCTTCGCGCCCTGTTCCCGGACGGCACCACCGAGGACCTCGTGACCGGGCTGGCGGCCAAGCCGGCCTCCTACGCGCTGGTCAACGACACGATCTTCTGGAGCAACGGCGCCGAGGCCGGGCTGGTAACGCTGGGCCTCGAGGCGCGCGCCTGGGCCGTCGAAGGCCCGCCGGCGACGCCGGTGTGCACCCCCGACGCAGCCGGCGGCTTGGACGCCGGAACCTACCAGCTGGCGTGCACCTTCATCGATCGCTTCGGCCGCGAGTCGGGCACGGGCCTGGCCCAATCCACCGAGGTCCCCGCCGGCGGCGGCATCCTGCTGTCCGACATCCCGCAGCCTGCCGACCCGGTGGAGGTCCCGACCATCCGGGTCTACCTGACCGGCGCCGGCGACGACGTGCTGCGCCGGCACCAAGACCTGCCGGCCGGCACGACCGATTTCCTCGTCGGCAAGGCGCCGCGCGGCGCCCCGCTGCAGACCCATATGCTGTTCATCATGCCGCCGGGGCACATCGTCCGCACGCTCAACGGCCAGATGCTCGTGGCGCGCGGCCGGGAAATGCTGATTTCCCCGGGCCTGCGCTACGGCATGGTGGATCCGGCCCGCGGCCGCATCGGCTTCCCGAAGCGCCTGGCGCTGATGGAGCCGGTGGAGGCCGACGCCGGATCCGGCGTGTTCGTGGCCTCGGCCAACCGGACGTGGTTCGTGTCGGGCTCGAACCTGATGCTGACGGACCAGGTTAAGCAGCGCATCGTGGTCCACCATGGCGCTGTGCCTGGGACCGCCTGCCGCGTGGACGGCGCCCTGCTGGGCCTCGAGGTCGACCAGCCGGTGCCGGTATGGCTCAACACCGCCGGCCAGTTCTGCGCCGGCCTGCCGGGCGGGCTCATCGCCCGCATGAACCTGAACGAGGGACTGGCCGATGTCGGCGAGTCGGGCGCCATGATGTTCCGGGAGAGCAACGGCCACCGGCAGCTGGTGGCGGCGCTGGCCGGCGCCACCACGCCCGGCCTGGCCGTCCGAGACCGCGTGACCGTCCGCGAGTACCGCCACGACGAGGACGAGCAATGATGGGCTTCAAGTTCCCCGAGAAGGCCGACAAGGCGACCCGGGAGGCCCGGCGGGCCGCGTGCGCGGCCTGCCCGAACAAGCGAGGGCCCCGCTGCGCGTTGTGCGGCTGTCCCCTTGCCTTCAAAATCCCCTTTGCGGGGCAATCGTGCCCGGTGGGCAAATGGTAATAGGAGCGCGTCCATGAACAGCATCATCCAGAAGCACCGCCGCGAGATCGCCCAGGCGCTGCAGCGCCACAAGTACGGCATCGAGGGCGGCCGCATCCACTTGGAAGGCGCCTCCGGCCTGAACATCGGCGGCGCGTTCAAGGTCAACGACCACGGCGGCCCGATCGGCGTGACGATCGAGCCCAACCTGTTCGTCACCCAGGGCCTCATCCAGCTGCTCAACTCGGCCTTCGCCGGGGGCGCGCAGATCTCGAACTGGTACATGGCGCTGTTCTCGAACGACTACACCCCGACGGCTGGCCTGACCGCCGCCACGTTCGCGGGCACGGCCGGCGAGATCAACGCGGGCATCACCAGCGTGACGCGCCCGGCCTGGAACCGCGCCGCCGCGGTGGCGACCCCCGATGTCGGCAACTCCGGCGACGAGGCGCTGTTCACCTACGCCGCGGGCGGCCCGTACAACGTCTACGGCGTGGCCCTGCTCTCGAGCTCCGTGAAGGGCGGCACCGGCGGCGTGCTGGCGGCGGCCAGCCGCTTCGCGGTCTCCCGCCTGAACCAGATCGCCGGCGACAAGCTGGGCATCGAATACATCATCTCGGCGTCGGACGACAGCTAAGCCCATGAGCAAGGTGCGGGATACCGGCTGGGCGCATACGAGGCTGGTCGGGGACCGTGACCTTGCCAGGTCGCACGTCCCCGAGGCTCGAAAGCTCCTGGGCTTTGCCCGGGAGCAAGCCGGCTACCTGGGCCTTGGCACCTTCAAGGCCACGCAGCAACTTCTCGATGGTTCGGTCATCACGGCCGAACTGCACGGGAGCATCCCGCGCATCACCGTCGAGGCCCAGCGCGGGCGCAACCCGCGGCTGGTGCGCCTGAAGTTCAATGGCATCGTCGTGTGGGCGCGATCGAGCGCGCTCCCCAACGGCATCGACCCGGACTTCCCGCAGCAGCTTATCCGAGGCCGCGGGGAGGACTGGCGCACCTATACCAAGAGCGGCGTGTCCACCGGCCGCAGCGACGGCACCTACGGCGGCCGGTTCATCAAGGGTCTGGTGCGCGCCGGCAACGTGGATTGGGTCAGCGTGGACGGGGAGCGCATCAGCTGGTACGGCGGGTCCACGCGCCTGTTCCTGGACCCGTACAACCACCCGAGGCACCAACGCGGCAAGTTCGTGTTCCACCTGGGCGAACCGCTGCTGGACATCGAGGAATACATCGCGGAATCGCTCGATGACACGCCCTTCCCGGACCGCTATGTGTGCGGCGCCGGCATTGCGCGGCGCGAGGACGGCATCTGGCTCTACGTCGTGCAATCGCTGGGCGTGGACGGCAATACCACGGTCCCGCCGCCAGACTCCCCGCCGCTGTTCGACTACCCGCTGGCGCCGCAAGGCATCGGCGGCGGCCTGCACCGCTACCGCCTGCTCGAGGAAATCACCCCCGAGGGCCTGAAGCGGTACAAGGTGAAGAAGAACAGCCGCGAGAAGCTGCAAAACCTGTCTATCGGCCATGACGACTCGTGGTTCTTCAACGAGTCGTGCACGCAGTTTGTCGCGCACGGCATCCTGCCGCCGGACAGCACCGGCAACCCCTGGCACGTCGCCCGCCTGCACCAGCTTGACGGCCCGAACGCGCTGGATCCCGAGGACGATGTTCCGCCGCAATACTGGCCCAGCACCATCCAGAACCGCTACCTGCGGTCGGTGGACGGTGGCGGCACCACCACGCCTTTCTCCGTCGTCGCCGGCGCCGCCGCGGTGCCCGTGGCCGCCGAGTTCGAGGGCGACACCCTGCGGACCTTGAACGTCCGGTTCGGCGCCGACCTGGTGCCCTACCTCGGCTTCGACGGCATCGAGAAGCCGATGTACCTGGTGACGGAAGCCGGCACCATCCGCACCGCCACCCAACGGTGGCTGCTGTACGCCAGCCTGCGCGACCGGCTGGTGGTCCTGCTGGGCGAGAACCGCGTGTGGGACACCGAAACGCAAAGCCCAGGCGAGGCCACCGCCGGCGAGGGAGTGTTCATCGAGGTCTACTTGAACGGCGTCGAGATCAACCGGACCGTGCTCTACGGGCCGGCGCCGACCATCCCGACCGGCGGCTTCCTGCGCTACCTGAAGCCCAACCTCGAAATGTTCGACGGCATGGAAGGCCGGTCCATCAGCCCGTCGTGGTTCATCTATGGCCTGTTCCAGCGCCTCGTGGACGTTTACGACGACCCGCCGGACGAGGAAACCGACACCTGGGAAGTGGAGACCACCTACTTCGGCTGCATCGCCGGCTACCGGAACCTGGCCCGGCCCGCCGAGTGCTATTTCGGCGTCTACTCGCCGGCTTCGACCGACATCCCGACGGCCATTTCCACCCTGGTCGCGGGCGCCTTTGCCGGCAACCAGCCGGACGAGGACGGGAACTTCGCCATCACCGGCGCGGCCATGGAGCGCGACGAGGAAGGAAACCCCGAAATTGTCCTGTCCGTGGCGATTGACTCCGTGGGCCAGAACGCCACCTTCGGGCTGTCCACCATCGGCCCCCTCGGCGACCTGACCGGGGTTTCCGGGCCCGGGGAGCGGTATCATCCGGTTTGGGCGCTGGGCCGCGCCTTCTTCGAGAGGACCGAGGACTAGGACATGCCGTGGATCCCCCTGCACGAAAGCGGCATCCCGTTCGAGTTCAGCCCGGGCACGGATGGGCTCGTCACCATTGCCGGATCCACCATCACCAGCCTCGGCAGCGCCGTGGACTACTCCGGCTGGGAGCTCCGATTTGACCCCGGCACCGAATACACGCTGCGCCTGACGCCGGTTCAGTGGAACTTCCCCAGCGGCGGCGACATCTACCACGAGGTCTGGTGGTATGCCGCGCCGGATGGCGCCTATACCTTCCAGGCCAACGAGGCCGCGGATCCTGAATCCGATTTCGAGCCGGCGCCTGTCGAGGCGACCATCGGCGGGCCCGACGATTCGTCCGTCGCGTTCTATGTGGACGACCTGGCGCCCGGGCTCAACGTCAAGTGGCTGGTCGAAATCGAAACCCCGTGCTTCTGGCGCACGCCGGTGGGCGCCAACCAGATTTGCGTCGAGGGCGAAGGCCCGGTCAGCACGACCGCCGAAATGCTGGCCGACTTCACCAGCGGCAGCGACTTCACCTATTTCGGATCCGCAACGTACTACTTCGTTTGGGACACCGACCCCGAAGCGCCTTACCCCTACGACCCGGCCGAGCCGACCTACGACCCGCCGCTCGAGATCAACCTGCTGGACCTGGGGGGAACCTACGGCATCACGGCGGTGAACAACTGCGGAAACGCGGTGGACGGCTCGCATACGCCCGGGACGTTCCTCGGCACCGACACGGCTTATACCACCGGCACCTGCGAGAGTGGCTACCACGAGCACATCCTGGCTACGAACAACAGCCCGGCGTGGCCGATGGGTGCGCCCGACCCGGACGTGATCCTGAGCAGCTACCCGCGCACCTACTTCAACGGCTCCACGACGGTGGCGGTCAGCGGCGCCAGCTTCCGCTACCTCGTCGTGTCGCTGAAAACGACCGGCTTCGACTTCGACCCGAGCAGCATCCAGAACGACCCGCTGATTAATACCTCTGGCTCTAGCAGCAACGGTTCCATCGGTTCGACGTACCTGAACTTCGGAAACGATTGGGGCCCGCACCTGCCGGCGATCGAAGCCATCCGCTTCGGCATCCACTTCACCAAGAGCGGAACGGCCAGCGGCACCGTCGCCATGAGCTTCACCGATGCCATCCTCGAAGTGCCGCCTCCGGCGTTCACCGAGGCCAAGCTGATCCTGGACGACTATTGGGAATACCCGGTAGAACCGACCGCCGGTTTCGACACCACCGCCGACTATCCGACCACGCCTGCCCTTCCCGTCACGGACGAGGTTCGCATCGTCCATGTCCGCATGGCTGCGGTTCCGTTCGGCACCGCCGAATACCGCTACTACAAGAACGACGTGGAAGCCCTCGCCGATGGCGTCTATCGCGGCCGCCTGGTGATGAACGACACGCCAGGCACCACCATCGCAACCGTCAAAGTGGTCCGAGGCATCGGGCCCTAATCCAGGAGAATCGCCATGTCCGGCAAGAAAACCACCGACCTCGCCAATACCATTGCCACCGCCGTCCGCACGGCGCTCAATGGCGGCTTCCTCTACCTCTACAGTGGTCCCGTTCCGGCGACCGCCGACGAGGCGCTGGACATGGTGAACGACCACACCGAAATCGGTAAGTTCAGCGAAAGCGACGACGGCGTGACCGGCCTCACGTTCGACGCCGCCGCCGCGGGGCGCATCGACAAGGCTGCGGCCGAGGACTGGCGCACCACGACCAGCTTCGATGGCGCCGACGATGGCGAGACCGACCTGGCCCCGACCTTCTGGCGCTTCTGCCCGGACGGCGACGATGGCCGCGGCAGCGCCACCGGCGCGCGCGTGCAGGGCACCGCTGGCGGCCCGGCCAGCGGCGCCGACCTGCGCTTTGGCTCGAACACGCTGGGCAACGGCGTCGAGCAGCCCATCAGCGCCTTCGGCCTGAACTACAAGCTGTAAGGTCATGGCCGACCCGCGCCTGGTCAAGAACGAAGGGTTCGTGCTGGTATCCGATGCGGTGCCGGCCGAGCCCGGCGTGCCGGCGGTTCCGTTCGCGCTGTTCGCGTGCCCGCTCCCGAAGGGCTGGCTCTACAACCAGTACCAGGTCAGCGGCGTGGCCGCGCCCAACTCCCCCGCCACCTACCAGAACTGGCAGCAGGCCAAGCGCGCGCCGCGCGACTTCCAGAAGCTCCCGAGCGGCGAGTTCTACCTGACCCTGGCACAGGCCGCGGCCTACCTCAACCTCGGGATCGGCTCCGTGTCGGTCCCCGCCAGCTGGCAGCCCGTGTACGAGAACACCGGATCCGGCGACGTGCTGGTGGGCTACCTTGTTCCGGCCTACTCCGAGCAAGAGCTCCCGCAGCGGTACTACGGGCCCATCGCGCACATGACGTTCATCACGTTTGTAGGCGCTGGGACCTATGCGCCGAACGGCTACCCGGTGGACATTGACCAGCCAGCCACGGGCTACTTCGACGTGCCGACGCTGGACGGCGTGGTGCGCGTGACCAACCAGTACCGGAAGAACGACAAGGGCATCCTCTACCCGGTCGGCGGCGACCCGCTCCCGGCCTACTGCACCCGCCAGGGCGGCGCGCATGTGGTTATGTTCGCCGGCTTCCCGGGGCGCGCCGAGGTCCCGGCACGTCCGGCCGTCTATGCGCGAGACCTGCGCATCGGCTGGGATTCCGGCGCCAACAGCATCGACGCCTTCGACGGCGATTGCCGGACGGTGTTCGGCGTGAAACAGGTAGCAGCGATCGCGTGCGGCTTTGCGCCGGAGTCTCGGGCCAATGATGGCGACTGGCGCACCCTGACGCACGCCTTCTACTTCGACCGCGACGGCTCCGGCTTTGCGCAATGGCGCGTGGTGGAGTCGGGCAAGGGCATCACGCCGCCGCGGCCCGCCAACTCCGAGGACCAGTTCACCATCGAGCGCATCGAGGGCCAGGTCTACTACTACGTCAACGACGTGCTCATGCACGTTTCCGCGGAGTTCAGCGCCGGCCGTATCGTGGTCGGTTCGGCCCTCTACCAAGGCGGGGATGGCATCTACTGATGGACACCATCATCTTCGAGTCGCTGGGCGGCGCACCGACCGAACTTCCGGGAGCGGAAGGCATGGTCGACATGCCTTTCCAGGTGTTCGGCTACGGCGACCCCATCGAGGGCGCGCTGGGCTTCACCACGTTCGGCTTCACCATCGTCACGGACGGCGCGGATCCGGCGCCCCCGGTGGTGCCGGCCGTGGGCCTGACCGACATGCCCTTCACGGTGGCGTACAGTTTTGGTCCCATCTACCTCCTGCCGGCCGAGGGCGAGACTGGCGTGCCGTTCGAGGCTACCGGCTTCGCTGGCCCGGGCGCGTTCGGCCTGACCGACATGCCCTTCGAGCCCTACGGAACGTCGGTGACGGACGACGACACCGCGCCGCCGCCGACCTCGGCCGACGATAGCGCGTTCGCGCCCGAGCGCCTGGCGCTGTCCGATTCGATCAAGCTGTTCGACACGGCGGTGGTGAACATCGTGCTGGGGTTCCAGTCGGCCATCGAGAGCGCGGCCGATGGGGAAACCAAGGTCGCCGAGGAACTGATGCTGTCCTTGGCGCTCGATGTCGTCTACCGCATTTCTATCGCCGAGGGCTTGTCCCTGGCTGCAGCGGACACCGCCACGACTCAGATGCTTGAGCGGGTGGTCGACACGCTGCTGCTGGAAGGTCTGGTGTCGTCCGAGGCCGACGCCATTTCGTCCATCATCGAGGCGCTGGCCGCCGCAGACGCCGCCGACGCACTTTCGCGCGCCGACGTGACGGAGCAGCTGGCCATTTCCGGCGTCGTGGCGTCCTCCTTCACCGCCGCCGAGGCGCTGGTGCAGGGGCTCCTGATGGCCGCGGCGCCCGTGCACACCGGGACCATGGTGGCGCAGGTCAACGAGGCCGTCGGCCTGGCCGAGGGCATCGCCACGGAACTTGAAGCCTTCGAGGCCATCACCGAAGGCGTCGGATTCGTTGCGCGGTTCCACCTGGACACCGGCGAATACATCGCGTGGTCCATCGGCACCAACAACCGCCAGCTGTCCAAATACACCAACTTCCCCTTCAACAGCTTCGCCAAGCTGGGCGACCTGTACCTGGGCTGCAACAGCGAGGGCATCTTCCGGCTGGAAGGCGCCAGCGACGCCGGCGAGGACATTTCGGCAATGCTGCGCGGCGCCATGACGGACATGGGCTCCATGGCCATGAAGCGGAACCCCTACGCCTACCTGGCCTACTCGGCACCCACCGGGCTGATCCTGCGCACCATCCTGGTAAACGAGGACGGGGAGCAGACGGAGCACGTCTACCGCCTGCGCGCGCAGCCGACCGGGAACATCCGCGAGGGCCGCATCAAGCTGGGCGAGGGGCCGCGGTCGGTCATGTGGGGCTGGAAGATCGAAAACGTGGACGGCGGTGAGCTCGAACTTCACGCCCTGCAGTTCAAACCCGTCGCGCTTGCCCGCAAAATGCGCGGCAAGAACGGTGGAACCTAAAGGAACACGCCATGGTCATCCCCTCGAGCTTCTGCACCGACCCCTCTACTGACCCGGCGCTGGCGTTCGTTTCCGGCGGCTACGATACCTTCGTCAACCTGGCGCGGGACAGCTACGAGCTCGCCATCGAGCAGACGAACGCGCTCAACAATTTCGAGGTCCAGCCCCTCGAGTTCAACGTCAGCTTCAACTTCGACGGCCAGCTGGCGCCCTTCCAGCGCCCCATCAAGCCCGAACTGAACCTGGACGGCCTGAACTTCCAGGACCCGGGCACGGTGGCCGCGCCGCCGACCTTCGAGCCGGGCGACATCCCGCTCGAGGACGCGCCGACCTTCGACCAAGAGGCACCGCTGCTGGCCTTCGGCGCCAAGCCGGCGGCCCCGGCCATCGTCGCGCCGACCATGCCGGCTCTCAACGAGCCGACCATCCCGCTCGAGCCCGATTACGTCCTCCCCGAGGTCCCGACGTTCGAGCAGCTGAACCTGCCGACGCCGCCCTCCATCGCCCTGCCGACCTTCACCGCGGTCGCGCCGACGTTCAACGTGCCCGACCTGACGCAGGAGTGGTCCTTCAACCCCGAGGAATACGCCTCGGGCCTGCTGGATGCCACCAAGGCGAAAATCCTGGAGTGGTATCAGGGCGGCACCGGCCTGCCGGAAGCGATCGAGGACGCCCTTTTCGACCGCGCCATGGGCCGCGTGGACCAAGGCAACACCGCCGACTTGCAGCTGGCCCGCGACATCCACTCGAGCCTGGGCTTCACGGAGCCGAACGGCCTGCTGAACGGCCGCGTGATGGTCGTGATGCAGAAGGGCAAGGACGAGCGCGCCAAGTTCAGCCGCGAACTGACCATCCGCTTCCACGAGGAAGAACTGGTCAACATGCGCCAGGCGGTGCAGCAGGGCATCGCTCTCGAGCAGGTTCTCATCAACCTGCACGTCGAGGAACAGCGGCTTCTTCTGTCCGCGGCGCAGTTCCTCCGTGAGTCCGAGGTCGCCGTGCTTAACGCGCGCGTGGCCATCTTCAACGCCCAGCTGTCGGCCTACCAGACCGAGGCCCAGGTCCTCGAGGCGCGCATCCGCGCCGAACTGGCCAAGGTCGAAGTGTTCAAGGCGCAGATCGAGGGCGAACGGGTCCGCGGCGAAATCAACGAGCAGCGCGTCCGCCAGTACGAGGCGCAGATTCGCGCCGTGCAGGCCATGGCCGACTTCTACCGCACCCGCGTCGAGGCGGTCCAGGCCGAGACCGAAATCAACCGCCAGCGCGTGCTGGTGTTCCAGGCGCAGACCGACGCCTTTGCGAAGCGTTGGGACGCCTACGGCCGCCAGCTGGATGCCTACCGCGCCGACATCGACGGCCAGAAGGCCATCGGAGAGATCTACGAGTCGAGCGCCCGCGCCTTCGCGTCGCGCGTCAACGCCTTCGACGTGAGCCAGCGCACCCGCTACGAGCGCGAACGCCTGCGCGTGACCGCGCACGGCCAGCAGCTTCAGGCGTGGCGCGGCCAGCTGGACGTGCTGCTGGCGCTCATCCAGAAGGAACAGGGCCGCATCAGTTCGGTGGCACAGTCGGTCGACGCGCAGGCCCGCATGTACCAGGCCGATGCCGCGGTGGAAACCGCCGCCAGCGCCGCGACCGACCGCAGCTTCGAGCTCGGCCTCCGCAAGGAGGAAGCGCGCACCAGCGTGGCGCTCAAGCAGGCCGAGGTTAAAATCCAGGAAGCGATCCAGCTTCTCCAAGTTCTGCTGCGCGCCCGCGAAACGCAGGCCCAGGTGATCGGCCAGCTGTCGTCCTCGGCCATGTCGGCCGTGAACTTCAGCGCCGGCCTGTCCAGCAGCCGCAGCAAGGGCGAATCGTGCAGCACCAGCGTCAGCTGGTCCGGTGAAGCCACCGACCTCGAATAACGGAGATACACCATGGCGACGAACACGAACGACCCGAACATGCGAGGCCAGAAGCTCCCGCCCGGCGCGGCGAACCAGCTGGGCCAGATGCCGCGTCCGGGCGCCTCTAGCCCGGGCACGGCGATGGTGCCCGCAGGCCCGCGCATGGTGAACCCGGATCCGGGCGGCCGCGCGCCGCGCATGGTCGGTGGCGCCGCAAACCCGGTCCCGCCGGCCGGGCCGCCGGCCGCGGGCCTGCCGCCCTACCGTACCGGCGCGGCGCCGGGCCAGCCGCAGTTCAAGCAGACCCCGACGCCGACGAACCCGACCTTCCGCGCGCCGCCGGCGGCGCCGACCTCGGCCGCCAGCCTGGGCGCCGCGCCGGCGCCCGCTGCTGCAGCTGGCGCGCCCCCGGCCGCCACCCCCGGCCGCTTGGCCGCCGCCGGCCAGAAACTCGGCCGCGCCGGCACCGTGGCGGGCGTCCTTCTCGAGGGCGCGAACGTGGCGACCGTGGCGCAGGACCCGAACGCCACCGGCCTGGACGTGGCGGAACAGGCTGCCCGTGGCACGTCGCGCCTGGCCACCGGCTACCTCGGCGCCAAGGGCGGCGCCGCGCTGGGCGCCTTGGCGGGCCCGGGCGCGCCCATCGCCAGCCCCGTGCTGGCCACGCTGGGCGGCATCGGCGGCTTCGTCGGCGGCCCGCGCCTCATCGACGCGGGCAACTCCATGGGCGAGACCCCGAACTCGAAGAAGGGCGAAGCGATCGCGCGCGGCGTGGCGCCGTCGCTGACGGGTCTGCCCGGTGGCGCCGCGCTGGCGCAGTTTGCGCCGCAGATCGGCTCCTACCTGGGCGCCCTGACCGATGCGCCCGACACCAGCCCGGTGGCCCGCGCCCCGGGCTTCGGCGCACCTGCCGCGGCCCCGCCGGTCGCCGCCGCGCCGGTGGCCGAGGCTGCTGGCCCGTCGAGCGCCGAGGTCCTGGGCAACTTCAACGGCCGGCCCATCACCCGGGAGCAGGCCAACGACCTGGCCGGCCAGCTGCCGACCGTGCCGGGCGCGCCCGAGTCCGCGCGCGCGCTGGCGGCCCCCATCGAGGCCCGCGGCGCGCCGGTCATCGGCTCGACCACGACCCGCGACATGCGCACGACCCGCAACATCATCGACCAGACCCTCAAGGACCTGGGCCCGCTGAACATGCGCAGCAAGCGCGCCCTCGCCGGACAGCTTCTCGGCACGCGCGCCCAGCTGGCGGCGGGCACCGCGGGCTTGGCCAGCCAGCAGGCGATCGAGCAGGGCCGGCTCGATGCCGGCGCCAACTCGGATGCGCTCGAGGCGCAGAAGGCCCAGGCGGCGGCGCAGCAGCCGTCCGGGAGCCCCATCGTCGGCGAGGACGGCGGCCTCTACACCCTGCAGGGCAACACCCTGGCTCCCATCACCGGCGCCGACGGCAAGCCCGCGCGCGCGCCGACCAACGATACCGAGGCGCAGAAGCTCTACGCCGACCTCATCAAGCAGCTTCTCCCGCCGGGCTCGACCCCGGAGGAAGTGGCCGCGGCCAACCAGAGCCTCGCGCAGATCCCCGGCCTCGACCGCATTGCGTTGGGCGTCGGGAAGGGGGAAACTTACGTCGGCCAGAGTCCTGACGGCAAGCGTGTTTATCAGGACGAGAAGGGAAACCGTTTCACCTACTAACAAAGGGGATTCATCATGGCGAAAACGCCATACACCGGGCCTCTCGAGGACGAAACGAAGGCCACGAAGGCCGGTGGGAAAACCCCTTATAGCGGTGAAGTGGTTTCACCTTCCGCTACGCCGGCGGCCACCGCCAGCGACCCGAACAACCGGACGTGGGGAGAGGTCGGCACCGACGCGCTGGCCGAAATCGGCTCGATGTCGGCCGGCATCACCGGCGGCTTGGCGCAGGCCGCGAACGTCATCACCGGCGGCCAGATCGACCAGCGCATCGTCAAACCGCTGGAAGCGGGAACCCGCTCCCTGCTGGGCGCCGCGCCCGGCGCCAAGGGCATCGCGGGCCTGACGCAGGACGCCACCAACTACTTCGAGAGCAAGAAAAGCGCCAAGCTGCAGGCGCAGGCCCAGGAGTTCGACGCGGCCGAAGGCGTCCTCGGCTCCGCGGGCGCGCTCATCAAGAACCCCTCGCTGACGGCCAACATGGCCATCGGCCAGCTGCCCATGCTGGCGCTGATGGGCGGCCGTGCGCGCGGCGCCGCCAAGTCGGCGTCCCGCCGCGCCCTGGCTGCTGCGCCAAACAACCCCGCCGCCGCGGCTGCCGCTGGCCAGCGCGCCGCGGAAACGGCCGTCACCACCACCGCCGCCGGCGTGGGCGGTGGCTTCGCGGCCAACGAGGCCGTGCAGCGCGCTCTGGCCCTGCCGGAGGAAACGTGGCAGGCCAACCCGGAGTACCAGGCCCTCGTCGCCGAGGGCGTTTCCCCGCAGGCCGCCAAGGAGCGCATCGCCAACAGCGCCGCCCTCCCGTCGCTGCTGACCGGCGCCGGCGTCAACGCGGCCGCCATGCAGCTGACCAAGGGCATCGAGGCCCGGGCGTTCACGCAGACCGCGACCCCGGCCGGCGTGCGCGCACTGCTGTCCAAGGACGGCGCCAAGGCCGTCGGCAAGGCCGTGGGCCTTGAGGCGGCCGAGGAAGGCATCACCGAGGGCGGCGAGCAGTTCGGCTCCAACCTGGGCGTGCGCCAGATCGACCCGAACCAAGACCTGTCCGAGGGCGTGGCCAAGGGCGTCGGCGCTGGCCTCGTGCTGGGCGGCGCCGTGGGCGGCGGCATCCAGGTGGCGGGTTCCGCGCTGTCCCGCGCTCCGGCCGAGGCCGGCCGCGAGGACCTCGAGCAGGATCCGGCCGCGACCGCGCCGCCGGCCGCGGCGGTGCCGCCGGCGACCCCGCCGGGGACTACCGTTGTCGACCCGGCCTCCGGCCCGAACTCCAAGGCCATCGCCAGCGTGGCCGCCGCCGAGCGCGGCGACGGCGTGCTGGCGCCGGTCGTGACCAAGGACATGCAGACCACGCTGGCGGACCAGCAGGACCAGCAGCAGGCCGACGAGGACCTGCAGGCCCAGGTCAAGGCCGGCCCCGACGCCGCGAAGGCGACGCAGGGCCAGGCCGAAGCGATCGCCACCGGCCGGGAGATCCCGCGCTTCAACACCCTGACGGACGAGGAATTCGACCGCGCGCTGGCGCCGTTCGCCGGCAAGGTGATGGACGCGAACACCCAGCGCACGATGGCCCGCTCCCTGAATGTGCGTGTCGAGGACCTGCAGGCGGCGCGCCAGCGCCAGCGGCAGGCCGAGCGCGCCGGCAGTTCCGCGCCCGCCGTGACGGCGCCCGCGCCACCGGCCGCCGAAGCGGCCCAACCGAAGGAGGTGATCCGTGCGCAAGACCAAGACCTGTTCGCCGGGCAAGAAGGCCGGCAAGAAGGGCAGCGGGAAGCCCGCCAAGGGCTCGAAGCCGATGCCGGCGCCCAAGCAGTACCCGGCGTAGCTCCCGACCGCCGGCTGCGCAAGGCCCTGACCGACGCGCCGACCGGCACCGGCGCGGACGGTGCGCAATACACCGTCCGCGCCTTCTCCAACGGCGAAGGCTTCTTCGTCGTGCGCAAGACCAAGACCGGCTCAACCCAGCACAAGGCCGATAACCCGGCCCAGCCGTGGAGCTACCGCCAGGCCGCTGACCAAGCTGCGAAGCTGGCGGCGCAGTTCAAGGAGCAGGGGGATGGACAAGATGCGAGTGGGCGTGGACCTGGCGAAGCCGGGAAGCGACCTGACGGCGTGGGCGCAGCTGATCAGGCCGGCGCCGCCGGCGCCGCCGCTGCTGCGCCTGGTGGGGCCGCGGTACAGTCGGGCGCCGCTGTGGACGGACAGCCCGACGCCGGAGCAGCGCCGGCGGTGGCCGCCGAACCCGCGCAAGTCGCAGCGGGCGACGCAGCGCCGGCTGCGGTTCGAGGCGAACCTGCAGCGCCGGCTGGACGAGGCGCGGCTGAAGCGCGTGGCCCAGGTGGCCCTGCGGGCGGAGCGGATGTCGCTGGCGATGCTGCGCGACCTGAAGCGGGCGCTGCGCCCGTGGCGTCTGCCGGACGCGATCCCCGTGGTGATGACGCCGCGGCAGCTGTCGGAACTGGAAGCGCATCCGCTCTGGCTCCGGAGGTAGTCGAGCACACCACGCCGAAGGGGAAGGTCCTGCGCGGCGTGTGGCGTGCGGACCTGTCCATGGCCCAGGCCAAGGAGATCGACCCCTACACCTTCCAGCGGAAGGGCAAGGGCTGGTTCATCCGAGAGAAGCACCTGGCCAAGATGGCGCCGGCGGCTGCAGCGCCGGCGGCTGAAGCCGACGACGGCGGCCGCATGTGGGACAACATCGGCACGTCCGAGCGCCGCGCCGCGCTGGCGAAGGCGCGCGCCGATGGTACCGTGCGCAAGGGCCTGACCGAGCGCGTGAAGTGGGAGAACCTGAAGCCGGCCGAGCGCGAGGCGCTGGCGACGGCCATGCGCGCCGAGGCGAAGCCGGCCGCCGCGCCCGCGCCGCGCGGCGAATCTACGGCCAACGCCGCCTATCTGGAAGGCCCGGGCCAGGACGTGCGCGAACGGCTCAAGAAGGACAAGCCCTTCCGCGCCGCGCTCAAGAAGATGGGCGACCCGGACATCACCAGCGAGGCCGGCTTCGCGGCCGCGCAGGGCTGGAACGATGCCATGGAAGGCCGCCCGGCCGACCCGGCCAACCAGACGGACCCGGCCGAACTGTTCGGCAGCTTCGACCCGGTGGACTCCTACATTTCGGCCTACCTGGCCGCGAAGGGCCAGGATCCGCGCGCCTACCGCGCCAGCACCACGGGCCCGCTCTACGAGACCTACGGCCCGAAGGGCGACGGCACGCCGACGGGCGGGAAAGAGGACGAGCTCGACGCTGAAATGCAGTCCTACGAGCGCGGCGACCGCCGCACGGCCGAGGCGGCGACCGCCGCCGCGCGCCAGGTTGAGCCCAGCGCCAACACCATCTTCACCGAGGACGCCTACCTCAAGGCCAAGGCGCTGCTGCGCTCCAAGATCGGCCAGCTGAACATGGCCGTGGACCCCGAACTGCTGCAGGCCGGCATCACCGCGGCTGGCTACCACATCGAGAAGGGCGCCCGCACCTTCGCGGCCTACACCAAGGCCATGGTCGAGGACATGGGCGATGCCATCCGGCCCTACCTGAAGTCCTGGTACATGGCGGTCAAGTACGACCCGCGTGCCGCCGGCTTCACCGAGGAAATGGACAGCGCCGCGGCGGTGGAATCCGCCAATGTCGAGCGCCGCGCCGGCGCCGACGAGCGCGCGCGCATCGACGCCCTGCCCGAGGACGAGCGCGACGCCGAGATCCGGCGCCTGCGCGCCGAGAACGCGAAGCTGCGCGCCGAGGCCGACATCGACGCCCGCACCGGCATCAAAGGCCCTGGCGCCTACGACCGCGACGTGAAGAACGCCGGCGGCGTGGCCACCATCGACCTGACCCTGTTCAAGGGCTACAACACGCTGCTGAAGAACGCCGGCGGCGATGCGGTCCTGGCCGCGTTCGGCGACGCCATGCGCGAGGTCGGCGGCGACGCCGCCTACCGTCGCGGCGGCGACGAGTTCGCGTTCCTGGCCGAGACCCCGGCCGAGGCGGCCGCGCTGGCCGAGCAGCTGCGCGAGGCGGCCGCGCGCATCGAAATCACCATGGAGGGAGCCGACGGCGCCCTCTACACCGTCAGCGGCGTCCCGTTCGTCGCAGGAGCAGGCACCAATGAAAAGTCCGCAGAAACCGACCTCGCCAGCCGGAAGCCCGAAGGCGACCGGAACGCCCTCCCCGGCAACGTCCGGCGCGCTGAGCCTGCCCGCCCTGATGAAGGCCGAGCCGAAGCTCCGCGTCGTCAGCGCAAGCCTGCGGCCCAAGCCGACCGGGCGCTGATCCAGTCCTGGCCCAAGGGCATCGACGGCACCGGGTCCCGCCAAGACGACGGCGGCGGCCCGGGCACGACCAAGCACGAGTTTCTGACCGACGCCCGCGCCTACCTGAAAGCCGTCGGCGCCGCGCTCGAGGACGCCGGCTGGAAGGCGCCGCTCGACCGCAAGGGCAAGCCCGGGAAGATGGTGTCGGTGAACGAGGGCGGCCGCGCCGTCAGCGGCGACGCCTACCTGAACGTCGAGAGCGCCGATGGATCCGTGAAGGTCATGGTGCAGGTCGGAAGCGGCCTGTTCGACCAGACCAAGCCTTCCATCCGCATGACGTGGACCCAGGGCGGCGGCCGCGAAGGCCCGAACGAATGGCTGAACACGGGGACCACCGTGGCGCAGCTGGTGGACATGCTCAACGCGCGCCTGTCGCGCCCTGCCGCGGCGCCCGCCGCCGAGGGCACCGCCGAGGCCGTGAACAACGCCATGCGCCAGGCGGCGCGTGCTGAAGGGCTGGAAGTGACCGCGGCCGATGCCGCACAGGAGACCGAAAATGAGCGCGATTCCGAGCCTGCGGGAAGCGCGGGCGATGGTGAAGGCGGCCTTGAAGGAACGGGTGCCGGACAAGTATCAGCAGTTGGAGGCGAGTCAGGAGCTCGTGACCTTTTCGGACCTGTTGGCGAAGTCGATCCTGGAACGAATCGAAGCTCTGGACGACCCCGCGCCCGCGCTGCGGCGCGACGGGCCGCTGATGGAGCGCGTGCGGAACGTGGCGGAAATCAGGAACGAGGCGATCAAGTCGGTGTTGGAGGACATGCTCTCGACGGAAAGCCTGGAAGCCGAAACTTCAACGTTCCAGTCGGCGGCCTGACCCGGGAAGGATCCTGGCTCGAGACCGCGCGCCGCAACGTCGCCGCGATGGAACTGGCCATGGCCCTCGAGAAGGAAGGCCGGCTGGCCACGCGCGAAGAACAGGAGGTTCTGGCGAAATACACCGGCTTCGGTGCCAGCGAGATCGCCAATGGCCTGTTCCGGCCGTACTACGGCAAGACCGCCAAGGACTACAACCCCGACCTGATTCAGGAGCCGGGCTGGCGCGCCGTGGGCCAGAAGCTCAAGAAGCTGCTGACCACCGAAGAACTGGCCACGGTGATGCGCTCGACGCAGTACGCGCACTACACCAGCGAGGACGTGACCCGCTCAATCTGGTCCGCGCTCGAGCGCATGGGCTTCACCGGCGGCAAGGTCCTGGAGCCCGGCATGGGCACCGGCAATTTCCCCATCACCGCCCCCGAGACCGTCGCGCCCTTCGTGGCGTACACCGGCCTCGAAATGGACCACCTGACCGCCGCCATCGGCAAGCAGTTGGTCCAGGGCGGTCTGGTGCTGCGCGCCGACTACACCAAGCAGAAGCTCCCGAAGGACCACTTTGACGTGGCCATCGGCAACCCGCCGTTCGCCAGTACGGTCGTCAGCGCCGACCCGGAATACCGGAAGCATCGGTTCATGCTGCACGACTACTTCTTCGCCAAGACCATCGACCGCGTTCGGCCGGGTGGCCTGCTGGCGTTCGTGACCAGCGCCGGGACCCTGAACAAGGGCTCCGAGGCCGCGCGCCGCTACATCGCCGACCGTGCCGACCTGGTGGGCGCCATCCGTTTGCCGAACACCGCGTTCAAGCAGAACGCCGGCACGGACGTAGTGACGGACATCATCTTCCTGCGCAAGCGCCTTCCGGGCGAGGAACCGTCGGGCCCGGCGTGGATGGGTCTCGAGGAAGTCGATCTCCGGCGCGCCGATGGCTCCATGGGCAAGGCGTTCATCAACGAGTATTTCGAGACCCACCCGGAAATGGTCCTGGGCCGGCACGCTCTTACCGGCAGCATGTACCGCGCCGACACCTACACCGTCGAGCCCGACGGCGACCTGGCCGAACAGCTGAAGAAGGCCATCAAGAACCTGCCGAGCGGGATCCTGAAGCCCTACGAGGCCGTGCGCGACCAGGAAATGACGGTCGAGGCTTACGACCGCGACCTGGACCCGGAGAACCGCAAGGAGGGCGGGCTCTACGTCAAGGACGGCAAGGTGATGGTCACGCGCTCCGGCGCCGGCCAGCCGCTTCTGGCCACCGAGAAGCTGTCCCCGAAGGAAACCGCCTGGGTCAAGGACGCCATCGAACTGCGCGACGCGCTGAAGCTGGCGCTGCGCGACCAGCTGACCAACGGCGACTGGAAAGCCTCGCTCAAGGCGCTGGACGACGCCTATCACGCCTTCGTCAAGAAGCACGGCCAGATCAACGAGTTCACCGAGACTGAGCGCACGCAGCGGTTCTACACGGACGAGGACGGGCGCGAAATCGCGCTCAAGCCCGACCAGGACGCCCCGGAAGGGTTCGATGCGCAGGAACGCACCATCACCACCCGGCGCTACAAGAACAAGAAGCTGCTGGCGCTGGACGTGGAATCCCCGCTGCTGATTGCCCTCGAGGTCGAGGGCGACGACGGCACTTTCCACCCCACCAAGAACCTGAAGCAGCGCAGCATCCAGCCGCCGGCGCCGCCGCGCATCGAATCCACGCACGACGCCCTGGTGGTCAGCCTGTCCCGCAAGGGCTTCCTGAACATCGAGCACGTCGCCGAACTGGCGAACGTGCCGGTCGAGAAGGCCATCAAGGACCTTGGCGACCGCATCTACCGTAACCCCATCGACGGGGAATGGACGATGGCCGACGCCTACCTGTCCGGCGACGTGGTGACGGCGCTCGAGGAAGCCGAGGCGGCCGCGCGCGTGGACCCGACCTACCGCCGGAACGTCGAGGCCCTGCGCAAGGTCCAGCCGGTGCCGCTGACCCCGCGCGATATCACCGTGTCGCTGGGCATGGCCTGGGTGAAGCCGGCGCTCATCAACCAGTTCGCCCGCGAGGTCCTGTCGTCCCCGCAGGTGAAGGCCGAATACGAGCAGAACAGCGGCCAGTGGCTTGTGAAGGGCGCCGAGCGCAGCAAGTACCAGCGCGCCAAGGACAGCGAGTTCAGCCACGCCGACCGTTCGGCGCCGGAACTGCTTGAGGCCATCCTGAACAACCGCGAGATCAAGGTCACGCGCACGGTCAAGGAAGAAGGCCGGACCCGGACCTACACCGACACCGAAGCGACCACGGCGGTCAACGAGATCGCCAAGCGGATGCGCGCGCGCTTCTCGACCTGGGTTTGGGAGGACGCCGACCGCGCCGAGGCCGTGGCCAAGGAATACAACGCCCTGCGCAACCGCATCGTGCCGCGCGTGTTCGACGGTGACTTCGTGGACCCGCCGGGACTGGCCCTGATGTTCAAGCCGGACGCCAACGGGAACGGCGGCCTGCACCGGCACCAGAAGCGGGCCATTTGGCGCCAGATCCAGACCGGCGACACCTACCTGGCGCACGCTGTCGGCGCCGGCAAGACGCTGGAAATGATCGTCGGCGCGATGGAGCAGAAGCGCCTGGGCCTGATTTCAAAGCCCATGTTCACGGTCCCGAACCACATGCTTGGCCAGTTCGCCACCGAATTCCTCGAGACCTACCCGGCCGCCAACATCATGGTGGCCGACGAGGAATCCTTCGTGGGCGAGAAGCGCCGGCAGTTCGTGGCCGCGGCCACCGTCAACGCGCCCGACGCCATCATCATCACGCACTCGGCTTTGAGCCTGCTGCGCGTGAAGCCGGAGACCATGCAGGCCGTCACGGCCGACATGATTGCCGACCTCGAGGCCGCCATCCTTCACGTTGGCGACCAGGACCGTATCACCCGCAAGAAGCTGGAAAACCAGCTGGAAAAGCTGACCCAGCGCATCGAGGGCAAGACCGACGACACCAAGAAGGACGACGTGGTGTTCTTCGAGGACATGGGCGTGGACATGCTCTACGTCGATGAAGCTCACGAGTTCCGCAAGCTCGATTTCATCACCAACCGCCAGAACGTGAAGGGCATCAGCCCCGACGGTTCGGCGAAGGCGCTGGACCTGTACGCCAAGGTCCGCTTCCTGCACCAGCAGCGCCCGGGGCGCAGCCATGTGTTCGCGTCGGGCACGCCAGTCACGAACACCATGGGCGAGCTCTACACGGTCCAGAAGTTCATGGACTACGACGCCATGCGCGAGGCCGGCCTGCACCATTTCGATGCCTGGGCCTCGGAGTATGGCGAGGTCGTGACCGAGTACGAGCGCAACGCCGCCGGCCAGTACCGGCCGGTCGAGCGGTTCGCCAAGTTCAACAACATCCCGGAACTGATGATGCAGATCCGGGAACGGATGGACGTGCTGACCAGCAGCCAGCTGGGCCAGCTGGTGAAGCGCCCCAACATCATCGGCGGCCAGCCGCAGATGGTCGTCACCGAGGCGTCCGAGGACCTTTCGGCCTACATGATGTCCGTGCTGTCCCCGCGCATCGAGGCATCGCTCAAGTGGAAGCCGAGCCCGGACCAGCCGCACAACCCGGACCCCATGCTGGCCATCATCGGCGATGCCCGCCTGGCGGTGATCGACATGCGCTTCGTGGATCCGGCGGCGCCGAGCGACCCCACGAGCAAGCTGAACCTGATGATTGACCAGATCATCGACAAGCACGGCGAATTCGCCGACGTGGAGCTCTACGAGACCAACCGAGAAGGCCAGCCGACCAAGAAGCTGAAGGGGGCCACGCAAATCGTGTTCAGCCCCATCGGCTTCGGCGAGGCCGTGGCCAAGCGCCGCGGCTTCGACGCCCGCGCCTGGATCAACAAGCGCCTGCGCGACGCCGGCATCCCGATGGAAGAAGTGGCCTGGATCGGCGACTACAAGACCAACCGCAAGCGCAAGGCCCTGTTCCGGGAAATGCGTGCCGGCCACGTCCGCGTCCTGTTCGGCTCCCCGGCCAACATGGGCACCGGCGTCAACGTGCAGAACCGCCTGCGCTGGCTGCACTTCCTGTCCCCGCCGTGGTACCCGTCCGACGTGGAGCAGCCGCACGGCCGCATCCTGCGCCAGGGCAACCTGAACCCGGAAGTCGGCATTTCCTGGTACGTCACCGAGGGCACCTACGACGCGACCGGATGGGGCATGGTGGCCCGCAAGGCCAAGTTCATCGAGCAGGTGATGAGCGGCGACAAGAGCCAGCGCAGCGCCGAGGACCTGTCCGAGGTCTCGCAGTACGCGATGGCGTCGGCCCTGGCCTCCGGCGACGACCGCGCCATCCGCGTGGCCGAGCTCGAGGCCGACATCGGCCGCCTGCGCAACCTGCAGGGCGACCACGAGCGCATGGTGCACCGCGCCCGGGATGATGCGTGGAGCGCGAACAACCAGATCACTGGCGACACCGACCGTTTGGCCCGCGCCAACGCCGCGGTCGAGGTCCTGGGCGATGAAACCGTGCGCTCCGACAACCTGACCCTGACCCTGAACGGCAAGCCGGTGGCGGCGCCCGACCGCACCGCGCTGGCCGAACAGCTGATGCGCACCGTGCGCGATGCGGTCCCCAGCGCCGCGCGCATCGCCATGCGCGACGGGTTCGAGCAGGAAATCGGCTTGGTGAACGGCAAGTTCCCCATCGTCATTTCGGCCCGGCCGAGCATCGGCTCGAAGGTCCGTGTCGACATGGACGTGGCCATCGGCGACCTGAAGCAAACCGTTTTCGAGAACGAGGCCCTCGAGGACCTGCCGACCACCCCCTCGGCGGCCCTTGGCATCACCACCCGCCTGATGAACGCCATCAACGGCGTCCGGGACATCCCGGCGCGCCTTGAGGCCCGCATCGAGGAAAACCGGGAGCGCCTGGCCTCGGCCGAGAAGCGCCGCGTGGCGCCGTGGCCGCAAGAGCGGGAGCTCTACGAGAAGGTGGCCGAACTGGCCCGCCTGCAGCAGGAAATGGCCGCGGAGAGCATCGCCGCGACGCAGACCCAGCAGCAGACCCCGACCGACCAGACCCAGCCCCCGCCGGAAGGCGCGCAGAGCGCCCCCGAGCCCGGCGCGCGCGCCAGCGGCCCGAGCGAGACCAGCCTGGGCGTGAACGACCTGCGCCGAGCGATCGATCGCATCATCCGCGGCTGGGAAGGCGACGCCCCCATCGTCAAGACCATCCAAGCGGCCACCGACCTGCCGGCGGCGGCCAAGCGGTTCGACGGCTGGTTCGACGCTGAGGGCTGGTACGACGGCAAGAACACCATCTACCTGGTCGCCGACAACCTGCCGAACACCACCCGCGCCGAGCAGGTCCTCGCCCACGAGGCGTTCGGCCACTACGGCGTCGAGGGCATCGTCAGCCAGTCCGCGTGGGCGCAGATCGTCGCCGACGCGGCGCGCATCCGCACCATGAAGAACCTGTCCCCGGAAATGAAGGGGGCGGTCGACTCGGCGGTGCGCCGCTACGGCAACGAGAACCCGGTGCAGTTCGCCCGGGAACTGCTGGCGGTGATGGCCGAGCGCGGCCTGCGCTCGAGCATCCTGGGCCGGCTGCTGGCGGCCGTGCGCCGCTGGGCCCGCGCCTTGGGCTTCAAGGTGGACCGCTGGACCGAGGACGAGCTCCGGGCCATCGTGGCCGCCGGTATCCGGTCGGTGGAGCGCGGCGGCGGCACCGGCCCGCGCGGTGGCCGCGGTTCGGCGTTCAGCGAGGCCGCGCCGGTGTTCTACTCGGCGCTGGCCGAGGCGGTCGAGCGCGGCGCCGGGTCCCCGAAGAAGGGCGACGCCGCGGCGTGGTCCGGCTGGCTGGACGGCGCCCAGCGCCGCGGCGAGATCAAGAAGGCCGAGCGCGAATGGCTAGGCGTGGATTCCTGGCTGGCCGGCCGTGGCACCACCACCCGCGAGGAACTGGCCGAGTTCGTGCGCGCCAATCAGGTCCAGGTGCGCGAGGTCGTGCTTGGAGGTCAGGCGTCGCTCGACCGCAAGGTTTCCGACGAACTGAACCTGTGGATGGAATACGCCGAAATCGACCCCGACGACACCGAGAGCCACACCGGCTGGAAGCGAATCGCTATGCGCCTTCGCCGAGAGTCGAAGGAAGCCGGTGAAGATGGCGATGCCCGCGAGGCCGCCAACCTCGGCGCCATGGCGCTCGAGGCAGAACGGCACGCAAAGGAACTGAAGGAAGGTAAGTCGTCGGTCCCTGTGCGCTACGAGTCGATCCAGACCCCCGGAGGCACGAACTACCGCGAGCTCTTGCTCACCCTCCCGACGGAGAAAATCCCCGACGACGGAAAGACCCGCTATTCCCATGAGCAGATCCAGGCGGCCATGGATGAACTGGCGCTGGCGCCGACCGACGAGGAAGCCGAGGCCGTGGCTGCGCGGATTCGTGAAATGCGCGCGGCCAACCGTGAGGCGGGGCCGCCGCCTGAAATGCGAGAGCGTCAGAGCCAGTTCATTGCTTCGCACTTCGGAGAGCCCAACATCCTGGCCCACGTCCGCTTCAACGAGCGCAAGGACATGGACGGGAACCGTGTCCTGTTCATTGAGGAAATCCAGTCGGATTGGCACCAGGCTGGGCGCAAGTCTGGATACGGCCAACGGACCGTTGATGGCCTTATTACCGGCGTCCCCGACGCCCCCTTCAAGGGAACCGACGAGTGGGCCATGCTCGCCTTCAAACGCATGGCGCGCTGGGCCGCGGACAACGGCTTCGACCGCATCGCCTGGACCACGGGCGACCAGCAAGCCGAACGCTACGACCTTAGCAAGCAGGTCGAAATGGTCCGCGTCAGTAAGAATGGGGACGGTTCGCGCTACGTCCGAATCTACCTGAAGGATTCTGCCGAGCGCCCCGTTTTCGATGTTCTTTCTGACGGCTCCATTGAGCCGGCTTCTTCCTCGAGCGAGCCGTTCCGAGGCAAGACGCTTGATGAAGTGCTCGGCAAGGAAATGGCCGAGAAGGTCATGGCTGTGAATGGCAAGCAGGACTTCACCGACGCCGACCTGAAGCTGGGCGGCGCCGGCATGTCCGGCTTCTACGACAAGATCCTGCCGTCCGCGGTTAAGAAGTGGGCCAAGCCGTTCGGCGCTGCGCCGGCGATGGACCTTGTGGCTGTTTCGCTCAACCCGACCGACGCCAAGACCGACTACGCCAAGGTTCATACGCTCGACATCACCGACGCCATGCGCGAGGCGGTGCGCGAGGGCCTGCCGGCGTTCAGCCTGCGCGACCCCGGCGGCACCGTGGACCGCCTGGGCGCGGCGCTGGCCAACCCGAAGCAGATCGCCAAGGACAAGTTCGCCGACATGGAGCCGGCCCTGCTGGGCCTGCTGACGCTCGACCAGCTGGCCGACGTGAGCAAGAACTTCGCGCCCCAGGTGAAGCGATATGCCAAGGCGGTGTTGCAGATGCAGACCCGCCGGAACCAGCTGCAGGAGAAGTCGGGCACGCTGGCCGAGGAATGGCAGGACTGGCAGGCCAAGAACCGCAAGGACGCCGAGGACATGGTGGGGGTCATGCACGACGCCACCATCGCCGGCACCGACCCGGCCGAGGATTTCGTGACCGGCGTGTTCGCCCTGCACACCGGCGAGGCAATGAGCCTGGCCGACCCGAAGGCCATCCACAAGCGCATCACCGACATGAGCCGCGCCGCGCGCGAGGCTGGAAAGGAGGACGTGATCGAGCGCCTGCGCGCCGACCGCAAGCGCCTGATGAAGGAAGCCAAGGTCGAGGAAGCCCGCGTCGCCGCCTACCCGGCGCTGCAGGCCCGCTTTGCCCGCCTGCCGGAGGACGCGCAGAAGCTCTACCGGAAGGTGCGCGACGAGTACCGCGACCGCTCCGAGGCGACGCAGCTGGCCCTTCTCGAGCGCATCGGCGGATTGCAGATCCCGGGCAAGGAGAAGGCCAAGCTGTCCGACCAGGTGCGGACCATGTTCGAGTCGGCCCGCGTGCACGCCCCGTACTTCCCGCTGGCGCGCTTCGGCGAATACTGGCTGTCGGCGACCATGATGGTCGACGGCAAGCCCGAAACCAGCTTCCACCTGGCCGAGACCAAGGCCGACCGCGACCGCATCGAGACCGAGCTCAAGGCCGACGGCTGGACCATCAAGGCCCGCGGCGTGAAGCTGGACAACGTGAAGGCCGTGGACGGCGCCTCGGGTTCTTTCGTGGCCAACGTCATCCAGCAGCTTCGCGTCGCCGGCGTGGACGACCAGATCCAGGACGAGGTTTACCAGCTGTACCTGCGGACCCTGCCGGACCTGTCGGTGCGCAAGAATTTCATCCACCGCAAAAAGACCGCGGGCTACTCCAACGACGCCCTGCGCGCCTTCGCGGCGCACATGAACCACGGCGCGCACCAGCTGGCGCGGCTCGAGAACAGCCCGTTCTTGGAAGCCGAGGTCGAGGACCTGCGCAAGGCCGCCAAGGCCGCCGCCGAGGACGAGGGCGGCGCCGGCGACAAGATGGCCCGGGCCTACAACGAACTGACTAAGCGGCACGAGTGGGTGATGAACCCGCAGGATGCCGGCTGGGTCCAGAAGGTCTCGAGCATCAATTTCATGTGGTACCTGGGCGTGTCGCCCGCGGCCGCGCTCATCAACCTGCTGCAGACCTGGAACGTCAGCTACCCCGTGCTGGCGTCCAAGTTCGGCTGGGGCAAGGCCCTGAGCGAGGTCAACAAGGCGATGGCGGCCACCATCCGCACCGGCGGCAACATCGCCAAGACCGCGGCCAACGATGCCGAGCGCCAGGCGCTTCAGGCGTTGCAGGACATGGGCGCGATCGACAAGACGCTGGCGCACGACCTGGCTGGCATCGGCGACACCGAGAGCACGAACTTCAACCCGGTCCAGCGCAAGGTGATGAAGTTCGTCAGCTTCCTGTTCCACAAGGCCGAAGTGGTGAACCGCGAGGCGACCGGCTTGGCGGCGTTCCGCATGGCCATGGCCGAGGGGCAGACGTTCCAGCAGGCCGTGGACCTGGCCGCCGACGTGATCCACCAGACCCACTTCAACTACTCCAACGCCAACCGCGCGCGGTTCATGCAGGGCAACGCGGCAAAGGTCATTTTCGCGTTCAAGCAGTATTCGCAGAACATGACCTACTTCCTGTGGCGCCAGTTCTACCAGTCCATCAAGGGCGCCACCCCGGAGGAAAAGAGCCAGGCCCGCAAGGCCCTTCTCGGCACGCTGGGCATGACCTCCATCTACTCCGGCGTCCTCGGCCTGCCGCTCACGTCGGTGATGTTCGGCATCGCCAATGCCATGGCCGCGGCGTTCGGCGACGACGACGAGCCATTCGACGCTGAGACCGAGTTCCGCAACTGGCTGGCCGACACGCTGGGCCCGGACCTCGGCCGCGTGGCCCAGGTCGGCGCGGTGCAGGGTGGCCTGACCGCCCTGGGCCTGCCGGCGCCGTCCATCAGCGAGCGCGTCAGCCTGAACAACCTGTGGTTCCGGGATCCGCAGATGGAGCTCGAGGGCCGCGACCTCTACAACTACTGGCTCGAGCAGGTGGCCGGCCCGGTCGGCGGCATCTTCGCCAGCGCGTTCACCGGCGCCAGCATGTTCGCCGAGGGCTTGGAGAAGGGCGACCCGTCCTTCCTGTGGCGCGGCGTCGAGGCGTCCATCCCGAAGGCCATCAAGGACACGCTCAAGGGCGTTCGCTACGCCACCAACGGCGTGAACACCCTGCGCGGCGACCCGCTTATCGAGGACATGGGCCTGATGGAATCCATCACCACCGGGTTCATCCAGGCATCCGGTTTCAGCCCGGCGGCCGTGAGTGAAGCCTACGAGGTCAACCGGGCGGTGAAGGGCTACGAGAAGCAGATCGAGGACCGCCGCTCGTCGCTGTTGGACGCCTACGCCCTGGCCATGACCCAGCGCGACACCGAAACGCTGCGCGAGGTCATGGGCAAGATCAAGGCGTTCAACCGCAAGCACCGCGGCATGGCCATCACCACCGACACCATCCGTAGCAGCTTGGCATCGCGCCGGCAGTATTCGGAGCAGGCGGTCAATGGCATCGTGGTGAGCCGCCGGATCCCGGAGGCGCGCGAGGCGGGACGGTTCTTCGCCGGAGAGTAAAAGCAGAAAGCCCCGGTGCAAGGCCGGGGCTTTCAGGGGGGATTCGACGCCCCCGCCGTTCTCGTTGTTCCAGTTTCGGCCCCAGCGGCCTCCCCCTGTTAGGGGCATCGGTTTGGGGCACCCTCCGGCGATTGCGGCCACCTAGTTGAGCGCAGCCTACCCCACAAAAAAGCCCCGGTCTAGAACCGGGGCTTTGGCGTGCTGGCCTACCGTCGGGATGCCACCCCCTCGGGATTGCCGGTCGGGGCACCGGCGCGGCACTCGGGCGTCAGGCGAAGGAACGGTTCATGGCGTGGCTCCTGGGCATGGGGAGGACTCAGCTAGAGCCTTGAGGGTGCCCCCGGGCTGGCGGGCTGTCAAGTGGAGCGGGCCGCGGGAATCGAACCCAGCGTAGTCAGCTTGGAAGGCTGATGCCTAACCACTCGGCCAGGCCCGCGATGGAATCAGGAGCCGTCGCGCTCCCGGAAGAACTCGATTCCCAGCATCCGATTGTAGGTGCGCGCCATCGGCGCCGACCAGCGGTTGTTGATCTTGAAGTTCTCGTCCGTGGGGTCCTGCAGGTGGCGATGCCATCGCAGGACGTGGAGCACGGCGCGCGCCGAGTAGTAGGCGCGGCCGCGGTTGCGCATGAGGTCGGCCAGCTTCACGAACTCGTCCCATATCGGCCAGTTCAGCGTCAGCCATTCGCGGAACTCGGTGGGGAGCCCGGCCCGCAGGCTGGCGTCGATGGCGCGCTGGTGCGGATCCATGGCGACCGCGCCCAGGGTCAGGTGCCCCGTGCGGTCGACCATTTCCATCTGCCGGGTGCTGTCCATGTCAGCCGGCCCCTACCACGTCGGCCGCGTCGATGGCCCGCGCCGTAAACCCGAGGCCGCGCTTGTGCAGGGCCAGGTAGAGCTCGAGCGTGGCCATGGCGTCGCCGCGGGCGGTGTGCTCCCCCTGCATGTCGGCGCCGAGCATCTGGCGGTAGGCGTCGCGCAGGCTGGGGTTCCGGCCGCCGAGAGCCTTCTGCGCGCCGCGCATGGCGCAGAACGCCGCCTGGTCCTTCCATTCCTCGGCCAGCGCCTCGTCCTCGAGGCCGCGCTTGATGGCGATGCGCACGATGCGCTGGTCGAAGGACTCGTTGAAGCCGATGCGGAACTCGGCGCGGCGCGCCAAGGCGCAGACGGCATCCACCACCAGGTCCTCGGGGATGCCGACCCGGGAGGCGTGCGCCGTGCCGATGCCGTGCAGGCTTTCGACCTCCGGCGGGATCTCCCAGCCATCGGGCCGCACGATGAGGTCGAGCGAGGCCAGGACCGCCGGCGGCGCGCTGAACAGGTCGCCGGACAGGTCCACCAGCAGGCCGCACACCTGGACGATGTGCGGCTGCTGCGGAGACTCGCTGGGCTCCTTGTATTCCGGGATGCCCGTGGTTTCGGTGTCGTAGACGAAAGCAAGCATGGCGGGTGCTCCTTAGAAGGGGATGTCGTCGTCCGGGAACGGGTCGTCGTTGCGGGTGCTGGCCGGCGGCGGCGCGCCGCGGCCGGGGCGCGTGGTCGGCGGGCCGCGGCGCTCACCGCCGCCTTCGCCGGTGCCGCCAAGCATCTGCATTTCGTTGGCCACGACGTAGGTGGTGAACTTCTCGGCGCCGTTCTTGTCCGTGTATTTCTCGGTGCGCAGGCTGCCCTCGATGTAGACCTGGCGGCCCTTCTTCAGGTACTCGCCGGCGATCTCGGCGAGGCGGCCGAAGAACTTGACCCGGTGCCACTCGGTCCGCTCCTGCTGCTCGCCGTTCTTGTCCTTCCAGCTTTCGCTGGTGGCCACGGAAATCGTGGTGACGGCGGCGCCGCCCTGGGTGTATTTCACGTCGGGGTCGTTTCCGAGATTCCCGACGAGGATGACCTTGTTCACTCCCCGCGCCATTACGTCTCCCCCTTCAGGTGCTTGTTGATGGTGGCCACCGCGTTGCCGTACTCCGTCACCAGCGGGCCGTCCCAGCCTTGGAGCTCACGCTCACGGACCTGGTAAACGGCATCGCCGAGGCTGTGGATGCGGTCAACGGTGCGCACCGCTTCCAACAGTTCATTGTAGTCCTGCCCGGCCATGGTCAGGCGTCCTCGTCGGTCTGCAAGCAGCGCAGGCGCGCGTCGTCGGGCACGTCGATCTCGAGGACCGGGCTGTAAGGCCGCTCGTGGCCGGTCGGCGCGCGCAGGCGCATGGGCCAGGCCGGCATCGGGCTGTCGGCGTAGGTGGGATCCCACGGCGCGACGCCGACCAGCCAGCCGCCGGCGTGGCCCGGGGCGTGCTGACCGACCACCAGCAGGCCCTTCCCCTCGCTTTCCGATTCGATCAGGAACTCGATGGGCTTGCCGCTGGCGCAATTGTCGTAGTCCATGCCGGTCGGCGTGATTTCGCCGAAGGTGTCGTCGCTGGAACCAGCGAAAATCAGGGTTTTCATGGTCACTCCTTGTTGAATGGTTCGATTTCGACGCGGATCCCCAACTGGTCGCTGATGGCCTTGCTGATGCCGGCCATGACCTCCGTGCTGATGTTCGCGGTCGGCAGGTCAGGCACTTCGATCTTGGCGCGCAGCACGGGGCGCTCGAACAGCGCGTCGGGCACGTTCACGTCCAGCGCCAGCACGACCTCGCCGGCGGCCGCGTTCGGCTTCTTGGCCTTGATGGTGGCCGCCAGGTAGGGGTACTTCGCCGACTTGCGCAGCGTGAGGAAGAAGGTGTGGCGCGCCATCACGCATCCCCCAGCCAACGCACCTGGATGGCCGCCGGCAGCTTGGGCGCCTCCTTGAGCGTGGCGCCGACGACGAACTGAACCTTGTCCTGGCCCATCATCCACTTCAGGACCGGGCCGCGCGCCGACGGCTGCAGCACGTCGAGCCGGTCGATCAGGCACAAGCCGGTGGTGCGGCTGGCCAGCGCGTAGCCCAGCGCCAACTCGACACGCCACTTCTCCGATTCCGAGAGGAACTGGTAGCCGGTGACGCCGTAGAGCGGTTCCAGGTCGGGGCCGATGACCACCGGCGTGCCGAAGGCGGCCGTGAGCTCATTCAGCTGCTCGTTGACCTCCTTGAGGGCCGCGCCCAGGTAGGTCGCCGGCAGGGCCTCGATGTCCTTGGCCAGCTTGGCGAAGCCCTGCACGTCGGCGTGGTGGCGCTGCGCCGCGGCGGTCAGGGAGGCCGCGTTCTCGCGGGTGGCTTCCACCTGCCGGGCCTTGGCGGCCTCGTCCTTCTTGGCGTTCAGGCTGGCCTTGAGGTCCTCGACCTTGCGCCGCGCGGCGTCGAGCGCGCCAATGGCCGGTGCCTCGGGCACCGCCTGAACCGCCATGGCCGCGGCCTCGGCGTGCTGCAGCTTCTTCCGGGCATCTTCCAGCACGCGCTTCTCGGTCTGGATCAGCGCCTTCGTGTCGCTGGCCTCGCGCGCCGCCTGCGGCGCCGGGACATCGGCCGGCAGGTACTCGTGCAGGTCGCCGGCGCGCGACGATTCGAGCACGGTTCCGCAGCAGGGGCACGGCGCGGTCCAGCCGCCGGCGCTGGCCGCCTGGGCCGAAAGGGCCTCGTAGCGGGCTTCCAGCGCCGCCACGCGCTGCTCACCAGCCACCACCTGCTCCCGGAAGGTCTCGGCCTGGCCGGCCAGCTTGCGGGTTTCCGCGGCGGCGTCGTGCTGGCGCTGGTCCGATTCGAGCCGGTCCTTGGCCTCCTTGGCGTCCTCGAGCGCGTCCTCGATGTCCAGGGCCTCCTGTTCCAGCTGGGCCCAGGGCACCGGCGGGGCCTCCGGCACCGGCGCGCGCCAGTTCTCGCCCTTCTGGTCGCCGTAGTTCTCGCCAGCCACCGCCTTCCAGGCGCCGCGCGCCTCGCTGGCCCGGGTCTCGGCCGCCTTGGTTGCCGGGCCGAAGCCGCCCCGGAACTCCGACGCGATCGCTTCGATGCGCACGTCGGAGTGGCCGCGGGCCTTGAGGTCGGCGGTCACGCGCTCGACGCCCAGCTGGATCCCGGACAGGGCGAACAGCATCTTGCGCCGCTCGGCCACGTCCGCCTGCAGGAACAGCGACGGCGTGATGGCCGAGAGCTCGGCCGGCGACATGCGCGGCGGCGTGCTGCCACCGAAATTGCCGGTCTTGAGGGACAGGTTGTAGACCGCCGACACGCCGTTCTGGTCCACGTCCAGGACGATGGCGCCGTTGCGCTCACCATGGGTCAGGACCTCGGCCAGTTCGGCCTTGGTGCGCGTGCCGCGCGGCTTGACCTCGGCCAGGGCGAACCGGATGGCTTCGAGCACGGCGCTCTTGCCAGCGCCGTTCGGGCCGCACACCAGAAGGGCCTTGGCGTCGGGCTTGATGGCCTGCTCGAACCGGCGGTGACTCAGGAAGTTCTCGATGGTGATGTTCTTGAGGCGCATGTCCGTCACTCCACGTTGAAGCCGGCGTCGTCGTCGCCAGCCTGCTGGGGGGATTCCGCGGCGGCCGGGGCAGCGGCGGGAGCGTCGCCTTCGGCGGCGGGGTTCTCGTTGGCACCCGGCGCGGCGGCGCCATGCCGCTGGCGGCGGGCGCGGCGCGCCGGCGGGTTCTGGCCGGAATCGCCGGCGGGCGGGGCGTCGCCTTCCTGCTTGCCCTCGGCCGCGTCCGCGGCGTCCAGCTTGTCCAGGAGCGTGCCCACCGGCGCGTGCGCCTTCACTTCGCGCGGGGCATCGCCCAGGTCCTCGAGCTCGTCCGTGGTGTTCATCGCGCCCGCACCCATCAGGACCTCGGGGCAATGCTGGCGGCCGAAGAACGCCGCGGCGCGGTAGGGGAACATCTGCTCCGGCATGTTCTTCCACTTGGCGTTGTTGATCCAACCCTCGGACACGACCATCTGCATGTCGATCCAAGCGCCGTTCACCGGGCGGCCCTTGCGGGAGGCCACCGCGCGGCAGCCCCATTCGGGCGTGCCCTTGGCGCCCTTCCACTCGTATTCGAGCGGGCCATCAAACCCGCCGCGCGTGTTGATGAGTGACGCGCAGAACGCACCGCGCAGCCCCGGGCGGCCCTTCACCACGTCGACCTGCTGCATGATGATGAGCGGCGAAACGTCGAGCCGGAAGGCCAGGTCCAGCGCGATCACGCAGTTGCCGGCCGCGGTCTGCGGGTCGGTCTTGTGCATGGAGTAGGCGTCGGGGACCATCGTGCTGCGCGAGAGCGCGACGGCCATGCGCTGCGCGACCTCGAAATTGCGCAGGTCAAGGAAGGCGGACCCGCGGCCATCGCCGGCCAGCGCGAGGTCGCGCGGCTTCGCATTGGCGGGGATGAGTTCCTGTTTCGGTTCGGTGGGATTGGCGGTCTCAGTCATGGTCGTTTACCCGTAGTTCGCCGATTCGGCGTTGTGGTTGGTTTCCGCGTGTTCCAGGGTCCAGTTAGTGACCCCGAGTTCGATGGGCTTGTCCTCGTTGTAGTGCGGGAAGTAGCCCTGTTCGACCCAGCGCGCGACGCGCATCAGGGCCGTTTGGTAGTAGTGCTCACCAGCCAGCCGGCCGGCGTCGCTCACCTGGTAAAACCCGACCGCGTAGGGCGGCACCGGCTCGACCGCGGCGAACACGAAATGCTCAATGTGCACGTCGTTGGCTTCAAAGACCCGGCAGTAGAGCGGGTCCTGCACGATGTAATGGTGTTCCTTCGCCGCGCGCCGCATCCCTTCCTCGCTGGCGTCGATGGCGCGCTTCACGTCAACGAACACGCCGGCGTCCTCGTCCACCCAATCACCGCGGACCTTGATGGCGATCCCGGTGGCCGGGTCCACCATGAGGGCGGTCAGTTCCGGCGTTCCGCGCTTGAACAGGCGGCCCAGGTGCGGGTGCGTCAGCAGGGCGTCGCGCTGGCCGGTCAGCATCGCCAAGGTGTCGATGTCGTCACGGGTACGGTTCGGCAGGATGATTTTTCCGCGCTGCTCCTGCACCCAGGCGTCGCGGCGGGTTCGATTCTTGGGAAGCTGCAGCGGGCCGAAGTAGGGCGTGACCGCATAGCGGCGGCTGAACTCGTCGGGCTCAAGAACGGCGCAATGCAGCGCGTTCCCCAGCAGCTTCGCCTCGGTTTCATTCTCGGCGTAGCCGTTGTCGAGCCAATGCTTGAAGTGGCGGCCGGACTTGAACTGCGCGATGCCGAGGGAGGTATTGCCCAGCAGCGCGCGCGTGCCGTGGTAATCCCCGATGGGAAGGCCCTCGATGATGCCCGCGCCGCCGCTGCGGATTTCCGCGCAATGGGCGGCCCAATCGGGCAAGGTTTGGCCGGGAAGGTGCAGCATGTGGGCTCCTGAAATGCTGGGCGGCCGAAGCCGCCCAGCAGGCGGTGAAGTGGATCAGGCCAGCGCGGCGACCGTCACGGCCAGCAGGCCGGTATCCGTGACCAGTTCGTTGCGGATGCCGTCGGACAGCTCCAGCAGCATTTCCTTCTCGCGGTTCAGGCGCAGGCCCATCTTGATCTTGTCGGCCGCCGAGGCCGGCACCGAGTAGGTGAAATCGGTCTCGATGGTCTGCGGCTTGCCGCCGAGGAACACCGGGATCTCCCACACGATGCGCTGCGGGACCTGCACGCGCCGCTCGGTGGTGCCGGCGCTGGCCTTGACCTGGACGTTGTAGATGAAATCCACGCTGCCGCTGAACTCGTCCTCCTGGGTCTTGTGCTCACCCTTGCTGGTCAGGGCCAGGGAGCGCACCAGTTCCAGCAGGTCGGCCGCGTCCATCGAGCGGACGTAGGGCGCCAGGTCGCGGACCGAGAGCGCGAAAACGTCCTGCGGAAGCTGGCCGTTGGACAGGGACTTCAGCAGGTCGTACTGCCAGGTCGTGCGCGCCTGCAGCTTGACGACGTGCTTGCCGTGGCGCTGGCCGCCCGGGCCGGGCTCGTGGTAATCCAGCGTCACCGCAGCGACGATCTGGCCCGCCTTGGGCTCGGCCGACAGTTCGATGAGGCTGTTCTCGGTCTTGTAGCGGTTGACGTAGGCCACCACGTCCGACGTGCGCACCAGCGTCGAGGTCTTTTCCAGGTGCGCCGGGCGGTCGAAGTGGTCGTCGTCCAGCTGGTCGACGCGCATATCCTTGTGCAGCGCGACCGCGCGGCCGGCGAGGGAGACCGGCGACGGGAACCGCTGGCCGAGGGTGAACGCTTCGCCCAGCGCGGCGCTCAGGCGGTTGATGCTGGCGACTTCGGCCGGCGGGGTCGGGGCCTCGGCGCCGGGATCGAGCGTTTCTTCGTGCTTTTCCATGGGTTTTCCTTGTTGGGGTGGATGGTGCCGGCCGGTGCATTACGCCGGCCGGGCTTGCGTGGGCTGCTTTGCGTGTCGCCTACCGGGGACTACCCAACCCCCGGCCGTAATGCCGTTCAGCCGTTGGTGCCGGTGCGATCGTCGGCGGGGGCGCCGCCGTCGGCCCGGCCGCTGCGGTCGAACATATTGGGCTGTTCGAGCGGGTCGTTGCGCAGCAGTTCGTTGGAACGCTGGCCGCGGTAGTAGATGCTCGGTTCCTCGAGGTCCGGCGCGTTCGGAGCCTTGAGCGCGGACTTGAGGCTGATGTGCATCTCACGGTTGTCCTTGCCGTGCGGCTCGATGGACATGGTGATGGTGATGGTCGCCTTCTTGCCGCTGGCGGCGGCGGCGGCGACCGCCTGCTCGATCTGCTGGTCAATCTGCGTGGCCGGCAGGCCGCCGCGGATCTCGGAAATCAGTTTGGCGCACTGGCGCATGGCTAATCCTCTTGGTTGGGCCGGCACGTTCCCGGCCGTGCGAATATAGCCCCGTGCCGCGGCGTTTGCAAACACCCCGTTTCGGGGTAATATGCGGCCGCCTTACCCGCAACAAGTCTCACCGACCGAGACCCCAACAGGAGGCAGCAATGGCATGGACCAAGAAGAACCGGAAGGATGCCGCAAGGGTCGTCCGGGCCCTGGCAGACGAGGCCGGGAGCATCACGAAACTGGCGGAAAAGCTGAAACTCAGCGACCGCGCCGTGGTGACGAACTGGCTGCGGCGCGGGTCCGTCCCGCTTGACCAGATCCGGCCGCTGCTCGGCCTGGTCACGCCGGCCACCGAGACCGCGCTGGGCTTCAAGCCCACCGAGGCCATGCTCAACGCCAAGGGCCACCTGATCGGGGGTAGGAAATGAGCGCCACTGACCTTTCCCAGCTGAACGTCATCGAGCTCGGGTCCCGGATGCGCGTGGACGTGGCCGCCAGGAACATGATGGCGACCCTGAAGGCGGGCCCGGCCATCGCCGAAGCTATGAGCGTACTGTTCCCGGAACTGCCTCAGAACGAACAGCGCGTGCTGGCCACCATCATCGCCTTTCGGTTGCAGGGGGCCATGATGCCGGCCAGCCCGGAACTGTTCGCGCACCTGCCGCTGACCGCCAAGATGTCGGAGCCCGAACTGTTCGCCGCGGTCCAGTCGCTCGTGGATGGCGACGCGCTGCAGACTGTGATGAACGGCCACGGCGAGAAGCAGGAAATGTGCTTCTTCTGGCCCGCGCTCGAGGTCCTCGTCCAGAAAGCCATCGAAGAACAGGATGCGCCGCGCATCATCACGCCGTAATCAGGGGTTCCCCGATGTCCAAGCCCGAACCGCTCGTGCCCGCGCACGTCAACCTGCGGGACTTCCACTTCATGCCGCTCGAGGTCGGGCGGCTGCTTGATTCCGAGACCTGGATCCAGGCCGCGCACCAGCCCTTCCTCGGGCACGCGCTGATTTCCCTGTGGTGTGCCGCCTGGCACGAGGTCCCAGCCGGCAGCCTGCCCGCCAACCGGGTCGTGCTGGCCCGCAAGGCCCACCGGACCCCGGCCGAGTTCGAGGAAATCGCCGACCTGGCGCTGGCCGGGTTCATCGAGTGCAGCGACGGCCGGCTCTACCATCCGGTGATCGCCGAGAAGGCCAAGGAGGCGTGGGAGAAGCGCCGGGACAGCAAGGCCCGGACCGCCGCCGCGACCGCCGCCGCCTCCGAGGCACGGCGCCGAAAATCCACCGTTACGGACATCGTGACGGACTCCGTAACGGACTCCG
>JBFXJL010000009.1:0-88270 GCA_050174915.1 Elusimicrobiales bacterium | reverse complement strand
TTTCCCAGCTTCGGTTCGGCCCCATTTCTGCATGTGTCTGCCGCAGGCCGGGCATAGTCTTTTTCATTGGGTTATACTAGCAGAAGTATAAGCAAAGGGGCTTTCCCGTCGGGAAAGCCCCTTAAAAACCAACACGAAACGTCACTTAACTCAATATGCGGGTGTCGTAGGCCCAGTGCAGCAGGGCCTGCTTCTGGCGCAGCCGGCAGTTTTCCTGCCCGGGCCTGCAGCCTTTCGCCAATTGGGCGAGATGGCGGCGGATGGCCAGCCACCTTTTTATCTGCCGGTCATCCTCGGCCGGCAGGCGCCGGCCCAGGTAGTAGCGGCAATACCACTGGAACCAGCCGCGGGGGTCCTCGGGATTTATCCAGCCCTTGCGGCGCCATTCCTTAAGCGGCTGGCTGGCAGCCACCTTGAAATAATTCAGCGCGGGGTCGCTCTTCCCCGGCGAAAGTTTGGCGCCCCTGAACCAGGAGACCGGGAACTCCCCCCTGCAATCCGTCATGTACCGGCCGCCGAAAACGCCCAATTTCAACATCTGCGCGGGCGTAAGCTCCGGCTTGAAACGCGGGTCGAAATCCCGGCCCGGCCTCGCGGCGAGCGCGTAGCGGTAACCCCGCTGCATCAGGTCCTCCACGATAACAAAACGTTCTTTTGCCACTTACGCTCTCCTGTGTAGCTGTATATTTTTACAGCGGGGGCGGCGGGCCCGGACTCCGCTTTTGGACTAAAAGCCGCCCCCTCCCGCTATGATAACATAAAGTTTCCCGGCTGGCGTACGGCAGGCGGCGCCCGCGCAATTGACAGCGCAAAGATATTTGGTTTAAATTTGTATATGTCGGAAACGCTGCGATACACTATCTGGCTGTATGCCCGGGTCGCGCTCTGGATAGGGCTGACCGCCGCTCTTACCTACCTCATTACCCGGAACGCCAAAATAGTCAGGGCCTTTGTGCTGGCTCATATGGCGGCCCTGGGTTTCGGAATCCTGACCGACTATATCCTGATCCTTTACGCTCCGGAATCCTGGATCCGGCAGAGCGTGCTTCAGTGGGTGTTCACGGCGCCGATAGCGGTCTTCACGGTCATTTCGCTGTGGATCTGCAGCTGGGAAAAGGAGATGCACGCCGCGGACGTGTTCATGACGCTTTCGGCCGTGACGGCCTGGGGCTTCCTGGTAATCTACGGCTGGCAAACCATGTGGCATTGCCACGTGCTGGGCGCCTGGTTCGTTTCGGCCGCCGCCGGCGCCGTGGACCTCTCCGTGCGGTTCGGCCCTCAAAAGGCCCGCAACAGCCCGTACGTTCACAGGTTCATAGGCTACGCACTAACGGTTATCGCCGTTTACCTGCTCCTTCCGCGAACTGAAATCTGACAGCTTAGCGCATAATGACGCCGCCGCGCCCACTGACGCGGCGGCTTCTTTTTGCAACGGCAAGTCCCGCATTCTTCAGCGGCCTTGATCTCCTTCGGCGCCTTCTCCGGCGACTAACACTTCAGGGAACGCAATATTTGACAGGGCAGTCCAGGGATGATTAAATGTTAATAGTTAATCCATAGGGGGGAATAATGAAACGACAAGTATCTTCAGCCTTGTTCCTGGCGCTGAGCTTTTCAGCTGCCGGGGCTTTCGCGGATGTGAACGCCGACCTGATAGCCGCGGCCGGCAAGATGGACCTCGCGGGCGTCACCGCGGCCATAGAAGCCGGCGCCGACGTGAACTTTGAGAGCGATAAGAAAGCTACCCCGCTGAACGCGGCCGTTTTCAGCCCGGAGATCACCAAGCTCCTGCTCGAAAAGGGCGCCAAGCCCAACTCCGGGGATATCCCCGCCCTCACACAGGCGGTCTACTACTATTCCACCGAGGTCATAGACCTGCTGCTGGCCGCCGGGGCGGACCCCAACAAGCCCATGGTCTACAAGTACGACAATAGCGCCAATCTCAAGAAGATGATAGAGGACCTGAAGGCCAAGGACGCCAAGGCCAACAAGTTCCTCATTAAGGCCTTCGAAGATCAGTTGAAGAACGCCGTCGGCACCCAGTCCACCCTGGCCATCACCTTCGCCTCCATGAACAACTGCAAGGGCGCCCTGGAGAAGCTGGTAAAGGCCGGGGCGGACATCTCCGCCAAGGACCAGTTCGGCCACTCTTTCCTGCACCTCTACGTGCTGGGAGCTAAACCCGTCTCCACTATAGTGCAGAACTTCAAGGCCCCGGCCTACCAGCAGCCGCTGATAGACTCCGGCGCCGCGCTGCCGGACTGGTTCAAGAACTTCGACGGCTCCCGGGTGGACAGCCCCGCGGCCGGGATCAAAGCGCTCATCGCGGCGGGCCAGGACCCCAAAGCCAAGAACAGCGAGGGCTCCACCGTATTCATGGCGGCCCTCGGCTACGACGGCATCTCTTCGGCGCATACCGAGTCCCTGCTGGCCCTGATAGAAGCCGGCGCGGATGTGAGGGAAGTGCACGAGAAATTCGGCGCCGCCATAACCCTGGCGGTCAAGAAGGGCGACACCGCCCTGGTGGGCGCCATGCTCAAGGCCGGCGCCAGCGTCAATACCGAATCGCGCGAGTTCGACAAGAACGCCGGCCAGTACATAGACGGCTTCACGCCGCTGACCGTGGCGGCCATGCGCGACGACCTGCCCATGGTGAGGTTCCTGCTGGCCAACGGGGCCCTGCCCTCCAACGGCGTGGCCGGGCGGTCCTTTAATATCAAGACCGGCTGCCTGACCAAGGTGAAGAACAAGACCGCCATCTACTACGCCATCGAGAACGGCAATGTAGAGATGGTCAAGCTGCTTGCGGAGCAGTCAGCTTTCAACTGGGGCAAGGCAAAGCTGATCATCGACCAGATGAAAATGGTCTCGGAAAAGGAGATGGGCGCCTGGAAGGTGGTCACTACCACCTGCTTCAAGGACGGCGAATACACCCCGTCCAAGTTCGCCAAGGCCCTCAAGAACAAAGAGCTCGCCAAGTACCTCGACGATAAAGACCTTTAAATACCCGGTTCCCGGTAAAAATAAAACCGCCGCCGCATTAGAAAATGCGGCGGCGGTTCTTTGCGCGGCCGGGGCTTACTTCTTCCCCTCCACCGCCTTGATCGCCTTCAGCACCTTCTCCGGCGTGAGCGGGAACTCGCGCAGGCGGGCGCCGGTGGCGTTGTACAGGGCGTTGGCGAACACGGGGGCGGCCCCGTTGATGGAGACCTCCGACACGCTCTTGGCGCCGAAAGGCCCGGTGTCCTCGTAGGACGGCACCAGGATGATCTTGAGCGGCGGCCGGTCGCGCATCGAGTAGATGTGGTAGTCCGCGAACGACGCGTTCTGCATTTTGCCCTGCTTGTCGAACAGGTACTCCTCGGTCAGCGCGTAGCTGATGCCGTTCAGAGTGCCGCCCTCGGTCTGGCCTTCGGCCAGCGTCGGGTTGACCGCCGTGCCGCAGTCTATGGTGGAGACGTAGTTGAGCACCTTGATGAAGCCGGTCCAGGTGTCCACCTCGATCTCCGCGAAGTGCGCCGCGAAAGGCGGCGGGGACTTCTTGGTGATGTGCGAGGCGGTGCCGATGATCTGGTACTGGTTCTTCTGGTAGAGCGAGTACTTGGCGATGTCGCCGTAGGTCACCTTCTTGCCCTCGTCCTTTTTGCTGACGACGGCCGAGTTCTCGCAGAATACTTCCGCCACGGGCAGGCCCAGCATCTCCGCGCCCGTGTTCAGGATCTGCCGCTTGGCGTCGGCCGCGGCCTTGCGGGCGGCCTCGCCCGAGAGGTAGGTGGTGGACGAAGCGTAGGCGCCAACGTCGAAAGGCGTCAGGTCGGTGTCCGAGGAGTAGACGATCATCTTGTCGGTGGTGGTCTCCAGCTCCTCGGCCGCGATCTGCGCGAGCACCGTGTCCGAGCCGGTGCCCAGGTCGGTGGCGCCGACGAGCAGGTTGAAGGACCCGTCGTCGTTGATCTTGATGGAGGCCGCGCCCATGTCTATGTCCGGGATCGAAGAGCCCTGCATCAGGCAGGCCATGCCGATGCCGCGGCGGTAACGGCCGGTCTTGCCGCGCCAGTCCTTGCGGTCCTGCCATTTGATGGCCTCCGCGCCCTGCACGATGCACTCCGCCAGCGCGTTGGAACCCACCGTCATCGGCGTGCCCTCGCGGCCCTCGCCCAGCGCCGCGAAGATAGGCGAGCCTTCGCCCTCGCGGATATGGTTGATCTGGCGGAATTTCATGGGGTCCATGCCTATGGCCTCGGCCATCTGGTCCATCAGGGACTCCATGGCGAAGAAGGCCTGCGTGGCCCCGAAGCCGCGGTAGGCGCCGGCTACGGGCAGGTTGGTGTAGTAGGACTTGCCGTCGAACTTGATGTTCTCGCAGTGGTAGAGCGGCAGCACCTTGGAGCCCGCGCAGGAGACCACGGTGAGGCCGTGGCCGCCGTAGGCGCCGGTGTTATTGATGGCCTCCATGTTGATGGCGGTGATGGTGCCGTCCTTTTTCACGCCCGCCTGCAGGCGGATGCGGAACGGGTGGCGGGTGCGGCCGGTGCGGAAGGTCTCTTCGCGGGTGAACTGCCACAGGCAGGCACGGCCGGTGCGCAGGGCGAACATGGCCGTCACGTCCTCGAGCAGGATCTCCTGCTTGCAGCCGAAGCCGCCGCCGATGCGGGGCTTGACCACGCGGATCTTCTGCACGGGCACGTCGAGCGTTTTAGCCACGATGCGGCGGCAGTGGAACGGCACCTGCGTGGAGGTGGTGATATGGATACGGCCCGAAGGGGCTATCTGCGCCAGCGAGGTATAGGGCTCGATGGGGCAATGCTGGGCGTAAGGGGTTTCGTAGGTCTGGTCGAACTTGAAGTCAGCCTGTTTCAGGCCCTCCTCGAAGTTGCCGGCCTCGCAGGCCACGTGGGCCACCAGGTTCTTCTTGGGCTCGTAGGGGATAGGGATCGGCACATGGGCCTCGGCCTCGTCGTGAATGACGGGGGCGCCGGGGGCCATGGCCTCGTCGAGGGAGAAGACGGGCTTGAGGAGTTCGTACTCCACCTTGATGACCTCGAGAGCGGCCAGGGCCTGCTCCTCGGTCTCGGCCGCCACGGCGGCCACGCGGTCGCCCACGAAGCGGACTTTCTTGTCGAACATGAAGGTGTCGTAAGGCGACGGCTCGGGAAAACCCTGGCCGGCGGTGCAGTGGGCGATGCGCGGCACGTTGCCGTACCACAGCACGGCTTTCACTCCGGGCATTTTCTCGGCCTTGCTGACGTCCAGCTTCTTGATGCGGGCGTGAGCATGCGGGCTCCACAGCATCTTGATGACGAGCGCGTTGTTGGGCATGAAGTCGGCGACGTAGGAGTCCTTGCCGAGGGCCAGCTGCAGCGCGTCTATCTTGGTGACGGAATGGTTTACCTGCTTGAAGTTCTTGGCTTTTTCGTGGCGGTTCATTTCTTGGACCCCTTCGGGGAGGATTTCCTGCCGGCGCGCTTCGCGGAGGCGGCGGCCTGCTTGTCCAGCGTCTTGCGCAGGGCCACCCAGATCTTCTCGTAGCCGGTGCAGCGGCAGAGGTTGCCGTCCATGTATTCCTTCACGATCTCGTCCTCGAGCACCGTCTCGGTCTCCATCAGGGCCGTGGCGCTCATCACCATGCCGGGAATGCAGTAGCCGCACTGCACGGCGCCGGCCGCCACCAGCTGCTTCTGGAATTCCGACGGGTTGTCGAAAGTGCCCTCGCTCTCTATGGTGCGCACCTCGCGGCCCTCGGCCTGCATGGCGTAAAAGAGGCAGGCGTAGGTGGCCTTGCCGTCGAGCAGCACGGTGCAGGCGCCGCAGGTGCCCTGGCCGCAGCCGTACTTGGTGCCGCGGTAGCCCTCGCGGCGCAGCAGGGTGAGCAGTTTCTCGTCGGGCCTGGTGGCGAAGGACTTCTTTTCCCCGTTGAGCGTGAAATTTACGGTATGCGTGGTCTTGGTCATTATGCGGCCCTCCCGCGAGCGAATTCTGCGGCCCTTTCCAGGGCGTCCAGGATAGATACTTCAGCGAGCTCCCTGATATAGTCGGCGCTCATGCCCTCGCCGCCCACCCACTTGGCGGCGGCGCCTCCGGCGGCGGCTGCCGCCCTGAAGGCCTCGGTATTGGCTTCTTTGCCCACGAGGGCGGCTTCCACCGGCTTGAGCCGCTGGGGGAAGGGGATACCGCTGCCGGCGGCCACGCGGGCCGACTTGATGACCCCGCCCTTAAGTTCCAGCAGGGCGGCTATGGTCACCAGCGAGAAGGCGGTAGCGTTGCGGGTGGCCTTGACGGAGCCGAAGCCGTGATGGGCCTTGAGCACCGGGATCTTGACCGCGGTAAGCAGGTCGCCGCCGCGGAACAGCCGCGCGGGCTGGGACGAGAAATACTCGTCGGCCGTCATCTCTTTCTCCTTGCCGGAATAGATCACCAGGCGGGCGTCCATGGCCAGCAGCACCACGGGCAGGTCGGCCCAGGGGAAGACGCGGGCGATATTGCCGCCGATGGTGGAAACGTTGCGGATCTGGTGGGTGGAGATGCGGCGGCAGATCTCGTGCAGGGCCCAGCGGGCGCCGCGGTAGCGCTGTATTTCTGCCAGCGGCGTGGCGGCGCCTATTACGAAGTAGTCGCCCTTCTGCTTGATATAGGAGAGGCCCAGGCGCGTGATGTCCACGGCGGTGACCTGGGTTTTGCCGGTCAGGAAATGCAGCGCGGTGCCGCCGGCCAGGGGCATGCCCTTGGGGCCGAGGGCGCGCAGGGCCTTGCGGGCTTCGGCCAGGCTGGCGGGACGGATGAATTCGGTTAGTTTCATATAAGGTCCTTAGAAAAGGCGTTTTTCGCCCTGTTTATAATAAGAGAATATAGCAGATTCTGTAAGGGCTATAAAGCCCGGGGGCGGCCCTAAAAGCGAGAAGCCGGAGCTGGGCCCCGGCTTCTCGATGTTTAGCCGGCGGCGCCGGCGCATTTTACAGACCGAAACCGATACCCATCACGAAGCGCATGCCCGAGGAAGTGATCGTGTCGCTCTCCGCGGAGATGCCGCGGTCGAAGAACACGGTGTTCAGCTCGTAGCGCAGCTCGGCCATCAGGTGGAACTTCTCGTCGAACTTTATACGCATGCCCACCGGCACGCGCAGCATCAGGCCTATGCCGAAATCGTCCACGGGCCGGCTAAAGACGGAGGAATTGGTGTAGCCGTACACATAGGGCATCTGCACGCGGTTGAGCGAGAGGCCCAGGCCCATGCCGATATACGGGTCCACCTTCCTGGTGGGCACGCGGATCAGCAGGTCGCCGCTGAAGCCGAAAGAGGTCATTGTCAGGTAATTGCCGCCGGAAGGGAGACTGAAGTTGGTGGGCAGGCCGTTCCGGGTGCCGGCCGCGTTCTGGGGCTCCACGTCGTGACGGCTGACCGAGAACTCGAAATCGCCGCCGATGGCGCCCTTGCCGAAGCCGCCCACGCGTATACCGACCGGGCCCATGCCGATGCCTTCCAGATCCTCTATCTTGATCTCGCTGTAGGGGCCGTTGGAGATGCCGGAGGCGGTGAATCCGATTTGGTTGAAATAGATGCCGTTGCCGGAGTTCTCGTAGGCGATATCGATGTTGCGGCTGCCGCCGCCCATGATGATGTCGAAGAAGCCGTATTCGAACTCGCCTTTGGGGGCGCGGGCCTTGACCACCGGCGCCGGCTGGGGCTGGTACGTGGTCTGCTGGTACACGGGCTGGGGCTGCGCGGGCTGCTGGTAGGTCTGCTGCGGGGCGGAGGAGGCGTCGCCTATCCAGTCCTTCCTGACGGAGACCTGGGAGGCGCCTATGGCCTGCGCGGTCTCGGTCTTGATCAGGCGGGCGTTGACCTCTATCTCGCCGGCCTGCATCTCCACCAGGGTGCCGGTGATGATGGCTTCCACGCCGAGCACCTTGCCCAGCTGCTGGGCGGAGGAAGCGTCTATGGTGCCGGAGGCCTGCAGTTTCAGCTCGGCCATCACCTTGTCGAGCACTGAGCGCTCGATGATCTCGAATTTGCGGGCGTTGATCATCTTTATAGTCAGGCGCTCGGAGATCACCGAGCCGTCCTTGGAAACCCCGGCGCGGCCGTCGGCGTACGAGAACGGTATGATGGCGATCTTCTTGCCCTGTACCGTGGCGCCGGCCTCGGTCAGCTCCTTGGCGAGCTGGTCGTACTTATCTTCGGCGCTGGCGCCGGCCGCGAAGGCCAGCATAAGCGCGCCGAACAATATTTTCGTGATGGTTTTCATGCCCTGTTTCCCCTTACCCTTGTTTCGTTCCTCAAAAATCGCCCAAAAAGAGCGCCCCCATTCCGGACCAGGAAGGTCCGGCGGTTGCGATTCTGTATTTATATCATATTCGGCTTTATCAGCGGTAGTAGCACCTGGTTACACTCGCGCCGGCCGCAAAGCGGGCTATTTTTTCTTAAGGTCGCGCATATGGGCGGCGTCGCGCTTGTAGTGCACCGCCATGATCTCGGCCAGCACGGAGACCGCTATCTCGCCGGGGGCCTTGCCGCCCAGGTTGAGGCCCACCGGGGAATGCACGCGGGGGTCCTTGAGCGGGTAAAGTTTTTTCTTGCCCAGCAGGCGGAAGATCTCCCCCACCTTGTCCTTGCTGCCTATCATGCCTATGTAGGCGGCCGGCGTACGCATGACGGCCTCCAGGCATTCTTTATCCAGCGAGTGGCCGCGCGTGACTATGACGACGTAGGTCTCGGCGTCCACTCCCGCGGCCGTCACGGCCTTGTGAGGGAACTCGTTGATAATATCCATCGCGCCGGGAAAGCGCTCGGCGTTGGCGAATTCCTTGCGGTCGTCGGCCACGGCGTAAGGGTAGCCGGCCAGCCGGCAGGCCTCGGCTATCTTCACGCCCACGTGACCGCCGCCCAGGATGAGCACCTTGAAAGGGTTCTTGTAGACGTCGACATAGACTTCCATCCTGCCCATGCAGATCATGCCGGTATTGCCCTGCGGCTTTAGGTCGAAGACGAACTTGCCGCCCTGGCCGGACTTTATGCAGGCCACGGCCTGTTTTATGGTCAGCGCCTCTATGGAGCCGCCGCCCACCGTGCCCTCTATGGAGCCGTCGGCATAGACCAGCATCTTGGTGCCGGCCTCCCTGGGCGTGGAGCCGTCTACGGAAATGACGGTAACGAAAGCCGCCCCGCGGCCCTCGTCTATGGCTTCGGCCAGCATTTTGATCAGGTTCTTGGATTCTTTCATGGTCTTATAATTTTACTATTTCAGCCTACCCTGTAGATCTCCAGCGCTTCGGATTTCCCCTTCAGCGCGGCGCGGCCCAGCGGCTCGAACTTTATGCCGCCGCCCAGCGTACTCTGCGCCCGCTCCATGGCCGCGGCGCTGACCACGATGTCCGTGTTCAGTTCTTTGGTCTTGGACTCCAGCCGCGAGGCGATGTTCACCGTGTCGCCGATAAAAGTGTATTCCAGGCGGGCTTTGGTGCCGATATTTCCGGCCACCAGCTTGCCGCAGTGTATGCCCACGCCGAACTCCACCCGGCCGGGCGCCTGGCCGGAGGCGTTGAACTCCGCCAGCGCGGCGCGCATGCCGACGGCCGCGCGCACGGCGTCGGCGGCGTAATCGGCCGAGCCCAGCATAGGGGTGTAGATAGCCATCACGGCATCTCCGAGGAATTTATTGATCACGCCGTTGTGCGCCGTGATCGGCGGGGTGATGTAGTGGAAATACTTGTTAAGGAACTCCACCAGCGAGCCGGCGCTCATGGTCTCGGACAGCGGCGTGAAGTTGCGGATGTCGCAGAACATCACGGCGGCTTCCATGTCCTCGCCGCCCAGGTTAACCTTCTTGTTGTGTATCAGCTCGCGGGCGATCTCGATGGAGAGGTATTTGCCGAAGGTATCCTGCAGTTCTTCGCGCTCCTTCAGCCCGTCCACCATGTCGTTGAAGCCGGCCTTCAGGTAAGCTACCTCGTCTGAAAAATAGATCCTCGTCTTGGAATAATCCCCGCCGGCCACGCGGCGCATCCTGTCTATCAGGCCGTCCAGCGGCTTCTGTATGCCGTTATACACGCTGCCCAGACCATTGAGCAGCACCACGGCCGAAACGAACAAAAGGAACTTAAGGTCGCCGAAAAAGACTTCCCAGGGCACCCTGTTAAAGCCCAAAAGTGAAACCAGGATGAACGGCAGTATGGCGAAGCCTGCCACCATCGTGGATATCTTTATGTAGACCGGTATGGAGAAGCCCGGCCTGAGCCTGGATAATTCCTCCGGAGAATAAAGAGCCGCCATCAGGTTCTTTTGTTTCGACAGGTGCGTATCGATATAAACCACCAGCAGCGCCGCCTGCGCCAGGAAGGCTACGGCCGAGGCGGCGTACTCCGCCGCGGAGATAGCGCCGGGCTGCAGCGCGCACACGGCAAGGAACAGCACCTGCACGATGAAGATCATCAGGAAAGCGTCCCGGTAAATATTGCCCAGCCGCACCCTTACCTTAGCGCGGAGCTTCTCATCGGGATTTTTCACGTAGAGGAAAGCGGGCCGGCCCCAGAGGGAAACCAGCAGCCACATGATACCCGCGGTAAAACCAAAAATCCCCCCGAGGCTGTACGGGCCCGTGATCACTCGCCCCAGGCCGGAGCTGGACGCGGCCTGGCCGGTAAAAGCGGTCAGCGACACGGAGAAGAAAGTGCTGCTCACGAGCGCCAGGACGATCGGCACTGAAAGGATACGGAAGAACTCCTGCATTTGTTTCTGGCGGGCGGCTTTAGCGGCTGCGGTAGTCATTTTTTCTCCTACATGAACTTCAGGAAAACCCAATATATTATGGCATTTATCGCCGTGAGCGGGACTCCCGCGCGGGCAAATTCCAGGAAGGTGATGGTCTGCCCCGCCTTGCGCTCTGCGTTCTGGATTATGATCACGTTGCTGGCCGCGCCGAGAATGAAGAGATTGCCGGCGAAGGTGGAGGCCGCGGCCAGCGCCATCAGTTCGGGCGTACCCGCGCCCGCGTGCTGAAGCACCGGCAGGTACAGCGCCACCAGCGGCACATTGGAGATCAACTGGCTCAGCAGCACGCTGACGGCCATGATAGGGCCCAGGCCGGCGACGTCCGCCCCCGACCTGGCTATCAGCGCCTGGAAGAAGCCGGCGTCCCACACGGCTCGCATCAGCACGAACATGCCGGCGAAGAAGGCCAGCGTGCTCCAGTCCACGCCGCGGATCAATTCCAGGCGCCGGCGGCTCAGCAGCAGGCCGGGCGCGGCCGCGGCCAGCGCTATCCAGGTTAGGCGGAAATCCAGCGCCGGGTTCATCGACACCAGCGATATCTTGGCCGCTATCGCCAGCGCGAGCACCCCCACGGTAACCTTGGCCAAGCGGGCCAGTTCTTTATCTTTCACCGGCTCCTGGGAATGCTTCAGCGCTACGGCCCGGAACTCTTCACGGAAGAAAAAGCGCACTACAAGGAACACCGCGCCCAGGTTGAGCAGCGTCGGCAGGGCCAGGTATTTCAGGAAGGTCAGGAAAGGCGCCGCTATTTCCCCTTTCACGGCCACCAGTAAGTTCTGCGGGTTGCCGATGGGGCTCATCACGCTGCCCACGGTGATGGAGAAGGCCAGCGCCAGCAGCAGCGCCTTGGGGGAAATATTGTGCTTGCGCGCCAGCAGCAGCACCACCGGCGTGCCGGCTATGGCCAGCGTGTCGTTCATCAGCAGGGCCGAGGCCAGGCCCATGGCGAAGACCAGGACGAACAGCAGGGCTTCCTCGGTGCGCGCGCGCTTGAAGAGTTCGTACTTGGCGTGCGCCAGCCAGCCGCTCAGCTCGAGCGTCTGCCCGGCGGCGAACATGCCGAACAGGAACAACATGACGTCCCAGTCCACCGCCGCCAGCGCCGCCGGGGGTTTGATGTCGCCGGAGAGCAGCACGGCGGCCGCCCCGGCGCACATCACCTGCCAGATCTCGAAACGGAAGCCGCGCGCCTGCCGCACCGCGGTGAGCAGGAAAACGGCCGCCAGCACGGCTACGGGAAACATCAGGCGCCCTTTACGAGCGCCGCGTAATCTTCGGGGGTGTCGAAGTCCAGTATGATGCCGGGGTCTTTGACCTCGAGGTCGGAGACCTTCACCGCCGGGTGGTGGGTCACCCAGTGCAGGCCTTTGTCCAGCGGGCCTTCGAAGCAGAGCGCTCGGTGCGACGCCGGGATGAGGATGGGGTGGCCGCGCTTGAGTTTAGAATCCGCGGCCCTGAAAGTACGGGGGATGACCAGGCATTCTTTGTCCGCCAGCCAGCGGTCTATGATCTTTTTATAGGTTTCCGGGTCTACCGTGGGCTGGTCAGCCAGGCAGACCAAATAACCCTCGGCGGTTTGCGAGGCGTCCAGCAGACCGGCGCGCAGCGAGGATAACTGCCCGTGCTCCGGCTTGGGGTTCACTGTCACTTTCTCCCCGGCGGGCGTCCACCCGGCGAGGATCTCGTGCGAATCTCGCCCGAGCACCACCACGCGGTCTTCCACGCCGGCGCGGCGCAGCGCGTCACAGACATGTTCTATGAAAGGTTTGCCCCGCCACTGCAGCAGGGCCTTGGGCCGCCCCATACGGGCTGAATCCCCGGCGGCCAGTATTATGGCTGAAAGCATGTCCCCCTCCTCCCCCCTAGTCTCCGAAGCTGATGCCCAGGCTGCGCGCGGTCAGCACGCTGTCGCAGTCGGGCGGCACGGTCTTCAGGCGCTGCGTGGCCTGCGCCAGCGGCACATAGCGCACCTTGGGCGGGTCCAGCGCCACCATGACGCCGCTGCGCCCTTCTTCCAGGGCGCGTACCGCCGCCGCGCCGAAGCGCAGCGAGAGCAGGCGGTCGAAGGTGGTGGGGCTGCCGCCGCGCAGCAAGTGGCCCAGCACCACCGTGCGGCACTCGCGGCAGGTGAGCTCCTGCAGTTCTTTGGCCACCTGTTCGCCTATGCCGCCCAGTTTCTCCTGGCGGCCCAGCTCCTTGCTGACCACGCAGACCTGGCCGCCCCGCGGCTTGGCGCCCTCGGCCACCACTACTATGGCGAAATGCTTGTTTTTGGTCTCCAGATATTTGATGGAGTCCGCGACCTTGCGCAGGTCGTAAGGGATCTCGGGGATCAGTATGGCGTCGGCGGTACCGGAGATGCCGGCGTTGAGCGCTATCCAGCCGGCATAGCGGCCCATCACCTCCACCACCATCACGCGGCGGTGCGCCTCGGCGGTGGAATGGAGGCGGTCCAGGCAGTCGGTGGCGAAAGCGACGGCCGTGTCGAAACCGAACGTGGCCACCGTGCCTTTCAGATCGTTGTCTATGGTCTTGGGCACGCCGATCACGCGCAGGCCCTTCTTCGCCAGCAAATTGGCTATGCCCAGCGAGCCGTCGCCGCCCAGGGCTATCAGCGCGTCGATCTTGTTCTTTTTAAAAAGTTTCACCAGCTCGCCGGTGCGGTCAGCCTCGTACCAGCGGCCCTGCTTGTCCTGCGTGGGGTACTTGGCCGGGTTGCCCTTGTTGGTGGTGCCCAGTATGGTGCCGCCCAGATGGGTGATGCCGCGCACCGTAGTGCGGGTAAGCGGTATCAGCCCGCCTTCGGGATAGTCGCCCGGCAGCAGCAGGCCGTTATAGCCGTCGCGGATGCCCACCACCTCCCAGCCCTTGTTGGCCGCCGAGATGACCACCGCCCGGATGACGGCGTTGAGGCCCGGCGCGTCGCCGCCGCCGGTATTGATAGCTATCCTCTTTATTTTGGCGGCCATATGTTCCCCTTAAACCCCGGCTTTTCGGTAGAGCGAGGCAGCGGACTTGGCGGCGCGGGCTGCTACTTTGCGCTCGTCCACGAGGGACAGGCGGCCGTTCTTCACTACCACACGGCCGTTGACCACGGTGTACTTGGTGCGGTGCGAGATCCCGCAGAACAAGAGCGAGGCCAGCGGATCGGACTTGGAACCGATATAGTCCAGGCCGCTCACGTCGAAGACGGCGATGTCGGCGGCCTTGCCGGGCTCTATGGAACCGATATCGGTGCGGCCGAGCACCGCGGCGCCGCCGCGGGTGGCCAGGCGCAAAGCGTCGCGGGCGGGCATGGCTTTCACGCCGGCCTTCACGCGCTGCACCAGCATGGCCTGGCGCACCTCCCCCAGCATGTCCGAAGCGTCGTTGGACGCCGAGCCGTCCACCGCTATGCTCACGGGCACCTTATGTTCGAGGAACATCCGTATGGGCGCTATGCCCGAGCCCAGGCGCAGGTTAGAGGAAGGACAATGCGCCACGCCGGTACCGGTTTTCCCCATCAGCCTGGCTTCCGCTTCGTTGAGATAGACGCAGTGCGCGAACCAGGCATTGCCTTCGCTGACCCAGCCTACGCTTTCCATGTATTCAAGAGGGCGCATCTTCAGCGTTTTTTTACAGAAGTCGTCCTCGTCGGCGGTCTCGGCCAGGTGGGTATGCATGCGCACGCCCCATTTTTTGGCCATCTCGGCGGTAAGTTTAAGAAGTTCGGTGGTAACGGAGAACGGCGAGCAGGGCGCCAGCACCAGCCGCGTCATGGCGAATTTCCCGGTGTCGTGGTACTTGTGCACCAGGCGCTCGCAATCCTTCATGATGCAGTCCTCGGTCTGTACCACGCAGTCCGGCGGCAACCCGCCCTTGCTGCGGCCGCGCGACATGGAACCGCGCGTCGGATGGAAACGCATACCCAGTTCAGCGGCGGCCTCTATCTGGGTATCTATGAATTTCTCGCTGCCCTTACGCGGGAAAAGGTAAAGGTGGTCGGTGCTGGTAGTACAGCCGGTAAGCAGCAGCTCGCCCAGACCTGCCTGGGTACTTGCATAAACCGCCTCGGGGTTTATATGCTTCCAGATCTCGTAGAGGTATACCAGCCAATCGAAAAGTTTGGCGTCCTGCACCTTGGGCAGATTGCGCGTGAGCGTCTGGTAGAGGTGGTGGTGGGTGTTCACCATGCCGGGCATCACCACGCAGCCGGAGGCGTCTATGACGGTGTCGGCCTTGACCTTCAGGCCTTTCCCCACCTTCTTTATCTCGGGGCCTTCGATGTAGACGTCGCCGCCTTTTATCTCGCGGCCGTTGTCGTCCATGGTGGCAAGCACAAGCGCGTTCTTGATGAGTAATGTTTTCATATCGTCCTCGAATATTTTGGTCTTTAAATATTATAGTAAAATCAACTAATGGGGACGCTCAAGAACGGGGACGAAATAGGCGGCTACAAGATAACAGGCGAGTTGGGCCGCGGCGGCATGGGCGTGGTCTACCGCGCCCACGACCAGGTACTGCAGCGCGACGCCGCGCTGAAGATGGTGCTCCCGGAGGCGGCCACGCCTAACAGCAAGCGCCGCTTCCTTCGCGAGGCCGCGGCCATAGCCCGTTGCGACCACCCCGGCATAGTAAAGGTCTATTCCTTCGGTGAACACGGCGGACTGCCCTACATGGCCATGGAGTTCGTGGACGGCAAGCCGCTTTTCTCTTTCCTGGAGCTGGCGCGCTCTATAGCGGCGATTGGCGACGTGGAGGAGTTGAAAAAGTACGGCTATCTCAAGGACCCGTCTCCGGAGGACGAGGAGCTGCCCTACTTCCTGAGACCGCTGGCCGGCCTGCCGCTGACCGACCCCGACTACGAGAACCGAGCGGCGGCGCTTATAGCGGGCGTCGCCGACGCCCTCTACGAAGCCCATTCCCTGGGCATACTGCACCGCGATATAAAACCGTCCAACATCCTGATTGCGGGCAAGGGCCCGGCAAAACTGGCCGATTTCGGCCTGGCGAAATTTTCAGATTCCTCGGATATCACCACCGGCCAGCCGATGCTGGGCACGCTGCGCTACATGGCCCCGGAGAGTTTCTCCGGCGGCGCGGCCGCGCCCGCCTCGGACATCTACAGCCTGGGCACAGTGCTCTACGAGCTGGTGACGCTGGAACACCCGTTCAAGGGCGACACCGCCGCGGCCTTCATCAAGGCCGTCACGCAGGACAAATGCCGCCCGCCGTCGAAGTTCAACCCCGGCCTGTCCCCGGCGCTGGCCATGGTGATTTTGAAATGCCTTGAGAAGAAACCCGCCGAGCGCTATAAGGACGCCCGCGAACTTGCCGACGCCATCCGCCTGGCCGCGCGGCCAAAAGGGATAAGGACCCAGATTGTCAACGGCATACGCGGGATGCTGCGTCAGACCCCGGAGGAGGAACCCAAGGCCCCGGCCCAGGCACTGGGAACCGAAGAACAGCGCCGCAGGGCCGCGCAGCTGGCCGGAGAGGCGGCCCTCGTTTATTTCACGGACTTCTCTGTGGACCAGGCTCACCACCTGGTCCTGGAAGCGGTAAAGCTGGACCCGCTTTCGGTGGACGCCCACGCCATGATGGCCGTACTGCGCAGCCATATAGGGGATTCGCCGGTAATGCGTAAAGCCGGGACACGGATGCGCCAGACCGCAAAGAGCGCCCCGGACGCGGCGGCCCGGCTGCATGCCGGCCTGCTGGCGGACTATTTCGACGGGGCCAGGGACTGGCAGCGCAACATGGAACATTATCTTAGCGGCGGCTCGGACGACCCCGCCCTGCTGGCCCTCTGCGCCCGCGCCAGGATGAGCGCCGGCGACTATGAGAAGGCGATGGCTTACGCCGGACGCATAGACGCGGCCATCCCGGGCCCCTCGATGTTCACCTGGTTCGTGGCAGCCTACCACAGCGCGGCAATGGGCAGGTTCGAGGCCTGGCGCGACCTGACCGTAGAGGAGATAGGCCATCATCCGGGCAATATCATGCTGCGCTTCTCGCTCATGGAAGGCCTGCTGCAGGCGGGCAGGCTGGAGGAGGCCGAAGCCGCCATCAACGAGGCGGCGGCGCTGGCCCCGAACCACGACTATTTCCCGCTGATGCGCGCCAACCTCGCCCTGCTGCGCGGCGACCTCAAGGCCGCCTGCGTGGAACTGCGCAGGTGGATGAGCGCCGGCGAGGAGGATGTGGCGGAAGTCTACTACCGGCTCAGCAAGATATATGCGCTGCGCGGCGACAAAAAGGAGACGCTGCGCCACCTCGAGATAGCGCGCAACATGGCGCCGGAATACAGCTTCAAGACCGGAAGCGAACTTAAGGCGCTGGTAGAAGGTTCCGTGGAGCACCCCCCGGCCTTCTCCGATCTGCCTGCCTGCTGCCAGGAACTGAACCATGAGAAGGCCAGGATGGCGCTACTTGGCAACCTGTTATCGGGACACGGCCACCTCCCCCCGGCTTTCTCTACGGTATACATTCTAGACCCGGAAACCGGGCCCTCCGCGCTCCGCTCCTGGATATTCTTCAACGAAACGCGCCTGAAGGCGGCCGCGGAAGCAAGGATCTTTATGCCGGCGATGCCGCTCTCTTCGTTCCTGGACGCCAGGGGAACCCCCCTCAGGGCCGACTTCGCCCGGATACAATCAGAATACGGACGCTACACCGCGCAGGTGGCCTTCGCCGCGCCGCTTAAGCTGCTGACACTGTACCCGGTGGAAGCGCGCCTTAACTTGGAGGGGGTGTGGGCCAGGCGCCAGGGCGGCGTGATAGACCTGCGGCTCGACGAGGTCTGCAACGGACCGGGCCGGCGCGCCCATGTCCTGGCCCTGCCCTTAGACTCCGAGATCACGGAACTCTCCGCCCGCGCCGACGAGGAGATCAAGCGGGACGGCTGGCGCTTCCTGGTCTTCAGCCGCTTCTTCTTTGACTACGAGCACTTCCGCCTGAAAGCGCGCATTAAACATAAACGCGTTTAACCCGAATTCCGCAGGACTTCCCCGCGCAGCGGGCGCCTGGCCAAGCGCTATGCGCGACAGGCCAGGCGGGATGTATGCCTCCCGTAGGGCGCACGCTATGCGGGCGGGAAATTTCGGCTGAAATTTACAGGCTAAAATTACTAGAATTTAGTGGTTACATCTTTAATCGACCAGAGGTACGACATGAAGAAGATCACTTTCCTGACCGACGCGCAGCTGAAGTCCGAGGCCGAACGCTGCCTCTACTGCGAGGACAAACCCTGCCAGAAGGCCTGCCCGGCCGACTGTTCCCCCGCCGACTTCATCATGGCCGTGCGCCAGATGGCCGACTCCGATTTCAAACGCTCCGCGGCGCTGATCATGGGGCACAACACCTTCGGCGGCGTCTGCGGCGCCGTCTGCCCCGACTGGTTCTGCGTTAAGGCCTGCTCCCGCAAGCTCTTCGACAACCCCATACAGATCCCCGCCGTACAGGCGACCGTGGTGCAGAAAGCCAAGGAACTCGGCGTGATGCCCGAATTTAAAAAGGCGAAACCCAACGGCAAGCGGGTGGCCGTGATAGGCGCCGGCCCCGCCGGCCTCTCGGCCGCCGGCACCCTGGCCCAGCTGGGCTACAAGGTGGACGTGTTCGAGAAGGACAACAAGGCCGGCGGCGCCTGCAACCTGATCCCGGACGCCCGTTTCCCCAAGGAAGTCCTGAAGACCGAGATAGAGTGGGTAAAAGACCTCGGCGACATCAACATCAAGACCGGCGCCGGCGTGAAGGACCCCGCCTCGCTCCTGAAGAAATACGCTTCCGTCATCGTCACCGCCGGCGTGGAAGAGCAGCTCAAGCTCGGCATAGAGGGCGAGGCCCTGGGCGTGGAAGGCCTGGAATACCTGCGCAATTCCTCCAAGTATAAAGTGAAGGGCAGGAACGTGGCCGTTATCGGCGGCGGCGCCGTGGCGGCGGACTGCGCCATGAAGGCCCTGAAGCTGGGCGCGGCCCGCGCCGAGATCTTCACCCGCAAGAACATCGGAGACATACAGCTGCCCGAAGCCGAACTGCGCGACATTCTCAAGGCCGGTATCAACATCAACGGCCGCAGCCGCATCACCGCCATATTGAAGGGCGGGAAAGGGATAAAAGTCGTACGCCTCGACGACAAGGCCAGGGACATCCCCGGCACCGAGCAGGTCCGCTCCGACATACAGTTCACCGTGCTGGCCATCAAGAACATCCCCGTCTTCGCCGACAAGAAACAGAAGGGCGTGTTCCTGGCCGGCGACTGCCGCAATGGCGCGGCCACCGTGGTGGAAGGCACCGCCTCCGCCAAGAACGTGGCCATGGAAGCCCACGCCTGGATGCAGGGCCAGAAAGCCCCGGTCTTTCCCGACAACAAGAAGAGCCACGTGCTGCTGGCCGGCCGCGACCTGCGCCCGGTAGATCTTACTACGGACTTCTTCGGCCGCAAACTGAAGTCCCCGTTCATCATCTCCGCCTCACCCCACTCCGACGGCTACGACCAGGTCAAAGCCGCCTACGAGGCCGGCTGGCCCGGCGTGGTAATGAAGACCGCCTTCGACGGCCTGGATATACATATCCCGTCGGAATACATGGTGACCTTCAACGAGAACACCTACGGCAACTCCGACAATGTCTCAGGCCATCCGCTGGACCGCGTCTGCAAAGAAGTGGCGCGCCTGGTGAAGGAATACCCCGACCGCCTCACCGCGGCCTCCACCGGCGGGCCGGTGACCGGCAACGACGAGTTCGACCGGAAGGGCTGGCAGAGCAACACGCTCAAGCTGGAGAAGGCCGGCGCCATGGCCATCGAATACTCCCTCTCCTGCCCGCAGGGCGGCGACGGCACCAAGGGCGACATCGTGTCGCAGGACCCGGAGCTCGCGGCCAAGATTATCGGCTGGGTGATGGAAGTCTCGGACCCGAACATCCCCAAGCTGTTCAAACTCACCGGCGCGGTCACCGCCATCTGGCAGGTGGTCAACGCCATCAAGCAGGTCTACGCAAAATACCCGCACAAGAAAGCCGGCATCACGCTGGCCAACTCCTTCCCCGCCCTGAGCTTCCGCAAGCGTATGAGCGGCAAGGGCAAGTGGGAAGAGGGCATGATTGTGGGCATGAGCGGCGAGGGCGTGGCCCCTATCAGCAACCTCACCATCTCCAAGGCCGTGAACCTCGGCGTGCCGATCTCCGGCAACGGCGGCCCCATGGACTACAAGGCCGCGGCTCACTTCCTGGCGCTGGGCGCCAAGTCGGTGCAGTTCTGCACCATCGTCATGAAGTACGGCTTCGGCGTGATCGGCGAGCTCGAGAGCGGGCTCAGCTTCATGCTCGAGGAGCAGGGCTACAAGTCGGTGGGCGACTTCATCGGCTGCGCCCTGCCCAAGCCGGTCACCGACTTCCCGGACCTCACCCCGGTCAAGAACATCCCGGAGGCCGACCCGGACCTTTGCCGCCACTGCGGCAACTGCGAGCGCTGCGGCTACCTGGCCGTCAAACTGGACAGCCACGGCGTCCCCAAGTTCGACGCCAGCAAGTGCATAGGCTGCTCGCTGTGCGCCAAGAAATGCTTCGCGGGCGCGATCAAGATGCGGGCGCGCACGGCGGCCGAACTGAAGGTCTGCCCGGATTAAATATGGCGAAAAACATACTCATCAAGAACGGCATCATAGCCACCCTCGGCGAGAAGAACCGGGTGCTGCACGGCCACGCGCTGCTCATCGAGGACGGCCTGATCAAGAAGATAGCGCCGCAGAAGACCTTCAAGGGCAAGTACGGCCGTGTGATAGACGCCGCGGGCAAACTGGTGATGCCGGGCTTCATCAACGCGCACATGCACTTCTACAGCACGTTCGCGCGGGGACTCGGCAAGGCCGACCCGTCCCGCAACTTCATGGAGATCCTCAACAATCTCTGGTGGCGCCTGGATAAGCAGCTCTCCAACGCGGACTCCTACTACAGCGCGGTCATCCCGCTGATCAACGCCGTGCGCAAGGGCACCACCACGATCATCGACCACCACGCCAGCCCCTTCGCCATCACCGGCTCGCTGGCCGCCGTGGAGAAGGCCTGCCGCGAGACCGGCCTGCGCGCCGCCCTCTGCTACGAGGTCTCCGACCGCGACGGCAAGGAGCGGGCCAAAGAAGGCCTGGACGAGAACTCGGTGTTCATCTCGGCCTGCCAGACGCGCAACGACAACATGATCAAGGGCCTGTTCGGCCTGCACGCGTCCTTCACCGTCTCCGACGAGACGCTCGAGGAGGCGGCCTACCGCGGCCACAAGCTGGGCGCCGGCTTCCATATCCACACCGCCGAGTCCACCTCCGACCAGATAGAGTGCGAGTCCCATCACAAGATGCGCGTGGTGGAGCGCCTGCGCGACTTCGGCATCCTGGGCCGCCAGTCCATAGCCGCCCACTGCGTGCACGTCAACGAGGCGGAGATGCAGATCCTGAAGGAAACCGAGACGGCCGTGGTGCACAACCCGCAGTCCAACGCCAACAACTCGGTGGGCATAGCCGACGTCACGGGCATGGCCGCCAAGGGGGTCCTGGTAGGCCTGGGCACCGACGCGATGACGGTGAACATGCTGGAGGAACTGCGCTGCGGCCTGTGGCTGCAGCACCTCAAGCACGACCCGTCGCAGGGCTTCATGGAAGTCGCCAACGCGCTGCTGGTCAACAACGCCAGGATAGCCAACCGCTACTTCAAGAACGTGGGCGAGCTGAAGGCAGGCTACGCGGCGGACATAGCCATCATCGACTATCTCGCCCCCACGCCGATGGACGCTAACAACTTCGCCGGCCACCTGATCTTCGGGATCAGCCAGAGCACGGTGGACACGACCATAGCGGCCGGCCGGGTGCTGATGGAAAAGAAAGTCCTCAAGCTCGACCTCGACGAAGAGGAAGTCTCCCGCAAGTCGGCCGAGCTCGCGAAGAAACTCTGGAGCAGGTTCTAACCCCGCTTCCGGCAAGAGGAAAGGGCCCGGCCTGCGCCGGGCCCTTTTCTTTTGGGCCTTGACAGGCGCGAGCTCGCCTGCTAGACTATTAGTGTACTAGCAAGGTAGTACACATATGATCACCCTCAACCAGAACTCACAGACGCCCATCTACGACCAGATCAAGCTGGGACTGAAGGGCCTCGTCAAAAAAGGCCTGCTGAAGCCCGGCGACGCCGCGCCTTCCATACGGAAGATGGCCCTGGACCTGAAAGTAAACCCCAACACCGTGGCCCGCGCCTACCGGGAACTTACAGCGGAAGGCTTCTTCGAAAGCCTCCGCGGCCAGGAGAACATTATCTCCCCCCGCGCCGGCTCGCTGGCGGAGGACGCGGCCAGGCGGGTCTCGGAAAGCCTGGAGACGGCCCTGAAAGGCGCCATGGAAAGCGGCTTTTCCTGGACTGAGGTGGAGAAGATGATAGCCGCCCTTAAGAGGAAACTATTATGAACGACCGCATCCTTGAAACGAAAGGCCTGAGGAAGACTTTTGGCCCTAAAGAAGTCCTCAAAGGGCTGGACCTGAGCGCCGCGCGCGGCGAAGTGGTGGGCATACTGGGCCGCAACGGCTCCGGCAAGACCACCCTCTTCTCCATCCTGCTCGACCTGACGGCGGCCGACGGCGGCAGCGCCGAAATACTCGGTCTCAAGCCCGACGGCAGCGGCAGGCTGCGGGGCCTGATTGGCTATGTGCCGGAAAAGCCGGCCTTCCACGGCTTCATGACGGCGCGGGAAGTACTGGAGTTCCGCGCCCGTTTCTTCCCGCGCTGGGACATGGCCAAGGCCCTGGACCTGTGCCATAAACTGGAGCTGGACCCGGCCGCCAAGGTCTCGGCCATGAGCAAGGGCAATTTGGCCAAGCTGGCCTGGATAGCGGCTACTGCCCACAACCCGGAGCTGCTGCTGCTGGACGAGCCCACCTCCGGCCTCGATTACCTGGTGCGGGACCACATACTCAACGGCCTCATCCATGAGCTGACCGAGGGAGGCAAAACCATCATAGTCTCCAACCACCGCATGGGCGAGATGGGCGGTATCCTGGACCGGGTCTGCGTGCTCAAGGACGGCGTCATAGCCGCCAGCCACAACGCGGCCTTTCTTGCCGAAGAAGCGTTCCGCGCGACCGCGCGGCTGGAGGCGCCGGTTTCCCTGCCGGCCGGCGTCGCGGCGCTCGGTGGCGGCGGCGCGCTGCGGGAATTCGCGGTGTTCGGCCGCGAAAACCTGGAACGGCTCAAGTTGGACCCCGCTTTCGCCGGGGCGGAGATCTCCCCCCTGTCCCTTGAAGACTCTTTCAAAGTACTGCTCGGTGAATAGAGGAAATATTATGAAGAACCTTATCATCCTTCAGTTCAGAAAAAGCCGCCTCCCCTTCCTGGTGCTGGCGGGAACCGTTCTGCTGTCGGTGCCGGCGGCGCTGCTGTTCCGGCCTCCTTCCATAACAGGCCCCGAGGCCGTCAACATCGCCATGCTCTTCTGGGCCCTGGTAGGCCTGCCGCTGGCCATAATGACCCTGGCCGGCACGGCCGGCTCCGACGCGGCCTCTGACGCGGCGCGCGCGGCCGAGCAGCCGCTGCCGGCCAGCCAGTACGGGCAGGTGCTCTCCGGCTTGGCCGCTGCCGCGGTCCAGACGGCCTTGCTGGTGCTGGCCATCTACGCCATAATGGGTTTTTCAGTACCGCTGGACAAGCTTAACTTCGTGAACGCCCATGTAGCGAGCCACTACGCGTTCTACGCGGCGTTCCTCGTCCTGTACAGTTTCACCATCTCCTATGCTTTCCGCAACGCGGTGGCGGGCGGCCTGGCCGCGGCGGCGCTGCTGGTCGTCACGGCGGCCCCGCTCCTCTCGGCGGCCCTCTTCGGCGAGCTCATGCTGGACCTGATCCCGCTGACGCTGCTTAACTCGCTCACCGCCGGTCTAGTAATGGCCGGAACTTTCGGGGCGCTATACCTGCTGTGCCGCTCTTACGCCCGCAGGGAGGCCGGGGGCCCGGCGAAGGTGCTTCTGTCCGCTCTACTGCTTGCTGCTCCTGCTGTGCCGCCCTTCTTCGGCCTGGCCGCCCTGCGCGCCAAGGCCGCGGAGGTCACCGTGCCGGTATATCCGCTGGTACTCAGCACCGACGCGCCAGAGGCCGCGCCCGGCGTCATGCTGGCGCAGAAACCTTTCACCGGCGAGGTCTTCCTGATAGACGGGGAAGGCAGGCGCGCCGCGGTCTTCCCCGCGGACCCGGACCGGGGCGCAGCGAATTATTTTTTTCCGGTTCCGTCTTTCGTGCGCGGCCAGACCATGGCGGCCTCCGACGGCGGCGTCTGGGTATACTGCAACCGCTATGACAAGCCGGCCGTGCTGATGAGCGGCAGCGCCGCCGCGGGGCTGAAATTGCGCGCCAACCTGCCGGACTCCCGGCGGGCGTACTTCGCGCGGGGAGAAGTTCCCGCAATAATCGAGCGCCGCAAGGACGGCGCCTATTACGCGCCGCTGAGTACCGGCGCGGGGCCGCTGGAATGGAAAAAGACCGGCATGCCCGAGGCGGCCGCAAAACGCTGGCTGGCCGGCACCGGCGAGGAAGCCCTGCTGGACGCCTTCTTTCGCGCCAGGCTGGCCGGGGCACCGGGCGTGGCCGTGGTCTCTGCCGACGGCAGGACAGTGACTTCCGGCGGCTATAAGTGGACGGTGTCCGGAGCCTTGGGGGCCAAATTCCCCCTCGTCGGGGTAAAGCGCGCCGACGGGATAAACTACGTCGTGCCCGCCGGGGAAGGCAAAGACTATGCCGCCTACCTCTGCCCTCCCGGCAAGGCTGCCCGCCGGCTCTGGCAGGGTTACTTCCGCGCCGGCTCTAACCTCTGGCAGGCCCCTGACGGGACCCTCTGGGGCTATAACAGGAAATTGCGCGTGGACGTCACCGTTAAAAATATTTTCGGAACGACGAAGAAAGAGCTGGAGTCCCCGCAATTCAATATACTGACCCGGGACGGCAGGTCCATAGAGTCTTTCGGCCTGGACCAGATATTAAGAGACCTCCCCGGGGCAAAAGGCGAAGTATCGCTGGTCAGGGAGGAAAACGGGGAGCTGTGGTTCACGATCGGCAACGCCTACCTGGTAAAGACCGGAACGAACCCGCACGGCCCCTATTCCTACTGGAAGCTGCCGCAAAGCGTTGAGGAGAAGTACTGGCGCAGCAACCTACTGGCCGACCGCGACGGGCTGTTTATAGCGGCGCTGGACGGAATTCACTTCATGGACTGGGCGGGCCGGGTCAGGAAATTGTAACGCTAGCAGATAACTGAAGAAGGCCGGCAGGAGCCGGCCTTCTTCTTTGCGCCTTGGCTCGGACCTATGAAGCCAGCGGCAGCCTGGTGATGACGCTCAGGCCGCCTTCCGGCCTGTTGAGGAACTGTATGTCGCCGGAATTCCGGACGAAGAGGTTGCGCGTGACTATCAGGCCTACCCCGGTGCCGTCCGCCTTGGTGGTGAGCGGGCGGCGGAAGGCGTTGTTGAGCAGGTCCGAGGGCATGCCAGGCCCGTTGTCGGAGATCACCGCCACGGCGTCCCCCCCTTCGGCCCGGATCTCTATCTCCACCGTCTTGCCGGCGGAATTGTCGCTGATGACCTCGAGGGCGTTCTTTAGTATGTTGAAATAGGCCTGCTGCAGGTCGGAGCGGGAGGCGAAAACGCTGACGCCCAGTTTGTCCTGGAAGTTCGTGGCGAACTTCACACCGCGGGCCTGCGGCGCGAAAGAGGCCACCGCCAGTATCTGCCTGAAGAACTCGGACAGCAAGACCCGCTCCGCCGGAACGGAGGACTTGCCGAACTTGCTGAGGGCCGACAGCGAGGCCGCCATGGTGGTCACGGTGGCGTCGATGTCCCTGAACATGTCTATCAGTTCGGGAGAATGTTTCTTGAGCATCTCTATCTGCAGGTAGCCGGAGATGCCGCCCAGCGGCCCGCGCAGGTTATGGGCTATATGATGCGCCAGGGCTCCCATGTGGGCGGAGGCTTCCAGTTCGGAGAACTTCTTGAGCAGGCCTTCCTTCTGCTCGTTCTCGGCGGCCAGTTTGGCCAGCACCGCGCCGATGATCATCCGCGAGCTCATGCCGGCCAGCACTATATAGATGCAGTTCAGCACCGCCACCAGCCAGTAGACCACGTCGGGATAATGGGCGCCAGGCAGCGTGGGGTTTATGCCGAAGACGCCGTGCACGGAGCAGCAGACGGAGAGCAAATAGCAGGCCGCGGCGAAGAGCGGCACCCAGCGGTCCTCTATGCCGTACATCGCCTCGGAGATAATGACCCAGAAATAGAGAAAAATGAAAGGCGAAGCCATGCCCCCGGTATCCATCACCACCAGGGCCAGCAGCGCCACGTTGAACCAGGTAAGTGAGATATAGAACAAATGCTCGTCCTTATACCTGGGGAAAAGCAGGTAGCCGGCGAGGTGGGCGACGCCGGACAGCGCGGCGCTGGCGGCGAATACCGCGCTAAAAGGCGGCGAGGGCAGCAGCCACAGACAGGCCGCGCCCAGCCCCATTAAACCGACCAGGCCCATGCTGCGGCGCAGCATATGCGGGTTAAGCACCTTGCCTACTTTCATTTGTAGCCCTCCAGCGGCCGCTCCCAGTAACGCACGAAGGTGGGCCCCACCAGCATCAGCAGGCTGTAGCCGAACAGCGCCTCCAGCGGCATATTGATCACCGGTATATTGCCCCAGTCCCAGGCCAGCCGGTCGTAGCGGTAAGTCCACAGGCCGAGCTTGGCGCAGGCCGTCTCGATGGGGAAGCACACCAGAGCGCCGGCCAGCACGTCGAAGAGGAAGATGCGCTTGTCGTGCGGCTCTATCCGGTCCTTTTTCAGGAACCGGCAGTAGAGCTTCTCCGAGACGAAGGTGACCAGCGTAAACATCACGCCCCAGCCCAGCACCAGTATCAGCGGGGTATCCTTATAGATATTCAGCCGCAGGTGATAGTCCCAGAGCGGCTCGGTGGCGAACTCGTTGAAGGCGCCTATCATGGTGCCGGCTATCATTTCGCCGAGCACGTTGCGCCCGGCGTAGCGCTTGAACAGCCACCAGATGATGGGCAGCTGTATGTACGACCAGACCTCTACGATGATCAGCGTCACGCCGTGCCGCCTTTCCTGCCGTCCAGCCAGTTCTTGATGGCGTGCAGGCAGATCACCACGAACAGCGGCGGGAACCAGTAATACAGCAGGGGCTCCTCTATGGGGATGCCGAAGAACATGGGCCCCACCACGCGGTCAGGGTTCCATATCCAGTGCTGCCGGCTCACCGAGAAATATTCGGCCAGGAACATCACCGCCTCGAAGGTGCAGATCATGGCTATGGCCGCCGGCCAGTGCACCGACCGGCGCGCCGCGCGGTAAAGGGGTATGGCCAGCAGCATGAAAGGCGCCACCAGCACCACGGTGGCGGGCCAGCGTTTGGGGCCGGTGGCCGCCGCTGAGGTTTTCTTCGCGTCTTCGTCGTTGGGAGCGGGCTCAGGCATTGAGTTTCTCCAGCAGTTTACGGTAAGAGAGGTAGAGGGCCAGGCAGAAAGGCGTGGCGCCGAACCAGAACACGAACTCCTCGACCGGCGCGGGGCCGAACCAGATGCCCAGCAGCGGGTCGAACTTCTCGGAGAAGGACCAGACCTCAAACCTAAGGTACAGCCATTCCATTATTATGGACAGGAAAGCCATGAGCGCCGAAGTAAGCCAGAACGACTTCTTCAGTGAGCCGTCGAACAGCTTCAGCAGGAAGACGATGAAGAAGATGGACGGCACCCAGAACAGCGCGGTGTAGGTTATGAAATATAGCGGCATGGTTTATGTGAACATAATAGCATGTTTCACGCCGGGAGATAACGAAACACAGGATACACACAACAAAAAAGCCCGTCGCATGACGGGCTTTAACGCTTGCCCCGAACTCCGGTTAGCCGAGGCCTATCCCCCCCCGCTTCCGCCTTCCGCCGGAACGGGTTTTTCACATTCCGAAAACCAGGAGTATTTCCCATACAAGGCCTTCATGCACTCCGGGCATATCCCATGGGAAACAACAGTCCCCCTCTCCCTGTCCTCTATATGGCCGTGAGCAGGCCATCGTCCATCCGGAGCGCGCCGGCGACCGCAGAGACAGCAAAGGACGGGTAAACTACGTTCTGTCATTTAAAGGTTCCCCTCGCTCCTGGCTGGCGCGACCAACGCCAGTCCTGAAATAAATATTAACCCCGCGCCAAGGAGGCTGGACACAAGGATGATCTTTATCAGTGACAGAAGTTTCTGTAATATCGCGAAAGCCACAAGGAATTTTAACTTCATCCGTCCAGGCATGCCACTAAATTTATATTTAACTTTCCGCGGCTAATCCGTCTTCATCTTTGAAGTATAGATACTGGGATCGACGCACCGAGTCCATGCCGTAATGCGTTCCCTACTTTCAGTTGAAACTCATTGCTCGGGACACCGCTTCCTGTATCGCCACGCTGGACGCTAGTTTATTAAGAAAACCCTTACAATTCTTCTGCATCCGGGCCTGCCTTTCAGTAGTTGGGTTGAAATCATCCCCGGTAATTATCACCACCGGGATATGACGCGTCTGCGCAGATGAATTGAGCCGTTGCAAGACTTCCAGGCCTGACATGTCCGGCATGTTTATATCAAGGATTATCACGTGAGGTTTTTCGGTCAGCACGGCGGCTAGTCCGCTGGTGCCGTCAGAAGCCAGCACGATGTCCATCTTCCCATCGAATTCCGCATAAAACAGTGTGCGCATGATCTCAGAATCATCTATGATCAGTAGTTTTTTCTTCCCCCATATCATAACGATATCCCCCCTCACGCATAGTTAAACAGCCCGTTTTTTATAGTTCCTCCCACAGCAGCATTTTAGTCGGTCTTCATCAACGATATCTCTATACGGCGGTTCCTGGCACGGCCTTCAATGGTGCCGTTATCCGCCACCGGCCTGTTGTCGCCATAACCTATCCCGGCCAGGTGCCGCGACGAGAACCCCTGTTCTTCCATGAACTTCAGCACCGAATAAGCTCGGGCCATGGATAATTCCCAATTGGACTCATACCGCCCGTTCTTCATCGGCAGGTTGTCGGTATGCCCCTCTATGATCACATCGTTAGGCAGTTTCTTCAGTTCCTCGGCTATGGGGGCCAGGACCTTTCTAGCGGGCTCTTTAAGATCGGCCCGGCCGGAAGCGAAGAGTACCCCCTCGGTGAGGACCAGTTTTATCATCTTTTCGCTGGATTCCACCTGCACCAGATTCGACGCCACGGATTCCTTCAGTTTCTCGGCCGTCGCCTCCTCGTTCTCCTTGGCTATCGCCCGCTCCAGCCGCTGAGAGTCCGCCGAGCCGCCGAAGGCCTTCTGGATGTTACCTAGCGACTCCTCGTATTTCCTGTTCTTGGTCTTGTCATTTTTAGAGACAGAGAACGAGAACAGCACCAGGAAGAAGATCATCAGGTAGCTCATCAGGTCGCCGTAGGTAACCGCCCACAGAGCACCCTTGTTAAGCTGGTTCTCCACCTCGTCCCGCCTTTGTTTGTATATCGCCATAAGATCGCCTTACCCTCCGGCCATGTCCCTCTTCCCGGGGACCAGAAAAGAAAGCTCGGACCGGAAATGATTAAAAAGAGCGCCGATCTGTCCCACCTGGGCGGACAGGGATTGCAGGTCGGAAGCGGTCTTGCGGTTCTCCGCAGCGAGGGAGGCCTCCTTGTGCAGCATTTCAGCCAGCGTCCGCTCCACTTCCTCCACGCTGACCTTTAACGATTCCGCCAGCGCTTCGCACTCGCATATCCTCTCGAACTTATTCTCGCTGCTGTTCAGGCGCTTCTCTATGTACGTCAAACGCGCGGTGCGCTCCTCCAGCCTTTCGAGCCTGCGAGTATTGCCCGCCGCGGCCTCTTTAGCCGTCAGCGCCTTGCGCGCTATTTCAAAAATAGCCGTATCCAGGCCGGCAAAGCGGCGCTCTATCTCTTCTGCTATGCGCGTTTCCGCCTCTTTCAGCCGCCTTTCCGCCACCTCCATAGCGCGGCCCTGCCCCTCGTGTCCGGAGTCGCGGGAAACCGCCGCCTCTGCGGCCGAGAGTCTGCGAGAGAGAACTGATAATTCCTGTTTCAACTCCGGGATAGCCGCCGGGCCGGGACCCGCGGCAAGGGACTCCCTGGTCCGCCCCAATTCATTTTTAAAGGCCGCAAAGCTCTTTTCCAGTTCCGCCAGCCTGTTTTCGGCCGCCAGCCGTCTCTCCTCGCTTTTATTCAGCCGCGCTTCCAGCTCGCTGTTCCTCGTTTGCGCCGCCGCCGGAGCCGGAGGCGGAGGAGGAGGCGGCGCAGGTTTAGGTGCGCGGGCATCGCCGCGCGGCTCTACGGCCGGCTGTATGCAGGAGAAGAGGGAATCAGGGCCGCTCATTTGCGCCGCCTCCGCCGCCGGCCCGCAGCCGCAGCGCGCCGGCCTCGATCACGGCGCGTTTTTCACGCATCAGCGTCTCGTTACGCCGCAATTCTTCGCAAAGCCCGGGAAGACCTTCCACCGTCTTGCGGATAACGGCCCCCGAGACGCCCAGGATCCCCTCCAGATTCACGGCGCGCAGGTCGGCGAGGACGCGGCCCAGGACAGTCCGCAACACCTCCAGACGGGATTCCACCGCGGAGATATCGGCGGCGGCGCCGGAAAGCGCTGCCTGCCCAGAGGCGGAAAGATCGAAGATCTCCCTGAGTTTCCCCAACTGCCCGTCATTCTCCGCGCGCACCCGGTCCGCCAGCGAGTCCAGTCCGACGCGGAGTGAACGCTCCGCATCTTCGGCGCTGGCGGCAGAGGCCCGCCGCTGCTCCTCCGCGCGGTTATCTACGGCCGCGGCTATATCCCCCAGCCGCGCCGAGACGACCGCCTGGGCGGAGGTCAGGGAATCCACATGGGCGACGATCATTCGCGCCAGCGCGTCGAGCCTCTCGCGCGCGTCCAGCGCGGACGCGTCCGCATGACCGACAAAAGCGGAAACGGACCGGTCCGCCTGCTCTTTTATAAAGCCCTTTAACTCCGCCTTCATGTCTGCGGCCATATCCTCCAGGCGCTCCTTGCCTGCGAAGGCGTTGACGGCCGAACGGCCGACTACCTCCGAGATGGAGGCCAGGGCCGAATCCAGCCGCGCCGATTGCGAGGAAAGGCTCGCCCCTAGTTGACGGAAGGCTTCCGAGAGGTCACCGGCGCCAGCCTGGGACTTCCTAAGCATATCCTCCATTAGCCGCAGCCTGGCGTCTAGTTTCGCATCCATCGCCTTTATTCTTTCGCCCATCGCCCCGTCTACGGCCTTCAGAACGGCCGCGGCTATCTCCTCCGCGGAGACCTGCGGCGCGGGAGGAACGGCGGGCGGGGCCGCGGGCGCCGGCTTTTGGGCGGCGGCCGCGTAGGCCTCCACAAGACGGCCCTCCATCTGCTCTACGCGGGCCCAGGCCTTTTCCAGTTGGTCGTGCATCTGCCTGTCTAGTTCCGAATACTTCTGCTGCTCGCGCACCACCTTCAGCAGTTCCTCTATCTCCCGGCGCGCGCTGATCTTGGACTCTTCTATATTCTTCATCTGGGCGGCGCCCATCAGGAATTTCTCCTGGAATTCCTTGAAGCGGTTCTCCATCTCGGTTATCTTGGAGATGACGGCCGGGATGGCCGGAGAGGGCGGCGGGGGCGGAGCGGGCGGAGCGGACGCGCGTTCAGCCAGCGTCCGCTGCAGTTCGCCCACTATACTGCGCTCCAGCATTTCTATCTTCTTGTTCAAAGCCGAGACCTGCCCTTCGGAAACCTCGGGCTTATGGGCCGGCGCCGCGGCCGGCGCGGGCGGGCTGGCAGGTTCCTGCTGCGGGAATACCGAAGAGAACACCGAATCCTTCTTATATTTCTGGTTGTCCATATTCCCTCCTAGGCCTCGGCCTGGCCGCTCTCGAGCAGCGGTTGCCGAGAATCGGCCGGATTAGCAATCTTTCCCTCTTTAATGAAGGCGGCCGCAGCGGCCATCACGCGCTCCAGCGCCTCTTCCGCCTTTTCGCGCGAAGGGCTGCCGTAGCTCATGCTCTGCTCTATCATGGCCCAGGTCTTGTCCGCCATCTGGGCGCGCAGTTTTTCCTTTACGGAGTCAGACAGTTCGAAAAGGGCGGTAGCCCACTCCTCGGCTTTCAGCGCGCCGGCCAGCAGCGACAGTTCCCGCTCGCTGAACCGGGCGATATCGTCGGGCAGCAGCACGCGGCGGCGCACTTCGGCGGCCAGTTCCGGGTGCTTCCTGCTCAGTTCCTCCAGCATCTCTATCCTGGCCTTCAGGGTCATGCTCTCTATGGCTTCCAGCGCCCCGTCCAGGCCGCCCACCGCCCCGCTGAGCCTGCGTTCCAGTTCGTCCTTGAGCGTAGCTATGATCTCCGGCTCTACAAAACGGATCTTGGCCATATGGATCAGCACATCGGAAGAGAAGGCCGGAGGCAGCTTGCGCAAGAAGTCAGTGCGCACCTCCGAAGGCAGGTGACCGGCCACCAGGGCCACGTTGGCCGGGTCCTCGCTGGCCATCATGTTCACCAGGAACGGCACCTGGTCGGGCCGCACGCTGAACACCACCCTGTCATCACTCCCGGCCGTACCGGGCTCCCCGGCAGCAGCCTGCGGCTTTTCTGACGGGCCGCCCAAGGCGTGCGGCGCACCGTCCAGGCCTGCCGGGCCGGCGCCCTTGCCCAGGTCCATGGTTATCTGATGGCTTTGCTGCACCTTCGCCATGGTGCTCATGGCGCCGGCGAGCCGGAGGAAACCTACGGCCACCACTATCATGCCTATTATCCCCATCAGCGCCAGCATAACGTACTTGAGCACCATGCTGATGGCCTCGGGCGTGTACCAGATGGTGCGCCAGAGCGGCGCGAACGGCGCCTTGATGACTGAAAGCTGGTCCCCACGTTTAACGTCGAGCTGCAGCATTTCCGAAACCACGCGCCGAATGTTATCGGCATCCAGGTCCGGCAGATCACGGTTGAGGATAATGCTGACCGTCATCTTCTTGACGAAAGCCGACGGGTACAGCATCTGCCTGTTATACGATTTATTCTCAGCGGAGCCGGCAGTGAAGGAAAGAAAACCCGGCATCAGGTAGTCTCCGGATTGCGCGTCGCCGCCCGCCCCCTGCCATTTGAAAGGGTTCTCCTTGTCAGACGGCGCAACCGAAGTGACATCCAGCTTCTCGGTACGGTTGAAGTCCATAGTGGCCTCTACCACCACCTTGGCTTGGTTGGGCCCCAACAGGCGGACCAGCACATCGTCCACCTTCTGCTCCAGCGCCTTCTCGTATTTGGCCTTATCCTCGAAAGGCAGCGACTGAGCCCGGCAGTTGCCGGACAGGACCGAGAGCAGGGCGAGGGCGGTCAACGCGGAGCAGACTGCCCTGCAGCCGAAATTTTCGATAGTTTTAGTTTCCATAAAAATACCCTGGGTTCGAAGACTACAGATAAGACTGCAGCCTGCGCTCTATTACCAGCGGCATGCTGCCCTTCATGATCTCAAGCACCCCTTCCAGTATCATGGATTTCATGCGCACGTCCATCCACACCTTGGCGCGCATTTTACCGGCTATGGGGACGCAGACCATATTGGCGAAGAAGATGCCGTAGAAGGCGGAGGTTATGGCCACGGCCATGGCCGGCCCCACGCTCTCGGGGTTGGCGAGATCCTTGAGGACGCCGATGATGCCTATCAGCGTGCCCAGCAGGCCGAACATCGGGGCCATCACGCCCATAGTGCGGTAGACATTGGCCACCTCGTTCATGTCGTCCACGCTCTGGTTTATCTCCTGTTCGAGGACTTCCCTTACGAACTTGGTATCGTTATATTCCAGCGCTGCGGTGGCGGCCCTGAGTAGAAAACCCTTGGCCACCGCGGGATCGGCCTCCTTGAGCGCTGACAGTCCGCGCATGCGGGACTGTTCGGCTAGCGCCACTATGACCGGCACGATCCTGTCTGGCGAAGCCTCGTCGTTCTCCCTGAAGATCAGGCCGAGTTCTGAGACCGCTCCCCGGATGAATTTCAGAGGGGTGTTTATCAGCGTCGCCACCAGCGTGCCGCCCAGCACGACCACCACGCCGTGCATATTTATCAGCGAGGCCGAGATCTGCTCTCCGGCCACGCCGGCGGAGATTAGGCCGACAGCGCCCAGAAAACCTATTATCGTAGTAATGTCCATAGTAGCCTCCAATCCTTATGCTCCGACCGGGATCTTGAACCAGAAGGTGGAGCCCTTGCCCAGCCCGGGGCTCTGGGCGCCGATGTCGCCCTTGTGGGCCCGCACCACCTCCTGCGCTATCGAAAGGCCCAGACCCCAACCCTGTTTGCGCAGCGCCGCGTCCTTCTGGTACTTGGCCTGGTAGAACTTCTCGAAGATCTTTCTGGTCTCGCTGGGATGTATCCCTATCCCTGAATCTTTTACCAGCGTGTCCACATATTTCCCCTCGCGCCGAAAGGAGACCTCCACCTTTTTCCCCGCCGGAGTGAACTTTATAGCGTTGTTGACCAGGTTCATGAACACCTGCGACAGGCGGAACTTGTCGCCGTTAACCAATACTCCGTCCGGGAACTCATGTACTACCAGGTCCACGCCTTTCTTCTGCGCGTTGATGGACAGGCCCGGCAGAATGTCGCGCGCCATATCCGGAAAATCGAAAGGTGATTTTTCCATCTTCAGTTTGCCCGCCTCTATCATGGCCAGGTCGGTCAGGTCCGCTATCAGGCGTCCAAGCTGGTCGGTGGAACTGACGATATTCTTCAGGTAAGCCGTTTCCTTTTCACCCACCTTCTTCTTCATCAGCAGCTCGCTGAAACCCCTGATGGAGGCCAGCGGCGTGCGCACGTCGTGCACCACCATGGACAGGAACTTGGACTTCATATCGTTAAGGCGGCCCAGTTCCTGGTTAGACAGGGCCAGCTTTCCGGACATGGCTTCCAGCTCCTGCTTGCGCTGGTAAAGCTGCCCCTGGGCCAGGGTAATGCGCTCCATGTACTGCTGTATTATCATGTTCGAGAAATTCTGCCGGCTATTGAAGAAAGTCGACTGCATGAAGCCGGAAACCTGGGCCACCACCAGGAAGCCGGCGCCCAGCAGCAGCAGGGACACCGGGACGATCATGATCAGCAGTATATCCATACCTTACTCCCAACCCTGCGCGCGCATGAATTCACTGGTAACCGGATCGGACGGGTTAATCTCCAGGGCCTTGCGGTAAGCGGCCTTAGCTTTATCCTTATCCCCCATCATGAAATATGCCGAACCCAGCCTGGTCCAGGCCACAGGATTCGCCTCGTCTATTACGGCGACCTCTTCGCATTCTTTGGCGGCAGCATCGAACTGGCGTATATAAAAACCCCTGGCCGCCTTCCGCAGCTTTTCCTTTACCAGCGCCTGCCTCGGGAGTATCTCATCGCGGCGCACGTGTATCTTTACCAGGTCGCTAAGTATATAGAGCAGTTCTTCAAAAACGGCGTCGCCGCGCAGGTCGGTACCCAGCGCGGCATGGGCAAGCAGGAAGGCCTTCAGGTCCTTGCTTTCTATATAGGCGGCGATAGCCTCGGCCGCTATGCCGGGCTGCTCGCCTTTGCCGGCCAATGTTCTTTCCCTGGCCGGTATATCGGCCAGTTTAAGCCCAGCGATAACGTGGCCTAGACGCTTTTCGCGGCGGCCCCAGTCGCCCTCTTTAAGCCGTGGGTCAAGGTTAAAGGCCTTGCGTATATTGGCCTGGGCAGAAACATAGCGGCGGGCCGCAATGTCCTTGCGGGCCAGCGCCAGGAAATCATTGGCGAAAAGGTCCAGTTTTTCTATCTTCTCCCTGGGAGCCATCAGACGGGCTCCTTTTACGCGCCGGGTTTTGCCGGCCAGCGGCAATTTGGCCGCCTGGGCCCCCAGCCGCATGGAGACGCCAAGTTTGTGCATAGAGCCAAGTTCACCGAAAGGCGACATGGAATAATCTATATCCGCGATGGAAAGGCGGAAACCCACGCCGAAGCGCAGGCCGGAACCGATGTCCTGCCCGGTGCGATACCCCGCCCGCAGCGAGAGCAGCTGAAAGGCCACATACTCGGCCCCCAGCGCGGCGTAATATTTTTCGTCCATGGAAATGGTCTGGTCCAGGCTGAGAATAAGGCTGGCGCTGCCGCCTGGGTGCGAATGCCAGGACCCGCCCAGCGTGGCGGACAAGGGCAGCGGGGAGGACACCTTGTCGAACTTTAAGCCGGGGCCCAGATTGCGCAAGGTGGCGGCCAGCCGGAATTCCTGCGCCGGCGCCTTGCTCATCCAGTAATTGTCCGGCCTTATATAATAGACCGCGCCGAGATCCAGCGCCGCGGTATTGGCGGAAACACCGTCCAGTTTTTCGCTGATCACCTTAATGCCCGCGCCTATATTGAGCACCGGGCGCTCTATCTCGTCCTTCATTATGGCCCGGCCATAAGCGGCCCCCACCGACATATCCGAAGATTCCACCTTGCCGTTCTTTACCCCTTGCGCGTCGTAACCCTGAAAGGAAGCGACACTCAGGCGGGTAACGCTAAGCCCCAGCGTGGAGCCGTAGCGGAGAGGATACGCCACCGAAAGATACTGGTTGGCTACATCCTCCATGGAATCGTTGTAGGTGGCGGCAAGTTCCGGCCCCTCCACGCTGCCCAGCCCGGCCGGGTTCCACCAGGTTGAATAAGCGTCCTCGGATATGGAAGCCTGCGATTCCCCCATACCGGTACCCCGGGGGCTGGGTGAAAATTTCAAAAAGGCCGCGCCGGCGGAGCCCGCGTCGCCGCAATAACCGGCAACGCCAAGGCACAGCATGCCCGTAAAAGACATGGCTGCGCCCAGAATTATGCCGGCTCCTCTGTTCATAGGTAGTTCACCTATAGATAGTCTATATCCGGGGGAGCGCCGAATCCCGAAGAAATGACGAAAACCGGTTAAATGATTATTACAGAGGAAACAGGGCAAGGCCCGGCTGGTTAGCCCCGGGGCAGGACTACCGAGGGATTAAAATAGCGGAACCCTTTGCCGGGGACGGCCTGTATCCGCGCCGCCAAAGCCGGCGGGAGTTTCCGCCGCAGATTGAAGATATGGGTATGAACAAGGTTGGGGACAGCAACGGTTTTCCACACTTTGGAAACGATATTTTCCCTCGATATTACAGCCGGACCGGCGGCGGCCAAGGCAAGAAGCAAGTCTATTTCCCTGGTTGTCAGGTCCGGTATCACTTTATTGCCGAACTTCACCAGACGGGAATCCACGCAGATACTAAGATCCCCGAAGACCTTACAGCCGTCCGCCGGAATAGCCCCCTCTGCCCGCGCCAGAAGCGCGTCAAGCCAAGAAGGCATATTTTTGATATCGAGCGGAGCCCCGTTGTGGGACTGCGCCCCCGGAAGCACAAATTCCAGCACAACGCGCCCGGGCCGGGCGCGCCGCAGAAATACCGACACCGGCCGCGGCGCGGCCGGGCCACCGGTTTTCAAAGAACCGCTCACAGCGGACCGCATAATATGCCTACGTATTCCATACTTTAAAGGCCGGCGGCACGGAAAACCCTCAGGTCGGGTAAACGGGAAGAAGCCCGCGCCACCGGTAAATCAGACTCGCCTGCGCGACCAGCCGACGCTATTGCCTGCTTCTTCATATGTTATTTAAAACGGGCGGCCCGCACATGAGGCATACGCCCTATGCGCAAGGCCCGTTCTGCTTAGGAGCGGCCGGCTGGCTAAAATGCGAGGAATAGGGACCCTTTTGTTCGCTACCCGGCGACATTCCTCGCTTAGTTTACCGCCTCACACAGTTTCCCAGTTTAATACCCGGAGAACTTCACCTGGGGGAAAAAGCGCATACCGAGAGGCTTGTTGAACTTCGGCGGAAATACCCCCCCTTCCTCCACTTTTTTAAAACTCATGTTGCCGAAATAATCGTACATCAGTTTTACCGGCAGACCGCAGTTCTCGTAAGAGTCCAGCGTCATCTCGGTATAAGCCTTTTCCACCTCTATGGCGGCCTTCGCCTTGCCCGGCTTGGCATTGAACTTGTTAAACCTGTCCTGCATTTTCGCCATGCCCGGTTTTAGCGGGAACACCTTGGACGCTTTGTCTGTCTTATTGACCTGCTCCAGGATGTTCTGCCATTCGGACAGTTGTTGTGCATAGGCCAGAAAGAAACCCGGTGCGTCTATCCGGCCATTCCGGTTGGTGAGGTGTTTAGGGTCAAGGCTCAGAAGGATAATATCCTTCTTGCCGTATATGGGATAACCTATGCTCCTTAGTCTGTCGTTGTATTTCTCCCTGGCGGACTTCCCTTTTTTTCCCTGCATCTCCCTGAGCATAGCCTGTACTGCTTCCCTGCGCTCCTTTACGGCCTCCAGCGCACCTGCCGACGTGTCCAGGAAGTAATGACGGAAAGCATTAAATTCCACCCCAGTGGACATAAGCGAGAAATCTTTCAGCGTTTTAAAAAACACCCTGCCGCAGGGGCACCTGTTGACGTTGTAACGCTGCTGGCAAAGTTTCCCGCCGTCATTTACCATATTACAGACCTTCTCTACTCCGCAACTCACAGGCTTCAGGCTGACCATCTCAGGAATTACCGCCGCGGCTTCAGGCGCCGGTTCCGCCTTCTTTTGCAGACCTTCCTGGGGGGCATGCTCCGCGCCGGGATCTATACCAACTGGCCCCTCATGTATTTCTTCCTGCTGCGGCAGGTAGGTTACCCCGGCGCCATCAGACCTTGCCCAAAGCGAAGAAAGACCTCCGCTTAGCAGAAAAACCACCGCCCAGGTAAAATTAACCTTCATAAAACCTCCATTACTCCTGACCAGATTCCCTGAAATACACTGTCAAGCTTTTATCCCTACATCGCGAACATGCTGGCCATCATGGCTATCACCCCGGCTATTGCCGACATCCACATGGGCGTTATTGGGCCCAGGCTGGCCCCGGTCATGGCCATAACTGCCGCCGCCATGGCTACGCCGCCGCCCAGCAAATACACCGATCCGAGCATTGCCTGACCAAAAGCGCTGATTATCTGCATGCCTATCATTATGGCCATCAGGGCCATGATCATCGCTGCTATAGCCAACAACATCCCCAGCATGTACAGCATCATCCCCATAGCGGCCGTGGCGGGATTGCTCATCAGAGCCCGGCCCTTCTTAACAAGCATCCCCCCGATGGCGGACAGGGCCGCCGATATCATTATCAGCATCATCGCTTTAGAGAGCAAACCGGCCCAGGGGCTGATGTCTATGGGCGGCATAGCGTCGGGAGGAACCGCATCGTCCGGAGTTCCGCCGCCGACGCCGTTGGAAAGGTTGTCAAGCGAGGGAGAGGAAACGATCCCCGCGCCCCCGCCCCCCTCGCTGAGTCCGGCCCCGCCCCCCAACGCCTCTCCGTCTGAGGTGGCCCCCTCCCAGGCCTTATCCTGGGTGGAGCGCGCGGCGTCTATACTGGAGCCGGCATAGGACTTCTGCATATCCCTTATGCCCTTGGCCTGGCCAAAAGCCCCGGGGCCTATTTTCCCCGCCTTGCCGGACCCGCTTTTGGAGAGCACCGGGCGCACCGAACCCTTCATGGCCAGCATTTTGTTCTTGCGCGAGTCGAACTTGGGCATGACGGCAAAGCCGGCGCCTATACCGGTGGTGAACCCCGGTTTAAGCCCGGCCTGCCCCGAGCCGAATTTATTGCCGAAGCCGCCCAGGGCGGAGAATTTGCCGGAGCCTGAGCCTAGCGAACTTGTAAGCGAAGTCATCTCCCCGCCCTGAAGCCGCGCCATAGCCTCCTGAACGGGATTCTCCTGCCCGGGAGCGGCGCTATCCTGGTCCGCCGACGCTTGCGGATCTGCCGTCGGGGCCGCTTCGCCTCCGGCAACGGCGGCCACGGAGGGTCCGTCCTGCGCAGCGTCCTTGCCATAGCCCTGATTGGTCTGCCTGAAAAGGTCCAGGGAGGAACCGTTATTGGCGGCCCGGTTGCGCAATATGGCTGGAATATATCCGGAAGGAGAACTGCTGTAAGAATCAAACCCCGAAACCACCGGCATTACTGGCGACAGCTGACCGTTTAAGAAGTGTATCCCGCCGGCCACAGCCACAATTGCCACAGTGGCGATAGCCCCGATATTGCCCGCAAGAAAACCCGCTATGCCGCCTGAGCTCCCGCCGAAAGCGCTTGTCCCGAAAGAACGGCCGATGTTCATGGCCGCGGGATTTATACCGCCTTCGCCTATGGCTCCTTTGGAACAAAAACCCGCACGCCCGCGCAGCCAGCCTAAAAAGCCGCCTTTCCTCTCTTTTTTTCCCTTAAACCTTATTTCCGGGAGACTCTCTTTCATAAAAACTCCGGAGAAAACTTAAACCAAACCCAGCCACAGCAACACGCCAGTTCCCCGCAAGCCCGTCTTTTAGTATTAAGTTCCGCTACTAGGAGGGTACCACAGCGCGGTTACACCCTAGAAACGCTGTGGTAACATTCTGGTTACAGTTTATGAACAACACTCTATCCATCTATAACCTATGCCCTGTACCGAAGCTATGCACGCGGCATATGGGCCCAGCTTACCGCGCAGTCTGTATACGGTCACCTTTATAGTATCCCTTGTGGCTATGGAATCAAGCCCCCAAACAGCTTCCTCTATATAGCGGTACGTAAGAACCTTCCCCTTGTTCATCAGTAACAGGGCCAACAGGGCATATTCTTTAGGCAGCAGGCCCAGCTGCCGCCCGCTCAAAGCCGCTTCGCCGGAATCAAGATCCAGTTCCAACGCACCGTCCGCCAGCAGCCGCCCCGTAACCCCGTCATGACGCGTTCTGCGTAAAAGGGCCTCTATCCTTGCCAGCAGTTCGTTGCCGGAAAAAGGTTTTACCACATAATCGTCGGCGCCCGAGCGCAGCGCGGCGACCTTATCGGCCTCGTCGTTCAACGCGCTCAACACTATTACCGGGATGGACGTCGTCCTCTGCTCCGCTTTCAGTATCTTGCAGAGTTGTATGCCCGATATCCCCGGCAGGCCTATATCGGTAATTATTAATTCGGGCCTGTGCTCCTTGAGCCACTCAACAGCCGCGTTGGCATCCGTATAATGCACGGAGCCGTAACCCGCGTCGCCAAGTATGGCCATTACAAGCCGCGCGAAGTTGGAGTCGTCCTCTACCACCAGGACCAGCGTATTAAATTCCGTCACGGCAGTTTCCCGGGTCATCCATGGTTATCACCAGCAAGCCATTCAATGCGGTCTAAGCAGCCTCTTTATCTCCGCCAGCAGCGCCTCGCTTTTTACCGGCTTTTGAAAAATGCTCACCTGGTCTTCGAACAGCGCGTAGTTCTGCACCCTGTCGGGCAGCCCCGTTACAAAGATCACCGGCAGGCCCAACTGCAATATTTCCCGGGCCAGTACAAAGGCCCGCTCGCCGCCGCCGGCGGGCATGTCCACATCCAGCACAAGCAGGTCCGGCTTGAAATCCAGGCATTGATCCATAAACGCCGTTCCGTCCGGAACAGTGGCCACCTCATAACCCGCCTCGGTCAGCAGCTCCTTATAAAACTCCAGCATTCCGGGGTCGTCGTCCGCCGCCAGTATCTTTGACATCTCGGTCTCCTGTAACCGCCAGTTAAACCGCATTTCGAAAGCAAGAAAATCGCGATCCGGAGATCGAATGTACTGTCCCCGGGCTTACAGATACGCGGCTTCGCGTCCTAGGATATAAGTGCGGCAACTTCCCAATATTGCAATAGGCCTACCTCTAAGCCCCGGGGCCCAGTACGGACCGCACCGCTCTCACCAGCATCTCCACATCCACGTTCTTGGGCAGGAATCCCTTACAAGCTGGGTCCGCTTCTATAGCGGCGCGCCGCTCCGGCGGGATATTGGGCTCGCCCGTGGTTATTATGAACGGTATGGCGCGCATCTCAGGGTCCGGGGTGGTTTTGAGCCGCCGGATCATCTCCGGGCCGGAGATCTCCGGCATATTGATGTCGAGCAGCAGGCAATCCGGACGGAAAACCTGTATGCGTAAAAGGGCCTCCAAACCGTTCTTGGCAATCTCCACCTCCCAGCCCTCACCGGCCAGCACGGCCCGGTACATCTCCCGCACCAGGTAATCATCCTCTACTATCATTATTTTCTTCATAAAGCTCGGGTTGCCTTACAGCCGCCTCCTCTATTGTTGCAGGGCCTTTTCGATGTTCTCCAACAACTCTTCACGCGGGGTGGGTTTATGCATAAGAGCTTTCACCTGCGGAAACTTTTCGAAGGCGGTTATGGCGGAGCCCAACCCGGTGACCACTATAATGGGCAGGGCCTCCGTGGCCGGGTTTCCGGCTATACGGCCGGCCAGGGTAAGCCCGTCCACCCCCGGCAGCATGGCGTCGAGCAACAGCAGGTCCGGCTTGAAACCAGCGATAGTCCCCTCAACGTCCCCGCCCCGCTCGCAGCAGGCGGTCTCATATCCCGCCTCGGCCAATATGTCGCCGAAGAAATCCCTCACTTCCGGGTCGTCGTCGGCTATCAATATCTTTTTTTTCATAGTGCATCCTTAAGTTTAGAGACCGCGGCGCCCTCCGCCTGAAATTACATCCAGCACCTCGGCCTTTATCCTGCCCACGCTCTCCACTTTGTTCAGCATCCGCATCACCTGCGGGTAGCGGGAGACGCTGCTTTTACTGACCCTGTTGAAATGCGACGCCGTGACCACCACCACCGGGATACGGCGCAGAGCGGGGTTGCGGTTCATTTCTTCCAGCATCTGCAGGCCGTCGAAGTCCGGCATGGAGATATCCGTCACCACCGCGTCCACTCCCCCCTCCAGGAAATAGGCTATCCCCTGCAGCCCGGTATGCCCCAACAGCACCCGGCAATGCTCCTCCAGCGCGGCGGCTATAAGCTCCGCGAAGATCTCATTGTCGTCCAGCACGACTATCTTTTTACGCCCGTCCTTGTCCATTTCCCCTCGCGAACATTACAGCGGTATCCACCCAAACATGTACTGTATCCTCTAACTACCCTTGGCGACAGAGGTCAACAGGGCTTTCACCTTGCCCAGCAGTACTTCGCCGCTTACAGGCTTTTAAAGAACGCTCGCACACCTATCCACCAATGTCATCTCGCGCGCGTTTTCGGAATTAAAGACAATCTTTCCTGGATTACCGCGGGACTTAAAGCAACGCATAACTTCAACGCAGCGCGCCGGAGATAAACTCGTCCCAGTGCCCGTTACGGCTCCAAGCCAGCGCGCCATAATCTGCGCTGTAAGCGTAGCGCTGCGGCAGATAAATAGCCAGACCGCGCGCGTCGCTATGCTGGTAGCCGGTAATCCCGTTGGACACTATGACCGCGTCTTTAAGATGGCTCATAATGCGGCAGGACCGGACACGAAGCTCTTCGGAAACGTCCAACCCGGACACCCCCCGCATATAATCGTAAAGGTCCTTCTGATCGAAATCGTAAAAGGCCTGGGCGCGCGAGGCAGCGTATTTAAGCGCCATCGGTTCCGCCCGGGCAGCCTCCGCCGTCCACTCCACGAGCAGTTCCAGCAGGTCGGGCAGCGCGGCGGTGCGCAGCGCCGACTGCGTGGTGTTCATATAGGCCGCCGCGTTGGCTTTCTGATACTCTCGCACTATCACCGCGCCTATTTCTTCCGGAGACGCGGCGGGAGAGTTTTTCAGCGCGTTCACCACCATGTCGTAGGGGTAGCCCTCGCCGGGCTCGGTCTCTTCCGAACCTACCACCACGGCCGCGTAGTCTTTCACTTCGTAGGCGACCTCAACGGTCTGCATAAGACAGGCGTCGAAGGCCAGTACATCCACTGGCCCGGACTCCCGCAGCGCGGCCGCCAACTGCGGCGTGGTTATATGGCTGCCCGTCTCGTCGTCGAAAGAGATGGCGCGGTCGGAAGGCCGGCCCGGCAGGCCCTTCTTCCAGCCATTGCCGTGGTTCCAAACCACCAGCGCGTAACGCCGGGCGGGGTAATTGGCTTTCGCCCACTTTATAAAATCCGCCAGGTGCCGCCAGTCGCCCATATCGGCGAAAGGCGCCTCCCAGACCAGCCCGGACGAGTCCGGAGCGTCGGCCGGCGCGCTCTCCACATAGTAGCGGCGAACCCCGCTCCAATCCCCGCCGTCTTTCATGCGCCCCACTTCGGTCACAACGTTAACGGCGGCGTCCGAGCCGGTGGCGCGCAGCTCGGCCATGTCCTTTTCCGCGAACTCCCACAGATCGTTCTTGGCGTTCTTGTACACCATAAAGGTAAGTGCCCTGGGACTAGCGCAAAAGGCCGGGGCCGCCGACAGCAGCGCCAGAACGATAATGAAAACGTTTTTTAATACCATATCATTGTTTTCAGGCATTGGCTCACATTCTAAGCGGTTGCAGCAGTTCGTATTTGCGCCCGACGATCTTTATTACGCCGCCGCGTATCCCCTCCGCCGCCACCTTAAGGCACCTGTCCAGACAGTCAACGTCCTTCTTAAAGGCGGCTCAGATCCAAAGCCATGCCAATTGAGTATTGTGTCCCCATATCCCCACATAACTATTACTCGCTACCCCAGGTCCAGGTGGAGGCGCCGCCTTGGGGGACCTGGCGGCCGCTGCCGGGCTCCCAGGCGCGCCATTGCCAACTGGCGGCCGAGCCGGAGGGGACATTGGGATAGTCGCAATAATCCGGTTTAGCCCAGATCCAGGAATCCGCGTTGCCCACTTTGGAGACATAGTTGGCGCCGCGGCAATATTTTACCACCACCCCGTCGGAGGGGATGGCGTTGGCCAGCACGTACAGCATATAGTAGCCGCTGGGCAGGCCGCCGGGCGGCGTGGCGAAAGACAGGGAGGTGTCCGCCGAGGTCCAGGTAAGCGGGTAAGCGGAGGTGGTGAGGTGAACCAGGAAATCGCTGCCCAGGCTGTTATTGTCCAGGCTGCGCATATATATGCGCGGGTAATTGGTAGGGGACGACATAGTACCGCCCGCGGAAGCCTCGGCATAGCCCTTAAACCTCAGGCCGGTTATGCCGTAAGTTTCGCCGGCCACTACTTTTACGGGAAAGGCCGAAGAGCCGTTAACCTGGCTTATGGCCGGCTGCATGGTGGAAGCCACCACCGAATAATCGTACTCGGTATAACGGACCAGTTGCGCGGTAGAAAGATACGAGGCGTTTTGGCCGCCGGCTATCAGCACTTTACCGTTAGGCAGCAATGTCGCGGTGTGTGCACTTCGTGTTCCCGACATTGAAGAGCTGGTGGTAAAAACGCCGGTGGCGGGGTCATAAATATTCACCGTAGAAAGATATGTAGAGGAGGCCGAGCGGCCACCGGTCACGAGCACTTTGCCGTTGGGCAGGAGAGTGGCCGCATGGTCGCATCTCTTCGTGGACATAGAACCTGTTGCTGAAAAAGAACCGGTATCAGGGTTATACAGTTCAACTGTGGATAAATAAAGACTCCCACCAGCAATAAGGACTTTACCATTAGATAGTAATGTGGCGGTATGTAACCAACGGTACGTCGACATTGAACCAGTGGTTGAGAATGTTCCCGCAGAGGGATCATAAAGCTCAGCCGTGGAGATGGGGGCTCCAAAATAAGCACCGCCAGATATCAAAACTTTGCTATTAGGCAATAGCGTAGCAGTATGACCGTACCGCGCAGTCGTCATTGAGCCAGTGGTTGAGAAGATACCCGCAGAAGGGTTATATAATTCAGAACTTGAAAGGTCTGAATCCCATGCGGAAGAGTAGCCGCCGGATATAAGCACGTTCCCATTTTGTAACAGCGTAGCCGCATGTCGATTCCTGGATACAGACATGGCGCCGGTAGCGGAAAATGTTCCCACAGACGGGTCGTATAACTCTGCGGTCGATAAATCACTAGAGGTAGTGTATCCACCTGCAACCAACACCTTTCCATTAGGCAATAATGTAGCAGTATGACTATAACGCGGCGTTGACATAGAACCAGTAGTGACAAATGTGCCAAGGGAAGGGTCATAAAGTAACGCGGTAGATAGACGAGAACTACTTACGCCCCCCGCCACCAATACTTTACCGTTGGGCAGCAAGGTCGCAGAGTGGAGAGTGCGTGTTGTGGACATAGCCCCGGTGGCCGCGAATGTCCCCGCCGCGGGGTCGTAAAGCTGAGCCGTTGACGTGGGGGCCTCCCAAGTTTGTATACCACCAGATAAAAGAACTTTACCATTAGGCAACAGTGTCGCGCAAAATTGAGTTCGAGCGGTGGAGATGCTTGTAGTAGTACTAAATGTTCCCGCAGAAGGGTCATACAACTGCACTCCGTTGGTTGCCGCATATCCCACATCTAAATCATAATGTTGCCCACCAACAACAAGCACCTTCCCATTAGGCAATAATACAGAAGCGTGATAATAAACATTTTGTGAAAGTCCTGCAAAAGAGCCCGTATTTGCAAATGTTTCTGTCGAAGGGTCATATAACTCATTTGTTGATAACTGTGTAGTACTAGAATCCTGTCCTGCAACTACCAGAACTTTCCCATTAGACAATAGAGTGGCAGTAAAAAAAGCTCTCCTATTATTCATCGAGTCAGTTGTGCTGAAGGTCGAGGCGGACGGGTTATAGAGTAAGGCAGTAGACAGATAAGTAGTGGAAGCGGATCTGCCGCCGGCTACCAACACTTTACCATCAGGCAATAATGTGGCTGTATGATCCGCCCTCAATCCCGTCGGCATAGTCCCGGTGGTGGAAAAAGTGCCGGCGGAGGGATCGTATATTTCGGCGGTGGACAAAAAAGTGCTGCTGGCGGAACGCCCGCCGACCATAAGCACTTTTCCGTCCGGCAGCAATGTGGCCGTGTAGCCGCTCCGGGCCACCGACATGGCGCCGGTAGTTGAAAAGGAACCGGCGGCGGGGTCATATAATTCTGCCGTGGAAAGATAGGCGGCGTTATTGCCGCCGGCTACAAGCACTTTGCCGTTCGGCAATAGTACGGCGGTATGATACGCCCTTGTTGTGGACATGGAGCCGGTGGCGGAAAACATACCCGTGGAAGGGTCATACAGTTCGGCGGTGGACAGATACGTAGTTGAGGCCGACCTGCCGCCGGCCACAAGTACTTTACCGTCCGGCAGTAATGTGACGCTATGATTGGACCTCTTCGTGGTCATGGCGTCCGTGGTACGCCAGGTGGGGTCTATGATCAGCGGGTAATCCAGGCCCTCACGGTCAAAGACCATGGCTATCCTGCCGCCATCGAGTTTTTCATAACGCCCGTCCGCCTCGCGGCCTTTGGCGTCAAAAACTTTGGGCTTAGACAATACCAGCCCGTCCAAAGACAATTCTTCGCCGGCGGTTATCTCCGGCGCCGGCGAATAGTCGTAAACAAAGCTGGAGGGGCCGCTCTTGTCTTTTATCAGTATCAGCTCCTCGCAGCCCCCGTCGGCGGTGGCGTAAATGACATCCGTGGCCGGGTAGGCCTCCTTATACACCAGTATCCCCTCCTCGTTTACAGGCGGGGCGTGGGGGCCTTCCGTGGCCAGGTGTTTTACCTTCACGCTTTTCCCGCCGTATTCTATGGAATAGCCGCCGGCTATGTCCCGCGCGAACACAAAGCGCGGGCCGGCGGGGCCGCTTCCGCCGGCCCCATTGCGCCGCTCCAGCGCTTCAAGTGCCTGTATTTCCTCAGGCTTAAGCGCCGCGCCGCCGCCGGGGCGGCGCTTTGGCACAAGGCCCTCCGCCGTATCCTCAAATTCCAGCCCTTTTGACTGCGCCAGCGCCGTCAGCACCGGCCCGGCTGTAAAATGCTTCTTTATATAGGCGGCGGTAAAGGATGAAGGGGCCGGCGCGACGGCTCCAGCGGCCGCCAGGGCCTCGGCCTGTGCGGCCTGATCGGCCGCCGCCCTGAACAGGGCCAGGTTCTTGCGGGTCTTTACCATGCCGGGAGCGGCTTTAAGTATGGCGGCGGATAATTCTATGGCTTTATCCAGCCGGCCGCTATAGGCATAGGCCGCGGCCAGGTTATTGCGGGCCTCCAGGTCCCCCGGGCGGGCGGCGGCGGCTTTTTCAAGCGCCAGCACGGCGTTCTTAAAGTCTCCCTTGTTGAAATAGGCCAGGCCCAGATTGTGCAGCCCCTCAAAGAAGTCCACCTTCTTCTGCACGGATTCGCGGTAACGCGCTATGGCCGCGTCGTAATCGCCGCCGCGCGCGGCCAGCCGGCCCAGGTCCGCGGTGGCCTTTTCGTACTCCGGGTCTATTTTCAGGGCCAGCTCGAACTCCGCCGCCGCTTTATCAAACTCTCCTTTGGCGGCATAAGCCCGGCCCATGCCGTAATGCAGCGTAGCCGACTGCGGGCAGGTCTTAAGATTGGCCGTAACAAAGGTGTCATGGTCGAACCAGTCCAGGTTGCGGCGCATGGTTATGCCGGCGTAAGCCAGCAATACGGGCAGCAGGGCCAGCCATACCGCATAAGGCCGCGGCACCGCGGCCGGGCGCAGGCCCGCCGCCAACCGCGCCAGCCCGGCCGCGATGAGGCCGAACCCGAACAGGGAAAAATAAAGGAAACGTTCGTTAATTATGGTGCGTATGGGGATTATGTTGGACACCGGCGCCAGCGCGGCGAAGAACAGGAAGACACCAAAGGAAATCTCCGGAGCTTTATTGCGCGCCCGCCAGGCGCCCCAACCCAGCGCGGCGAACAGGGCCAGGTACAACGCCAGCTCCGCGTCCAGCGCGCGCTTGACCGGGAACAGGTATTCTACGCTTAAGGGGTATGGGATAAGGGCGAATTTTACGTAATACGCAAAGCCCTTTATCATGGTGAGCAGCTGGGGCACGGGCCCGCCGGCCCAGTATACCGTCTGCGCCGTCTGCCCCAACGCCAGCGAGCGCGCCAGCATAAAGACTATCACCACCGCGGCGAAAGGCAGCGCTTTGAAAGCGGCCTTCAGCGGCCGTTCGCGGTTTATAAGGCAGTCATAGCCCCACAGCGCTATGGGCAGCGAGGCCGCCATCTCTTTGGACAGCAGCGCCGGCACAAAGGCGGCCAGCGAGGCCGCGTAAAGCAGCGCGCTGCGGCGGTTAAGCCCCCCGGCCGCCATGGCGCGGGCATAGGCTATGAAGGCCAGCAGGTAGAAGAAGAATGACAGTAAACTGCTGCGCTGGCTCACCCAGGCCACGGTCTCGGTCTGCATGGGATGCAGCAGGAACAGCAACGCGGCCAGGAAAGCCGCGCCCCGGCGGTAGAGCAGCGCGGGGCCGGGCGCGTCCCCGCCGGCCTGCGGCCCTGCGGCGGCGCGCTTTAACACCAGCAGCGCCAGCCAGAAAACCAGCAGGCCATTTATCAGGTGCAGGGCTAGGTTGGTCAGGTGGTAGGGGCGGGGGGTCAGGCCGTTCAGGCGGTAATTAAGCGCGTAACTGAAAGTGGTAAGCGGCCGCCAGACATCGCGGTTCATCTGCGCGTCGTGGGAAGAGACGTGGCGGCTGAAGAACTTGAGCGGCGGCGTCAGCGAGCGTATCCCCTCGTTGAGAACTATGAAGGTATCATCGTCGTAGAGGAACCGGTTGTCCAGGGTGTTATACCAGGCAGCCCAGCCCGCCAGCAACAATAAGACCGGGAGCAGATATTTTCTGTAACTCTTCATATGATCGGCGCGGCCTTAGTTACCTAAACTCATCAGCACCCATTGATAGGCATCCGTGGACATCTTCATGCAGATGTACATCTTGTCGGCAATTCCGGAGGCGGACCGCTCGTAGAACATGCCGCCGCGGTACAGCGACGAACAAGTGGGCTTGGTGCCTGTGTTGTAAAGCAACAGGCCTGGCTTTCCGGTACCGTTATCCGCCACGATCAGATTCGCCCCCATCGGCGCGGCTGCCGCGCCGATGGTCACACCACCCTGTATAAAGGTATTGGTGGTTATATTCACCCCGCCGTAGGGAGTGGTGGCGGTGGCGTTTATGGTGGACACGTCTATGGACGGCCCCGCCCCCGCGTCTATCCCCGTCAGCCCGGAGCCGTCGCCGTAGAAGGCGTTGGCGGTGATACTGCCCACGGCCACAATATTACTGGAAGTGTACAGGGCATAAACCCCGAAGCTGGCCGTGCCGGTGGAATTGTTCACCGTACCGTACCCCAGCGCCAGGCTTAGTTCCGCATTGGCCTTGGCGTAACTGCCCAGCGCCGTAGATGAGGACGAGGCGTAAGAATAGGCCCCCAGCGCGCTGCCGTAGCCCTTGTTGTAACGCGATTCGGCCCCCACGCCTACGGCGTAATGGGAATTATTCCGCGCCCCGGCCCCGATACCTACGCCGTAGTCATAATTATACCCGGCGCCGGCACCCACACCAGTGCCACTGTCGTGATTATTAGTGGTCCAATCACCTATTCCCACCCCGGAGTAATAATTCCCGGTAGCGCCGTATCCTATTCCCACCCCATACTCATAATTATCATCAGCCTGATTGCCGATGCCGATGCCATTATTATAGTTCCCCGCCGCCACGGCGCCTATACCTATGCCGTAGTTCTGATTACCCGAGGCCTGGGATCCGATACCTATACCATAGTCCTTATTGTTCAAAGCTTGATACCCTACGCCGATGCCGCTGTTATAATTGCCACTAGCCTCTTCACCGACACCCAAGCCATGCGTGTAATTATCATGCGCTCCGGAGCCTATGCCCACACCTCCGCCGTAGTTGAGATAGGTATTAACGCCTACACCTACGCCGTAGCTATAGTTCGAATAAGACAGGTTCCCCAGACCTGTGCCGTAGTCGTGATTATTATACGCTGCATAGCCTATACCCAAACCGGCAGTGTAGTTATTGTATGCGTTAGAACCTATAGAAATCCCATAGCCATTATTGGAGCCCGCGGTTCCCTGTGGAACAATGGCTATACTGCCGCTCTGCATGTTGATAGTGGAGACATTGATAATGGGGAACCCAGCCATGTTCAGCGTGGTGGTGGCCACATGGCTGCCCAGGTTGTCGCCCGAAGGCAGGCCGCTGGCCCCGGAAATGTCGCCGTAGAACTTGGTGGCATGCACGTCGCCGTTGACATACACGTGCGTGCTGGCGTAGACGCCGCCGTAATTGGCCGCCGTGGTGCTGCTTAACGCCACGTTCGGGTTAAAATACAGCCTGTCCGCTTCAATGCCCAGCGCATTTGTAGCCGTCAAAGAAGACACGGTCAGCGAATTGCTTATAGTGGTCGCCCCGGTGAAGGTATTGGCCGAGGTGCCGCTCTGGGTATAGAAGCCTGTATTAGTAATGTCGGTTATCCCCGTCATGCCGCCCGTGGCGCTTATGTCCCAATCAGACGTGTTTATTACCGCGGTGCCCGTGAAATTGATCCCCGAAGTCGCGCCGCTCATGGTCAGAGCCGATGTGGTAGCGTTCGTGTTGGTCAGCACGCCGCTCATCCCCAGCGTGGTCACCCCGGATACCGCGCCCGCAGTGCTGATATCCCACGCGGAGCTGTTCACCGAGATAGCGTCCCCGCCGTCGCCCATGGTCATAGCGCCCTGGAAGATATTGGTCCCCGTCCAGGTATAGGCGTCGGCGGTATCCAGCGTGAACGCCCCGGTATTGGAAAGCGAACCGTTGCCGCTCATCGTCACGGCCGCGGCCAGGTCGCTGACATTGCCCACCCAGATATTGGCGCTCGCCAGCGCCTCGCCGACAGGCGAGCCTATCCCAGTCAGCCCCGAACCGTCGCCGTAGAACTTGGTGGCATGCACGTCGCCGTTGACATACACGTGCGTGCTGGCGTAGACGCCGCCGTAATTGGCCGCCGTGGTGCTGCTTAACGCCACGTTCGGGTTAAAATACAGCCTGTCCGCTTCAATGCCCAGCGCATTTGTAGCCGTCAAAGAAGACACGGTCAGCGAATTGCTTATAGTGGTCGCCCCGGTGAAGGTATTGGCCGAGGTGCCGCTCTGGGTATAGAAGCCTGTATTAGTAATGTCGGTTATCCCCGTCATGCCGCCCGTGGCGCTTATGTCCCAATCAGACGTGTTTATTACCGCGGTGCCCGTGAAATTGATCCCCGAAGTCGCGCCGCTCATGGTCAGAGCCGATGTGGTAGCGTTCGTGTTGGTCAGCACGCCGCTCATCCCCAGCGTGGTCACCCCGGATACCGCGCCCGCAGTGCTGATATCCCACGCGGAACTGTTCACCGAGATCGCGTCCCCGCCGTCGCCTATGGTCATGGCGCCCTGGAAGATATTGGGCCCCGTCCAGGTATAAGCGTCGGAGGTGTCCAGCGTGAACGCCCCGGTATTGGAAAGCGAACCGTTGCCGCTCATGGCCACCGCCGCCGCCAGGTCGCTGACATTGCCCACCCAGATATTGGCGCTCGTAAGGCTCTCGCCTACAGGCGAACCGCTTACGCCACTCAGCCCCGAGCCGTCACCGTATAGTTTGTCCGCGTAAACATTGCCGGGCGTGTAGATATGGGTGCTGACGTATATCCCGCCGTAATTGGCTTTTGTCGCGCTGCTTATCCCCACCAAGCCGGTGAAAGCCACGGACGACACATTGACCAGGTCCCAGCCGGCGGCATTTATGTCCTGTATAGCCGTGTGGTCGCCAAGGTTGTCACCGAGCGCGCTGGTATTCGTCCATTGCAGATAGCCGCCGGAATTTTTACTGAGCACCTGCCCGGCCGAACCATCGCCGATAAAGATCTTGCCCGCGCCGGTAAAGGTTGAGTTGCCGACAAAATAGGCGCCGGTGGATACCGCCAGCACGCCGTTGACCACCACATTGCCGGGGCCCACTAGCGCGCCGGCATAGGCGGCCTGGGTGGAGCCGAAGACGGTGAAGCCTTTTATCTCGGTGTCGGGGTCTACGGCGGTGCCGTCCGTGCCCAGCACGGTGAGGTCGTCCTCGGAGCCCAGCTCGGTCTGGGCGAAGGATCGCGCGCTGAAGACTGAGAGCAGTATCAGCGAGGGCAGTAAGAGACTGGAAACGGAGAGAAGCATGGAGCGGGGGCCGGCAAAACGCCGGACAAACACGGCCGCATCGTTATGGAGACTCATATTTATAATTTTAAATATATTGCCCCGTTCCCGCATGAGGCATAGTTCCCATGCTCCGGGACCATATGATTTATGAGCGGATAGTTGTTAGAATAGCGATAAAGGGGACAGGTTGTTCGCTACCCGGTACCGCGGTATATGTAGTTAAATCAGATAAGATGTTCGTCGGAGGGATTTTATGGCCACTTTATTCTCTGAAACGCTTATACAGTTCCGCAAGGAGGCCGGCTTCAAGACCGCCTACCGCTTCTATCACGACAACGGCGGCAAGCCATTCTTCAAGATCTCCTACCGGATGTGCCTTCTCATGGAGCAGGGAAAGCGCATGCCTGCCTTTAAAATCCTGGGCCTGTACATCTACGCGCTGCGCCTGCCACCGCTGAGCTCCGCCGCCGCTGAATTTACGCTAGCCTGGCTCAAGACGGCGCATGGGAAGGAAGAGATAGAGCAATTGGTTGTTCCCTATCTTAAGATCGAAAAAAGCCACCCAATCGCGTCGCCTTTCCACAAAGCCCTGAAAAAGGAAATAGCCAAGAGGACTTTTCACATAACGCCCGCCCAGGTCGCGGTGTTTAATAATAGCAGAGTGAATTATTTCTGTTGGACCGCCTTAGCCAATGATATCGCGGCCTGGAAGCCGAAAGACCTGGCCGCCCAGCTGAAACTGCCCGTCCCGGACGTGACAAAGGCCATGCGGGAACTGGCAGCGGTGAAATTACTTAAAGTCAAGAATGGGGCTTATCAATGCCCCATGGCCGGCGGGGTTATTGAGACACCGCAGATGCTCGTAGAGCATCAGAGAAAAAAATCATACTTGCGCGTAAATGAAATTATCTCTTCCGGAAAACCGGTATTTGTAAGGCATGGAGTGCTGCGCGCCTCGGCCATGGAACTGCACAATGTCTTCCCCCTGCTTACGCTCAACGTGGCAACAATGGACAGCTACGCCGTCACGGAAAAGCAGAAGGATTCGGCCCTTTTCGGGATAGAAACGAAGGTGGTGAAGATCCGCGATTTTTAGGCGGGAGCGGGTGGACGCCGTGGGGAGTTACAAGGCGGATCAACGCCCCCCATCGGCATGACGTAAGGAGCAGGCATAAAAATGGAGCCTGGCTTTAAAACCGGGCTCCATCTACTTGCGGAGATTCCCACTTACCCTTTCCAAGGAAGTTTACCCTGCCCATGACGCGCTATTTTGAGGAGCGCGGTATCCGCCGGCCTATCCGCTACGGGCCGCCGCGGACGCAGGTCCGGTACTTGGAATCAGTTTTGGCAGCCCCCCCTATAGTACCGTCGGCAAAAGATATCGCGGTGGCACCGGGGGTATAGGTCACCTCTACCCATATCTGGGTGCACACCAAGTACTTGAGGCGCTTTCACTGTATAGACTGATGCCCACCTGCATCCACTTAATTAACACTTAAGGCCAGCGACTAAAAATGCGGTGCGGCCGACTCAGGATCTGAAGGCGGCAAGATTTTAACCAGGAACCCGTCCTGTGTGCCCGTGTTGGAACCCTGGAAAGACACGGTTTCCCACGAGTCCGGGGCCATAGAACTTCCGGCCGCATATACACTGCCGCCGTATTCCGACAGCGCCAACACGGAATCGGAATTCGTTCCGCCCAGCCATTGGGCCCAGTTAGCCGAGGGAGCCGTTCCGTCATCGCACAATTCCACCACGAATCCCTCGTTCTCGCCACTATGCGTACCCTGGAAGGGGAAGCTTTCCCACCCGGTAGCCAGCGAAGATCCTCCCCCGGCGTATACCGAATTGCCGGTGAGCGCGAGGGCCAGAATATTGTCGGTTCCGGAACCGCCTAGCCATTGTCCCCAGCGCAGCGAAGGGGTCGCGGCGTCGTCTATGCGCAGCACGAATCCTTCCGTGCCTCCGCTATGAACGCCCTGGAACGTTAGAGATTCAGACCAGGAGGCGGCACTGGCGCCCCCCCCGGCGTAGATCTGGGTCCCGTTCAAGGCCAAGGCCCTAACGCTCTCATCCCCGGAACCGCCAAGCCACTGCAGCCATGAAATGGACGGGGATACCCCGTCGGCCAGTTTCACCACGAAACCCTCGTCCCCGCCGCTATAAGCGCCGGCCGTAACGGAAGGGATCTCCCCGCTCCATGAGTTGCGGGAGAGTCCACCCGCAAAAATACTGTCGCCGCTCACGGCCAAGGAGTAGACATAGTCGTTTTCGTTCCCCCCCAGCCATTGTCCCCAGACAAGGGCCGGAGCCGCTCCACCCGATATTTCCGCGATCCAGGCCTCTTCTTTACCGCTATGGCTGCCGGTCATCACAAGGGGGGACCAGCTGGTCGCGTTGTCCAGACAGGAACCTGCGGCGTAAAGTTCATCTCCGTTCACCGCGAAAGCGTTCAGCGTCGTACCTCCCGCGGTGGCGCCCATCACAAAAACCCAGTTAACCGCCGGGACCGCGCCGGTGGACAATTTGGCGACAAAACCTCCGGAAGAGCCGCCGAAACTGCCGCTCGGAGTGACTTCCCAGGAAGAACTGGATCCCGTGGTGCCGGCGACATAAAGTTCAGCTCCATCAAGGGCCAGGACGACATTGGTCTCGTTACTACTGCCACCCAGCCACTGCAGCCAGTCCAGTGCTGGCGTCGTTCCGCCTGCCGAAAGGGAAACGACGAAAGCTTCGTAGCCGCCGCTGTGCGTACCGTAAGAAGTTATGGTTTCCCAGTACAAAGAAGTCTCGGAATAGCCGGACACGTATACCCTATCCCCGGCCGCGACCACCCCTGTCAGGTAGGTATAAGCCACCGCCCCGCCCAGCCATTGCCCCCAGTTGAAGACCGGGGTGGCGGCGTCCGCTATCTCCACAGCAAAACCCTCCCTATCGCCGCTGAAAATACCCTGAAATGTTATGGTCTCCCAAGAAGCAGAGCTGTAGGAGGTACCGGCCGCATAAAACTCATCGACGTTGACCGCGATAGAGTAAATATAATCATCGGAACTGCCTCCGAGCCAGGCGCGCCAGTTGCAGGTACCGGTGGCGCCGTTATCCGTCATCTCGGTCACAAAACCTTCGTCCCCGCCGCTATAAGCGCCGATCACGGTGACGGCGTCCCAGCCGTTGCCGTTATTGGTGTAGCCGGAAATATATACCTCCGTTCCGCTGACCGCTACCGCGGTTGCGTACTCGTTGGCATTGCCGCCCACCCACTGTCCCCATATTACGGTCGGCCCGTCCTGGACATTGACGCAGAAAGCCTCCATCCCCGAAACTGTGCCGGTAAAAGTGATCTCCCAGTCCAAAGTGGACGTCGAGTGCCCGACCACATAAATCTGGTCGCCGTTAACGGCCACCCCGGCGGCGTAATCATTCCCGCTGCTGCCGAGGCACTGATTCCAGTTGAGTGTCGGATTTGAAGCGTCGCCTATTTCCGCCAGGAAGATCTCCACTCCAGCGCAAACGCCCGAAAAAGTCCCCTCCCAGCCGGCCGTAGTATCCATTTCGCCCACGACGTATATCTCGTCTCCGGTCACAGCCACGCCGCGGACATAATCATTGCCTGTACCCCCCAGCCATCGCATCCAGTTGAGCGACGGCGAAGAGCCGGAGGATATTTCTATCAGGAACCCCTCGCTCAGGCCGCTGTAGGTGCCGGTGGTGGTCACGGTTTCCCAGGAAGTAGCGGAAGTAGTGTCGCCGGCTGCGTAAATCTCCCCCCCGGTAACGGCCAACACGCGGACATAATCATCACCGGTACCCCCCAGCCACTGCACCCAGTTAAGCGTGGGAGAAGCGCCATCCGTTATCTGCGCAAGGAACCCTTCGTCCGAACCACTGTGGGAGCCATAAAGCGGGGTTTCCCAGGAAGTAGCGTTATCGCTGTATCCGGCGACATAGATCTGATCCCCGTTCACCGCCACAGCCAGCACCTTATCTTCCCCGGTTCCTCCGAGCCAATGAGCCCAGCTGAGGGACGGACTGACGCCATCCACAACCTCCGCCACAAAACCCTCGTTACCGCCGCTGTATTGCCCCGAGAAAGAGACGCTCTCGTCCATTCCCCCTTCTAACTCCCCGAAACCGCCCACATAGATCTCTTCGCTCGCCGCGTTAAACGCTATGGCGCTTATAGTCACCGGCCCGCCCCCGAGCCCGCCGCCCAGCCACTGGCCGTAATTCAAAGTGGGATCTATCAGCAGCGGATAAGAAGATGGCTCCTCTTCCAGCCTCAGGACCAGACGCCCCTCGGAAGGGAGCAGGAACTCGGCGGATTTTTTGACCCCCGACGCGGTCCAGTAAACCGGCGGCGGAATCTCGGCCAACAATCTATCCCCCTCGACGGCGGCCCGCCCTCTGAAAGCATTGTTCACGGCCTGCATAACAGAAAGCCGCTTGGCCTCGTCCGCCTCCGGCACCCCCGCCACCGGGAGCACGGAATATATCCCCACACCCCCGTCCGCCCGCTTTCTCAAGGTGATACGGCGGCCTTTATCGTCTCCCACGAAATCCCACCCGTAGGAAAGAGCGTCCGGATTCGGAGGAGTCGGAACGTAGATCCACTCTTTTACGGAGTTGCCGGCCTGTTTATAGACTATAACTTCGCCGTCGCGGGAATAGACCTGCGAATCCCCTCCCGGCAAAGAAACAGCGGTTTGAGCATAAGGCCGGCCCCCATCGCTTAAAGAAGCGGTGAAAGAAAATACCCCGGATGGGGTTTTCAGGAGCGTACGCTTCCTGACCGTCCCCGAGGAGGAATCAAAGATAGTGCGCGCCAGCAGTTCCGGGGCCGTGGATATTACCGTGGTGAAGCCAACGGTGCCGTCAGCTACTTCCAGCTTCCCCCCGCCCGTCCCGCCCTCCCCCTCCGCGGCCTCCGCGCGTCCAATCCTTTCCAGAACGGCCGTTATCGCCGGCGACACCGCCCCGGGCCCCCGGAGAACGCTATGGGCCGGCGGCGCGGATAGCGCGCACCGCGCCGGGATCAGTAGGAGAGAAACCGCCAGGCAAAGACTCCCGGCCCCCGGCCCTAGCGCGGCCCTCAGCCTATCGTTGAAGCTCATTGATACCCCGTACTGGCGCTGCCGTAGTAATTAGTACCGTCAAAATAAAAGTTAACAAGGTCCACGGCGCTCGCAGCGGTGCTTAGACGCGCGGAAACTCCGCCGCGCCATTTGACGGTGGCCGGCCAGGTTATAATGCGCGAACCTGTGGCGTCCTGTACCAGGTGCAGCAAAAAGTGCCCAGCCGTCCCGGCGGGAGCGGAGAAGGTCAGAGTGACATTGCCGGTCAGCGTCAGTTTCTGCTTATTGCCGTTAGTCCAGGTTATAGTCTTCGCCGTTCCAGAAACGCCATTGTCGTATTCAGCATCGAACAAGGCAGCGGCGTTGACCGTGAGCGTAGATACGGAACTGATATTAAAACCGGCCATATTCAGCGTAGTGGTGGCGACATGGTTGCCCAGGTTGTCTCCAGAAGCGGAAACCGAAGCCCAGGTGAGAACGCCGGAACCGTTATTCTGTAGCAGGCTATTGGCCGCGCCCTGCGCGGAAGGCCAGGAATAGGCGACATTGCGCAATTTCACCAGGTTCCCGGAAGAATCCACCTGGAACAGATCGCCGTTGCCCACCGTAAGCAGTGAAGCCGGCGAAGCGTCGCCTATGCCGATATTGGTGCCGCTGTCGTATATCAGTGAATTGGCCAGGTTCTGGGAAGCCGAAAATTTGGAAAGATAGTTGGCGGTGCCGGCCGGGACAAGGTTCCAATAAGACCCGGCGTTCTCGGAAACTTTGAATTTATTGGCCGAGGTATCGAAATAGAGCACTCCCTGCCCCGCCGGAGAAACCGACGGCGCGGCGATACCGGAAACCGAAACGGAACCCTTGAATACCCCGGTGCCGTTCACCAGGATATTACCCAGCGTCTCCAACTCGACTGCCCCGGAAGGAGCCGCGAGACCGGCAGAGAGTAGAAAGAACAACAAATGTTTCATCATGATTTGTACCCTCTGGGGCCCGCACGGCGGGCCGTCATTCTATCGTTACTCCCTGCACGTTAAGCCTGGAACCCAGGAATTGGAACTTTTTATGAAGTTCCGGGGCCGGCTGATCCCATTTGGCCGAAGGACCGTAGTCGGAAGCGGAATTTTCACCGGCGGAAGGACTGGAGTCCTGCGCATTGCCGGCCGCAACGGATAACCAGACCTCCGAACCTACCGAACTGAGATGCACCGTGAGCGGCTGCGCCCAATCATTGAGCCAGACCGGATCGGGACCCAGCGTACCGTCCGACTGCACGTACTTAGTGGTCACGCCGTAAGTGGCGCGTATAACGTAGTACAGATCGCTGCCGTCCTCGGAAGCGTTGGCGTTTATGGTCAAGTCCAGACTTTCAGCCAATAGATTACCCAGCCCCGGGGCCTGCGGGACCAGCGGCTTTACATATATCCCGGCAGTATTCTCACTGCTCGTCGCATTGCCCATATCATCGGTATGAGTGCACTTTATCCCGGTGAACTTATCATCACCGTTCAGCGTTATACCGCTGAAGGTTTTGGCGGAGGGATCGGCCACGCCGGCATCCCCGGCCCCTGTGAGATAACCCGCGTTGTTGAGGTTATAGGCGTAGATATTGGTGTTGGGATTGATTTCGCTGAACGCCGCGTCGAGCTGGAAAGAGTTGTCACCGCTGACGGGCTGGGCCGTCATATAGATGGCCGTAGCCACTACCGGGGCTTTATTGTCTACGGCGAAGGCGTTGCTGGTCGCCCACGTGCCGGTACTCTGTCCGTCCGTAGGTGCCATACGCAGATAAACGGAGGCGTCTTCTATACCGGGCAGGTCTGTAGCTGAGGCCCAGGCGTACTTATGGTCCGTGCCGGGGCTGGCCGAAGCCGTAAGGTCCGTCAGCCCGTCCCCTCCCGCGCCCATCGTAGCGTCGTACCAGTTGCTGTTGTCCTGCGAATACTGCACGCCGGCCACCGTGGAATAGTCAGTCAGGTCGCAGGCGTCGCCGTCGGCGTCTATCATATTGTAGTTCACCGTGACGGTGCCGCTGCTCAGCGCCGGGAAACCGTCAAAAGTTACCGACGGAGCGCTGTTGGTGACAGCGGTATAGGTGACCTCGACCTCCACCTGGGTGCATTTTATATATTTCAATGCCCTATCTCTGACCAGTGAGATCCCGGCCTCCATATCGTCTATTTCGGTCCAGGTCCAGGCAGAGCCGGTATTGGGATTGACCGTCATGCTGTATGTAACGGCGGTGTACGCGGGATTAGTGTAAGTCGCAGGGGAAGTCGGATAAGAATAATTGTTGGAATGTGTGCGTACGACCAACTGATAGGTCGCCTTAGTAGGGTCGCTCTCCACGGCCAGATAGGCCCTTATCACCACGCTGCTGATCGTCCCGGTCTCGGCAGAATGATTCCCGATGGCGTAAGTATCCAAGAGCGCAGAGTCGCTGGTATTGTTATAAACGTGGGTAGTATCGCTGTCGTGGGACGGGGCGTCGTCCACGCAGTCATAATTGGCGGTACCGCCGCTGAAGGACAGGCCGGTGCTGGTGCCGGCGCCGGTCGGGCGCAACACCAGCGTATCGGCGTAAAGCCGCGGGACGAGGCTCGCCAGGAGAAGCAGAACAATACAGAAGCGCATAAACGTGTTAAGGCTTAAACCGGGCCACCTCCACCCCGTTCACGTACATACTGATATAGCCGGTGCTGTACTTCATATAGGTATCGCCAGCCACCCCCTCAAGGCCAACATTGGAACCGCTCGTGACATTAAGGTTTCCGACTATGTTCACGTCCCCTCCTCCCGGCTCTATCGAAATGTCGCCCGTGTCGCTGGTTATCTTTGAGGCGGCCCCACTCTGCACGGTTATCTTCTTAGCCAGAATTTCGCCCGTGCCCAGTATCTCCACCATCGCAGAAGTGCCGGTGGAAATGGTCACCAGGGAGCCGGTATAGCCGGCAGGGCCCGTCACGCTCATGGAATCCACATTGATCACACTGTTGCCTGCCATGTTCAGGTCCTGCGTGGCCGTGTGGTTGCCCAAGTTGTCGCCCAGGGACGAAGAGTTGACCCACTCAAGGGAACCGGCAGTGTTGCGGCGCAGCAATTGCCCCGCGGAACCGTCGTTTATGAAGATCTTGCCCGCGCCGGTAAAAGTGGAGTTTTCCACAAAATAGGCGCCGGAAGAGACGGCCAAGACGCCGTTGACCACAACATTACCTGCACCGATACCGGCTCCAGTATAGGTGGGTTGAGTGGACCCAAAGACCGTAAAGCCTTTTATTTCCACGTCAGGGTCATTGGCCGTGCCGTTGACACCCAGAACGGTAAAGTCATCCTCGGAACCCAGTTCGGTCTGGGAATACAGATTGGAGGGCATAGGCCACAAGCCATATGCAAGAAAAAGCAGGAACAGGGCAAAGCGGGAACTCCTGCTGCAAACAGCAAAAGACTTTCCAAAGGATGTCCCAGATTTTACCCGATACATATTGTAGGCCCTAATAAGATTCGCGGCAATCAAGTTACAACAGAACACAAATTATACACCAAAACATTTTCCTCAATCCCGAAGAGTCATCAGCCTAAGAAGTTCACCAGGACCGATTGCATCCCCGGAAATAACACAGCTTTTAGACCGTTATTCCGGCAAAAGCCGGGAACCAGTCTTCGCCGGGGGGGCTGAACCAACTATAGTATAGGGCAAAGCCTCCCCTAAATCCCGAAGAAATGACGAAATACCGTATTTTTAGTTACACGCTGCTCCCTACTGGGCCAGAACGGATATATGCTTAAATCAGTAGGGACACCTAACGGAGACGCTTATGGCCACTTTATTTTCAGAAACACTGGTTAAATTCCGCAAAGACGCCGGTTTTAAAACCGCGTATCATTTTTACCACGACAACGGGGGTATGCCGTTCTTCAAGATCTCCTACCGCATGTTCCTGCTTATGGAGCAGGGCAAGCGAATACCTGCCTTTAAAAATCTAGGGCTGTATATCTACGCGCTGCGGCTTGGGACATTGAGCGCTTCAGCCGCCGAATTCACCATGGCCTGGCTTAAGACGACGCACGGGGCAGAAGAAGTCCAACAGCTACTTGCCCCCTATCTTAAGCTTCCGCAAACGCACTCCGTCACGTCGCCTTTTCACAAAGCGTTAAAAAAGGAGATCAGCAAGAGAATTTTTCACATGAATCCCCGGCAGGCGGCTGTTATACATGGCAACGCCGCCAACTATCTATGCTGGACCGCTTTATCCAGTGATACCGGGAAATGGACGCCGGAAAGTCTGGCACCGCAACTGGAATTGTCCGTGTCGGCCGTAAAAAAAGCCATGCTGGCGCTGGCGGCGGCCAAACTGCTTAAAGTTAAGAACGGGGTCTATATATGCCCGATGGCCGGGGGGCACATAGAAACGCCGCACACCGTCGTCACCAGCCTGAAAGAAAATATTTGGCAACGCATGGAGGAGATTATAAACTCCGGGAAGCCCGTGTTCCGACGGCATGGCGTAATGCGGGCCTCAGCCACGGAGCTGCGCAATATCTTCCCCCTGTTGACGCTCAATGTTGGCACCATGGACAGCTACTCGGTCACTGAAAAACAGAAAGACTCCGCTCTTTTCGGGATTGAAACTAAGGTGGTAAAGATCCGCGACTTCTGACGGCCGTAGGGCGGTAAGCTTACTGTCTCACCCCGTAGCCTATCAGGAGACAAAACTCCGCACGCATACACAAAATAGAAAGAGCCCAGCTTTACAGGCCGGGCTCCCTCTTACTCTGAATACGGTCTTAACGGCCCTTTCCGCCTTTCGAGCCACCAGCGCCCTGACCGGAGCCTGACTGTGACTTGGTTTGGGTCTGCAGTTGATTTTGGGTCTGCGTACGAGTCTGCAGTCTGGTTTGAGTCTGCGTCTGAACCTGTTCCTTATTTTGCGTCTTAGACTGGACGCCCGCGCCTCCACCCTCTCCTTGCGCCATACGCTGGAGCTGTTCCACATCTTCCTGGCTCATTTTGCCGCTACGCATCATCTTTTCAGCCATTTTCATCACCTGCTCGCCCTGAGCGCGCTCTGCGGCCGGAAGGTCTTTCATCATGGCTTTGGTTTCCTGCAACTGCTGGCGCTGTTCCTTAGTAACTTTATTGGCCTTCGCATGGGAGCCGTCGCCTCCGGAAAGGCTTTCTCCCGACTTGCTCATGGCCTTCTGCTGGCTCATCGAGCCCTGCGCCTTGTCAGCACCGGCCTTACCCTGGCCCTTGGACTGGACGCCCCCGGCGCGGGTTTCCCTGGCCCGCTCCACGCCTGCCGCTCCCGCGCCTCCCTTCTGCTCCCGTTCCTGACGCATCTCCTGGTTCCTTTCGTGGGCCATCTCACGGTTCTGTTCGCGAGCCTGTTCCCTGTTGCCGGCCTCACCGCCAGCCACCTTGCCGTTCTTGTGCATGGTCTTTTTCTGATTTTTATTTTGATTTTTTTTAGCTAGTTCCTTCTTCTTATCATACTCGCGCAGCGCCTTCTCAATTTCCTCCTCTGATTTCCCCTGACCCTCCAGCGCCTGCCGGTACTCGGCGCGGTCCATGCTCATATACTGTTCCTGCGCCCCCCCCTCTGCCTGAGCGTAGGAAACCACAGTGCATGCGGCAACCAAAAAGAATGCCAAGCAAATATTACGAATAACCATATAGCCTCCATACCGACACTGAAATGCGTTTTTATAGTATACCAGCCATAACCCCATAGTCAAATTAATTTATTCTAAAGTCCCGACATGCCCGCCCCCTAGGGCTGGGCCGCATAGGTCCGTAATTCGCTAAAATGCACCGCGCGGGCCGGGAATGTCCCGCGCCCGGTTTGCCGGATATGGTCCGTTATTTTATTATTCGCGTGGAACGGGCGCCGAGCCGGCGGGATATCCCCGGAGAGGGGTGCTCCCGCCCGGGGAAGTCCTCCGGCGGCCGCGCAGAATTGGTTAGTCCATACGAGTCAACAGCGCTATCCGGAGTTTACTCGGGCCCCAGCCCTTCCTGCATATAGTCCACCACTATCCCGATTATTTTTTTAACCACGGGACCGCAGGATTTGAAGGACATACGCTCCAAAGCGTCGCCCCCGAACTTTCTGATTACGTCACTGATAAGCGCGTGGACAAAAGATTGTGTCGCGGCCTCGACCTTTTCAAAATCAAGAACTACTTCCTCCCCTCCGCTAAGCGCGGGGATGATCTCCTTTATCCGTATATCCCTGGCTGTGTCTTTGTTTTCCGCGAACGCCCCGACTCTGTTGAAAATAGAAATAGTTTTCATATGAATTTAGGCCCCCTGTAACGGGCTTTGACGCGCTCCCTGACCGCGGTTTTATAGGTGCTGGCGATAGCATCCAGCAAAGCGGAAAACTCCGCCGTCTGGTCCAGCGTAATATCGGCGCCGACCACGGTCCCGCGCCAGACAGGGAGATCTTCCTCTTGAGAATGCCGGTCCTTGAACGGGTCGGCATGCAGCCGCGCGCTGGCGCCGGCCGGCTTCTTGAGCAGTTTGTAGAGCGCTCCTCCGCTATAAATAACAAAAAAATCGCGGTTAATGCTGGCAATGGATTTAATGAAGAACAGCCCGGCGCCAGCGTTCTGCTCCGTACCGCCTTCCCTGCTGGTGGCGCCGGTTATCCCCGGCCAGAGCGCCAGCTTTATAGCCTCCAGGTCGGTACGCGCCGGGTGGGACCTGGTAATACTCGCCTTTATTCCCACGCCGGTGTCTGCTATCCCTATACGTATAGTATTGCTCTTTTTATAATACTGGGCGCAAAGGAAAGCCCCGGCCTCCGACCCGGCGTGCTCAATTACGTTCCTTCCCAATTCGCTGATTATATATCCTATAGTCCTGGCCTGCTCCGGCTCAAGGTGCAGCAGCGGCACCATCTCGGTAATGAACTTGGACAGCTCATCCGAATTCCTGATCTGAGTTATCGGAATAAAACGGCCGGCTGGCTCATGCTCCACAAAGCTGCCGTCAAAAGGCACATTAAGCGTCTTAAAAAGCCCCATACGCGCCAGGTAGTGACTTGATTTTGCTTCAAGCTTTTGGCAATGAATATTTTTCGGGTCAATTGTTACCCCCAAAGCGGCGATCATAGAAAGAACTATGGGATGAACGGAGATCCATTTATCGTTGGCCGTAAGTTCTAAAGAATCAGGCTGTGCAGGATCAAAACTTTTAAGAAAAGGATCAATATTCCCTAAAAAAGCGCTATTAGGTATATGCAGTTTCATGTCAACATTATACCGGGATTCCCGGTATTCCGTCAATATACCGGGATTCCCGGTGTTTTATTGGGGCACCGGAATTCCAGGTATCAGTAGGATCACCCCCTGAAATTATCTGATCTGGCGGAATTATCGTGAAGAAAGAAAGCGCCGGGCAACGAAGGCGTGGAGCCATTGACGGCGTAGCACCAGCCGTAAACCCGCATTTCGGAGCCTGAGACCACCTCCACCGCCGCCGCGCCCGAAAGAGAACCCATGATGGACAGGAAACCCTGGCGTCGCCCGTATAGGGCACCCCGGCCGCCGTAAAAACGTCCTCCGAAACTTTACCCGCGCTGGCGCTGGAACCGTTAATTTCAAAACCGCTTTCAAAAACAGGCTCGCCGTGCATGGCCCGATAACACTTAAGCCGACGGCGTGCGCGCCGGCGGCGGACACAAAAGGATGGACAACGCTAATAGTTTTTTATTCCCGGCCATAAACATTCAATTGGCGTCCTTTCTCCCGGGCAGGCATAACACGGAAAGGATTTCACCAAGAAGATGCTCCAGGGGTTTGGACTTGCAGACTGCGCGACGGAAGGAAGGATATTTGGACAATTCTTTTATCACCGCAGAGGATTCGGCATAAGCGGAAAGGAGTATTACCGGTATGGTCCTGGTACCTTTCATGTAGTCCAGCCAGAAAGCGGCGTCGTGACCATTCATGTCACCGAGGTTATAGTCCATCAATATAAGGTCCGGGCGGGAACAAAGGACTTTCTTTATTCCGGCGCGGCCGTTGTCGGCGCTTTCCACTTCGAAGCCGTGTTCGCAGAGAAAGACGCATAACAAGGCCTGGAAATTCCAATCGTCCTCTATGATCAATATCTTTTTGGACTGTGAAACGGCGTGCATATCAGCGCTTTTTACACCTATCGGTCGCAGCCGGCGGAAGGCGGCCGGCACATGGCCTCCTTCACTTTTTCCAGCACCAGTTCCGGCGGTGTCATCTTGGGCAGAAAACAGACGAAACCCGGCGCGGCGGAGAAGGTACGGTTAAGCCCGCTCTCCATAAAATTCTCACCGGTCATGACAACAAAAGGGATTTCAGCCAGCCTTTGATCGCGCGCGGAGCGGCGCATGAGCTCAGCTACGAACTGCCGCCCGTCCATCTCCGGCATGGAAACATCCAGCAGTATGATATCCACCGGACCGGAAGCCAGAGCTGATAACCCTTCCAGCCCGTTACAGGCCACCTGCACCTCGAACTCCGCTTCCTCCAATACATACCGGAACAGCTGTTGTATCGCCGGTTCGTCGTCGATTATAAGCGCTTTATGCATTGCACGCGTCCTTTAACGGAATAGTGAAAGCGAAAACCGCACCCCGCTCCGCAGCGGCGTCGGCCCAGATACGCCCGCCGTGCAGTTCCACGGCCATCCTGCACATGGCCAGGCCCAGGCCGAATCCCATATGTTTGTGTTCCTCTTGCTGGACATGCTTTTTAAAGATCTCCTCGCGCATCGCCTCCGGCACGCCGGGGCCGGAGTCTTTCACCTTGAAGAGCGCGTCCGATCCCTTGGCATGGCAACTGAATACGACCGTACCCCCGGTAGGCGTGAATTTCAGGGCATTGCCCACCAAATTGGCCACCACGCGCTCCAGCAAGGCCAGGTCCCCGTTGAATACGACTTTTCCCTCGGACGGAGGAACAGAAAGAGTTATTTTCCGCCGTTCCGCCAGCGGCTGATGCAGTTCTAACATGCGGGCGCAGAGTTCGCCGCCGTCTATGCTGACCGGGGTCAGCCGCATTTCACCCCGCTCCAGTTTTATCATGTTCAGTATGTCTTCCACCATGCCTTTAAGCCTGTCCGAAGAGCGCATGATAGCGTCGAGATACCGGGTAGAATCCGGGCTCGCCGCCCCATGCTTCTGCATAAGTTCGGTATAGCCCTGGATGCTGCAGATAGGCGCGCGCATGTCGTGCGTTATCATGTGAAAGAAGGTTTCCCTGGCGCCCTCTATCTCCTTCTCCAGGCTAACGTCCCGTATGATTATCACGCGGCCCGGGCGCTTGAAGGTAGCCAGCAGGAATTGGCGCGAGAGCAGCCTGAAACTGCGCTGCGCCCCTTCTTCCTCACCCTCCGTCCGGATGGAAATATCTACCCTGGCGGTCTTCTCACCCGAGGCCAGCAACTCGCGCAGCGGCTCTATGAACTCTTTTTGTCCGGCAGAATCCGGCAGAATTACCGCGCCGGTCTCAGGCAGTCCCAGCAATTCCAGCGCGCGTCTGTTGCAATGTATCATCCTTGCCCCGTCGTCCACGAGCAGCACCCCGTCCATTATCGTTTCCAGCAGGGCCTCCGCCTTGGCGCGCTCCTCTATGGCCTGGTTGATCTGAAAAGAGCGGAAAGCGTTCAGTTCCAGCAGCACGCGGTTAAGTGAAGAAACGAGATCCCTGGCCTCCGGCCAGCCCGCCTTGGGGATAGGCGACTCCAATTTATAACCGCCGGAAATAAATTTTTTAATAGAAGCGCCCGCTTTAGACAGGGGCAGGGTTATCCCGGCCATTATCAACCCTGTCCCGGTTATAGAGGCGAAGATGGCCGCGGCGGCCGCCAACGCCAGAACATAGCGCAGTTCCAGGCCGGTCCTGGAGGCGCAGAAATACAATACAAGCGCCGGCGCCAGCGCGGCGCCCAATATAATGATCCCCAGCCTGAAAGATGTCTTCATTCTTACCGCCTGTCCGAATTCTTGCTCTATTGCATTATACGCATATCCCGCCCCTGAATCCCGAAGTAATAACGAATTCCCCTGCCCTCCGTAGCCGCCGCTAGCCGCCCTGCACGAAGGCCGCTACTACCAGGCCCAGCAGGAACAGCAGCAGCGCCACCGACAGGAACGAGCGCAAAGAGCGTATTTCCGCCGATTGCCTGCCGAAATACTCCATATTGGCGGCCGCGTTCTCTTTTCCCTGCCGGAACAGCCTGTCCTCCAATTGCGCATAGCCGAGCTCCATATGGCCCAACTGCCGGCGCAGCCGCAACAATTCTTTTTTTAACTCCTCGCCGCCCTGCGGCGCCCCTGCGAAGCCCCTGTCTTCCGGTATCGCCGCCAGGACTACTGCGCCGGCGGCTCCGGGCTCGGGGGTGACAATACCCGCGGCCTCCTGCAGAGTCTCCGCAAGAACCGGCGGGGGTGCCGACGCCACGGAGTCCGCCTTGGGCGCAGGCGGCTCCTCGCTGAACAGGGCCTCTATGGTCTCCAGTAATTTGTCGTTGCCCGTGCCCTTGTTAAGGATGGCGTCCGCGCCGGAACAAAAGAACTGCAACTTCTCATCCTTCAGGTCGCGGCCGGTAAAGATCAGCACTTTGGGCGGCGATGGCAATTTCTCATGCAGGATCTCCGAGACCTTGTAACCGTTCACCTTTGGCATGTTGACGTCCAGTATGAGGAGGTCGTAATCTTTCTCCCTGAGCCTCACGAACACCTCTTCGCCGTCCCTGGCGAATTCCACATTATGCCCGGCTTCCCCCAGCATGTTCCAAAGCAGGGCGCGTATATTGGGGTCGTCATCGGTGGAGAGTATGCGCAGGCTGCGTTTTACCGCCGCTGAGCGCGGCTCCCGCTCTCCCGGCGGGGTTCCGGCGCTCACACAGCCGGCAAGCTCCGGCAGAAGGGATATCTTTCTCCACTGCGGCCGGCCGCCGTCCCACTCGAACTCCGTGCTTGCCAGCGCGTCGGGCGGGACCGCGCCGGCGGAGATCTCTCCGGGGAGATGCGGACCGCTGACTTTGCCTTTGATGTAGAGATAATATTTCATATTAACGGTAATATTCACCGGCACAAGACGCGCCGCAGATTATCTTAATATGAAACCTCGTCAAAAATCCCGAAGAGATCCCGAGCCGCGGTAGCGCGATTCCTATCTGGACAGGGCGCCGTTGTAGACCTTCCAGAGTTCCGACGTTGTATGTGTCGGCTGGCCGTAAGGACTACCGGGCAGCGAGGCCCAGGTCCTGTTGAGTTTTTTCATCGCCGCCGCGAAATTCTCGTATTTCCCGGAGTTCAGAACCAGGCCATAGGCCCCGGCCCGGCGTATTATCTCAAGACAGGCCTTGTCCTGGCTGGGCGGAGAGAAGTCCTCCAAGCGCAGCGATGAAGCCAGCCCCTTCCAGGTGGAAGTCAGGAACTGGTAGCGCCCGGCCGCGGTGGAGCAGAGACGGCCCGCGCAAATGCGGCGGTCGGGATGGGAGGCATAGCTTTCGAAAGTCGCGAACGTAAAAATATAATTGTAGCGCCACTTGGTACCCTCGGCGTAAGCGATGGTATCCAGAAAAGCCCGCACCGTACCGGGCAGTTCCCATATCCCTCCGGCCGACGTGGCCTTTACATCAGGCATCAGCATAAAACCGCCGCGCATGGGGCAAGCGGGATCCTCCCCGCTGAAGCGGACTTTCACGTATTCACCTACGAATGAAGGCTCGGAAGTTATTTCGTAACGGGCCCCCGGCGCCAGCTCGCAGGCGGGCCGCGAAGGATCCCAGGGAGAGGACATCAGCTTAACGGGGCGCGGCGCCGTATGGAAGAAATGTGTCTCCTCTAAGCTTTTCATGCCGGCGCGCTCCGGCCACCTGAAGCCGGGCTCGTTATTATCCGGGGGAAGATATTGTTCCGCCTCCGTAAACTCATCCCCCTCTGCAAGAACGGGAGCGGGCACATCCGGCAAGGGGATGTTTCCGTAATCGGAAAGCTGGGCGAAAGACCCCCCTGCATGGCAGGGCCACGCCTCGCAAAGAAGGAAAAGAAAGCACGGGACAAGCGAGAATATCTTCATAATCCGCCCCCACAGACTGACGTCCGCACAGCATCTGTCATAAATAGTATAGCAGGCGATATTCCGGACGCCATTCAATTTTTAATTAAGTTTTAGTCCAACGGTTTTCCGGAATAAAAGATCTGACCATCCCCCCTTTGCCAGGGACACCTCCCCCCAGCCGCCCGGCCCCAGCTCCAGATGCATAAGACCGCCGCTACGAGTTGCGTTGCATGCCACCATATCTGCCCGCAATGATCTCTCCGTTTGACTTCACCCCTGACAATGACAAGGTCCTGGAAATAGGCGCCCTATTGCGTTGAGTTCCATTCACTGCAATTCTTGTGTGTCAATATATCCAGGTGGAGGCCCCGATCGCGCACGCGATAAGCAGGGTCACTTGAGATATCTAAATCCCCGGCCTGGAACAGACCGGATCCTGGCGGCCAGTCGGGCGGGCAGCTTGCGGCGGATGTTGTAGATATGGGTATCCACAAGGTTATCTACCGCCGCGGTTTTCCATATATCCGATATGATTTCCCGCCGGGAGAATATTTTAGGGCTGTTGGCCACCAAGGACGAGAACAGGTCGAATTCCCGCCCGGTCAGATCTGAGATGAGAGTGTTACCGAAACTCAAAAGGCGCGACTCTATGTTAATAACAAGGTCCCCGGGTACACGGGGAACGCAACGGCGCGCCACCACACGAGCGGGCTTAAGGGCAGTGCCAAGCCATCGGACAAGTTCCCTTATCTCCAGGGGTTTCCCGGCTTTCCCGGACCCGCACAGGGGAATATCTCCCGCCCGCAACAGATTCCCCGGCCGCAAGCCGCAATTCTCGGGCAGCAGTATATCCAGAGTAACGCGGCCGGGGCGGAATTGTCGCACAAAGGCCGAGGGAGCCCGGCCGCTGGCAAAAGCGGCGCCCCCTGCCTTGTCGCCGGCGGGCCTTTCCGCACAGGCTATGCCCATACCTGATGGGCGCTTTTCCTTCATGACAATAGTCTATTTTTTACAGGACCGGCGGCACATGAGGCAATGTACCCGTACTCCGGGACCAGTCTGCTTAGGAATTGCTATTGGCTATTAGTGCCGCACTAAGGAGTTTCTATTCACTACCACGCGGGGTTTATATATAGTTTAATGAACGGAGTCGAGGAGAAGAAAATGCGAACCCTGTTTTCAAAAGTATTGAGAAAAGCCCGGAAGGAAGCCGGCTTTAAGACCGCTTACCAGTTCTTCCATAATAGCGGCGGCGATAAATATTTCAGGACCACTTACCGCATGTACCTGCATATGGAGCAGGGCAAGTTCCTGCCGCCTTTAAAGGACCTGCTCCCGTACATGTACGCCCTGCGCATACTACCCATGACATATTCCGCGCTGGAGTTCACCACGGCCTGGCTGAAGTCCTCACACGGCGAAGAGGCTTTCGACGCCCTGCTGGCGCCGTTATTCAGGGCCAATGCGCAGCCGTCCGTGTCCTCGCCCCTGCACAAGGCCGTTGAGACCCTGCTGGCGGAAAAGAAATTCCATATTAATCATGAGCAGTTGAGCGTAATAGTAAAGAACAAGAACACCGCCCTCTGCTGGACCGCCCTCAGCCACGACGAAGCCGCCTGGCAGCCCAAAGCGCTGGCCGCGCAACTGCAGATCCCCCCCGCCGCCACACGCGCCGCCCTGCGTGACCTGGAGAAGGTAAAGCTCATTAAACTCCTGAAAACCGGGGCCTATCAATGCCCCATGGCCGGCGCCATGATAGAGTACCCCACCGCGCACTCCTCCATAGCGGAACTTTCCAAGAAACTCAACGCCCTGCGCGATGAGATGATAGAGTCCGGCCGGCTCATGTTCAGGAGGCGCGGCATAATTCGGGCCTCTTTGGCGAACCTGGCCAATTGCTTCCCCCTGCTGTCGCTCAACCTCTCTACGGCGCAGACCTACGCCACCATAAAAAAGGAAAAAGATTCCGCCCTTTTCGGCGTTGAATGCAGAGTGGTCAGGATCCGCCAGTTCTAGCGGTGTATCGCTAGCCCGACGCCAGGCGCCGGGCACGATCATCCGGTCCAAGCCGGCACGCAGGATCCCCCCATCCTTGACTTTCCCCTCTTTTATGCCACAATAGCCTTAGAAAGTAAGGGATTTGTGTATGTCCAACAGTCTGCATAGTTATAAAGAAACATTTGAGCGCCTATTCACCATTGCCGAGGGGCAAGGCTGCTATTTCACCCCCAAGCAGGCGGAGGCGGCGGGTTTCAGCCGGAAGAACCATAGTTACCATGTGCAGATGGGCAATTGGATCAGGGAGCGCCGCGGAATCTATCGCCTGGCTAAATTTTCCCCCACAGAGCGGCCGGTGTTGGATCTGGACGCGGCGCCCTATGGCGGCGCCCGCTTCCCCGTAGAAGCCCTCGTGGACGACCGGATTTTTGTGCGCTTTCACCTCGATGTCGGCGCCGGCGACGTGATACTTGAACCATTCGACACAACGCAAGCCCATGACTGGCTTGAGTTCGCCAGCATCCCCGGCGCATGCGGCCTGCCCGCCGATCTAGGCGCGGCGTTTAAGACCTTAAACTCATTTTATTCCAGTCTGCCGGCATAGATAGCCGGACTGACAGAATTTGACCTAACGCCGGGCCCATGCTATTTTACCGTCCTTTTACCGGGATCCGGACGGCCCAATTATCGTTGTCTCCACCGCGCCCGGAAGGAAAAAACAGACCGGCTTTTTAGGCCGGCCTGTTTTTCATAATCTGAACTTCTATGTCACCTTAACAAAACAGGATTGAAATCAGCGCGTCATAATCCCCGCGCCGTCTTGCCTGCGTCAAGGCCGTTATATATATTTGCCGCCGTTTGCGCGGCTCGTTCTTTAACGCCCTTCCCCAAGTCGGTATTTCAAGCCGGCGGTGCCGGCAGATCTGCTCCGTAATGATGCGGCCAAACCTGCCATTCCCGTTTGTGAACGGGTGTATGGTCTCCATCCTTTCATGGAAGCGCGCCGCTAATTCCTTGCCGGGAATTGAGCCCGCGGACAACCAGAATTCCAGGTCCTTTTCCAGTTGATAAAGCTGGGGCCAGATTTCATGCGGCAATTTGAAGTCCGGGTTCGCCAACTCGTGCGTTCTGATCTTTCCGGCCCAGTTCCAGACATTCCCAAAAAGCTTCTTATGCAGCTTTATCCAGAAGCCGTAGCCGCAAGGGTCGCTTTTTTGCCTGGCAAGCCAGCTTAACCCTTTGGCGATGTTGTCCTCCTCATATTCGTCAAGTTCGCCCACGGTCTGAATGGTCTTTATCCTGAGACCTTTTTGGAGCTCAGGAGGAAGCGGCGTTTGCCCGTCGCGGTCCTTAAAAAGAAAATCGCTCACCAGATATCCCCTTTTGCAAGAAGCTCGCCTGTGATGCGTTCAATACGGTCTTTAATGTCCGCAGAGACTTTTTGATCCTCCAGTGTCATGTGAACATCCGCTTCGCGCACCATCCGGGCCGCTTTTATGGCGGCTTTTTCCTTTAAGAAGTCGTTAAGCCCGCGCCTGGGAACTATTGCGTATACAAATTCGCAGTCCATTACAGCGGCTATCCTTCGCATGGTCGCAAGTGTAACCTTGCCGGCCGTTTCCCGCTTTTCTATTTGTTGAACGGTCGCAGGCGATAACCTGGCTGCTCCGGCTAAAGTGCCAAGCGTCATACACATGGCGCGGCGCATGTAAACTATCCAACCGGTCCGGATATCGGCGTCTTTTGCAAAACCGCGCAGGTTTTCAAGGCGTCTTTCTATCTGCTTCATGGCTAGTTTATCAGGTAGCTTCATATCACCTCTTTAATGCCTATGTGCATATATTATTTCATATCATTATGCATATAAGCAACTATAACAGGGAGATTTCCTATCCTCTCGCACCTACTACTAGCCATTTTGCAGCCGCCTCAATGGCCCGGGGCGCTAAGTTTGTATCCAAGGCCGCGCACCGAGGCTATCATCCCACCGAGCGGCCCGAGCTTCCGGCGCAGGTTCATTACGGTCACATCCACTACCTTATGCCCGGCGGAATCGGGACAAAAACCTCATATCCCAGTGAGTCCGCTTACTTATTTCACGTTTTACAGACTTCTTTCTGGGCGTCTTTCACGTTTGTCTCACATTATATTCGCATATATTCACGTTTTTCGCACGTTTTCTTGCTTTCCTGCACGTTTTTGGTTAACATATACCTATGAAAAGAAACATTTACCGGAATCTTCTAGATTGGAAGAAATCTGATAATAGAAAACCTTTGATCCTTCAAGGTGCAAGGCAGGTGGGTAAAACCTATATCCTGAAGGAATTCGGCAAAAAGGAATATAAGGACACGGCTTATTTCAATTTTGAAGAAGACCCGGCTTTAGCCGAATTTTTTAAAGGCAAGATCTCCCCGGAGAAAATAATTGAGAAGCTGTCTATCTATCAGGAAAAGCCCATTCTACCGGGAAATACACTGATCATTTTTGATGAGGTTCAGATATCTCCTGAAACTTTAACGAGCCTGAAGTATTTTCAGGAAGAAGCCGGCCAATACCATATTGCCGCCGCCGGCTCATTGCTTGGCATAAGGCTCGGCCGATATGCCCCGTTCCCTGTGGGCAAAGTGAATTTTTTGAATCTTTATCCCCTCTCTTTCAGCGAGTATCTTGACGGGGTTGGGAAATCCGGATTGCGCGGGCTCTTGCAAACCGCTGCGACACCCGAGCCCTTTGAACTCGCTTTCCATAATGAACTGCTTGAGAATTTAAGACTGTATTATTTTATCGGAGGGATGCCTGAAGCGATCGCGCAATACAACCGGGATAAAGACCTTAATAAGGTTCGGACCATTCAGAACGAAATACTTGCGGCGTATCTGATGGATATCTCCAAGCATGCGACCAGAACCGAAGCGATAAAGATCGCGAGCATCTGGAATTCCATACCGGGGCAACTGGCCAAGGAGAACAAAAAATTCAAGTTTTCAGAAATATCAGGAAACGCCAGGGCGAGGGATTACAATGAGTCTATCCAATGGCTTGTGCAGGCGGGGCTCGTTTACAAATGTTTTTCCATAAAAACCCCCAAGCTGCCTTTAAGCGGGTACTGTGAGGATAATATTTTCAAGCTCTATCTGCTGGACACAGGGCTTTTAGGCGCCATGCTTAATTTATCACAAAAGACGATAATGGAAGAGAACCGTCTTTTTTCCGAGTACAACGGCGCGTTTACAGAAAACTATGTGGCCCAGGAGCTGATAGTTAACGGCAACAAAGCGCTGTATTATTGGACAAGCGACGCCATTGCCGAGGTTGATTTTGTTATTGCGCATAATGAAGAGATCTTTCCGCTTGAAGTCAAAGCGGGAACAAGCAAGCATAAAAAGAGCCTCACCGCTTTCGGCGAAAAGTATGGTTCGCACGCGCTGTCCATGGCCACGCTAAGGAATTTCAAGCAGGACGGCAAAGTCTGCAACTATCCCCTATACGCAGTTTCGCTGTTCCCAAAGGTTCGCCTGAAGTAAAAAGACCTGTAGCGGGAGTCCTTTCTTAAAGTCAGGCAGACCCTTGTCGAGCACTATCAGGTCCGGCCTGGCCGCATTCCTTGACTTTCCCCTCTTTTACGCTACAATAGCCTTAGAAAGTAAGGTATTTGTGTATGTCCAACAGTCTGCATAGTTATAAAGAAACATTTGAGCGCCTATTCACCATTGCCGAAGGGCAAGGCGGCTATTTCACCCCCAAGCAGGCGGAGGCGGCGGGTTTCAGCCGGAAGAACCATAGCTACCATGTGCAGATGGGCAATTGGATCAGGGAGCGCCGCGGAATCTATCGCCTGGCTAAATTTTCCCCCACAGAGCGGCCGGACCTCATGTTCTGGTGGCTGTGGTCGCGCAATCGCGACGACGTGCCGCAGGGTATCTATTCGCACGAAACTGCACTGAGCATTTATGATCTTTCGGATATTAATCCGGCCAAGCTGCAGATGACCGTGCCTCGCTCCTTCAGGCGAAGGGGCGCCCCGTCTAAACTCCCGGTCCTTCACCGTGCCAACGTGCATAAAGACGATATTGGAAGAAGATTCGGCGTCAAAGTAACCAGGCCGCTTAAAACCATCGCCGATCTTCTTATCACCCGCACGGTACAGATGGATCACATGCAGCAAGCGGTGAAGCAGGCTTTCCAGCGCGGGCTCATTACCCGCACGGAACTGGCCCGCAACGGACGGGTTTCTGCCGCTATAAAGAAAGAAATAGAACAACTCAGGGCCCATGCTATTTTACCGTCCTTTTACCGGGATCCAGACGGCCGGAAGCTTCTACGTAGAATGAAATAGGAATATCGCTCTTTCCTTTTTCGTGGTATAATAAAGCATGAGAATAAACCGCCCGGTACTGTTGCGGCATTTAAGAACAGCGGTGAAACGCAGCCGCGTGACAGCCCTTATAGGCCCGCGGCAGTGCGGTAAAACCACGCTGGCCCGGCAATTGGTGCCCCCGGAATCCGTTAATTACTTCGATCTTGAAGACCCGGCCAGCCTGGCGAGGCTGGAAGAACCACACACCGCTCTGCACGCTTTGAAGGGGCTGGTGGTCATCGACGAAATACAGAGAAAGCCGGATCTGTTCCCCGTGATCAGGGTCCTGGCGGACCGGACCCCGCTGCAGGCCAGGTTCCTGGTGCTGGGCAGCGCCTCGCCCGCGCTCCTGAGGCAGTCTTCGGAATCCCTGGCCGGCCGCGTTGAGAACGTGGCTATAAGCGGGTTCAGTCTTGCCGAAGCTGGGGCAGGCCTGCAGGCGCGGCACTGGCTGCGCGGCGGGTTTCCGGCCGCCTTCCTGGCAAGGACGGAAGCGGACAGCCTGGCCTGGCGGAAGAATTTCATCCAGACGTTTATCGAGCGCGACCTCCGCCAATGGGGGATAGGCGTGCCCCCAGCCGCTTTAATGCGGTTCTGGGCCATGTTGGCGCATTACCACGGCCAGACCTGGAACGCCGCCGAACCAGCCCGGGCCCTGGGAATAAGCGAGCCTACGGTCAGAAATTACCTGGACATCCTTTCAGGGCTCTTCATGATAAGACAGCTGCCTCCGTGGCATGCCAGTCTGAAGAAAAGGCAGGTGAAGGCGCCTAAGATATATTTCCGCGACACCGGCCTTCTTCACCAGATGCTGGGCATACGCTCGGGAAAAGACCTGTTTACCCACCCGAAGTACGGCGCCTCCTGGGAGGGCTATGCGATAGAGGAAACCATAAAGGCGACTGAGCCGGATGAAGCGTACTACTGGGCTACCCACAACGGGGCGGAACTGGACCTTCTGCTGATCAAGAACGGGCGGATGCTGGGGGTTGAATGCAAGTGCATGGACGCGCCGCGCCTGACGCCCTCCATGACTACCGCGCTCAAAGATCTGGGGCTTGAGCGGATAGCTGTAATATATCCCGGAAAGAAACGTTATTCCCTGCGTGCCGATGTGCATGCGGTCCCTTTAGAGGCGCTGGCGGACGGTATGCGGGGGTTGTTCGGAAGGTAAGCGCAGGCTATACCTTACCTCACGCAACGTAGGGCAGTAAGGGCCTTTTGAGACTATCTCTCACGGCAATCGGCCTATTGGCAGGGCCTACGGAATTTTACCGTATGCTTACCATTTTGCAGCCGCCTCAATGGCCCGGGGCGCTAAGTTTATATCCAAGGCCGCGCACCGAGGTCATCATCCCGCCGAGCGGCCCCCGCTTCCTGCGCAGGTTCATTACGGTCACGTCCACTACCTTCTGACCGGCGGAATCGGGAGAGGCCTTCCACACCGCCTCCAGCAGGAAATCGCTGGTGACGGGGCTGTTCGCCCTTTCCAGCAGCACACGCAGCAGATCATATTCCATGCGGGAAAGTTCTACATTCTCCCCGCCGGCCAAGCAGGGTTACTGCTCATTGCCCATTGTGCCCGTATTTATTATAATTGGGCTAGTATAGTGCTGGTATTAAATATGATAATAAACCGCCTGGCCGAAAGACAGTTATCGGTAAAACTCCAGAAAGGAAAAGTCCTGATCCTTTACGGCACCCGCCGCACAGGCAAGACTTTCCTGTTCGAGCAGCTCAAGAAGACCTTAGCGCCGAAAGAGAACATACTGTATCTCAACGGGGAAAGCGGCTCCGTGCAGGAGCAGCTTTCCACCAACATCCCAGAAAAGCTGCGCGCCTATATAGGCGACGCCTCCTTGCTTATGATAGACGAGGCGCAGAAGGTCCCCGCCATAGGCGCCACCCTGAAACTGATAGTAGACACTAACCCCGGCCTGAAGATCGTAGTAAGCGGTTCAGCCTCTTTCGACCTGGCACAGAAAGTCGGCGAGCCGCTCACCGGCAGGCACAAGACGGTCAACCTATACCCCGTCTCGGCCAGCGAACTTATAAACACCAAAGGCGCCGCTTATTACCATTCCGTCTTCGAGCAGCACCTTATCTACGGCGGCTACCCCGAATTATTCTCGCTGCCTTCCATGAAGCAGCGCCAGGAATACCTGGACACGCTGGCGGGCTCCTATCTTTTTAAGGATATCCTTGAGCTCGACACCGTAAGAGGCGCGAAGAAACTCAAAGATTTGCTTATCCTGCTCGCCTTCCAGATAGGCCACGAGGTTTCCCTCTCGGAGCTCGGCAACAATCTGGACCTGCACAAAAACACCGTGGCCAGGTACCTGGACCTGCTGGAGAAATCTTTCGTGATAGTGAATATCCGCGGCTTCAGCCGGAACCTGCGCAAGGAAGTCTATAAGACCTCACGTTATTACTTCGTAGACAACGGCATACGCAATTCCCTGATAAACAACTTCAATCCGCCGCGCCTGCGCGACGATATGGGCATGCTCTGGGAGAATTATCTTGTAATGGAGCGCCTGAAGAAACAAAAATACTCGGGCATCATCTCGAACAACTATTTCTGGCGCACCTACGACAAAAAAGAAGTGGACTGGGTAGAAGAGCGCAACGGCAAATTGTCCGGCTATGAAATGAAATGGGGGACAAAGCAGCCGAAAGCCCCTAAAGAGTGGCTGGAAACATATAAGAACGCCACCTACAAAGTGATCTCAAGAGAGAACTACCTGGATTTCATCGTCTGAATTGTGTGTCACTATATCTCCGTTACGGCAATGCCGTTGCTACGGCGACCAGTATATCGGCCATGGGCTGGTTCTTGATCATGGTGCCGCGGCAGTTGGGGAGTTTCTTAAAGGCCCCGGTCATCAAGGGGTCGTCGGCCAGCGAGGAGAGCAGGATGAACGGCGTGGCGGCCGTGGCGCGCATACATTTGAGCCCCAGAACCACGTCGTAGCCGGTCATATCGCCCAGTTCATAGTCCAGCAATACCAGGTCCGGCCTGCAGACCAGGGCGGCCTTTACCCCCTCCTTGCCGCTCAATGCGGCATCCACCTCATGCCCAGCCTCGCGCAGCGCGGCGCAGAGCACGAGCGAGAATGACTCGTTGTCCTCTATTACCAGCACTTTCATAATAGTACCCGGCAGATTACACCGATGACTTCGGGCAAATTCAGGGCAGCCGGTACAGACTCACCTCGGTATTGCCGGTCCCCGGCTGGAGCCATTTTTACCGCCCTTATCCAGCAGGCGCTGGGCCTCATTCAGCAAGGCTTCCGCCTCCGCCCCTTTTGCGTCCGCCCCCTCCAGACCAGGCACCGTGCGCGCGGGGTTTATATGCCTGCCCGCCGGGTCCAGCTCTTGCATCAGCAAACCGGCGCGCATGATCTGCGTCGCCCCCTTCATGGGCTCCAGCGTCAGCGGGGCCCCAAGCCCGGTTACCGTTATCCTGTACGGCTGGCCAAGTTTGCGCGTGAGCAGTTGAAAGGTGGCCAGTTCCGCCATATCCTCTATCCAGCTCATTGAGCCGTAAAGCGACACGAAAGGACCTCCGGACAATGCCGTGTAAAGTTTGGGCGCCTCCGCCACCGGGATCCTGGGCCCCGAACCGAAGCCATAGAAGGTTATGTCCGCCCTGCGCGGGTAGTCATACTTTGCCATGGGCCGCCGGAAGTCCTGCCAGCAAGCCCTGAAATATTCAGCGGTGAAACCCGGCCGTACGCGCAGCGCCTCAGGCATGGCGTCGTCGGGAACAGGACTGATACCTTTGACATAATCCAGGCCGTGCGTACCTTCATGGATCAGGGCGTACAGGAGGCCCTTGTATTTTGTCCCGGCGTCAACCCGTATTGAAACCCCCTTCTGCGGCATAAAACAAGTGGCCTCGCGCGCCGTGAGGGTGGCAGAAAGGTCCGCCGAGAGGGAATCCGGATTGAGCACTATCGCGAAATACATGTTCCCCTCGGAGTCGGTGAACCAGTTGGTAGCCCCGTTGCCCTTAAGTCCGTCTATAAAGTATATCCCGGCGCAACGCTCCTTAAAAGTATCCGCGTAGATCCTGGGCATAAGGTCCAGGTATTCCAGCAGCAGTTTTTTGTCCGCCACGGAAGGGCTGTAAGACTGATACTCCGGGGCTTCGTCCAGCACGCGGTAATAGTCCAGCAATAGTCCCGGCGGCGGGACTATGCGCTCTTCGAGAGTTGAGCCCGGGCGGAAATTGTAAGCCTCCAACCGGTTCAACATCCGCTCCGGCGCGATCTTTTCCCAGAACGGAGCCAGGGCAACTGATGCCAGGTACATCCGCGCCTCCGGAATCAGTGCCAGCAGCAGCCCCCCGAGTATAACTATAGCAATCAGCAAAACTGCTGCCACATATTTAACTAGCTTCATACTTCACGGCCTCCCTAGAACCAATGATACTAAAACACTGACATCCATTGAGTGATGCGGCCCGATGTCTTATACCGGCCTGTCTTCCGGCTCCCCGGTAGCTGCGGGGGTGGGCATAGCTACGCGTGGTTTGCCTAACCCAAGGTCCGGGGCGTTGCGCAGTCCTTCTTCAATCTCCTGCGCCCGCTCGTGCAGGTAAGCTTCTATGGGGGTAGCCTCTATGTAAGCGGCTACTTCCGAGATCTTGGTGACGCGTTCGCTCCCGGCGGACTGATCGTACCAGAGGGCGGAACGGCGCTGTATTTCGGGTTTAGGGTCGTAATCCTTGCGGCCGCTTACCAGTATGCCCTCTATCAGCAGCGTTTTCTCGTTGAAAACCGGGCTGCCTGAGTTGCCGCCGAAAGTGTCGAGGTTGGTACTGAAGAAGCGGGTGCCCTCGATGTCGGCTTGCCTCACTACGGCGTCGCCTGCCACCTTGGCCGGCAGGCCGGAGGGATGGCCTATGACGAACACGCTTGTGTTGTTCTTTATGGCGCCGCCGCGGTTTATGGCCAGCGGCTCATGCCCGGCCGGGCGGCGGTCCAGTTCCAGCAGGGCGTAGTCGGCGACGTTGTCCAGGCGGTGCGCCAGCACGCGGCAGTCGAAAACCTCTTTGGCCGGAATGGAGGCCGGCATTTTCCCGCCTCCGCGCACGGCATAGCCGAAGACCACTTTGTCCCTGCCGCAGGTAAACATGGCGCCATTCTCCCGCACGCAGTGGCCGGCGGTGAAAACCAGCGGCCTTCCGTCTCCGCTTTGTCCGACGTAGGCGCCGGAGCAGTAGGCGGCGGCCGGCTGCTTGGCGAAGCGGTGGCCGGGAACCAGTTTTAATTTTGTTTCAAGATTCTCCGTTCCCAGGCGGTAGCCCCCGGAGTGTTCGTCAAAAACCATATCGCTGTCCAGGATCAGGGCTATGGAAGAGTCGGCGAGCAGGCGGATGGTCTTGTTCGCGGCGGAGACCTCTATGCGGTTATCCTCACCGTAGATGGCGGCTATTCTGCGCGGGGCCTCGTCTTGTACCGGCACCGCCTCCGGGACCGGCGCCATTTCAGAAGCCCCGCCGGCATTGAGCTGGTTGAATGCCTCGGAAATGGGGGCATCCCTTAACTCGCACGGGACAGCTGGCCCGGCGATATACCGCTTCACCATTAAGCCGGCCGGCAATAAAGCAACGACCAGCGCCACGAATATTCTATTCCTCATAAACACTCCTCCCGGAGACCGACGCACTATCTGTCTTTCACTTAATTCTTTCCGCCGCAGGACCGCTTATGGCCAAAACGACAAGCGGCCTGGCGGTCGCTTTTGGCAAGTTCCGGTTCTCCGGCAGCCTCAAGCGCCTCGGCGCGCGCGGCATAGGCCGGCGCGACGCGAGGTTTCTTTGAGATAAATTTATCCAGGTCCGCCAACGCGGCCTTGTATTTCCCCAGCCCCAGGTAGCATAGCCCCCTGTGCAGCAGCAGCGACGGCGGCTTGGAGATGGACAACGCCTTATTGAAATCCTTCAATGCCAGCGCATATGATTTTTCTTCCAGGTATAGCTGGCCGCGCCAGTTATAGGCTTCCACGCACTCCGGGTCCAGCCCCAGCGCCAGGCTGTAATCCTCAAGCGCCTTTTTTTTGTTCCCCGCAGCGGCGCGCAGCCGCCCCCGGCGCCAGTAATTCTGCGCCAGCGCGGGACTTAGTTTGGCAGCGGTGTTATAATTCTCTTCGGCCGCGGTATAGTCCCCTCCCTTAAAATGGGCGTAGCCGATATGGGAATAAAGCATCCCCTTATAGGAACTGCCGTGGTCTTTAACATTCAACACCGTAGTTGTGTCCCCGGCGGCAGCGAGCACCTTCTTCAAGTCGGCCAGGGCCCGGCCAGTATCTCCTAGTTCCGCATAGACAAGACCGCGCGCTGTAAAACCCTCCAGTTGCGAAGGCTTCAGCTTAATGGCCTTCTCGCAATGCCCCAGCGCGGTGCTATACCCCTCCATGCCCGTATAGCCCATGCAAAGATTGGCGTGAGTGACCGCGGGGTCCTCCTCGGTCGGCAATGCCTGGATGAAGTCGGACAAGGCTTTCTCGTAGCGATGCCGCGTTAGGTAAGCAACCCCCCTGATATTGTGCGCCATGCCTAGATTCTCACGACTTAGCTTTAAGGCCATATCAATAGAGTCAATTGCGTAGTCCGGTCGCTTTAGCCTGATATAGACGCTTCCCAATATGCGGTATATCCTGGCCAAATCCTCACGGGAATCGCTGCGCTCCCAAGCCTTGACCGCGTTAACGTAATATACGACTTCCTGCCTGGGGTCCCCCGCCTTATCGCCCAGATTCTCCCAGTATGTGAACTGGCTCCCGAAGGCAGGCGCAGAAAAAACCAATATTACGGCTAATATCACCGGTAGGCGCATAATATTTCTCCAGATATTGAGTGTAGCACAGTATTTTCTTTCATAGCGGTCTGTCCTTAGAGGAATCTCGCGGCCTTCTCCCGGATGCCAGGCCGGAGAAAAGCGCCACCTCATGCCCCGCCTCGCGCAGAGCGGCGCAGAGCATGAGCGAGAATGACTCGTTATCCTCTATTACAAGCACTTTCATTCCGCTCTACTCCTACGCGCCGAATTAAGTATTGTGTCCCTATAAAAGAAGATGGCATTCCACGAAATACCAAAAGTAAAGACATAGCAAATATCAAGGCGGGCCGGCGCGGACGCACCTCACAAAGTAGTAGGAACTAGTCTTATTGCTGACGTCTATGGACCCGAGGTTGAACTTTACGAAGTGCGCGAGCACGCTAAAAGGCGCATATGTTGTACTGGTCCAGTAAGAATTGAGTTGCGTCCTCGGAAAATAGCTGACATTAATACGCACCCCAGTGGTTTTGCCGTAATCCACTATACTCATAAGCTCTCGCACATTCGGCAGGCGCCAGTCGCTAAAACCCGCATAGGTCAAGCCTTCACACAAACTCAGCGCTCCTTGCCAGGTGTGGCTGGAGGTGTACGGGACCCCAGCGTCCACCATGTTGGTCACCCACATAAGGCCTGTGCGGTTATCAACGGTAACGCTGGAAGTGGCCGTACCTCCCCAGTCAACCCCGTTATATATAGTAAAAGACATGGTGGAAACAGATGATGCATAATCATGGTCCTCCCCAACGGTTTCCGTATAGCTACTACTTTGGTTTGCATCGGGAAAGGCGCAACCGCTAGAAGAATAAGTGCAGGTGGAACTATCCACCGCTCCTATCCCTTTAGCAAGGACAACAATCAGGCACAGACTCAAAATGTAATACTTCATAAATTCAATATGTGCCGCCGCGGACACAACGAACATTCTTGGTACTGCTCTTAAATACGGAGGACACAAAGCTGTTGAGGAAGTAGACGCACCACACTTGATCGCTGGCTGATGTATTGGTAGTGCTGGTCCAGTAGTAATCGGTCTGCGTATTCAGAAAATAGGTGGTATTTATAACCGGCGACGTGGTTTTGCCGTAATCCACTATACTCATAAGCTCTCGCACATTGGGCAGGCGCCAGTCCGTAAAACCCGCGTAATCGGCATTCTCGCATTGGTTTAAGCCCATTTCCCAAGTGTAAGTTCCACTGGACACATAACCGCCCGGGCAGGAAGCGCAGACTGCCTTCGGGTCTTTTACCCACATAAGACCGGTAATATTGTCTGTTATAGTGCCGTTGCCGTTGTCCTTATAGCTCATCTGTACGGCCGCCGGGCCGTACGAACCGTCCTGACCTGCAGGGCCGCTACCATCCCCCCCGCCGGGGCAGGTCCCGACCACAGGAGTGGCCTGGCTATCATAACACTGCGTCTGCCCTGTATCCGGCAACCGCCACACGCCATTGCAGTTCATGCCGGAGTTGAATGTATGCGTGGAGCCGGCCTCGGCGTAAAGAGCGAAGTAGGAAAACGCCCAACTTAACAGGATAAGTGCATTTATTATTTTCATAGATCCAGCCTTTTTATGTTGGTTCCCAGGAGCCCTGCACGCCCACAGGCAGCCATAGCGTAGAGTTGACCAGCCTTAAAGTTATGGCGGCATATGGCGGGGAGACGGCGCTATTGTATACGGTTCCGCCGGAGGTTGAGTTCAATACATAAGCCCCGGCTGGGGCGTCTATGGTTACCCGCCCCGCGCCCAGTTTAATGATAGTGATAGTAGCGCCTATATCCGCGGCGGTCACAGATGGCAGGTTTATGGTCTGGTCCGATGCGCTGTTTACCGTTATTGTCTTGCCGAAATCCGCCGCGGTAAGCGTTATGCCTGTATTGGCGGCCTGTACCGGGTATTTGGCCAGGCGGACCCCGCCGGTTATAAAGACATTGGTGGTTATATTTACACCGCCGTAGGGGGTGGTGGCTGTGGCGTTTATTGTGGAGATGGAAATGGAGGATCCGGTTTCGGCCGTGATCCCCGTCAGGGCGGAGCCGTCGCCATAATATTTGGCGGCGGAGCTGAAGCCCACTATGTAGACATTGCTGGACACCCGCACGCCGCCGCCCAGAGCGGCGCTGGCTTCCGTTGATATCACTACATTATTAGAGAGCGTCAACTGCGGCCCGGTAAAGGTTTCGGCATGGCGGGGCAGATTGCCGATAGAGGTGGACGGGCCGGCGCGAACGCAACGGACTTTGTAGGGGTTGGTCTTGGAATAAGTGTTCCATACGCCACTGTCGAAGGTAAGGTTCCAAGCATGGCTAAAAGTATACTCGGTAGAACTCCAATAGTAACCAGCAACAAATCCACCCACCACCGTTCTCTGCGCATATAGTAATTGCAGCTCCGCCTTGGACGGCAGATACCAGTCGTCATAGTACTCCCCTCCCACGGTAACACTGTAATCCTCACAGAGCCGGGCGGCATAACTGCCGGGACCCTGCATGGTGCTTATCATTACAGTATCCGCCTTGCCGGCGTACACACCGTCCAGCGTGGCCCCGGTGGCTGTAGAGTCGTTGCTCCACTTGATGCTGCCGCTCTGGTCCGCCGTGGCGGAGATAAGCGCTTGGTTGCCTTTGGCGTCCACCCAGAACACTATGCCGCCGCCGTAACTGTCGCCTATAGCCAGGCCGTCCAGGCCGGTAAGCGCCGAACCGTCGCCGTAATATTTTGCCGCGTACACGTCCCCGCCGGCATTGATGTTACTGGAAGTTTTTACGGCATAAACGCCGAAATCGGCCGTGCCGGTGGAGTTATTAATCGTACCCGCGCCTATGGCTACGCTCTTCTCGGCATTGGCCTTAGCGTAGCTGCCCAGCGCGGTTGAGGAAGTTGCGGCATAAGAATAAGCGCCGATGGCACTGCCATAGGTTTTGTTGTCATGTGAGTAAGCGCCTATCCCCACGGCGTAATAGGGATTATTGTAGGCATAAGCCCCCGCGCCAACTCCGTAATTATTATTACCGTAAGCATTAGCTCCCAGTCCGACTCCACTATGTTGATTAAAATAAGCACGGGAGCCAATGCCTACCCCAAAAGAATCATTGCTGTACGCATAATACCCAATGCCTACCCCATAAGAACTATTGTTTCTAGCCATATACCCAATGCCTACGCCATAATCGTTATTATCATGAGCCCAATACCCAATACCTACGCCGTTGTTCTTGTTATAGAACGCCATATACCCGACACCCACGCCACCGCTGTAATTACTATAGGTGTTGCTGCCTATAGCTATGCCATTGGTATAGGCGTAGTTTTGGGTGGCATTTATGTAAGGCGCAAGCACTATGCCGCCGTCCAGGTCTGATGAAAAAGTGATGGTGGATACATTGGCCAACTGATACCCGGCCAGGTCAAGCGCGGCGGCGGCCGTATGGTTTCCCAGATCATCTCCTGCAGCCGATAACCCGGTAAGTCCCGAGGCATCACCATAGAGTTTGCCATTGATATATAAATTCGTGGAAACATACACCCCGCCATATTGCGCGGCCGGCGCTGAGGCAATGAAAACACCGGGCTTGAAATTGACCGAAGACACGTTAACCATGTTCCAGCCGGCCATATTCAGCGTAGTGGTAGCTATATGGTTGCCCAGGTTATCGGCACCGTTGGCCCCGGTAAGCCCCGAGCCGTCACCGGAATAATATGCGGCGTAAACATTGCCGTTGACATAAACATGCGTAGAAGAATAGATCCCGCCATATTGCGCCGCAGCCGCCGGGGACAGTTCCAGGTTGGCGCCATAGGCCGTCTTTAACACGCCTATCCCCAGAGCCGCCGTAACAGTAACAGAACTGCTAAAGGTCTTAACGCCGGTTATGGTCTGGTTCGCCCCCAGAAAGTCTACACCGGTCAGTCCCAGCCCGCTGCCGGTAAAAAGCCCGGCGTTCACCGTACCGGCGGGCATATTTATGCCGGAGCTCAGCATAAGGCTGTAGCCGGTGGCGGCGTCCTTGCCGGTAACAGTGGCCGAACTGTTGAACGTGGCGGCGCCGTTTACCAGCAGTTTGTCCATAACCCGGAACTGCGCGGCTCCGGACGGACCAGGCAACGGCCACCCGGCGGCGCATAAAAATATCAGCGCCCTGCCGGAATGCCGCATAAATAATTCCTTAACGGTTCTCATAAGTTCTAAGACGTAGTTATCCACGCGCCTTCGCCCTCTGTGGCCACCCATTGCGTGGCACTTATAAGACGCAGGGTTATGGCGGCACGGGAGGTGCTGCCATTGTAAATAGTGCCGCCGGAGGCGGAATCCAATATGTATACCCCGGCGGGGGCGTCTATGGTCACTCTTCCCGCCCCCAGTTTAATGATGGTGATGACCGCGCCGATATCGGCCGCCGTCACCGACGGCAGGTTTATGGTCTGCGCCGAGGCGCTGTTTACGGTTATAGTCTTGCCAAAGTCCGCCGCGGTAAGCGTTATGCCTGTATTGGCGGCCTGTACCGGGTATTTGGCTATGCGGGCCCCGCCGGTTATAAAGACATTGGTGGTTATATTTACCCCGCCGTAGGGGGTGGTGCCTGTAGCGTTTATTGTGGAGATGGAAATGGAGGATCCGGTTTCGGCCATGATCCCCGTCAGGACGGAGCCGTCGCCATAATATTTTGCAGCGGAGCTGAAGCCCACTATGTAAACATTGCTTGAAACCCGCACGCCGGCGCCCAGCGCGGCGCTGGTTTCGGTGGAGATCACCACGGTAGCGGCGGCATTGCCGCTGGAAAGAACCACCTGCGGGCCGGTGAAGGTTTCGGCATGGCGAGGCAAATTGCCAACAGGCGTGGACGGGCCGGCGCGCACACAACGCACCACACCGTAGCCAGGCTTGTTGTTGATGACCAGGTTGCCGTTGCTGAAGTCCACTTGCCGCGCGTAGATGTTTCCGGGCGGAACTTCGTTAGAACTCCAGTAACTACCAGCACTAAATCCTCCGACCACGGCCTTTTGATCATACAACAACTGCAATTCAGCTATTGAAGGCAAATACCAGTCGTCATAATATTCCCCGCCCACGGTAACGCTGTAATCCTCGCAGAGCCGGGCGGCGTAACTCCCTGGGCCCTGGTTGGTGTGTAAATCTTTTGCATCCCTTGGAGACTTCGCTTAAAATCTAACAGACACTTTCCCAGGCTGACCTCCCGGTTAGAAAAGCTATAAAATAGCCAAGGAGGCAGTATGGAAAGCACATCACAACACA
>JBFXJL010000008.1:106957-142125 GCA_050174915.1 Elusimicrobiales bacterium | reverse complement strand
AGTAAAATGGAGGGACTAAAATTAGGTCACGTCGAGGTCTGGGGCGGAGGAGGCGTCTACTTCACATAATATTTTACTGCACATAAATGGAGTTATGTTGAGCTCAACATAATTCCGTAGACGGCGGGCGCATTATCTACCTGGTGGACATCGGCAAGATAACGGCCTTGAAGTTCCCTACCTTCTGGTTCGACCCCACGCCGCAGGGGAAGTTCATGCTTTCTATCGCTTTCGGCCAGAGCAAATACTACGTTGATAACCTTTCAGAAAACGTGCACCGCGGCCTCAGGCAGAAACTGCGCAACGGCACCTGGCCCGGCCGCGCTCCGCTCGGCTATATAAACGACCTGGAAACCAAGACCATCCTGCCGGATAAAGATCGGGTTGAGTTTGTCCGCAAAACCTTTGAGCTGTACGCTTCCGGCAATTATTCCCTGGCGGAGTTGCGCCACACCATGAACGCGGTGGGGCTTAAAGGGCCCAGGCAGCGCGGGGCGCTTTCCATTTCCAATTATCAGTACGTGCTCCAGAACCCTATCTACTACGGGCTTATGCGGTTCAGGGGCGAGCTTTATGAGGGCAAACATAAGCCGCTCATAACGAAGGCCTTGTTTGATCAGTGCCAGGAGATGTTCAACCGTAAAAGCAAGCCTCAGCCCAAGAAGGGCAAAACCATGAAGCCCTTTGTCTATCGGGGCGCTTTCCGCTGCGCCTCCTGCGGCTGCTTCATCACTACCGAGACGCAAAAGGGCCATAACTACCTGCACTGCACCAAGCGCAAGCAGTCCTGTTCCGAGCCTTTTGTCCGTGAAGAGGAAGTGGATAAGCAGATACGCGGCTTATTGAAAGGAGTTTCCTTACCCCCGGCCCTGGCCGCCGAGGCTCTTGATAACGTAAATAAGGAGGAATTAGAGGCGGCCCAGGCCGGGGCAAGAGCCGCCCAAAATCTGCGAGATAAATTGGTTATCCTTACAGACCAATTGGGCCAGTTGCTGGACCTGGTACTGCAAGGCTCTATAAATCAGTCCGAGTATGTGGCCAAAAAGGCCCAATTGGTCAACGAAAAAAAGGAAATCGAAAACAAACTCGCAGCTTTTGCGCGGCAGGGGGCAAATCGGTTCGAACCGCTGAAACGGTTCTACGAACTCTGTGTTGACGTCGGAGAGTCCGCCGTCTCTGGGGGTCCGGCCGATAACCTGCAAAAATTGAAAAATATCGGTTCGAACTTGATTATAGGTGGGAAAAAAATAAATTTAAAATTAAATTTCCCGGCGGCAGAAACGGAAAAACTGCACGCGCTGCCGGGGTTCGGCAGCGCGGATTTCTGCAACAGCGTAAATTGGCGGCCCCTACGGGATTCGAACCCGTGATCTCTGCCTTGAGAGGGCAGCGTCCTAACCGCTAGACGAAGGGGCCGTAAGCCAATATTTTACCAAATAGCTGGCCACGGCGGCAAAAAATTAAGCCGACTATCGGGTTCGAACCGATGACCTGCTGTTTACAAAACAGCTGCTCTACCAGCTGAGCTAAGTCGGCAACATGACTATTTTACAATAATACGCGCGCAGGCGTATTTAAGGCAATTGTCCGCGGGGGCATAGGCCCTTTGGCCCTCTCCGTTCACGGGTATTTCGCTTACACTATATAAAGTAATAAAGAGACAGCTTTGGCCACGGAACAAATGAAAAAACTACTTCTCGCTCTCGTTCTGACCCTGCTCTCCTCCGCCAGCCTATGGGCCCAGCTGGGCGTCACTTTCGTGGACGTCGGACAGGGCGACGCCATCTTTATCGAGTTCCCCAACGGCAAGAAGGCTCTGATAGACGGGGGCAGTTCCGGCACCCTCATAGACAATTTCCTGAGGTCCAAGGGCGTGACCCGGCTGGATTTCGTGGCCCTGACCCACCCGCACAGCGACCATTACCGGGGCCTGAAGAAAGTCTTCTCCAACTATCAGGTGGATAACTACTACGACACCAAGGCCGAGAATATAGACGCCAAAGGCGACAACAACCTGCGCGAGCTGGCCGCGGCGGAGCCGGGCTGCAAAACCCATTATCCCAAGCCCGGAGAAATCCTGAAGTGGGACCCGAAGGTCACGGTGAAGGTCTTCAACGCCTGCTGGGAGCCGGTGCTGATGAATGACAACGACGAGACCAACAACTGCTCTCTGGTCATACGTCTTTACTACAACGGCAACGGCATACTGCTCACCGGCGACGCGAATTCCGAGATTGAGGCCGAGATGCTGAGCCACTTCAAGTCGGGCCTGCAGTCCAACATCCTCAAGGTGGGGCATCACGGCTCGCGCACCTCCACCAGCGACGCCTTCCTGGCGCGCGTGCGGCCGGATTACGCTTTCATCTCCGTCGGCCAGAACAACAAGTACGGCCACCCGCACCAGGAAACCCTGGCCCGCCTGATCAATGCCGGCGCCCAGATCTACCTGACCACGGCCGGCACGCAGTCTTTCACCATCCCCGCCCCGGACAAGAGCCAGCCAGGCCCGGTGAAGCCGGTGATCCGTAATGAGCTCGGCGAGATAGCCGAAATGGGTCCTCTCACCCGCCTGGTTCCGGTGTCGGTGACCTGGGACCCGGCCGAACTGCAGGACGCCGGCTCATCCTCGCTGGACCAGCTGCGGGACGAAGCGGTTTCAGGCAAATAAAATATCCGCCGGCGGCCCGGGCCGCTGGTTTTAAGGGCGGGACTATTCCCGCCCTTTTTTGTTTGTATTCCGGCTCTTATCCGGCCCGGTCAGCGGACGAAGGCGAACTTCATGGTGATGTCGCCTTTACTCCACTCGCGGGCGTTGCGGCAGGTGAACTCGGCCACCTCGCGCAGGTCAGCGTAAAGGGCGCGGTCGGCGCGCTCTATGGCGCCGGCGTTGCGCACCACTACGAGGATATGGCTGTTGCTGTGTATCGAGCGCATTTCGCCGAGGTAGTCTATGAGGGCATCCCAGGTCTCCGGGACGCCAGGCAGGCGCAGCGCCGTGCCGGCGTGGACCAGCAGCGCGGACTTGGTGCGCATGCGGGAGCCGTCCAGCTCGAACACGGCATAGCCGAGGGAGCCGGCGTACGCCGAGAGGAAGCTGGCGTTGGACGGGGTCAGGTCCAGCACGTCCGAGGCGAGCGACCGCTCGGACAGGCCTTCGGGGAAGACCGGGGCGGGCCGGGCCGCTGGAACGGCGGCGGCGGCAGCGCGCGCTGCCGGTTCGCTCAACAGGGCGCCAAGCGCACCCGCGGGCTGGCCGGCGTGAGCGGCGGCGGACAGGAATATAGAGATAGCGATAACGTTGTGAATAACCTTCATAATAGCAGTAGCCTCCGAATATAATTTAATATATCCCGATACTTTGTGCTAAGTTCCAATTTTAGGTGGGAGGAAACTTAACGCGCCTTCCGCTGTTAACTTGGAAGGACATCGCGGCCGGCGGTGTTTTGGGTATTTATGGAAACGCTGCCGCTTGTAAGATACGGTAAAACACAGTTGTCTTACGTTGAACTACTACTATTATAGCAAATCTCCCGGGGCCCTTCCAGCGGCGCCGGATTTGCCCGGCCCGTCGGCGCTGTGGTAATATGTAGGCGAAGGTTCAGGGGGACAAAATGGATCAATACCTTGCGGTGCTCAGCAAATATGCGGTCTTCTCGGGCCGCGCCGGCCGGCGCGAATACTGGATGTTCTTTCTTTTTAACCTTATCTTCTCGATAGCCGCGCGTTTTGTGGATATGACTTCCGGCTCGGAAGTCATTCTGCTGGGGATGAAGCCTATAACCATGGTTTACGGCCTGGCGGTGGCGCTGCCTTCCATCGCCGTCGCGGTACGGAGGCTGCAGGATATAGGTTACGCCGGGTGGTGGATGCTGCTGCTGATAGTTCCCTTCATCGGCCCCATGGCCCTGGTGGTGATGTTCTGCCTGCCGGGCAACCCGGGCGAGAACAAGTACGGTCCGGCCCCGGCAGCCGAAACTACAACAGAGCCTAAATCGGAAGAGACCCCCAGGCCTGAGCCGCCTCAACAGGGCTGACCGCGCGGTCTGCGAGGAGGAGATATGGGTAAGAATATCGCGATGTTCATAGCTTTCCAGGGTTTCCGTGACGAAGAATATATAGAACCAAAGAAGGCGCTGGAAGCGGCCGGGCACCGGGTGGTCACGGTCTCTACCGCCAGGGGCGAGGCGCGCGGCAAGTTCAGGCTGACCGCGCAGGTGGACAAGACCGTTGACGAGATAAAGACCGCCGACTACGACGCGCTCACGCTGGTGGGCGGGCCAGGCGCCCTGGAGCACCTGGACAATCCCAGGGTGCACGCTCTTTTTAAAGAAGCCCTGGCGCAGGGCAAGGTGGTAGGCGCCATCTGCATCTCGCCCGTGGTGCTGGCCCATGCCGGCCTGCTGAAGGGACGCACGGTGACCTGCTTCCCGGACGGCTCGGCCGAGGTGGAGAAGGGAGGGGGCAAGTATACCGGCTCCGACCTGGAGATAGACGTGAAACTGATAACCGCCAACGGCCCGGTGCCGGCCAAAAAATACGGCCAGGCGCTGGCCGAGGCTTTGAAATAGGGGGAAACATGAAAATACTGAATATAATCCTGATGACGGCGGCGCTGGCGGCGCCGGCGGCGGCCCAGCAGCCGGTCGAAACGGCGGAAGCGTGGAAGACCCGCACTTTCACCGCCGAGGAACTGAAGAAATATAACGGCAAGGACGGCATGCCGGTCTATGTGGCAGTGGACGGCATAGTCTACGATCTGACCAAGTCCAAGTACTGGAAGACCGGCACGCATATGAAAATGCACCAGGCCGGCTCGGAACTCAGCGAGGATATACACAAGAAAGCCCCTCAGAGCATACACCGCGACGGGAAGATACTGGAGCGCATGCCAAAGGTGGGCGTGCTGGCCGCCGGCGCTACGGTAGCCGCCGATAAACCGGCTGTGGCCGTGCACAAGGTGCTGGAGAATGAACTGGGCAAGGAAGTCTCCTGCCCGGTCACCAAGGCCAAGGTGACGGTCACTGAGAAAACCCCGGCGCTGGATTTCAAGGGCAAGACCTATTTCTTTTCGGGGGAAGCGGCCATAGAAAAGTTCAAAGCCTCGCCGGGTAAATACCTGGGCGAGCTGAAGGCCGGCGACAAGATGAAGGGGTTGCTCAAGAAGAAAAGCTGAAGACTTTTTTGAAATCTTTCCAGAAACCCGGGTATGATTTGTTAACGCAGCCCGGGTTTCTTATTTTCAGGCCGGGGCAGGCCGCGCGGGCGGCGGCGGCGGCCATGGCTATGCGGTGATCCTGGAAGGTGTCCACCGCGGCCTTGGCTGAAAATTTTTGGGCGCCGCTAATTAGCAGCGAGCCGCGCTTGTATGCGGCTTTCACTCCGATAGCGGCCAGGAGGGCCAGGGTGCTTTCCACCCGGTCCGACTCCTTGCCGCGCAAGGCGTCCACGCCGCCGATCAACGTATTGCCGCGGGCCGCTCCGGCCAGCACGGCCAGCAGCGGCACCTCGTCTATCATCGCGGTTATGTCCGCCGGTTTGATCTTTACCGCCTTGAGCTTTGACGGCAGCACTTCTACTTCGCCGGCGGGTTCGGGGAAACCGCCGTCGTTGTTTATCTTTATTTTCGCGCCCATGCGGCGCAAGGCGTTAATGAAACCGAGGCGCAGCGGGTTGAGGCCGCAGCCGGTTATTTTCAGCGGCTTGCCGGAAAGCAGCGCGGCGGCCATGAAGGGCGCCGCCGACGAGATATCCCCGGGCACGGTCAGCGGCCTTGCGGTCAGCGGGCCGGCTTCCAATCTGATTTTTCCACCGCCCGTGATAAGCCTTGCGCCCATCAGCGCCAGCAGGCGCTCGGTGTGGTCGCGCGAGGGCGCGGCCTGATTTATCTCCACCGGCCGTACCGCGTAAAGCCCGGCCAGCAGCAGGGCGGATTTTACCTGCGCGCTTTTTACTCCGGACAAGCTGCCGCCTTTTATCAGGGCGGGCTTGAGGGTAAAGGGGAGGCGGCCGCCGGCCGCGCTTATCCGGGCGCCTATTTTGGTCAGCGCTGCGGCGGTCTCGGCCATGGGCCGTTTCAGCAGGGTGCCGCTGCCGGTGACTGTGGAGGGGAAGGGTTGGGCGGCCAGCAGGCCGGCCAGCAGGCGGGCCAGGGCGCCGGACTCGCCGGCGTCGAGCGGCCCGGCGGGCATCTTCAGGCCGCCCAGGCCGCGGCCTTCGATGATGACGGCGTTGCCGTCGGGGCTGTGGCGCACGCCCAGCGCCTCCAGGCAGGCCAGGGCGGCTTCGGTATCGGCGCAGCGCAGCGGGTTTTCCACGCGCGCGCTGCCGGCGGAGATGGCCCCGAGCAGCAGCGCCCGTATGGTTATGGATTTATCCGCCGGCGGACAGTAGGTCTTCATTCGCCTTTCTTGTTCCTTAAATTAAGACAGTAGTCTATGGCCCGGAAATAGGAGGTGGGGCCTTCGCCTTTGAACTGGGCCAGGCATACAGGCTTGATGACCGACACGCGGCGAAAAGGCTCGCGCTTTGCGATATCGCTCAAATGTACTTCCACGGCCGGCAGGCCGAGCGCCTCTATGGCGTCGCGGATGGCGTAACTGTAATGCGTGTAGGCGGCCGGGTTGATCAGCAGCGCGCCGGCCCAGGCGGCATTGGCCGTGAGCAGGTCTATGATCTCGCCTTCGGAGTTGCTCTGGAAGGCGCGCACCCTGGCGCCCCTGGCGGCCGCATGTTTCTTTAGGGCGGCGTTCAATTCTTTCAGCGTGGCGCTGCCGTAAATTTCCGGTTCCCGGCGGCCGAGCAGGTGCAGGTTGGGGCCGTGGATGACAAGCAGGTTCATTTGAGCGCTCCTTCGAAAGCTTTTTTAAGCAGCGCGGCGTCCAGGTCCTCGGCGGGGCAGAGCCTGCCGGGGCCGGCGGCCAGCACGAAGCGGTTGGAGGCGCCGCGGGCCTTCTTATCGCGCGAGACCAGCGACAGGAAATGCCTGAAATCGCGGCGCACCAGGGCCGGCTTGAGCCGGAGCGCGTTTATCAGCGCGTCCATGGCGTCGTAATCTTTTTTGCCGAGTATGCCCGTGCCGCGCGAGGCGATCAGGGCGAAGCGCAGGCCGCGGGCCACGGCCTCGCCGTGCGGCAGGCGGCCGGCCGACATGGCCTCGAAAGCGTGGCCGGCGGTATGGCCGAAATTCAGGGCCTCGCGCACGCCGCGCTCGTCGCGCTCGTCCCTGGCTACCAGTTTCAGTTTGTAGGCGGCGCAGGCGCTCACGCAGGCGGTCAGGGCGGCCCGGTCGCCGGCCAGCACCTTGGAAAGGTTCTTCTTGACCGTGCGGAACAGGTCGCCGGGGCCTATCATGGCGTATTTAACCAGCTCGCCGGCGCCGGAGCGCAGCTCGGCGTGCGGCAGCGAGTCCAGGAAGGCCGTGTCGCAGACCGCCAGCGCCGGCTGGTGGAAGGTGCCGACGATGTTTTTGGCGCCGGCCAGGTTCACGGCGGTCTTGCCGCCCAGCCCGGCGTCTATCTGCGCGAGGAAGGTGGTGGGCGCGCTGACCCAGCGTACCCCGCGCATGTAGACGGAGGCCGCGAAGCCCGCCAGGTCCGTTACCGCGCCGCCGCCGGCCGCTATCAGCAGCGAGCCGCGCGAGAAGCCCTCGTCGAACAGGAAGGAGCAGAGCCGCCCGGCCTGCTCGAGAGTCTTGGCTTTTTCCGACGGAGGCAGCCAGAAATAGGAATGGGGCCGCGCGCCCTCGGGGAACAGGGCCAGCGCCCGCGCGCGCAGGCTGGGAGGGGCGTCGGAGCCGGTTATTAGGCAAACCTTGTCCACGGTGCGGAAGAGGTCCGGGAACTGCGCCGGGATCTTCTCCATGTTGCGGCCCAGAGCGGCTTTCACCGTGCCGGTGGTCTTAAGGTTAAAGCTGAAAGTTTTCATAGTTTAAGGGACCTCTTGATCTTGGCGGCGGCCTGTTCGGCGTTCAATCCTGCTACGTTCACTACCAGGTCGGCCCGCCTGTAGCAGGGCAGGCGCGACTCATAAAGTTTCTTGGCGCGGGGGGCCGCCTTTTCCCAGGGCCCGGACAGCAGCGGGCGTCCGCGCCGAGCCGCCTTCAGGCGGTCCTCCAGCTCCTGCCACGGACAATACAGGAAAACTGTGAGCCCCGACCTGTTGAGCAGCGGCGCCCTGTTGCCCGACGGGTAATAGCCGCCGCCCAGCGCCACCACCAGGCCGCCTTGCGCCGCCAGCTCTTTAACGATGCCGGCCTCGGCCCGGCGGAAAGACGCGAGGCCCTCGGCGCGAACGAACTCTGCCACGCTCCGGCCGGAGGATTTTACGAACAGGGCGTCGGCGTCGCGGAAGGGGCGGCGCAGCGCCTTGGCCAGCGCGCGCCCGGTGCTGGTTTTGCCGGCGCACATGAAGCCGGTAAGGTAGAGGTTGCCTAGAGGCGGCGTAAGATCCTTCCTGTGTTCTTGCGCCATTCGTCCACCCGCAGCTTCAGTTCCGGCAGCGAGTCGCCGCCGAATTTTTCAAGCAGCGCCGCGGCCAGCTCCAGGGCCGTCATATGCTCGCCTACCACGGCCGCCGCGAAGACGGCGGTGGTGTCCGAGGTCTTGGAAACACAGAGTTTCCTCTTGAATGTTCTCAGGTCGGTGGCCGGCACGCCGCCGGGCAGGCCGGGCACGGGTTTCACGGCGCAGCGCAGCAGCAGCTCGCGGCCGTTGGTCATGCCGCCGTCGAGACCGCCGGAGAGCTCGGGGCAGGCCGCTGCTTTCTTGCCGGTGAGCAGCGCCGTTTCGAAGCCGCCCCCTATCTCGAAGCCTTTGACTCCGTTTATGCCGGTCAGCGCGGCGGCCAGTCGCGCGCTGAGGCGCCGGTCCCACTGCATGCAGGAGCCCAGGCCGGCGGGCACCCCGGCGGCGCTGATCTCGAAGATGCCGCCCAGCGTGTCGCCGGCGCGGCGCGCCTTGAGCAGTTCCTGCGCGGCCGAGGCCGCTGTGACCGAGGGGAGTGCGCCCAGCGCGATCACGCGGGAATTGATGTCTATCCCCAACAGCTCGTTGAGGCGCAGCGCAAAAGAGCCCAGGGCCACGCGCATGGCCGTTTCCCTGGCGCTGGCGCGCTCGCGGATCAGCACAGCATCGGGGGCGCCGTATTTCAGCATGCCGGGCAGGTCGGCGTGGCCGGGCCTGGGCAGGCTGGAGGGGGCGGGCAGGTCGCGCCCGGCGTTGCGCAGCAGCACGGTCACGGGGGCGCCGGTGGTAGCGCCGCGATACAGGCCGGAAATTATTTCGAAGTCATCGGTCTCCACGGCCTGGCGGGCGCTGCGGCCGGGCGCCTGGCGGCGGCGCTTGAGCTGGGCCGCTATGTAGGCCGGGTCTATCTTAACGCCGGCCGGAAAACCCTCGATTATGCCGGATAGGTATTTGCCGTGCGATTCGCCGGCGGTCAGGTAGCGCAGCATCAATAGCCCCCTTTAAGTTTTTTCTCCAGCAGGGAGAAAGCTTCCCGTTTAAATTTTACTATATCGCCGGTAGGCAGGCCGGCCCAGAAGCGCAGGCTCAGCGCGGCCTGCCAGACCAGCAGCGACAGGCCGTCTGCGACGATGGCGCCGGCCCTGGCGGCCTCGTTTAAAAATTCGGTGCCGGCCGGGGCGTAGGCCAGGTCCACGCAAAGCTGGCCGGCCGCGGGCTCGCAGGGCGGGCGGCCAGGCTTGTACATCCCCAGCGGCGTGGCGTTGACCAGAATATCGGGCCTCCCCTTTTCCGCCTCCCAGGGGGCGACGGAGAAAGCGGTGCGGGGGAAACAGTCGGCCAGCCTGGCGGTCAGCGCCAGCGCCGCGGCATTGTCCCGGGCGCGGAAAACCACGGAGGCAGCCATGGCCCGGCCCAGCGCCCAGCCCGACGAGGCGGCAGCCCCGCCGGCACCGAACACCACGGCGCTTTTTTCGGCGGCGTTATAGGAGAGTTCCTGCATTGCCTCCAGCAGGGCGCGCGCGTCGGTATTCATGCCTTCCAGGCCGCCGCGGCCGAAGCGCACGGCGTTCACCGCGCCGGCGGCCTTTGCCGCCGGGTCGGCCAGCTGCAGCAATGAGCAGACCTCTTTCTTATAGGGAAGAGTTACGTTGAAGCCGGCCCAGCCCTGCGCCCGCGCCTGCTCTATGGCCGGGCGCAGCCCCTGAGGTTCCACCTCGCGCAATTCATAGGCGATGCGCTCGCCGGTGAGAGCGGCGAAGACGCCGAAAATGTCGGGTGAGAGGGACTTGTCTAGCGGGCGGCCTATGAGGCCGGTCTTCAGCGGCGGTTTTTGCACGGCGTCCCCGCTATGGCGCGGAAGGTTTTCAGGTCCACGGTCTGCCGGCCGTCCACGCGGGCGGCCAGCGGCTCGGCGCTGGCTTCCAGCAGGAGACCGTCGGCCCCGGCCCGCAAGGCCTGCACGGCAAGTACGGCTGCTTTCTCGCGGCCGCGGGCGGCGTGGCTGGGATCGGCCAGCACAGGCAGGCCGGAGGTCTTCTGGGCGGCGGACAGCAGTTTGAAATCCAGCAGCGGTCCGCGGCCGGAAGGATCGGCGTCGCCGCGCTCGCAGAGCACTATTTTCTTTGCGCCGTGGGCCAGCAGGTACTCGGCCGAGAGCAGCCATTCGCGCAGCGTGGAGCGCATGGCGCGCTTGAGCAGCACGGCCCGGCCGGAGCCGGCCGCCTCTTTGAGCAATTCGTAGTTGCGCATGTTGCGCGCGCCGATCTGCAGCACGTCGCAGACGGCGGCCAGGCGGCCCACCTGGCGCGGATCGGTGGTTTCGGTGACCAGCGGCAGGCCGGTCAGCCGCTTGGCGGCGGCTATTATTTTAAGCCCCGGCCAGCCTATACCCTGGAAAGCGTAAGGCGAGGAGCGCGGCTTGAAGATGGCCGCGCGCAGAGCGTGGGCGCCGGCGGCCTTCAGTGCCGCCGCCGAGGCCAGGTAAGAGAGGCCGTCCTCCACGGCGCAGGGGCCGGCTATAAAAACCGGCCCGCGGCCGAATGGCAGCGGCGAGGAAAAACTTTTTTTGCCGGGCGCGGTCGCGCGCGGGCAGAGCTCGGCGTCCGTAAAGGTCACCGCCGCCACTCCTGGCAGGTTTTCTATGGCGGGAGCGGCGTCGGCGGATTTTTCGGGGCGGGGCAGGGCGGCGCTAAAGCCGCCGGCGGCGGCGGCGAGGCGGCAGCCGGGCAGCAGCGCCGCGACGGCCCGCGCTATTTCGGCGCGCCGGCCGCGGGTTAAACCGCCTTGTAGCAGTATTTTCATTTTGTGGCCTGAAGCCGCTTGGACTGGCGTATGATCTCGGCGAAGACGGCGCGGGCGTAAGGGGCGTGGCCTTTATTAACGGCGGCCGCGGCGTTGGCCAGCACGCGCCGCTCGCGGGCGGGATCGGCGGCGCGGCCCTTGAGCGCGCGCAACGGGGCCGACAGCGCGAACCTGCGTGAGAGCAACGCCGCTATCCTGCGGTCCAGCGCATCTATCCGCGCGCGCGCCGCTGCGAGCTTATCCGTCATAATATAGAATTCTATTAAAATACGGCGGGGAATAAAATTGTAAAATAGATAAATGGCTGGAACGCTTGAACTTAAAGATATAAGCAACAAACTGGAAGAGCTGGACGCGCTGCTCGCCTCCCTGGGCAAACTTTACGGCCTGGAAGACAAGCGCGCCAAGCTGCGCGAGAAAGAAGCCGTCTCCGGCTCGGGCGATTTCTGGAACGACGCCGCCAAGGCCCAGACCCACATGAAGGAGCTCAACGACCTTAAGAAAGGCGTGGAGCTGCTCGATACCGTGGCCCGGGAGCTGGAAGATTTTAAAGTGCATTTCGAGCTGGCGCGCGACGCCGGCGACGCCAGCGAACTGGGCGTCATCATGGACGGGCTGCTGGCGGTGGAGAGGAAGCTGAAGATCCTGGATTTCGAACTGAAACTCTCTGACCCCAACGACAAGCTGGACGCCATCATCAGCATACACGCGGGCGCGGGCGGCACTGAGGCCTGCGACTGGGCCCAGATGCTGCTGCGCATGTACACCCGCTGGGCCGAACAGAAAGGGTTCTCTTTTTCCATTACCGATTTCCTGCCGGGCGAAGAGGCCGGCGTGCGCGGCGTGACCGCCGTCATACGCGGCCGCTACGCCTACGGCTACCTCAAGAGCGAGGTTGGCGTGCACCGCCTGGTGCGCATCTCCCCCTTTGACGCCAACAAGCGTCGCCACACCTCCTTCTCCTCCATCGACGTGCTCGCCGACATCGACGACGACATCGTGATCAAGATCGAGGATAAGGACGTGCACATGGACACGTTCCGCTCCGGCGGCGCCGGCGGCCAGAACGTCAACAAGGTGGAGACGGCCGTGCGCCTGACCCACGTACCGACCGGCGTCATCGTAAGCTGCCAGGTGGAGCGCAGCCAGCTCAAGAACCGCGAGATGGCCATGCGCCTGCTCCGCGCCAAACTTTACGAGATAGAGATGGACAAGAAGCGCACCGAGATGGAACGCCACTATGACGCCAAGGGCGACATAGGCTGGGGCCACCAGATCCGCTCCTACGTGTTCATGCCCTACCAGTTGGTGAAGGACCTGCGCACCGGAGAGGAAAGCTCGCAGATTGACGCCGTGATGGACGGCGCGCTGGACCCTTTCATGCACTCCTACCTTTCCTGGGTGGCCGGGGGCAGGAAGAAGCGCAGCGTCAGTTCCGAAGATTAACTGGTTCCAAGGGACCTGCGGGGGCGTCCTCGCAGGGGCCTCGCGAGCGCGCGGCTTGCGTAAGCGCCGCGCGGGAGCGAAAGAGCCGGGCCACGGTGTGGCCCGGCGTACCCGGAGAGGACGCCCCTGAAGGTCCCTTTTACAATGCTAATAGAAACACACGCTCATCTTAACGACAAGGCTTTCGATGCCGACCGCCGCGAGGTGCTGGACAAGGTTTTCGCCGCCGGGGTGGAACGGATAGTGGAGATAGCCTGTCAGCCTTCCGACTGGGCGCAGGGCGAGGCTTTCTGCTCCGCCTATCCGGGCAAGATATTCTGCGCTTTCGGCGCGCATCCCGAATACACCCGTACCCTGCCGGGCGACCTGATGTCGCGGCTGGAAACCTATATGGCCAAACCCTGCGCCGCGGCGCTGGGCGAGGTGGGCATAGATTACTGGTGGGACATAGGCACCAAAGAAGAACAGCTGGCCCTGCTGAATTCGCAGTTGCCGCTCTGCTCCAAATTCAACAAGCCGGCGGTATTCCACGCCCGCAACGGCAAAACCTCCGGCGAGAACGCCTACTCGGACCTGCTGGAGGCGCTGAAGGGCTGGGATTACCGCCCGGCCCGGCGCTTCCGCGGCGTGCTGCATTGCTTCTCCGGCTCCTGGGAAGACGCGCGGGCGGGCCTGGACCTGGGCCTGTGCCTCGGCGTGAACGGGACTTTCACCTATAAGAAGAACGACGGGCTGCGCGAGACGGTGCGGCGCGCCGGGCTGGACAACATAGTGTTGGAGACGGACTGCCCTTACCTGCCGCCGCAGGGCGCCCGCGGCCAGCGCAACGATCCTGCCTTCATCCCGGAGATAGCGGCCATGGTGGCGGGGCATCTCGGGTCCAGCAACCGCGAGATGGCGGACAAGACCACCGCCAACGCCATAGAGTTATTCGGGGATCTTGTTAAATAAGGGAATAAGATGACGAACGAAGAAATTAAAAAGATTTTCGCGGAGCGGATACCGGTCTTCGACGGGGCGATGGGGACTTACCTGCCCGGGTTCGGCCTGACGGAGAAGGATTTTGCCGGGCATGACGGGCTCAACGAGATGTTGACCCTCTCGCGGCCCGACGTCGTGAGCAAAGTTCATTGCGATTACCTGGAAGCCGGCGCGGATTTCATAGAGACCAATACCTTCGGCGCCAATGCCGCCGTGCTGGCCGAGTACGGCCTGCAGGGCCGCGTGCGCGAGTTCAACCTCGCGGCGGCGCGGCTGGCCCGCGCGGCCGCCGACAAATTCTCCGTAGGCCGCCGCTACGTGGCCGGTTCCGTGGGGCCCACCAACAAGGCGCTGTTCGTTACCGGGGGGCTCAGCTTTGACGACCTGCGGGATATTTATCTGGAGCAGTTCGCCGGCCTGATAGACGGCGGCGCCGACCTGCTGCTGCTGGAGACCGCGCACGACGTGCTGAACCTTAAGGCCGGCCTGGCCGCCGCGCGGCTGGCCTTCAAAAAAGCCGGGCGCGACCTGCCGGTGATAGTCTCGGCCACCATGGACGAGAGCAATAAGATGCTCTCCGGCCACGATGCTGAGGCTTTTTTCGCCGCGGTCGAGCATTTCCCGCTGGCGGCCATAGGCTTCAACTGTTCTACCGGGCCCGAGGGGCTCGGCCTTCGCCTGGAGCGGCTGGCCGCGCGCGCGCAATTCCCGGTCTTCGCCATGCCCAATGCCGGCCTGCCTGACGAGAACGGCGCCTACCTGCAGACCCCGGAGACCTTCTCCGCTGTCATGGCTGGCTACGCGAAGGGCGGCCTGCTTAACGCGGCGGGCGGCTGTTGCGGCACCAATCCCGGACACATCAAGGCCCTCGTCGGGGCCGTCAAAGGTATAAAACCCCGTGCCCCGCGCGCTGCCGCCCCCTGGGTGGTGTCGGGCGTCGAGGCTTTGTTCTTCGACGAGATCGAAGCGCCGGCGATGGTGGGCGAGCGCAACAATTCCATAGGCTCCAAGAAGTTCCGCGACATGGTGGCCGCGGGCGACTGGGCCGGCGCCGTGGCGCTGGCCAAGGCCCAGGCCGCGGCCGGAGCGCATATCCTGGACGTCTGCCTGGCCAATCCGGAGCGGGTAGAGCTGGCCGACGTGAAGACTTTAGCGCCGATGCTGGCCCGCGCCGTGCGCCTGCCGTTGATGACCGACACCACCGACACCGCCGTCATGGAGGAAATGCTCAAGACGGCGCCCGGCAAGGTCCTGCTCAACTCCGTCAATTTCGAGTTCGGCGAGGACAAGCCGCGTGCCGCCGCCGAGCTGGTGAAGACCTACGGCGCCAAACTGGTGTTCGGCTGCATAGACGCCGATAAAACGCACGGCCTGCCGCTGGACGCCGAGCGCAAGGTGGCCATAGCCCGCCGGGCCTATGCCTTTCTGACCGGCGAGTGCGGCCTGCGGGCCGGGGACATCATCTTCGACACGCTGGTTTTCCCGGTGGCCGTGGGTGGTGAGCACGCCCGGACCGCTCACGAGACTATAAAAGCCATAGAGACGATCAAGAAAGAGTTCCCCGGCGTAAAGACCATACTGGGCGTCAGCAATGTCTCCTTCGGCCTGCCGCCCGCCAGCCGAGAGGTGCTCAACTCCGTCTTCCTGCACCACGCCGTGAAGGCCGGCCTGGACCTGGCCATCGTGAATATAGAGAAACTCAAGCGCTACGCCGGCATCCCCGCCGAGGAACGCGAGCTGGCCGAGGACCTGGTCTTCGCCCGCCACCCCGACGCCGCGGCGAAGTTCGCCGCGCGCTACCGCGACGCCAGGAAGGGCCCCGCCGCCGCGGCCGCGCCGGACGCGCCGCCGGCCGAGGCGCTGCGCCTTGCGGTCCTCAACGGCAGCCGCGCCGGCATAGCGGAGGCCGTGGCCGCCCTCCTGAAGACGGAGAACCCCCTTGATATTATCAACGGCCCGGTGATGCGGGCCATGGCCGAGGTGGGCAAACAGTTCGCCTGCGGCGACCTGATAGTGACCGAGGTGCTGCAGAGCGCCGAGGCGGCCAAAGCCGCCGTGACCGCGCTGGAACCGGCGCTGAAGGCGCAGAAGGCCCCTAAGCGCGGCCGCGTGCTGCTGGCCACCGTGAAAGGCGACGTGCACGACATCGGCAAGAACCTGGTGGGCATCATCTTCGAGAGCAACGGCTTCGACGTGGAGGACCTGGGCGTCAAGGTGGCGCCCGAGGATATCGCCGCCGCTGCCGCCAAGTCCCGCCCGGACTTCATAGGCCTGTCCGGCCTGCTGGTGCGCTCCTGTGAGCAGATGACGATAACCGCGCGCGAGCTCTCCAGGGCCGGGCTGGACTGCCCGCTGCTGGTGGGCGGCGCCGCGCTGACCCCCAAATTCACCGAGACCAACATCGTTCCCAATTATAAGGGCCAGGTCTTCTACGCCAAGGACGCGATGGAGGGGCTGAACTACGCGCTGCAAAAGGTGAGCGCCGCGTGACGAATCGTTTCTCGCCGGACCAGATCCCGGTCCCCGCGGACCTGGAGCGCCATTACATCGAACCGTCCCTGCCGGAACTGTTCGAGAATATGGACGAGGATCTGTTCAATCTGCGTTTCCTCGGTTTAAAGAAAGCGCAGGAGGAAAAGCGGCTGGAGGCGCAAAAACTGCTGGCCGCGCTGAAAGCGGATATCATAGCCGGCGGCCTGATAAAGCCCCGCGGCGTCTACCGCCTTTTCCCGGTCAATTCAGAGGGTGACGATATGATTTTTTACGGCCCCGCCGGCGAGCGCGCGGCCGTTTTTAATTTCCCGCGCCAGGCCGCCGGCGACAGGCTTTGCCTGGCCGACTTCGCCGCCCCGGCCGCGGAGGGCAGGAAGGATTACGCCGCGCTGCTGGCCGTGACCTGCGGCGAGGGCGTGCTGGAGATCGCTAAACGGGAGCGGGCGGCCGGCAACTATGTGCGCTCGTACATGATAGAGGCGCTGGCGCTGACGCTGGCCGAGGCCGCCGCCGACGTGGCGCACTACCGGATAAGGCAGGCCTGGGGTATTGCCGAGGCGAACCCGGCTAAGCCCCTGCTGCGCAGCAAGTACTCCGGCAAGCGCTATTCCTTCGGCTACCCCGTCTGCCCGGACCTGGCCAACCAGAAGGGTTTGTTCGACCTGCTGCGGCCGGAGCCGGACGCCGGCATAAAGCTCACCGAGGGCTACATGATGGACCCCGAGGCTTCGGTTTCCGCCATAGTTTTTCACAACCCCAAAGCCGTCTACTTCGGAATATAACTAGGACTTTTTTGGGTCTTGACACCCGCCCCTCGTCTGCTATACTATTGATGGGTCCGCGGCCCCTCTCAGTGGGTTTCTCGCGGACCCTTTCTTTTTATACCGCCGCCTGGAAAAGCGGCGGTTTTGATTTGCCTGAGGGTCTGCGCGGCGGGGGGGCTTGACAAGTCAATCTCATCTGCTATACTATGAATGGGCCCGCAGCCCCTTTCAGTGGGTTATGCGGGCCCTTCACTTTTTGCCGCCGGGTTTGGCCCGGCGGCCTATTTTTTGTACTCGAAACCTTTCTGGTCTATGTAGAAGGAGCGGCCGCCCAGCGTCACCCGGGCGATGCCGCCGCGGAAGCCGCCGGCCTGCTCGTACTTGAAATCTATCACCGGCTGGCCGCTCTTGTCTATGTAGCCCCAGCCGCCTTTGAAATCCTTCAGCGCGGGGGCCAGGCCGCCTTCGAAGGAGGCGCACATGGCGAAAGCGACGGGGATGACCAGCTTGCCTTCCTTGTCGATATAGCCGCAGCGCCCCTCGCCCTCCAGAGTTTGCGCGTGGGCCAGGCCCTCGCTGTAGGGCCCGATTGAAATATAGTCGCGGTACTTGAGCGAGAGCGATTCTCGGCTGATGAAGCCGTATTTCTCCCCCAGGCGGGCGGTGGCGTAGCCGCCGCTGAACGGGAAGGCCTCCGCGTAGACCGGGGGCAGCAGCTCTTTACCGGAGAAGTCTATATAGCCGTACTTGCCGTCCACTTTAACGCGGGCCAGGCCCTCGCTGGCGGGGTAGATCTCTTCGTACCGGCCGCCGCGGAATTCCCTGGAATCCTTGAGCAGCAGGCCCCAGCGGCCGTCTTTTTTGGCCGGCGCGGCGCCCTCGCTGAAAGGCAGCAGTTCGTCGTAGTCGAAAGGAATGGCCGTCTTGCCGGCGCTGTCCACGCAGCCCCAGCGGCCCCGGCTCTTTACCGGCGCGCAGCCGCCGCTGAAAGAGCCGGCCGACTGGTAGCGCGGGGCTATGACTTTTTTGCCCTTCTTATCAATGAAGCCATACTTGCCGCCGGAGAGCACCAGGGCCAGGCCCTCGCTGAAAGGTTCGGCGTAGCCGTAGGCGGGGCGTATGACCACCTTGCCGCCCGGCGCGGCGTAGCCCCATTTACCGTTAGCGTTATACGGGATGAGTTCCTGCGCCGCCGCCCCGGCGGCGAGAGAAAAGAGCAGTAGAAAAGCGGTTCTGATCATAGGCAAATAATACAATTTTTGCCGTCAGGCCGGTCCGGACTAAATTTGTATAATCGAATTATCATGAAAAAGCGCGTCGCGGTTTACCCCGGCAGTTTCGACCCGGTCACCTTCGGCCACCTGGACATCATAGACCGGGCCTCCAAGATCTTCGACCACCTCATAGTCAGCGTTTTCGTGCACAGCGCCAAGCGGCACCTGTTCGATATTCCGCAGCGCGTGGCCATGCTCAAGACCGCGCTGAAGGGCAAAAAGAACGTCAGCGTGGACTGCTTCGAGGGCCTGCTGGTGGATTACGCCAAGAAAAAGAAGACCAACGTGATAGTCAGGGGCCTGCGCGCCATCTCGGACCTGGAGTACGAGTTCCAGATCGCCGCCGTGAACCGCACGCTGTCGCCCGGCATAGAGACCGTGTTCTTCATGCCGCGCCAGCGCTATACCTACCTCTCCTCCAGCATAGTCCGCGACGTGGCCCACTTCAAGGGTGACGTCTCCAAGCTGGTGCCGCCGCACGTGGTAAAGGCCATAGCAAAACTGAAGAAGTAAGCCGCCAGCGGAAAAACAAAAACCCCGGCGCGCCGGGGTTTTTGTTTTCTCCAGCCAGGAACTATTTCGCGCCGGACTTCTCCTTCAGCGCCACATCCACGTCCTTCTCCTGGCCGTCCTTGGCTATCTTGACGCGCAGGTTCTTGTCGCTCAGGCCCACGCGCTTGAGGTATTTGCCGATGTCCTTTACGTCTATGGCCTCCTGCCAGTTGCCGGCCTCGCCCTGGGTCATGCTCCGAGCGGGCGCCGGGGCCGATTTCGGGTCGCTCACCGTGCTGATCTGGCCGGCGAACAGCGACTGCTTGCCGAGCGCGTTCTCCAGGTCCACATGCCCCTCGTAAACCTTGACGGTCAGCAGGCTGCGCTGCTCTATGTCGGCTTCGGTGCCGCGCACGGCGCAGACCGCGGCCGGCGTGCGCACGGTCAGCTTGGCCTTCTTATGCAGCATGCGGCTCCAGACCTGGCCCATGGCCAGGCCGAACATTTCCCGCAGGCCTTTCTTGCCCGGCATCTCCAGCACCGAGTTCTCGTTGATGCGGATCTCGGCGCCGGTCTTGGTGATCAGGGAGGCTTTGGCCCCCGCCCCGGTCTTCACCAGGTCGCCCGGGTGCAGCAGGTCGTTGGCCTTCAGCGCGGCGTAAGCCTCGCTTCCCGACCGGGCGAAAGTCACGTCTCCTTCTACGAAGACCGAGACAGCGGCGATCTTCTCCGCGCAGACGGCCTGCCCGCCCGGCAGCAGCGGCAGGACGGCCAGCAGCAGCGCCGCCCAGATAGTTGTGGTAAGGAGTTTCATACGGTTACCTCCCCGAGAGTATCTCTAATTAGATTGTAGCTCGGCCGCGGCGGGGGGGCAAGGTGACGCTGTTTACTTGTATCCAAGTGCACACTGACCTAGCCGCCGAACTCGGTGAGGTTGCGGCGGTATTTCAGCGGCACGTTCTGCCGCTGGAGTTTTGGGTTGGTACGCTCTTTTATGGCGGCCGTCTTGAAGAACTGACGCCACAGCGCCTGCACCTGATCCTCTTTGCCGTCGAACTCCAGGGCGCGCTCCTGAGTGATGGGCGCGTAGACCAGCCTGCCGCCCGAGTGCAGGGCGGCCAGGCCGCGTCGCGCGTCGTGTAGGACCCAGTTGAACTCTCCCAGCCGCGCCCTGAAATGGCCGGTTAGCAGCGGCAGTATGTTGTGGTCCGGCTCTATCTTCGCGTATAAAGTCTTGTCGGCCAGTTCCTTGAAACGCACAAAGCCCTTGAACATATGCGCCTCGCCGCCAGTAGAAGCAGAAAGGCCGTGCACCCGTTTCACCCTGTCGTCGGCCAGCATATCGTCGGCTGCCCGGCCTTTCTCTTTTATCAGGCGGGCGTAGGCCAGCACGGCGCTCTCGCAGCCGGCCGTCTCGGAGAGGAAGGCGTAACGCGCGTGGTGCCAGCTCTCCGGAGAGCCGCGCCGCTTGAAAAAATCACGCATGGCGGCGGCCCGCGCCGGGTCGGCCCCGGAGTTAATGAATTCCGAGAACAGGTCCGGCTCAGCCCCGGCGGTTCTGGCCAGGGCGCAGGGTTCCTCCCGCTCCAGGGCCAGAGAGAGGGCGGTCAGGAAGCTTTCAAAAGTCCCGTCGTAAAGGTAAGTCTTCATAGTTGGCCCGTAACAGCGGCTTCCAGGCCCTCCTTCACCAGTTCCTTCTCTCCAAAAAGATCCAGCTGGCCGTTGGGGTTCTTATGCTCCAGCAGTTTTATCCTGATGGCGGCCTCGGTCTCTTTTTTAATGCCGCCATAGCGCCCCCCGGCCGTTACAAAGTAGACGGCCCGCTTCATAACCACGCCCAGCTTTTTCAGATCATCGAGCTTCAGCGCGCCGGCGCGCCGCGCGCGCACTATCCTTTTGGCCGAGGTGACGCCCATGCCGGGCACGCGCAGCAGCTCTTCATAGGAGGCCTTGTTCACCTCCAGCGGGAATTTGTCCAGGTTGTTGAGCGCCCACACCGTCTTGGGGTCGAAAGCGAGATCCAACTGCGGGTGGGCCTCGTCCAGCAGCTCGTCGGCCGTGAAGCCGTAGAAGCGCAGCAGCCAGTCGGCCTGGTAGAGGCGGTGCTCGCGCAGCAGCGGCGGCTCGCGCAGAGCGGGTAAGCGGTTATCCTTCATTACCGGCACGAAGGCCGAATAGTAGACCCGCTTGAGCGCCAGCTTGCCGTACAGCGCTTCGCTCAGTTTTATGATCTCCCGGTCGGTCTCCGGGGTGGCGCCGATAATCAGCTGGGTGCTCTGGCCGGCCGGGGCGTAGGCGGGGGAACTCTTTATGGAGCGGCGCTCGTCCTTGTGGGCCGCTATCTGCTGCGCCAGGCGGTTCATGGGCCGCAGCACGGTGTCCTTGGTCTTGCCGGGGGCCAGCAGCCGCAGGCTCTTGTCGCTGGGCAGTTCGATATTTACGCTTACGCGGTCGGCCCAGAGGCCGGCCTGGTCTATCAGGCGCTGGTCAGCGCCGGGGATCACCTTCAGGTGCACGTAGCCGTTGAAATGGAAGTTTTCCCGCAGTTTGCGCACGGCTTCCAGCATCAGCTCCATGGTGCGGTCGGGTGAGACCACTATGCCGGAGCTCAGGAACAGGCCTTCAATATAGTTCCTCTTATAGAATTCGAAAGTGAGGCCGGCTATCTCGTCCGGGGTGAGGATGGCCTTAGGGGCGTCGTTGGAGCGGCGGTTGACGCAGTAGGCGCAGTCGTACACGCACTCATTGGTCATCAGGATCTTCAGGAGAGAGACGCAGCGGCCGTCGGCCGTCCAGCTGTGGCAGACGCCGCTCTGGTGGGCCGCTCCAGTGCCGCGCCCGCCTCGGTTGCTGCCGCTGGAGGCGCAGGAGGCGTCGTACTTGGCGGAATCGGCCAGTATTTCCAGTTTGCGCTGTAGGTCCATAGTATCCAGTATAGCAGGCGACCGCGACAAGGGCGTGTCGGATTCGTATCGAGGCGAGGCCTTGATAGGGGGAGTTTTCTATAATATAGGCGCTGCAAAAAACAACATGGAAAAAGCCTACCTCTTCGCCTTCGCGGCCAATCTCAGCTTCGCCATCGGCGTGCAGTTCTTCACTCATTACGCCCGCCGTATCTCCAGCCTGTGGGTGAACTGCTTCAAAGGGCTGGTGGCCGCCCTGCTCTTCGCGGCCACGGTGCTGCTGCAGGGCGGCTTTCACCAGGTGGGCGCGGGCAGCGCCGCACTATTTGCCCTCTCCGGCCTGCTCGGCCTGGGGCTGGCCGACATCTTCCTGGTAAAAGCGTTCTCGCTGATGGGCCCCGGCCGCACCATGATGCTGTTCGGCTTCCAGCCGCTGATCATCGGCGTGGTCAGCTATTTCGCCTTCGGCCAGGCCATAGACGCCAGGAAACTGTACGCCATCCTGTTCTTCGTGGTCTGCCTGTTCATCTTCTCGCTGGAGTCCTTCCGCAAGCAGGGGCACTGGAACGCGCGGGCCAGCCTGTTCGCCCTGGGCGGAGTGGCGCTGGACGGTTGCGGCGTGCTGATAACCCGTTACGCCTTCAACAACAGCCCCGGCCTCGGCACCACCGAGGGCAACTTCTACCGCGCCTGCGGGGCGCTGCTGTTGTTCGCGCTGCTGTCGCGGCTGAAGCCTTTCCACTTTTTTGAGAAATTAAAAGGGCTCAGCCGGCCCGCGCTGCTGTGGATCACGCTGGGCTCGGTGGCCGGCACCTACCTGTCGCTGATGTTCTACCTCAGCGCCATCCGCTATTCCGGCGCGCTGGCGGCGGTGTCCGGCATAGCCATTACCGGCACGCTGTTCGCCTCGCTGTTCGAGTGCCTGGCCGAGCGGCGGCTGCCGTCCGGCTACCTCATGGTCGCGCTGGTCTTCTTCCTGGGCGGCATGGCCTTCCTTTTCTGACGCTTCCCATGCTAATATTTTTTACTAGGAACTTATGATAAAACTTATAGCCGCCTGCCTGCTCTGCGCCATTCCCGCCCTCGCCGCCGGGGAGGAATTCAAACCCGAAGCGCTGGTCCCGGAGTATCTGCCGGTCTCCCGCCCCGCCCAACCGGAGCTGACGGCCGCCCTGCGGGGCAAGGTGAAGACGCTGGGCCTGAATAATAAGAACAAAACCTCGCGGGCGCTGCTGCTGCTGCCGGGCGACCGCTCCGGGGCCGGCGCGCTGAGTTTCGAGATCGAGAAGGGCGACCGCGCCGGAGTTTATCAGTGCGAGGCGCTGGGCCGCGGCGAGACCTCCCGCGAGCCGCGCGATAACTGGACGGCCGGCCTGATAAACGGGACCACGATCTATTACGCCCCGGCCAGACTCTCCGGCGGCGCCACCGTCCCCGGGGTTTACGATATCCGCAATATCTCGCCGGAAGTCTATGACGTGCATTTTCTCAATAAGGCCGACGAGGCGCTGCTGGCCCGCACCGCCAGGCCAAAGAAGACCCCGAAAAAAGTGAAGCGCCGCTTCAGCGCGGTCTGGAGCCACTGGTACCCTGGAAATTCACCGGCCGTGCCGGTGGACATGGTCTGGGCGGCGGACTCCCAGGCCGGCTCGCAGGGGCAGGGCTTGCCGGTGTTCGAGCTGCCGCCGCAGAGGCTGACGCCGGAGCAGGGCTCGCTGCGGGCCAGGCAGCTGGCCGCCGACCCCGGCTATTACCGCGGGCCCTACGGCCGCAACGGCTTCGCCTTGCATACCGACCGCTGGGAGGACCCGGAGCGGCTGGCCGACCCGGCTTACGAGGGCAGGCCGGAGAAAGAGGATTTCCGCTGGCGGGACACCGCCGGTTGCGTTAAGCTGCGGCCGGCTTGCCTGGTCCTGTTCAACGAGTTCATCGCCGAGCAGGAAGGCAGGAAGCGCCGCGTGCAGCTGGAGGTCTACGAGACCCCGCTGATGGACAACCTGCCCGCCGAGCCGCCTTCAGCCCAGCGCCAGGAAGCCGCGGGGGGGCAGCCGGAGAATTAGATCCTTGCCTTCGGTCTTTATTTTTACGCCTGAGTTTAACAGCGCGCGCGGGGAGGTCCCCGGCGCGCTTTTCTTTACGCGCAGTTCCCGGGCCGCCGGACTATTATTGATATAGCAGGTGATGGCGGCCCGGCCCAGGCGGCGCCGGAAAGCCAGGACTTCCCCGTCGCAGTAGTCCTCAAGGAACTCGAAGCTGCCGTGCTTTATCACCGGGTTCCCCCGGCGCAGCGCGCCCAGCTGGCGGTAAAATTTAAGCAGGCCCAGGTTCCACGCCTTCCGGTTCTGCCACGGCATGGCGTTGCGGGTGCCGGCGTTCAGGGCCCCTTCCATGCCTATCTCCTCGCCGTAATAGACGTTCACCGCGCCCGGGAACAGGAACGAGAACACCGCCGCCATCTTTACCAGCGCCTCGTCGCCGCCGTAGGTGTTGAGCAGGCGGTCCGTGTCGTGGCTGGACATCATGTTCATCTGCACCAGCGTGGTGGCGTACTTGTAATGCCCCAGGAGCGCGCGGATATCGGCCAGGAATTTCTTCTGGTCGCCGGGCTCCAGCCGCCGCCCGTCGTAGGGGTGAGTGAGTCTGAGTTTTCTGCCGCCAAAATAGGAGATGCAGGCCGCGCTGAGCTGGTAGTTCATCACCGCGTCGAACTGGTCGCCGGCCAGCCAGCGCTTGGCCTCGCCCCAGATCTCGCCGGTGATATAGCAGTCCGGGTTGACGCCTTTGCACACCTTGCGGAACTCGCGCCAGAAGGCGTCGTCGTCTATCTCGTGCGGCACGTCCAGCCGCCAGCCGTCTATGCCGCGCTGCAGCCAGTATTTAGCGACGTCCAAGATGAAGCGGCGTACTTCAGGGTTCTTTGTGTTGAACTTGGGCAGTGCCGGCAGGTTCCACCAGCAGGCGTAGTTGGGCTTTTCGTTCCGGCCCAGGTTGTAGGCTTTGAGCGGCCAGCCCCGCGGGTGGAACCACTTGCGGTACGGCGAGGCCGCGCCGTTCTCGAGCAGGTGGTTGAACTGGAAGAAGCCGCGGCTGGCGTGGTTGAAGACGCCGTCCAGGATGACCTTGATGCCGCGCCGGTGCGCCGCCTTGATGAAGGAGCCCAGGGCCGCGTCGCCGCCCAGGACGGGGTCTACCTTATAATAGTCGTAGGTGTGGTAGCGGTGGTTGGCCGCGGAGGCGAAGACCGGGTTGAAGTAGACGGCCGTGGCCCCCAGGCCGGCGATATGGTCCAGGCGCTCCTCGGCGCCCTTCAGGTTGCCGCCCTTGAAGCCCTCGGCGGTCTCCGGGGTGTCCCATTTTTCGAATTCCCCGTCTGCTCCGGCGGCCGCGGACCGCGCGAAGCGGTCCGGGAAGATCTGGTAGATCACCGCGCCCTTGACCCAGTCTGGGTGGCTCATGCCGTCTCCTTGTCTTTAAAAGCCGCCTAATGAAAGAGCCCCCCCGGGTTTTTCCGGAGGGGCTCTGCGTAACGGGCTGCTCCGGTTACTTGTTTATTTTATTCTTGGTCTCCAGCTGGCGCTTGAGCTGTTCGCCCAGCGAACCCATCACCGGCTCCTCGTGGGATTCCGGCTTCTGGTACTTCTGCATAGTTTCGTTGGTCTCCTGCTCCTGGCGGCTGACCTCGGCGAGCACCAGCGAGATGCGCTTGTTGGCCGTGTCGACGTTTTCCACCAGCACTTCTATCTCCTGGCCCACCTGGAGGACTTCCTCGGGGTGGTTGATGCGGCGGTCGCCGCCCAGGCGGGAAACGTGTATGAGGCCGTCCACGCCGTCGCCGAGGGAGACGAAGGCGCCGAACGGGGCCAGGCGGGAAACGCGGCCCTTCTGGTAGGAGCCGGCCGGCCAGTTCTGCGAGGCGGTGTCCCACGGGTTGGGCAGCGCGTCCTTGAGGCTCAGCGAGATCCTGCGGTTGTCCCAGTCCAGGTTCTTGATGATGACTTCCACCGGCTGGCCGGCGGTGAGCAGGTCGCTGACCTTCTCGGTGCGGCCCCAGGCCATTTCGGACACGGGCAGCAGGCCTTCCACGCCGCCGATGTCGACGAAGGCGCCGAATTTCTGTATGGAGGTAACGACGCCGCGCACTTTATGGCCTTCCTGCAGCGTTTCCTTGAGCTCCGCGATCTTGACCTGGCGCTCCTGCTCCACGATCTCGCGGCGGCTCAGTACGACGTTGCGGCGGTCCATCTCGATGATGTAGAAAGCCAGTTCGGAGCCGACATAGGCTTCGTGGTTCTCGTCGCGGCGCATGCCCATCTGCGAGAAGGGGCAGAAAGCGCGGGCGCCGCCGGGCAGCGTGATCTCGAAACCGCCCTTGATCTCTCGGGCCACGCGGCCGGCCACCTGCAGGTGTTCCTTGAAAGCGTCTTCCATCTGGGCGCGGGCCGCGGGGCCGGTGCCGATGCGGGTGGTAAAGCGCATTTCGCCTTCCTCGGAGCGCAGGAACCAGGCGCGGATAGTGTCGCCTTCGCGGGCGATCAGGTTGCCTTCGGCGTCTTTCAGCTCGTTGATATCGACGTAGCCTTCGCCTTTGCCGCCGACTTCGATCAGCGCCCATTCGGGGGTGATCTTCACGATGGGGGCTTCGACCTTCTGGCCGGGTTCCATCCTGGACGGCTCTTTGTAACTCTGTTCGAATAATTCAGCGAAATTCTCTTCGTTTTCCATTTCCATGAGGGTCTCCTGAGGGGGTGTAGCGGACATCATAATGATTTTACAAAATTAAGAGGGCTTCGTGGGAAAGAAGCCGCGCCCGTCGTAGAATTTTGTATGATAGAGTCAGGTTCGGTAAATTAGCGGGAACGGCCAAATAATGGACAACACCAAGAAATCGCGCTTCATAATCGGCATAGCCGGCGGCTCCGGCTCCGGCAAGACCACGCTGGCCGGCAAGCTGGTGGAGCAGTGCGCCAAGATCGGCATCACCGGCCAGATCTTTTCCCTCGACAACTACTACCAGCCGCTCGACCACCTGGATTTCGACGAGCGCAGGACCTACAACTTCGACCACCCCGACGCGATAGACTCCGCCCTGGCCGTGAAACACCTCACCGATCTCTGCTCCGGCAAGACCATACAGCAGCCGGTCTACGACTTCAAGCAGCATACCCGCGAGCAGGAATGTGTGCCCTGCAAGCCTACGCAGCTGATAGTGGTGGAGGGCCTTTACACGCTCCATTTCCCCAAGCTGCTGAAGGTCTGCGACTACAAGATCTTCGTTTCCACCGGCATGGTGACCGCCGTGCTGCGCCGCGTGCAGCGCGACATCAGCGAGCGCGGCCGCGACATAGAGGGCATCAAGCACCAGATCCTGTCCACCGTGCTTCCCATGTACGAGACCTACGTGAAGCCCACGCAGAAGAACGCCCATTTCTCCATCAACTGGGAAGGGGAAGAGATCCCCGGCAAGGCCACCGAGGGGCTGGTGCGCATGATGCGCGACCATTTCCGCTAGGCGCGGCCGCGCCAATAAAAAACCCCGGGCCGCCCCGGGGGTTTTTTTATCTATCGAGGCGAAGCCTCGATAGGCTTACTTGCGCCAGACGCTGTCGGTCCATGTCACGAACTCGTCCCACTGCGAGGCCTTGGAGAGCGAGAGGTCGCTGTACTTGGTCTCGTAGAGGTTGGCCAGCGCGGCCGGAACCTGCTTGATCTTCATGGTGGTATTGATGGCGATGCCGCCCACCTTGGTGTAATCGTAGCCGTTCACTTTGTCGCCGTTGATGCCCACGTTGCGCAGCACCAGGCGGCCCTTTATGAAGGCCACCAGGTTCTGGGCGGCCTGCCGGGTCTCCTGCGAGCGGGCGTTGGCGCCGAAGAGGGAAGCGAAGTCCGCCAGGTCGGCGTAGGCCGCGATCATCTTCTGCTTGTCGTTGGCGGGGTCGAGGCTGGTGAAGCGGATGACGCCCTGCACGGCGGCCTTGGCGGCTTCTTCCTCGTTGTTGCGCATCGCGGCGCCGGAGAAGGCGTCCAGGTAGGCGGGCAGCTCGCCCAGGGCGGCGGGGCGCACCAGGGAGAGCGTGGCGCCCATGTCGTCGAGGGGCATGGAGATGGGGCCGATGTTCATGCCGCCGGCGTAGAAAGCCTTGTACCAGGTGACCAGGTAGTCGCCGAGCTGCTCATGCGTGAAGGCCGGGTTGGCGTTCATGAAGTTCAGCAGGCCGGTGTAGTCGAAGCCCTGGGCCAGCATGGTCTCCTCGGAGCCCACGAACAGGCCGGCATAGTCTTTCATCTCGTAGAGCACTTCGGCCATCTGCTGCAGGCAGGCGTTCTGCATGACGATGTCGGTGTAGCCGATCTGGCGCATCATCTCTTTCATCTGCGCGGTGCGGAGATAGTTCTTGGTCTCGTCGTCGAAGAGGATGCCCTTGTTGGCGGTGCCGGTGCCGGCGGGCGCCTGCTCCATCTTGGGGTCGATCCAGCCAAGGCCGTGGTTCCAGAGCACCAGCATGGTCTTCTTGGCGGGGAAGGTGGTCTTGGCCCACTTGGCGAACTCGACGACGCGCTTGTAGTCGCCCATGTCGGCGTTGGGGTATTCCCCGTACACCTTCTCGCCGGAGGAGAGGACGCCGTTCTTCTTGGTGATCAGCATGCGCTTTGAGCCCTTGCCCTTGATGCCGTGCTCTACCACGATGTTGACCTTGTCGGAGGTGCCGACTTCCTTCATCTCTTTAATATCTTTCTCGGCCCATTTGCCCACCAGGCCCATCAGCTGGCTGTCGCTGAGGTCGTTCTTGGCGTTCATGAACACCATGATGGTCCATTCTTTAGTAGGCATCGGCTGGGGCTTGTCGGGCTTGATGAAATCGAGGATACCTTTGTCGGCCTGCATCGCGCGGACGTCGGCGGCGCTGAGGCCGTTGAGGTCGAAGTCCTGGGCGTTCACGGCCGAGGTCCCGAGGACCAGGGCGGAGAGTACTGCGGAAACGAAAGTTTTGTTTATCATGCTTATAGTGTAGCGCATAGACGGTCCCTGCAGTAGAGGCGGAGGGCCCAAAAATAGCAAGTTTTAGGGCCTAGGCCCGCCTGGGCCCTTTGGATTATATATAGATACAACCGGCGGCCGGCGCGTGGCTATTGGGCGGCCCTCATTGGTATAATAAAGATATCTATAAAGGAGCTAATGAAGGCCAAGCTTTCCATCGTAGCCGGATTCCTTGTCAGCGGGCTGCTGCTTTACCTGGCCCTGCGCAACATCGATTTCTCCAACCTCGCGGCCATCTATTCCAGGGTGGACCCGGTTTACCTGCTGCCTTTCGCCCTGGTGGGCGCGCTGGAGCTGGTGCTGCGCGGCGCCCGCTGGCGCCTGCTGATGCTGCCCTCCAACCCGGGGATCCGCGTGCTGGACGCTTTCAAGATCGAGACCGCGGGGCTGGCCCTGAATAATATCCTGCCCATGCGCCTGGGCGAACTGGTGCGCGCCACTTTCGCGGCCCGCCTCTTCAAGATCCCGCTGCTGACCGTGCTGGCCACCATTTTGGTGGAGCGGCTGGTGGACATCATAGTGCTGTTCCTGATGTTCGTGGCCGCGGCCCGGCTGGGCGGCATCAGCGGCGGCTTCCTGGATTATAACGGCCTGCTCTGGGCGCTGTTCGCCGGCGTGGCCGCCGGCATAGCCGCCCTGATCTTCGCCGACGAACTGGTGTCGCACGCCTGGTTCTCCGGCTTCTTCGCGCGCTTCCCCCGCGTCCGCGGCCTTTTCGAACGGGTGGCGATGGGCGTTAAAGGTTTTCATTCTTTTAAAAGCGGCGCGCTGATACTGCTGCTGGCCGCGCTGCAGTGGCTGCTCGACGCGGTGAACTTCGTGCTGCTGGGCTTCGCCTTCGGCCTGAGCGGCGTCATCGACATCTACAAGGGCGTCGCGCTGATCTTCGCGGGCGCCGCCGCCGCCTCCGTGCCCGGCATGCCCGGCTACTTCGGCAACTTCGAGCTGGTGCTGACCAAGGTGCTGGCAGCCTGGGGCATCGCCGAAGATACGGCTTTCGCCTACGCCTCCTATTCCCACGTGGCCGGCTACCTGCTGGTCACGCTGCTGGGCGTGTTCTTCATCTACCAGATGGGCCAGTCGCTGGGCAAGGTCTGGGGGGAATTCACCTCCCGCCGGGAAAGGAGCGACGCATGAGCGGCGCGCCGGCCAGATCGGTGGTGATGCTGATCCAGAGTTTTTACCCGGCCATAGGCGGCGCGGAGAAGCAGGCGCTGGAATTGTCCCGTTCGCTGGTTTCCAGGGGCGTGCGCGTGACCGTGCTGACCCGCCAGCCGGGCGGCCTGCCCGCCGAGGAGGACATGGCCGGCGCCCGGGTTAAGCGGCTCCGGGTCTTCGGGCCGCGCGCCGCCGATTCCGCGCTCTTCATGCTGAAAAGTTTTTTCTGGCTGCTGGCCCGCCGCGCGGAGTACGACACCGTGCACGTGCACCTGGCCTCCTCTCACGCCCTGGCGGCCCTCCTGGCCGGCAAGATCACCGGCAAGCGCACGCTGATAAAGCTCGCCGACGGCAAAGAACAGAACGAGATAACCCTTTCCCGCGGGACCGCTCTGGGCCGGCTCAAGTTGCTTTTTTTTAGGCTAACCAAGCCGCGGCTGATGGTGCTCAATAGCGAGGTTCACGACTGGCTCGGCCGGCAGCCAGGTTTCTCCCGCGAGCAGCTGATACTGTTCCGCAACGGCGTGGACACTCTCCGGTACGCGCCGCCGCTCTACAACGAGAAGATCAGCGCCAAGGCCCGGCTGGGCTTCGATAACTCGCAGCTGTTCCTGTTCGTGGGCCGCCTGGATCCCAAAAAAAGGATAAAAGAATTCCTGGAACTCTGGGCTGAACTCTTCTCCGAGGCCGGCGCGGCGCCGCGGGCGCGGCTAGTGATAGTCGGAACGGGGCCCGAAGAGGGGCCGGTGCGCGCGGCGGCCGCCAGCCTCGGGCTGGCCGGCAGCGTTACCCTGGCCGGGGCGCAGCGCGACCTGTTGCCCTACTACCAGGCCGCTGACGTTTTTGTGCTGCCCTCCATCGCCGAGGGCCTTTCCAATTCCATGCTGGAGGCGATGGCCTGCGGCCTGGCCGTGCTGGCCAGCCGCGTGGGCGGCGCCCGCGACGCGGTGGCGCCCGGCGTCAGCGGCTGCCTGTTCGACCCGCTTAACCGAGGCGAGATAAAGGACTGCCTCCGGCTGTTCCTGGCGGACCGAGGCCTGGCCGTACGCATGGGGGAAGGTGCGCGCAGCGCCGCTGTGGAGAAATACTCCATGGCGCGGGTAACCGACGACCTGCTGCGGATATACGAGGGGGGGGCTTGAGCGCCGGCGGCCTTCTTAAAACGGAATCTTACCGCTCCGGCATAGCCCTGTCGGTGGGGTTCAGCCTCTTGGCCAAACTCATCGCTTTGGCCTCCAGCCTGGTGTTGGCGGCGCTTTTCGGAACTAGCGCGGAAATGGACGTATACCTGTACGTGTTCTTCGCCGCCGCGCTGGTTACTACGTTTATCTCGGCGCTGAACTCCTCTGTCATCATCCCGGAGGCGATGCGCCTGGCCGGCCAGGAGAGCGAGGGCGCCAGCCGGAGTTTTATTAATTTCTTTCTCTACGCTTACGGCTCTCTCGGGGCGGCGGTTTCAGGATTATTCCTGATCAGCCCCGCGGCCGCTTTCGGGGCCGTCTCCCGATTTGAGCCCGGGCTGCTAGCCGCCAATTCAGGGCTGCTCTACGCCGCCTTGCCGCTTTTCCCCCTCATGCTGGTATCCGGCTACCTCTCAGACGTGTTGGCTTCGCGCAAGTATTTCACCATGCCGATGATAGCGGCCATGTTGAATAACGCTTTCGTTCTCGTGTTCGTCCTGTCTTTTCACCGGAGCTGGGGCGTCACGAGCGCGCTGTGCGGGCTTTGCGCGGCCCACGCGCTTCAGGCGCTGGCGCTGGCCTGCTTCATGAAGCGAAAGCTGGACTGGGATTTTTCCTCGCCGGCGCGGCCTTCCCGCCGTGTGCTGGGCGACGCCCTCTTCGCGCAGCTGGGGAATTTGGCCACCGCGGTCTCGTCGTATGTGCCCATGTTCCTGCTCAGCGGCTTCGACCGGGGCACCGTCAGCGCCATGAACTACGGCCGACAGGCGGCGGAGTTCCCGAATAATTTCATCACGCAGCAGTTCTCTTCCGTGGCCGGCATAAAACTGAATGAGGTCTTCGCCCAGCGGCGCCTGGACGAGGCGGACCGGGTAATGGTCTCCTCCCTGAAAGGGTTGTTCTTTGCGCTGGTTCCGATGAGCCTGTTCGGCGCTTTTTATTCCGGGGAAATAATGAGCGTACTGTTCGGGCGCGGCGCCTTCGGACCGGAAGCCGTGGAATCTTCCTCCGCTTTTTTCCGCCTTTTCGCGCTGCTGCTGCCGTTCTACGCCGCTAATTCTCTTACCTCCAGGCTGTTCATGGCCGCGCAGAAGGTGCGGCAGGCTTTTTGGTACCAGCTCTGCGTTAATATTCTGCTGGCCGCGCTGATAATGGCCTTCGTGATGAGATTCGGCGCGCTTGGCTATCCCGCCGGCTTGCTGGTTTTTTACGCGCTGAACCTTTTTGCGACCGGCTTTCTGATAATCCACTACTTCCCCGGAATACGATATTGGCAGGGAATACTTTACGCGCTGAAGGTTGTCGCGCTGGACTTAGCCCTGCTGCTGCCCGTATGGCTGGCAGTCGGGCGCTATGGCCCGGACACCAACCTTTTCAGGGTGGTGCTGGCCGCGGCGGTTTACTTCGGCCTGCTCGCGGGGCTGTCCGTCCGGCTGGGAGTTAACGAGGAAGTTAGGCGGGCGTGGGCAGGACTTAAGGGGAAAATAGCGGAGGCGAGGGAGAGATAGCTCTGCCGGGACTCCGGTGTAGGAGAATTTATGTGCGGAATATGCGGCATCTATAATTACGGTTCGGGACTGCCGGTGACCCGGGAGGACCTGAAGGCGATGAACGACCTGATAGTCCACCGCGGCCCGGACGACGACGGCTATTACGCGCGGGAAAATATCGGCCTGGCCATGCGCCGGCTCTCCATCATAGACGTCTCCACCGGGCACCAACCCATTTCCAACGAGGACGGATCTCTCTGGATAGTTTTCAACGGCGAGATCTATAATTTCCAGGAATTGCGCGCCGGCCTGCTGGCGCGCGGCCACAAGTTCAAGACCAAGAGCGACACCGAGGTCATCCTGCACCTCTACGAGGAGAAAGGCGCCGATTTCCCGAAAGAGCTGCGCGGCATGTTCGCCGTGGCCATCTGGGATTCCCGGCGCCGGCGGCTGGTGCTGGCGCGCGATCGCATGGGCAAGAAGCCGCTTTACTACGCGGTGACTCCGTCTTTCGTGGCTTTCGGCTCCGAGCTGCGCTCGCTGCTGGCCGTGCCCGGCATGCCGCGCGAGGTGGACCTGGAGGCGGTGAACACCTTCCTGACCCTGCAGTATATCCCGAGCCCCATGAGCGCCTTTAAAGGGATACGCAAGCTGGCGCCGGCGACTACGCTGGTGTTCGAGGACGGGCGGCTAAAGACGGAGAAATACTGGAACCTGCCGCTGGGCCAGCGCAAGCTGGACGGCACTCCCGTGGAAGAACTTAAGGAGCGGCTGCGCGCCGAGCTGGCCGAAGCGGTGAAGATCCGCATGATTTCGGAGGTGCCGCTCGGGGCGTTCCTGTCCGGCGGTATAGATTCATCCGTGATAGTGGCGCTGATGGCCAAGGCTTCGGCGGAGCCGGTCAAGACCTTTTCAATCGGGTTCAAGGAGGCGGAGTTCTCGGAGCTGGGCTACGCCCGACAGGTGGCGGAGATGTACGGGACGAAGCATACCGAGTTCATAGTCGAGGCCAACATGGCGTCGGTGCTGGAGAAACTGGTCTGGCATTACTCGGAGCCGTTCGCGGATTCGAGCGCGCTGCCGTCCTACTTCGTCTCCAGGGAAACGCGCAAGGAGGTCACCGTGGCCCTGAACGGCGACGGGGGCGACGAGAACTTCGGCGGCTATATCCGTTACCAGGCCATGAAGCTGGCCTGGTATTTTAAAGTGATGCCTGCCTGGGCCAAGCGGGCGGCCCTGGCGGCCATGGAGCCCTTTCCCGAGAAGACGGCCCCGTTCAACACCGTCTGGAAGGCCCGCAAGTTCCTGCAGGCCGTATCTCAAAAGGAATTTTCGCAGACCTACCTGTCGACGCTCGCTTTTTTCAAGACGGAGGAGCGGGAACGCCTGCTCTCTCCGGCTTTCAGGAACGCGCTGGGGCGCGAAATGAGTTTCCCTGAACGCTACATAGACGGCCTCTATAAAGAAGGCGCGGCTGCGGGTCTGGGCCCGACGGAGCGGCTGATGTACACCGATCTCCGCTCTTACCTGCCGGAGTGCCTGATGACCAAGATGGACATCGCCTCCATGGCCAACTCGCTGGAGGCCCGCTCGCCTTTCCTGGACCATAAGCTGATGGAGTTCGCCTTCCTGCTCCCCGAGAACATGAAGCTGCGCGGCTACAGCGGCACGAAATGGATACTGAAAGAAGCCTTCAAGGATATGCTGCCGCGCAAGATCTACGGCCGCGGCAAGATGGGGTTCGGCATCCCGCTCGGCCTCTGGTTCCGCGGCGAGCTGAAGGATTACTGGGCCGGCGCCTGCCTGTCGCAGAAGGCGCTGGGCCGCGGTTATTTCAAACGCGAGGAATTGTTCCGCCTCTGGGACGAGCACCAGCGCGGCGTCCGCGACCACGGCTACCGCCTGTGGGCGCTGCTGATGCTGGAGCTCTGGCACCGCCAGTTCGCGGACGATTTTAAACTGTGAAAATAGTACTGATCAACCCCGACATTCCCTGGAACGCCGGCAATATCGGCCGCAGCTGCGTGGCCACCGGCGCGGAGCTGGCCTTCGTCGGCAAGATGGGCTTTAATCTGAGCGACAAGGAGATACGCCGCTCGGGGCTGGACTACTGGCAGTTCCTGAAGTACTCGGTGCACCAGGATTGGGCTTCCTTCCTGGCCGCCCAGCCGCCGGACCCGTCGCTGATCTTCTTCTCCACCCGAGGCGGGAAGAGCTACTGGGAGGCGCCGTACCGGCCGGATTCCTGCCTGGTCTTCGGCGCGGAAACGGCGGGTTTCCCCGACGAGATCTATGAGAAATACGCTGACAGGATGTACAGGATTCCGATGTGGTCGGACCGCGTGCGTTCGCTGAACCTGTCCACTTCCGCCGGCGTGGCCCTCTTCGAGGCGCTGCGGCAGACCCGGGGCGCGGCGGGGCTCAAAGCCCCTTAAGCAACTCTTCCCACTTATCCAGGTATTTTTCCACGCCTAAGCGCTCTATCACTTCGGGCGCCCTGGCCGCCATGGCCAGGCGTTTTTTGCCGTCGGCCATCAGTCCGGCCATGGCCGCCCCGAGGGCGCGCCAGTCCCCCGGCGGTACCAGCAGGCCGTCCGTGCCGTGCCGCACTATCAGGCCCGGCCCGGAGGGACAGTCGAAGCTGACGGCGGGCACGCCGCAGGCCAGGGCCTCGGCCAGGGCC
>JBFXJL010000008.1:0-106857 GCA_050174915.1 Elusimicrobiales bacterium | reverse complement strand
GGCCAGGGCCTCGGCCAGGGCCATGCCGAAGCCTTCGAAGCGGGAGGAAAAAACAAAAAGGTCCGCGTATTTCAGGACGTCGAAGGAGTTGGGCCGCGTTCCGGGCAGCATTGCCCTGCCGCCCAGCCCTAACCCGTCCCGCAGCGCTTCGAGCCTCGCCCGCTCGGGCCCTTCGCCCAATATGGTGAGGCGCCAGTCCGGGAAGCCGGCGGCTATGTCCGCGAAAGCCCGCAGGAGCAGGTCGAAGCCTTTCTGGTCCTCGAGGCGGCCCATGGCCAGTAAATTCTTGCCGGGCCCGAAAAAATCAGGCCTCGGGGCGCCGTCGGAAAAACGGGGGGTGGGGACAGGGTTGTGGATGGCGGCCGCGGCGCGGGCTCCGGTCGTGCCCCGCGCCCAGGAGAGCGTGTCCTCGGTCAGCATGACGACGCAGGCCGCGGAAGGATAGAGCAGTCTGCGCAAGAGTTCCCAATGCGGCCCTATGCGGTACTGCCGCGGATTGATGCGCTCGCAGGCCACTACGGGAATCCCGGAGCCGCGGCAAGCGGCCAGCGTCAGGATATTGGAAACATCCACGAAACTTATCACCGCGTCCGGGGCTTGCTCAAGTATCCTGCGCCTCAGCCCGAGCACGCGGGCGCGCTGGCGCCCGAGCTGGTACCAGCGGCAGCCGCCGGGGGGGGCTTCCGCCACGGTGCGCTCTACCCCGGGAGGGGCCGGGTAGAAATCCGGTATGGCCGGGTCCAGCGTTGTGACGGTGACCTTGTGGCCGCGCCGCGCCAGGCCGCCGGAGAGGTGCGTCATTACGCGCTCGGCGCCCCCGCCCGACATGGAGTTGATTACGCAGGTAAGTTTCATTTTTTTGCGGTTCCCGGTGCCATCCGTAAAAAAGGCGGTTTAATTCCGCCTTCGCGCCGCGGTCTTGTTTTCCGGCTCGCTCACCGCGATTTCCTCCGCGGCTCCCGGTTTCCCGCGGCGCGTCCCGTTGAGAATTATACTATGTTTGCCCGTTCGCGCCCGGGAGGGGGCCGGCGGCCCGGCCGGCCTCCGGCCCGGACTTCCCGGAATACAATGAGAGCGCGACTTTAGTATCATAGTGTTAGAAAATTCCTGATAATGGAGGGGTGAGGGGCTACCCGAAGGCCGTATTGCAATTGCTTGCCAGGGGCTTAAAAGACGAGGACTGCTCCGGCAAAGTCCTGACTTTCGGCCGCAACGGGGTTGACGCCGGCTACCAGGACCTCCTGGAGATCTTCAGGCTTGAAAACAAGAAACCCAGGCTCCTTCCTCCTGAAGAAATAATAATCGATCCGCTTACCCAGTTCGGCGCTTCGATACATCAGGATGTGTTCTTCAAAATGATGGGTTACGGCGAAGTGCATTCCGTGGATTATTATCCCAACGAGAAACCGACTTTCATCGTGGACCTGAATAAAAAGGTGCCGCCCGAGCTGGAGGGGCAGTACGATCTGGTCTCCGATTCGGGGACAATGGAGCATTGTTTCGACGTGAAAGAAGTGCTCTTCAATACGGTCCGCCTGCTCAAGGCGGGGGGCTATGTCTGCATCCAGACGCCCATGTCCGGTTTTGTGAACCACGGCTTTTATAGTTTTTCCCCTACCCTGTTCTTTGATTTCTACGGGGAGAACGGATTTGAGAAAATGCAGCTCAGCGTGCTCAGGGACTGCGGGAGCGGCTCGGATATCAAGATGAAGCGTTATGACTACGACGCGGCTACCGCCGAAGTGATAGGCGACCTTTTTCCCAGGAGCCTGGTGTTCTTTCTGGCTAAAAAAAAGAGCGTCCAGGAGATACGGGTTCCGATACAGGGCTACTACCGGGCGGAATTCGGCGGCGAGAATGTGGAAAAGAAGAAGGTGGCCTGGAAAGAGGCGGTCAAGAAAATCCTCGGCAACCGGCTGGCGTATTTTCTTTACAGGATGTCGCTGAAGGTGAGGCGCTTCGTTATACTGAATTTTAAATTTGAACGGATGAAGTGACCCTCCCCTCGCCCGCCGGGCGCCCCGGCGCCGACTAAAACAACTTTTTCAGGTTGAGCCCCAGCTGCGGGCCCGCGCCGGTGCGGACTTCGGCGCGGTGGTCGTCGTATTGCTCGCCCGAGTAATAGCGGCCCTTGAACCCCCAGCCCGTCCAGAGCGAGGCCTCCCAGCCCTTGGCTGGCGTCAGGGAAGCCTTCAGGGCGGCCTGAGGCTGCTCGAGGAACAGCGACTGGTCTTTGTCGGCGCGGCCGGCCAGCAGGTACTGGCGCAGCTGGATCCCGCCGGAGAGGGCCAGCGTCAGCGCCGGGGAGAACTTGCGAGAGACCGTGAGCGAGAAATACTTGGGCGGGAAATAAGAGGCCTGCAGCGAGGAAGCATCGGAGAACTTCCAGTTCATCGCGAAGGGGAGGAAGACGGTGAGCCGCTCGCCGGTATAGCTGTAGGACAGGTAGGGAAAGGGCACGCCCTTGAGAAAGCTGCGCCGGGAGGAGTAGTTCACCCCGAACAGGAAGGAATGCGGGCCGCTGCGGCGCAGCAAGGTGCTGGCGTCCAGGTTGATGTCCGTTTCGGAAGCGGAGTTGAAGGGGCGGTCGGAGTTGCTCCTGGCCCCGGCGCCGAAAGTCCATTTTTTACCCGCGGCGCGCAGGCCGAAAGACGCGTCGTAAACCTCGCCCGGGAACCAGCCGCCGGTCCAGACGCGGTGATGCTCGGCTCCGGCGGAAGCGGAAAAGCTGTAGGCTCCGGCCCTGCCCAGCCCGAAGGCGGAGCTGAAGCCGGCGGACCTGGAATCGAAACCGTCGCGGCCGGAGAAAGTCGAAGAGAGCTGAAGCGAGTCTTCGGCCGGCGGCCGGCCGCGGCCCTGGGCGGCGGCGGGGGCGGGCAGGAGAAGAAGAAGCGCGAGCAGCGGTTTTTTCATGTCAGTATAGTTTCATATCGCCCAGTACCGCCGGCTCGCGGTTCACCGCGTCGCGGCCTATCAGGTAAAAACTGTAAAAGATTATCGCCGAGCCCAGCAGGAAAATGGCCCGTCCCACCCCCTCGGGGTGCGCTATCAGGCCGACCTCCGTCAGCAGGTAAGTCCAGTCATGCGTGCCGCCGCCCACCAGCGGCAGCTCCTGCTTTATCGCGTCGGCGGCGTAGATGCTGACGTTGAGCAGGCTCTGGCCTATCCAGAACAGGCAGAGCTGCCAGCCCAGGTTGGCGCCCTGCCGCAGGAAGTGTACCAGGCAGGCGGCCGGGATCAGCAGCTGGAAGAGGGTGCCGCCCAGCGTCATGATGAACTGCCCGAAGAAACCGAGGAAAACGTGGCCGGCCTCGTGAAAGGCCAGGTTGATGTAATCAAGGAAAGAAAAATAATTCTCCTTCTTCAGCCACTGCAGATAAAAAAAGAACAGGCCGCCTATCAGCGCGGCCCTGCCCCAGAGCCTGGCGGCGGGACGCCCCTGCGCGGCTGCGGGCTCAGGGGCTGCGCGGCATTCCTCCATGGCGCGGCGCGCCCTGGCCACGGCGCGCTCCTCCGCCGGGATGCGCAGGTGCTTGAAGCAGGCGCCGCAAAACTCGCTTTCCACCGAGTTGGCGGCGCCGCAGTAAGGGCATTTTACCAGCCCCTCGTCCTTTTCCATCGGTCCAATTATATAATATGCCGCGCGCGCGGCCGCCGCGGCGGTTTATAAAGGCGTCAGGAAATTGTTTAATAGTAGGCGGCCGGGCAGCGCGGCGCTGTTCCGGCGGATAAACGGGTATATATGAACAAAGAGGCGCGTTTCGGTTTCGGCGAGAATTGGAAGGCTTACGCCTCCTGCATAGCGGAGGACCGTATCCATTTCGCCGAGCGTTCCATTCTGGCGATGCTGGGGGAGGGCGCGCTGGCAGGAAAAACCTTCGCCGACGTCGGCTGCGGCAGCGGCCTCTTCTCGCTGGCTGCGCTGCGCCTGGGGGCCGCCCGCGTATCCTCCTTCGACTACGACGCCGACAGCGTAGCCGCTTCGCTGGCGGTCCGGGATCGGTTCGCTCCCGGTGATCCGCGCTGGACCATACAGCGGGGGTCCGTGCTGGACGAGGATTTCGTAGCCTCGCTGGGCGTATTCGACTGCGTGTACTCCTGGGGCGTGCTGCACCATACCGGAGCCATGTGGCGGGCCGTGGAGCTGGCCGCCCGCATGACCAGGCCCGGGGGGCTGTTCTTCATCGCGCTTTACAACGACCAGGGCGCGCTCAGCCGGTTCTGGCTGGCCGTCAAGCGGACCTACAACGCCCTGCCCGCGCCGCTGCGGCCGCTTTATGTGTCTGTTTTCTTCCTGCGCTTCTGGTTGGTCCGGTCCCTGAAGGACCTGCTGCGCGGGCGCCCCTTCGCCTCGCTTCGCTCCTACCGGGGGCGGCGCGGCATGAGCGCCTGGCACGACGTGGTGGACTGGGTGGGCGGCCTGCCTTTCGAGGTCGCCTCTCCCGAAGCCGTCGAGGCGTTCTGCCGGGAGCGCGGTTTTTCCCTCACGGCCTCCCGGTTAGAGGGCGGCCACGGCTGCAACGAATTCGTCTTCAGGGCCGGCCCCGGCCCGCAACACGGTTTATAAACGCGTTTAAAAGTTGTTTAATAGGAAGATATGCTTAAGAAACTGGTTGAATCCATCATAGGCTCCAAGAGCGAACGTTCGATGAAGACTATACAGCCCATAGTCGACCGCATCAACGCGCTCGAGGAAGAGATCTCCAAGCTTTCCGACGAACAGCTCAAGGCCAAGACCCCCGAATTCAGGGAACGGCTCGCCAAGGGCGAAACGCTCGACGACCTGCTGCCCGAAGCTTTCGCCTGCGTGCGCGAGGCGTCCAAGCGCGTGCTGAAGATGCGCCACTATGATGTGCAGCTCATAGGCGGCATCGTGCTGCACCGCGGCAAGATCGCCGAGATGCGCACCGGCGAAGGCAAGACGCTGGTCTCCACCCTGCCCGCCTACCTCAACGCCCTCACCGGCAAGGGCGTGCACGTGGTGACCGTCAACGACTACCTGGCCAAGCGCGACAGCCAGTGGATGGGCCCGGTGCACGAGTTCCTCGGCCTCACCGTGGGCTCCGTGCAGCACGACATGCGCAACGAAGAGCGCCGCGAGATGTACAACCGCGACATCACCTATATCACCAACAACGAAGTCGGGTTCGACTACCTGCGCGACAACATGGTGATGGACAAGGAAGAGCGCGTGATGCGCGACCGCAACTACGCCGTCGTCGACGAGGTGGACTCGATCCTGATCGACGAGGCCCGCACGCCGCTCATCATCTCCGGCCCGGCCGAGGAATCGACCGACAAGTATTACATCGTCAACCGCGTCATCCCGCTGCTGAACGTGCGCTTTGTCACCGAGAAGGAAGAGATCGAGGCCAAGCGCGAGGGCGCCGACCTGGGCAAGGGCTACGACGCCGTGATAGACGAGAAGGGCCATACCGCCACGATGACCGAGGAAGGCGTGAAGAAGGCCGAGAAGATCCTGGGCGTCGGCAACATCTACGACGACGTCTCGAGCGAGTGGGCCCACCACCTGAACCAGGGCCTGCGCGCCTACCATTTGTTCAAGAAGGACGTGGCCTACGTGGTGAAGGACGGCGAGATCGTCATCGTCGACGAGTTCACCGGCCGCCTGATGCCGGGCCGCCGCTGGTCCGACGGCCTGCACCAGGCCATCGAGGCCAAAGAGAACATGCGGATCAAGGAAGAGAACCAGACGCTGGCCACGATCACCTTCCAGAACTACTTCAAGCTCTACAATAAGCTCTCGGGCATGACCGGCACCGCGATGACCGAGTCCGACGAGTTCTGGGAGATCTACAGGCTCGACGTGGTGGAGGTGCCGCCGAACAGGCCGCTGGTGCGCCGCGACACGCCCGACCGCATCTACCGCACGGAGCGCGAGAAGAACAACGCGATCGTGGCCGAGATCGACGAGCACTGGCGCAAGGGCCAGCCGATGCTGGTGGGTACCCGCTCTATCGAGAAGTCCGAGAGGCTCGCCACCATGCTGCGGGTGAAGGGCATCCCGCACCAGGTGCTCAACGCCAAATATCACGAGATGGAAGCCCAGATCATCGCCCAGGCCGGCCGCAAGGGCCAGGTGACCATCGCCACCAACATGGCCGGCCGCGGTACCGACATCATCCTGGGCGGCAACCCGCCCATCGTCGAGGAACATGACTACGTGAGTTCCATCGGCGGCCTGCGCGTGATAGGCACCGAGCGCCACGAGAGCCGCCGCATAGACAACCAGCTGCGCGGCCGCTGCGCGCGCCAAGGCGACCCCGGTTCCTCCGTTTTCTACGTCTCTCTCGAAGACGAGCTGATGAGGCTTTTCGGCAGCGAGCGCATCTCCGCGATCATGGAGAAGCTGGGCATGGAAGAGGGCGAGGTCATAGAGTCAGGCCTGGTCAGCCGCCAGATCGAGGGCGCGCAGAAGCGCGTGGAGGGCATGAACTTCGACGCCCGCAAGCAGCTGCTCGACTACGACAACGTGATGAACAAGCAGCGCCTGGCCGTCTATGAGCTGCGCAACGCCATCCTCGACGGGCAGGGCGTGACCGACCGCATAAGGAGCATGGTCCGCGAGGCCGTGGAGGAGCAGCTGGACCTCAACGCGCCGCAGGACCAGGCCTCTACGCTGTGGAACATGGAAGCCCTCAATATCTACCTGCGCAAGACCTTCGGTTTCTCGATGGACTATTCCGCCGACGAGCTGCACGGCCTGATCCGCCCCGTGCTGCAGGACGAGGTAAGCAAGCGCGTGGACGAGGCCTACGAGCGCCGCTTCGCCGACTTCGCCGAGCGCAACGTGGATTTCGCCGAGCTGCAGCGCGTGCTGCTGCTGCAGATCATGGACCATATCTGGAAGAACCACCTCTTTGAACTGGACCATTTAAAGAAGGGCGTGGGCCTGCGCGCCTACGGCCAGAAGGACCCGCTGATAGAGTATCAGAAGGAATCCTATATCCTCTTCGAGGCCATGCTGGGCCGCGTGCGCGACCAGATGGTAGAGTACGTCTTCCGCATACAGCTGCCGCCGCGCCCCGTGGCGAGGCCGGTGCAGCGCGAGGGTGAGCCGCGCGAGGAGTCCGGCGGCGGAGCGCCGAGGCTGGGCGGCCAGCCGGCGGCGCAGAAGCCGGCCAACAAATTCGTGGACGCCAAGATAGGGCGCAACGACCCCTGTCCCTGCGGCTCGGGCAAGAAGTACAAGAAGTGCCACGGCGCTAACGCGTAATTTTTACAGGCAGTGCTGGATGTTCTCGCGCTGGCTGGAGCCGTCATGCTCCCTGCTCGCTCATGGGCGGGCGCGGCGGAAGAGGGCCTGCGGTCCTCCGCCGGCGAAGAACTCGCTCCGCACACAGTGCGTCGCTCAGACATTCTTCGCCGCGGCCTTAATGATAGGCCGTCCGCTGCGGACCTTGGCCCTGCGCCCTAAAATCGCTCACAGGGAGCACGCCGGCTCCCGTCTCTGGCCTTAAATGCTGAAAAAGATCCCGTTGTTTATTTTTCCTGTTCTTACTTCCTTACTTCTTGTCCTCGCCTATCCGAAATTTAATATGGGGTGGCTGGCCTGGGTCGGGGTGGCGCCTTTGGCCTACTACCTGCTGAGGGTGCGCACTTTCGGGGCGGCGGCGCTGGGCGGGCTGGGCTGCGGGTTTCTGTTCTACCTGGGCATACTTTACTGGATTTATCCGACGATGCGGGCCGGGGGCGTGGGCCCGGCAGTCTCGGCGCTGGGGCTGGGCCTGCTGGCGCTGGTGCTGGCCGTCGAGTTCCTGGCGGTTTCGGCTTTCGGTTACCGGCTGCGCAAGGCGGGGCTGAAGGCCTGGCCTTATGTTTTCGCCCTGGGCTGGTTCGTGATGGAATACGGCAAGGTCTGGCTGAGCCAGAAGGCCGTGTGGTTCCCCTGGTTCATGCTGGGTTATACCCAGGCGGACTGGCTGCCGCTGGTGCAGGTGGTTTCGGTGACCGGGATCTACGGTTTGAGCGCGGCTGTCTGCTTTACCGGCGCGCTGGCCGGCGCGGCGCTGGCGGCTGACTGCCGGCCTGCGGACAGGCTGCTGCGCTTCTCGCCGGCCCTGCTGCTGGTGGGCGGCCTCTGGTACTTCGGTCAGCGGGAGTTGGCCGCGGCGGAGGCCTTCGTGCCGGAGCGGTCGCTGCAGGTGGCCCTGCTCCAGCCGTCCATAGACCTTTACGCCAAGTGGGACGCCGCCGAGGCGGACAATATCAAGGCGCGCATAGAGGGGCTGCTGGAGGGCGCCGGGGGGGCGGACCTGGCCGTGTGGCCTGAGAACGCCCTGCCCTGCTGGATAGACGAGCCGGCCTGCGAGGGTTGGCTGCGCGGGGCCGCGGCGCGTTCGGGCGCGGAGGCGAATTTTGTGGGGTCGGTTTCCAGGGGTGGGGGGCGGCACGTGTCGGCCTTCCTGCTGGACAGTTCCGGCACGGTACGCTCCTCCTATAACAAGCGGCAGCTGGTGCCTTTCGGGGAGTATGTGCCGCTGCGGGGGCTGCTGGGTAAATTCATACAGCCGGTGGCCGCGCTGGGCGAGTTCGACCCCGGCGCCCCGAGGCAGAGGCTGGCCGAATTCTGCGGGATGAAGATCGGTTCGGCCATCTGTTACGAGTCCATCTTCCCTACCCTGTTCGCCGGCGATTCCCGGGCCGGGGCGGACCTGTACGTTAATATCACCAACGACGGCTGGTATCTGGACACCGCCGCGCCGTACCAACACTTTAACGCCAATATTTTCAGGGCCGTGGAGACGCGGCGCTCGGTGGTGAGGGCGGCCAATAACGGTATTTCCGGGGTGATAGACCCGTGGGGGCGCGTGCTGGCCCGCACCGCGCTCAACGAGCGGACGACGCTGCGCGCGGCGGCGCCCGTGTATGTGGAGCAGGCTTTCTTCCCCGCCTACGGCCATTGGATCGCCGGGGCGGCCCTGCTGCTGGTGCTGGCTTTCCTGCTGGCGCTGCTCTTCGCCTAGGCCTGGAGCGCAAAAAAACAGCCGGCCCTCGGGCCGGCTATTTTTTTTATGTCCCGCGGTTTGTCAGAGCGGGAAAACCAGCTGGGGGCAGAGCTGCACCGGGTTGTTGTTCCAGGGGCCGGGAACGGCCAGCGGCTGGGTGTAGGGCTTGCCGTCGCTGCACTTGTAGTTGCAGACATTGTTGGCGTAGCTGTTGAACACGCAGGCGCGGACTTTCTTGCCGGCCTGGCGGGCGGCGGAGCGGGAGCCCTGGAAGTAGCCGAGCACGTAGTAATAGCCGCCCTCGTAGGAAACCACCTCGTGGGTGACTACGTCGGCGCCGTCGTCTTCCAGGCGGGCCTCCATGTCGAACATGCGCTCATAGGCGTCGAGTTCAACCTGGAAGAGCGGGCTGGACTCGATGGCGAGCGGGGCGGCGGCCTTGTAGGCGATGCGGAAGCGGTAGTCGCCGGGGCCGCTGGCCACCACGGCCTGGCTGGTCACGGCGGTCTTGGCGAACTTGAAGCCGTTCAGGGCCCAGGTCATGACCTCGGCGGCCTTCTCGGCGCTGGGGTACTTGCCGTAGCTGTCGTAGGCCTGCTCACCGGCGGCCTTGTTGGCGCCGCGGTAGTCGCCGGCGCCGCATTTCTGGTAGAGGCTGTCGGCCTGGGGGTTGACGGGCTTGGTCTGGAAGGTCTCGCCGTTGCGGCACTTGAACCGGCACAGGCCGTCAGTGAAGTCGGCCAGGTAGCAGCTGTCCGGGTTGGGGAAGGGGTTAACCTTGGGGATGTTCGCGCCGCGGTAGTCGCCGGCGCCGCATTTCTGGTAGAGGCTGTCGGCCTGGGGATTGACCGGCTTGATCTGGAAGGTTTCGCCGCTGCGGCACTTGAACCGGCACAGGCCGTCAGTGAAGTCGGCTAGGTAGCAGCTGTCCGGGTTGGACGGGTTGGGGAAGGGGTTGATCTTGGAAATGCCCGCGGCGTCCATATTCTGCAGATTGGCAAAGTCCGAGGCCAGGGCCGGGGCGGCTATGCCGAGCGCTAATACTAAGGTCGAAATTATGTTCATTTGTCCTCCGTTTAACTATATGATTAGAATATTAAAAAAGTAGCCTGCCGGCAGAGAGGCCAAGGGCCCACCCGGGGGGTCCCGTTTGTCGGCAGGCCTGGGCCCTTCGGCCCGAGGCCCCTGTATTCGACCAAAAACAATGTTTTCATTTTTTCGCTCCGGCCTGGGCCTTTCTCCTATGAGGGGTTGACGAGTCCATAGGTCTTTGGGCCCAAAAAGCAATAGGCCCAAAGACTAAAACTTGACTAGGCCCTTTGGTCTTGATTATAATCAACGATAGGTTAAACTATAAGGACCAGACAGTTCAACCAGACCAAACCGCAGTTTAGGGAGGAGTTAATGTTCAGGAAAGTAATGTTAGCGTTAGTGTTAGTTTCCTCAGTATCCGCCCTGGTGTCGGCCGAAATAAAGTTCGACACCCTCAACAGCACCAGCCTGCAGCAGGAAATCTCCGCGATGGAGATCTCCCTGCCCGAAGCCGTCCCGGCCATGGCCGAGGATAAGGCCTCGCAGAAAGAGTGGACCGTCATGGTCTTCCTCAACTCCAAGAACAACCTGGAAAAGTATGGTCTTCTCGATGTCAACGAGATGGAGAAGATCGGCTCCTCCGACAAGGTCAACATCGTAGTGGAAATGGGCCGCATAAACGGCTATTCCACCGCCGATGGCGACTGGAAGACCACCCGCCGTTTCCTCATACAGAAGGACAACGACTTCTCCAAGATAACTTCCCCCGTGCTGGCGGACCTCGGCAAGACCGACATGGGCGACTACAAGAGCCTGGCAAACTTCGTAAAGTGGGCCAAGACCGCCTACCCGGCTAAGAAATATGCCCTGATAGTGTGGAACCACGGTTCCGGCTGGGACAAGAGCCGCGCCATGGACGTCACCAAGGGCATTTCCTACGACGACGAGACCCACAACCACATCACCACCCCCCAGTTGGGCCTCGCGCTCAAGGAAATGGGCGGCGTGAACGTATACGGCTCCGACGCCTGCCTGATGCAGATGCCGGAAGTCACCTACGAGATAAAGGGCTACACTGAATATATAGTGGGTTCCGAAGAGACCGAGCCCGGCGACGGCTACACCTACGACCTGTGGCTGGGACCCGTGGTGGCCAAGGGCAATATGAGCTCCTACGAGATGGGCAAGGCCGCCGTGGACGGTTACAGCGACCATTACCAGAGCATCGGCCAGGCCTCTACCCAGAGCCTGCTGAAGAGCTCCGCGCTGGCCGACTTTACCGTGCTGGTCAACGACTTCATCCTTTCCGCCATGGACACCGGCGAGAAGGCGCTGGTCAAGACCGCCGCCGGCGGCTCCCAGAGCTACGCCGTGTACGACAACAAGGACATGGGTCACTTCTTCGACCGCTATGCGGCCACCACCGCCAACGCGGACGTGAAGATGAAGGCCCTCGCCCTCAAGAGCTACATAGACGGCAGCCTGATCGTGCATAACCGCGTGAACGGCAACTATACCAATGGCAACAGCCATGGCATAGCCGCCTATATGCCTTCCTACTCCTTCAACTCCTCCTATAACAGCCTGGCCTGGGCCAGGGACAGCCAGTGGGACGAGTTCGTGAAGTGGTACCAGGCTAAATAACCAGCGATAGCCAACGGAAAGGCCGGCTTAACCGCCGGCCTTTCTTTTTATGGGCCAAAGGGCCCAGATTGAGCCTGGGCCCTAACCCACTTGACAAATGTCAACCTGATTCGTAAACTATAACCATGAAACTCAACTTGCTTAGCCTGGAGGCAGTCATGTTACGCAAACTCTCCCTGTCCGCCGTAGCCCTTTCGCTCTTAGCCTCTGTCGCCGCCGCCGAGATCGGCTTCGACAGCGCTTCCGACATCCGGGCCGAGATAGCCGCGAGGGAAGCCGCTATCCCCGCGCCGGCCGCCGCCGAGGCCGTGGACGCCGACAAGGGTGTTATCACCGATTGGCTGTTCGGCAAGAAAGGCCCGGCCGAGTGGACCATCATGGTCTTCGGCAACGGCAAGAACGACCTGGAGCCCTTCCTGCTCAAGGACCTCAACGAAATGGAGAAGATAGGCTCCACCGACAAGGTGAATATCATCGTGGAAGCCGGCCGCATAGCCGGCTATGACGCCACCGACGGCGACTGGAAGGGCGTGCGCCGCTTCCGCATGACCAAGGACAGCGACACCCGCAAGGTGAGCTCCAAGGTGCTGGCCGACCTGGGCGACAAGGACATGGGCGCCTACCAGAGCGTCATCGACTTCGCCAAGTGGGCCAAGGCCGCTTATCCCGCCAAGCGCTATATGCTGATCTTCTGGAACCACGGCGCCGGCTGGACCAAGAGCGGCGAGCGCATCATCACCAAGGGCATTTCCTACGATGAGTCCAGCGGCAACCACATCAACACCCCCCAGATGGGCCTGATCATGAAGGCCCTGGGCAAGACCGACGTGGTGGGCACGGACGCCTGCCTGATGCAGATGGCCGAGGTCAACTACGAGATCAAGGATTCCGTTGAGTACATCGTGGCCTCCGAGGAGACCGAGCCGGGCGACGGCTACACCTACGACCTGTTCCTGGGCCCAGTGGTGGCCAAGCCCACGATGACCGCCCTGGAAGTGGGTAAAGCGGCCGTCAACGGCTACGCCAACCACTACGACGGCATCGACCAGGGCTACACCCAGAGCCTGGTGAAGGCCTCCGCCATGAACCAGCTGCCGGCCCTGACCGACGCCTTCGGCGCCGCCGTGATGGCCGCCAACGAAAAGGCCCTGGCCAAGACCTCCCGCGACGCCACCATCAACTTCGCCTACGACGAAAACCGCGACCTGTACGACTTCGTCCGCCGCGTGGTGGCCGGCACGAATAACGCCGAAGTGAAGACCAAGGGCCAGGCCCTGATGAACTTCATCACCGGCTCGCTGGTGACGCATAACCGCACCCGCGACGACAAGGGCAGCATCTGGAGCGAGCCCAAGGACTACACGCTGGCCAAGGGTATAGCGGCCTACTTCCCCAAGGCGCGCCTGGGCGCGGGTTACACCGACCTGGCCTGGGCCAAGGCCTCCAAGTGGGACGAGTTCACCCTCTGGATCAACCAGCCTTAAAAGATCGGGCTTAAGAGAGGGCCGGCCTAATAGCCGGCCTTTTCTTTTTTTAGGAGGGAGCCTTTTGCCCAAAAGGCCCAGGGCCGCCCGGGCCCACCAGCCCTTGTTGAAAACCCCCCTTCAGCTAAACTATAAGTATGGAAAGCAACGACAGCCGCAGCCTGGAGGTATCAATGTTACGCAAGATCTATATGTCCGCCGCAGCCCTTTCGCTGTTAGCTTCTGTGGTCTCCGCCGAGGTTAATTTCGACGGCAGGGGCAACGCCGGGTTGCGCGAGCAAATCGCCGCGATGGACGTGGCCGTGCCCGAAGCTACCCCCGAGGCCGCCGATAAGGGCATCATCGACTGGCTGTTCGGCAAGAAGCCACAGGCTCCCAAGGCCCCGGCCGAGTGGACGATCATGGTTTTCTCCAGCGCCAAGAACGACCTGGAAAAATATCTTCTAATGGACCTCAACGAGATGGAGCTGGTCGGCTCCAACGCCAAAGTCAATATTGTGGCCGAAGTGGGCCGCATAGACGGCTATGATTCTTCGGACGGCGACTGGACCGGCGTGCGCCGCTATCTGATCACCAAGGACAGCGACAAGACCAAGATGGGCTCCACCATGCTGGCTGACCTGGGCATGATAGACCAGGGCGACTACCGCAACCTGGCCGCCTTCGGCAAATGGGCCAAGCAGGCCTACCCGGCCAAGAAGTACATGCTGATCGTTTCCAACCACGGCTCCGGCTGGGAGAAAGGCGTGCAGCGCGCCGTCCAGAATAAGGGCATCTCCTATGACGAGCAGAGCGGCAACCACATCAACACCCCGCAGCTCGGCCTCGCCCTCAAGGAGATCGGCAAGGTGGACGTGTTCGGCACCGACGCCTGTCTGATGCAGATGGCGGAAGTGGTCTACGAGATCAAGGACAGCGTGGACTACATCGTGGGCTCCGAAGAGACCGAGCCCGGCGACGGCTACACCTACAACGACTTTCTCGGCCCCGTGGCCGCGCGCCCTACGATGACCCCCAGGGAAGTCGGCGCCCAGGCCGTTAACGCCTACGCCGACCATTACGACGGCATCGACCAGGGCCACACCCAGAGCCTGGCCAAGGCCTCCGCGGTCAACAAGCTGCTGACCGTGACCGACGCCTTCACCGCCGCGGTGATGACCGCCGGCGAGAAAGCGCTGGCCAAGAGCGCCCGCGACGAAGCCATCAACTACGCGATGGACGAGAACCGCGACCTGTACGACTTCACCCGCCTGGTGGTGGAAGGCAGCCAGAACGCCGAAGTGAAGGCCAAGGGCCAGGCCCTGATGAACTTCATCACCGGCGAGCTGGTGCTGGTCAACCGCACCCGCGACGACAAGGGCGGCTACTGGAGCGGCCCCAAGGAATACACCCTGTCCAAGGGCATGGCGGCCTACTTCCCGAACTACGGCATGGGCAACGGCTATAATGAGCTGGCCTGGGCCAAGGCCTCGCAGTGGGACGAGTTCGTGACCTGGATCAACCAGCCTTAAGTCTCAACCAGCCGGGGACATAGCACGGATTTCTCTACAGAGAAATTCGCGCTGTGTCCCCCGGTTAGTTCCGAGGGCCGGCTTAACCGCCGGCCCTTTTTCTTTGTCCTGGTTGAAAGCGGGGAAGATATTCAGTAAACTTTGCTGGTTCGGGGGGGGCTTGAGGTTAATAGATATGAAAACTATATTAATAGCGGCCGGCGTGTTGCTGGCCGGCCTATCGCCGCTGGCGGCGGCTTCTTCCGAACCGTCGGAGGATTTCCAGTTCTTCGCGCAGGAGGCCAGGGTAATCACCGCCTCGCGCATTTACGACACCGTTAGGCGCTCTCCCGCCACCGTGCGGGTGGTTACGGCTCAGGAGATAAAGGACTCGGGGGCCCGCAACATCTGGGAGGCGCTGCGCTCGCTGCCGGGGGTGGACGTGATCCAGACCAAGGCCAATCAGGGCGAGGTCAGCATCCGCGGCCTCAACCAGCCCAACAATACCCGCACCCTGGTGCTGCTCGACGGCAGGAAGCAGCTGAACCCCTTCACGGATTACATGACCTGGGCGGCGATGCCGGTGACGCTGCAGCAGGTGGAACGCATAGAGGTGGTGCAGGGCCCGTCTTCCGCCATCTACGGCGCCAACGCGGTGAACGGCGTTATCAACATCATTACCCGCAGGCCGGATAGCTATAACGGCCTGGAGGGAGCGGCCTCTTACTCCGAGCGCGGCGGCCGGGCCTATAGCGCCGATTACGGCCGGCAGTCGAACGGTTGGGGCTACCGTTTCGGCGGCGGGCTGGAGCGCGTCAACGGTTTCGAGCGCGCCGACAGGCTCTCCTCCCGGGCCGGGAATTTCAGCTTCGACGCCGCCTATAAACCCGGAGGAGACCGGGAGGCCGCCCTGGCCGGCGGCGTGGCCGGGCACAACGTGCACGTCAGCGCCTACGAGTCCATAGGCGACTTCTTCAACCAGGGCCGCAACGGCTTCCTGGAGGCCTCCTGGCGCGACGGCGGCGCCAGGTACAAGGCCAACTGGTCGTATCACGCCATGAATTTCGCGGACTCCGCCGCGCTGGGGGACGTGGCCATGCGCTCCAACGAGTTCGGCCTGGAAACTTCCAGGACTTTCAGCCTGCCTGCCGGCCACGAGGCCGCGCTGGGCGCCTCGTACCGGCACTCGCGCAGCCGCTCCAAACTGGCCGATAGCCTGGGCGACGAGGATTACTGGGCCCTGACCGCGGAGGACCGGTGGGATATGGCCCCGGCCTGGATGCTGCACGCCGGCGCCCGCCTGGACAAGCAGCCGCATCTGGACGAGACGCTGTCTTCCCGCGCCAGCCTGACCTTCACCCCGGCCCGCTCCCACGTGCTGCGCCTCTCTGGCGGAACGGCCTTTCGCGCGCCCACCCAGCTGCAGAACCACGTGCAGACCACGCTGACGCTGCCCAACGGGCCCACTTCAGGTGTGCCTTACCCGGGCGTCACCACGCTGCACCTGGACATGCGGCCCAATACCGGGATCGCCCCGGAGAGGTACCGCTCCGCCGAGCTGGCGTATACCAGGGTAGCGTACTGGGGTGAGGCCTCCGTCACCGGCTTTTATTACCGGCTCCGCAACCTGATACACGCCACCCAGCCCGAGCATGACACCACTTCGGGTTCCGACGCCTACATGGACGGCACCTACACCTCCGACGGCACGCTGCAGGCCTGGGGCGGGGAGCTGGCCGTGAACGGCAAATTGGCGGGGTGGCTGACTTCCTACGCCAACTATTCCTGCCAGATCATGAAGGGCCTGGCCGGCCTGGACGCCAGGGTGCTGGCCGGCCAGTCGCCGCGCAACAAGGTGAACGCCGGCCTGCGGGCCAAGGGCCGCGGCTGGACCTGGGACTTGCACGGCCACTGGGCCGACAAGACCCGCTGGACCGCCACCACTGATTATTCCGTGGTCAGGACCGTGCCTTCCTATATACTCGTGAACGCCGCCGCGGGTTATGGCTTCGGCGGCCGGCTGGGCGGTTTGCGGGCCGGGCTGTCGGTCTTCAACCTGTTCAACGAGGAGCATTATGAAACCCTGCCGCGGCAGGACGCAGTTTCGCCGGGCCAGTCCGGCGAGATAATCCGGCAGCGCTGGACGGCCTCGCTGTCTTACCAGTTCTGACGGGCGGGGGCGGGAAATAGAACCGGCCGGGGCGTTAGCCCCGGCCGGTTCTTTGTCTGGCGCTCCCGGAGGAGCGGCTTGCTGTTCTTACGCTTTGGCCTGAGGGGCTTCCGGCTTGCAGATCTCGTCGTCCTTTTCGGGCTCGATCTCGTGGGCCTTGGCCAGCTCGCAGGCGCGCTTCTTTTCGGAGCGGCCTATGAAGTAGATGGCTATGAACATCAGCACCAGGCCGACCCAGTCTTCGGTCTTGGGCAGCTTCTGGTTGGGGATGATCAGGAACACGAACAGGGTAGCCACGGTGCCGGCGATCAGCGAGGTCAGGCGGTTGACCAGGCCGGCGAAGGTGGCGGTGCGGCCCTTGAACATGAACAGGAACACCGAGAAGAACGCGGCGATGCCGAAAGGCAGGCCGGAGGTCATGATGAGCGCCCAGCGGTCCGGCACGTTCTTGAAGGCGTTGGAGAACTGGAACTTGAAGGAACGCTTCACGTCCTTCACGGGCTTTTCGAGGGCGGCCGCGGCGGCCGCCAGGTCCTCGGCCTTGGCCTTCTTGTCGGCCAGCAGCGGCGCGGCGGCGGCCAGGGCGGCCTCGGCGGCCCCGCGCTCCTCGGGAGTGAACTTGGCGGCGTCGGAGACCAGCAGGGCCTCGGCGGCGGCCTGCGCGTCGGCCAGGGCCTTGCGCTCGGGCGCTGCGTCGGCGGCCACGGTCACGGCGGGCGCGGCGGGGACGAACGGAACGGCGGCCGGCTTGTTGACGACGTTGAAGTAGATGAGGCCGGCGATCACCAGCGTGGAGAAGGAGGTCACCTGCTCTATCGCGAAGAAACCCTTGGTGTCGTAGATGGCGCCCTTGGGCCGGGTGTTCTTGTAATAGTTCATTATGTAGATGCGGATCGTGTAGGCGATCAGGTAGAAGGTCAGGATCGTCACGGCGGCCGCGTTGCCGAGGAAGTCGAAGTTAGCCTTGTCCATCACGAAGAGGGCCGGGAGGAACGACCCGATGCCTGAAGCCTGGGCGGCGGCGGCGGCTCCCTTGAAGTTGAGCATCTGCAGCGCCACGGCGCACAGCGCGATGACCACGGCGAGGTTCTCTTCCCAGTAGACCTTCTTGGTCAGGATGCCCTGGCGGATCTGCGCCTCGTCGATGAGGCGGCTGATGACGATGATGCTGGCGCGCATGATGATCATGGCGACCATCACCGAGATGGGAAGGGTGTACATCAGCGTGGTGGTGGGGATGACCACCGCCGTGCAGATGCCGGAAGGTATGATATAGAGGAACTCGAGCGGCATGCTGACGCCGAGGATCTTGGTGTAGGTGGTGGACTTGAACTTGTACCAGCCGAGGGCCAGCACCACGCCGGTGGGGATGAGCATGCTGCCCATCGTGTTGAAGACGGTGTAGGTGGTGCCGCCGATGCCGAGCACCTTGTCGAAGTACTTGGTCAGGAAGCCGGTCAGCACGTAGAGGGCGAAGTAGCCGAAGGAGAGCTGCAGCAGCCGCTCCGTCGTGCCTTCGTGGGTCTTCTGGGTAAAAACAGTATGCAGAGTCTTTAACATGATTCTCCCCGTTTCCGAATATAATCTATATTATTCTAAATATACGGGCCCACTGCAAATAGGCCCAAAAAAACGGCCCCCGCAGCGGGGGGCCGTTTGGCGCGGCTTGCGCCGCTAGTCAGGGCTGCCGGGCCCGCTTGCGCGCCAGCTCGGCGGCCTTGCGGATCTTGGCGGTGAGCGTGTCCAGGTCGAAGGGTTTTACCATGTAGTCCATCGCGCCGAACAGCAGCGCGTCGTTGAGGGTGGCCGCGTCGTTGAGGCCGCTGACGGCGATGATGGGGATGTGGGCCGCGGCGTCGTGGCGGCGGATGTCGCCCATCAGGCTGATGCCGTCCACGCCCGGCATCATGATGTCCATCAGGATGACGTCCGGGACCTCGCCCGGTTTGGCGGCGGCGAAGAAATCGCGGGCCTTCTTGGGGTCCGAGAAAGCGCGCACCTCGCAGCCGGCGGCGGCCAGGCCGGTCTCGTAGATCTCTAGGATGGTCTCGTCGTCGTCGACGGCAACCACTTTTATCCTGGGTTCGTCTGCCATAGTTACCTCGGGGCTATTCTAACAAAAAAAGGCCGGGGTCTAGCTTTTTTTCGCCGGTTTTTTCGCGGGGGCTTTTTTCGCCGGGGGCCGCGGCGCCTGCTTGCGCGCGGCGTCGTGCAGCGTGCATTTGAAGGTGCCGCGCGTGCTGGGAACGTAGAATTCGGTCAGCAGGCCATAGAGCTGGCGCGAGTGGACGAACTCCTGCAGTTCCTTGAGCCCGGCCTCGTTCTCTATCGGTATCAGGCGGTGGGGTTCCTTGATGGCGGCCATCAGGGGCTTCACTTTCTGCAGGTCCACCGTCTCGATGATCTTGACTTCGCCGTCGGTGCCGGCCTTGGAGCGGAAGGAGGCCAGTTCGTCGCCGTCCACCGGCTGGGCGCGCAGGAAGGCCTTGAGTCCCTCCTCCTGCGGCAGGGCGGTCACGGCCTTTTTAACTTCTCTGAAAGCGTAGGCGAAGGCCTCTCCGAAATTGTTCATGGGGGCCTCGGTGCGGGTCAGCTCGCCGCTGATATAGGCCGAGATCTTCAGGATGTCGCCTCGGTAGAAGACCATCTTGCTCTGCTTCACGTTCTGGGAATTGATGATCTCGGAGTTCTCGATCTCGCGGTAGAAGTCCTTTACGAGGAAGGTCTTGATAGTCCCGCGCCTGGTGATTATGCTCCTGGAGGTCTCCTCGCGCATCACGGCCTGTCCGTCCTGCGCCACTTCGAGGTAATACTCCTGGCCTGTCTTGATGGAGGAGGCCGTCATCCAGGCGGCCTTGGGGGGCGCCTTGCGGTTGTAGGGCCGGTAGGCCCAGACCCCGGCGACGCAGACCGCCAGCAGCGCGGCGGCGAGCAGGCCCCGCTTCATTTCTCCTCCACTACAGCGTCGGCCGACCAGCGGGAGGGGAATTTCCAGGCGGCCCAGGCCAGCGCCAGGAAGACCAGGTTCTGCGCGAATTCAACCCCGATGGAATTGCTGCCTGAACTGCCGAAGCAGCCGCAGGAGGTTATGGGCAGGCCGCGCAGCCAAGCCTGGCCCAGCATCAGCTCGAATAAGACCAGCAGGGCGCCTATGAACAGCGCGTTGAGGCGCGTGAAGACGCCGGCGGCCAGCAGCAGTCCGGCCCACAGTTCCAACCAGGGCGTCACATAGGCCGCGTACAGGGAAAGCTGCGCGTTGAAAACCCGGTAGCTCTCTATGGCGTAGGCGAACTCCTCGGCCGGGGCCAGCGCTTTGATCCCGCCGGAGTAGACGAACAGGCCGCCCACGGCCAGGCGGGCGAGCAAGCCTATGATCTCTTTAGTTTCAGGTTTTGCGTTCATTTGTTCGCGGCCTTCCTGAGTACCGAATCGAATTTGCGGGCCTGGTCCAGCAGCTGGCCGGAGCCTACCGCGCGCTTGCCGTTTACAAAGAAGGTGGGGGTGGCGTTTACGCCTTTCATGTCCGCCTCGGCCATATCCAGCTTAATGGTCTTGAGCGTCTCCGGGGCGTTGGCACAGGCGCGCATGGCGTCCAGGTTAAGCCCCAGCCTGGCCGCGTATTCGGCGAACTGCTTCGGTTCTTCGCTGGCCTGGGCCCAGTGCTGCTGGCCCTCGAAGAGCAGCGCCGCGTATTCCTTGAACTTGCCCTGCGCGCCGGCGCAGTCGGCGTAGGCCGCCGCGTGCAGCGACCAAGGGTGGATGTTGAGCAGCGGGTAATGCTTGAAATGGATGCGCAGGCCGGGGCCGTAGACTTTTATCATCTCTTCTATCAGCTCGGACGCTCCGCGGCAGGCGGGGCAGGCGAAATCAGTGTGCTCGTGTATCTGCACGGGGGCGTCCGCCGGGCCGAAGGCGCGGAAATCCGGGGCCGGCCGCTCCGGGCCCAGGTTGAACTGACGGGCCAGCAGCACCGCTATCGTGGAGGCGAAGACGAGGGCGGCGCCGATGGCGGCCAAGCGGGATTTTTTCTGGTCTACCATAGCGGAATTATATCACTTTAACTATCTTGGCCGGGGAGGTGGCGCCCTTGATGAGCATGATCTTCCTGGCGTCGATGCCCAGCTGCAGCGAGAGCTGGCGGATGGCCGAGGCGTTGGCCAGGCCCCGCTCGGGCGGGGCCTTGGTCCAGACCTCGTAGGCGTCCGGCGCCTTCTTCATGATCTTGTCGCGGCGCTCGCCGGGATGCACTTTGAGCTTTATGAACATCAGGCTATCAGCGACTTGGAGGTCATGTCCGCCGGCTGCGGCAGGCCCATCACCTGCAGCACCGTCGGGGCTATGTCCGACAGGATGCCGTGCGGGCGAAGCTTCACCCCGTCCGCGTCTTTGGCGACATAGATGAATTCCACCGGGTTCACGGTGTGGGAGGTTTTGGGCATGTCGATCTTGTAGTCCCACATCTCCTCGGCGTTGCCGTGGTCGGAGCTGATCATCACGGTGTAGCCGCGCTTGAGCGCCTCGTCGGTGAGCATGCCCACGCTGATATCCGTTATTTCGACGGCCCTCACGGTGGAGTCATAGAGGCCGGTATGGCCCACCATGTCGCAGTTGGCGAAGTTGACCACTATGAAGGCGTATTTTTCCGACGCTATTTCCTTGAGGGCGCGCTCGCGCACTTTCGGGGCGTCCATTTCAGGATGCTCGCCGAAGGTGGCCGGGTCCCAGCTGCCCTTGATCTCCACCTGGTCCTCGCCCGCGTAGGGTTCGGTGCGCTTGCCGTTGAAGAAGGAGGTGACGTGCTTGAACTTCTGCGTCTCGGCCAGGCGCAGCTGTTTGAGGCCGGCCGCGGAGATCACCTGGCCCAGCAAATTGTCCATGCCGCCGCCCTCGTCCATGGGGGGCAGGGCGCTGAACTTGAACTCATCGTAATAGCGGGTGAGGCCGCAGTAGACCACGTCCATTTTCTTCCAGCGGTTGCCGGGATAAGTGTCCTCCACGAAGCACTTGGTGAGCTCTATGGCCCGGTCCTGGCGGAAGTTGAAGTGGATGACGGAGTCGCCGTCGGCCATGCCTGCATAATCGCCTATGATGGTGGGGGGGATGTATTCGTCCACTATCGGTTGGCCGTTGGGGTTCTTGAGCGACGCGTAGGCGTCGTTCAGCGCGGCCTCGGCGGAGGCGGCCTTGGCGCCTTCGGCCCGGGTGATGGCGTTATAGGTGGTGTCCACGAGCGACCATTTCTCGCCGCGGTCCATGGCATAGTAGCGGCCCATTAGGGTGCCGATGGCGGAATTGCCGGTCTCCTTTATCACCTCGTCGAGCATCTTCACGAAGGCGAGGGCCGAGCGGGGGGGCGTGTCGCGGCCGTCGGAGAAGAAGTGTATCCACACTTTCTTTATGCCGCGCTTTTTGGCCTCGCGCATGATGGAGTAAAGGTGGTCCTGGTGGGCGTGTACGCCTTCGTCCTGCACCAGCCCCATCAGGTGCAGGGCGCTGCCTTTAGCCACGCAGTTGTCGAGGGCGGCCTTAAGGGCGGGGCGGCCGAAGAAGGTGCCGTCCTCTATCATGTCCTTGATGCGCTTGAGCTCCTGGATGACGATGCGGCCGGCGCCGATATTCAGGTGGCCGACCTCGGAGGAGCCCTGGTAGCCCTTGGGCAGGCCCACGGACTCGCCGGCCGGTTCGAGGACGGTGTTGGGGTACTGCTTGAGCAGCCGCTTCATTACCGGGGTCTTGGCATTGAGTACGGCGTTGAACTTGTCGGGGCGGTACATGCCCCAGCCGTCGCGAATGATGAGCAGAACTTTCTTATTGTCCATAAAGTGTCCTTGGCCTGGTAAGAGACCGCTGCGGCAGATTGGTTTGTCTATCTTATATTTTAGGAAATATGGGGCGCTTTGGGTATGCGCTCCGGGCGGGCGGCCGGGGCAAAAAGCGGGGCGGGCCCTGTGGCCCGCCCTCTGTGAGGTCCCGACTGACCGCGACTTACGCTGCAGGGACCCCGTCCGTTGTTATGTTATAGCTCCAAAACCATGAAATTTCAAGGGTCCTTCGGGCAAGATTTTGCGGGGGAGGGCGGAAGTATTGTTGAATTGCTGTGCGCCTGCGGTCCGGCGCTCTTATGACCACACAAAACGAAGAGCCGGTTTTCCCCCGACTGCAGCCCATAGGCGTGCTGGAATCCTGCTTTATGGAAAAATTCGGCACGCCCCGGCAGCCGCATTTGGTGCCCGGCTCCACGGCCAGGCTGCGCATACTTCCGCGCTATAGCCCGGAGCATTCGCTGGCCGGCCTGGCCGAATTCAGCCATGTCTGGCTGATCTCCTGGTTCCACCTCAACACCAATAAAAGCTTTCATCCCAAGATACACCCGCCGCGAATGAAAGGGGGAAAGATAGGCGTCTTCGCCTCGCGCTCCCCGCACCGCCCCAACCCGCTGGGGCTGTCGCTGGCTAGGCTGGAAAAGGTGGAGGGACATACCCTTTACCTTTCCGGTATAGACCTGATAAGCGGCACGCCGATACTCGACATCAAGCCCTACCTGCCTTTCAGCGACGCGGCCCCTTCCCCGCTGGCCGGCTGGATCCCGGACCACGCCTTCCCGGAACTGGAGGTGGTCCTGTCGCCCCGCGCGCTGGCCGACACCGAGGGCCAGCCCGGGCTGCGGGGGCTGATAACGGGCGCGCTCCGGCACGACCCCCGCAACCGCCGCGACGCCACCCAGATGAAAGAGGGGGCAGAATTGGAGTTTTTCCTTTGCGACAAGGAAGTACATTTCTCGGTAAGGGCGGGCGCCGCCACGGTGTCGCGGGTGGAAGCCGCCAAAAAATTCGAGAAGAAATTCCGCCGCAAGAAGCCCGGGGCTTAGCCTGGCGGGCCGCTGCGGTTACATAAGGGGCCCTCTTTTAGTATTATAAGGTTATGCGAAAAGCTTTCGCCGCGGTTTTATGTTTTACGGTGTTTTCCGGCTGCGCCTGGACCAGGAAGTCCGACAGCGGTGATATCGTAATAGACTACCCCAGGGGCAGGAACGGCAGCGGTACGCCGCCCGCCTTCGCGCTGCCAGGAGTACCGCTGCTTAATGCCCCCGCGGCCGCCGCTCCCGAGAGAAAATCCGAAGCCCCGGCTCGCCCTGCGGAGTATAAGCCGGCGGAGACCCCCGCCGTTAAGGCCGTGGCCGCCGAGACCAGGCCCGCCCCTGCCCCGGCCAAAGCCCCCGCTCCGGCAAAGCCCTCGGCGCCCGCCGCCGCAGTCGCGGAAGACTTCGAGTTCCATTTCAGTTCAGCCAAACGCTACGCCGGCAAAAAACAGTACCGCTCCGCCGCGGCCGAATACGCCGCTGCCGGCGGCTACCTGCCCGCCGGGGACACGCGCGCGGTGCACTTGCTGGAGCGGCAGGGGGCCATGCTGCTGCGCGCCGGCGACAACCCCAAGGCGCAGGAGCGCTTCCGAGGCGCCATAGAGACCGCCAAACTGATAGGCCATGCCGGCAACGACCTGGCCAACGCCCATTTGGGCCTGGCCTACTGCCTGGAGAAAGCGGGGAAGGTGCCCGACGCCCTGCAGAATTACGAGAAGGCGCTGGCGCTTTCCTCCAACAAGGTCATTAAGGCCAGGATAGCCGAGACTATCGGCGGCCTGAAGAAAAAACCTTAGCCCGCGCCCCGGGAGGAAAATGAAACAAAAAGAGCGCTGTCCCTGGGCTTACGGCTCCAGTCCCTTTTATGTTCCTTACCACGACGAGGAATGGGGCGTGCCGGTGCGCGACGACCGGCTACAGTTCGAGTTCCTTACGCTGGAGAGCGCGCAGGCGGGCTTAAGCTGGAATACCATACTCAACAAGCGCGAGGGCTACCGGCGCGCTTTCGCCGGCTTCGACCCGGAGAAGGTCGCCCGTTTCAGTGAGAAGAAGATACAGGCGCTGCTGAAGGATCCCGGTATAGTGCGCAACCGCCTGAAGGTGCGCGCCGCCGTGAACAACGCGCGGCGCTTCCTGGAAGTGCGCGCAGAGTTCGGCACTTTCTCCGACTATATCTGGGGGTTCGTCGGCGGGCGGCCGAAGGTGAACCGCTGGACCAAATTGTCGCAGCTGCCCGCTTCCTCGAAAGAATCCGACGCGCTTAGCGCGGACCTCAAGCGGCGCGGTTTCAAATTCGTCGGCAGCACCATCATGTACGCGCATATGCAGGCCACCGGGCTGGTGAACGACCACCTGGTCTCCTGTTTTCGCCACCGGGCCTGCGGGCGGCGTGTGACTAAATAAGGAAAACTATGAATAAAATAACTTTTATCCTGTTTGCGCTGCTCTGCGCGGCGGCCGTCAGTCCCGCCCCGGCCCAGGACAAGGCCATGGCCGAGCCGGAAACGGCGCCGGTGGTCTTTAACGATAAGAAAGTGCTGCGGGTGCGCGAGCTCCCGGTGACGCTGTCCGCGCAGGAGCGCGCCGCCCTGATAGGGGAAAAACTGCGCAAGCTGGCCGCGGACCCGCTGGCCGGCCCCGAAACCATAGAGGTCAGGGAGCGGGAGGGGTTTTCGGATATAGTTTCAAGCGGCGCGGTGCTGATGTCGGTTTCCGACAAGGACGCCAAACACGCCGGTACCAGCCGGCGGGAACTGGCCGCCTCCAACGCCGAGCTGCTGCGCGGGGCGCTGGCGGACCACCGCAGCGACTACGACGCCAAAAGCCTGCTGCTTGGGGGCTTGTTCGCGCTGCTGTCGGCGGCGCTGTTCGCCCTGGCCCTGCGGCTGATAGGTTCGGTCTACGCGTCCTCGCTGACGCGCCTGGACGCCTGGGCCAGGACCAATATCAGGAGCATAAGGATACAGCAGTTCGAACTGGTCAACGCCGGCCGCATCACCCGCCTGATGACGCTGCTGCTCAGGGCCGCCCGGGCGGCGGCCACGCTGCTGCTGATCTATTTCTATATCCCTATCCTCTTCAGCTTCTTCCCCTGGACGCGCGGCCTCTCCCCGATCCTGTTCGGCTACATCCTGCACCCGCTGGCCTCGCTGGTGAAAGCCTTCCTCGGCTATATCCCCGACCTGATCTTCGTGGCGGTTACGGTGGCCGTGGTGCATTACCTGCTGAGCCTGCTCAAGGCTATGGCGGAGGAAGTGCACGCCGGCCACATTACAATCGGCGGTTTCTACCCCGACTGGGCCAGGCCGACTTTTCAGATACTGAGGTTTATAACGTGGGCGTTCACCCTGGTGGTGGTCTTTCCCTACCTGCCGGGGTCCAGCTCGCCGGCCTTCAAGGGCGTCTCGGTATTCCTGGGCGTGCTGTTCTCCCTGGGTTCCAGCTCGGCCATCGCCAACGCGGTGGCCGGCGTCATGCTGACCTACATGCGGCCCTTCAAGACCGGCGACCGCGTGAAGATAGGCGAGACCACGGGCGATGTGCTGGAGAAGACGCTGCTGGTGACGCGCATCCGCACCATCAAGAACATCGGCGTCACCATGCCCAACGCGCTGATCCTGAGCAGCCATATCGTAAATTACAGCGCCCTTTGCGAGGAGGGCGGGATAATCCTGAACACCACCGTCACCATAGGCTACGACGTGCCCTGGCCCAAGGTGCACCAGCTGCTGACGGCGGCCGCGGCGGGCGTGCCGGGCATACTAGCCGAGCCGGCCCCGTTCGTGCTGCAGAAGGCGCTCAACGATTACCACGTCTCCTACGAGCTCAACGCCTATACCGATAAGGCGCAGGGCATGGCCGCCGCCTACTCCGCCCTGCACGCCAACATCCAGGATAAATTCTCCGAAGCAGGCGTGGAGATCATGTCCCCGGCCTATCACAGCCTGCGCGACGGCAACGCCCCGGCCCTGCCCGGGGCGCCGGCCGGCGGCAGGGGATTCAAAGTGAACCTGGCCAAGGAAGGGGTTTAGCCCCGCGCGGCAAGGCGCAGAGGCCCCCCGGGGAGTCCCGGGGGGTTCTTTTTTATACGATCTTGATGTCGAGGCAGTAGAGCAGGGACATGGCTTCCGGCAGGGAGAACTTGGCGTCCTTGACCTTGTTCTCCTTTACGTTGACGGCGTAGTTGCGGGCGCCGGCCAGGTCGGCCCCTGTCAGGTCGGTGTTGCCGAAAAGCGCGCCGGCCAGGTCGGTCCCGGACAGGCTCGCCCCGGCGAGGTTCGCCTCACGGAAATCCGCCTCCCTGGCCAGGCAGTTCTTTATCTGCGCCCCGGCCAGCGGCAGCCCCAGGAAACCGCAGTCGCTGAGCACGCAGTTGAGGAAGGCCGGCGGGCCGGCCAGCCTGAGCTTCGGCCAGGCGGCGTCGGCCCAGTTCACCCCGGCAAGTTTGGAATCCTTGAAGACAGCGCCGTCGAACAGGGCGCCGCGCGGTTTGACCAGGCTGAGGTTGCAGCTCTCGAAGCGGCATTCCCTGAACTTGCAAAAGCGCAGGTCGGCGCCGGTCAGGTCGCAGTTCCTGAAAACGCAGGCATAGAAGGTCCTGGAATCCAGTTCCGCGTCTTTCAGGTCCAGCCCGGAGAAAGTCCGGTCCGAGAACTCCTTTTCCCCGCTCGGGTCGGTTAGTTCTTGTTTCGTCATAAAAGGTGCCTATATGTTAACAATTTGGCGGCGTCCGCCGCCCCGCCGGCCGTCTTTATAGAGGGGCGGCAAAAAGGTATAATATAGACAGAAGTGATGCACCGATCCCCCCGATTTTAAATCCGGATAGAGCAACCGTAACGCAGCGGGCCAGCGCCCGCCGAAAGGATATATGATAATAGCGCCCAGCCAGGTCAGACAGCAGACTTTCCGCAGGACCAAGATAATCTGCACCATCGGTCCCGCCTCCGAGAACCCGGACTGCATCCGCGAGCTCATCCGGGAGGGCATGAACGTGGCCCGCATCAATTTCTCCCACTGCAAGTACGACGAGGCCCTCAAGCGCGTGGCCATGCTGCGCGAAGCCCGGGCCGAGGCGCGCGTGCCGCTGGCCATCATGCTCGACACCAAGGGCCCCGAGGTGCGCATGTTCGGCTACAGCAAGCCGGTAACGCTGACCGCCGGCGAGCGCCTGTTCGTGGAGAGCTTCGAGGGCGCGCCCGAAGCCGCCGCCGAGTTCCCGCCGGAGAAAAGGCATTACTACACCAACCTGCCCCGCATCGACAAGCTGGTGCAGGTCGGCACCCGCGTGCTGCTGCAGGACGGCTTTATCGAAACCGAAGTGACCGAGCTGCACCAGGGCGCCGTGACCGTGCGCGTGCTCAACGACGGCCGCCTCAAGGACAAGGCCCACCTGGCCGTCCCGGGCGCCGATTACCCCATTCCCTTCATGTCCGAGAAGGACCGCAAGGACATCGCCTTCGCCGTGGAGAACCGCTTCGAGTACATCGCGCTCTCCTTCGTGCGCACCGCGGCCGACATCGCCGACGTGCGCGAGCTGGTGCGCAGCGTGCGGGCCGATTCCCCGATCAAGCTCATAGCCAAGATCGAGGACAAGAAAGCCCTCGCGAACATCTACGACATCATCCGCGATTCCGACGGCATCATGGTGGCCCGCGGCGACCTCGGCATCGAGGTGCCGATAGAGGAACTGCCCGGCCTGCAGAAGAACATCATCAAGCGCTGCTACCTGGCCGGCAAACCGGTCATCGTGGCCACGCAGATGCTGGAGAGCATGACGGACAAACCCTATCCCACCCGCGCCGAGGTGACCGATACCGCCAACGCGGTGATGGACCTGACCTCCGCCGTGATGCTGAGCGGCGAGACCGCCAACGGCGCGCATCCCGCGCGCGTGGTCAACATGATGGGCCGCATCATAGACAAGACCGAGTCGTCGATCGACTACCACACCATGGCGCGCGTCACGCACGACTACGTGGACCGCGACAATATCACCAATATCATGGCCTACAGCGTGGTCGAGACCGCGCACGACTGGAACGCCAAGGCCGTGGCCGTGATCACGGCCAGCGGCATCGGCGCGCAGGCGCTGTCCAAGTTCCGCCCCGGCGTGCCGATCTACGCCTTCACCCACCGCGAAGCCCTGTGCCACCAGCTGGCGCTGAACTGGGGCGTCACCCCGTTCCTCATCGGCAACCCCGACGGCCAGCTGTTCAGCGAAGTGGCCCGCAGCACCATGGACGAGCTGCGCGCTTCCGGCCTGGTCTCCAACGGCGACCGGCTGGTGTACATGGCGTCGAGCCCGCTGGGCAAGCGCCTGCCCACTAATACGATACGCTGCGAAGTGGTGGGCGACGCCGCCTTTCACGACGAGCCCTGAGCCGCGGCGAGGACTTGAGATGACAAGGGCCAACCCGGGAAAAGAAAAAAGGAACGCCGCGCTGCTGGGCGGGTTGCTCTGCCTGTCAGCGTTCTCGGCGGCCTGCGCCCTGCGGGCCGATCCGGCGGAACGGCTGACCGCGGCCGTGCGCGCAGGCGACGTGGCCGGGGTCAGGGCCGCGCTGGCCTCGGGAGCCTCGGCTAACGAGGGCGGCGACGGCAGCTGGACGCCGCTGATGATGGCCGTGATGCAGGACGATATAGAAATTACGGATATATTGCTCGATAACAAGGCGGATGTCTATGCCCGCAACAAGGCGCTGCAAACGCCGCTGCACCTGGCGGCCAGGTGGGGTAAAGAGCGCTCAATGGCGCGGCTTATCAAGCGGGGCCTGAGCATGGAGCTGCGCGACGAACTGGGCTGGACCCCGCTGATGTGGGCCGCCATGCGCGGCAAGGCCGGCGCGGCCGAACAGCTGCTGAAGGCCGGCGCGCTGCCCAATCCCGTGGATTCCGACGGCAATACGGCGCTGATCCTGGCCGCCTGGCGCGGGCACTCGGCCGTGGCCTCGCTGCTGCTCGCGCACGGAGCTGACCTGCACGCCAGGACCCGCGACGGTCTGGACGCAGCGGCGGTGGCCGAGAAGAACCGCTTTCCCAAGGTGGCTGCCATGCTGCGCGGCTATAAGCCGGCGGGCAAGAGCGTTCGCAAACCGGCCTAGGAACGGACCGGAGAAAGAATTCCAGCCGCGGCCCCAGGTGGGCCGCGTTTTTTATTTTGAGGGGACCAGGCGAAGCCCCAGCCTGGAGGCCGGGACGGCTATCTCCGGGGGGTAGGGCAGGGGCGCTTTAACCAGTTCCAGCTCCTCTACCCGGGCCGAGTTCCAGATCTTACCTTCCAGCCAGCCTACGTCGTAGCGCGCTATCAGCGCGGGGATTTTTCTGTCCGGGGCCGAGGTGAAATCCTCTGCGGCCGCCGGGGGCAGGCCGCGCAGCTCTTCCGTGACCTGCAGCGCCAGCGACCTCGGCAGGTCGCGGGGTACCACTATCCAGGAGGCGAACCTGGCCTCGGCCTTCTTTACCGTTTCGGCGTCGGCCGCGGCCGCGTCCATGCCCTGCCCCGCGGCCTCGGCCTCCAGGGCCAGCGCGCGCATGGCCGAGCGCCGCGTGGCCCAGGCCCGCCGCTGCCAGGCTTCGCGGCCCAGGCGCAGCACGGCGGGGCCGTAGCGCTCCGGGCCGTCCCAGTAGGAGAGCGTGCCGAACAGGTAGCTGTAGGCGCCGTAAGCGGTGTCCTCGTAGTCCGGCGTAAAGGGCGTCACGGCAGTCCCTTTCAGCGCCGCTACCAGGCCTGTAGAGAGCAGGGCCTCGTCCTCCAGCGCCCTGGCGGCCCGCGCGGTGCTCATTCGCACCGAGAAGGACGGCGGCTGTGCCGAGAAATATTTTTCCAACCGCCGCAGCAGCCGCTCTTCGGAGGGGGAAAGCGGGGCCAGGGCGGCCTCCGCGGCGCGCAGGTTCAGGGCGGACTGCTCCCCCAGCGTCCGGCCGAGGCGCTTCTCTATGGGCTGCCAGCCCGGAGGGGGGCCGCCGCGCAGCCACTCCTCTACCCCGGCGGCGTAACCGGCCAGGCCGCGGTATTTCAGCGCCGGGTCCTGCCGCGCCAGGCTGGCGTGCTCCAGCGCGCGGGTGAAAACGGGCCGGTCCGCGGGAAAATCCGTAACCAGCACGGCGAACCCCAGCCGCAGGCCCAGGCCCGAGAGCGCCCCGGCCGCCTGCGCCATCTCCACGTCCACACTGCCCGCGCCGCTGCGCAGGGCGGCGGCTATCCACGCCGGTGTTTCCTCCAGCGGCGAGTGCACGCTGACATGCGCCGTGTAGTCGGCCTGAGAGGCCAGCGCGTTGGGCACCGGCCGTCCGCCGGGGGTGAGCACATGCGACGGGTAGGTGATGCTGTAGAGCGGCCGAGGGTCCAGCGAGCCGCCGGAGCCGGCTATCAGCACGGTCCTTATGCCGGTGGATTCCTCCACCAGGTAGCGGAGATTCATGCCCAGGGTTTCGCCGTAGTAGGAGGAGCGGGCGCTGATCACGCCCCACAGGCCGGCGCCGGGCGGCCTGTAAGTATCCACCCGCCAGTCGCCGGCGGGATCGGCCGCGGAGGAAACAGAATAGGAACTCCAGTAGAGCCGGAAGGACTCGGCGTAGCCGGCCGCCAGGCCTTCCAGTCCGTCGAGGGTTCCCGGGTTGGCGGCGCGCAGGGCGGTCAGCGCCCGGTAATAAGGCTCGTAGGCGGCGCGGTCTTCCGCCACTGTTATGGCCGGGGCTTTTCTGCCGGCGTAGCGGCGCTTGATCAGCAGTTCGAAGTGGCGCAGGAAGGACGCCCCGTGGAAGTCGCCCAGCAGCAGCGTGCGGCGCCCGCCGGCGCCTTCCAGCAGCCAGAGAGTTTTGGCATAGCCGCTCACCGGCAGATTGAGCGAGAGCAGGCGGCCACGGCCCAGCACGCGCCCGGGCAGGCGCCCGGGCGGCAGGTTGGATAATACTATGCGGTCGCGCGGGCCAAGCCCGTCGAGCACGGCGGCCAGTGGGCCCAGGCGCGAGGCGGCGTAGCCGTCGGCGTCCTTCCAGCGCAGGTCCGCCGGGTTCGCGGCTGAGATTTCAGGGGCCCCGCCTCGGTGAACGGCCAGGCCCGGCGGGGGCGTTCTTTTCTCCGGCAGCGGGCTCTCCAGCCAGGCGGGCAGGCCGGCGGGGGCGAGGTAGGCCCGGGCCTCCGCTATGGCGCTTGCCGCTGCGGCCCTGCCTTCCGGCGGCAGGCCGTCGAGGGGCAGCAGGTCCGCCGCCGCGTCGAACAGGGCGGCCTGCGTGGCCGCGGTCCCGGCCGCGGCCATTGAGGCGGCGCCCGGCGCCAGCGCTTCCAGCGCCGGCCTGGCGGCGGGGTCCTTGCGCAGCTCGTAAGCGATGGCGTCCAGGAAGGTTTCCGCGCTCAGCACCCGCAGCCTGGCGGCCAGGGCCTGGTCCAGGCCCAGCGCGGCAGGCGCGGCGGCCAGCTGCAGCAGCAGAAAAAGGAGGAGGGAGCGGGTCATGCTCTAATGATAATAAAAAAAGGCGGCGGGCGCCCGCAGGCTCCCGCCGCCCGGCCGCGCGCCGGCTAGAACTTGTGCCAGAGCATCTGCGTGGTGACGTCGTGGTGGAACAGCACCTCCGAGGTCTTTACTATGCTGCCCAGCTCCTTGGGGTTGCGGTCCGCCGAGGCCTGCTTGTGGTGCGCGTACTTCTCGTGGGGCTCGGAGCCCAGCAGTCCGCGCAGGAAGTCGCTGGCCCTGTACAGGCGCAGCGCGTCGTGGATATTGCCTGGCAGGTAGCGCACCCTGTCGCGCTTGCCCTCGTCCTTGGTGAGCGGCTTGCCGCGCAGCGCGGTCCCGATGAGCGCGAACAGCGCCAGGTAGGGGTTGGCGTCGGGGGCCACCGAGCGGATCTCCAGCCTGGCCGAGCGCTCGTTGCCGGCGGGGATGCGGATCATGGCGCCGCGGTCCACGGCCGAGACCTTGATCTGGTTGGGGGCCTCGTAATGCGGGTCCAGGCGGCGGTAGGCGTTCACGCTGGGGTTGAGCACCAGCGACAGCTCCTGCGCGTGGTTGAGCAGGCGCGAGACGCAGTCCCAGGCGGCCTTGGAGAGCCCCTCCTCGCCTTTGCCGTCGTGGAAGATGTTCTTGCCGCCCTTGGAGAAGGAGAGGTTGAGGTGCATGCCGCTGCCGTTCACGCCGGAGACCGGCTTGGGCAGGAAGGTGGCCGTCATGCCCATGTTGGCCGCCACCTGGCGGCAGACCAGCTTGTAGAGCTGGATCAGGTCGCAGGCGCGCACCGCGTGGGCGTGGGAAAAGTTCAGCTCGAACTGGGACGGGGCCACCTCGGGGTGGTCCTTCTCGTTGCGGAAGCCCATCGCCCGCTGCGCCTCGGCGGCGGTGTCGATGAACTTCTTGAGCGGGTCCAGCGGCAGGGAATGATAGTAGCCGCCGGTGGAGATCAGTTCGAAGCCGGCCGTCTCGCTGTAGGACTGCTCGGCGTTGAGGCCCTTTACCAGGAACCCTTCCACCTCGGCCGCCACGTTGGCGGTCAGCCCGCTGCCCTTCTTGAGCCCGCGGGTCAGCTCGGCCAGCCGGGCGCGGAAGTCGGAGTCGTAGAGGCTCTTGTCGCGGTTGAGCACCGTGCCGAACATGATCACCTTGCCCGGACCGAACACGTCGGACGGCAGCCAGACTATGCTGCCCCAGTCTATGCCCAGGCGCAGGTCGCTCTCGCGCTGCGCCGAGAAGCCGCGGATGGAGGAGCCGTCGAAGGTGAGGTTGTCGTTGGCCTCCAGGAAGAACTGCTTGTCGTAGTCCAGCATGTGAAAGCGGCCTTCGATGTCGGTAAAGCAGATGGTGACGGCCTTCAGGCGCTTCTCCTTGCGCAGGTAGTCGCGGTACTTCTTCTCCAGCTCGGCCTGGGACAGGCGCTCGGCGGCCGAGGCCGCTTCCAGGTTCAGGGCTTCCAGCTCGTCATACGGGATCTCCAGGAAGTTCTTGAGCGAGGTTTGTTCGGTTTCGGGATGTTTCTGCATCGTTCCCCCATATTTAGGATAAAATTAATAATAACTAATATAAATATAGCATAAACTAGTCTAAAGTCAAGGGGGCAACCTGATCTGCCCGTCCTGCCGCTCTCCGGCCTGCAGCTCTCGCTGCTGGGGCTGCTCGGTGTCACGGCCGGAGCCTCCGACGGCGTGGGGGCCAACATTCTGGGGTTTAATTTCGGGGTGGACCTGCTGCGGCCGGCGCTGAAGCTGCCGCTGGTGGGGCGGGTCGGCCTGCGCGACAAGAGCCTTAAGGATTAGGGTTAACTAGCGGTCCAGCGGAAAACCTTTCTCGGGCAGGCCCTGCTCCACGCTCCACGGCACCATCTTGGCGAAGGCGTCGAGGATGATGACGGCGTTGTAGTTGGCGTCCTTCTCCGAGGCCTTCCTGATCCTGTTGGTCATGGCCCTGTTCACGATCTCTATGTCCTTGTAGGCCAGGCCCAGCTTCTCAAGTTTCCAATCCGGCTCCAGCCCCTTCTTCGCGCGCAGGTACTGCGTCATCAGGTAGGAGGAGACGGAGCGGAACACGGTCTCCTCCAGCGAGGCGAAAGGCAGGTGGTGGCGCACCATCGGCTTGAGCATCTCCATCATCCTGCAGCCGCTCGAGACCATGTAGATGCCTATGATGGAGCTGAGGGCCACCTGCAGGCTGGTATGCTTGGCGTACTCGCGCTGGTCGGAGATCACGCGCGCGTCGACGAGCATCGTGGAGGCCTTGTCGGAGAACATGTACGTCACTTCGGAGAGATTGACCGCTACCGGGCAGTAGGGCAGCGTGCTGGCGGAGTAGGGACAGACCGGGCACTGGCAGAAGCCCAGGCGCGTCCACTCCGGCGGATGGGCGGCCGGGGCCCCGGCCAGGTCCAGCGTGGCCGGATCCAGGCGGATGTCCACCGTTTTTTCAAGCCCGTCCTCGAATTTTATCAGGTATTTGTATTGCATGTTCCCGCCCGCTATATTCTATATTATCCAGCGCCTTTTTTTGCCGGCTTAAATTGATATTATCTAGTCATGAAGATCCTTATCAGCCTCGCTCTCAGCGCTCTGGCCGTCTACGTCACCGCCCGCATCCTGCCCGGCGTAGTCCTGGAGGGCTTCGGCACGGCGCTCGTGGTGGCCGTGGTGCTGGGCGCGGTCAATGCGGTGCTGCGGCCGCTGCTGCTGATACTCACGCTGCCCATTAATATCCTTACGCTCGGACTTTTCACCTTCGTCATCATCGGCGGCCTGGTGCAGCTGGTAAGCTGGCTGGTGCCCGGTTTCCAGGTAGCCGGTTTCTGGCAGGCGCTGGCCTTCGCGCTGGTGCTCTGGCTTATAAACGCTTTTCTGCAGAGGCTCAAGTAACGGGCGGGGGAGGGGACATGGTGCACAAATTCAAAGTTAAAACCTCGGGCAGGTCGGAGATGGCTGACATAACGCGCGAGGTGCAGGGCGTGGTGCGCGAGCACGGCCTGGAGGGAGGCGTCTGCCACCTCTTCGTGCCGCATACCACCTGCGGCCTGGCGATAAACGAGAACGCCGACCCGGACGTGAAGAGCGACATCGTGGACGCGCTGGACCTGGCGGTGCCGGAAAGGTCGGCCTACCGGCATTCCGAGGGCAATTCGCCCGCGCATATTAAATCCGTGCTGGTGGGCCCGTCGCTGACGGTGTTCGTGGAGGAAGGCGGGCTGCAGCTCGGCACCTGGCAGGGCGTCTACCTGTGCGAGTACGACGGCCCCCGAACCCGCGAAGTGTGGGTGAAACTGGTAAAAAGCTGAAGCCCGCCATTGGCGGGCTCCGGCCGTTCCTGTAAAGATTCCCGTGGCCGCCGTCAGGCGTCCCAGTAGGCTTCCTGCAGACTTTCCTCTTTTTCCGGCAGGCCGCGCATCAGCCGCGGCGAATTCTGCGCCAGCACTTCATAGCTGACGCGGTTGGCGTACTTGCAGTTCTGCGAGAGCGAGGAGTAGGTAAGCGACTCCACCGCGTTCTTGGGGGAGCGGGGCACCTTGGTCTGGTGGTACTTGCGCGCGCCCATGTCGTGCAGCAGCGCGGCCAGCGCGCCGTCTCCGGCGCCGTTGGTGTTCTTGATGATCTTCGGCCCGCCCAGGAACGGGTTGATGTGGGAATAGATCTTCAGCGGCTCGCCGCAGTCCTCGCGGCGCATGGGGCGGCTGAACTCGTACATGTTGTAGTCCACGATGGACTTGGTGTGCAGCTTGTGCGTGGTGCGGCGCGCGTGCAGGCGGTCCACCCAGCCGGCCAGGTAGAGGCCGTGCTCGCCCACCGTCAGCAGCGCCAGATCCGCCAGGTCCAGCGCGTTTTCGGCGGCCAGCAGCGGGTCGCGCGTGCCGGTAAGCGCCATAGCCTCCTGGTCGTTCATGGCCACGCAGGTGACATTCCGCTTTATGAAATCGCGGAAGAAATCCCTTTTCGACTCTATCAGGGAGGCCGTGCCCAGCGTCATGACCACCGGCACCCTGGCGGCCAGGGCTATCGAGCAAGCTTTTACCGTCGACTTGAAAATAGGGTCCGACTCGTCGCGCAGCAGGTAAGCGGAGATGAGCAGCGCGGAGGCCTTTTGCACCACGGCCTCGGGGATGAACTCCGGGGAGAGGTCGTTCATGCAGCCCTTGCTGATGCCGAAGGTGCGCTCTCCGTCCGGAGTGACGAAGCACATGGCGCGGCCCATCGCGTTGTCTGAGGGCTGCAGGTAGGAGAGGTCCACCTTGGCGCTGGTGTTGCGGATGTATTTGAAGGCGTAGTCGCCCACCGTGATGCTGCGGCTGATGGCGCCCAGCGCCACGGAGCGCTCCTCGGAGAGGACTGAATAGTTGTGCAAGGTGTTGCCCACGGAGCCGCCGGCGTACTCGCCGGTGATGCGCCCGCCCGCCTTCAGCTCGCGGTAGATGGCTTCGGCCGCCCCGTCGGCGAGGATCTGGGACTCGCCTTTCTTCAGGCCGCGCGCGGCGGGGAAATCCGCGTCCACGGCGCACTCGATATCCACCAGCAGCTGGTCTATGCCCACCAGGTAGAAGGGCTCGGCCTCGATAAAATGCGGGTCGGCGCTCTCGCGCACTTTTTCCGCCACGGGGAAGTAATGCTCGCTTTTTCTTTTTCCGGGAAATTTCATGTTTTGGGCGGACCGCGCACACGGCGGGCCACGCGATATTTTAGCATTCTTGGGCGCGCCCCGCCTCCCGGTTCCGTCTCCTGCCGCCGGCCGCCGGGTTTTGTTTTCAGCGCTATTTATTATTTAATAGCCGTTAAGGAGAAATATGAACGGTTTCGCTTTCGGCGTGGTGCTGCTGTGCGGCGGGCTGATAGGCCTGGCGGCGGGTTTCGCGCGCCGGGCGCGCGCGGGAGCTATCCGGTCCCTGCCCTGCGTGTACATCTCGGACCTGAAGCCGGGGGGAAGGCAGTTCATCACCGGCAAGGCGCGCTCGCCGGTGCAGATAACCTCCCCTGTTTCTAAACAGAACTGCGTTTTCTATTACGAGGTGACCGAAGAATACCGCCACCAGCATTCCTCCAGCCACCGCAGCGCCGGGCGCGGCAGCTGGGACCGCGTCTCCGACAATTTCTACGGGGCTTTCTTCGTGGACGACCCCACCGGCGCGGCGCTGGTGCTGCCAAATTACGGCGCGCTGGACCTGGCCAAGCCTGACGTCACTTTCGACGACTCCCCGGACCGGCGCCGCATAGAGCGGGTAATCCTTCAGGGCGAGACCGTGAGCGCCTTGGGCGTGCCGCGCCAGATAGGCGAGCTGGTCAGGTTCCTGCGGCACTCCGGCGCCAATTTGCATCCCGACCTGCTGGCGGAGATCATGCGCATGGAGCGGGACCCTGCTTTCTCGGGGCTGCCCTGTTTCTTCGGCGACGGCCTGGAGCGGCTGGCCGACCAGACCTGGGAGGAGTACGCGGCCTCCACCGGCGAGTCCGCCGCCTTCCTGCTGCAGGCCGGCGGGGCCGCGGCCCTGGCGGGCGCGGCGCTGCTGCTTTACGAATTAAAAAAAACGCTGCCGGCTTCGTCTGCGGATTAAAGGGGGAAACATGCACGTAAAGGAAGCGATCGAGAAAAGGCGGGCCTACCGGGCGTTGGGCCCGGCGGAGATCACCGACGGGCTGATGGCGGAATTAGCGGAGGCGGCGAGGCTGATGCCGTCCTGCTTCAACAACCAGCCCTGGAAATTCGTTTTCGTCCGCGCCCCGGAGTCGCTCTCAAAAGTGCACGCTTGTCTCAGCAAGAACAACGACTGGGTCAAGAGCGCCCCGCTGATCATCGCGGCTTTCGCGGCCAAGGATTACGACTGCGTCATAAAAGAGCGGGAGTATTACCTGTTCGACCTGGGCCAGGCCGTAGGGGCGCTGCAGCTGCGCGCCACCGAGCTTGGCCTGGTGGCGCATCCCATAGCCGGCTTCGACCCGGAGGCGGTGCGCCTGGCGCTCGGCATACCCGAAGGGAACATGGTTATAACACTGGTCAACGTCGGCAAAAAGATCGAGGACAAAAGCGCGCTGACGCCGCAGCAGGCGGCCGGAGAGGATGAGCGCCCGGCGCGGCTGCCCCTCGAAAGCGTCTATAGCGTGGACGCTTACGACGCCCGCCTGGCGGCCAAACCGGCCCGCTGACCATTTTGCTATCATAGCGGAACGTTTTAAAAGGAGATTTAAAATGGCTGAAGAGATCACCCTTAAATCGGGGCTTAAATATATAGACGTGGAAGTAGGGGAAGGCCCCGCGGCCGTAAGCGGCAAGGAAGTCACGGTGCACTATACCGGAACTTTTCCCAACGGCAAAAAATTCGACAGTTCGGTGGACCGCGACGAGCCTTTCACTTTCCAGCTGGGCGCGGGGCACGTGATAAAGGGCTGGGACGAGGGCGTGGCCGGCATGCGCATAGGCGGCAAGCGCAAGCTGATCATCCCTTCGGAACTGGGTTACGGCAAGCGGGGCGCGGGTTCCGTTATCCCTCCGGACTCGGTGCTGCATTTCGAAGTGGAACTGCTGGGCGTGGAATAAGTTCTTCCCCGCGCGTGAAAGCCCCGGGCCGGCCCGGGGCTTTTCATTCTAAAAAAGTGTAGAATCTTTACGTGGACACTCAAAACGTCATATACGCGCTGGGCCTGACGCTGTTCGCGGGCATGGCCACGGGCATAGGCAGCCTGATAGCCTTCGCCGCGAAGCGCACCAATTACAGGTTCCTGTCCGTTTCCACCGGCTTCTCGGCCGGCGTGATGCTTTATGTCTCCTTCGTCGAGATCTTCTACAAGGGTACGGACGCGCTGGTGGCCGCCTACGGCGAGCCGCTGGGCCACTGGGTGAACGCCGGCTCCTTCTTCGGCGGCATCTTCCTCATAGCGGTGATCGATAACCTGATCCCGTCCCACGAGAACCCGCACGAGACGCACAGCGAGGCCGAGGAGGCCCCGCTGCATGACCCCAAGGCGCACGTGCCCACCGCCGCCGAATGCCACGCCGCGGTAAAACAGGGCGTGCCCGGCGCGCACGAGCACGTGCGGCAGGGCAAGTTGCTGCGCATGGGTCTGTTCACCGCGCTGGCCATAGGAATACACAATTTGCCGGAGGGCCTGGCCACCTTCCTGGCGGCCCTGAGCGATCCTTCGCTCGGCGTGGCCATAGCCGTGGCCGTGGCGCTGCACAATATCCCCGAGGGGATAAGCGTCTCCGTGCCCATCTTTTACGCCACCGGAGACAGGCACAAGGCCTTCATCTATTCTTTCCTCAGCGGCCTGGCCGAACCGGTGGGCGCGCTGATAGCCTGGTTATTCATTTACACTTTCCTTGGTTCCGGCGGGGTGGTGCCGCCGCAGGTCACCGGGGCGCTGTTCGCCGGCGTGGCCGGCATCATGGTCTACATCAGCCTCGACGAGCTGCTGCCCACCAGCCGCGCCTACGGCAAGGGCCATGACAGCCTGCTGGGCCTGATAGGGGGCATGCTGGTGATGTCGCTGAGCCTGCTGCTGATGAAATAGGGGGAAACATGATAACTGCCTTGGACGCGGTAGAGGCGCGGGTAATGGGGTCGCTGGTGGAGAAGTCGCTGACCACCCGCGAGCAGTACCCGCTCACTTTCAATTCTCTGCTCAATGCCTGCAACCAGAAGAGCAGCCGCGAGCCCGTGATGGCGCTCGACGCCGACGCGCTGGGCCGGGCCGTGCAGTCGCTGGTGGAGAAAGGGCTGGTGGAACGCCAGCAGATCCCCGGCGAGCGCGTGCCCAAGTTTCGCCACGACATAGGCCGCCTGCTGGGCTCCGACGATCCCAAAGTTGCCGGCCTGGTGACGGTGCTGCTGCTGCGCGGGCCGCAGACCCCCGGCGAGATCAAGACCCGCTCCGAGCGCTTCTGTGAGTTCACGGGCACGGCCGAAGTGGAGGCCCTGCTGCAGCAGCTGTGCGCCGCCGCCGAGCCCATGGTGGGCCGCCAGCCCCGCCAGCCCGGCCAGAAGGAAGTGCGCTATTTCCATCTCTTCTCCGGGGCGGCCCCCGCCGCGGCCGCCGCGCCCGAAGCGCCCGCCGCCGCCGCGCCAGGCGGCCCCGACCGGCTGGCCGAGACCGAGCGGCGCCTGGCCGAGCTGGAAGCCCGGGTGAAAGCCCTGGAAGACCTCCTGCCCCCGCAGTAGCGCGGAGGGCGGCCGATTTGGTAATATTCGTTAGCGATTTATACACTGACAAGGGGGCATTATGGACAAGAAAAAAGCTATAGGAACCGGAGTGGGCATAGCGGCTCTGGCCGCGATAGGCGCCTACTTCCTCACCGGCAAGCGCGGCGCCAAGAACCGCGACGCCATCAAGGGCTGGACGCTCAAGATGAAGGGCGAGGTCCTGGAGAAGGTGGAGAAGGTCAAGAAGCTCGACAAGGACGACTACGAGAAGATCGTGGACGACGTGGCCGAGCGCTACGGCAAGCTGGAAAAAGTCAGCGGCGCCGAGCTGAAGCGCCTTACCGCCGAGCTGAAGAAAGCCTGGGAACATATCCGCAAGGAAATGGCCTGAGCCAGTCCCCCTGGACGCGAAAAAGCCGCCGGCTGTCCGGCGGCTTTTTTCATGCCCTTGCGGCCTAGCGTTTCTTCGCCTTGAAGTCCTTGAGAAAGGCGCGCCAGGCTTTCTCCCCGTCGTAGGACGGGTCGGGGATGGAATCGCCGTAGGAGTAGCTGAGCACGAAGAAGCGCTTACCGGCGGGCACCAGGCAGAACTGCTCCGTGCCCATCTCCGCTGGGCCGCTCTCGTCAGGCGGCGGCAGGTCCAGCGGCACCTTGCGCCGGTAGACCAGCGCCCGCGAGCCGGAGACCACGGCGTTGGAAAGTTTTTCGGCCGGCTTGCCGCCCATGGAGCGGGCCTCGAAACCGGCCAGGAAAGCCGGACCGCTCTTGTATCGCGAGGCGGTCCCGCCCGAGAGGCGCACCGTAATGGCGTGCAGGCCCTTCTCCAGGCGCAGTTGCGGGTCACCCTGTTCCGTGAACTCCCGCTGCGTCCAGCCCTCAGGCGCCTTGAAGGAGGCGAAGTCGGAGATCTTTTCCGCGGTCTTCTCCATAGGTTTATCCTCGGCCGGCGCGGGGCCGGCGGCCAGCGACAGCAGCAGGGGGATCAAGAGCAGTTTTTTCATACGCGCCACCCGCAGGAGGATTCCTGGTCCTGCTTCCACATCTCTTCCAGCTGGGGCCATGTTATTTGGCCCGGCCTTTCGGGCGGCTGCTCGTTGTCGTAGGCCCTGCCCAGCATCAGGCCGGCCAGCACCTTCTCGCGCTCCTCCATAACCCGCCGCTGCTCGGCGAAATAGGCGTTCTCCGAGTCCCGCTCCAGCTGCCGCTGCCAGGCCGCGCCGGTATTGCCGGTGCAGCGGGCTATCAGCTGCTTGAGGTAGGTCTGTATGTCCTTGAGGCGGAGCTCGTCGGAGGCCACGCCGGCTATGGCGGCGTTGATCTTCTCCCGCAGCGTGCGGAAGGCCTCAGCCGCCCGCTTGTGGGCCTCCACCAGGTGGTCTATGATCTTCAGCCAGTTCTCGTTCTGCTCTTTCTTCACCGGCAGGCGCAGCAGCAGGCCCTCGGCGCTACGCAGGCGCGTCTGGTAGGCGGGCAGCGGGTCCTGCATCTCCTCGGTGCTGAGGGTGCCGGCGTAATAGGCCATGTTGGTCTTCAGGCGGCGGTGATAGTCCGCCGGGTTAGCCATGTAGATCCAGGCCCAGCCGTTGTCGAGCTTGTTGCCCAGCTCGGCGTGGACGGTCCAGCCGATCAGGCCCGCGTTGGCCTCCTCGTTCTGGTGGTAGATATAAGAGTCCTGCACGCCGTAGCGCTCGGCGCGCTTGCGTTCCAGCACGTGGCCGAACAGTTCGTGCGCCAGCGTGCCGGGGGCGTCCTCCTGTTTGGCCTGCAGGTAGGCGCTGTTTAGGTGCACCGCCGGCGGATTATGGGTGGTGTGGGCGTGGCCGCCGCTGGCGTTGAAAGTCCTGCGGCCGTTGATCTCCAGCACCTGGGTGCCGGGGATGTCCTCGAAGGAGAGCGACGCGCGGGCGTCCTCCCGCACGAACTGCACCGCGAGTTCCCTGCCGGTGGGGCTGTCGAGCACGCGCGCCAGCAGGCTGTCGAGCGCGGCGGTCTGCTCCGGGGTGCCGCTGACGGCGACCCGGGTCTTGAGCGCGGCCAGCAGCTGCGCCTTGCCCTCGGCAGAGGCCCCGGCCTGCGCGGCCGTGCCGGCGTAACGCCCGGCCCCGTCGAAGAATTCGGCCGACCCGGCCGACTCGGTCTCGAGTTCGCCGGCAGTCAAAGCGCGGCCGGCCGGCAGGGCCAGCAGCAGGGCCAGCGGCAGGGCCCATAAGCGGAAATTTCTCATGGCTATAGTCTAACGCACGCCGCCCGGAGTGTCAATGGCCCGCCGGTCTTTTTTTGTAAAATTTACAGGCAGGGCCGCCCGGTCCCGGGCCGCCCATAGGGAGGTAACTATGAGGATAATACTGATCTGCGCCTGCCTGGCCGCCGCGCTGCCCGTTCCCGCGCGCGCGCAGGGCGAAGCGCTAAAGGTGCAGCAGTCCTTCAATGCCGTGGCGGACGCGGCGCGGCCGGCCGTGGTCAGCATCCGTGTGCTGCGCGAGGAAGTGGAGCGCGTGATAGAGCCGGAATTCTATTTCGGCCACATGGTGCCGGTGGAAAAGTACTACCGCTACGACACCGGCGGCATAGGCTCGGGCGTGATAGTGGACCCGAAAGGCTATGTGCTGACCAACGAGCACGTGGTGGGCGGGGCCGACCGCATACAGGTGATTATGCTCGACGCCCGCGGCCGGGAGAAGAGCTACCTGGCCGAGCTGGCCGCCAGCGATCAGCGTCTGGACCTGGCCGTGCTGAAGATCAAATCCAAAGACACCTTCCCGTACCTCTCCTTCGCGGCCGAACCGGCCAGGGTGGGCGACTGGGCCATAGCCGTGGGTTACCCGTTCGGCTTCAGGCAGACCATGACCTCGGGCATAGTCTCCGCGGCGGACGTGTCGATGCGTATACAGGGCCGGCGCTACGCGCGGCTGCTGCAGACGGACGCGGCCATCAACCAGGGCAATTCCGGCGGCCCGCTGCTCAATATCAAAGGCGAGATCACGGGCATCAACTCCGCTATCTTCTCGCCGTCTGGGGCTTTCGCGGGCATGGGTTTCGCCATCCCGGCGCAGGAGGCCCGCCGGGCCTATGAGGACTTCCTGGGCCTCAAGCCCGCCCGCCGCGGCTGGCTGGGTACCACCCTGCTTAAAGTGGACCCGTATACGGCCGCGCGCTTCGGCCTGCCCGCCGGGGCGCTGATAGACGGGGTAGTGCCGGGCTCGCCGGCGGCCGCCGGCAAATTGAAGCGCGGCGACATCGTCACCAGTTTCGACGGCGAGGAAGTGCGCGACGACGCCGACCTGCTTAGTTTTATCTATTCCCGCAAGCCCGGGGACAGGGTGGAGCTCGGCTACTACCGCGGCGGCAAGGAGGCCAAGGCCTGGGTCATCCTGGGGGCGCAGCCCGGCGCGGCCGGCGCGGACTTCGACTACTAGGCCGGGCCCGGAGGCGGCGCGCCCCTGACACGGCGCGCCGCCTTTTATATAATGGAATTATCATGGTAAAACTCTCCGATGTGAACGCGAAACTGCAGAAAGCCCACTACGCCGTGCGCGGCAAGATAGTGATCCGGGCCCAGGAGCTCGAGGAGCAGGGTAAAAAAATAATTTACTGCAACATAGGCAACCCTCAGGCGCTGCGGCAGCGGCCGCTGACCTTCGTGCGGCAGGTGCTGAGCCTGCTGGAATACCCGGCCCTGATGGATGACCCCGCCGCGGCCAAGGCCTTCCCCGCCGACGCCATACTCCGGGCGCGCCTGATACTGGAGAAGAACCCCACCGGTACCGGCGCCTATACCCAGAGCGCCGGCATCCCTTTTATCCGCAAGGCGGTGGCCGAGTTCATCTCCAGGCGCGACGGCATCCCGGCCGACCCTAACCGCATCCTGCTCACCGACGGCGCTTCCAAGGGCGTGCAGGCCGCGTTCACGCTGCTTACCAACAAAGCCAACGACGGCTACATGATCCCGATCCCGCAGTACCCGCTCTACAGCGCTACGATAGAGCTGTACGGCGCGCGTCAGATAAACTATTTCCTCGACGAGGCTAACCGCTGGGAGCTCAACGAGGCGGAGCTGGAGCGCAGCCTGGCGCAGGGCAGGGCGGCCGGCATTACCCCGGTGGCCCTCGCGGTCATCAATCCCGGCAACCCCACCGGCGCGGTGCTGTCCAAGAAGAACATCGGCATGGTCATCCGCTTCGCGAAAAAGCACGGCCTGGCCATCCTGGCCGACGAGGTGTACCAGGAGAACGTCTACGGCGCGGGCCTGGAGTTCCATTCTTTCGCCAAGGTCATGCACGAGCTGGGCGAGAAGGACGTGACCCTGTTCAGCTTCCATTCCGTCTCCAAGGGCTTCCTGGGCGAGTGCGGCCACCGCGGCGGCTATATGGAAGTGCGCAACATGCCCGACGACGTCTACGCCGAACTTATCAAGCTGCAGTCCATCGGCCTCTGCTCCAATACCGACGGGCAGATCGTGACTTACCTGATGGTGGAGCCGCCCCGCCCCGGCGACGAGAGCTACGAGCTTTACGAGAAGGAAAAGGGCGCCATTCTCGGCGATCTCAGGGAAAAGGCCGGCATCCTGGGCCGGGGCCTTAACGAGATAGAGGGCATGAAAACCAATATCCCCGAGGGCGCCATGTACGCCTTCGTCAAGTTCGAGTTGCCGCACCCCAAGGGCACCGACCCGGCGGCGATGAGCCCCGAGGAACGGCACAAGTACGAGGCCGCCCGCGACAGCAAGTATTGCCTGCGCCTGCTCGAGCATACCGGCATCTGCGTGGTGCCCGGTTCCGGCTTCGGCCAGGAGCCCGGCACGCTGCATTTCCGCACCACCTTCCTGCCGCCCAAGGACGACATCCAGGCGCTGGTGGACAAGATGAAGAAGTTCCACGCCTCGTACGTGGCCAAACTGCAGGAATCCTGATGCCGCGCCCCGGCGCGGCGGGGCGGCCCGCCCTTCCCGGCGTGCGCGCTGCCAGCCCGGCCCTGCGCGCCGCGCTGCGGCGCGACCCGGCCGCGGCCGGCAGACTGAACGAATTGCTCTCCTCCGCCGGCGCCTTATTCGGCTGCCAGGCGGGGGAGGCTCTTTTTTATACCGGCTTTGACAGGGACGACGCCACCCCCGGCCGCCTGGACGCGGCCCTCGCCGAACTGCGCGCCGCGCTGTTCCTGGCCGGCGAGGGCTTTACCGGCGTGCGGCCGCTGGGCAGGGCCGAGTGCCGCACGGCCGACCTGGCCGCCGCCCGGGGCGGCGAGGAATACCTGTTCGAGGTGCGCTGGGTGAGCGGCGGCTTCGGGGCCGACGCCGTGAAAAAACTTTCCGCTAAATGCGAACGCAAGGGCGTCCAACTGCGCGCCGCGCTTAAGCGCGCCCCCGGCGGGCGCGGGGGTATTATCTTCGTGGCGGGGCCCCTGTTCGCGGCCTCCGCCCTGAGCGCGCCCGGCCTGGCCGCGGCGGCGCGAGAGGTATGCGCCGCCCAGACCCGCCCCGGCTTGCACATCTGCCTGCTGGCCGGGGACGCCGCGGCCGTCTGTCCGCCCTGGGCTCCGGCCGGCAATGGCCCTAAAAACGTCTAGGCCTTATAGCGCGGCCCTGTTGGGCCCTGCGACGCTTACCGGCCGCCGTTACAACTGTTACACTATAGACGGGTGAGGGGAGCCGCGCAGCGGCCTCTCCGGGGGGGCATGTCCGGGAATGAAAGGGGACCATGTCCAAGACCATCCTTGTAGCCGACGACGATAAGGCCATGCTGGGGCTTTACGATCGCATCTTCTCGAATACGGATTTCTCCGTATCCAAGGCGGAGACCTTCGCCGAGGCGGCCGGCCTGCTGCGCGAGCGCAAATACGACCTGCTCATAACCGATTTCATGTTCCCCGACGGGCTGGGCACCGAGTTGATACGCCTGTTCCGTGAGACCGGCGGCGAGCGCAAGAGCCTGCTGGTGACCGGCACCCCTTACGCCATAGAGAACCTGCGCTGCGAGGGGGACTACTGTTTTGTGGAGAAGCCCTTCAAGGTGGAGCATTTCATGGAACTAGTGCAGAGTGCCATGGGCTGAGCGTTCCGCGCCCTCAGCCGCCGGACCGGCCGTCAAAACGGCCGGTCCTTCTTTTTGGCCGGGGCGCCAAGATGTATAATAAACGGGTATCGAGGCGAAGCCTTGATACAGGGGAAAATCTATGAAAAAAACTTTACTGCTCGCCTCGCTGCTGCCGCTGATAGCGGCGGCCCCGGCTAAAAAAAATCAGTCCGTCTACGAGGTGAAAACGGTTGTGGTGGCGCCTTATTCCGGAGTGATCACGCCGGCCGCGGCCGAATTCATAGCCGGCGCGGTGGACAAGGTTAACGCCCCGGGCGGCGCCGACCTGCTGGTGGTAGCGCTCGATACCCCAGGCGGTCTGGACACCTCGATGCGCGAGATCATAAAGAAAATGCTCGCCTCCAAAAAGCCCGTGGCCGTCTACGTCTCGCCGCAGGGCGCGCGCGCGGCCTCGGCGGGGGTTTTCATTTCCATGGCGTCCCCGCTGGTGGGCATGGCGCCGGGCACCAATATCGGCGCGGCGCACCCGGTGGTGATGGGCGGCCTGCCCGGCACCGGCGGCAAGGAAAAGGACAAGGAGAAAAGCGCCGCCGCTAAAGACCCGATGAGCGAGAAGATGCTTAACGACGCGGCGGCCTATATAAAATCCATAGCGCAAAAGACCGGCCGCAACGCCGACTGGGCCATCAAGGCGGTGCGCCAGAGCGATTCCATCCCGGCCGAAGAGGCGGTAAAACTGGGCGTGGCCGACTTTACCGCGGCGAGCGTGGAGGAGTTCCTGCTGAAGGCGGACGGCCGCCGGGCGGGGGAGTATGGCGCGCTGAAATGCGCCGGGGCCGCCGTAGAGTATTTCCGGCAGACTCGCCGGCAGAAGTTCCTGGCCACCATCACCGATCCCAACATCGCCATGATCCTGATGAGCCTCGGCGCCGCCGGGCTTTTTATCGAGCTCTACAACCCCGGCCTGATCCTGCCCGGCGTGGTGGGGGCAGTGTCGCTGGTTATGGCTTTCTATTCCTTCCAGACCCTGTCGGCCAATTTCGCCGGCGTGGCGCTGATCCTGCTGGGTTTCGTATTCTTCATCGCCGAGATCAAGGTGGTCAGCTACGGCCTGCTTACGCTGGCCGGGGCGTCGGCGGTGCTGATGGGCGGGCTGATGCTGTTCAACCAGCCCTCCCTGGGAGGTTTGTCCGTCTCTATGAGCATGCTCCTTACTACCATAATCGGTCTTATCGCCGTGGTGGCCGGGGTCGCCTACATCGCCCTGCGCGCGCAGCTTAACCGCGTGGTGACCGGCATCGAAAGCCTCAAGGACAAGCGCGGCCTGGCCAAGACCGCGCTCGCCCCGAAGGGCACCGTGCTGGTGGAGGGCGAACTATGGGAGGCCGAAAGCGTTTCCGGCGACATTCCCGCGGGCGCCGAGGTGGCGGTCACCGCCGTCGAAGGCTTCAAGGTGCGCGTCCGCGCGGCCAAATAATCTCTCCCGCAGCCGCCGGGCGGCTTTAATCCGCCCAGCGGCGCTCCCTTTTTATATATAATATTAGTTCGGCGCGTGGTTATTCGCCGAAGTTATTTGTTTTTAGCCGATTTTTCGCTTATTTTACGGAGGATTACGATGGGAACAAGATTTACCGACAGGGCTCAGCGCGTCATTCTTATCGCCCAGGAAGAGGCCAAGCGCCTTAACCACGACTACGTGGGCACCGAGCATATCCTGCTGGGCCTGATCGCCCTCTCCGAGGGCGTGGCCAGCCAGGTGTTCCAGAACCTCGGCATCGACCTGCGCAAGGTGCGCGCCGAGATCGAAAAGATCGTGGGCACCGGCGACAACATGATGCTGCTGGGCGAAATACCCTTTACCCCGCGCGCCAAGAAGGTGCTGGAATACGCCGTGGAAGAGGCCCAGCACATGAGCCACTCCTACATCGGCACCGAGCATATCCTGCTCGGCCTCATCCGCGAGGAAGAGGGCGTCGCCGCCCGCGTGCTCGAGAACCTGGGCCTCAAGCTCGAGACCGTCCGCGAGGAAGTGCTCAGCATCCTCGGCGAGATGGATCAGAAAGATTCCCCCAAGGAGTCCCAGACCCCGCCGGCCAAGGGCCACGCCCACTCCGCCGCCAAGGGCAAGACCAAGACCCCCATCCTCGACGAGTTCGCCCGCGACATGACCCAGATGGCCAAGGAAGGCAAGCTGGATCCCGTCATCGGCCGCTCCAACGAGGTTGACCGCCTGATCCAGGTGCTCGGCCGCCGCACCAAGAACAACCCCGTGCTCGTTGGCGAGCCCGGCGTGGGCAAAACGGCCATCGTGGAAGGCCTCGCCCAGAAGATAGCCGCCGGCGAGATCTCCGACACCCTCATCGGCAAGCGCCTGCTGTCGCTGGACCTCGCGTCCATCGTGGCCGGCACCAAGTACCGCGGCGAGTTCGAGCAGCGCCTCAAGGGCATCATCGAGGAGATCCGCAAGGCCAAGAATTCCATCATCATGTTCATCGACGAGCTGCATACCGTCATCGGCGCCGGCGCGGCCGAGGGCGCCATAGACGCCTCCAACATGCTCAAGCCCGCGCTGGCGCGCGGCGAGCTGCAGTGCATCGGCGCCACCACCTTCGACGAGTACCGCAAGCACATCGAGCACGACCCGGCCCTCGAGCGCCGCTTCCAGACGGTGGTCGTGGAGCAGCCCACCGTGGAGGAGACCATAGAGATCCTCAAGGGCCTGCAGGACAAGTACGAGAGCCACCACAAGTGCAAGTACACCGACCCGGCCATCTTCGCCGCGGCCCAGCTGTCCGACAAATATATCACCGACCGCGCCCTGCCCGACAAGGCCATCGACCTGCTCGACGAGGCCGGCAGCCGCGCCCGCCTGAAACTCTCCGTCGCCCCGCCGGAGTTCAAGGAGAAGGAGGCGGAGATCGAGGAGACGGCCAAGGAAAAGAACGCCGCCATCTACGGCCAGGAGTACGAGAAGGCCGCCAAGCTGCGCGACAAGGAGAAGGAGCTCAAGAAGGCCCTCGAAGAGACCAAGAAGAAATGGCGCGAAGGCCGCGACAAGGTTTTCCCGGAAGTCACCGAGGACGACATAGCGCAGATCGCCTCCAAGTGGACCGGCATCCCGGTCACCCGCATGACGGAGACCGAGACGCAGAAGCTGCAGCACATGGAGGGCGCCATCCACCAGCGCCTCATCGGCCAGGACGAGGCCGTCACCATCGTGAGCCAGGCCATCAAACGCAGCCGCACCGGCATGAAGGACCCCAAGCGGCCCATCGGTAATTTCATCTTCCTCGGCCCCACCGGCGTGGGCAAGACCGAGCTCGCCCGCGTGCTGGCCGACTTCATGTTCGGCAACGAGGAGGCCATGGTGCGCATCGACATGAGCGAGTACATGGAGAAGTTCTCCGTGAGCCGCCTCATCGGCGCGCCCCCCGGCTACGTGGGCTACGAGGAGGGCGGCAAGCTCACCGAGTTGGTGCGCCGCAAGCCCTACTCCGTGGTCGTGCTCGACGAGATCGAGAAGGCCCATCCCGACGTGTTCAATATTCTGCTGCAGATCATGGACGAGGGCACGCTGACCGACAGCCTGGGCCACAAGGTCTCGTTCAAGAACGCCATCCTCATTATGACCTCCAACGTCGGCGCCCGCCTGATCAGCAAGGGCAAGACGCTGGGCTTCATGCCCACCGAGGACAAGGAAAAAGATTACAAGGAAATGAAGGACACGGTGATGGACGAGGTGAAACGCGTCTTCAATCCCGAGTTCATCAACCGCATCGACGAGGTCATAGTGTTCCGCCCGCTCACCGAGGCGGACACCGAGAAGATCCTGGAGCTCAGCCTGATAAAGGTCACCAAAAAGCTAGACGCCAAAGGCGTGAAGTTCACCATCACCCAGGCCGCCAAGACCTTCCTCGTGAAGAAAGGCTTCGACCCGAACTACGGCGCCCGCCCGCTGATCCGCACCGTGCAGAAGTACCTCGAGGACCCGATGGCGGAATTCCTGCTCAACAGCACGATGAAGCAGGGCGACGTCCTGAAGGTGGATTACAAGGGCGAGGGCGACGCGCTGGAACTCAAGGTCCAGTAAGCCCTCCCCGGGGACTACAGCTTGCAGCCTCACCGAGCCCACAGCCAGCCCCATGCCCCGACCCCCGCGCGCAAGCCGGGGGGCGGCGGCTTTTACAGGCTCGCGGGCAAGGGCCTGCTGGCGCTGCTGATAGCCGCGGGCGGCGCTTTCGCCGTCTACCGCGCCGTAGCCCTGATCACCGGCGCGGAGCCGGAGCCCAAACGGGTGATTGAAGCCCCGATCCGGGACGCCGAGTGGCTGCAGCTGGTGGAAGACCTCGAGAAGGCCTCGCGCGCCTACCGCGGCCGCGTGGGCATCTATATCAAGGACCTCGAGACCGGCAAGTCCTGGGAGTACAACGCGGACCGCAGGTTCCCGTCCGCCAGCCTGATCAAGGTGCCGATCATGGCCGCTGTCTTCGAGAGCATCCGCGCCGGGCAGCTCAGCCTGGACACCCAGATAAAGCTGACCCGCGGTCTGCGCGTGGGCGGCTCCGGCTCTTTGAAATGGGTGCGTGAAGGCACTTCCCTCTCCGTGATGGAGATCATCTACAAGATGATCACCGAGAGCGACAATACTGCCACGAAGATGCTGATAGACGCCGTGGGCATGGACTACCTCTCCGGCGCTTTCCGGGAGATGGACCTGGAACAGACCAATATCACCCCTGAGGGCATGAGCCTCTCCTCGCGGCCGGTGCGCCGGGAGAATTATACCACCGCCCGCGAGATGGGTGGCCTGATGGAGCGGATCTACGCCGGGAAACTGGTGGACCGCGAGGCCAGCGAGTTCATGCTGGACGTGCTCAAACATACCAAGAGCCGCAGCCGCCTGCGCCGCGGCCTGCCGCTGGGTTGGGAGATAGGCCATAAGACCGGCCTGCTGCGCAAAGCCTGCCACGACGTGGGCGTGGTGTTCTCTCCGCGCGGGGATTTCGTGATAGCCGTGCTCACCGCCGAGGTGCCCAGCTACGCCAGCGCCAAGACTTTCATCGCCCGGGTGGCCAAGCTGACCTACAAGTACTACAAGATCGACGCGGATTTCGCGGGGGGCCCGGGTCCCGGCAGGGCTGGATGAAGCGGGGCGGCCGGCCCCAGCGCCCGTCGCGCAAATTCGTGCGGCTGGTGCTGGGCCTGCGCCTGGCCTGGCTGCTGCCGCTGACGCTGGTGGCGCTGCACTATACGGCGCTCAACCTCTACCGGCTTTCGGCGCTGCTGGCCGAGGGCGGCTCCTGGCGGAAGATAGCGGACCCGCTTACCGGTTGCGCCGCCGGCGGCGCGGTGCTTTTCTTCGGCTGGCGCATCTGGCGCAAGACCTGGCTGATACTTACGGACAGGCTTTACCCCGAGCGCAGCGCGCTGCCCTGGCAGGTGGTCTGGATCGCGCTGACGCTGCTGCTTCCCTACTGGATATATCATGGCTGAAAAAATAGAACTCCTCGCCCCCGCCAAGAACCTGGCCTGCGGCATAGACGCGGTGAACTGCGGCGCCGACGCCGTCTACATCGGCGCCGAGCGCTTCAGCGCCCGCGTCTCGGCCGGCAACGACATCGCCGACATCGAGCGGCTGGCCTCCTACGCGCACAAGTACCGCGCCAAGGTCTACGTGGCGCTGAACACGATCATGCACGAGGAGGAACTCTCCCGCGCGCGGCTACTGGTGCGCCGCATCTGGGAGGCCGGCGCCGACGCGCTGATAGTGCAGGACATGGGGCTGCTCGAGGCGGGCCTGCCGCCCATCCCCCTGATCGCCAGCACGCAGACGCATAACACCACGCCCGAGAAGGTGCTGTTCCTGGAAAAGGCGGGCTTCAAGCGCGTCATCCTGGCGCGCGAGCTGTCGCTCGAGCAGATAAAGGCGATCCGCGCCGCGACCTCCGTGGAATTGGAGAGCTTCGTGCACGGCGCCCTCTGCGTCTGCTACAGCGGCCAGTGCTACCTCTCCTGCACGCTCGGCGGCCGCAGCGGCAACCGCGGCGAATGCGCCCAGCCCTGCCGCAAGCTCTACACGCTCAAGGACGCCTCCGGCGACACCATCGCCGTCAACAAGCACCTGCTGTCGCTCAAGGACCTCAACCTCTCCCGGCGCCTGGCCCACCTGGCCGCGGCCGGCGTGACCTCGTTCAAGATCGAGGGCCGGCTGAAGGACCGCGACTACGTGCGCAACATCGTCTCCTTCTACCGCCGCGAGCTGGACAAGGTGATAGAGAAGAAGGGCTACGCCCGCGCCTCCATAGGGCGTAGCTTCGCGGGTTTCGAGCCCAACCCCGCCAAGACCTTCAACCGCGGCTACACGGAATATTTCATAGACGGCAACCCGGCCGACGTGGCCTCGCCCGACACGCCCAAGTTCGTGGGGGAAAAGCTGGGCCCGGCCACCGACGTCAAGAACGGCTCCTTCCGGCTGCACGGCGCCGAGAGGCTGCACCCCGGCGACGGTATCAGCTATTTCGACAAGACCGGCACGCTGGCCGGGTCGCTGGTCAACGGCGTGCTGGATGGCCGCGTGCGCGCCGACAACCTGAAAGGCATGGAGAACGGCACGCTGGTGTACCGCAACCTGGACAAGGAGTTCATGCGGGCGCTGGAGCGCGAGGGCGCGCAGCGTAAGTTCGCCCTGCGGCTGGAGTTCTCGGACTGCGACGGCGGCTTCCTGCTCAAGGCCTCCGACGAGCGCGGCGCCGCCGGTGAGGCCAAGTGGCGCGGCGTTAAGTCCCAGGCACAGAAGCCCGAGCAGGCGCTCGACACCATGCGCAAGCAGCTCTCCAAGCTGGGCGAGACTGACTTCTACCTGGAAGCCCTGGACCTGAAGCTCTCCAAGCCGTATTTCCTGCCGGTCTCGGCCCTCAACGACCTGCGCCGCGACGCGCTGGCCGCGCTGGAGCGGGCGGCGGCCGCGCTGCCCTCGGCCCGCGAGGAAATTAAACTGGTCCCCAACGACTATCCCTACCCCACGGACAAGCTGGACCATACCGGCAACGTGCTCAATTCCCTGGCCGCGGCCTTCTATAAGCGCCACGGCGTCAAGGAGATCGCGATGGCCGCCGAGGGCGGCGCCAGCATGGCCGGCAAACCGCTGATGACCAGCAAGTTCTGTCTGAGGCGGCAGCTGGGCCTGTGCCGCAAGGGCAAAGAAGTGGAGCCGCTGTTCATGGAGGACGCGGAGGGGCACAAGTTCCGCCTGGAATTCGACTGCGCCCGCTGCGAAATGAAGCTGTACCTGGAGGGTGGCCCCGTTGAAAGCGACTAGCCGCCTTCCCCGGTAAAAACCTTATGACCCTTCGCTGCGAACTTAATATCAATGGCGGCAGCCGCCGCGTGATCATTGTGGGCAACGACGAGGAGACGCACGAGCACCTGGCCCTGCGCCTGACCGCCGCCATCCTTTTCTTCGACGGAGAGCCGACGGAGCCCGGCCCCAACGACCCGGTGCTGGCGGATATCGGCTTCGTGCCGGACCTGCTGGTGGCCGACGGCCTGGGGGGCATAAAGACCTGGGTGGAATGCGGCAACGTGGCCGAGAATAAGCTGGTCAAGGTGGCCCGCCGCATCAAGGAAGGCCGCCTGGTGGTGCTCAAGGAAGACGTGCACGCCGGCCAGCGCCAGCGCGGCGTGGTGGACAAAGAGATACGCAACGGCGACAAGGTGGACGTTTGGGCCTGGCCCCGCGAGGAGTTCAAGCGCTGGAACGCCGCCCTGCAGGAGAGCAACTACGTTTACGGGGAGGCCGCCGGCCAGAGCCTGAATTTGGTGCTCAACGACGCCGCCTTCAGCGTGGACCTGGTCAGCTGCTGACGGGCCCAGGCCGGAGGGGGCCTTATGGCCCTCGCGCCTGCCGCGCCAGGTTGTATAATATACTGTCGCAACATCACGGTACAGGGGTGAATGATGCTGTCAGAAAACAGGTTTTTCCGTTCCTTTCCGGCTTTCCTTACTCTCTTTTTTTCGGCCCTGCCGGCCCTCAACGCGGGCCCCGCGGCCGACCTGCTTCGCGAGCAGGCCGGGCCCCGCGACTTCAGCTTCGCCGAACCGGCGCCCTCCCGCCTGGAGAACTCGCCGCTCAGCGTGCCCCGCTCCTACTGGCTGGACGCCAAAAACCGCTACTCCGATTCCGCCTTCAAGCCGCCCAAGCAGCAGCGCCTGGACACCGAGAACAGCAAATTGATCCTGCTGCAGGGCTTCCACTGGTACGCCGACGATTACTGGTACCACCCGCCCAAGGGCTGGTGGGGCGTGCTGGCCGACCGGGCCGGCGACGTGGGCCGCGCCGGCTTCGACCTGGTCTGGTTCCCGCCGGTCTCCAACGGCAGCTACTACCCGAACCAGTGGTACAACCTGGATTCGCAGTGGGGCAAGAAAGAAGAACTCTTCAGGGCCGTGAAAGCCATGCACGGCGCCGGCGTTAAAGTGGTGGCCGACATCATTCTCAACCACCGCAACGGCACCAAGGACTGGGCCGACTTCACCAACCCGGACTGGCCCACCACCGCCATCGTGCGCAACGACGAGTGGCAGGGTTCCCCGAAAAGCATGTATGACGACGAGGGACAGGGCGACTTCGGCTGCCGGGACCTCGACCACCGCCTGCCGGTGGTGCAGAACGACACCAAGGTTTTCCTGCGCTGGCTGCGCAATACCGTGGGCTTCGACGGCTGGCGCTACGACATGGTGAAAGGCTATCCGCCGCATTATGTCGGGCAGTACAACGAGGCCTCCAGCCCGCTATTCTCGGTGGGCGAGTTCTACGACTCCAACCGCCAGTTGCTGGCTAACTGGGTGGACGGCACCGATAACGGCCCCGGCAAGAAGAACGCCTCCACCATCTTCGACTTCACCACGCGCTACAACCTGGTCTCCGCGGTGGAGAGCGAGCGCTACGAGATCCTCAACGAGGGCGGCCGCCCTTCCGGCATGATAGGCTGGTGGCCCGCCAAGTCCGTCACCTTCATAGAGAACCACGACACCTCGCCGCGCGACGTGAACTTCCTGCCCAACGCCTCCCAGGAATACCGCACGCAGCGCTTGATGGGCTACGCCTACCTGCTCACGCACCCCGGCATCCCGTCGGTGTTCTGGCCCCATTTCTTCGACTGGGGCGCCGACTACCGCGCCCGCATCCAGGCGCTGATCAATATCCGGAAGGCCGCTGGCATCACCTCCACCAGCAGCATGCTGGTGCTGCAGGCCGCCAACGAGCTCTACGCCGCCGTGATAGACGGCGAGCACAAGCGCGTGGTGCTCAAGCTCGGCCGCAACTGGGGCTGGAACCCCGGCGAGGGCTGGACGCTGGCCGCCACGGGCGAGCGCTACGCCGTGTGGACTCAGCCCATGCCGAAGTAAGAGCAAAGCCGCCCCGGTCAGAGGGCGCAAAAAAACCGCCGGGACCTCCCGGCGGTTTTTTTATACGGCCGGCGCGCTATTTCACGGTGGCGTCTATCTGCGCCAGCACTTTTTTGAAGTCCATGCGGGAGGCCCAGGCTTCAACTTCGGCCGCCGGGCCCTGTAGCTCTATGGTTATGGACGAGACGCTGGTCTTGGCCGGCACCGGGCCGGTCTTGAGCTCTATCTGGGAGAGGGTCTTGGTGTCCTTGAGGGTAACGGGCTGGAAGTAGAGCGTCACGGTCCCCTGCGGGTCCCCTTCCTCGCCCTGCTGCGTCTTTAGTCCCAGCACGCCTTCCCGCTCCACCACCACCAGGTCCGGGTCTATGCCGGTCTGCTCTGAGCGGTTGAATTCCACCTGCACCTCTATGGGGAGTTTCTTCTCCTCCTGCGCCTTCACGCCGGCCAGCGTGGTCTGGCTGGTCTTGGTCTGCATCTCCTGCATGATGCGGGTCATCTCCTGGTAATCGCCCTTGGCCTGGGCCTCCAGGATCTTCTTCTGGTAGTCCACGCCGGCCTGCCTGGTGGCGGCCTCGGCCTCTTTCACGCCCTTGATGGCGTAGCGGCGGGTGGCGCCGGCCTGGTTGGAGACGATTTTTCCTTTCTCCAGGTAGAATTCGGTGGGCAGGTTGAAGTCGTCCTTCTGCTTTGTGAACCCGGCCGGCGGCAGCCCCAGGGCGTCGAGCACGCTGACCAGCTTTTTCTTGAAGACCGTCACCTCGTCGCGGGTGAGCAGGTTCTTTTTCTGAGCGGCTTCTTCGCCGGCCTGGCAGAGCCCGGGCGCGGCTACGGCCAGCGCGAGCGCTATGTTCAGTAATATTTTCATTTTATCCTCCTAACCTGAAATGAATGATAGGAAATAGGGGCCGTTCCCGCAACTCCGGCGTCGGCCGGCTGCGCCTATTGCGCCGGCGACCCGGCAGGGGCGGTGCTGGCCGAGGGCGGGGCGGCCGGCGCGGGTTCGGGCCTGGGCGGGTGGTTGATATACCACACGTAGTTGGCCAGGTCCCGGTGCTCCTTGGGCATGGTCTCCGGGCAGGAGGCGGCGGTTTCGGTATAGAAAGAGGCCTGGCGCACGCCCTTCACGCGCGCTTTGACCGAGGCGGGGATGGCCGCGTTGTAGCGCAGGTGGCCGTTGCCGGCCACCACCAGCACGGCGTAGCCGGGGTTGGCCGTCAGGAAATCCGCCACGCGCGCCCCCATGCCTTCGTTCCAGGCGGCCATGGAGGCCAGGTAATTCTCGAGGGTGAACAGCTTGGCCATCGGCGAGGCGCCGTGGGCGTCGAAAGCGGTCTTCAGGTACTCGTTGTATTTCTTGTGGGAGGTGATCTCCACCTGTTCGGGCAGGAAAGCTTTTTCCTCCGGGGTCAGGCTGGCCAGGCCGGTGCGGGCCACCTTGCCCACCACCTTGCGCGGCACGTTGAGCGCCAGCGCGCGCAGCTTGTGGGTGACGATAAAGTCGAACAGCGGCTTGTACATGTTAAAATCGAAGCCCCATTCCTTCTTCCAGTCGGCCCGGGTCAGGAATTCTTCCTCGGTGATGCGTCCGGCGGCGTAATCGTCGAGCACCGGCTGCAGGGTCTGGTTGAGCATCTCGAAGCCGACGGCGATGCGCGAGCCGCGCGCTATCTTCATGGCCTTGAGCGCCTCGTACTGCGCCAGGTGGTCCAGCGCCTGGTCATGTGTCTCGCCCACGTAGACCACATCGTTCTTCCAGACAATGGACATGAAGGAGGCCTCGCCTTTGGCCGGCTTGCCGGTCTGGCCCCCGAAGAGGCAGAAGTTGGGGGCGGAGGTGGTGAGTACGATAGGGGCCTCGGCCGCCGCTGCTTTCCGCTTCTCTACATTGGCTTCCGGGTTATTGGCGGGTTTGGCCGGGAGGGCCGGCGGCAGTGCCAGCAGCAGGGAAAAGAGTAAAGTCTTCATGATTTAATTATATTAAAAACTGGCCTGCCCCTTTCCGGAGCGGCGGCGAAAAATGGTAAAACTAGATTGGCCGTGCGGCGTTCAGCCGTAGGCCACTCACGGAGGCTTATGAAAAAGACCGCTTCAGCCGAGCTCAAGAGACGCGAAAAATTCCTGCTGGAAGTGACTTCGCTGCCCACGGCGGCCGCGCACGAGGGGGCCGTCACCCGCTTCATCGGGGCCTGGGTAGAAGCCAGGCGCCGCCTGGTACTGGCCAGCGACAGGCACGGCAACCTGCTGGTAACCCGCGCCGATTTTAAGCGTGCCTGCCGCCGTACGGCCCCGCTTTTCATCACCGCCCATCTCGACCACCCGGCTTTTATCGTGCTCTCGGCCGAAGGGCTGGACGTGAAACTTGAATTCCGCGGCGGGGTACAGGATCCTTACTTCAAGGGCGCGGTCATAGAAATTTTCAGCGAAGATCTGTCGCGCGCCTACGGCGCCCGCATTACCTCGCTGGACCCGGCGGCCAAACCTTTCAAGACCGTCACGGCCCGGTTGAGCGAGCCCGCCCAATTGCGGCCCGGCTGCCTGGGCCGCTGGAAATTCCCCGCGGCTTCCATAAAGAAAGGCGTGGCCTATACGCAGGCCTGCGACGACCTGGCCGCGGTGGCGGCTGCGCTGACGGCCTACGACGAATTATCGAAGGATAAAAAGCTGGCCCATGTGGCCCTGCTGTTCACCAGGGCCGAGGAGGTGGGCTTCTTGGGCGCCATCGGCGCGGCGCGCGGCGGCACCATGGCGAAAAACGCCAGGCTGGTCTGCCTGGAATGTTCCCGCAGCTTCCCGCACGATTCGCCCATAGGCGGCGGCCCCATAGTGCGCGTGGGCGACAGGATGAGCGTGTTCACGCCCGAGCTGACCAACACGATCTCCAACGCGGCCGCGGCCTACCAGAAGGCCAACCCGGCTTTCAAATTCCAACGCAAGCTGATGCCCGGCGGGGTCTGCGAGGCCTCGGCCTTCTCGTTCTATGGCTTCAGTTCCACCTGCCTGTGCCTGCCGCTGGGCAATTACCACAACATGGCCGACATTGACGGCGTGGCGAAGGGCAGGAAAGCCCGGGTGGGCCAGGAGCATGTGGCCGTGGCGGATTTCCACGGCCTGGTAGAGCTGCTGGGCGTCATAGCGCGCGAACTGGACGCGCCGCGGCCCACGCCGCGGCAGTCGATGGAAAAGATCTGGGCGGAGAAGGGCGCGCTGCTGGCCTGACGCCGTGAGGCACAAAAAGAGCCGGGCCGCGGGGCCCGGCTCTTTTGTTTCCGGCAGTCTAGTACCGGAAGACCGCCGCCGCCGGCGCCCGCCCGGGCATGCGCTCTGGCTCCAGCGCGTAAACCAGGCCTCCGTGGTCCAGCGTGCGGGCCGCGCACAGTTCCAGCAGGTCCAGGTCAGTCGGGTCCGGCTTGGCGTGCAGGTCCATAACGCCGGAGGCGTCGTCGAAGATGCCCCAGCGCTGGTCCCTGGCCGACACCAGCAGCGTGGCCACCCGGCCATCGTTGGCGGCCGCCAGTATGGTCTTGAGGTGGTTGGAAGCCCTCGGCGTACCCTGCAGCTGCTCGAACACCGCCGCCGCCGCCCTGGCCCCGGCCTCGAAACCGGGCCGCACTATTTCCCACGCCCTGTCCTTGAGTTCCTCCGGTCGCAGCTCCGCCGGGTTGCCGGCTATGCGGCCCTCGGCCAGGCGGGGGTAAGTGTTGGCTTTCTCGTAAATGCGCGTCAGGTAGTCCACGCCGGCCAGCACCAGCGGCCCGTTCGTGCCTATCAGCGAGTTGACCGCCCGGTTGACGCCGTGGAAATAGACCAAAATGTTCTCCTTGGTCTCGTCCGTGTCCTCGGCGTGGCCGTGGAACATGGCCGCCCCGCCGCTCCGGGCGCCGCGCCCCGCCCCGTTGGCGTGGAACTGCAGCTGTTTCTCGCCCTCGTTGAGCTCCAGCAGGTCGGCGACGCCCTTGGGCGCCTGGCTCAGGTCCGCCTCGGCCACGCTGTGGCGGGTGCACTGGAACAGCCGCACCGAGCGCTGGCTCAGCGTCAGCACGCAGTAGCGCCCGTCCTCGGCGAAAAACGGCAGCAGCTGCCGCACGCAGAACCGGTCGTTCACGGCGGCCATCTCGGTGAAGGCCAGCGGCAGCGTGTAGGCCCGCTTTATCCGGCTGGACAGGAAAACAGCCAGCCCGCCGCTCTGGTACTGCCAGAACAGGTTGTCCTCGAGCATCTGCCGCGCTGGCGCCAGCAGGTCCTTGGCGTCCAGCGTCCTGGTGCCCGAGGCCAGCAGCTTATGCTCGGCTTCCTTGAGCAGTTTGCGCAACCGAACCGGGTTCTGCCGCGTCTCTATGCTGCCCTTCTCGGTGGGCAAATAGATCGAGACGCAAGGCCCCGTCCTCACGTCCATGAGTTGTTTCAGTTCCTCTCGCTTCATTATCATGACCGCCCCCTTTTAAATGGGGTTATGGCCCGCGAGGCGGACCGGTGGAAAGCTTGTTGTTTTTCTTAACCCTTACCCAAGCACAGAATACAATATTTCAGGGCCGCCGGCGCAAGTTTTCAGGTGGCGGGCGTAGAGGAGCGCACGGCCCAGCGCAGCTTGGCGCAGGCCGAGCGTGGGTTGGAGCGGCGCTCGGCCGAAGACGGGCGCGCCGGGGTGGGGGCCACGGCGGAGTACAGGCCTTCGGCCTCGCCTTTGGCGAAAGCTTTCTTCACGCGGCGGTCCTCGCCGGAGTGGAAGGTGAGGATGGCCGCGCGGCCGCCGGGCTTGAGGCACCAGGGCAGCGCCGCCAGGAAGCGGTCCAGGACGCTGAACTCGTCGTTGACCTCTATGCGCAGGGCCATGAAGACCCGCTGCAGGGATTTCTTGACTATATCCTCGCCTAGTTTGGGATGGGCGCGCTTGAGGGCGCTTTTTACGGTCTCAACCAGGTCCGCGGTGGTGAGGATGGCCGAGGGGCTTTCTTTCACGGCCGCGGCTATGGTGCGCGCGTGCGGCTCGTCGGCGTTCTGCTCCAGCAGCGCCGCCAGCTTATCGGCGCTCACGGTCTTGAGGAATTCGGAGGCCGGCCGGCCGCGCTCCGGGTTGAGCCGCAGGTCCAGCGGGCCGTCGGCCTTGTAGGTGAAGCCGCGCTCGGGGTTGTCGAGCTGCATCGACGAGACGCCCAGGTCGGCCAGCACGCAGTCGAAGCCGCCGCCGGCCTCGCCCAGCAGCCCCAGTATGCCGGCGTAATTCATCTTGCGTACTGCCAGCGCGTCGGGGCCGAAGCCCTCGGCGCGCAGGCGCGCCTCGGTCTTGGGCAGTTCCAGCGTGTCCACGTCCACGGCGAACAATTTTCCGCCCGGCAGCAGCCGCGGCAGCAGCGCCCGCGTGTGGCCGCCGTAGCCCAGCGTGGCGTCGAAGGCGACTTCGCCCGGCTTGGGGTCCAGGATCTTCAGTATCTCTTCCACGCAGATCGGCCTGTGGGTGCCGGCCGGCGTGAGCCCCTTAGCGATGATATGCTCTATCTGCTCCGCGTATCTGGCCGGATCCAGCTCTTTATATTTCTGCGCGAAATTGCGCGGGTGCTTGCCGCTGTAGCGCTCGCGGCGCTTGTGGGGCTTCGGGGCTTCTTCGGTCATGGTTAAATGGTATCCATAAACCGCCGGGGCGGTCAATATTGTATTATTCATAGACAGGATAAACACCATGGCCAATAACATTAAACTTCTCTCCGACCAGGACCTCTACCTCTTCAACGAGGGCAACCACCTGCGACTCTACGACGCTCTCGGCGCGCACCTGGCCGAGGTGGACGGCGTGACCGGCACCCATTTCGCCGTCTGGGCCCCGAACGCGCGGCAGGTGTTCGTGATCGGCGACTTCAACGGCTGGGACAAGGGCCGCAACCAGCTGCACCAGCGCGGCGCCTCCGGCATCTGGGAGGGCTTCATCCCCGGGGTGGTGGCCGGCCAGAACTACAAGTATTTCATCGTTTCCAATTTCGACAATTTCAGCGCCGAGAAGGCCGACCCGGTGGCTTTCTCTTCCGAGGAAGCGCCCAAGACCGCCTCCGTGGTGGCCACGCTGGACTACGAGTGGGGCGACGCTGAGTGGATGAAGGAGCGCGGCGCCCGGGTGAGCCTCAAAAGCCCGGTCTCCATCTACGAGCTGCACCTAGGCTCCTGGCGCCGGAAAGGCGACAACATACCGCTCTCCTACCGCGAGCTGGCCGAGCAGCTGCCCGGCTACCTGAAGTACATGGGCTTCTCGCACGTGGAGCTGATGCCCGTCACCGAGCACCCCTTCTACGGCTCCTGGGGCTACCAGACTACCGGCTACTTCGCCCCTACCAGCCGCTACGGCAGCCCGCAGGATTTCATGTTCCTGGTGGACCAGCTGCACCAGGCAGGCATAGGCGTAATACTCGACTGGGTGCCGGCGCATTTCCCCTCGGACGCGCACGGCCTGGCCAAGTTCGACGGCACCTGCCTCTACGAACACGCCGACCCGCGCCAGGGCTACCACCCCGACTGGGGCAGCGCCATCTTTAATTTCGGCCGCAACGAGGTGAAGAGCTTCCTGCTCTCTTCCGCGCTGTTCTGGCTGGAGAAATTCCACGTGGACGGCCTGCGCGTGGACGCCGTGGCCTCCATGCTCTACCTGGACTATTCCCGCAAGGCCGGCCAGTGGGTGCCCAACAAGTTCGGCGGCAACGAGAACCTCGAAGCCATAGCCTTCCTCAAGCAGTTCAACCACGTGGTCTACCAGAACTTCCCGGACGCGCAGACCTACGCCGAGGAGTCCACCGCCTGGCCCATGGTGTCGCGCCCGACTTATATCGGCGGCCTGGGCTTCGGCCTCAAGTGGGACATGGGCTGGATGCACGACACGCTGCGCTATTTCTCCCGCGATTCCGTGTTCCGCAAGTATCACCACAACGACCTCACCTTCCGCATGCTCTACGCCTGGGGGGAGAACTTCGTGCTGCCGTTCTCGCACGACGAGGTGGCGCACGGCAAGGGCTCGATGCTCGCCAAGATGGCCGGCGACGACTGGCAGAAGTTCGCCAACCTCCGCCTGCTCTACGGCGGCATGTACGCCCAGCCGGGGCAGAAGCTGATGTTCATGGGCAGCGAGTTCGCGCAGTGGGGGGAATGGAACCACGACCGCTCGCTGGACTGGCACCAGGCCGGCTTCCCTCCGCACGGCGGCATGCAGAACTGGGTGCGAGACCTCAACGCGCTCTACAAGGCCGAGCCGGCCCTGCACGAGCTCAACTGCAATCCAGCGGGTTTCGAATGGATAGACGCCAACGACTCGCAGCAGAGCGTCACGGCCTTCCTGCGCAAGGGGGAGAGGCCCGGCGACGACGTGCTGGTGGTCTGCAATTTCACCCCGGTGCCGCGCCACGGCTACCGGGTAGGCGTGCCCCGCGGCGGCTTCTGGAAGGAACTGCTCAACAGCGACGCCGTCACCTACTGGGGCAGCGGCATCGGCAACATGGGCGGGGTGAAGGCCGGGGACTACGCCTCGCACGGCCGGCCTTATTCGCTGTCGCTCACGCTGCCGCCGCTCTCGGTCTGTTTCTTCAAGTGCTGCGACTAGCCGCGGTCAGCGCGGAGAGCCGCCAAAAGAATACCCGCCTCCCGGCGGGTATTTTTTTTGCGTGACTATGACCGTGTGAAACCGGGCCTAAGGCGTTTTCGGCCCGCGGGTTCTTACCCGCCTGGCCTCGGGCGGAATCTCCTGAGGAGGAGCAGCGCGGCGGTCAGCGCCGAAATAAGCAGGCCGGCGAGGAAGGAGAGGGGCAGATAATAAAATTCCAGGGTATGCCGCCCCGCGCCAAGCCCGGCCGACAGCAGGAAGCCGTCGAAGAGACCGGCCTCGGCCTTCTCACCGTCAATTTTTAAGCGCCAGCCGGGATACCAGGCCTGGGCAAGCACCAGGGTGGCCGGGGCGGAGAGTTCCGCGTGAATCTTCAGGCGGCCTGGGCGCGCCTCCAGTATTCCGGCCGTGCCGGTCCGCGGTTCCAGGACGCAGGGGGCGGCGGCGGGGTTAAGGATGACTGCCGGCTCGGGCAGCGCCTTGCCGGCGGGGTCCGCCCTGAGCGTGATGACGGCCCCGATGCCGGCCCGGTCCAGCAGCGCGGAGCCGGGCCCCGCGGCCGCTATCCTGGCGGCGTAAAGTCTGGCCCTTCTGGAGGAAAGGACCTGGTAGCTGCCCAGTTCGCTGAAGCCGAAAGCCGCGCCGTAGGACGGGTAGGCTGACTCCCTGAGGAGCAGGGCGTCCCCGGCGTTGCCCAGCTGGAAGCCCTTCTCCATGCTTTCCCTGAGCAAAGGCGAGTGATAGATGCCTCCGGGCGGGCAGGTCTTGAGTATGGCGGGCCTTTCCGTGAAGAATCCGGGTTCCACCCACAGCTTCTGCCTGAATTGCGCGTTGACCAGCAGCTCCGCCGCTACGACGGCTGCCAGGATAATTTTCACCTTGCGGCTCTGTATCGCGCTGAACCCGGCCGCGGCGGCCAGCGGGGCGAAAAGGCAGGCCAGGGCCAGCCAGTTGGCGGGATAGCGGAACGCCTTGAATAAAGGGAAAGCGTAAACAGGGTTGGCCAGGCCAAGGCACAGCGAGAACGCCAGGGCAAGCGCCGCAAGAACGTAGAGCGCCGGCTTCTCTCTTTTCTTAACCAGGATAAGGAGCGCGGCGGCCAGCGGGGCGAAACCGAAGTAAAAATTCACCATGGCCGGGTCTCCCGCGCTCTGCGGAAAAAAGCCGTACCACAGCGGGACGAAAATTTTCTTCAGCAGCTCGGCGGAACCTAAAGCGTAGACAAGGGCGGATTCCCGGGCGAGCAGAACGCCCCTGGCGGATTCTTTGAGCATCTCCAGGAAAGGCAGCAGCTGCACTGCGGCAAGGCCTATAAAAATCAGGCAGGCTTTAGCCAGCCTGCGCGCGCTTTCCGCCGGCTTCTCAGTTAAAGGCAGCAGCAGGAGGAGGGCCGTAAAAGTTATGAGTGAAAAGGGCGGGTAGCCAGCGAACCATTGCGCCGCCAGGCAAAGGGCGAGCGGGACCGTTCTGCCTGAAACGAGGAAATAGCCGGCCGCCGGTATCCAGGCCAGGGCCGCGAAGTGGTTGGGGAGGGAGGAGCGCGCTATCATCAGGCCGTTAAAAGCCGCCAGCAGTCCCGCCGTAAGCGCGGCCTCCCGGTCCTTGTAGAGGCTGGCCGCCAGCAGGTAGCCGGAAATTCCGGCCAGCAGCGTGTGCGCCGGTATCCAGAGTTTGAAATATGAAGCCCAGCTCCCCAGGAAAGAGAGCCAGGTGAGCGGGTACAGTATGGCGGCCTGCGGGTCGGCCAGGAACGGCTCTCCCAGGTTCCTGAGCGGGTCCCAGAGCGGGAGCAGGGCTTGCTTGAAGTAGCCGGCCCCGGTCTGCCAGACCGGGTAGGACATCAGCAGCGTGTTGCCGTCGGCGGGAATAAGGCCCTGGAGCAGGGCTTTCTTCCAGAAGAATAGGCAATACACAAAAAAAGCCAGCAGGGCAAGAAGACTGTTCCTCTTTACCTTGTCCGGGTCCGGTGAAAACGGTCCGAGGCTTTTCATGCAGGAGAATATCTTACAAAAATGGCGCGGCAGCCGCGGCCAGCCAGGCGGGGAAAAGAAAAAGGCCGTCTCCTGACGGCCTTTTTGCGCCCCGGCGGCTCAGGCCTTCGGCGGCGGCTGCAGCACTATGGCGGTCTTCTTTATTTCCTTGCGGAAGCCGGCCCCGGTGGCGGCCCAGTCTATGGTCTCCACGCGGAAAGGCAAACCGGCGCCGGCGAAAGCCGCCGCTATCTTCTCCAGGCGCGGCGCGCCCAGCGGCTTGTCGGTCATGATGGCCAGGTCCAGGTAGGAGTAGGTCTTGGCCTTGCCCTGGGCCCTGGAGCCATAAACCATGACTTCATACTCCGGCACGCTGCCGGAGAGTATCTTTTTGACTTTCTTGAGGTGCGCGGGTTTAAGGTCTATCATATTGCCTCTGGCGGCCGGTTCTCGGCTTGCTGAAAAGGGGGCCAAGCAAAAAAGGCCGCCAGGCGACGGCCTTTCTTGCGGGTGAGGGCGCCTTATTTCAGGTGCTTGCCCAGGATGCCGGCCAGTTCGAACATCGTGACCTGCTTTTTGCCGGCGAAGACTTTCAGGAGCTTCTCGTCAGCGTTGATGTTGCGCTTGTTGACCTTGTCCTGAAGGTTGTTTTTCTTGATGTAGTCCCAGATCTTCTTGACGGCGGTGGGGCGGGCGACGGGCTCGTTCCCAATGACGGCGCCCAGTTCGGCGTCAGGCTGCATCGTTTTCATGAATTTCTCGTTTGCCATGTTAATATCTCCTTAAAATGACCTCTTTTAGAGGGGTATGCCTAGATACTAGCATATAAACCGCCGGCAAGTTGCGGCCTTTTTTTGGGGCAATAAAAAACCCCGGCCAGAGGGCCGGGGTCCTTTATGAGGGCCGTTTAGTTGCTTTCCGGGGTCAGGCCTTTGAGCAGTTCGAAGGCGGGGGAGGCTTTGGCCATGGGGCCGGCGGCCGCCGTTTCCACCGCGGTGCCTACGGCTTCGGCCGAGGCCGACCGGAAGGGGGAGGTTATGGCCGACAGCTTGGTTACGTCCTCGCCGCGGCAGCCGGTGGAGGGGCACACGTTGGAGACGCGGCAGCCGTCCTTGTAGACATAGTCGTTCTCGCCGCGCACCAAAATGCCCACTATCACGCCGTTATTGGCGTTGAACACCGCGGAGCCGGAATTGCCGCCGTAGGTGTCGAGGTTGGCCACGTAGTAGCCCTTGGGGGAGGCGTCGCGCACGGTGGCGCCGCCGGCTACTTTGGTGGGCAGGCCGGCCGGGTGGCCGATAACTACCAGCTGGTCGCCGTTCTTGACGGAGTCGGTAAGGTCGTACTTGAGCGGCTGGTGGCCCGTGACCTTGCGGTCCAGGCGTATCAGCGCCCAGTCGGCGCCGGTGCCCACCTGCTCGCGGCCGATCAGCTCGGCGCAGGAGTAGACGTCGGAAGCGGGAACTTCGGAGGGGTTTACGCCCTTGGACTTGACCGCGAAGCCGAACACGAACTTGATGTCCTCGCAGGCGTCGGCGGTCTTAACGCAATGACCGGCGGTCATGATGATGTCGGGAGCCACGAGCGAGCCGGAGCAGAAGGCGCCGGTGACCTGCTCATAGAAGGGCTCTTCTTCGCACAGGCCGTAGCCGTCGGCGTAGGATTCAGTGATCAGCTTGGCCTTGTCGCCCACGATGTCCACGTCGTAGCCCTGGAACAGGCCCACGGTGGAGTCGGCCAACTTGAGCAGTTTGGAGTCGGTGACCTGGTAGATGTCCAGGCGGTCGTCGGAGCCGTATATGACCTTGTCGGCCGCTGCTGCGGAGCCGGCAGCGCAGAGGGCGATGGCGGCGGAAATTATCAGGTGGGTTTTCATTAGTTGTTGCCTCCAGTCTATTGACTACCGTCAAATTAAACCTAATCCGGCCACCCAAGGCAAGTAAAATTTTGCGCCCCGCCGGCCCATATTCTGGGACCGGCGGGGCGCGGAAACAGGGCGCTGTCCCTATTTTTTGATGACGGCGACGGCTTTGCCGTTGATGAGAAAGTCGTCGTCGGGGTGCAGGTAGATGGGGTCGTAGTCGTGGGAAGAATCGGCCTTCAGGATCACCTGGCCGTTGGCCCGGTCGTCGATGAAGCGCTTGATGGTGGCTTTGTTGTCTATGATGGCCAGCACTATGTCGTTGTTGCCGGGTACTCGCTTATTGCTGTCTATCACCACGTAGTCGCCGTCCTCTATCTTTTTGCCGCCTATCTCGGCCCGGTTCATCGACGAGCCGTTGGTCCGGATGGCGTAGAGGCCGGCGGGGTTAGCTCGGCCCAGCAGGCGGCCGGAGACGCGCAGGAAGCCCTCGAAATTCTGCTCGGCGAAAACCGTGGCCGGCCCGCAATTGGCCATGCCTACTATGGGGATAGAGAATAAGGAGGAAGCTTCTTTAAGCAGACCGCTGGCCAGCCCGGGCAGCAGGGAGGCCTTTTCCATCAGGCCCTTGGCCCGGTCTATGGTAAAAAAGCCTTTTTTCTCCAGTTGCTGCAGGTGATGCTTGATCTTCTGGGGGGATTCGTCGGGCAAGCCTATGGCGGCGGCCATCTCGCGCAGGCTGGCTTGGGCCAAATTGCGCTCTTTGGAGAGGTGCAGGAGCTTCTCTTGTATAGGATGCATATATTAAGGATAGTATATTAAGCCGCTAAAGTCAACATCTCCTTAATACTTGACAGGCGGCGGAAAATCATCTATACTAATCAGGCAGTCGCGGCAGCGGCGCGGCGGCGGGAAATGTTAACATAATACTCCCGACAGGCCGGATAAAAAATAAAAACAGCCGGCCACAACCCGACAGGCCCTTGTCGGGTTGACCTTGTAGACTATTCGGGTAAGAAAATTTAACGGAGGTAGAAAACATATGTCCAACGACGAAAAGAACCGGGCGCTCGAAGCCGCCCTCTCGCAGATAGAGAAGAGCTACGGCAAAGAAGCCATCATGAAGATGGGCGAGCGGGCCGCTAACATGAAGATCGAAACGATCCCCACCGGCGCGCTCAGCCTCGACCTGGCGCTCGGCGTGGGCGGCCTGCCCCGCGGCCGCGTCATCGAGATCTACGGCCCGGAGTCCTCCGGCAAGACCACGCTGACGCTGCACGTGATAGCCGAGGCGCAGAAGAAAGGCGGCATGGCGGCCTTCATAGACGCCGAGCACGCGCTGGACCCGGTGTACGCCCAGAAGCTGGGCGTGGACGTTGATAACCTGCTCATCTCCCAGCCCGACAGCGGCGAGCAGGCGCTGGAGATCTGCGAGAAGCTGGTGCGCTCCGGCGCGCTGGACATCATCGTGATCGACTCCGTCGCCGCGCTGGTGCCCAAGGCCGAGATCGAAGGCGAGATGGGCGACCTGCACGTGGGCCTGCAGGCCAGGCTGATGAGCCAGGCGCTGCGCAAACTCACCTCCATCGTCTCTTCCACCAAAACCTCCGTCATGTTCATCAACCAGCTGCGCCACAAGATCGGCGTCATGTTCGGCAACCCCGAAACCACGCCGGGCGGCCTGGCGCTGAAGTTCTACTCCTCGGTGCGCCTGGACATCCGCAAGATAGAGACCATCAAGTCGGCCGACGTGGTCACCGGCGCGCGCATCCGCGTGAAGGTGGTCAAGAACAAGGTGGCGCCGCCCTACCGCCAGGCCGAGTTCGAGATGGTCAACGGCGAGGGCATTTCCACCGAGGGCTGCCTGCTCGACATGGGCGTGGAGACCGGCCTGCTGGAAAAATCCGGCACCTGGTACATCTACAAGGGCGACCGCATAGGCCAGGGCCGCGAGAACGCCAGGACTTACCTGAAGACCAACAAGAACGTGGCGCTGGAAATAGAGACCGAGCTGCGCGCCCGCTTCCTCACGCCGGGGCTGAAGCCCGGCCTGCTGCCGACCACGCCGGCGGGCGAAGCCGCCAAGGCCGCCGAGAAGGCCGAGCGCAAGGAAAAGGCGGGCCGCAAGTAAGTGCGGCCCCTCGCGGCGGATTTTTCGCGTCACCTCGGCATGGAGCGCGGCCTGGCAAAAAACACCTGCCTCGCCTATGCCGGTGACGCGGAAGCCTTCCTGGCCTATTGCGAGGCCCGGAAGACCGACCCTGCCCTGGCCGAGACCACTTTCGTGGAGGGCTACCTCTGGTCGCTGAAGAAGGAACGGGGCCTGGGCCCCGCCTCCATCTTCAGAAAGACGGAATCCCTGCGCGCCTTCTACCGCTACCTGCGGCTGGAGGGCAAAGCCCAGAAAGACCCCACCTCCAATTTCCGCGCCCCCAAGCTGCCCCGCAAGGTGCCGCGCTTTCTGGATAGGCGCGACATGGAAAAGCTGCTGGTTTATCCCGCCGGCGAGGCTTTCGCCAAGGTGCGGGCCGCCGCCGCCATAGAGCTGCTGTACGCCAGCGGCATACGCGTCTCCGAGCTGCTGGGCCTGCGCCTGGAGTCGGTGAATTTCCAGCAGGGCTGGCTGCGCGTGTTCGGCAAAGGCGCCAAGGAGCGCATGGTGCCGGTGAACGCCGCGGCTCTCTCGCGCCTGAAAGAATACCTGGCCTCGCGCCAGCTGAAGTTCGGCGGCCAGCCGGCGGCCGACGAGCTATTCGTCAACCGCTCCGGCCAGGCGCTCAGCCGGCAGCAGATGTGGAAGGACATAGTGACCTTCGGCCGGGAGGCGGGCGTGGAGATAAAGCCGCACCCTCACCTGTTCCGCCATACCTTCGCCAGCCACCTGGTGCAGGGCGGGGCCGACCTGCGCAGCGTGCAGGAGATGCTCGGCCACGCCAGCCTCAACACCACCCAGATCTATGCCCACGTCGACAAGGGCGACATCAAGCGCGCCCACGACAAGTTTCACCCCGACAAATAGAAGGCAGCGGACGCTGAGGGCTGTATGACTGTTTCCCGCGCGTTATGCCGGGGGAAATAGATCGGCAGTATCGTCAGGCGTCCCCGGCCGCGTACTGGAAACAGAATCGGGAAAACTGGTAAAGTTCTCCAGGGCCCCCTGAAGCGCGACATGTTTAAGTTCTAAATCCGCGAAAACTAATCTGGCGGCAGTACCGCTGAGATGTGAACATATGATAAATGCCTTTAAATTGAGAGATATCGGCGTAGCGGCCGCGGCTATCCTGTTCTTCGGCCTTCCGTCCGCGGCCGGGCAGGAGCGAACGGAGGTGGCGGTGGTCTACAGCTATTTGCCCGGGGAATGGCAAAGCGGCCTTCGCGACGGTATAGGGGCGACCCTGGCCGCCTTCGAAAAAAACGTGAAGCTGACGGATTTCGTGTTCGATTCTGACGGCTGGGCCGCCCTGCCGGCAGGCGACAAGCTTAAAGAGAAAAATCGCCTTCTGGGGCAGCTCTCCTCTTCAAAATATACTTACGTCATCGTCTGCGACGACGAGGCCGCGGACCTGGTGATTCCCGGCCTAAAGGCCGATAAGTCCAAGAAAATATTTTTTACCGGTGTGAACCGGTCGGAAAAAGAACTAACCTGGCTGAAAGGCCGGCCCGCCAATGTGTCCGGCATAATGGAGCGTTTTCAGGTCCCGGAGACGCTGGAGATGATGCGGATGTTCGATAAGGACATTAAATCCCTGTCGATCCTGACGTCGGGAACCAAGAGTTCGTTGGTGATCATGGAGGACGTCGCCGCCAGGATAAGGGAGCAGTCCGCGGGCTCGCCTAAAGCCGTGAAGCTCCGCAAGACTTACGCCCTTTCCACCTGGCAGGAATGGCAGGACGCGATAGCCGACATAGCCGCGAATGACCAAGCCCTCTGGCTGCTGGTCCCGTACGGCGTCTCCGGACCCGGCGGCAAGGAAGTGCCAGTTACCGTGATAGGCGAATACCTCAGGAAGAATCTCAGCATCCCAACGCTGGGCATCATCAGCGTTCATACGAAAATAGGCGTGCTGGTCGCTATCAGCGTCAGCCCCTACGACCTTGGGGGGGCCGTGGCCGAACAGGTGGCCCGGTCCCTTAACGGTGAGGAGCAGCGGGCCATCGGGGTTTACCCGCTGCGGAAAAGCAGGTTGGAGATCAACCTCCAGGAGGCGGAGCGGCTGAATATCGCCATCCCTGAAAAATTGAAAGGGATAGCCACCATCGTAAACCTGCGCGACCTGCCAATGCAGCGATAGGACCGGAAAATGAAAAACAAGAATAAGAACAAACCTTACCTCGTGGTGATGGCGATGCGCGGGGAGGCCGCGCCCCTGATCAAAGCCCTCGGGCTGGCCCCGCTCAGGAATGTTTTCGGGCCGGAACTGCCGTCTCTGGGCTACAGCGGCCGGCTGCCTTCCGGGCGGCGGCTCTACCTGGTGCTCAACGGAGTGGACCGCGCCACGAAGATGGATATGATCGGCACGCAGATGGCCACCCTCACCACCGCGCTGGCCATACGCCGCTTCAAGCCTTCGGCCGTCTTTAATTTCGGCACCTGCGGCGCGCTGGCCGCCAGGGGCGCGGCTATCGGCGAGGTGTATCTCTGCCGCGACAGGGTCTGGTTCCATACGCGCCGCATCCCCGTGCCCGGCTGGGACAAGTACAGCTGGGGCGGCTTCCGATGTCCGAATGTCGCGGGCCTGGCGAAGCGGCACGGTTTTAAGACCGGCGTACTGTCCACCACGGATTCCCTCGACCACCCGTCTTTTGATGCCGAACGGTTCGACCGCGTCGGCGCCGACCTGGCCGACATGGAGGGCGCGGCGATAGCCTGGATGGCGAGCCTGCACGGTCTTCCGTATTACGGCCTGAAGTCGGTGACCGACCTGATGGACCTGCCGCATAAGACCGGCGAGCAATTTCATAACAATTTCGACAGGGTGGTGGCCGTGCTTACGGAAGGGGCGCTGCGCCTGCTTGCGGACGGCGCCATCGCTTAAATGAAGTTCTCCTTCAGGTCCGCGGCATTTCTTACGGCGATCGTTCTGTACTCAGGGTTTGTCGTACGCGGCTATTATAATTACCGCGCCGAACTGCTGGAGGAGCTCGCCCTGTCCAGCGCCAGCGGCATGGAGTTTTTCCGCACCGAGGAGGCAGGCCTTAACCTGCTGGCGACGCTCGAGCCGTTTCAGACGGCGCTGAGGTTCAAGATCGCCTCGCTGCCGGAGGCGCTGCTTAACGAACTCGGGAAAAGGAGCGGCGTCGCGGATCGGTACTGGGCGGCCTCCAAAGACCGGGATTTTTTTCTCTCCAACACCCAGGGCAGGAAAGGCCCCCTTTTCAGCGAGCCCTCCCTGCGGCCGGCCCCCGTAGAAGAGTTCTCTCCCGCGGCCTGCGTCCAGGTTCCTGGCGCCGCCGCTCAGGCTCCTTATTTCTACCGGTGGGACGGCTCCGGAAAAAACATCTACATGTACCGTTGTGTTTTTTTTGAACGGGACTGCGTCGGCCTTATCGGCGCGTCCGTTTCCCCGGAGGCCATCGCTAAGCTTATCCGTCGGGAGCACCCTATCCTGGCGACTGTGCCGTTCCTGATCACGGCCAGGCCGGGCGGCCTGAACAGCTGCCGGCAGTTCGGCGCCTCCGGCCCGGAGCTGTGTTCCGTTTTGGATTCCGGAGCGCTGCTGGGGGGCTATCTTAACCATTCCGCGGGCCTTATCTTCTGGGGTATTTTTGTTTTTTCCGGGATTCTAGCTTTCGCGTTCCTGATCAAGAAGCAGGTCTACGACCCGACCCTGTTCTTCATGGATACACTTTCGGATATTTCCCACGGCGTGCGGCGCAACGCCGAAGACATGAAGATCCCCGTTATCCTCGCCCCTCTGCGGCAGATGATACACCAGGTGATCTCGCGTCATTTTCAGCTTATCGAAGAGCAGGAGCGGCTTTCCCGGACCACGGCGATCGGCCACATGGCTACCCAGGTCGCCCACGACATCCGCTCGCCGCTCGCCGCCCTGGACTCTATAACCGGGGATATCGAGCAACTGCCTGAGGAAAAAAGGATCCTGATCAGGAGCGCCATCAGCCGTATCCGGGATATCGCCAATAACCTGCTGGAAAAGAACCGGAAGGTCAGCCCCGAGCCGGGCGACAGTCGCCCGGCGGCGCCGCGGCCGGCCGATTCGCAGCTGCTCTCCAGCCTTATCGACCCGGTCATAACCGAAAAGCGCCTGCAATACCGCTCGAAGATGGGGATAGACATAGATTACCGCCCCGGCCCCGGCTCGTACGGGCTGTTCGTTAAGGTTAACGCCGGGACGCTGAAGACCATCTTATCGAACCTCATCAATAACGCGGTAGAAGCTATCGAGGAGAAAGGAACCGTGGTCCTGAGCCTGAAAAGCGGTGGCGGGACCGTTAGTATAGTTATCAGGGATAATGGCTGCGGCATCCCGCCGGAAATACTGGGGCGGCTCGGACAAAGGGGTGAAACCTACGGCAAACCGGGCGGGTCCGGGCTTGGCCTCTATCAGGCCAAGACCGCCGTGGAAGCGTGGGGCGGCGCCCTGGACATAGAGTCGGAGCCGGGGCGGGGCACCGCGGTCACCCTTACTTTCCCCAAGGCCGCCGCGCCGTGCTGGTTCGTGTCCGAACTGAAGCTCACCCCCGGCCGGGCTGTTATCGTTCTGGACGACGACGCCACCATCCACCAGGTCTGGCAGAGCCGTTTTGAGTCGCTGGACCTGAAAAAGCACGAGATAAGGGTTTTCCATTTTTCCACCCCGGCCGCTTTTCGCGGTTGGGTGCGGCAGAACGTTCAGGAAGCGGGCAAGGCCCTTTACCTGGCTGACTTCGAGCTGCTGGGTTACCGTGAGACGGGGCTGAGCCTGGTGGAGGAACTGGGCCTGGGGAAGCTTGCCGTCCTGGTGACCAGCCACTACGAGGAGGAGTCCATCCGGGAGAATTGCATACGGCTGGGGAGCAGGCTTATTCCCAAGGGCCTTGCCGGGATGACGCCGATCTCAATAGGCGAAGAGGAAGCCGGCTGCGGGGAGCCCGCCGGGGGCCGGGGCGCGATCCTGGTCGACGACGATCCGCTGGTCCGCATGAGCTGGTCGCTGGCGGCGAAAAAATACGGGATCAGCCTCCGGGTATTCAAAAATTCGGAAGAATTCCGGGCCGTTTCCGCGGAACTCCCTAAAGACGCCGCTATCTACATAGATTCCGACCTGGGAGAAGGGATCAAGGGGGAGCAGATCGCTGCGGAGCTGAAGGAGCGTGGCTTTACGGACCTTACCCTGCAAACCGGGCACGACGCGCGTAAATTCTCCGGGCTGAACTGGCTGAAAGTGGCGGGGAAAGAGCCTCCTTGGAGCGGCCCGGCCGAACGCTTATGACCTTAACCGATCTTTTCATGACGCTGACCGTGCCCGTGCTGGCCGCCGTCCTTATTTTTGGAAAGGATTTTATCGGTCATATAAGAGAACAAGAACGGGCAGAGCCGACTAAGCTCGCCCTGACTTTCTACCAGGCTAAAATAGCGCCGCTGATCTTTCTGCTGGTCTTTGCCGGCATCCACTATGTGCTGATCCTCGAAGTGGCCCGGCACGTCAACGAGCCGGTCATGCGCTTCATCTACGGCGCCCTGCTGGCCATGCCGGTTTACACCATGTGCGCGGTCGCCCTGGCCGTTTACTACCTGATCGTCCGCTTCAAGAACCGGCGCCGGGAGTAAACCCGCGCGGTCCGCCAGGCTCCCGTCGTATGGCGGAAGCGGCCTAATATATATAAAATAATAGCCGCGCAGGCCGCGCCCTTATGATGGAAGACCAGAACGACATTTTAGACTCCCGCATCAAACTGCACGACAGGCACCGCTTCGAGATCAAACTCGACATCGACCTCGACGCCTCGGCCAAGAGTTCCTACGAGGTGGAGACCTATTTCTTCATCCCGCGCGCGCTCAACGTGGGGCCGCACAATTACGGCAAGGAGCGCTTCTACAATTCCACGCAGCGCTATATCCGCTGGCGCACCCCCAAGATCAGCCTGGGCAAGCTGTGCGACCCGGCCCTGGCCGCCTCGCCGCTCAACCGCGTGCGCGCGGACCTTTCGAGGGTGCTGTCCGGCGCCGGGGACCAGGCGCTGGCCGATAAAATCTGCGACGAGATTCGCCTGCTGGGCTGCATCATCCGCGGCGAGATCCGCGACTACGTGAAGGTTTTCGTCGAGGGACTGGCCACCTACGGGGCCGCCGTACCGGCCGCGCAGCGCAAGCTGTTCGTGGGCGAGGGGCTGGATAATTTCCTGGGCGACCTGAAGGCGCTCGAGACCGCGCTGGGCTCGCTGAAGGCCGAGATCTCGGACCCGGCCGTGCCGGTGAAGGTGCGCGAGACCATGGCTTTCTTCGACGAGTACGTCAGCCTGGTGCTCGAGGAATACCTGACCTCCCTGATAGAGGCGCTGCGCGCCAACCCCGGCGCGGGCGGGCGCTTCGCCGGCGTGGAGCAGGGTGTGCTGGCCATCGTGACGGAGCAGAACCGCTACCGCCAGGCGATGAAATACCCGTCGCTGCTGGTGCCGGGCTCCTCCAACGAGACCATCATCTACCGCCGCGGCGTGCTCAAGAAGTTCATGAGCGCCGTGCTCTACCTCCGGGCCGAGTTCTCCGAGTGGGAGAGCCTGACGCAGGTGTTCTTCGGCCTGGCGGCCGGCGCGGCTATGCTGTTCGCCGTGCTGGTCACGCTGTTCTTCCAGCGCCGCTACGCCATGGACAGCATGCCGTTCGTGCTGGCGCTGGTCATCAGCTACATCTTCAAGGACCGCATCAAGGACTGGCTGAAGCTGCTGTTCTCCAGGAGCCTCACCCGCTGGATCAGCGACCGCAAGATAGACATCCTTGACTCCGCGGGCGGCGGGCGCATAGGCCTGCTCAAGGAGGGCGCCACCTTCATCCCCGGCCGCGACGTGCCGCCGGACATCTCCCGGCTGCGCCGCATAGACAATATCACCTCGGTGGACGAGGAGGGCAAGCCCGAGCGCGTCTTCAAGTACAAGAAGGAGATACAGCTTTACCCGGACGTCATCATGAAGGCCCACGAGCGCCGCCGCGACCTCAATGACATCATGCGCTTCAACGTGCGCGAGCTGGTGGAGCAGGCCGACGACGCCTCGGTGGCCTACCCTTACGTGGACCCCGCCACCGCCGAGCTGCGCTCGGCGGCGTGTGCGCGCGTCTACCATTTGAACCTCATCCTGAAATACACCTATTTCAACAGGGAAGCGCGGGAGAACGTGCATTACGACCGCATCCGCATCGTCCTCAACAAGGAAGGCATCGTGCGGCTGGAGGAAGTGAAGGCCGCCTGAGCGGCCCCGGGACTTCGCAACTATGGAAATCAACGCTATCGGGATCATGGGCTCCAACACAACCGGCGCCGCGGCGGCCGAGCTGTTCGTCAAGCACGGCTTCCAGGTGCGCCTCTACGACGATTTCAAGGACAGCCTCTCGGTGGCGCTGGCCAAGATCTCCTGGTCCCTGCGGCAGGCCGGCAAGGAAGAGCTGCTGGGCAACATCGAGGGCATACAGGACCTCTCCAAGTTCAGCGGGGCCGACATCGTCATAGAGGCCGCCTCCAAGTCGCAGGACGAGCGTCGCCTCTATTTCTCCAAGCTGCGCAAGCATTTGGACCAGCACTGCGTAGTGGCGGCGCGCTGCGCCGTGCAGCCGCTCTCCGCGGTGATAGGTTTCGGTGAGCTGCCTAACGAGCGCACGCTGGGCTTCCATTTCATAAAACCGGTGCGCTCCAACCCGCTGGTGGAAGTGGTGCGCACGGACCATACCAAAGACGAATATCTCGAGGCCGCCGCCGCGCTGCTGCGCAAGATCGGCAAGACCCCGGTGATCACCAAGGACAACCCCGGCCAGGTGGTGGAGCGGCTTACCCGGCCTTTCCTGCTGGCCGCGCTGCGCCTGATGGATTCGGGCAAGGGCCACCCGCACGAGATAGACGCCGCTTTCCGGGAAGTGTCCGGCGCGCCGCTGGGCCCGTTCGAGATGGCGGACTGCGCCGGCCTGGATTCGGACTACGCCGCCTCCGAGGCCCTCTACAACGCGCTGGGCAAGCCCGAGCGGCTGGCGCCTTCCGCCACGCTGCAGCGGCTGGTGCAGTACGGCCAGCTGGGCCGCAAATCCACGATAGGCTTTTATATTTACGAGGAAGGCCGCATAGTGGGCGAGAACCCCATCCTGCCCAATCTGGTCAAGTACCTGGGGCTGAAGAAGACTTTTAAGGACGACATCTTCGCCGAGATCATGCGCCCCGTGGTGGAGGAGGCGAAATTGCTGGCCTCCGAGATTATGGCCTCTGAGTACGACATAGAGACGGCCGTGAAACTGGCTTTCGGCTGGCCCAAGGGGCCCTTCGCGTTCAGCCGCGACATGGGCCATTTGATGGAGAAGAAAAAGGTTTCGGAGTTCGACTCGCTGGAAAACTTTTAGGGTTGCGGGGGGCGCATGCTGGAAAAAATGCTCAAAGCGGTAGCGGCTCTCTTTACCGGTACACCGGCCGGCGGCACCGTGAAACTGGTGAGGACGCTGCACGCGCCTGACGGCAAGCACCGGGTCTGTTTCTTCCGGAGAGAGGAAGACGGAGTCTGCGGCTTCCGGGAGGAGGTCTACGACGACCGGACGATGAACGCCTGCTGGATCCCCATGAAGCACGGCCACGTGGAGGAATACGGCGGTCTGGACGAGGCCTTGGCCGCCGCCAAAGCCGAGGTGCCCTGGCTGGCTTCGGTGCTGCCCTAGGCGCTCTCCGGGCGAAAATAGAAAAACCGCGGGCTGTCCCGCGGTTTTTCTATTGGCCTGGGCCGGACTAACTTAAATAGCCCATCAGCCGGTAGACCAGCTTGGCCGCGTTGAACTCCGAGATGTTGGAGCCCTTTACGGGGGACACCTCCACCAGGTCCACGCCCACCACGCGCTTTTTCGCGCAGACGGCCTTGAACAGGCGCAGCGCGTCGTACCACTGGAAGCCGCCGGGCTGCGGCGTGCCGGTACCCGGCATGACCGACGGGTCGAAGCCGTCCGAGTCCAGCGTGAGGTACACCGTGCCGCTCAGCTCGCGCAGCACGTCCCTTTCCAACTTCTTCAGGTCCAGGTTCTCGTGCATCAGGAAGGTGCGCACGTTGCCGGCGTTGTGGAACTGCCGCTCGTCGTGGCCCACGCTGCGGATGCCTACCTGCACCACCTTGTTGCTGCGGGAGGCCGGGTAGACGGCGCAGGCGTGGCTGTGCCGGGAGCCGCGGTATTCCAGCCGCAGGTCCGCGTGCGCGTCGAAATGCAGGATCGACAGGTCCTTGTGCCGGCGGATGAAAGGCGGCAGCAGGGCCTGGGTTATGCTGTGCTCGCCGCCCAGGAAGAACGGGACGGCCTTTGTGGCCGACAGCAGTCCTTCCACTACGCCCTCGAGGTGCAGGAAGAACTTCGCTTCCGGCAGGGAGCAGTCCACCGGCTGCGCGGTGAAGATGCCCCGCTTCCAGGTCTCGGTCTTGGTCTCCTCATCCCACAGTTCCACCTGCGGGGAGGCCTCAATGATGGCGGCCGGGCCGCGCCGGGTGCCCTTGCCGTACGAAACGGTGCGCTCGTAAGGTACCGGCAGTACCGCGAAAGCCGCGCGCTCCAGGCTTACGCCGTCGTTGCGCATGAACTGTTTTTTAGCCGGTTTGAATTTCATGGTGTCTCCGTTGAATGCCCGAAGATGCGGGGCGTTGCGGCGCCCTGGCCCCGCCTGCAGGGTTAAAGCGTCAGAAGAGGAAGACGGCGGCGGCCACGGTGGTGGTCCAGACGCCCTCGGTGCCTATGGCCGACTGGGTGATGTTGGCCGCGCGCACGATCTTGCCGCTGAGCTTCCAGATCTCTTCCTTCTGGTCCCAGGTGGTGTCGCTGCCGAACTCCACGCCCTGGATGGTGGATAACATCATGGCCGCGAGGTCTTCGGCGTAGTCGCCGGTCTTCTCGTCGGTCTCGCCGAAGGTGTGGTGTTCGGAAATGTAGCCGTAATGGGATTTGTCCTTCGGCACGGCCAGGCCCACCGAGGCGGCTATCAGGCGGTGGTTCTCGTTGATAGTGTTGCGGCTGAGCACGCAGTGCAGGATCTGCCCGTCGCTGAGCTTGGCCAGGCCTTTCTTGGCGGGGATGACCTTGCAGTAAGGGGGGAAGATGCTGGAGACGTGCACAAGGTTGTACTTGGCGATCTTGGCGTCCCGGAGGGCCTCCTCGAAGCTCGCCAGCTTTTCCTTATGGCGGCCGAGGCCCTTCGTAAGAAAAACTTCTTTGGGTACGAGGTGTAGTGACATAGTCTAATTATAATAAAAAAATACCGCGGGGCGGGCCCGCGGTATTCTCTTGGGGCTCGCGCCCGGGGCTACTTGTTGACGTGCACCACTTTCGCCGGCGGGAAGCCGTTGAACCAGGTGGACGAGGCGTGGCTGTACGCGCCCATGTTGGTGCTGTACATAAGTTCGCCCAGCTGCAGGTCCGTCGGCAGCGGCATCGCGGTGGAGATCACGTCCAGCGCGTCGCAGGTGGGGCCGAACACGGCGCAGTTCTCTTCCTTCTTGCCCTTGCGGAAGGAGAACATGTTGCAGTGCTGGTGGTCGAAGATGATGCCCGAGTATGTGTGGTAGGCTCCATCGTTGACGTAGTAGCAGGTCTTGCCGTCTCGCACGGTCTTGCCGTTGATGCGCACCACCGAGGTGCCGGCGGTCGCTATCATGAAGCGGCCCGGCTCGGCCAGGATTTCTATCTTCGGGTCCGGGAACAGGCGCTCCAGCTCGGAGTTGATGGTCTTGGCCAGCTGCTGGAACGGCTTCACGGAAGAATCGTACGGGGCCGGGAAGCCGCCGCCGATGTCGAGGAGGTTCATCTTGTCGTAGCCGCGTTCCTTGGCTTCCTTGAAGATGTCGGCGGCCAGGTTGATGGCCTGCACGTAGTTCTCGAAGTTGGTGGTCTGGCTGCCCACGTGGAAACTCAGGCCCTCTACGCCGAGGCCCTGCCGCACGGCCTCGAGGATAAGGTCCACGGCCTCGCCGGGGGACGCGCCGAATTTGGAGGAGAGCTCCACCACCGCGCCCGTGTTGGGCACGCGGATGCGCAGGCACAGGCCGGCGTGGGGAGCGTGCTTCTTGATCTTGTGGATCTCTTCCAGGTTGTCGAAAGTTACGAGGGGCCGGTACTGGTCCAGCTCTTTCAGCGTCTCGATCGGCTTTATAGGGTTGGCGTAGATGATCTTGTCCCAGATCCAGGCCAGGCGTTTCTTGTCCGGCATGTTCTTGATGTACTCGTGCACTATCATGAACTCGGGCATGGAGGCCACGTCGAAACTGGCGCCCGCCTTGTAGAGCGTCTTCACGATCTCGGGCATCGGTTCGCACTTCACCGCGTAGTAGGCCTGCACGCGCGGCAGGTATTTCTTGAACTGCGCGTAGTTCTTGCGAATTTCATCGTGGTCGACGATGAAAAGGGGCGTGCCGTGCTTCTTGGCGAGGTCCTGCATCTGTTTCTTTGTGATCATACTCTTGTCTGTGGTTTCTCCTTGTTCGCTGTGATAGGTGCCGCAAAACTGAAAAGCGGGCCCGGCTTTGCGGCCGGGCCCGCGGGAGCTTAGTCGCCGTCGGTGATCAGGAAGTTCTTGAACTGCCAGGGGTCCTTCTTGTCCACGTACGGGTTATTGTAGCCGTGGAAGGCGTTGGTGTAGTGCTTCAGGGGCGTCCAGTCGGACTGGGCCGAATGCAGCTTGCCCAGCCAGGGCTTGGCGATCTTGAGCACGAAGTCGTGCGGCAGGTCCTCCGGCACGCAGAAGCCTTCCTCGGGGTTCTCCATCATCCACAGGGCGGCGGAGAGCACGCCGATGGCCACCTGGATGGTCGTGGCGTTCTGGTGCGGGATGAGCTTGCGGCTCTCGTCGATGCCGAGGATGGTGCCGGTCCACCAGGCGTTGTAGTCGTGGCCCATCAGCAGGGCGCCGAGCGTGTCGTAGCCGCTTATAATCTCGTCGCCGAGGATGCGAACTTTGGGCTGCAGCTTGTAGTCGTAGCCGCGCAGCTCGTTGAGCGAGGCGATGGCGGAGTCCGACGGGCAGTAGGCGTAGTGCACGGTGGGGCGGTACACGGCGCGCCCGTTCTTCCAGACGGTCAGTTTGTCTGAGAGGGTGAACGCCTCGCCGTGACGCACCAGCATGCCGTGGATGCAGTAGTTGGGTACCCAGGTGCTGATCCAGGTGTTCATGCCCATGCGGGCGATGCAGATCTGGTTCTTGGGGCCGCTCTTGTGCTCGCAGGCGAAAGGCGGCAGGGTCTTCTCGTGCGTGCCCCAGCCCAGCTCGGCCGGCGCCACGCCTTCCTCGCGGAAGCCTTCCACGCTCCAGGTGTTGACGAACTCGTTGACCTGCTTGGGCTTGTTGGTGATCTGGGTGTCGCGCTCGCTGACGTGGATGACCTTCACGCCGACCTCTTTGGAGATCTCGTTGAAGACCTGGTCCTTCACCAGCTGGCTCAGCCGCTCGGCCTTGGCGCCCTTCACTTTTTTATCGGCCAGCAGCTTGGTGGCGATGTCGATGAGGCCCTTCTTGGCGAAATGGGAGATCAGGCCGGGGTTGGCGCCGTGCTCGATGATGGCGGTCGGACCGACCTTTTTCCAGCCGGCGACCATCTTGCGCAGGGCCATGTGGCGCACGTACAGGGTGCGCTCGGTGGGGTGCTTGTCCTGCGCGCCCTCGTAGGGGTCCCACAGTTCGGTGGAGGTGTTGATGTAGAGCACGCCGCGGTCGTGGCACCACTGCAGGATCTCGCAGGCGTCTATGTTCCAGGCCAGGTCTATGAGCAGGTCCCCGGCTTTGAGGTATTTGCCGAGCAGCGCGCCCATGTTCTTCTTGTCTACCTTAGCGCGCACATATTTCACGCCCTTGGCCAGCATGGGTTTGAGAGCTTCGCGCTTGTCCTCGAAATCCATAACGGTGATATTTTTGGCCGGCACCTTTAACAGCTTGAAAAGCATCGGCAAGGCGCACTGCGCCACGGAGCCGTAACCTATGAACAGTATCTTTTTGTCGAATTGTTTCATTTCAAGTTTCACCGCCTTTTCTATAATAGACTACGCGCCAAATAACGCATTGAAATTATATACAAATATTTTTGAAAATTAAAAAATTACGACGGGTGATTTTCGGGCGGACCGCGCGGATTTTTCGCTGGGGAAATTACCGCGCGGGCGCGCGGGGGCGGGCGGCTACTGGCCCTTGAGGTTTTTCAGTTTTTCCTGGTAGTCTTTTTCCAGCCGTTCCCGGCTTTCTTTGAACCGCCGCGCAAGCTCCGCCTCGCGGGCGGCGTAGCTTTCCTGCAGCGCGGCTTCGCGCTTCTGCAGGTCGCTCACGAGGCTCTGCTCCTGCTCCAGCAGGCCCTTGAGCTTGGCGCGCTCGGCCTCCAGCTGGGAGGCGCGCATGCGGTGGCCGTCCTCGAGGTTCTTCTTGCGGGCCTCGTGCTCGGCGCGCAGTCTGCCCTCCAGTTCTTCCAGGCGGCTGTCGTGGGCGGCCATGGTCTCCTTGAGCGCCCGGTTCTTCTGCTCCAGCTCGTCCTTCAGGCGCCCGACGTCGGCGGCCAGCTGCAGGTCGGTGTCGATGCGGGTGGCTTTCTCCGAAAGCACGGCCTGGTAGTTGCTCTCCAGCTGGGCCTGGCGCGCCTCCAGGGCGCGCTCCTTAAGCTTGTAGGCGTTGTCCAGCGCGGCGGCCAGGGCGCGCTCGCGTTCCAAGTAAGAAGTTTCCAGGTCTTTGGCCTGGGCGGCCAGCCGGCCCTCGAAATCGTCTTTGACGTACTGCAGCTTGCGGAAGTATTCCTCCTGGTCGGCCCGGCGCGCCGCGTCGCCGCGCTTGGTCAGGTCCGTCAGCTGCTCCAGGTAATTCTGTTCTATGTCCTTGAGCTTGTCCAAAAATTCTTTCTCCAGCGTCTGGCGCAGGTCGCGGGCCTTGGTCAGGTTCTCCTGTATCAGCTTCTGGCGGCCGCGCTCGCTCTCTTCCAGCCGGGTGCCCAGCAGCTCCAGTTCGTCCTTCAGCGCGGCGGCCGAGGCGATCGCCGCCGAGTTTTCCTCGGTCATCCGGGCCAGCGTCTCTTCCAGGCCCTTCACCCGGGCGGCCAGGTCCTGTTCGCGCACGGAGAACGTCTCGGCCAGCAGCCGTTCGGCGGCGGCGCCGGCGGAAGCGGCGGCGGCCCGCAGTTCCCGCTCCCGGGCCTCGTAGAAAACCTTGAGCTCCTCTTCGCGGCGGGCGGCCGCGGCGGCCTCTTCCGCCCGGGCTTTCTCGGCCTGCTGCTCCGTGGCTCCGGCCAGGGCGGCCCGCTCCTCTTCCCAGGCCCGCCTGGCGGCGTCGGCCTGGCCCTTGAGGGTTTCCACGTGCACCCGGAAATTTTCGGTAACTTCGGCTTCGCGGGCCTTGAGCGTCTCCAGGAAGCGGACCTCCATCTCGGCGGCCCTGGTACCCAGCGCGGCGCGCTCTTTCTCCAGCGCCTCTTCCTTTATTTTCAGCTGCGAGGCCAGGCGGCCGCGCTCGGCCAGCAGGCGCTCCTCGTAGTCGGCGCGCACGGCCTCTTCGCGGCGCAGCGCGTCCTCTTTTAATTTTTCGGCGTCCGCGCGCAGGCCTTCCTCGGCGCGCTTCAGGTCCGCCTCCAGGCGGATCCGCTCCGCGTCTATAACGCTCCTGGCCTCGGAGTCGCGCGACAGCAGCGCCTCTTTCATGCGCTCTATCTCGGCGGCCAGGCCGTCCGCCTTGACCAGCGCGGCGTCCTTCTGGGCTGTAAGTTCGGCGTACCGGCGCTCTATCTCCGCGTACTTGCCGGCCAGGCTGCCTTCCTTTATCTTATAGGATTCCTCCAGGGACTGGCGCAGCAGTGAACTGCGCTCTTCGAAAGTCTGCTCCAGCTCCCGCTGTTTCTGCGCCAGCAGCTCGCCTATCTGCGCCCGCAGGCGGGCGGATTCCTCGCGCTGCCTGGCCAGGTCCGCCTCGCGCGTCTCTATGCCGCGCATCCGGCGCTCGGTCTCGGCGGCGAACTCCGCCAGGTTGGCGGCGAACTGCTGCTCCAGGTTCCGCTCTTTCTTTTCCAGCGCCTCGCGGCGCCGGGCGGCCTCTTCTTTCAGCTCCCGGTCCAGCTGCTCGTGCCTGGCGGCCAGTTCGCGCTCGCGGACCAGGTGCTGAGCCTGCAGCTCGCGGTCGGCCGCGGCCAGCGCGCCTTCCTTGTCGGCGTAAAACTTTTTCAACTCGGCGTATTTCTCTTCCCAGGCCCGCTCCCGGGCGTCCAGCTCCTGGCGGGTCTTGGCCAGGGCGTCCTCCAGCCTGGAGGCCCGGTCGCGGTGCTCGGCCTCGGCGGCGTTCATGCGGCGGGCGTACTTGTCCTCTATGAGCTTCTTGTTCTCTTCCAGCCAGGAGGCGTAATGGGCGTAGAGTTCGGACTCGCGCTTGGAAAATTCTGAATTCAGGCGGTCGTTGAGCTTCTTGAGCTCTTCCACGCGCTCGCGGCGCATCTGGCTGCGGATCTCCTCGGCGGCCAGGCCCTCGCGGCTCTGGAGGTCGGCTTCCTGCTGGCTGAGCTTCTGGCGCCAGAGTTCTTCCATCTGGCGGGCGCGCTCCAGGGCCTCCCTCTTGGCCGTCTCGCGGCCCAGCTTGAGTTCTTCTATGAAGGTCTCGCGCTCGGTCTTGAAATCCGCCTCGCGCTCGGTTTCCCATTTCTTGAAAAGGGCTTCCATCTCCAGGCGCAGGTTCTTCTTCTGGGCGGCGAGTTCCGCTTCTTTCTTTTCGATGTCGGCCTTCAGCAGTTCGCGCTCGGATTCGAACTCCGAGCGCTGGCGGGCCACGGCGTCGTCGAGCATGGCCTGGTATTTTTGCCACAGCGCCGATTCCTTCTCCACCAGCAGGCGGGCGAGGTCCTGCTCGCGCTTGGCGATGCGGTCTTCCTGCGCGCGCATCAGCGCCTCGAACTCGGCCTCCTTGGCCTTGTTGTTGCGCTGGATCTCGTCGAAGCTGCGGGAACGCGTGGAGGCCACCTCCAGCTCCTTCTCACGGAGCTCGGAAGTCAGGCGCAGGACCATCTTGGCCGAGTCTAACTCGGTCTCCTTGAGGATGTCCTCGAAATCGTGCGGTTCCCTGCCTTGGTACATAAATGGTTGCGGCCCGCCCCGCGGGGGGGGCTACTTCAGCCTGAGTTTCTCCTGCAGCTCCCGGATCTTCTCTTCGTGATCTTTCTCCAGCGCGGCCAGCTTCTCTTCCCACAGGCGCATCATGTCCTTCTCGCGCGCCTGGTATTTCCTGGCGTATTCTTCCTCTTGCTGCAGCGTCCAGACGGTCAGGCGGTTCTCCTCTTCCTCCAGTTCTTCGGTCATCGCCTTGATGCGGCTTTCCTGCTCGCGGCGGGTCTTCTCGAAAGCGGTGCGGCTGCGTTCCAGCTCCGCGTAGTACTTGCGCTCCAGCTCTTCCTTCTTGAGCGCCACTTCCTCTTCCAGGCGGGTGCGCTCCTGGCGGCCGCGGGCCAGTTCTTCGTCGAGCTTCTGCGCGAAGGCGGCCTCCTTCTTCTCGAACTCGGCGCGCATGGCCTGGCGCTCGGAGTTGAGGGTCGAAAGCTTCTGCGATTCCCAAACGGCCTTCTCGCTCTGGAACTGGGAGCGCAGCTTGTCGGCCATTTCGGCGTAGCGCCGGTCCAGCTCTTTCTCCTGCCGGGCGAGGGAGGCCTCTATCTCGTGGCGGCGTCTTTCGGCCGCCTTGTCCTGCGCGGCGGCCGCGCTATTGTGCCGCGCGCCGATCTCGGTCTCCAGGCGCGCTTCTTTCTCCGCGTAGGCGGAGGCGAGCTCCTGCTCGCGGGTCCTGAACTTGCTCTCGAATTCGGCTTTTTTACCCTCGAAGGCCAGTGCCAGCTTGTCGGTCTCGTCCTGCAGGCGCTGCCGGTAGCCGGCTTCGGCCGTCCGGAGCTTCTCGTCGAAGCGGCCCTGCATCTGTTCTTCCTTCTGCATAAGGCCGGTCATGCGCTCTTCGTGCTCGCGGTCGAGCACTTCGCGGTGGGCGTTGAGGGCTTTGAACATCTCCTCCTTGGCCCCGGCGAGCTTGCCGAACAGGTCCTGCTCCTTGGCCTGCAGGTCCTGGTAAAGTCTTATTTTGAGGTCGTTGTGCTGCTGCTCCAGCCCGGTCTTTAGCCGGTCCAACTCCTGCTCGCGGATCTGCAGCTGCGCGGCCCGGGCGCTCACGGCTTCCTCGGCCTTGGCGCGCTCGGCGCGCACGCGCTCCTCGGTCGCGGCTTCCAGTTCCCGCACCCGTGCGGCGTGGGCGGCTTCCAGCGCGGTTTTCTCTTCCGCCAGTTTCAGGCGCTCGCGCTCGGCTTCGGCGGCGCGTTCCGAGAACTCGCCGGCCATGCGCGCCTTCTCTTCTTCCAGCCTGCTCTTGAACAGGGTCTCGGTTTCCTGGGTGCGGCGGGCCAGTTCGGCCTTCAGCTCGGCCTCGCGGCCAGCGTAGACGGTCCTCAGCTTCTTCTCTTCGGCTTCCAGCTCGGCGCGCAGGGCTTTTTCCCTTGCCTCAATATGGCGGTTGAAGCTTTCGGCTTGGGCGCGCAGGCGCTCCTTCTCGGTGTTGAATTCTTTTTTCAGCTCGGCCGCCGTCGCGTCGGCCGCGGCCTTGGCGGCGTCCGCCAGCTCGGACTCCTTCTGGGCGTACTTGAGCTTCAGCTCGTCCTCGAACTGGGACAGCTTGCGGTGCAGCAGCGCGCGGTGGCTGTCGAACTCGGCCTTGAGCTTTTCCTTCTCCTCGTGGAGGGAGGCTTCCTTCTCCAGGCGCCACTCGTCCTCGCGGGCCAGCCACTCGGCCTTTATGCGGCGCTGCACGGAGGCCACGCGGGTCTCCAGCGCCTTCTCCTTCTGGGTGTAAGCCTCTTCCAGGCCGGCGCGCAGGCTGTCCAGGCGCTCGGCGTGGGCGGCCTCAAGGGCCTTGCGGGTCTCATCGGCGGCCGCCTGCTGGCGGGCCAGCCAGGCGTTCTGCTCCTCCAGCATCGCGGCGCGCAGCTGTTCGCCGGCGGCGCGGGTTTCGGCGTCGAGGCGGGCGCGGTAGTCCGCGGCTTCCTGCGCCGCGCGGGCCCGATGCTCCTCTTCGCGCTTTCTGAAATCGGCTTCCAGGCGCTCGGTCTCCCGGCGCACGTTCTCGCCCACCTGGGCGCGGGTATCCTCGGCGGCCTTCTCCCACTTGGCGCGGGTCTCTTCGGCGGACCGCTCGTAGCGCGCGCGGATCTCCTCCTCGCGCTTCTTGACCAGCTCCACCAGCTGGCCTTCCATCTCCAGGCGCAGGTTCACGTAGTCCTGCTCGCGCTTCTCTATGGCGTCCTTCATGCGGGCGCGCAGCGTCTCCAGCTCGGAGGCGGAGGCGGCTTTCACGGCGTCCAGCTCGGCTTTCTTCTCCTGCCCGGCGCGCTCGGCGCGCTCGGCGAAATCCTGTTCCAGCGCGGCCTGGCGCGCGGCGAAAGCGGCGTGCCGTTCGGCCTCGCGGGCGGCGGCGGCGGCGCGCACTTCGTCCACGCGCTTTTCGGCCTCGGCCCTGGCCGCGGCTTCGGCGGCCCTGAAATCTTCTTCGAGGCGCAGCCTGCGCTCCTCGAGCTCCTTGCGGGCCGCGCCCGTGCCGGTCTCGATCTTCTGCAGGTGCGCGTCTTCCAGCTCGCGGCGGAACTTCTCCAGCTGGGCTTCCTTCTGTTCGAAAAGGGCGGAGAGTTCCTTGGCGCGGCTCTCGTAGCGCTCGCGCAGGGCCATCTCTTCCTGCTCGGCGCGCACCCGCTGCGAGGCGGTGAGCTCGCGCTCGAGGCTCTCGTACTTCTCGCGCAGCGCGTTCTCGCGCGCGGCCAGATTGTCCTGGTGCTTGGAGAGCAGGGCGTTGAGCTCGGCTTCCTTGAGCTCGGAGGAGTTGCGGATCTCGTCTATGGCCTGCAACTTCATGCGGCCGATCTCGCCTTCCTTGGCGGCCAGCTCGTTCTTGAGCGCCAGGATCTCTTTCTCCAGCTGGGCGCGGGAGGCGCGCCAGTTGGAGGCCTCCTCGTTGAGGATCTGCTCGCGCAGCTTGGCCTTCAGGTCGGCCTCCATGGCCGTCTGCGTCTTCCAATTCTCTTCCCAGGTCTTGATCGTGCCCTGCCAGCGCTTGAGCACCTCGGTCTTCTGTTCTACCTGCTCGGTCAAGGAGCGGTTAATGGAGGTCTTGTTGCGGTTGTCGTCGCGCAGCCGGCCGAGCTCCTCCTGCTGGCCGTGGATCTTTTCCACGGCCCAGCGAAGGGCCAGTTTGGCCGTCTCTACGTCCGTTATCGTGGACGGGTCTAATTTAGGTTCCTGCTCCATTTATTCCTCCGGCCATTGGCCGCTGGCAACCGCTGCAAAAGAGATAAAGGGAATCAATATAGATTCCTATTAGTATTTATAAGAAAATTATACAAAAGGCTTGTTTACAATATATTAAATTCTTGTTGACGGGTTGGGGCGGGGGGCGAAAGGGGGAAATAAGTATGGCCGCCCCGCGGGGGGCGGCCTTACAGAAACCAAGCTTCCCTGAGCTTATTTAACGGGGCGAACCGCTTTGCCGCTCTTTATGCAGACGGTGCAGACGTAAACGGACTGCGTCTTGCCGTCGAGGGAGACTTTCTGTTTCTGAAGGTTGGGCTTGAAAAGCCGTTTGGTAGCCTTGTGCGAATGGCTGTAGGAGTTACCAGCAACGGACTTCTTGCCGCAAAGTTCACATTTATAAGCCATGCACTTATTATACCAAATCGCGGCCCTGGCGCAAAGTTGGTAGAATATATCGAGGAAAAACATGAAATCCCATACCGCCTATCTGACCTTTAATACCTCCAAGCGCTGCGAGATCGTGCATATCACCCCCAAGGTGGAAGCCGAGCTGGCCCGGAGCGGCATCAAGGAAGGGCTCTGCCTGGTCAACGCCATGCATATCACCTCCAGCGTCTTCATAAACGACAATGAGGCCGGCCTGCACCAGGATTTTCTGGAATGGGTGGAGCGCCTGGCCCCCTACAGCGCGGACACTTACCGGCACAACCGCACCGGCGAGGATAACGGCGACGCGCACCTCAAGCGCACGGTGATGGGCCGCGAGGTGGTGGTGGCGGTGACCGGCGGCAGGCTGGATTTCGGGCCCTGGGAACGCATTTTTTACGGCGAATTCGACGGCATGCGCGCCAAACGCGTGCTGGTAAAGATCATAGGTGAATGATGAAACGCAAGATCTACTATTACGACACTGACACCAGCGGGGCGGTTTACCACGCCAATTACCTGAAATATCTGGAGGAGGCGCGCTCGGAATACCTGGAGGAGCGGGGCTTTACCGTGAAGGGCCTGCTCGAGCAGGGCGTGGGTTTCGCGGTGCGCAGCGTGCACGTGGAGTATAAATTCCCGGCCCTCTACGCCGACACGCTGGACATAGCGGTGACGGTCAAAGAGTTCTCCCCTTACCGCATCGTGTTCGCCTATGTCGCGCATAACCAGGACGGCAGGTTGATAATCAAGGCCGAGACCGACCTAGTTTGCGTGGGCAAAGATTTGAAGCTGATAGAGATCCCCGCAGCCATAAAGGCGTCGCTACAGAAGGAAATGCCCGCCTGAACTTTCCCCGAGTAAAAAGAAAAAGCCCCCGTCAGGGGGCTTTTCTTTTTGGCTAGTTTAACCTAGTCTTCCGCCTGCTCCGTCACCGGGCCGAAGTCGGACAGCGGTCGGTCGAACTTGGCGGCGTCGCCGATCACCAGCAGCAGCGCGTCGGCGGGGTCGAGCAGCCGCCGCGAGGCGGCCAGCACCTCCGCCGGGCCCACGGCCGAGATCTTGGCGGCGTAGCCGTCCAGGTAGTCGGCGGGGTAGCCGTAATACTCGTAGGCGGCGCGCTCAGCTATCAGGTCGAAGGCGGTGGGAAAGCGGAACACGAAAGAGTTCACTATGGCGTCGCGGGCCAGCGCGGTCTCTTCGGCGCCCGGCTCGGCCTGCGCCATCAGGGCGAACTGCCGCAGCAGTTCCTCGGCGGCCCGGCCGGCGGTAGCCGGGGCCGTGCCGCAGAAGCCCAGCGTGTAGCCATAGTCCGGCTTCTTGGCCGAATAGCTGTATACCGTGTAGGCCAGGCCGCGGCGGGAGCGTATCTCGGAGGCCAGCCGCGAGGAGAGGCCGCCGCCCAGGATCTCGTTGGCCACGGTCAGCGGGTACTCCAGCGGGTCGTGCCGGCGCAGGCCCTTGAGCACCAGCACTAGGGAGGCCTGCTGCGCGTCCTTCTGTATGTGCACCACCCGCCGCCCGGCTGGAATGGACACGGGGGGGATGGGTTGGAACTCCGCCGGCCCGCCCTTCCAGCCTCCGAACTTGCTCTCCAGGCGCGAGAGCAGTTCTTCTTCGGTGCCGAAATCCCCGGCCGCGGCCAGGATGATATTCCCGGGCCGGTAATAACTGGCGTGGCAGGCCTGCAGGTCAGCCCGCGTGACGGCGCGCACCGTGGCCGGCTCGGAGCGCCAGCCGTAGGGATGTCCGGCGCCGTAGAAGGCGCGCAGCGCCTCGCGCACGGAGGCGCGGCCCGGGTCATCGTTGCGGCGCCGGAGCACTTCCAGCGATTCCGTTATCTTGAATTTAACTTTCTCCGGGTCGAAGACCGGGCGCATCAGCATGTCGGCGTAAATATCCAGGGCGGCGTCCAGGTCTTTAGTGAGCGCGGTCAGGTCGGCGCGGCCTTCCTCCACGCCCATATTGCTGTCCACCGAGGCGGCCAGCAGCTCCAGCCGCCGGTCCATATCTTCCGGCGTGTAATTCACGGTGCCGCCGTCGCGCAGCAGGCGGGCGGTCAGCTCGCCCAGGCCGGTCAGGCCGGCGGGGTCGTGCATCTTGCCGGCGCGGATGAAAGCTGTGAGGTGCACCACCGGCAGCGTGGCGTCCTTCATCAAATGCACTACCAGGCCATTCGAGAGCACCGCGCGGGTGCCGCGCGGCGGGGCGAAGGAGACGGCGCTTATGGCGGGCAGGCCGGGGGGCAGGCTCATGCGGGCTCCTTCAGGAAGACGGCGGTGCGGTTGTCCCGCGAGAAATATTTGGCCGCGGCCGCCGAGACCTGGGCCGGCGTGACGGCGCGCAGGCGCTCGCCGGTCTGCCAGTCGTAGCGCCAGTCGCCGAGCAGCTGCTCGTTCTGCGCCAGGCTCATCGCCATGCCGGAGTTGGACTCCAGCTGCTTTACCATCTCGGCGTCGTAATTGTTCAGGATCTTCTCCATCTCCCAGGCCGCGGGGAGTTCGGCCTTGAGCCGGTCTATCTCCTCCATCAGCGCGGCGTCCAGTTCCTCCGTAGTGTGGGGGGCCTTGGGCGCGGCCGAGATGACAGACAGCGACGGGTAGCGGCTGCCGGGGAAAGAGGTGTAGGCCGAGGCGTGCAGCGCCACCTGCCGGCCCTCCACCAGACCGGCGTAGAAGCGGCCGGTCTTGCCGCTCGACAGCACTTCGCAGGCCATCATCAGCGCGTAAAAATCGGGGTGGTCCGGCCCGGGGTTGTGAAAGCCCAGGCGCAGCGAGGGCTGGGCCTTGAAGACTACTTCGGCCCGGCGCTCGCCGCTCTGCGGCGGTTCCACGGGGCGCTCGCGCGACGGCAGCGGGCGCGCCTGCCAGCCGCTAAAATGTTTTTCGGCCAGGGCGAACACGCGCTCCGTCTCCACGTCGCCCACCACGGCCAGCGTGGCGTTGTTGGGCACGTAGTAGGCGCGGTAAAATTCCTCGGCGTCGGTGCGCGACAGGCGGCGGATGTCCTCCATCCAGCCTATGGTGGGGTTGCGGTACGGGTGCTCGGTGAAGGCCTTGGCCAGCAGCGCCTCCCACAGCACGCGGCCCGGTTCGGACTCGCCCATGCGGCGCTCTTCCATCACCACGCTGCGCTCGCGGTAGAACTCGCGCAGCACCGGGTTCTTGAAGCGGTCGGCCTCGATGACCATCCAGGCTTCCAGCCGCGGGGCGGGCAGCGACACCACGTAGGCGGTATAGTCGGCCGAGGTCATGGCGTTCAGGCCGGATTCGCCCAGGGTGCTGTAAAGCTTCCAGTATTCGTCCTCGACGATGAAGGCGTCGGCCGCGGTCTCCGCCTCGTCGAGCGCGGCGCGCAGCCGCTCCACTTTGGCGGGATCCGGTCTGGGTGAACTTTCTTCGGCTATCAGCTCCCGCCCGGCCGCCTCCACCCGGTCCAGCGCCGGCTTCTCCGCCTCGTAGCCGGCCGAGTTGAGGCTGGTGGTGCCTTTGAAGGCCATGTGTTCGAAAAGATGGGCCAGGCCGGTCTTGCCCGGAGTGTTGTCCACGTTGCCGGCCTTGAAGACCAGCGCGAAGGAGACCGTGGGAACGAATTTTTTCTCCAGCACCAGCACCTGCAGCCCGTTAGAGAGGCGGCGTGCGGCGACGGGCGGATATTGGGGAGGTGTAGGCATGGATGAGGGAACTTTCCCGCCGATATTATACTAAAGAGGCGCTCTTGCCCGACGGCGTCAGGGCTGGGCGAGCTGGGAGAGCAGGCGGGTAATGTCGGCCGCCGCGGCGTTCATCAGGGCCAGCATCTCTTTCTTCTCGGCCGGGGAGCAGTCCTTGTAGAGCTCGGCGGCGCTCTTCAGGCTGGCGCATTTGGAGCGCAGGTCGTGCAGCAGTTTTGAATTATCTTTGCCGTTCATTATTTCTTTTCTCCGTCACCGTCCAGGCCCAGCCGCTTGAGCGTGGCGTAGAGCAGCCTGGTGGAAATCTTCAGGTCCGCCAGCGTGCGCGTGCGCCGGCCGCCGTTCTCGCGCAGGCTGCGGGTTATGAGGTCGCCGGAGACCTTGTCGAGCGCGGCTTCCAGGCCGTGGGCTATGGCGTAGGCGTACAGGCCGTCGTCGCCCGGGTAGGCGGCCGCCGTCTCGGCGGGGCGGTCCTTGAGGTGGCGCTGTACCGTCTCCAGGTCTACGCGCCCTTCAGAGCCGCTGGAGAGCAGGTCGGTGAATTTCTTGAGCTCGCGCACATTGCCGGGCCAGGCGTAAGTTTCCAGGTAGGCCTTGGCCTCCTGCGTGAACGAGAGCCGCCGCCCGCCCTTGGTGAAATGCTGCAGCAGCGGCGCCACGTCGCAGGCCCGGCGGCTGAGCGGCTTCAGGTTGATCGTGAAGCCGTGCACGCGCTGGAACAGGTCGAAGCGCATCTTGCCCCGGGCTATCAGGTCCTGCGGGTCTTCCAGCGTGGCGCTGATGATGCGGAAATCCGACTTCTCCGGCTTCTCCGAGCCGAGCGGGTAGAAAGAGCGCTCCTCTATGGCCTTGAGCAGTTTCATCTGCATGGTCAGGCTCATCGTGCCGATCTCATCGAGGAACAGGGTGCCGCGGTGGGCTTCCAGCAGGCGGCCTTTGCGGGCTTCGGCCGCGCCGGTGAAGGCGCCCTTCTTGTGGCCGAACAGCTCGGCCTCCAGCAGGTCCTCGGTATAGGCTGAGCAGTTGATGGAGACGAAGGCCCCGTCGCGGCCGGAATGCTCGTGCAGGATCTTGGCGAGCGAGGTCTTGCCGGTGCCGGACGGCCCCAGGATCATGATGGGCAGCTCGGTGGGCGCGTACTTGAGCGCCTCGCCGGCGGCGGCGCGGGTCTCCGGGTCGCAGGTGATGAAGGCGGAAGTGAAGATGTCGGCGGCGCCGGCGGCCTTGCGGTTCTGGATGAACTTGCGCAGGATGTCGGCCACGTTGCTCTCTTCGTTGCCCTTGGCGTAGAAGTCGCGCGCGCCCAACTCGTAGGCGCGGTCTATGATCTCGTCCGAATCGGAGCTGGAGACCACCACGCAGTAGAGCCCCCTGGCGGCGGCCGCGGCTATGGCCTTGAGGCCGGAGTAGTCGTCGTCCGGCCCGAGCATGAGGTCGAAGAACCCCAGGTCGTAGGCGCCGCCGGCTATCTTCTTCAGGGCCGTCGGCAGGTCGCCTGCCACTTCAACGTTGTGGGCGGCCAGCTGCGCGGCCATCACCTTCTGCGCCAATTTATCGTCCTCGAGCACGAGGATGTGCAGTTTATTCATAGGGTTCTCTTTTGAGAAGAAATGTTTTCAAATGAAAATACCTAACCCACTATTATTATACAGAAAACGGCGCGCCCATTGGCGGCCCTGCCGGCAATAAGTTGGCATTAAAATTGCTCTTGAATGACGGAACAGGTATAATCAGCGCAAGGGGATATTATGAAACACGGATTTAAACTTACCGCCGCGGCCGGGGCCAGGACCTCAGCGTCGCTCATAGGCGCGCTGAAAATGGCGCAGATGGCCTCCATGAGCGAGGCCGAGTTCGAGCGGCTGCTCAAGGACCTGGAGGGCGGCAGGGTGTTCCAGCTGCTGCGGCAGTCCGGCGCCCTCACGCTCAGCGAATTTCCCGCGGCGCGCTACGCGGCCCGCAAATACGCCGGCTACGGCCTCAACCTGGCCGCCGGCGACCTGCCCGAACTGGCCGACGGCAAGGGCGACCTGGTGGCCCTGATCCAGGGCGTAGGCCAGGAAAAATTCGAAGCCTGCTTCCTGCGCGACGCCGCCATGAGCGACATCCAGCGCGCCGAGGAATGCGACATTACCGTGAAAGACGCCGAGCGCCTGCGGGATTTCGTCAACCGCGCTTTCATCCAGGCCGAGTTCGAGAGCGCGCCGCAGGCCCCGGCGGCCAAGGTCTACAGCGCCGTGGCCGGCATAGAGCTCAAGGACGGCGAGCCCGAGCTGGCCTTCTTCCACCGCGAGATCTGGAAGGGCCGCTACAAGGTGGACGGCGAGAAGCTGGCCGCGCTGCTGCCCGGCATGGAGCCCGAGGAGCGCGCCCGCGCCGAGCGGGTGCTCAAGAAGATAGAGTTCGCCGACAAGCGCAAGACCACCCTCTACCGCGTGCTGGAGATCCTGGTGAGCGTGCAAGCCGATTACCTGGTGACCGGCGAGCCCGGCCGCCGCCGCCCGCTGTCGCAGAAGACGCTGGCCAAGAACCTGGAGGTGGACGCCAGCGTGATCAACCGCCTGGTCTCCAATAAATCGATACAGATGCCCTGGGGCATGGAGCTGCCCATGGCGGCGCTGTTGCCCACCAGCAAGCAGGTCAACCTGGAGCGGCTCTATGCCATAGCGGCCGAGCAGCCCGCCCTCAGCGACGAGCGCCTGCGCACCGAGCTGCGCTCGCGCCACGGTGTTGACCTGAGCCGCCGCTCGGTGGCGCAGTACCGCAAGGACCTTAGTCTGGCCGCCGCCGGCGCGCGCTAGCGCAACCGTTGCCGGCCCTCGGCCGTATTGATAGAGGCTTTAGAAAGTTCAGGAGGATACATGAAGAACGCCGTATTGCTGGTTTCGCTGCTGGTATCCGTTCCCGCCGCCCGCTGCGCCGCCGGGGAATTGAGAGTCTTTCCCCTGGCCGGCGTGACCGGCCTGGACGTGGCTACCGAGACCGGCCCCGTCGCCGTGACAGGCGCCGAGGGCAAGATAGAAGTGGAGATCACCGGCAACGACGAGCCGGAAAAGTGCCTGATCACTACGGAAATTATCGACGGAGTGCTGAAGCTCAAGGCCGAAGGCGTGCCTGTGGCCCCGGCCAAAAGCTGGAAGAACCTCTTCGGCCTTACCGGGTCCGAAGAGCGCGCCGACTGCCGCGCCGGCTTCACGGTGCTCGCGCCGGCCGCGCTGCGGCTGGAGGCTATAAGCGGCACCGGCGCCATGAAAATATCCGGCCGCTCCGGCCAGGTCTCGGCCAAGGCCGGCACCGGCGACATTTCCGTCTCCGCCCTCACCGGCAGCCTCGTCTTCAAGAGCGGCACCGGGCGGCTGTCCGGCGACGCCTGCGCCCCGGCGCTGGAAGTGAAGAGCGGCACCGGCAGCGTGGACCTGAAAGGCCTCTGCGGCCCGGCCGAGGTCAAGTCGGGCACCGGCGAGGTGCGGCTGGCCTGGGCCAAGGCGCCCGCCTCCGGCGAGGTGATGGTGAACACCGGTACCGCCGACATCGCCTTGGTCTTCCCCGAAGGCACCAGGCTGGACGCCTCGCTCAAGAGCGGCACCGGCTCCTTGTCCAACGACTTCGCCGCCGGCGGCTTCGCCGTCACGGCCAAGTCCGGCACCGGCGACGTAGCGCTGCGCAAATCAAAATAAGGCCCCGGTTGCCGCCGGGAAAACAAAAAACCGCCGGGGCAGCCCGGCGGTTTTTTTATGGCTTCTAAAGTCAGTACGGCTTGGCCAGCAGGTCGGGGCGCAGCACGGTCACGCGGCCGTTCTTCTGGTAGCGCACGATGGTAACCGGGAGGTCTATGGCGTCTTCCAGGCCGCCCTCGCGGTCTATCTGGGCGAAGATCTGGTCCATGCCGGAAGGTTTCACGCCGGTGCTCTTCCACTTGCGGTAGGAGTCGGCTATCCAGCCCTGCAGCTTCATGGGGCAGGGGAAAAGGTAGTTGCCGGGGGCCAAGTAGAGGGCGCCCATGCCCGGGTCCACGGTGAAGTCCACGTAGTCGGTGTCGGGGGTGAGGCCCATCCAAAGCTGGCCGGCCGGGAAATCCGGGGTGGTGAAGAAGACGCCGTGCAGGTCGGAATAATAGTCGGCGCGGTGGGACACCGGGATGATGTAGGGCCGCGGGCCGGCTTTAAGCAGACCGCTCCTGACTATCAGGTCCACCACCGCCACGCCGTCGGCCTGCGCGTTGGAGGTCCAGTGGCGCATGAGGCCGGCCTGGGCGGGCTTGATCTGCCTTACCTGGTCGGGCGCGCCCCAGTAATAAAACTGGTCCTGGCCATTCATCCCGCCGTCCACGAAATTCACCTGCGTCAGCCTGCCGGCCATGCTTGCCAGCCGCCGCGCGTGGGCGGAGGTGTAGGCTACCGCCGAGGTGCCGGCGTAGCGGGCCTCGGGTACGGGGAGATCGTAGAAGCGCTCGGCGGCGGCGGGGGCGGTGCCCAGCAGGTCGGCGTAGGCGCCGGGGACTTCGGCGAAGCCGGGCAAAGAGGAGAGCAGCAGGGAGGCGGCGAGTAAGAGCGGATGTTTTTTCATTTTGTTCCTGTTCGTTGCTTGCTTCAGTTGGCGGCTTTCACGTGCTTGAGCGGGTTGCCTTCGAAATCCCGGCCGATGGCGTCCAGCGTGGTTTCCAGGGCGGCCTGGTCGCGGCCGTAGAGCTGCAGCAGGCGGGCCACTATGTCGCGCGAGTAATCGTTGCGGGGCAGCCAGACGCCCTTGAGGATCTCGTAGGCGTTGCCCTGCGCATGGGGCGAGGAGAGCAGCTCCACCTCTATGCTCTGGTTGGCCTGGTCGCGCAGGCTCTCGAGCTGGTGGTAGTAGGCGCGCAGCACCGGGTTGGGGCTCTTGGCCATCGGGCTCCATTCGGAGACCAGATTCTCCAGCAGCCGCTCGGTGAAATAGCCCAGCGTTTTGGCCAGGGCCCAGCGGGGGGCCTGGTATTCCACCTGCTCGGTGAGGAAGAGTATGAGCTGCGCACGGGCCTGCTCGTCGGCGCTGGCGGCGCCGAAGCTGTAGTGCGCGCCGGTGGGGCGCCAGGCCGCTTTCTTGCGTATGGAGCCCGAGGTGTCGTACATGCCGCTGTCGAAGATGCCCGGCGTCCATTCGTAGGGGTCCGCGTCGTAGGCTTTTTCCAGCTGCGTTATGCGGTAGATATGGTATTTCAGGTAGCTCTTCTTGTGGAAGATCAGGCCGCCGCCGAGGTGGTAGGCGCCGTGGTCCCCGTCGTTGAACACCACTATGTCGCCGGCCCGCAGGTCGGAGGCGGGCACGCTCTTGTAATACATGGAAAGCAGCTGATCGGCTTCGGGGTTGCCGACATGGCGCAGCTTGTCCGGGGCCATCATGCCGGCCGCGGTGAAGGCGGCGTTGAAGCAGTTGGGGCCGCCGAAATTGGGCTCGCGGTTGAACAGCGCGGCCGCGCCGGCCGGCAGGAAGGCGTTGAGGGAGACTATGGCGGCGCCTGGGTTCAGGGTGGCCAGCTCTACTTCAGCCTTGGATTTGGGGGTTATAGTCGATGGCTTCGCTCCGGCGGCGGCGCCGAAAGCGGCGCGCAGGGCAGCCATCGCTTCGGGCTTGTCGCCCGCGCGCAGCACGGCCAGCAGCTGGTTGCCGCCGCCTATATGGGGCACTATTACTTCCACGCCGTTCACCTGGTAGGCGGCGAAGGAGGCCGGGGCCCTGGCGGGCAGACCGGCGGCGGGTACTGGCGAAGGTACTGGGATCTGAAGGGCCGGGGGCGTCCCTGTCAGCTGCGCGGCGCGCATGCCTTGCAGTTCGAAAGCGGCAAGGTGGCCGTAGAAAGTGAAGGACAAGAGCAGGAGCAGGGCTTTCCTCATCGGCAAGCCTCCGTTATATATAGCATTAATTACATTTTAGCCCTCCGCCGCGGCGCGCGTAAGAGCCTTTGGGGCAAAAGTCGCCGGGCCTAAAGGCCTAGCCGGCCGGAGGGAGCAAATAAAAAGGGCAGCCTGGATATTACCGGGCTGCCCTCTCTAATTTTAAGTGCTACGTATATCCTGCTACTCTTGCGGAACTATTACTGCTTACCCGCCGGTATGCCGCGCTGTTTATTGGTCGACAGGGTGTCTAGTCCGACAAACACCAGGCATCCTATCACCCCGGCTACGGCCATCCTTACCACTGAATGAGTGATGGCCAGATAACTGCTGATCAGGTCCAATGACACAGCCACGACAACGCCGCTTATGCACCCGAGAATAAACTTCCTCACAAGTTCAGACATATTGTCCTTGACCTACTTAGCTCTTATTTCTTTTCGCAGAGCAGCAGGGTGGTGATGGCGAATACCTTGGCGTCGCCCATCATGTGGTCGATGTCGCAGTATTCGTTGGGCATGTGGGCGGTCTCGCTGAGGCGCGAGTACACCACCACCGGCAGGTTCAGCCGGCGGAAGAAAGCGGCCACCGTGCCGCCGCCTATGCCGTAGGCCTTGGGCTCCACCTTGAGCACTTCCTGGATGGCCTGCTTGAGCGCCACCACTATTTCAGCGTTCGGGTCGGTAGGGGGCGCGGCCTGCGCTTCCTGCTGGGGCTCGAAGGAGATCTTCACGCCGTGTTTCTTCTCCACCTCGTCGGCCAGGCGGCGCATCTCGGCCTTCACTTCGGTAAGCAGGTACTTGGGCATCACGCGGCAGTCCATGTAGAACACGTCCTCGCCGGGCAGGGTGTTCACGTTGGGCACGTTGTTCTCTTTCTTGGTGGGCTCGAAGGTGCTGATCGGCGGCTCGTACAGGTCGTCCTTGTGGGGGAACTTGGTGTAGAGGCTTTCGAACTTCACCACCAGTTCGCTGGCGGCCTTGAAGGCGTTGATGCCGAGGGACGGGCGGCTGGCGTGGCACTGACGCCCGTGCGTGATGACCTTCATCCACATGATGGATTTTTCGGCCACCTCTATCATCGAGCCGTCCTCGCTGCCGGAGTCGGGCACGAAGAAAACGTCGTCCTTGCCGAAAATTTCCGGCTTATTGTCGGAGATGTAGTCCGCGCCGAAACCGGAGCCGGTCTCCTCGTCGGCGCAGAACAGCAGGGCTATATCGTACTCGGGGCGGTAATTGAGGTCCATCATGGCTTTTACCACCATCATGCTGGAGGCTATGGCCTGCTGGTTGTCTTCCACGCCGCGGCCTATGAGCTTCCTGCCCTGCACTTCCATCTTGTAAGGGTCGGATTTCCACATGGACGCTTCACCGGGGGGGACGACGTCGAGGTGGGCCATGAACCAGATTGTCTTCTTGTTGCTCTTGCCCTTGTAGCGGGCGATGACGTTGGGGCGTATGCCGTTCTTGGCTTCCTTCTGCGGGGCGTTGATCCATTCTATGGAGTCGAACTTCAGCTTCTTAAGCTCGCCTTCCAGCCACTTGGCCTTGTCGTACTCGCCGGTGCCGCCGGAGGACGGGGCCAGCGCCGGGATGGCGGTGAGGCCTCGCTGCAGCTCTATGGCGTAGTTCTCGTAGGATTCGATTTTTTTCAGTATCTGGTCTTTCATGGCGGCTCCTTGGCGGAATATGCAAAAAGTATACCTAATAGGGGGCGGCGTATAAAGTTGGGGCTACAGCCAGGGGTTCCTGAGGCTGGTGCTGCCGCCGAAACCGCCGCGGCGGCCCCAGCCCCCGCCGCGGTGCATCAGGCGGGCGCGGGCGGCCGCTTCGGAGACGTCGGCGGGGCCCATGATCAGGATGTAGATTACTGCCATGGCCACGGGCACGGCCACCATGAGTTTGCTCAGGTGGCGGCGGATGAAAGCCGCGGCCGGCGTGTCCTCCGCCGCCCCGCCGCTCTCCCAGGAACTGAAACCCTGCGCGCGGGCGGGGCCCGGCGTCAGCAGCGGCAGCGCGGCACAGGCCGCGATGGCCAGCAGCAGCAGGCGGGCGCGCCTCACGGCCGCTCCGCGGCCCAGCCGTCCACGGCGGCGCAAAGGCCGTCTGCGGCGGCGAGATAGCGCGCGAACAGCGCCTCGGCGTCCAGGCCGCCGCGGTACTCGCCGCGCCTGAGCTGGTGCACCAGGTCGAAGGCCTCCGCGTCGAAGCGGGCGTGTTCGCCCAGCCTGGCGGCGCAGGCCAGCTTGGAGGCCGGGACATTGTCTTCGCGCAGCCGCAGCGCGGCGCGGCACAGCACCAGGAACTGCGAGAGGGATTCCGTCATCAGCGCTTCCAGCGCGCGCCGCCCGCCGCCGGAGGCCAGGTAGGACTCGCGCAGCAGTATCAGCGCGCCCTTGAGCTCGCGCTCCACCGCCAGCCGCAGGTGAGGCAGCTCCACCTTTATGCCGGGCAGCGGGTTCTCGCCGTGCAGCAGGCGGTGAAAGTCCTTCATGTCGGAGAGCTCTATGGGGAAAGTGTCGGCCGAGGCCAGCAGCCGCTCGCGGGTGAAGATCAGCGGCGGCGGGTTGCCCTTCTTCAGCCAGGCGGCGGTCGCGGCGGCCACCGGCTTAAGCGCGGGCAAGCCGGCCTCGCGCAGGATCAGCAGCACGTTGTAGTCGGAGCCCTCTATGCCGTCCCCGGCGGCGGCCGAGCCGTACAGCACGGAGGCCAGCAAATTGTCGCCGCAGGATTTCTTCAGGGTTTCGGTGAATTGTTCGGGTGTCATTCTGCCTCCGGACCAGCAAGGATATTTATACAAAATTTCGCCGCCCGGCACGCCGAAAAACCGCGGCGGCCATAAGGTATAATTTCAATATGGATAAACGCCCGGCGCGCGCAAAATTATGGTCCGATATCGGCCTCTTCTATTGCGCCGCCATCTGGGGCTCCACCTTTATCGTCACCAAGGGCGCGCTGGACGCGGTGGACCCGGTAGTGATGGTGGCCATCCGTTTCGCCATTTCCGCCGGCCTGCTGCTGCCCTGGGTGCTCAAGCGCAAGAACCTGGCGCTGCACATGCGTGATGGTTTTTACCTCTCCCTTTTTCTGGCCACGCTGTACCTGACGCAGACTACCGGCCTGCTCTATACGTCGGCCTCCAACTCCGGCTTCATCACCGGCCTGTTCATCATCTTCATCCCGGTGTTCATGTACCTGTTCCGGCGGGAGCGCCCCACTAGATTGCAGGGGCTCTCGGCGGCGCTGGCCATAGCCGGCATGTGGCTGCTCACCGGCGGGGCCAGCGGCTTCAATTTGGGCGACGCGCTTACGTTGGTAGCCGCCGCGGCCTACTCGGTGCATTTGATAGTGACCGACAAGTACGTGAAGGCCGAGGCCGACACGGTGCTGCTGGCCTTCCACCAGTTCTGGATGGTGGCCGCCCTCTCTTTCGTCATCGCGCTGCTGCGCGGTTCGCCGCTGGGCGTGGCCAATGTCAGCGGCTGGGGCGTCATCCTTTTCCTGGCCGTCTTCCCGACGCTGACCGCCTTCTTCATCCAGATGCTGGCGCAGAAGCATTCAGAGCCCTTCAAGGTTGGTATAATCTTTACATTGGAGCCGGTGTTCGCGGCCGTCTTCGCCTGGACCTGGGGCGGCGAGGAATTCCTGTGGGTGAAGGCCGGCGGCGGGCTGCTGATAGTCTCGGGCATGCTGATAGGGGAGCTGTCCAAGTTCGATTTCAAGCGAGCGTTACGAAAAGAAGTGCTGCCGGTATAGGGAGGGGTAAATGAAGAAGATCCTTTTAGCGTTGCTGTTCTCGTCGGCGCTGCCGCTGTGCGCGGCGGAGCTGCAGTTCGTGGAAAGCGTGCCCGAGGAGACCGTGCTGGGTTCCACGCTGACCGCCCGCCCGCAGGCCGTCTGGCTGGAGATGATAAACTCCGCGCAGAAGACGCTGGACCTGGAGCAATTTTACATAGCCGACCAGGCCGGTGAAGCGCTGGAGCCGGTGCTGGCCGCCGTCAAGGCCGCGGCCAAACGCGGCGTGAAGGTGCGCTTCATCGTGGACAAGGTGATGATGGGCGAAAGCTCCAAGTCCCTGCCCGCGCTCAAAGAAGCCGGCGTGGAAACGCGCGTGATAGATTTCAAGAAGGCCGGCGGCGGCGTGCAGCACGCCAAGTTCTTCGTCGTGGACGGGGCCGAGGTTTACACCGGCAGCCAGAACTTCGACTGGCGCTCGCTCAAGCACATACACGAGCTCGGCCTGCGCATAAAGAGCGCGGCCGCGGGCGCGGACTTCACCCGCCTGTTCGACGGCGACTGGGCGCTGGCCGGCGGTACCGAGGCCAAGCGCATGTTCGCCAAAAAGGGCAAGATGGAGATCACCGCCGCCAAGCCCGAGAAGGCCATGCTCGGCGGGCAGGAAGTGACCTACAGCCTGGCCTACAGCCCGATAAACTATGTGCCCAAAGGCGCCGACACCGAGATCGGCCAGCTGATCAAGGTGCTCGCCGCGGCCAAGCGCACCGTGCGCGGCCAGGTGATGAACTACGCGCTGGCCGAGCACGGCTCCAAGCGCTGGGCCGACCTGGACGCCGCCCTGCGCAAGGCCGCCGCCCGCGGCGTGAAAGTGGAGCTGCTGTTCGCCGACTGGACCATGGGCGGCAAGGGCGACCGGGACATCAAGGCCCTGTCGCGCAACGACCACATTTCCATAAAGATAGTTTCGCTGCCGCAGCACAGCTCCGGCTTCATCCCTTATTCCCGCGTGGCCCACAGCAAGTACCTGGTGGCCGACGGCGAGCGCTGCTTCGTCACCACCTCCAACTGGGGGCCCGGCTATTTCCTCACCTCGCGCGGCACCGGCGTCTTCATCGACGGGGCGCCCGCGGCGGCCGTGCTGGAGGACGTGTTCGCGCGGCTGTGGAACAGCCCTTACGCGCAGCCGGTGGACCCGCTGAAGGAATACCAGCCGGTCAAGCGCAACTAGGCGGCGGGGAACGGGGGGAGGAGAAACGATGCTTTCATTAGCTGAACTGATGACCAACAAGGAGGGCTTCGGCGCTTTCGTGATGGGCAACCACGCGCTGGCCCGGGCCATGGCCGAGGCCGGCACCGCCGTGATAACCAGTTATCCCGGCTCGCCCACGCCGGAGATAGCCGAGGCGCTGCTCGCGCCGCCGGAAAAAAGCCGCCCCTATCATTTCGAGTTCGCCGCCAACGAGAAAGTGGCGCTGGAGATAGCCGCCGGCGCCTCGCTCAACGGCCATCCCTCCGCCGTCTTCTTCAAGTCGGTCGGCCTCAACGTGGCCGCCGACTCCATGATACAGCTGCCGCTGATGGAGCTGATCGGCGGCATGGTGGTCATTCTCGGCGACGACCCCGGCGCCAACTCCTCGCAGAACGAGCAGGACAACCGCTGGTTCGCGCGCATGTCCTACATGCCGCTGTTCGAGCCGGCCACCCCGGCCGAGGCCTACGTGATGTACAAGGAGGCCGCCGAGCTGGCCCGCGAACGCCGCGCGCCCGTCATCCTGCGCCTCACCACCCATGTCTGCCACGCGCGCGAGAACGTGAAATTCTCCGACCTGCCCGCCCCGCACGACTGGACGCCCCGCTTCGACGCGGCGGCCGGCCCCTATGTGCCGATCACGACTTCCGTCTTCCCGCTCAAGAAGCGCGCGCTGGAGAAGCTGGACGCCTGGGCCTTCTACGGCGAGAAAAGCCCGCTGACCACCGTCTATAAAGCGCCGCAGCCCGGCACAGGCAAGCGCCTGGGCATCATCAGCTCCGGCCTGCCCGCCCTGTGCGCGCTCGAGGCCGTCAGGAACGCCGGCGCTCCGGTGGACCTGCTCAAGCTCGGCCTCACCTATCCCCTGCCCGCCGTGCTGGTCTCCGAGTTCCTCGCCGAACACGACGAGGTGTACGTGCTCGAGGAGCTGGACCGCGTGCTGGAAGGCGAGCTGAAGGCCCTGGCCTACGACAAGGGCCTGGCCTGCCGCCTGCACGCCCGCAAGGGCCACGCCGAGCTGATGGGCGAGCTGAGCCCCGAGCGGGCGCGCGCCTGCCTGGCCGGCGTCTGGCCCAAGCTTTTCCCGGCGCCCGAGCGCCCCAGCCGTGAGGCCCCGGCCCAGCGCCTGCCGCAGATGTGTCCGGGCTGCGGCCACCGCTCGGCCTTCCACGCCATAAAGCGGGCGCTGCCGCCCGGAGCCATCACCGTGGGCGACATCGGCTGCCACTCGCTGGGCTACCTGCCGCCCTACAACATGGGCGAGGTGCTGTTCTCCATGGGCCATTCCGTCTCCACCGCCACCGGCCTGGCGCTCAATAACTCCGCCCGCAAGGTGGTGGCCTTCGTCGGCGACTCTACGTTCTTCCACGCCGGCATGCCCGGCCTGGTGAACGCGGCCTGGCGCGACAGCGACATCACCCTGGTGCTGATGGACAACGGCACCACCGCCATGACCGGCCACCAGCCGCGGCCCGGCAACGGCGAGATCGGCGAGCGGCTGGCCCTGCCCGTCATCCTCGGCGACCTGGGCGTGAAGTTCATCCGCGAATGCGACGCCTACGACCAGGCTAAACTCGCCGCGCAGCTGAAAGAGGCGATGGACCACAAGGGTTTCGCCGTGGTGATAGCGCGCCATCCCTGCATGCTCAAGTTCATGCGCGAGCGGCGCCGGGCCAACCCCGGCCTGCAGCCGCAGCACGTGGCCGTGGACCAGGCCAAGTGCGGGCGGCATTATGTCTGCGCGGCCGAGTTCGCCTGCCCGTCGTTCATCCGGCACGAGGACGGCTCCGTGACCGTGAACACCGAGCTGTGCATCGGCGACGGCTCCTGCATACAGACCTGCCCGCCGCAGGCCATAGGGAGGGAAAAGTAATGGCTTACAATATCTATCTCTGCGGCGTGGGCGGCCAGGGCATTGGCCTGCTGGCCGCGTCGCTGGCCCAGGCCGCGGCCCGCGCCGGCCTGCCGGCCCGCGCCTGCGACACGCACGGCCTGGCCCAGCGCGGCGGCGTGGTGAGCTCCCATATACGCATCGGCGCTGACGCCCTGACGCCGCTGGTGCCCGAGGGCGAGGCCGACCTGGTGCTGGCCCTGGAGCGCCTCGAAGCGCTGCGCGGCGCCGCTCAATATCTCAAGCCCGGCGGCCGGGTGCTGTACTACGACACGGCCTACCAGCCGGTCAGCGTGCGCGCCGGCCAGGCCCATTATCCCACCGTGGAAGAAGTGAAGAAAGAGGTTGAGGAGATGGGCGGCCAGGCCGAAGCCGTGCGGGCCGGCGAAATGCGCGACCCGCGCATGCAGAATTCCGCCCTGCTGGGCCGCCTTGCCGCGCTGGCGCTGATCCCCGGCATACCGGCCGCCACCATAGAAGAGATATTAACCGAAATGGCCCCACCCGCCGCGCTCGAGGAGAACCTGGCCATCTTCCGCGCCGCCAAAGCGCAGTAGGCAGCCGCGCGAAATAAAAAAGCCCCGGGCAATTGCCCGGGGCTTTTTGTTTTGCGGTACGCCTGTGAATTCTCTTAACTTGGTGCCGGCCACCGTGCCATATTTGTGGGTTCTGTCTCAAACATTGAAAAATAATATATACCCCAAAAGGGGTATTGTTTAATTGGTGCCTGTATAGTATAAATTGGGAGGGGTATTACAATTTCGGGTTTTGGTTATACTAGTATAAAACACATGGGGTTTGTAGTCTGCGTAACACTTCAAACTGCCCGGTTTTGTTATGCCCGATGAAAAGGAGTGGGGAGACTTAACGGGGAGCGCCGGGAAAAATTATTTATAAATTCTTTTAGCGCGACAGAAAAGAAAAATGCAGTTGCGGGCGAGCGGGGCAGTTGCCCGCCGCTGCTGCGGCCGGCAACTGCTACGCGAGCAGTAAGATGCAGAACACCGCGTTGTTCGACCCGCGATAGCGGGGCGGGAGGCGGCCGGTTGCCGGACGCCGCACAGGAGGTTAGTTTTCCCCGTTCCCGCGAGCCGGGCGAGCTTCAACAGTGCGGGGCGAGCGAGCGGAGCGCTTGCCGGCCGCGTTAGCGGGCGGCAAAGTGCGACGCCGCGAGCATAGGATGCAGTATTCCGCTTGTTGTGATCCTGGTGGATGCCGGTGGACGTGGCGGTCCTGGATTTTAGTCGGAGTTTGAAAGAGGTTTTGAGAATCATCTTATGCACTTAAACGACGGGGAGATAAGGAAGGCTCCCTATATTATCCACCGAAGCTTCAGCGACAGGGGATGCGACATTAAGAACATTTATTGGTTTAACTTTTAAGGTGTGAACTCCTTCGGAAAGGTCGGAAAGATTTATGTGCTCAATTATGAATTCATCTAAGCCGTTTGAAATGGGATTGACCCGAAAAGTGGCATTTCCCAGAAGCGGCGCGGATAA
>JBFXJL010000007.1:129876-177044 GCA_050174915.1 Elusimicrobiales bacterium | reverse complement strand
GAGTTCATCCGAAAGTAATAATGAATACGGCCTTATTCGGGCGGCTCCGTGGGTCCCCGCTCTGCGGTTTTTCCGGTTTCTGCATTTTTTGTTTTCCTCAAAAGAATAATAATTAAATGGCGCAAAAGATACTGCATTTCGGAGTTTTTTGCCGGAGATTTTGCAGTTCCTGAACACCACGCCGGGGAGCGCACCTTGGTTTATTAAAAACCCGCCCAGGCTCGCTGTTCGCTCGCCCTGGCGGGCTTTTCTGTTAATGTTCGGTCGCGCTCCCCGGCGGGTTTCAACAAGTGTAAAGTTTTGTATAATTTGCCTATGAAGCGCTACAACATGGTTGAGGCCGCCAAACTGCTGCGCGTTACGCGCCAGACCCTCTACAACTGGATAAACCGCGGTTGGGTAAAGCCCGGACGCGATTACAGGAACTACCCGGTGTTCACAGAGGCGGACATGCGCAAGATAAAGAACTGGAAGGAAACCATAAGGTAGCCATGAAAATAGCCCTATACTTGCGAGTCTCAACGGAAGACCAGGCCCGGGAAGGCTATTCCCTTGAGGTGCAGCGGGAAACCCTCGAAGCGTTCGCCAAGCGCGAAGGACTTGAGGTCTACAAAGTTTACTCCGACAACGGGATTAGCGGTTATTCGTCCGACCGGCCCGCGCTTGCCGCACTTATGGCTGACGCCAAAGGCGGCAAGTTCGGGCTTGTACTGGTATCCAAACTAGACAGGTTCAGCCGCAACCTGAAAGACCTCTTACATCTGGTAGACACCTTATCCAGCCATAATGTTTGCTTCAAGTCTGCGGGGGAGCCCTTTGATACCACAACCTCGGCCGGCAAGCTTATGTTTCAGCAGCTTGGCAGTTTCGCTGAGTTCGAGCGCAACCGCATAGCCGAGCGCGTGTTCCCCGGCATGGTCAAAGGCGTCCAGCAGGGCAACTGGCAGGGCTCGCGCTTCGCACCCTACGGCTACGTCTACAACAAGCAGGCCAAGCTGCTGGAGGTGGTTGAGAGCGAGGCCGCGGTTGTGCGGCGCATCTTCGCCATGTACAACGAGGGGCAAAGCACCTGGGCTATAGCCGCCACACTGGCCCGCGAAGGGTTCAAGAACCGCAAAGGCAACTATTTCGGCTCAAAGGTCTTGGGGGATATCCTCAAAAACCAGATATACATCGGCAAGCTGGTCTGGAACGCCCATCACTACGACAAGACCAAAAAGACGCCCAAGGGCTACAAGTCCGTTAAGAACGCGCCGGACAAGATCATAGTGGCGCAGGGCAAACACAAGGCCATACTCAGCGAGGAGGTTTTTGCGCAAGCGCAAAAACTCCGCGCTGAAAAAGGTTGCCGGCACTACACAGTCCGGAAAGACAAGTATCTCCTGTCCGGGGTGCTCTATTGCGAGAAGTGCCACCGCAAGTATATCGGCGTTTCCAGTATATCCAACCACCGCACCAAGGCCACAAAGAAATGGTATCGTTGTTCCTCGCGTAACAACGGCTTTACCGCCTGCGGCAACCCCAACGCGCAGGAAGGGGAACTGAAATCACAGGTGGCTGAACTGATAGATACGCTGCTCCACAACCCCAAACTAGGGAGCCGATGGGTGAGCATGACTTCGCAGGCTCCCCAGCCCACGAAAGACGATAAAAAGGCTTCAAAAGAGGTAAAAGAGAAACTTACGGTTAACCTCGCCAAGCAGGGCAAATTGACCGACGCGTTCATAGAAGGCCTGCTGTCCAAGGAAGTTTTTGAGGAGAAAAACCGCCCCCTGATGGAAGAGGGCGAGGAGTTGAAAAAGCTCGCCGCTTATTACGAGTTACGCGAGATAGACCGCGAGAAACTCGCGGACTATCTCGCGGTGGCCCGTAGCTATGTCTCCGACGTAGCACCGGGGCAGAAACAGCTTAGTCCCAGCGAGCGTAAACGGCTTCTCAACCTGGTGTTCAGGAACATCAAAATCTCCGGCAAAAAACTCCGAAATGCAGAATTTTTTGCGCCATTTAATTATTATTCTTTTGAGGAAAACAAAAAATGCAGAAACCGGAAAAACCGCAGAGCGGGGACCCACGGAGCCGCCCGAATAAGGCCGTATTCATTATTACTTTCGGATGCCAGATGAACGAGGCGGATTCGGAGGATATCGCGGCGGCGTTTCGCCGGCGCGGGTATGAGCTCACGGACGACCTCAAGAAGGCCGACGCGGTGGTGGTGAACACCTGCACCGTGCGGCAGAGGGCCGAGGACAAGGCCATCTCGCAGATAGGGCGGCTGCGCGTGTGGAAGGAGAAGCGCCCGGAAGGGAAGATTTTCGTGGTGGGCTGCGCGGCTCAAAAGCTGGGGGAGAAGAACATCAAGGGCCGCTTCGGGTTCGTGGACGAGGTGGTGGGGGCGAAGTCCATAGAGAGGTTCGAGGACTCGCTAATAGCCCAGCTGGGGCCCACGCCCGAGAGCGAGACCGCGCACCAGAACCTGTTCCGCTCGCCGCGCACGGCTTACGTGACCATCATGCGCGGCTGCTCGCTGGGCTGCTCGTACTGCATAGTGCCGGCGGTGCGCGGGCCGGCGGTGTTCCTGTCGCCCGAGGCGGTGCTGGCGGACGCGGCGGACAAACTGGCCGCCGGCGCGCAGGAAATAGTGCTGCTGGGGCAGACGGTCAATTCCTATAAACACGGGCGGACCACGTTCTCCGAACTCTTAAAGAAAGTGCTGGCGCTGCCAGGGCTGGAGCGGCTGCGCTTCATGAGCCCGCACCCGCTTTATTTCGACAAGGCGTTCACGGACCTGCTGGCGGCCGAGCCGCGCCTGGCCCGCTACATACACCTGCCGGTGCAGAGCGGCAGCGACCGCATACTGAAATTGATGCGCCGCGGCTATACCCGGGGCCAGTACCTGGACCTGATAGGCCGGCTGCGGGCGGCCGCGCCGGGCCTGGCCGTTTCCACCGATTTCATAGTGGGCTACCCGGGCGAGACCGAGGCGGATTTCGAAGATACGCTGGCGCTGGTGAGGGAAGGGCGGTTCTCGCTGGCCTATTGTTTCAAGTATTCGCCGCGCACGGACAAGCCGGAAATGGCCACCGATATCGGCGAGGCGGAGATGGAGGCCAGGCTGGAAAAACTGCTGGCGGCCGTGAAGGAAAATTCGCGGCTTGTATTGAACGAAAGAATTGGTAAAATAGTTGAGGTTCTTTTTGAAACGGAGAACTACGGCCGGAGTTCCGAGAATTTCGCCGTGCGGGTAAAGGCGGGCGGGACGCCCGGAAAGACGGCCAGCGTACAGATCACGGGCGCGGCCAAAAATACTTTGAACGGGAAACTACTATGACCAAAAAAACCAGCAAGGTTCTCAAGGAAAGACGCCAGCACGTGCGCCTGCCCATCCTGCACGGCATCCTAGAGCCCGTGGAGATAGAATTTTACGCCCAGGACGCGCACGGCAAGGCCGTGCCCCAGCCCGCCATCCTGGCCGACCTCTCGGCCGGCGGCATGCGCCTGATCACCTTCATGGCCCCGCCCCACACCAAAGAGCTCAACATCATGCTCAAGCTCAACGGCGTCAAGGAGATCCCGGTGACCGGCAAGATCTCCTGGGTAAAAGACAAGGGCGGCGTGTTCATGAACGGCATCTCTTTCTCCCACATCAGCCACGACGACAAGAAGCGCATCAACGAGATGGCCGAAGACTATACCGACTGCGACACCCGCTACGAGCTCAAGCTGCCCGAAGTTTGCGTGGAAACCTGCCGCGCCCACGGCCTGTGCAACAAGCCGCAGAAGGACGAGCCGCTGTTCAAGAAGAAGTGATAAGGCTGGCCGGACGATAGCTAGCAGGCGGCCGGTAGGCGAACCCTACTGGCCGCTTTCAATTTCATGTCCCTGACACCTCTCAAACCTATAACCCTGATGGGGGCCAACGCCTCCGGCAAGACCGAGATAGCCCTGCAGCTGGCCCGCCAGCTGGGCGGCGAGATCATCTCGGCCGATTCCAAACAGGTTTACAAGCTCATGGAAGCCGGCACCGCCAAGCCCGCCGGCGCCTGGACAGAAACGCCCGCCGGCCGCGCCTATTTGGTGGAAGGCGTCCCTTATCACCTGGTAGACACGCTCGACCCGCGCTCCGCCTACGACGCCGGCACTTTCGTGAAAGAGACCAAGCGCCTGGTGCCCGAGATCTGGCAGCGGGGCAAGGTGCCCATCATGGCGGGGGGCACGGGCATGTACGTGCAGGCCTACTGGAACGGCATGGACGACCTGCCGCCGGCCGACCCCGAGCTGCGCTCGCGGCTGACCGCCGTGGCCGAGACCGACGGGCGCGCCGCCCTGCACGCCCAGCTGGCCGCCATGGACCCCGAGGCCGCGGCCAAGATCCCGGTCAACAATATCCAGCGCGTGATGCGCGCCATAGAGATCACCCAGCTGGCCGGCAAGCCCGCCTCGCAGGTGTGGAGCGGCCGGTTCTTCACCTCGCTGCCGGCGCACGAGGGCAAATTCGTTTTCCTGCGGTGGGCTAAAGAACTGCTGACCGAGCGCGTGAAGCTGCGCACGGTGACGCGCTTCGAGCAATGGGCGGCCGAGACGCGCGCGCTGCTGGAGTCGGGCTACGCCGAGGACTGCCCCGGCCTGAAGACGCTGGGCTACCCGCAGATGCTGGATTACCTGGCCGGCCGGCTGAGCAGGCCCGACGCCATAAAGCAGATCGTCGCGGCCTCCATGGCCTACGCCAAGCGCCAGAACACCTGGTTCGCGCGCTATCGCAACGCCCAGCTGGTCGAGCTCAAAAGTTTCGCCGAGTACGACCCCGCCGCCATAGCCGATAGGATAATCAATTCATGAAGACTATACTGATAGGGGCCGAACTGAAGCACGGCCGCCCGGGCCCCTCCGGCGGCACCTCCCTCGACGAGCTGTGGCGCCTGGCCGAGACCGCGGGCCTCACGCCGGTGAAACAGATCCTGGTGCGCCTGCAGGCCTGGAACCCGGCCACGCTGGTAGGGTCGGGCAAGGTGGAAGAGCTCAAAGCCCTGGTGCAGGAACTCGGCGCCGGCGCCGTTATCTTCGACGAGGAATTGACCCCCGGCCAGGGCCGCAACCTGGAGAAGGCCCTGGGCGTGAAGGTGGCCGACCGGCCGCGGCTCATCATAGACATTTTCGCCATGCGCGCCCGCACGCGCGAGGGCAAGCTGCAGGCCCGGCTGGCAGGATTTAACTACGCGCTGTCGCGCCTGGGCGGCAAGGGCGGCAGCATGGACCAGCAGCGCGGCATGATAGGCGGCCGCGGCTCCGGCGAGAAAAAGATGGAGTACGACAAGCGCGAGCTGCGCGTGAAGATCACCGAGCTGGAGCGCGAGATAGACTCCATCCGCCGCGAGCGCCACACCCAGCGCGCCAGGCGCGACGCGGTGCCCATGCCGCAGATCTCGGTGGTGGGCTACACCAACGCCGGCAAGAGCACCCTGCTCAACTGCCTCACCGCCAAGCCCGGCGCCGTCTACGCCGACGACAAATTGTTCGCCACCCTGGACCCCACCACCAAGCGCGTGCGCCTGCCCGCCGGCGGCTGGGCCCTGTTCACCGACACCGTGGGCTTCATCCAGAAGCTGCCGCACGACCTGATAGCCGCCTTCCGCGCCACGCTCGAAGAGATCCGCTACAGCGACCTCATCCTGCACGTGCACGACCTGAGCTCGCCCGAGGCGCGCCAGCAGCACGACGCCGTGCGGGCCACGCTGGAAGAGCTGGGCATCAAGGACATCCCCGTGATGCACGTTTTCAACAAGGCCGACGCCGTAAAGGACCCGGCCGTCTCGGCCTGGGCCCCGGAGCGCCTGCGGCCCGTTTTCATCTCGGCCCTCACCGGCCAGGGGGTGGACAAGCTGCTGGCCGCCTGCGAGCGGGCGCTGGCCGCGCGCTGGGGGGAATACGAGCTCACCGTGCCCGTAGGCTCCAAGGGCCTTATAAAGGAGATCTATTCCTCCTGCCTGGTGAAAGCCGCCGAATACGGCCAGGAGGGGGTGGCGCTCAAGTTCAAGGCCACCCCGGAAAACTACGCCCGGCTGCGCAAGCGGGTGGCCGGTGGCGGCGACTAGCCCGCCGCCGCTATCCTAAAACCCCTCGGTTTTATATAATCTTTTTATAATGAATCATATCCAAATAGGCCTGCTTTTCATCGCGAGCTACATCCTGGGCGGCATACCTACCGGCTATATCATCGGCCGCCTGAAGGGCATAGACATCCGCCAGCACGGCTCCGGCAATCCCGGCACGGCCAACGTCTACCGCACGCTGGGCAAGATCCCCGGCCTCATGACCTTCGCCGCCGACTTTCTCAAAGGCTTCGTGCCCACCCTGATAGCCGCGCAGTACTTCTTCGACCCGGCCAACTACGCCGACTTCAGCAAAGGCCACTGGTGGATACCGGTCACCGCCGGCGCGCTGGCCATAGCCGGCCATATCTGGACGCCTTTCCTCAACTTCAAGGGCGGCAAGGGCGTGGCCACGGCCGCCGGCGTGTTCATGGCGCTCATCCCCGTACCCACGGCCGGCGCCTTCGTGGTGTTCGCCATAGCGGTGGGCATCACCAGCCACATCTCGGTGGGTTCCATGGCCGCCTCGGTGGCGCTGCCGGTGCTCTGTTTCGCGCTGGCCAAGGACTACCAGAAACCTTTCACGCTGCTGGCGCTCACGGTGTGCATCCTGATCTTCTACACCCATATCGCCAATATCCGGCGCATCCTCAAGGGCGCGGAGCTCTCTTTCAAGCACAAGCGGGACGCCGCCGGTAAAAACTAATGACACAAGAACCCAAAGACGTGGAAGTGCGCATCTATTCGATCGCCACCAGCATGTCCGAATCTATCATCTTCCTCGACGAGACCGAGGGCAGCCGCATCCTGCCCATCTGGATAGGCCCGATGGAGGCCCAGGCCATCGCCATCCGCCTCTCGGGCTACCCGTCGCCGCGCCCCATGACGCACGACCTCATTTTCTCCGTCATCAAGACGCTGGGGCTCACGGTGAAGAAAGTGGTGATCACCGACATCGTGGAGAACACCTATTACTCCAGCCTGCACCTGACCGACCCCGACGGCAAGAACCCGCGCCTGATAGACGCGCGGCCCTCCGACGCGGTGGCGCTGGCGGTGCGCTTCGGCTGCCCGGTGTATATCAACGAGAAAGTTTTCGGCAAGACGCAGGTCCTGAGCAAGCCCATCACCGAGGACGAGGTCACAAAGTTCAAGCACGACCTCAAGAACCTCAAGCCTAACGACATCATCGGCCAGCTCCTCGGCGGCGGACTGCAGGGCGGGGGCCCTAAGGAACAGGACCAGGAAGACGAGGAACAGGAAGAGGGGGAAGAGGACGATGAACAGACTTGACCTGATAAGAGAACTGACCAAGCACCTTACGACGGAGCGGGACGCCAAGCTGGCGGTCTGCAAGACCTTCGAGATCATGGGCGAAGCCCTGCGCGACAACCGCAAGGTAGTGATCTCCAACTTCGGCACTTTCAAAGTTAAAGAGCGCATGCCGCGCCAGATGCGCAACCCCAAGACCAACCAGCGCGTGATGGTGGGGCCGCGCAAGAGCATCCGCTTCAAGCCGTCCAAGAAGCTGACGATCGGGATGTAATGCAGGAAAAAACCTACCTGACCATGCGCGAGGTGAGCCGGCTGGCCGACCTGCCGGAATACACCATCCGCTACTGGGAGACCAGGTTCCGCCTGCTGCGGCCGCTGCGGCTGTCGAGCGGGCACCGCCGCTACACGCGCGCCGACGTGGACGCGCTGCGGCAGATCAAGGACCTGGTCTTCATAAAAGGCTATTCCCTCGACGGGGCGCGCAAGGCCCTGGCCGCGAAGAAGCGCCAGAAAAAAGCCGTCAAGGCGCTGGCCGCCACGGCGCACGCCAAGGACGAATTGCTGGAAGAGATAAAGAAGGAACTGCGCCAGCTGATGGCCGAGCTGTAACCGGGAACGCCGAGGGGCTTTCCCCGTCGTTCCTACTTTTTGGTATAATAAATGCGTTGCTTTGGTTTGACGGACCCCACCGGGGCGTGGCTCAATGGTAGAGCGCTCGCTTGGGGTGCGAGAGACTCCGGGTTCAATTCCCGGCGCCCCGATGAGGTCCGTCAAACGCCCGTAGTGAAACCAGCCCTCGCGGCTGGTTTTTTTGTTGTAGAATATCCGTGTTGATCCCAGGGTAAGGAGACTACTAATGAAAAAGATCGCCATCATTTCAGCGCTGCTGCCGCTGGCCGCCGGTTTGTGCGGCGCCGCGGAAAAAGCGCCCGTCGCGCCCGACGCCGTGGCCCGCGCCAACGGCATAGCCTTTAAATTCTACTCGGCCGAAGCCCAGAAGCCGGGCAACGTCTTCTTCTCGCCCTACAGCATGTACACGGCCTTCGCCATGGCCTACGAGGGCGCCGCCGGCAATACCGCCAAAGAGATAGCCTCGGTGTTCTCCTTTCCGGCCAAGACCAAGGACCTGCGCGCCGAGCTCGCCGGGCTGAAGAAAGGCCTGGACCTCGCCGCCAAGGAAGCCGAGTTCGTACAGGCCAACTCGTTCTGGGCGCAGAAGGATTTCAAGTTCCTGCCCGCCTACCTCAAGACGCTGCGCACCGCCTACGCCGCCGACGCCATGCAGGCCGACTTCCTGGGCAAGACCGAAGAGAGCCGCCGCGGCATCAACGCCTGGACCGAGAACAAGACCAGGGGCAAGATAAAAGAATTATTCCCGCAGGGCTCGCTGGACCAGCTCACCCGGCTGGTGCTGGTGAACGCCGTCTACTTCAAGGGGCGCTGGAAGGCGCCGTTCAGCAAGGACATGACGGCGGAAGCGGATTTCACGCTGGACGGCGGCACCAAGACCCGCGTGCACATGATGGCGGCCCCCGGCACGCGCGAGGCCGAATACGGCGAGACCGAAGAGCTGCAGGCCGTGCGCCTGCCCTACGCCGGCGGCGGCCTGTCCATGCTGGTGCTGCTGCCCAAAGAAGGCCGCACCCTGGCAGACCTGCAGCGGACCTTCTCGCCGGAGAAACTCGACGGGATCCGCAAGGAGCTCTACAACCAGAAGGTAAAGGTGTACCTGCCGCGCTTCAAGTTCAGCTCCGGCTACCGGCTCAACGGCGCGCTGGCCGGCCTGGGCATGCCCGAGGCGTTCACCGACAAAGCAGATTTCTCCGGGATGGAAAAGGGCAAGCGCCTCTACATACAGACGGCCTTCCACAAGGCTTTCGTGGAAGTGAGCGAGGAGGGGACGGAGGCGGCGGCCGCCACCGGCGTGGCGATGGGCCTGAAATCCATGGTGATGGACTTCGCCGTGTTCAGGGCCAACAGGCCGTTCCTGTTCCTGATAGAGGACCCCAAGAGCGGCCTGGTGCTGTTCCTGGGCAGGATGGAGAATCCCGCCGCGCAGTAAGTTTTAACCGGCCTTGAAGCCGGCTTTTTCCACGGCCGCCCTCAGAGTTTCGGGGGCGGCCGTTTTTTCGTCGTACTCTACCACGGCTTCGGCCCGCTCCAGGCTGACGGCGGCGCTCAGCACGCCGGGCACGCGCTTCAGGGCGTTCTCGGCGCCGGCGCGGCAGCCGTTGCAGGTCATGCCCGAGATCTTGATGGTTATTTTCATAAGTTCACCTCGCTTATATTATACACCGCGCCGCCGGCCTTGACAAGAATGATTCTAATCTGGTATATTTAACCAGACTGGAATGATTCCAACATGAAAAAGACGCCCTCCAAGCCCGCCGCCGCCTTCCGCATGACACCCCAGCGCGCCGAGCTGCTGCGCGTGCTGGAGGGGAACAAGAGTCATCCCTCGGCCGAGCAGCTGCACCGCCGCCTGAAAAAGAAATTCCCCGGCGTGTCCTTCGCCACCGTCTACAACACCCTGCAGTCGCTGCTGGCCATCGGGGAGCTGGCCGAAGTGCGCATAGACCGCACCCGCTCCCGCTTCGATCCCTGCACGGACGGCCACGCCCACCTGCTGTGCGTGCATTGCGGCGCCATCGCCGATCTGCCCCTCGCCGGCCCGCCGGCCGCGGCCGGAGCCCCTCGCGGCTTCCGTGTGCTGCGCTGCAACGTGGAATTTTACGGGGTTTGCCCGGCCTGCGATAAAAAGGCCGGAGCCAAGGAGAAAACATTATGTCAGAAGAAAAGGCGCAAGTGACTACCGTCGGAGAGAAAGTGGCGCCGTTCGAGCTGGAGACTTTCGACCCGGCCGCCTGCAAGTTCGGCAAGTTCAGCCTGGCCGACGCCCTGAAGAAGGGCCGCTGGACCGTGCTGGTGTTCTACCCCGCGGACTTCACCTTCGTCTGCCCCACCGAGCTGGCCGACCTGGCCGCGCATCACTGCGAGCTGGCCAAGCTCGGCGCCGAAGTGCTCTCGGTCAGTACCGACACCAAGTTCGCCCACATGGGCTGGCAGGGCCAGGAGCGCCTGCTCAAAGAAGTTAAATATCCCATGGCCGCCGACGCGCGCGGCCGCCTGGCGCAGGCCCTGGGAGCCTACGACTACCAGAGCGGCCTGGCCTACCGCGGCACCTTCATCATCAACCCCGACGGCGTGCTGGCCGGCGCCGAGGTGAACCTCAACAATGTCGGGCGCGACATGGCCGAGCTGGAGCGCAAGCTGCGCGCCTTCGTGCACACCTATGCCAACCCGGCCGAGGTCTGCCCCGCCAAGTGGAAGCCGGGCGAGAAAACCCTGAAGCCCTCCGAAAAACTGGTGGGCAAGGTGGGGGAAGAGCTGAAATAGCTTTCCGCCCTTCGGGGCGGGAAAACGGCAGTGACAGAGAGACAGCGCCCCGGCGTCTTCGGACGCCGGGGCGTTCATTTAAGCGCGGCGGGCCGAGGATTGGTATAATCAGCATATGGAAACGGCGGGGCAGAGCTATCCTATAAAAGTGGCCCTCATCTACGGCGCCAGGCCCTCGGGCCATCACGCCGCCGCGCGCGCCATCGCCGAATTCCTGCCGCCCAGCATCATCGAACCCGTCTTCATAGACCTGTCCGAAGTCTACCCCGACTTCGGCCCCTTCGTGGCCAGGACCTACCTGCAGGTGCTGCATAGAACTCCGGCGCTGTGGAATTACGTCTACGACAACGACTTCGTGGCCTTCGCGGCCAGCGCGCTGCGCGAGACGGTGCTGCCTTTCTCGTCCCAGAAGCTGGCCGACCTGCTGATAAAAAAGGGAGTGAAGGCCGCCATCTCCACGCAGGCGCTGTCCTCGCTGCTGGTCGCCAAGAACCGCCGCCTGGCCAAAATGCCGCTGTTCTCCGTGCTCACCGATTTCTGCGCCCACACCTACTGGCCGCCTAAAGGCGTCAGCGCCTATTTCGTGCCCGAGAAGGGCGCCGCCGCCGAGCTGCGGGCCAAGGGCGCGCCGCACGAACGCATACATCTCACCGGCATCCCGGTGCGCAAGGAATTCACCGGCGACCAGCCCGACAAGGCCGCCGCCCGCCGGGCGCTGGGCCTGCTGCCCGGCCACTTCACCGTGCTGCTCACCGGCGGCAGCCGCGGCCTGGGCGACCTGCTGCAGGCGGCGCTCGCGCTAAAGCCGCTGCTCGGCCGCGTGCAGGCGGTGGTGCTCTGCGGCAACAACCGCCGGCTCTCGCGCCAGGCTGAAAAGGCCGCGGCGGAACTCCGGGGCGTGCGCTTCGTCAATTTCACCGACTCGCCGGCCGACTACTACCGCGCCGCCGACCTGGTGGTGGGCAAGCCCGGCGGCGTGACGCTGGCCGAGACCATGGCCATGGCCCGCCCTTTCATCATCTACGCGCCGCTGCCCGGGCAGGAGGCGCGCAACACCGCCTTCCTCTGCCGGCACCGGCTCGCGGAGGCGGCCGGCTCCCCGGCCGAGCTGGAGCCGCTGGTGCGCAAATACCTCCACCACCCTCACCTGTTGGAGCGGGCCTCGCGGGCGCTGGCCGAGCACGCCCGCCCGCACGCCGCGCGCGACATAGCCGGCGCGGTGATCCGGGCGCTCACCGGCGGCAACGGTGGACTTTGAGGGCCTTTTTTAGTATCATATCCCCGTAGGAAAACCCGGAGCTTTGTTTTATCGGGGCGTGGCTCAGCTGGCTAGAGCGCTCGCTTCGGGTGCGAGAGACCGTGAGTTCAAATCTCACCGCCCCGATCCCTTTTTAGCAGCCGCAAGAAAGACGGCCCGCCCGCGTGGCGGGCCTCTTTTTTTGCCCCCGGTTGCCTTGTCAATACCCTTGCCTTTTAGTATTATTTACTTGTTCTATAATTATGCGTCTAACCTTCAGGATATTCGGCAGCGTGCAGGGCGTGGGCTACCGCTGGTTCGTCAAAGAAGCGGCGGCCCGCTGCGGCGTCACGGGCTGGGTGCGCAACACCACCGACGGCGCGGTAGAGGGGGAGGCGCAGGGCGGCGTGCCGGAGCTGGACGGCTTCCTCAAGAGCATCAAGTCCGGGCACCCCTGGGCGCGCGTGGAGCGCACCGAAACCCAGGAGATGCTGGACAGCGGGGCGGCTGAAAAAGATTTCTATATTAAACCCACAGTTTAAAAGAGGGCCCATGGTTGAAGAAAAAGACGAACAGGAAAAAGAAGAGACCTCCGAGGAAGCGCCCAAAGAAGCGGCCGCCGCGGCGAAGCCCAAGGAAAAGCTGAGCGAGATCAACATCGACTCGACCAACCAGTACATCCGCAAGATCAGCCAGATCGACCACAAGATCTCGCGCGAAGAGTCCCACGAGCTGTGGAAGCGCGTAAAGCGCGGCGACCGCCGCGCCAAAGAGCGCATCATGGAGCTCAACCTCAAGCTGGTCATCCCGATCGCCAAGCGCTTCCTGTACCAGGGCGCCGACCTGATGGACCTGGTGGAAGAGGGCAACCTGGGCCTGCTGCACGCCATCGACAAGTTCGAGCCGAGCAAGGGCTACCGCTTTTCCACCTACGCCTCCTACTGGGTGGAGCAGTACGTGCGCCGCTCGGTGGAAGAAAATTCCAAGACCATCCGCATCCCTCCGCACGCGTGGACCGCGCTGCGCAAGTGGCTCAAGCAGTGGGACGCCATGCACGGCAAGCTGGGCCGCGATCCGACGATGGCCGAGATGGCCAAGCACATGCACTGGAACGCCAACCAGGTGCGCACCGCGCTGAACGCCAGCGAGATCGTGACCGGCCTCTCTTCCATAGAGACGCCGCTCAGCTCCGGCGACGGCATGGACGACACCGTGGGCGACACCCTTAAGGACGCCGCCTCTTCCACGCCAGACAACCTGATCTCCATCCTGCGCCTGCACGACGAACTGCGCGACGCCCTGGTGGAGATCGGCGAGCGCGAGCGCATGATAGTGGAATACCGCTACGGCCTCACCGGCCAGACCCCGATGACCTTGAACGACATCGGCAAGAAGCTCGGCCTCAGCCGCGAGCGCGTGCGCCAGATAGAAGAGCGCGCGCTGCTGCGCCTGCGCCGCGTGGCCGCCAAGATGGGCCTCATAGAACTCGGCCGCAGGCCGGACCACACCAACCTGCAGCCCGGCTGGCAGGCGCCCAAGGTGAAGACCGACATCCTGGGCGACGCCATACCGACCAAGCCCTACGAGCCGCGCAAGCCGGCCGGCAAACCGCAGAAAGGTAAAAAATAACCGGGAGACTTATGTCAGCAACCGCCGAAGCCCTGAGCAACAGACTGAAGAGCATAATCCGCGACGTCCCGGATTTCCCCAAGCCGGGGATAATCTTCAAGGACATCACCCCGCTGCTGGCCGACCACGCGGCCTTCACCGAACTGGTGACCGCCTTCGCCGAAGCCTACCGCGGCGCCGGCGTGACCAAGGTGCTGGGCATCGAGGCCCGCGGCTTTCTGCTGGCGGCGCCGATCGCCATGGCGCTGGGCGCCGGCATTGTGCCGGTGCGCAAGAAGGGCAAGCTGCCCTACAAGACCGTGGCGGCGAGCTACGCGCTGGAGTACGGCACGGACACGCTGGAGATGCACGCCGACGCCGTGAAGCCCGGCGAGAAGGTGCTGGTGGTCGACGACGTGCTGGCCACCGGCGGCACCGCGGCCGCCGTGTGCGAGCTGGTGGAAAAGCTCGGCGGCCAGGTGGCCGGCGTGGCCATGCTCATTGAGCTGGAATTCCTCAACGGGCGCAACAAGCTCGTTGGTCGCAACATACATTCTTTGATAAAATACTAGTTCGCCGCCCTCTTAGTTCAACGGATAGAACGGGAGTTTCCTAAACTCTAGATAGAGGTTCGATTCCTCTAGAGGGCACTCAGATTTAGCTAAGGAGATTTATGCCCGATACAACCTGGATAGCCGGCGGTAAAATAGAGCACACCGGCCCTTCGCGCTACGACCGCGCCCTGCACTGGATAAGGAAGAACCGCGAGACCTTCATCGGCTCGCTGGTGATACTGGTGGCCGCCGCCATTTTCGCCGCCTACTTCTTCACCCATTACCGCGGCCTGCGCGACACCGCCTGGAAGACCCTCTTCATGGCCCAGCAGATAGGCTACGGCGGCAACATAGCCCAGGCCCAGCAGCAGCTCGACACCATAGAAAAATCCTACGGCAGCACCTCGGCCGCCCCCTACGCCACGCTGACCAAGGGCGACATCCTTTACGCGCAGGAGAAGTTCAAGGAAGCCGAGGCCGAATACGCCAAGGTGCTCACCAACCGGGACCTCGGCCCCTTCGCCGCCTACAACATGGGCAAAGCCAAGGAAGCCGCCGGCGACCTGGCCGGCGCGCAGGTGCAGTACTCCGACTTCCTCGCCAAGTACCCCGACCACTTCGTGGCGCCCGAAGCCCACATCTCGCTGGCCCGCCTGCAGGAAGCGGCCGGCACGCCCGACCTGGCCCGCGCGACCTACGAGAAGATAGCGCTGCTCTACCCGGAAACCACCTGGGCCATGATGGCCAGGGCCAAGACTGAGCCCGCCAAGAAGTAAACCAAAGGCGGACAAAAAGCCCGGCGAGTGCCGGGCTTTTTTTATTGCCTCACATAGGAGAATAATTGATATATGTCAGTATTTTGACATATGTGACATAAGTCACTCTTATTATAATAATATAGTAGTTGACACCCTTTTGTGATTTTTGTGATAATTACCTTGCTCTGTTAGGAGGCCTCTTCAATCGCAGTTCGAAGAGGGTTCGCCAACCCGGGGAAGGGGGAAGCGGAGCGCCAAAAATCTAAGGCGTTTCTCCTGCAAGGCCGTAGGCCCCGCAAGGGGCAGGCCCTAACCGCGGATTCAACCCCGCGGGAAGAGCGCAGTAACCGGCCCGCAAGGGCAGGTAACTAAGCCCCGGTAACGGGCTTACGACAAACAGGAGGAGTAATTAATGAAAAAAGTAATAGGAATGCTTGCGCTGGTCGCGCTTGTTGGCAACATCGCCAACGCCGAACTGCTCAAGAACTTCAAGTACGATGGTAAGATCGAAGTCAACGCTTATACCAACAGCAATGACGCCGATATGAACAGCGATGTCAACGACAAGACCAGCGATGTCGACACCCGCGTTCAGCTGAACATGGGCTTCGACCTGAGCGAAGACGTTAACGCTGTCGTGTCGATCGTCAAGAATGACAGGCAGTACGGAGAAGGCTCGCAGGATGTCAACACCATAACCACCCTGCTCAACGTGGAACAGGCCTACCTGAACCTCAAAGGCGTAATGGGCTTCGACCACAAAGTCGGCCGCCAGTATTACGGCAATGAGGGCGACCTCGTTGTGTACTACGGCCCGACCGCTTGGCCTTATATGTCCCGCACTATACCCTTGGTGACAATTGCCGACAATGCCATGCCCGTTAATGCGTTAGACGCTTACACTGGCTGGTACAAAACCGGCAAGTGGGATTTCCACGCCGTGCTGGGCAAGACCGCCAACAACAACGCGACCCCCAACGTCGACACCGACCTGACCGGCGTAGTCGCCAGCTATGACCTCCGCGAGGAAGTCAAACTGGGCGCCTATGTCTACGAGCGCAAAACCTACGCCCTCACCAACGACACCACCCTCGATGTGGTTGGCGTTAAGGCCATGGGTAAAGTCAAGGGCTTCGACTACGGCGCCGAGCTCGCCAAGAACTACGGCCGCAAAGCCGCTGGCGTGAACTACACCGGCTCCGCCTTCAAGGCCAACCTGGCCTACGGCCTGGACCTGTCCGGCAAAATGGACCTGACGGGTGAGTACGTTATGGGCTCCGGCAACAAGGCCTCGGCCGATAAGGACGAGGACTTCACCGCCATCAGCTCCGACTACCGCGTCGGCATGATGAACGCCTTTAACAACGTGAACGGCGTCGCCAACCTGACCGCCTGGAACGTCGGCGCCAAGTGGATGCCCTCCGCCATCGAGAAGCTCTCGCTCGGCGCGAAGGTCTACCACATGTCCCCGACCGAAGAGCCGGCCGGCTACGACACCTACGGTAACGAGCTCGACCTGTGCGCCGGCTGGATGCACAGCGAGAACGTGGGCCTGAAGGCGTACTTCGCCTACTTCATGCCCGACTCCGACTACGCGGACACCGTGTTCGCGGGCAAGGACGACGCCAGCACCCTGCTGGGCGCCAGCCTGACCGTGAAGTTCTAATAACCTAACGGTTAATAGATAAAAAGCCCCGGGGCCTAAAGCCCCGGGGTTTTATTTACCCTATCGAGGCTTCGCCTCGATAGGCCCCAATAGGCGGCGGCTACTTTTTTGTTATAATTAAAACCGCATGAAACGCCCCGCTTTACTGACGGCTCTCGCCTTGGTCGCGCTGCTCACAGCCGCCGTCCACGCCACCAAGCTGGACCTCTCCTCCAACGTGGAGATACGCGCCGCCAATTACCAGAACCTGGTCTACGGCGACGGGCGCAACTCCCAGTCCCTTTTCTCCGAGAACGCCACGCTGGGCTTCGTCATCAAGGACATACGCCTGGAAAAGACGCAGAATTCCAGCATGGACGTGGGCATAGTGCTGCAGAGCGTGGGCAACGGCGCCTCCACCAATACCATCACCTCGCCGCAGTTCAGGGACGCGGCCGCCCGCCTGCCCAACGCCAACGGCACCCCGTACGTGCGCAACGCCTACGTGAAGCTCTACAAGTTCATGCGCCCCAACATCACCGCCACCCTCGGCCGGCAGGACTACCGGCTGGGCCAGGCCATCACCCTCTCCGGCGGCGACACCGGCCTGCCCGGCGGCCTGCTCGAGGTGGAGAACGTGTTCCGCCGCCTCAAGGCCGACCTGTTCGCCTTCCGCCCTTTCAAGACCAACCGCTACTACAGCGTGCTGGGCGGCTCGCTCTACTACCCGTCGGCCGAAGGCCTGTGGCAGGTGTACCATTTCTGGGAGAAAGACGGCGGCGCCGGCCAGGACATACTTTTCAACGCCACCGCCAAGACCAAGAAGTTCACCGGCGTGCGCTACTTCCTCAGCCAGAGCCAGCTGTCTTTCGACGGCGAGGCCGTGGTGCAGCGCGGCACGGCCGACCTGGCCGGGGGGGGCAGCGGCAAGTACCAGGCCCACGCCTTCATGCTCAAGGGCGCCTGGAAGCAGAGCGTCCCCTTCTTCGGCCAGTCCCACCTGCGCCTGGGCTACGGCCGCTCGTCGGGCAACCCCGGCGCCGGCTCGGACACCGACAAGGCCTTCTTCCCCACTTTCGGCAGCAAGAACAGCGGCCTCGAGCGCCGCGGCTACGGCGCCATCGCGGGCGCCACTCTCTACGACATCATCAAGACCTCCGACACCCTCAACGGCCTGCCGCACGGCGTGTCGGGCCTGAACGTGATCAATATCGGCGCCGACCTGCCGTACAAGAAGCTCACCCTCTCGGCCGACCTCTACAAGTTCCGCGCCTCCAAGAACGCCAACGACGGCTCGCTGCAGATAGCCAGCGAGTGGGACCTCAAGGCCTCGTATCCGATGGGGGACAATCTCAATTTAAACGCCGTCTACGCCGTTTTTACGCCGCTTGGCCTGTACCCCTCGGGCAGCCAGGCAAAGCTCATCTACGGAGCAATCTCAGCCAAATTCTGACCTCCCAGCGCCAGCTCCGTTAATTTCTACCGCAACAGCCACCGCAAAGAACCGGCCTCGCCGGTTTTTTTGCGCCCTGCCGAACCGCCCAGGCCGCCGCAATGGCACAACCCGACCGGGCGCGGGCTGGGGAGAGCGGGACCGGAGGAAAGGGGGGAAACAGCCCTCTCCCCCTTCCCGCCCCCCAAAAAAAAACAGCCGGGCAAACCCGGGTAAAGGATCAACCCTGTCCCCGCACGCCCTTCCGGGCCGAACTTCCGCAGCCGCGTAGCCCGCGAGAGGACTGGCCGGGCGGGGCCCTTGGGCCGGAAACAAAGCCGGGGCAACCTTAGCCCTGAAAGAACCACAAAAAGGCCCATAATTAACCGATTTTCTCCTATGAGAACCCGGGAAAAAGGCCCAAAAATGCCCTACAAGCGTTCCCGGGGTATTCCGGCCTGCCCTCGCACTATCCGCCTGCCCCGGAACAGCCCCGAGTTACCAACAAGTTATCAACAGTTGTTGACATATGTTTGCCATATAGTAGCCATATATTGACATATGGCCGATTATACGCTATACTTTTGACATATAGACCAGCACGAGCCGCGACGCAGCCAAATAACCGCCGCCGAGAGCCAATATATGAACTACAAGCTCAGGATCAAGCACCCTTCAGGGGCAGAATTCGAAGCCGAAGGCCCGGCCGAATTCATTTTAACCGAAAAAGAAGGCTTCCTGAAGGGCATTCAGAGCCCGGCGGCACCCCAGGAACAGGCCAAAAGCACCATGAAAGCCCTGGAAGACCCGGACTGGGCAGCCCTCACAGAGACCAGAAACGACCTTTTAACCCTGAAAAACAAGCATTTAGGCCTCAAAGCAGGAGAGGCCGCCCTCCTATTACTAGCCGCGGAAAGCAACCTGAAAGGCAGCCGGGAGCTGGGCGCCATCACCCTGTCCAAAGCCGTAAAAGCCTCCGGTTATGCCCCGGACAGGCTGGACCGCATACTCACCAAAGCCATAAAAGAAGGCCTGATCAAGGCCTCCGGCACCAAGCGAAACAGGACCTACCACATAACCGACAAGGGCCTGGAAGCCGCCTGGCTGGAAGCCCGCAAGCTGAGCTAAGCCGTCAAACGGGAAAATCGACCCAGACCAAGCAGAACAACCAACCACCGCGACCCGCCAGCCAGGATCGCGGCCAACCAGTTCGAAACAGCCAAAACAGCCGCAAAACACCAGGAGAACAGGCCTCTCTCCTTGGCTTATCCATAACTTACGATAAGATATATTATGTCAACTTATATATCCCACCGAGAACAGGCCTCACTCCAACAACCCAAATCAACATTTACCAAATAGTGCTTGTTTTACAAGGATTAGTTTTAATATTCCAATATCATTTATAGTATTTTATTAATAGCAGACTTTTTCCCGCCGGAAACCAGCCGGCGGCCGTTTTTTAAATTTTCAAAATTCCAGAATTTTGCCAAATTTTCAGAAACGCGAAACCAGGAAGATCAGAATTTGCCATAATCCGGGACAGGTCAGGAACACCATCAAGAGCACAAAAAAGCGGCCGCGCAAAATTTTAAAAAGTTGCCAACTTTTGCAAAACCCTAAAGCCGGGCCTGGGGCCAGGGCTGGCAAACACCCTGGATTACCCCCCAAAAGCCCCCAAAAGGCCCCCCCAAGCCAGAATACCATGAGGATCCACCCCCCTCAGAGGCCAAAAAACAGGCAAAAATCAGGCTGATTTTAGGCTATTTATAAATACCATGAAGAGGGAGAGGGGCCAGAAAGCCATAAAAGCAGCCAAAATACGACAAAAACGATATACCCTGAAAATACCATGAAGAGCATTTCAGGCCCAAAAATGACGCCAAGAGGCCGCGGTCGGGCAAACTGGAAATACCACGAGGGGGATTCAGGAGAACAGCGAGAGGCGGAAATAACGCAGCAGCTTTTAGCGGCCCGGCTCTGTGGTGGGGAATAACAGGAAAAGAGCCAGGTTAACAGCCGGAGTTATCGGTAAAAAAAGACAATGAGAGGCAAATTAGCAAAAAAATAGCCCCTGTAAAGGGGCGGAGAGGCTAAAAAGGCAATTAAAGCGGTTTTTAGCGGGAATCGCGGTAAGTTACCAGTATGGCGGGGATGATCAGCAGGTAGCCGGCCAGCAGACAGGCTGGCGAGACTATGGCCCAGGCGTTTCTCCCCCCCGGATCCACCTTATGCAGCAGGGCATAGCCTGAAATTATCAAAAATACGGCGGAGATCCACAGCCAGCGGCCCGCACCGCGGCTCTCCCCCTCCCCGCCGGCCGAAAAAGGCGCCGCGCCGGCCTCCTGAGACTTTACAGGCGGCTCGGCGCAGTGTTTGCGGTCTTTTTTCTTTGCCATCCGGGGGCCGGGCGGGCCCGCGCCCGCCGGAGAAGGATAAATTACTTCGTGGCCGTCTTCAGGCGGGCCTGCAGGCGCTGGCGGGCATATTCCAGCATGCCCTTGTCGGCTGAATCGGGATCGGCTGCGATCATTTCCTCTATGAGCTGCAGGCTGCGCGAGTCGCCTACCGAGGCCAACACCGTCAGGGACTGGCTCCTGACGCTCAGCTCCGGGGCCCTGAGGAACTCGTAAGCCGTAAGCAGACCGTCGTTCCTGCCCATCTTGGAGAGCGCCAGGGCCGCTTCCACGCGCACGGCGGGCTGCTGCTCCTTATCCAGAAGCTTTACCAGCTCAGGCGCGCCCGCTTCGTAAGGGATATTGCCTATGGCCTTTATAGCCTCGGTCCTCACAAAGCGGTCCTCGTCGGACAGCGCTGAAACGATGGCCGCGCCGGATTTGGCAGCTTTGAGGTTGCCCAGCGCGGCTATGGCGCCGCGGCGCATGTTGGCGTCCTTGGAACCGAGCAGGCCGGCTATCTGCTCCTCGGCGGGAGCGTACTTGAGCACGGAGAGCGTGTGCAGGGCAGAGTAGGCGACCGAAGGCTCGCTGTCCTTCAGCGCTTTAACCAGGGCAGGGCCGGAGGCCTGGTCCATAATGTAGGACAGCGAGATGGCGGCCTGCTGCCGCACCGCCGGGTCCTTATCCTCGGCCAGCAGCAGGGCAAGTTTCGGGGAAGCCTCGCGCCAGGTCAGCAGGCCCAGCGCGTCGGCGGCGGCCTGTCTTACCGCCGGGGATTCGTCCTCGAGGGCAGCCATCAGCGCCGGCGCGCCCTTGGCATTGCGGCTCTGGGCTATCATCTCGGCGCCCTGGCGGCGCTCGGAGACGTCGTTCGACTTAAGCTTGGCCGCCGCGGCCTCGAAATTGTCCTGCTGGGACGCAGGCTTAGCGGCGGGCTGTGCCGCGGGGGCCGCGGGCTTAGGCGCGGGTTTAGCGGCTGGCTTGGCGGCGGGTTTCTTCGCGGCCGCCTTGGCGGCGGGCTTCTTCGCTGCCGGCTTGGGCGTCGTAGTCTGAGCGCCCAGCGTCAGCGCCTGCGCGAGGATAAAAACGGCTAACACGGATACTATTTTCATGGTCTTCATACCTCTGAATTTTAGCATAAAACACCCGCGGCCCGGCCGCGGTTAGAATAGCGGCCCCAGGTAGAAATAGAAGATCTTGCCGCCGTCGGACGTGCGTACGGCGTAGTCGAAACTGAGCACCAGCTGGAAGGCCTGCAGCACGAAGGTGTGCACGTTCACGCCCGCGCCCACGGAGGTCTCCGGCCCGGAGGCGCCGGCGCGGCCGAACTCCCGGGCCGCGTCCCAGCCGTAGGCGGTGTCGGCGAACAGCTTGCCGTAGATGCCCTTGAAATAGAAATCCGGGAACATGTACCACATGTAATAGTTCATGTCCTTAACCAGCGGCACCCGCAGCTCGGCGTTGTTCATGATGACGCCGGGCTTCTCGTAGCGGTCGGAGGTGGACGAAAAGCCGCGTATCCCCCCCAGCCCGCCGAAGCCGAAATAGCGCCTGTCGCGCCCCACGCTGCGGCCAGCCAGGAAGCGGTTGACGAAGGCCGCGCGCTTTGAGAGCGGGAAATATTTAAGGTACTGCAGCAGGAAGACGTCGTACTTCATGTTGCCGCCGTGCCGCTCGACCGCGGTGAGCCAGGAAAGCTCGGTGCGCGAGCCGCGCACCGCCGTCAGGTACAGCCCGTCGATGGTGTCGCGGATGTAGGAGGCCTGCAGCGAGCGCGTGCGCAGGCGCTCGGTGTAGTCTATGTCGGGGTAGACGTTGCGCTCGTTCTTGGAAACGACGAAGGCCTCCAGGCGGTTGTAGCGGTCGAAGGGCCAGGCCGTACCGGCGGCGTGGCGGACATAGTCGCGGTTATACTCGAAGTCGTCGGCGGTGGACGCCCCGTCGTAACTGAGCAGCGTGGTCTGCAGGAACAGCGGCATGCGGCGGCGCACGTAGGAATAGCTGGTCTGCAGGCTCAGATAATCGGCGCCGGAATTGTAGTTGAGGAACATGCCCAGGTTGTGGCGGCCCAGCATGTCGGACGCCTGCCAGTAGTTCATCCAGAACAGGCCGCCGGGCGAGGAGAACATGAAAGCCGGGAAGAACAGGTCCGTAGAGGCCTTAAAGCGGTACGGCAGGAACGCGCCGGTGGAGGGCCGCACCGCGAAAGCTCCCCCCTCCGCCGGGGCGGGGGCCGCGGACTCGTAAAGGAAATGTTCCGGCGCGCCGGCGTAGACGTCCATGCCGCCGCGCCTGAAAGCCGAAAAATACACCTTATCCCCCGAAACCGCCGGCGTGAAGATGCCGCCCATGGTGCGCGTTAGGCGGCGGACCTCGCCGGAATTCTCGCGCCGGTAAAGTTCGAAATCGTAGCCGGCGTCGGAGACGAAATAGATCCCTGAACCGTCGGCCGCATAGACCGGGTCGTAGACGCTGCCGCCGGGGAAACGGGTCTCCTCCGGATCCGAACCGGGGCGCAGCAGGCAGAGGGCGCGCACCGGCCCGCTGGAGCCGTCCACCTCGCAGGAGTAGGCCAGCGAGCCGCCGTCGGGTGAATAGACGGGCGAGGCCTCGTCCTGGGCGCTGGCGGTCAGGCGCGCGGCCTCGGCCAGCGGGATCTCACCCCCGGCGGCGATGGCCGCCGCGGGCAGTTCGTAGATGTCGTTATAGCCGCCCCGCATGCCGATGAAGGCCACTTTTTTCCCGTCGGGCGAGAAGGCCGGCTGGCGCGCCTCGGTGAGCCCGGCCACGCGGGCGCGCGCGACTTTCCCGGCGCGCTCGTCGTAGAGGAAGAGGTATTCACGGTGGTTCTTCTGGCCGGTGAAGGCCAGGTATTTGCCGTCGGGCGACCAGGCCAGCGAGCGCAGCGGCTTGGTGAAGCGGCCGTAGGGGATATTCTCCGCGCCGGCGGCCAGGCCGGTCAGTTTTTTCTCGCGGCCGGTGGCCAGGTCCCGCACGCGTACTTCGGCGGGGTGGCCGCCGCGGGTGGACAGAAAGGCCAGCTTTTTCCCGTCGGGAGACAGGGCCGGGCTGACGTTGAATTCCGGGATATTGTCGCTGCCGCGCGTCAGGCGCTCGCCGTAATGGTGCGGTTCCTGCAGGCGCTCGTCTTTCACCTCGGAGAAATATTTAAGCTCCAGATATTCGGCGAATTTTTTTTCAAAGGTCTGCAGGTCCGCCCCGATCAGGGGGCCCAGCACGGTGCCGGCCTCGTAGCGCGTGCGGAACAGCTCCAGCATGCGGCGGGGTTTGTCGGCGCCGTACTGCTCGGAGAGGAAGCGCATGGCGTGGGCGCCTGTCTTGTAGGCCAGCGTGGTCTGGTGGGGCTTGAGGTGGGCGAACTGGTTGAGCCGCGACAGCGGGATCAGGGCGCCGGAGAGCACCGCGTCGCGCACGTAAAGTTTCTCTAATGCGTAATCGCTAAGACCGGTCTGCTGCTCCGCTATGCCCTCCATCATCCACAGGGGATAGATGTAGGTTTTCAGGATACGGGCGCTTTTCCAGAAGCCGTCTATCAGGATGCTGAACTGCACCTCGTGGGCGAACTCATGATCTATGACGTCCTTCAGCCAGCCCTTGGAGCCGTCGGCCCAGACCATAAAGCGGTCCTTGTAGGGCTCGGTAAGGCCGCCCACGCCGTCGCCCACGGCGGCGATGCCCGACTGCTGCATGTCGTTGATGCTGCCGTACAGAAAAAACGGAATGCGCTTGGAGAGCTCAGGATTAAGGTCGGCGGCTTCGCGCCGGTAGGCGTCTTCCAGCACGCCGGAGGCGTAGGCCACCCAGGGCTCGGACCCGTTATAGTAGTGAATGTCGAAATGCTCGGTAGAGTAGACCTGCCAGGCGAAGTCCCGGATGATGACCTGGTTCTGGTCCATGGCGGCCAGCGGGGCCGCGGCGGCGGCCGCCAGCAGGAGGGCGGCGGCCAGGGTTCTCAGTCTCTCGTGGATTCGCATCGGACGGTAGTCCCCGGACGGGTCACTTCTTCTTCCTGGCCGCTGCCGCCGCGGCTTTCTGGGCCGCCTTGGCGGCTTCGGCGCGGGCTTTCTCTATCTTCGCCAGCAGGCGCTTGCCTTCTTCGTGAGCCGGTGAAACCCTGAGCAGTTCCAGCAGCCAGCCGTGCGCGGCGCCCTCGTCCTTGCCGCGGTAGGCGCTGTCGGCCGTCATCCAGAACAGCGCGGGCAGATCGGCGAAGGAGCCGGCGGCCGGGGCCGAGCCCGCGGCGCGGGCCAGGGGCGCCAGGGCGCCGGCGTGATCTTTGGACTCGTAGCGGATGCGGCCTTCGGCGTAATCGGCCAGGAAGGCTCCGTCGGCGCCCAGGCCGCGCAGCCGGGCGAGGACGGCGGCGTAGTCGCGGCCTTCCTTCCAGAGGGCCAGCGCCAGATTCTCCAGCAGCACGGGGTCCTCGCTGCCGTCGCGCAGCAGCCCCTCGTACTCGCGCACCGCCCCGGCGTGGTCGCCGGAGGAATAATACAGCTTGGCCAGCAGCATGCGGACCTCGCCGTCCTTGGGGAAATTGTTCAGGAAGCGGCGGTATTCCTGGGCCGCGAACTCGTAGAGGCCCACGCCCTGGTACATCACGCCGAGGTAATAGAAGGAGCGGGCGTCCGCCAGGCCCAGGGCGCGGGCGCGCTCCAGGTCGGCTATCGCCTCCACGTAGCGCTGCGCGCCCAGTTGGAACTTGAGGCGGCCGCTCTCGGAGAGGGCTTTGATATCGTCGGGGTTCTCGCGCAGCCGCGCCGCGAGCTCTTCCAGGCGGCGCTCGGCGCGCGCCGACTGCATGAATTCGCCGGCCGTCCTGGGGAACTCCGGCAGGGGGCCGGAGCCGCGCGCCATAAAAATGTAGAGCGCCGCCAGCACTATCACCAACAGCATGCCGAGCGGCGCTCCGTAGGAGTGTAAGAGTTTACCGAGAGCGTCTTTTAGTTCGCGGCGCCGCTCATAACTCACCTTCGTCCTCCGAGTTCTCCAGGAGGATCTGGCCGAGGGTGAGGGAGGGCGCGCCCTTGAGGTACTGCGCCATGCGCTTGCGGTCTTCCACTTCTTCGGCGCGCTTGACGGAGAGGTTGAGGCGGAAATTGTCGTAGTTGATGCCGACCACCACCACGTTGAGCTCCGCTCCTTCCTTGGGGGCGCCGTCGGCGCCGTAGTCCTCGGGGCGGATGAAGCCATCGGTCTGCTCGCCGACCTTCATCAGGGCGCCCTCGGCCGCCACCGAGACCACCTTGGCTTTGACGCGGTCGAAGCGGGCGAAGCGCCGCTTGAGCATGTCCACGGGGTTGGGCAGCAGCTGCTTGATGCCGAAAGCGAGTTTTTCCCCGTCCTTGTCCACGGCGAGGATCTTGCACTTCACGCGCTGGCCGCGCTTGTAGCCCTTCAGGGCCTCCTGCGGGTTCTTCCAGGCCAGGTCCTCGAGGCTAACCGCGCCCTCTATGCCCTGGAAGCGCACCAGCAGCGCGTCCTCGGCCACCTTGGCCACGACGCCGCGCACGATGCGGCCCGGCGACACCTCGGCCAGCACCTGGCCGCGGCGCACCTTCTCGTCCTCCTCGAGCACCTGCCGGCGGGAGACGACGACCTTGCGGTCCTTCTCGTTGAAATCGGTGATGTAGAACTTGATCTTGGCGTTCGGCGGCAGGTAATGCTTGTGGGCGCCGCCCAGCTCGGAGAGGGACAGCGGCATGAAGGCGCGCATCCCGGAGATGTCGACGATGTAGCCGCCCTTGACGATCTCGGTGACCTTGCCCTTCACGCGCTCCTTGGCCTCGAAGAGCTTCTTGGCCAGTTCCCAGGCGGCGCGCTCGCGGGCGCGGCGGTGGGACAGCATCGTGTAGCGGCCCTCGCCGCCCTTCTTCTCGAGCACGGCCTGCACTTCGTCGCCGGCCACCGGCGCTTTCTCGTCGGAGAAATCGGCCAGCGGGATCGCGCCCTCTTTCTTCTCGCCTATGTCGACGAGCACCAGGTCGGCGGTGACCTGCACCACTTTCACGGAAACCACGCCGCGGGACTGGACTTTTTCGGCCACCTGCTCCTCGGCCTTGAGCAGGTCTGCCATCGAGAGTTCTTCTTCGTGCCCCTGCTCCGGACCTTTCTGGGGATTCTCCTGCTCCGCGGGGTTGGGGGTCTGGTTGGTTTCCATGGGGGTTACTGCTCCTCTGTTAATGAAAAGATGTCGGCCATCACTTCTTCTGAAAATCTGGCGTAGGCGGCCTTCAGGTCCCCGTCGGCCGGGGGCACGAACGTTTTAAGTCCGCCGTACTTAATAGTTATTTTACCTAATTTTGTGAAGTTGTCGCTGTTGAAAATGCGGGCGATCAGCACCGGGGCGCCGGACTTGTGGGCCATCAGCGCCACCCCCGGCTTGGGCTTGAGGACCCGGCCCTGGGCGCGGGTGCCCTCGGGAAAGATGATCAGACAGCCGTCCCGCTTGAGGGCGGTCAGGCAGCCGCGCAGCGCCCCCAGGTCCCCCCCGGCGCGGGACCTGTCCACCGGGATGGCCCCCCAGCGCGGCAGGAAATAGCTGAGAGGCCAGACAGAAAAGAGTTCCTTCTTGGCGATGACGTTGGGCAGGCGCACCAGCGCGAGGTCGGAGGTCAGGGCGGGCGGGTCCGACAGGGAGAGGTGGTTGCACGCCACTATCAGCGGGCCCGTAGCGGGGATGTTCTCCCGGCCTATCACCCTGAGCGAGTTGAACAGGCGGAAAAATACCCGGAAAAAGCCGTAGACGAACAGCAGCGTGAGCGGTCTCTCTATATGGGGTTGGGCCGGCATTTACTCTTTCGCGGCCGCGCACAGGGCCACTATGGCGTCCACGACCTTTTCGCGCGGCATCGCGGTGGAATCCAGGTAATGGGCGTCGTCCGCCTTCTTCAGCGGGTTGTTCTCGCGTCCGGAATCCTGCGCGTCGCGCTTGATGATGAAATCGAGTATCTCGGCGTAATTCGCCGGCAGGCCCTGCTGCTTCAGCTGGCCCTCGCGGCGGCGGGCCCTGGCCTCCGGGGAGGCGTCCAGGTACACCTTCAGCTCGGCATCGGGAAAGACGTTGGTGCCGATGTCGCGGCCCTCCATCACCACCCCGCCGTCGAGCCCGGCCTGGCGCTGCATGTCCTTCATGAACAGCCGCACGCCGGCGAACCTGGCGATGGCCGAAGAGGCGCGGCTGACGCTCTCCTCGGCGAGCTCCAGCGAGAGCACGCGCCCGTCCAGCGAGACGTCGGCCTCGGGGCCGGCGCCTTTCGGAAAAGCCCACTTCGCGGCGCGGGCTAGCCCGACGAGGGCGCTGTCGTCCTCCAGGCTGACGCCCAGCTCCAGCGCCTTCCACGCCAGCGCGCGGTACATCTTGCCGGTGCTGATAAAGCGGTAGCCGAGGCGCGAGGCGACGAGCTTGCCCACGGTGGATTTCCCCACCCCGGCGGGCCCGTCGATGGCGATCACGAGGCCGTTGGGGCGCATTACCTCGCCACCGCCACCTTGTTGGGGAGGTTGGCCTCGTTCTCCATGCCGAGCTTGCGCAGCGGGCGCACCCACTTGGTGAAGGCCGAGGGCTTGAGCGAATATTCGTGCACCAGGCGCGCCACCTCGCTGATGGGCTGGTAGTTCTCCCAGTTCAGGCGCAGGATGCGCACGCCGGCGTCCTCCATCTCCTCGATGAACTCGTAGTAGTTCTCCTGCAGGCTCTTGAGGTAGGAGGGGTCGATGCCTTTTTCCATGTTGCGGCCGCGGGCCTTGATGCGGGCGATGGAGGTCTCGACGCGGCAGTCGAGGAAGATCATCAGCTGCGGGAACACCATCTCGCGCAGGACCATGTTGTCGAACAGGTCCAGGTAGGTGTTGTAGTCCATGTCCGAGATGATCTTGTCGGGGTGGCGGTTGAGCATGCGGGCGAAGATCGTGTCTTCCCAGATGGTGCGGTCCTGCACCACGCCGCGGATCTTGCCGAGGCTGATGCGGCTGACGAACTCGCGGTGCTGGCGGAAGCGGTGGTTGAGCAGCCAGATCTGCATGATCGTGCCGTACTGCGCCATGTCCTTGTAGAAATGCTCCAGGTAGGGGTTGCCGCCCACCTCCTCGAGCACGGGCTCGAAATTGAGCGCCTTGGCCAGTTCCATGGTGAGCGTGGACTTGCCCACGCCTATGATCCCCGCGATGCCGATGTAGCCTTCAGCGAACATGTTGCCTCCGATCGAATAAGCCCCGGGCCGCCCCGCGCTTAATGCTTGGTCTGGATATCCTGCTCGATGCCCTTCACCGCCAGCAGCACGTCGTCGGGATTGGACGCCGCCTGCAGTATGTCCTCGAGTTTGGCCATGCCGTCCTTATGCATCTTCACCAGCGACTGGTTGAAGGTCTGCATGCCGTAGAAGCCGCCCTTGGCGATGGCCTGCGTAATGGCGTCGAGAGTGTTGTCCGAGATCATCTTTTTGATGTGCGGCGTGTTGGTCATGATCTCCACGGCCGGCAGGCGGCCGCCCTTGGTGCAGGGCAGCAGGCGCTGCGAGACGATGCCGCGCAGGCTCTCCGAGAGCTGCATGCGCACCTGGGTCTGCTGGTGCGGCGGGAAGAGGTCGATGATGCGCGAGATGGTCTGCACGGCGTTCATGGTGTGCAGCGTGCCGAACACCAGGTGGCCGGTCTCCGCGGCGGTGATGGCGGCCGAGACCGTCTCCAGGTCGCGCATTTCGCCGACGAGGATGATGTCCGGGTCCTGGCGCATGGCCGCGCGCAGCGCGTCCACGAAGCTCGTAGTGTCCGAGCCCAGCTCGCGCTGGCTGATGATGCATTTCTTCTCGGTGAACGAGAACTCGATCGGGTCCTCGATGGTGATGATGTGCGCGTCCCAGGTGGAGTTGAGGTACTCGATCATCGCGGCCAGCGTGGAAGTTTTGCCCGAGCCGGTGATGCCGGTGACCAGCACCAGGCCGCGCTCATTGGTGAGGATCTTCTTGATGGACTCCTGGGGAATGCGCAGCTCGTCGAAAGTGGGGATCTTGAGCGGGATGTGGCGGATGGCCACGCCGGTCTTGCCCTTGTGCAGGAACACGTTGAAGCGGAAGCGGCCCAGCTCGCCTCCCTCGTGGGAGAAGTCGCACTCGTGCTTTTCCTCGAAGATCTTCTTCAGGCGCGGCGTCATCATGGGCGCGATCATGGCCTGCACTTCGGCCTCGGTCATGTTGGAGGAATTGATGGGCGTGATGGCGCCGTGGATGCGCAGGAAGACCTGAGAGTCGCCCCGGATATGCGTGTCCGAAGCCTTGTTCTGCACCATCACTTTCAGCAGCAGTTTGAGATCTATGGCCATATAGGTTCCCCCCCCCGTCCCGTCAGTCCAGCCTGCGCGACCGCGTGCGGCGCAGGTAGGCCGGCTTGTCCAGGTCTTCGCCCGAGGAGGCCAGCGCGGCCGGCTCCGGCTGGTAGTCGCCGCCGTCGAGCCGGCGCGGCTTGCCGGAGCGGTCCAGCGCCTTGCGGCGCTGTAGCTCGCCGGCCAGGTCGTTGCGCTTGGCGGTGAAGCCCGTGGCGATCACGGTGATCTTCAGCTCGTCGCCCAGTGTGTCGTCGAAAGCCTGGCCGTACTTCACGATGGCTTCCGGGTTGGCGTTCTTGCTGATATACTCCATCGCCTCGTGCACTTCCACCATGCGGATCTCGCGCGAGGCGGTAAAATTGACCAGGATACCCTTGGCGCCGTCGATCACGGCGCTCTCGAGCATCGGGGAATGGATGGCCTGCTTGGCGGCCTCTATGTGGCGGGCGTCGCCGGTGGCGCGGCCGATGCCGATCAGGGCCTCGCCGGACTTGCTCATGATGCGCCGCACGTCCATGAAATCCACGTTGATCGCGCCCGCGCTGGTGATCACGTCGGAAATGCCCTGGATGGCCTGGCGCAGCACGTCGTCGGCCTTCAGGTAGGCGTCCTCGGTGCTGGTGCTGCGGTCCACCTCGCTGAGGATATGGTCGTTGGGGATGACGAGCAGGCAGTCGGCGTTCTTGCGCAGCTCGGCGATGCCGGCGGCGGCCTGGTCGGCGCGGGCCTTGCCCTCGAACGAGAACGGCCGCGTGACCACGCCGATGACCAGCGCGTTCTGGTTGGTCTCCTTGGCCGTCTGCGCCACCACCGGCGCCGCGCCGGTGCCGGTGCCGCCGCCCATGCCGGCCGTCACGAAGATCAGGTCCGCGTCGGAGACGGCCTCGCGCAGCAGTTCCGCGGATTCCTTGGCCGCGGCGGCTCCCCTGGAGGGGTCCCCGCCCACGCCGAGGCCCTTGGTCAGGTTTTCCCCGATCTGGATGCGGTTGGGGGCCTTGCTGCGGCGCAGGTCCTGCGCGTCGGTATTGATGGCTACGAAGTCGACGAGGCGGATCTCGGCCTCGACCATGCGGTTGACGGCGTTGCCGCCGCCGCCGCCGACCCCGATCACCTTGATCACGGCCTCGCGGTCGTGGAAATCGTCGTTATAGCGTATCCTGTTTTCAGACATAAGGGGACCGCCGGTTTAGAACATGTCCTTGAGCCAGCGCCAGAATTTTTTCTCCATCGAGCCGTTCCGGGCCGGGGCGGAGACGTCGGCGGTCCAGTTCTTCAAATAAGGGTAGCAGACCAGCGCCAGCGCGCCGGTGTAGGCCTGCGTCATGTACTCCTCGGGGCATTGCAGGATCTCCTGGGCCGGCAGGCCCAGGCGGGACTGGTTGAGGTCCAGCATCACCTCGGCCGCCTCGGGCATGCCGCGCATCAGCGCGCCGCCGCCGGTGAGGATGGCGCCGCCCGGGAGGTCCGGGTAACTGGAGGTCTGCACCGACTGGCTGATCTTCTCGAAGATCTCCTCGGCGCGGGGCTGGATGAAATCGAGCAGCTCGCGGGGCTTCACTTCCTTCTTGGTGCGGCCGTCGAGCTTGGTGATGACGATCGGCTTGTCGTCCTCGATGATCTTGGAGAGCACCGCCCCGAACTTTTCCTTGATCTCCTGGGCGGAATCGATCTTGGTGCCCAGGCCGTAGGCGATGTCGCGGGTGATGCTGTCGCCGCCTATCGGGATCTCGCGCGAGAAATGGATACCGCCCTCGGAGTAGATCGCGATCGAGGTGGTCTGGCCGCCCGCGTCTATCAGCAGGCAGCCCAGCTCCTTCTCCTCCTCGGAGACCACGAGCTCGCCGACGGCGAGCAGCGTGTAGATGGGGGCCACCACGCGGAAGCCGCCCTTGGAGACGGACTTGACCAGGTTGTTGATGGCGGGGCTGGAGGCGGTGATGATGTGCACCCCGACCTCGAGCAGCGAGCCCTCCATGCCTATCGGGTTGGGCACGCCGCGCTGGCGGTCGAGGGAGAAGCCCTGCGGGATCACGTGCAGGATCTCGCGGTCCGGGGAAAGCTGGAAAGCCTTGGCGGTCTCGATGACGTTGGCCACGTCCTCGCTGGTGATCTCCTTGTCGGTGCGGGCGATGTTGTAGGCGCCCTTGCTGTCGAAGGCCTGGATGTGCGCGCCGCGCACGCCGAGATACACCTCTCCCACCACCTCGTTGGCCTTGCCCTCGGCGGCGTCCATCACGCGCTCCACGGCGCTGGCGGCCTCCTCGATGTTCACCACGACGCCGCCCTTGAGCCCGCGGCAGGGCACGCTGGCCCCGGCGAGGACGCGGAGCTTGTTGTGCTCGTCGTCGCGCTCGGCTATTATGCAGGTTACCCGGCCCGACCCCATGTCAAGCCCGGCGATGATCTCGGATTTTCCCATATGATGCTCCCGACAGAAACCGTCTTACCGATAGGCGCCGGCGGCCTTTGTCCGCTTGGACGGGGCCGCCTGTTTTAATGCGGAAACGAAAATTTTTCCTTCCCCGAAGCTCCGCAGGTCCGCGCGCAGCGGGCCCCCGGATTTGGTCAGGGCGTCCTTCATGACTTCGTTCAATCTTAATATTTTTAAACGCGTGAATTCAAATCTTCCCCAGAGGGCCGCGGAACCGTCGCGCAGCCAGAGGGTGCAGTCCCGGCCGGGGCCGTCGCAGGCGAGCCGGGCCGGCTCCGCGTAAAAAAGTCCGGCCAGCGGCTTGAGCTCCGCCAGGAAGGCCGCCAGCTCCGGCGCCGCGCCCGGGGCGCCGCGCAGTTCCACCGCAAAAGGCGCCTCGCCGGCGCCGGAAAGGTTCTCTGTCATGAGGCGTCCGGTAACGCCGAGGTAAGCCGTCGCCCCGTCGGCGAGGACCTGCGCCACGACAACTTCAGGTTCGGCTTCGATGGAGGCCTTGCGGGTGAGGAAATTCCTGGAGACGCTGACCGACGCGAGCCCGGGATGCCGGCGCCTGATCTCGGCGGCCAGTTCGGCGGCGCGGCCGGAGCTGAGAGGTTTTTTCACGGCGGAGGAGGCCAGCTCCCTGATCGAGCCCAGCGCCTCGGCGGAAGCGCAGGCCACGTCCACGGCCTCGGGCCTGAACTGCAGGCGGCTCTCGAGGAAAGTCCTGGAGCTCTTCATCGCGTAGCCCGCCAGCCAGGCCGCGGCCAGCAGGCCGGCGGTAACGCCGGCGGCTACGCCGCCGCGGCGCAGCAGCTGATTTCGCACCTTGCCGCGCACGCGTACTTTAAATTTTCTCTTCGCCGCCATGGCGTATATTATATGCTAAAGTCGCTCCCGTAAACAAAGCCGCGCCACAGGGTTCTTGTTTCGCCGGGCTTTTTTTGTATAATTAAAAAGCGGTAAGGAGTTTTGCGCCCGTAGCTCAGTGGTAGAGCATCCGCCTTTTAAGCGGGTGGCCGCGCGTTCGAATCGCGCCGGGCGCACCACTCCGTATTGCGCGGGGTGCGGCATATTTGTATACTTTCGGAAGTCAGTTTGGGTTTGAGAACGCAAGATCAAAAGGGGAAAACAATCATTATGAAGAACGTCAAGAAAGGTTTCACGCTGATAGAGCTGCTCGTCGTGGTGCTCATCATAGGCATCCTGGCCTCCATCGCCATCCCGCAGTACTTCAAGGTCGTCGAGAAGTCCCGCGTCTCCGAAGCCCAGAACATTTTCACCAGCATCCGGGCCGCCCAGGAACGCGCCCTCGCCCGCAACGGCGTGTACACCACCAGCTTCGGCGCCATCGACATCACCCTGAAGGACAAGAACGGCGGCGACTGCTCCACGGCCGCGGCCTGCCCGATGAAGTATTACTCCTTCACGATGGCCATCGCCGGCACCTCTTACACCATCACCGCCACCAGGACCACCCCCCCGGCCGTAGCGGCCAGGTACGGCGGCGGCTACTCCATCATCTACAACGGCCTCACCGGCAGCATGACCTGCGGCGGCGCGGGCGCGGCCAACTGCACCACCGACCTCATAGAATAAGCGGCAGGCCCGGTATAAAGAACCCCGCTCCGGCGGGGTTTTTTATTGGCCCGGCGGGGGCGGGTTATACCGGTATTGCGCCCCGACGGGGGTTTTGATATACTTTTTTCGAATTAAGCGGACCGGGCAGTGCCCCGGTCAAAGGAATAAAAAAACAAATCATGAAGAACGTCAAGAAAGGTTTCACGCTGATAGAGCTGCTCGTCGTGGTGCTCATCATAGGCATCCTGGCTTCCATCGCCATCCCGCAGTACTTCAAGGTCGTCGAGAAGTCCCGCGTCTCCGAAGCCCAGAACATCTTCACCAGCATCCGGGCCGCCCAGGAGCGCGTGCTCGCCCGCAACGGCGTGTACACCAACAACTTCGGCACCATGGACATCACCCTGAAGGACAAGAACGGCGGCGACTGCACCTCGGCCGCGGCCTGCCCGATGAAGTATTACTCCTTCACGATGGCCATCGCCGGCACCTCCTACACCATCACCGCCACCAGGACCTCTCCCCCGGCCGTAGCGGCCAGGTACGGCGGCGGTTACTCCATCATCTATAACGGCCTCACCGGCGGCATGACCTGCGGCGGCGCGGGCGCGGCCAACTGCACCACCGACCTCATAGACTAACAGCCTCACGCACAAATAAAAAACCCCGCCGCGGCGGGGTTTTTTATTGCCTTTACCGCGCCGCGGTTATTCGGCCTGCTTCACGAGCTCGCCTTTGCCGGCCTCGAATACCACGCCCAGGCCGTCGCGGGCGAACCAGAACCGGCCCTCGCGCCAGGCGAAAGCTGAAAGCGGATAACCGGGCCTGGCGGTCTTCAGCGTGAAGACCGCGTCCAGCGAGAGGCTGTCGTCGAGCTTGTGGCGGTAGACCTTGCCGGTGGAGGACACGGCCGTCCACAGGTAGTCCTTGTCCTTGAAGATCTGGTCGGGCTTCTCGGGCAGCCTGAAGGACACCGCGGGCGTCAGTTCCGAATCCGGGCGGCGCAGCACGGCGTTGCCGGAGCTGTCGCAGGTCCAGAGATATTCCCCGTCGTAGAACAGGGCGCTGACCTTGCCGGGCGCCGGGAAAGAGGCGATGAGCGGCAGGCCGGGGGCGAGGCGGCGCGCCTCTATCACCTTGCGCCAGGAGTCGGCCACGTAAAGCACGTCCCCCGCCGCCGCGAGGCCGCTGATGTGCGTCTTGTCCAGCGGGAAAGCCTGCTCCTGCCGCAGGCCGTCCTCGCCGGCCGAATAAAGGTACACGGACTGCGCCAGCCAGTCGCCGGCGAAGAGCTTGCCGCCGGACCAGACCAGCGCGGAGATATTGGCGGGCGCTCCGGGATATTCGCGGTAATAATCGTTGAGGCTGCCGGAAGCCAGGCGGTAGACGCCGAAAGCCGCCAGCAGCACGGCCAGGGCGGCGGCCAGCGGGTAGAACAAGCTCTTCTTCGCGGCGGGCGGCGCGGGCGCCGGTACGGGGGCGGCGGCGGGCCGGGGCGCGGGCTCGGGCCGCGGCTGCGGTTTCGGGGCGGGGCGCCTGGCGGGGCCCTGAACGAAACGCTTCACGGTCTCAACCAACTGCGCGTTCTCGAAAGGTTTCTGCAGGTACTCGCTGGCGCCCAGCTTCATCACGTCCACGGCCGACTGGATATGCCCGTAGCCGGTGATCATCACCACGGGCACGGTGTCGTCGATCTTCTTCAGGCCTTCCAGCACTTCAATGCCGTCCATGCCGGGCAGGCGCATGTCCAGCAGCACCAGGTCGGGCCGGCTTTCCCTGGCTATGGCCAGCGCCGCGGGGCCGTCGCCGGCCTCGGCGATCTCGTAGCCGCGCAGCTTGAGGACGTTGCGCACCGCCAGGCGCATGTCAGGTTCGTCGTCGACAATAAGAATTCGTGACATAGTTCCCTTATCAAGAAACTTCCGGCAGCTCCAGCACCGCGCGCACGCCGTCCGGCCCTGAATTCAGCTCCAGCGAGCCGCCGTGAGCCCTGGCCACGTTGCGCGCCAGCGTGAGGCCCAGGCCCATCTTGCCCGGCTTGGTGGTAAAGAACGGGTGGAAAGCGGAGCCCAGGTTCTTTTTCTCTATGCCGGGCCCGTTATCGGCGACTTCCAGGCGCTGCCTGCCGCCGGCGCCGGAGATGGAGACGGTGATCTCGCCGCCGCCGGGCATGGCCTCGGCCGCGTTGAGCAGCAGTTGCTCGGCCGCGGAGGCGAAGCGCACGCGGTCCATGCTGAGCGGCTTCATTTTTTCGCCGCCCTTCAGCCGCACGCTTATCTTCTCCAGCTTGCCCGCCGCGCGCAAGCCGTCTATGATTTCCTCCGCCACCGCGCGCAGGCGCTCGGGCGAGCGCTGCGGGATGACGGGCCGCGAGAAACTCATGATGATATCTATCTTCTTCTGCAGGTTGACGATGTTGCGCACGATCACGTCGAGAGATTCCCTGGCGCCCTCGGCGTCGGGGGCCTCGGCGCAGAACTCCGCGTGGCTGCGGATGATGCTGATGGAATTGGCGATCTGGTGCGCCACGCCGGCCACCAGCTCCTCGAAGTCGGGCATGTAGCCGGGCGCCCCCGCGCTCTGGCCGCGCGTCTTGAGTTCCTCGAAATCCTTGCCGATGCGCTTCATGCGCGAATTCATGTCGGCCAGCATCTTCTCCTTGATCAGGAGTTTCTCCTCGGCTTCGCGCAGCATGGCGCGGTAGGGCTTGGCCTTGAGTTCCTCGCGCAGCCCCTTCTCCCTGCCCTGCAGTTCGGCTTTCTCGGCGCGGGTGCGCTCCAGTTCGGCGCCCAGCTTCTGCAGGCTGCTCTCTTTCTCGGCGAGCATCCGCTCGGCCTCGGTAACCCTGGACTGGCCTTTTTCGGAGGCCTTCCGGCGTACCTGCGCCAGCAGCTGCTGTTTTTCCTTCCTGAGGGCCTCGGCTTCCTTCTTGAGCGCCTCCTCGGTAGAGGAGAGGCGGGAGATGACCGCCTCGCGCTCCACTATGCGCGCCTGGGATTCCTTGAGCAGCTCGTTCTCGGCCTGGATCTCGCGGGAGAACTTCTCGCCCAGGTCGGCGCGGCTGCGGCGCAGCAGCAGGCACTCGTCCTCCAGGCCGGAGAGGGCGGCGCGAGCCTCTTCCAGTTCGAATTCCTTTTTCTTGAGCAGGCTCTCGGCGTTGTGCATCTTCTCGGAGAGCACGGCGTAGCGCGCCTTCTCGGCCTCGGCCGCGCCGGCGGCGGAGTATTCCTTCTCCTCCAGCTCGGCGCGCAGCTCCTCGGTCTCGCGGGCGGCGGCCGCCGCGGCGGAGAGGGCCTCCTGCAGCTCGAAATCTTTCTTCTTCAGGCCTAGCTCCAGCGCACGCACCCGCTCCACGTAGTTGGAATGCTCGCCCAGTTTTTCCCCCGTCCCGGCGTCCAGGGCGTCCTGCGCCGCCTTCAGCGCGGCGCGCAGCGAGTCGGCTTCGGCCCGCAGGCCCGCCTTCTCGTGCGAAGAGGCCTCCCGCTGGAGCACCAGGTCGTCATAGCGGCGCAGCAGGTCGGTGTACTTGGCCGATTGCTCTTCGAGCGCGGCCACCAGCCCGGCGGCCTCGCCGTCGCGGACCTTGGCTTCCCTGGCGGCCATGGACGAGGCGGCGGTCTCGGCCTTGATGGCGGCGGCGCGGAACTTGTCGCGCTCCTCCTCCACGGACCTGAGGCGGCCCTGGAGGATCTCCAGCTCGTTCTCGGCGTTGCGCAGCCTGGAGGCGGCGTTATTGAGCTGGGCGGTGGAGAACTTCCACTTCTCCTCGGCGTCGCCGAGCTCCTTCGAAATCGTTTCTTCGCGCGAGCGCAGGGAGGAAGCTTCCTCTTCCCGAGCGCGCAGGTCGGCCCGCACGGCGACCAGTTCCGCCTGCACCGCCCGGAATTTTTCCGTGTGGCGGAGGGCGTTCTGCTCGAGCGAATTCTCCAGCTCCTCCACGCGCGCGGCCATGGCGGCCGCGGCCTCGCGGGCGCGGGCGGCGCTCTCGTGCAGGGCGCCGCTCTTGATCTCGGCGAACTCCTTGGTAAGGTCCTTGAGCTTGTGGTTGGCGTCGCGCAGCTGGGTTTCCTTTTCGGCCAGCGCGGCGGCGGTCTCGGCGACCGTCTTTTCCCGCTTGGCCGTCTCGGCCAGCGCGTCTTCCAGCCTGGCCCCGGCGGCGGAGAGCTTGCGTTCCAGGTCGTCGGCGCGTTTAGCCTGGTCGCGCATTTCTTTCTTCACCAGCTCGATCTTGAGCAGGAAGCCTTCCTCGGAGCGCGCGTTCTCCTGCGCGGCCAGGTCGAGCTTCTTTTCCACTGCCTCGCGCAGGCGGGCGGAGTTCTGCAGCTGCGCCTCGCGGTCCTTCACGTTGGCCCGCTCGAGCGCGAGGTCGGCCTTCAACTCGTCCAGCGAGCGCAGCAGGCGCCCGGCTTCCTCTTCCCTGGCCTTGAGCGAGGCGCGGGCGGAGGCTATCAGCTGCTCCTTCTCGGCGGAGATCGCGGCGGCTTTTTCGGAGGAGGAGGCCGCAGCGGCCTTCAGGTTCTCGAGCTCGGAAGCGGTCTCGCCGAGGCGGCGGGAGGCGGCGTCAAGCTTGCGCTGCAGGTCGTCGCGCTCCGAGGTGAGGGAAATGGTCTTGGAACTTTCGCGGGTGAGGGCGCCGCGCAGCTCCTCGAGCGCCGCGGAGATGGAAGCTTCCTTCTGGGCGTACAGCTCCAGGCGGGAAGCCGCGGAGTTGCGCACCGCGGAGAGTTCCTCCTCCAGGCCCTTGATGCGGGAGGACAGAGACTCCTCCCGGCCGTGCAGGTCGGAGAGGAAGCCCTCGAGCTCGGTATTGAGCCCTTCGAGGTCGCTGATATGGCTGCTTACTTGCTCTTCCATAGGCGGAGCTTGTCCTTGAGCTGTTCAACGAGCTTCTGGGTGCGCAGGAACTCCTCCTGCTTCTCGCGCAGGGCGGAGTTGGCCGTCTGGGCCAGCAGTTCGCTCTCCACGCGCTTGGAGCGCTCGTCCTCGAAGGCGCTCTTCAGGCGCTCGATGGCGTGCCGCAGGGCCTCGATCTCGGAGCGGCGGCTGCCGGCCTCGTCGGACTTTTCGGCGAGGGCGTGGCGCGCGGTTTCGGCGGCGGCCTCGGCCTCCAAGCGTTTGCGCTTCTCTTCTTCCAGCGAAGCCCGCAGGCGGTCGGCGGCGTTGCGTACCCCGTCCAGCTCGGCTTTCTGCGAGGAGAGCTGGTCCCCCTTCTCGCGCTGGGCCATCGTGGCGCTCTCGGCCATGAGTTCGGCGTCGGCGCGCCGCTTGCGCTCTTCCGTGAAGGCGGCCTTCAGACGCTCCAGGCCGTTCTTGAGCGCCTCCACGTCGGCCCGGCGGGCTTCCGCGTCGGCGGTCTTCTCGCGCAGGGCGGCGCCGGTGTCCAGCGCCGCGGCCTCGGCCTCCGCGCGCTTCCGCTTCTCTTCCTCGAAAGCTGCCCGCAGGCGCTCCAGGCCGGTGCGCAGGTTCTCCGCCTCGCCGCGGCTTTCCAGGGCGTCGCCGGCGCTGGCGGCCAGGGACCGCTTCAGCGAAACCAGCTCGGCCGAGACGGCCTTCTCGCGCTCGGCCATCGCGGCCAGGCGGGAATCGTAATCGTCCTTGACCGCGCGCAGCGCGGCCTCGTTCTCCACGTAGCGGGCGCGCTCTTCCTCGAGCACGCCGCGCAGGCGCTCGGCGCTGCTGCGGGCCTCGTCGGACTGCACCTTCTGCTTTTCCAGCTGGATATCCTTGGCGTTGATCATGTCGCGCAGCGCGGAGATCTCGGCCAGCAGCGCCTTCTCCTTCTGGGCGTACTCGTGCGAGCGGCGCTCGCCGGAGGCGTGCAGCTCGCGGCGCTCGCTCTCCACCTGCTTGGACACGGAGGACTTCAGTTCGGCAGCCTCGTGCTCGCGGCGCAGGTTCTCGGCGCGCAGCAGCTCCAGGTCGCGCTTGAGCGACTCTATCTGCTTGTCGCGGCCGGCCTTCTGCTCCTCGGCGGCGCGCAGCTTCAGCAGCGCGTCGTTGTAGCGGCGCTCGCCGGTCTTGACCTCTTCCTCGAAGGTCTCCTTGAGGTCGTCGTGTTGGAGAACCAGGTCGCGGTAAAGTTTTTCCTTGTCGGCCAGTCGGCTCGAGAGAGAGGCGGCCTGGTCGCCCGCCTGTTTCTTCTCCTGCGCCAGCTCGACCTGCAGGGCCAGTACCTGGGCCTGGCGCTCGTCGGCCATGGCCTTGAGCGTCTCCATCTTGCCCAGCGCTTCGGACAGGCTGGAGCGGAAGTCCGCCAGCGACTTGCGGTAGGCGTCCTCTTCGGACTGGCGCAGGTGCGCGGCGGCGTCGAGTTCCTTGTTCTTGCGCTCGATGATTTCGCCGTAGCGCTCGGCTTCGCGCCTGAGCGCTAGGTCCAGTTTCACCCCGGCGTTAGCCTCCTCCTCGGACAGGCGGAGCGTGAGCGCGGCCATTTTCTCTTCCAGGCCGCGCCTCTCGGCGGCGGCGGCGGCCACGGCGGCGTCCTTGTCGGCCGCGGCGCGGATGGCGGCGTCGCGGGCGCGCAGCAGTTCCGCGTCGCGGGCGGCCAGCTCCTCGTCCATCGCCTTTTCCTTCTCGGCGTAGACGCGCTGCAGGCGCTCGCGCTCCATCAGCACCAGTTCCTCGCGCTCTATGCGGGCGGCCTCGAGGGCGCCCGAGAGTTCCGTGATCTTGTCCTCGCGCAGCTTGACCGTGGTGGTCAGGCGCGACAGCCTGTCCTCCAGCTCGGCGGCGGCGCGGGCCTTTTCCTCGGCCACGGCGGCCTTCAGTTCCTCGCCGGCCACCTGGCGGGCCATGCGCAGGTCTTCCCCCGCCTTCTGCACGGCCAGGCGCAGGGCGTTGACGTCGTCTTCCTTGCGGGCCACCTCGGCCTTGAGCTCGGCGCTGCGGGCTTCCAGCTCGGCGGCGGCTTTCTGCTTGTCGGCGGCGCGGCGCTGCTCGGCGGCGACGGCTTCCTCGCCCAGCTTGCGGTCGAACTCGGCCGACAGGCGGGCGCGCAGGGCGTCCTGCTCGGCGACGGCGCGCTGCGAGAGCGCCTCGGCCTGCCGGCGGGCTTCGGCCAGCTGCTCCTTGGCGGTATTCTTGTCCTTGGAAAGGTCCTCTATGTCGCGGCGCAGGTGGGAGATCTCCTCCACCTTCAGGCGCAGGCTGTCCTCGTAGATGCGGCCGGCCGTTTCCAGCTCGGAGCGCAGCGAGGCGGTGTGCTTCTCCATCTCCACCTTCAGGCGCACGTCGTATTCCGACTGCAGCTGCTTCTCGCGGAAGGCGACCTCCTCCTGGCGGACATTGTACTGCGTCTGCAGCTGCTCCACCTTGTGGGCGAAAGCCTCGCGCTCGGCCTGCAGCGTCTTGATGGTCTCCTCGAAAGTGCGCAGGTTGCGCTGCAGGTACTCTATCTCGTCCTGTTTCTTGGTGACGTCCTCGCGGTAGCCGCGCTCTATGTCCTGCAGCTTCTCCGCGAAGCGGTTGCGCTCGTGCTCCACGGCGATCTTCAGGCGCTTGGGGATCTCTGACTCCATCTCGCGGAAGCGGTTGCGCTCGGCCTCCACGGCGTCGGTGGCCTTGGCCAGGCGGCCCTCGTAGTCGGCCTGCAGGTTCTTCTTCTCGGTCTCGAGCGTGCGGATGACGCTCTCGAGGCTGCCGATGGCGTCCTTGTAGCGGGAAAGGTCGTCGTCGCGGCGCTTGACGGCCTCGGGAAATTCCTTGAGCTGCTTCTCGAGCAGCTGGACCTTGACCCGGTAATCGTCTATCTCCTGGTTCTTCTCCAGGATCTTCTTGTCTATCTCCAGGTCCTTGTGCTTGAGGGCGCGGTCGCGCTCCTCGGCTTCCTTCTGCCAGCTGTCCTTGGCCCACTTGAGCACGGCCTCCTGCTTTTTCAGCTCGTCGCTGATCTGGCGCTCGCGCTTCTGCAGCTCCTCCACGCGGTTGCTGTAGGTCTCCTCCAGCGAAGCGCGCTGGAGGGCGGCCTCCTCGGAGATCTTTTTCTTCTCTTCCTCCAGGCGGGCGCCGTAGACTCGCTCGAATTCCTGCTGCTTGGCCAGCTGCTCCTGGCGCAGCTGCCACAACTCGCCTTCCACGCTGGCCCAGCGGGCGCGCAGCTCTTCGGCCTTTTTCTGGTAATCGGTTTCCAGCCGGGACTCTTTCTGCTTGAAGATCTCCTCGCTCTTGGAGATCTTGTCCTCGAGTTCCTTCTCGCGGTCGGTGAGGCGCTCCAGGCGGGAGCGGAACTGGTACTCCATCGACTCCTGCCTGGACTTCATCTCCTCTTCGTGCGTGCGGCCCGCGCGCTCTATGTCGGCGTTCTTGGTCTTGAGCTGGTTCTCGAGGAAAGCCACCTGGCTGGATTTCTCCTGCAGGTTCTGGCGGAGCTTCAGGTCATCCTCGTGGAGGCCGCGGATCTTGTCCAGCGCCCAGCGCAGGGCCAGGCGGGCCGTCTCAACGTCGTTGATGGCCTGTTCGTTCAGTGAGGATTCGTCAAAGTTCTCTTTCATAGAGGTATCCCAAAAATATGCTTCTCCGTACTACGGCAGCGCCAGCACCTGGCCGGGCTTCACTTCGCCGCCGCGGCCCAGCGAGCCGGCGTTGGCGCGGTAGATCTCCATCCAGCGGCCCGAGTCCCCGTACACTTCTTCCGCTATGCTGCCCAGCGTGTCGCCTTCCTTAACGGTATAAGTGGCGCGGCGGGCCGGCGCGGCCGGCTTGGCTTTAGGCGCGGGCTTAGCGGCGGCGGGCCGGGCCTTGAGCGCCTCCATCTCGGCGCGGGACTTCTGCAGTTCTATCTTGAGCGCCTCTATCTGGCGGGTTATCTCCGCCTGCACCTGGGCATCTGCCGGCGCGGGCTGTATAATGACCACCGGCTGCTGCGCGGGCTGTGCCGGCACGGCCGCGGGGGCCGCCGGCGCTGCGGGGACAGGAGCGGGCTGGGGCGCGGCCGCGGCGGCGCGGGTGACGGCGTCGAGGCGCTCCTGCAGGGCGCGGATCTTCTCCTCCTGCAGCGCTGCCTTGTCCTGGGCGCGCCTGAGGTCGGCGGCGGCGGCCAGCTCCTCGGCCGCGGCGGCTTCGGCGCCGAAGCGGAAAGAGAAAGCCAGGCGGTGCGAACCCACGGTGCCGGCTATGCCGCTGATGGGCAGGCTGAAGGAATAATCGAAAGCGGCCAGGCCGAAACGCCCGCCCACGCCGAGGTTGACGCTGCGGCGGGAGTCGTTGCCGGTGGCCAGGCCCATGCGCAGCGCGTAGCGGCGCTGAAAAACGTGCTCCGCGCCTGCGGAGATAGTATAGTCGGGGCCGGCGAAAGCCGCGTCTATGTCTATCAGGCTGGAGCGGACCTGGTAGGAAGCGCCGGCGCGCACTTCGACCGGCTGCGGGTCGGCGGCGTCGAGGCCCAGGTCGGGTTTGTTGATATTACGGAAGGCCAGGCCCAGCGCGTAGGCGGGGCGGGGCCGGTAGAAGAAGCCCAGGTCGGCGCCCAGGGCGCTCTTGGAGTAGCCGCCGGAGAACACGGGGTCCAGGGCGGTATAGGAATCGGAAGTGTAGCCGCGGCGCATGTATTTCAGCGTCACGCCGGCGCCTATGCCGCGGTAGACCGAGGTGGCGTAGCTGACGGCGTAGTAGCTTTCGGAATAGGCCTCGCTGAGGCGCGTGTCGCTCCAGGAGAAGGCGGCGTTGCCCTTCAGGTAACGGACGGGCGCGGCGAAACCGAAATAGCCCTGGCCGATGGAAGAGTCGTCGCTGAGGCCGGCGTACAGGCGGCCGTAAGCGGCGGTTGCCTCCGGGAAGGCAAGCTCGAGCAGCGTGGCGGGGTTAGCGCAGGCGGCCTCGGCGCCGCCGGGCACCGCTGTAAATGCGCCGGCCATGGCGGTGGCCCTGGCCCCGCAGGAATCGGCAGAGAATGTCGCGTTCGCGTTCATAGTAGCGGCGGCAACGGCTACCAGCAAAATAGATAAACCTTTTGCCACAGTTATTATTTTAACTTTTAACTGTTTCATAAATATTACCTGATTGTGACGTCCCTGGGGCGGATCTGACCGCCCGCTGGCCGCGCACGCCGCTTTCCGCCGGCTTACCGGGCCAGCACCATGGTGCCGTTAAAGTACTTATCCCCGGCCTTGAACTGGTACACGTAGATGCCCGCCTGGGCCTTTTCTCCGCCGGAGCGCCTGCCGTCCCAGGCCAGCGAGGCCTCGGAGTTGTAGGTGCCGGCGCGCAGGCTGGCTATCTCGGCCCCGGAGAGGTCGTAGACCTTGGCGCTGGTCACGGCCAGGCCCTCCGGGTTCTCATAGATGATGTTGAACTCGTCCCAGATCCCGTCGCCGTTGGGCGTGAAGATCTTGCGCGGGACGGTCTGGCTGACGCGGAACGTCTGCGGGCGTATCACCTGTTTGACCTTGAACACGCCGGTCTTGGAGGTGAGCACGGAGATGGTGCCGGTGACGGGGTCTACCACGCCGCCTATCTTCACGTCCTCTACGCCGTTATAGTAGTAGACGGCGTAGTCGTAGGCCGAGTAGGAGGCGCTGATGGTCACCGCGCCGGTGCGCGAGACGGGCATGGTCAGCGTGACCTGGCCGGGGAAATCCATATTGAGCAGCTCGTTGCCGCCGGCGTCCACGAAGTAGAGCTTGTAGGAAGCCTGCGTGAGGCCGCTCTCGTATTGGGCCTGGTGGGCCAGGCGCAGGGCGAGGCCCGAGGCCCCGATCTCCGCCGCCTCCGCGGGCGGCATGTCGGCCGCGGCGCGCACGTCGTCGGCCACCAGGCGGGCCTGGTCGCTGGAGTTGCGCATCCACAGCGAGGCTTCGCTGCGCAAGTTGTACTGGTCGGCCGCCTTGACGAAGTACCAGCGCACGGCGCTGACGGCTTCGGTGTAGCTGAACGTGGCGCTCGAGAGCGTCGCGGCCAGCTCGGGCACGCCGTTGATGGCGGTGCTGCGGTAGACCAGGTAATTCCTTATGCTAGTAGTGGCGCCGTAGACGTCGTAGAGCACCGGGTTCCAGGAGAGCGTGAAACCCGCCCCGGAAATGGCGCCGGCGACTACCGGCGCGGCCGGCGCGGCCACGTCAAGGGCCAGCGAGATGCTGCCCAGGTCGGCGTAGACGGTCTCCACGGCCGAAGCGTTGCGCGCCTTGCCGCGCGCGTAGTAGGTCATGTTGGTGTCGAGGCCCGAGAAGGCGGCGGAAGAGGTCGTTATCCAGCCGGACTCGGTGACCACGGAGAAGTCGGCGTAGCTCGAGACCTGGACGAAATACTGCGTGCCCGGAGTATTGTTGGCCGTATAAGAGACGGCAAAGCCGTCGCTCGACAGGTCGGAGAAGCCGGTGACGGTGGGCGGGTAGGCCATCGTGACGACCTGGGCGATGTTGCCCAGCCCGCTGTAGACGGTCACGTCGTCGCCGATGTAGACGGCGGCGTAGTAGGCAATGTTGCCCTGCAGGCCGGTGAGGCCGTAATAGGACGCCTCAAGCGCGGCGGCGGTAGTGGAGAACTGCGCCGCGTAAGTGGAACTGGAGAAAGCGTGCGCGGGGTTGGTGGAATAGTCTATGCGCAGGTAGCCGGGGGCGAAGGCCCCGGAGGACGCGTCGTCGCCGGTCATGCTCCAGGACAGCGTTACGGCGCCGCCGGTGGACGACTGCACTGTCAGCGAGCTGACGGGGTCGGGCGCGATGGCGGAGGTAAAGAAGGCGGCGGTAGACGACAGGCGGCCGTAAATGCCGGAGCTGTCGCGCACGCGCAGCGAGGTGTAATACTCGGGGCCGGGCACCAGGTGCGAGGAGGTGCTGACGGCCACGGTGCCGGTGCTCTGACCGACGAGGGTAACCGAAGTGACAATGCTGTCGTAGTTGGCGTAGGTGACCGGGAAGGTGGCGATCTTGACAACCACGGAGCCGGCGGTGCCGCGATAGCCGTCGCGCCCCACGCTGGTAAAGCTGACGCGCACCTGGCCTTCCCCCACCGGTTGGGTGGTGGCCACCAGGTCGAAGATCACGCCGGGGCTGTGGCTGGTAGAGGAATGGCCGGACAAGACTTTCTTAGAGGAACCGCTGATCTGCACGCCGGAGAGCTCCCCCACCACGGACTCCAGTATCTTGGAGGTGCCGCTGGAGATGCCGAGGCCGCCGGAGAACGCCCGGGTCTCCAAAGACCCGGCCGCCAGCGCCGGGACGGCGCCGCACAGCGCGAATATCCCCGCAATAGCCAGACCAACGCTTTTATATCTCATAAAAAGCCTTCCGCCCGAAATTCACAAAACCCCGCTTCTCAGCGGGCCGGGCTTAAACCCGGCCCGCCAGCAGCGGCTAGTTGACCCTCGTAACCTTGAGGTAAGACCCCACACGCACAGTAGCAGTACCGGTCGTGACTTTTAACTGCTTGATGGTCAGGTTCCCGGTATCGCCATTTGTGGCTATAATGCCCTTGATTAACACGCCTCCGGACTGGGATGCCGTGGTAAAGTAAGCTGAAGAAGCCGTATTTAAGGCATTGATCCGCTCTGTTTTCATGGTAGTACTGGTAGGCGGCGCATAAAGAGACGCTTCCAGCGTAGCGCCCGCCGCGCCGCTGAAGTTAACGCCATAAGAATTGCCATCAGTACCGGTATCGCCAGCGCAAGACAGATTAGCCTCGAACTCATATACGGCACTGGCCGCAAGAGCGACACTTAAGCCGGTGATATCAGTCAAGGTCTGTACAGTCGTGGTCACGTCAGATGTAGTCACGCGGGCATAAGCGGGAATACCATTGCTGCTGGGGACCAGGTAATCCGTACCGGCGGTAGCAGCAGATATCAAGCCATCCCCGTCGGACTTCACCAGGCCGCTCACTGCCCCCACGACAGGGTCTTGTTCAGCAGAGACATAGTCTGAACCGTCTACAGCAACGGATATATTGCCAGCGCCGTCGCCCATAACCAGTCCGTCAATAGCCCCGACAATAGGGTCCTCCTCAACATCTACATAGTCCGCACCGGCACTGGCGGCGGATATCGTGCTGCCGTCGGATTTCACAAGGCCGACGATCGCCTTAACTACGGGATCCGCCTCGGTCTTAACCACTCCCGTCAGGTTGGCGCCGCTTATCGCCGGCAGATCGCCGCTCAGCTTGGTGGCGTCGAGGTTGCCGGTAGCGTCCGTTATCTGGATGTTGCTTGAACCGGCGATGATCACGCCGCCAACGTCCAGGCCGCTGTCGGCGAACAGGCTGCCCTTCGTCGTTATGGAAGACTCGCTTATTATGTTGCCGTTCGCACCGGTGGCGTTAATGGCCACGTTCGTCATGTTAATCGCGCCGGTCATGGTGCCGCCGCCCTTAGGCAGCGCATTATCGGCCAGGATACCCTGCGCAGCCGTCGCGTAGGCGGCGGAATCCGTATACGCCGCGCTGCCTAATGCGCCGGTAATAGTAACGTCGTTCTGCACCGTAAGCGTCTTCCCGGCCGTTATCGCCAGGCCGTGCACGCCCG
>JBFXJL010000007.1:0-129866 GCA_050174915.1 Elusimicrobiales bacterium | reverse complement strand
CCCTGCGCAGCCGTCGCGTAGGCGGCGGAATCCGTATACGCCGCGCTGCCTAATGCGCCGGTAATAGTAACGTCGTTCTGCACCGTAAGCGTCTTCCCGGCCGTTATCGCCAGGCCGTGCACGCCCGTCTGCAGCGCCTCGTGCGTAGCCACCGCGCCCGAAGCTTCATAGTTCAGCGCCGGGATGTCCGACGCCAGCAGCGCGCGAAAACTCGGCACGCCATCGATGGCGTTCGGCGCTGCCAGTACGTACTTCTGCGTCTGGCTGCCGTACGGCGCGATATAATCTATGCCCGCCTGCGCTATGCTGGGCTCACCGGTTAAGTTGGTGTTCTTAACTATGCCGGTATCTAGGCCAGCCATGCTGACCCCGTTTATCGCTACGACCGTAAGCGCGGTATCACCGGTGGCGTCACCGGTATGCGTGGCGTTGCTCACCTTCGCGCCTATGTTGCCGTCCAGTTTGTTGATCGCTTCAAGTATCGTGTCCGTTTCGTCCAAAGCGCCGACGCCGCTCACGAAACCGGTGATCGCTTTCCCGGTCACTGCCGCGTCGGTGAACGAAGCCGACGGCAGCGCCGCGGCCGCCAGCGCGCCCTGCGCAGCCGTCGCGTAGGCGGCGGAATCCGTATACGCCGCGCTGCCTAATGCGCCGGTAATAGTAACGTCGTTCTGCACCGTAAGCGTCTTCCCGGCCGTTATCGCCAGGCCGTGCACGCCCGTCTGCAGCGCCTCGTGCGTAGCCACCGCGCCCGAAGCTTCATAGTTCAGCGCCGGGATGTCCGACGCCAGCAGCGCGCGAAAACTCGGCACGCCATCGATGGCGTTCGGCGCTGCCAGTACGTACTTCTGCGTCTGGCTAGCGTAAGGCGCCAGGTAATCCACGCCCTCCACGAAGTTCGCGGCGCGGTAGTCGTTGACGTACTGGGAATTAGTGGCGTTGTCGCCGGTGTTGGTACCGGACAGGTTAGAGGCGGAAATAGAGCCACTGAACGCGGCGCCTGCGGCCACGATGCCGCCGGAGACGGTCAGGGCGTCGGCGCCGGTATTGGACATCGTTACCTTATCGCCTGCGGTATTCAGGGAAACGGTGGTACCGCTCCTGCCCCAGGGGCTCAGGCCGCCGGCAGCGAGAGCAGTCCAGTCCGTGCCATTGTAGTAATAGAGTTGGTTGTTAGTGGTGTTATAGAACATCGCGCCGCCGCCAATGGCGGAGGCGGGAGCGGCGTCATAATTACCCAACTGCAGCTGGCTCGCGGAAACGACGATGTGGGTGGAAACGGTGACGAGGCTCGCGGGCGAGCCGAGGTTGGCGGCCGAGAGGGCGTAAGGCACGGAGAGCAGGCGCGTGCGCGGGATCAGCGGGGCGTCGCCGCCGATCTTTACTTCGAGGTAAAGGGCGTCGGAGGAGAAGATCGAGATCGGCAGGGTTTGAACGCTGCCCAGGCCGACACTGAAGATGCCGTTGTCAGGCGTTACGCTCTGGGTTTCGCTCCAAAGTACCGAGCCGCCGGTGGGCGCGGTGTACACGCTGAAGAGTATGCTCTGCGCACCCTGCAGCGGGTTGCCGGCTGTGTCTACCAGGCGGCCCTGGTAGTTGATCAGCAGCGGCGCGGCGCTTGCAATTGCCGGCAGCAGCAGCAACACGGTTAAGATTTTAATGCCCAGGGCTTTCAGCGTTTTCATAGTGCCTCCGAAAAGATACCCAAAAAATTCGTATATGTCCCTACCCTCTAGGTATAGCAACGACTTTGCCAAAAGACATAAAGCATTAAAAATCAGGCCCGCGCCTGAGTCCTGTCCCCGGCCTGGAGCCAGGGAGGATGCGGTATTTGTATGGCTGCCTGGCTTTTTCTATAGCCGCGAGCTGTTTTGGCATGCCAATATTATAGGAATCTATAGATAAGTAAATACGGCAGAAAAATTAAATAGTTGTTAAGGGACACTGTGGATAATAATCCGCAGTGTAGATAATTATCTACATATAAAGTGTAGATAATTATCTACAACTACTCAATAGAGTATTCTTTCAGTTTGTTGTACAGGGCTTTGCGGTCTATGTCCAGCAGGCGGGCTGCCTGCAGTTTGTTCCCGCCGGTAGCCGCCAGGGCGGCGGCTATCAGGCGGCGCTCGGTTTCAGAGCGGGCCTGGCGCAGGTTTTCTTTGAGACTGAAATTTTCAGGGGCCGGCGCGGCCGCGGGCAGGCATTGCGGCGCGGTTCCCCCCAAACCCAGGTGCTCCGGCTTTATCTCCCCCCCGCTCAGCAGGGCGGCGCGGATAATTACGTTCTTGAGTTCGCGCACATTGCCGGGCCAGGCATAGGTCTGCAGGGCGGCCAGCGCCGCGTCGGAGATGCTCTCTATCTTCTTGTTGACTAGTTTCTCGGCCTCCCGCAGGAAGAAGGCCGCCAGCGCCGGGATGTCCTCGCGGCGCTCGGCCAGCGACGGGACGCGCAGCGTAAACTGGTTGAGGCGGTGGTAGAGGTCCTCGCGGAAGGAACCTTCCTTGATGCAGGCGGGCAGGTCCCGGTTGGCGGCTACTATCACGCGCGTGTCCACCGGGATGTCCTTCTTGCCGCCGAGGTGGCGGATGCGGCGCTCCTCGAGCACGCGCAGCAGCTTGGCCTGCGTGCCGGGAGTGAGGTTGGCGATCTCGTCGAGAAAAAGGGTGCCGCCGTAGGCCGCTTCGAACAGGCCGGGCTTGCGCCGGTCGGCGCCGGTGAAGGCGCCGCGCTCGTAGCCGAACAGCTCGCTCTCCACCAGGTTCTCGGGCAGGGCGCCGCAGTCCAGCGCCACAAAGGGGCTGCCGGCGCGCGACGAGAGGCGGTGTATCTCGCGCGCCCAGACTTCCTTGCCGCAGCCGGACGGGCCGGACAGGATCACCGTCAGATCGGTGGACGCCACCTGGCGGGCCAGCGCCTGCACGTTCACGATCTCGCGGCTGGCGCCGGTAACGGGCTCGGCGCCGTGCGCGCGTTTTACGTGGGTGCGCAGCGCGTCGAACTCCCGCTTGAGGCGGCGCTCTTTTACGGCCTTCTCCATGATCAGCAGCAGCTCGTCGTTGCCGAACGGCTTGATCAGATAATCCAGCGCGCCCAGCTTCATCGCTTTCACGGCGCTGGTCACGTTGGCGTGGCCGGTGAGGATCACCACAGGCAGGCCGGGATCCTCGGTCTTCAGTTTTTTTAGTATCTCCAGCCCGTCGGCGTCGCCCAGCACCATGTCGAGCACCACCGCGTCGAAGGTCAGCGAGTCGGCCAGGGCCAGGCCCTCGGCGCCGGAGGCGGCCGCGGCGCAGGCGTGCCGGCCGCTCTCGAGGGCGGCCTTGAGCACGTAGCGCGTGTCGGCGTCGTCTTCTACGATGAGGATATTTCCCATGGCGGGTTAAACGATCTTCCTGAAGCGCAGGCTTACCGCCGCGCCCCCCTCGGCCGAGGAGGAGACCAGAATGCGGCCGCCGTGCTCGTCCATGATCTGGCGCGCCAGGTAGAGGCCGAGGCCGGTGCCGTTCTCCTTGGTGGTGAAGAAAGGCTGAAAGAGGTTGTCGAGCATGGCCGGCTCCAGGCCGGGCCCGTTGTCGGAGATGGTCAGGAACACCTCTTTGTCGTCGGGCAGCCAGCCGGCGGCCACGGTGATGCGGCCCTGCTCGGCGCCGTCGAGCGCCTGCGCGGCGTTGTTGAGCAAATTATAGATGACGCTGTGCATGTAATGCGGGTCCAGGAAGACCTTGGGCGCCTTGTCGAAGCGGCGCTCCACCGTCACCTTGGCCGTTTTCAGCGAACTGTCGATCAGTTCCAGCGCCGTCTCGGCGGCGGCGTCCACGGAGTAGGGCTCCAGGCGGCACATGCCGCTGCGCGAAAAATCCAGCAGCGTTTTGACTATGCGCGAGGCGCGGCGGGCGTTGCGCTCTATAAGCTCCGCGCCGGTGCGCACGCCCTCGGGCTGGCCCTCCTGCGCCCGCAGCAGTTCCGACGTGGAGAGGATCACGTGCAGCGGGTTCTTGATGTCGTGCGCGAACATGGACGTCAGCTGGCCCATGGAGGTAAGGCGGTTGAGCTTGCGGGCGGCGTTCTTGAAAACGTGGGGGTCCTTGAGCGCGGACCATTCGTCCGGCGAGACCGGGGACAGGAACAGACAGAAGCCGTTCACGGCGCCGCCCTCGCCCTTGAGGGCCTGCACGGTGAGGAACAGGCGGGCGATGCTCTTGGTGGCCGTCAGCATGTAGAAACGGTAATTGCGCACTATGCCGTTCTTGGCGGCCAGCTCGGCGAGCTCGGAAAAATCTTTCAGGTCCTTTTCGAGCACCAGCTCGGAAACCGGCTTGCCGGCTATCTCCTGGCCTTCCCAGCCGAGCAGCTTCAGGGCGCTGTTGTTGACCAGCAGCACCGTGAGCGCCCTGTCCAGCACCAGCATGGGTTCCTGCGCCTGAAAAAATATAGCCTCGACGAGGCTGCGGTGTATGGGGTTGGTGCCTTCCGCCATTTTCTTGCTGATCATAATTTGCCCCTGTAAAGGTTCACGCTGCGCCTGGAAATGCGCACGCCGTATTTACTTCTAAGGGCTTCGGTGATCTCCCGGTCGGTCATTTCATTGGTGCCTGCCCCCAGTATCTCCCTTATTTTATCACTTATATACGCGTTTTTAGACAAGAAAAGTCCGCTTAAGGCCATCTCTTCCCCCCAGGGCAGCAGCAGGCTTTTCCCGGCTATCAGGCGGGACACGGTGGCTGGGTTGAGCGCGGCGCTGCCGGCTATCTGCCGCTGGCTGAGCGGCTTGAGGCCGGACTCGCGCAAGAGGTAGCCCGCCTGGGCCTCCAGAATGGCCGTCAGCACCTTGTGGAAACCGGCCTTGCGCCAGGCCAGCCGCTGGGCGCGCGAGAGCAGCGAGGACGCCCGGGCGGCCTCGGCGGCGCTGATACCGCCGCTCCTCACCAGCGCGGCCAGGGCCCGGCGATCTATGCGGTAGACGCCGCGCACGTAGCCGGGGTGGGTGTAAGCGGCGGAGAGCTTGCCGTCCTCGACGGTGACCACGGCGGCGCAGCGCAGGTACAGGGCGGGCAGCGCCCGGGGCGGCACGCGCTCGTGGGCCAGGGTGAAAGCGTCGGCGAAGTTTTTAAGGGCGGCGGCTTCCTCCGGAGTGAAGCCGCAGGCGCTGGCGGCCGCGGCGGGGCTGAAAGCCGAGCCTGAAAGAAAGAATTTCTCAAAGTTGGCCTGGCCGGCCCGGCGGGCCAGCCGCAGCATGGCGGGGCGGTCGGCCAGCCATTCCCCGGCCCCCCCGGCTTCGGCGGCCGCGGCCAGCGCGGCGTCGCCGCAGGCGTAGGAGAAGGCGTAGGAGGCGCCCGGCAGGCGCCGGCGCAGCACCGGCGCGGCGCCGTCGGGGCCCGGAGCGCAAAGGCGGGAGAAAAGGGGATCGGCCTCCAGCTCGGCCGACTGGCGCAGGAAATCCTCCTCCGGCGCGGCCAGCACGGAGAACAACCGCAGGTCCTGGCTCTGCCGCTGCTCCTGCGAGAGCCGCAGGTCCTGTTTTTTGCGTTTTTCCATTGGAGCTGCCCCCGGGAATTATAACATTTTGGCCGTTTACCGGGAGGCCGCGCCGGCCGCCGCCGGAGGATTTGACAACCCGCCGCGAGTATTCATAGATTAACCTTATTCCATAGCTTTTTGGTGTACGGTTCACGACAACCTGTTCCCGCCCGCGGCAGTCCGGGGGACCCGGCGGGGGCGCAGTCCGAACAATTTTACCAGAGAGTCCTGGCAAATCACTTCCAAGGACAAGCCCATGAAGACCATGACCGCAGGCAGGAAAGAGATACACCTCAGCGACAACCAGGCCAAGGTGATCAAGGACAAGTACCTGCGCGACGACAAGTCAGCCGAAGAACTGTTCGAGCGGGTAGCCCGCAACATCGCCCTCGCCGAAATAGTTTTTCACCCCAACTCCGCCAAGTGGGGCCTGTTCGAGGGGGTCAGCGTGCGCGCCGTGGAGACCGAAGCCGCCGGCGGCAAGACCCGCACCCTGCTCTTTCACGAGGGCATAGCGGAATCCTCCGAGCGGGAAGCCAACTTCGCGCGCTTCCTGGCCAACCTGGAGAAGGCCTACCGCGATTATCCTGACGCCCGCGAGGCGGCCGACCGCTGGAAGAACGAGTTTTATAACCTGATGGCGGCCTTCGACTTCCTGCCCAATTCCCCGACCCTGATGAACGCCGGGCGCGACCTGCAGCAGCTGTCGGCCTGTTACGTGCTGCCCGTGCCCGACTCCATGGAGGGCATCGCCAAGGCGCTGACCGCGCAGAGCCTCATACAGAAGTCCGGCGGCGGCACCGGCTTCTCTTTCTGCCGCGTGCGCCCCAAAGGCGACGTGGTGAAGAAGACCAACGGCGTGGCCTCGGGCGCCATCTCGTTCATGAAGCTCTTCGACAAGCTGACCGACGTGGTCAAGCAGGGCGGCACCCGCCGCGGCGCCAACATGGGCATCATTCCCTACTGGCACCCCGAGATCAAGGACTTCATCACCATCAAGTCGCAGCAGGGCGCGCTGGAGAACTTCAACATCTCCATAGCCCTCGACGAGAAGTTCATGCGGGCCGTGGAGACCAACGGCACCTACGACCTGCTGAACCCGCGCACCAAACAGGCCGCCGGCGCGCTGAACGCCCGCGAGGTCTTCACGAGCATGGTGGAGTCCGCCTGGGCCAGCGGCGATCCCGGCATAGTCTTCCTCGACCGCATCAACGAAACCAATTCCAACCCCACCCCGGCGCTGGGCCAGATAGAGAGCACCAACCCCTGCGGCGAGCAGCCGCTGCTGCCGTGGGAATCCTGCAACCTGGGCTCGCTCAATTTGGCCAACTACGTGACGGGCGAACTGACGCACGGCAAGCTGGACTGGGAACGCCTGGAGGCGGACGTGCGCCGGGCCGTGCGCTTCCTCGACGACGTCATAGAGATCAACAATTACCCGCTGCCCGAGATAGAGAAGATCGCCAAGGGCAACCGCAAGATAGGTCTGGGCCTCATGGGCTGGGCCGAGACCGCCGTGAAGCTCGGCGTGGCCTACGACAGCCCCGAGGGCCTGAAGAAGGCAGAAGAGGCGATGAAGTTCATCAACGACAAGGCGATGGACGCCTCCGAGCAACTGGCCAAGGAGCGCGGCGTGTTCCAGAACTGGGCCGGCTCCATCTACGACACCGAGAGCCGCAACTTCCGCGGCGTCTCCGCCCGGCCGCGCAACGCCTCCCGCACTACCATCGCCCCCACCGGCACCATCGCCATCGCCGCCGGCCTGCAGGGCTCGGGCATAGAGCCCTTCTTCGCCATCGCCTATACGCGCTACAACGCCCGCGCGCTGGAGGCGATCAAGAACAACAAGGACGCCGACGCTAAGGACACCTTCTACGAGGTCAACGCGCTCTTCAAGCAGGTGGCCAAAGAGCAGGATTTCTTCGGCCTCGACGAGAAGGCGCTGTGGAAAAAGATCGAGTCCAACCACAAGGCCGTGCGCGGCATCCCCGAGATCCCAAAGCGCGTGCAGGACCTGTTCCCCACCGCGCACGACGTCTCCATCGAGAACCACATCCGCATCCAGGCCGCCTTCCAGAAGCACATCGACAACGCGGTCTCCAAGACCATCAACATGCCCAACACCGCCAAGGTGGAGGACGTAAAGCACTGCTACGTGCTGGCGCACAAGCTGGGCTGCAAGGGGCTCACCGTCTATCGCGACGGCTGCAAGGCGCAGCAGGTGCTCAACATCGGCTCCGGCGCCCCGGCGGCCAAGGTCAAAAAAAAGAAGGCCCCGCCGCAGACCTTCGGCGTTTCGTCGGAGTATTTCCAGCTCAAGACCGGCTACGGCCCGCTGCACGTGCACATCAACTACAACGAACAGGGCCCGTACCAGGTGTTCACCAATATGCCGCCGCTGGGCACCGAGATCAGCGGCCTCACCTCGCTCATCGGCATTTTGCTGTCCAAGTACCTGGAGGAAGGCGGCGACCCCATAAAGGTGATCAAGCATTTGAACTCCGTGAAGGGCGACAGGCCCGTGGGGCTGGGAGAGAACCGGATAAATTCCGTGGCGCACGGCATAGCCGTGGCGCTGCGCAGCCATCTCAAGCGCAGCGGCATCATCGCCAGCGACGCCGAGATCAACGGCCAGGAGAAACTGGAGTTGTGGGACGCCTCGCACACGCAGTACTGCCCCAAGTGCTACTCCTCCAACGTCAGCTACGAGAGCGGCTGCTCCGGCCCCACCTGCCACGACTGCGGCTACTCGGAGTGTTCCTGACGGAGAGAAACCGCAAAAAAAGCAAAGGCCCCGGCAAAACCGGGGCCTTCCTTTTTTGAGCCGGGCGGATCAGGCCCTACTTCTTCAGGTATTTTCCGAAGAACTGGTCCTGCTCCCAGAGGAGGTGCATGATGTTCTCCCTGGCGTAGTAGCCGTGCGTCTCTTTGGGCAACAGCACCATCCTGACCGGGGCCCCCAGGTTTTTCAGCGCCTGAAAATACCGCTCGGACTGCAGGGTGAAGGTGCCCGGGTTGTTGTCGGCCTCGCCGTGCACCAGCAGCAGCGGGGTTTTCATCCTGTCGGCGGTCATGAAAGGCGACATGCCGTTATAGAGGCCGGGGTTGTCCCAGTAATTGCGCTGCTCGGTCTGGAAACCGAAAGGAGTCAGGGTCCTGTTGTAGGAACCGCTCATGGCGACGCCGCAGGCAAATAGCCTGGTATGGGTCAGCAGGTTGGCGGTCATGAAGGCGCCGTAGGAGTGGCCGCCCACGCAGACCTTTTTACGGTCTATGTAGCCCAGTCTATCGACGGCGTCCACAGTGGCCTCGGCCGTGGCCTTAAGCTGTTTTATAAAGGTGTCGTTGGGCTCCTTTTTCCCCTTGCCCACTATCGGGAAAGAAGCGTCGTCGAGAACGGCGTAGCCTCTCGTCACCCAGTAGATAAACGAATAGCGGTTCGGATATGTGAACTCGTTGGGATTCTTGTCGCTCTGGCCGGCGCTGTCCTTATCCTTGAATTCCCTCGGGTAGGCCCAGATCAGCAGCGGGAGCTTGTCCTTTTTGACGCGATCGTAGCCGGCCGGCAGGTAGAGGGTGCCGGAAAGTTCCACCCCGTCGGCGCGCTTGTACTTTATGACTTCCTTGTGCACGTCCCGGATGGCCTCGAAGGGGTTGGGGAAGTCGGTCAGGCGCCTGAGCTCGCCGGACCTGATGTTCCTGAAGTAGTAGTTCGGGAATTCGGTTTTAGACTGTATCCTGGCCAGTACGGTCCCGCCCGCGGGGTCGTCGAGCGTGAGCAGGTCCTCCTTTTTATCGGTAAAAGAGGACTGGTAGAGGCGCTTGGCGGCGAGCGTGGCCAGGTCGAGCTCGTCCACGAACGGGAACTGGCCCGCCCTGGTATGCCCTTCGCCCAGCAGGTACGCCTTGCCGCCCTCTTCCAGCAGCACGCGCCGGCCAGAGGACAGCCGCCTGGTCTCGAAGCCGCCCGGGTCCGAATAGATATCCTGGAAGTTCCTGTCGAAGATAGTACGCGGCTCCGCGCCCGGCCTGGAGGGGTCTATCAGGAAAGTCTTGAGGTTGCGGGTATCGTACCAGTTCTCATAGGCCACAGCGGTATCCGCGTCGCCCCAGGTAATGCCGCCGAAGCGCTGGCGGGTCCGCAGCAGGGACACCGGGGCGGAAGCGAACGGGGCCTCCCACATAAAAACCTCGTCGCGGAACTCCGCCTTTACGGCCTGGTCGCCGCCGTCGAGCGCCTCCGCGTAGGCCAGCGTGGCCGGGGTATCATAGCGCCAGTGCAGGGCGCGCCGGCCCTTCCTGACCGAGGAAAAACCCTTGGGCATCACTTCCGTCAGCGGCACCTCATTTACGACCTTAACCTCAGCCCCGGACAGGGTATAAACGACGGCTTTCTGGGGGAAGCGTCCCAGGGGCACCATGTAGGAAAAAGGCCTGTGCAGGGTGGTAACAAGCACGTATTTACCGTCGGGCGAGACGCTCTCGCCGGCGTACATGGCCGCGGGTTTAAAAAGCCGCGCCCCGCCGGCGAGCGGCACCAGGTGCAGTTCCGAGGTGACCAGCGCCTCGAAGTTCTTTTCGTCGTCGGGAGTGCGCAGCAGGTCCTGGTAGGTCCTGACCTGCGACTTCGAACCGTCCCCGACCGAGACGGACGGCCCCTTGGGCAGCTCTTTTTTAGTGTCGATCAGGGCGGGCCGGCCGGGCGGCAGCAGGCGCGCCAGCAGGCCGCCGCTGTCGGCCAGCCAGTTATAGGGCATGCCCAGGTTGGCGTTAAGCACGGCCCCGGTCAGCCGCGCCGCCCGGGCCGCGGCCACGTCGATATACCACAGCTCCACGCCGGCCCCGGAGGTATGGGTAAAAGCTATTTTCTTTTCGTCCGGCGACCAGGAGACATAGGCTATCCTGGGGTCGGGAGGCAGGCCCGAAACCTGCGTTTCTTCAGTGCCGGCTACTTTCCTGATTTTCAGGTTGTTCACGTAGGTGAGTTCGCTGGAAATATTGGTGACCGGGTTCACTCGCAGACCGGCCAGTCGCATTTCCTCCTGGTTCAGTTCCTCCAGGGTTTTGTAGGTGTTGTAATAGCTCAGCAGCATATACTCGCGGCGGGAGTCCAGGCTTACGGACGGAGCCCTTTTGAAGTCCGCCAGCGCCAGTATCTCGGGCGGCGGGGCCTGGAAAACCAGGTTTTCCTGAGCCGGGGCGGCTACCGGGAGAAGCAGGGCGGACAGCAGGGCCGCGGAGATATGTGCACGGAGGGCTGTAGCGGAGAGCGGGTTGGTCATGGATAAATTTATAGCATACCTGACCCCGCAGTTCAAACCGGACCGGCCGTCGCCGGTTATAGCCCCGGCGCCCCGGGCTTTGCTATCATATAGTTATGAAACGGGGAATTTTCATCGTTCTCGAGGGGCCCGACCGCTCCGGCAAGTCCACGCAGGCCTCTTTGCTCAAGGCCTGGCTGGAGGAGCGCGGCCGCGAAGTGGTGGTCACGCGCGAGCCCGGCGGCACCCGCCTCTCCGAGCAGATCCGCAAGATCCTGCTCGACCCCAGGAGCAACATCGAGCCGATGACCGAGCTTTTCCTCTACGAGACTTCGCGGATAAAACATACGCTCGAAAAGATCCTGCCGGCGCTCAAGGCGGGGAAGGTTATCATCTGCGACCGCTACACCCTCTCCACCACCGCCTACCAGGGCTACGGCCGGGGCCTGGACCTGAAGACCGTGGAGACGCTCAACCGCATAGCCACGATGAATTTAAAGCCGCACCTCACGCTGGTGCTGGACATCCCGGACCGGATCTTCGCCCAGCGCGAACACTTGCGCGCCGGGCGCGACCGCATGGAGCGGCAGTCCGACCTGTTCCGCCGGCGCGTCAACCGCGCCTACAAGCTGCTGGCCCGCCGTCCCGGCGTCACCCGCGTGGACGCCGGCCGGTCCGTAGACGAGATACAGGGCGATATCCGCGCCAGGGTGGCGAAGGTCCTCAAGAAGTAAACCATGTCATTCTCCTCCATCCTCGGCCACGATAAGACCGTCAAGCGCCTGCGGGCGATGATAGAGTCCGGCCGCGTGCCGCCGGCCCTGATCTTCCACGGCCTGCCCGGCACCGGCAAGTTCCTGGCCGCGCTGGAATTCGCCAAGGCGCTCAACTGTTCGCACGCCGCCCACCGCGAGAAGCCGCCTGCGCCGCCGCAGCCCGACCCCGACGACCTTTTCGCCGCCGCGGCCCCGCCGCCGCCTCCCCCGGCCCCCGAGCCGGAGCCGGCCCCGCTGCACACCGACCCGTCGGATTCCTGCGGCGCCTGCCTGTCCTGCCTGCAGGCGGCCAGCGGCGCCCACCCCGACATCCGCGTGGTGGACACCGAGATGCAGGCGGCCTTCCTGGACGAGGACGAGAGCGCCAACCTCAAGATCGACACCATGCGCGAGATGACGCGCTGGGCCCAGCAGAAGCCCATGCTCTCCCCGTGGAAAGTGTTCATTGTGCGCGACGCCGAGGCCATGGTAACCAACGCGCAGAACGCAATTCTCAAGACGCTCGAGGAGCCGCCGCCCGGGACCATAGTCATCCTCACGGTCTCGCGCAAGAACTCGCTGCTCTCCACCATCCTGTCGCGGTCCTGCGTCATAGACTTCGGCGCCCTGCCGCGCGAGGCTCTCAGGACCATCCTGGAAAAAGGCGGCGCCGACCCCGCGCAGGCCGGGGCGCTGGCCGCCCTCGGCGGCGGCTCGCTGGAGAAGGCGGCCGAAGCCGGCGCTTTCCTCAAGCGCGCCGCGGCGCTGCGCCCGTCGGACCCGGCGCGGGCCTTCAAATTCGCGGCCGGCCTGCCGCGCGACAGCCACAAGGCGCGCGAAGAGGTGAAGACGCTGCTGGACCTGCTGCTCGCCCGCGGCCGCGGCGCCTGGCGTAACGCCGAGGGGCCGGCCAAGACCCGCCTCACGGCCCTGCTGCGCCGCACGCTGGACCTGAGGCGCATGGCGGACCGCAACGTTTCCTACATGCTGATACTCGAGACCGCGCTGCTGGAAAGCGAGCGCGCCGGCCTAAAACTGGAAGACCTGGTAAAACCGGGCTAGACGCTTCGGAGAACTAAACCAACATGAAATCCAAAAAATACTACATCACCACCCCTCTCTACTACGTCAACGACAAGCCGCATATCGGCCACGCCTATACCACGCTGGCCGCCGACATCCTGGCCCGCCACCTGCGCGGCAAGGACGTGCCGGTGCATTTCCAGACCGGTACCGACGAGCACGGCTCCAACATAGAGAAGATAGCCCGCGAGAAGGGCGTGGAGCCCAAAGCCTGGTGCGACGGCATCTCGGCCGACTTCCGCGAACTGTGGAAGACGCTCAACGTGAAATACGACCACTTCATCCGCACCACCGACCCCGCGCACGAGGCCGGCGTGCAGGCCGTCTTCGAGAAGCTCATCAAGAGCGGCGACGTGTACCTGGGCTCCTACGACGGCCTGTACTGCCGCTCCTGCGAGGCTTTCTACGACGAGGGTGAGCTGAAGGACAAGAATTGCCCGGTGCACGGCAAGCCGGTGGAGCAGGTCAGCGAAGAGACCTATTTTTTCAAGCTGTCGAAATATGAGGGCGCGCTGCTGGAACATTACGAGAAGCACCCCGACTTCCTGTCCCCCCGCTACCGGGCGCAGGAGCTGCTCAACTTCGTGAAGTCCGGCCTCAAGGACATCTCCATCTCGCGCACCAAGGTGGCCTGGGGCGTACAGGTAAAATCCAACCCCAAGCATACCGTCTATGTCTGGTTCGACGCGCTGCTCAACTACGCCACCGGCGCCGGCTACAACCCCGACAGCGTGGCTCCCGACTTCAATACCATGTGGCCCGCCGACGTACACCTGGTGGGCAAGGAGATCTTTCGCTTCCACGGCGTGATCTGGCCCGCCATGCTGATGGCGCTGGGCGTGGAGCTGCCGCGCAAGGTGTACGCCCACGGCTGGTGGACCATCAACGGCGACAAGATGTCCAAGTCCCGCGGCAACTTCATCAAGGCCGAGGACGTGGTGCAGGAGTACGGCGTGGACGCGCTGCGCTACTTCATCTTCAGGGAAGTCTCTTTCGGCCAGGACGGGGATTTCTCGATGGACGCCTTCCGGCGCAGATACAATGCGGATTTGGCCAACGACCTGGGCAATTTATTCTCGCGCATCATGAACATGGCCGCCAAGTACCTGGACCACCAGCTGCCCGAAAAGCCGGAAGGCTCGGTGATCTTCGGCGAGTTCAAGACCTGGACGCCGGAGATCCACCGCTCCATAGAAGCGCTGCAGTTCGGCGAGGCGCTCGACAAGATCTGGAAGGCCGTCAGCCGGCTCAACCACCTGGTCAACGAGCGCAAGCCGTGGGAGCTGGCCAAGACGGACCCGGAGGCCCTCAAGGCCTTCCTGCACGAAATGGTCTGGTGCCTGCGGCTGATAGCCGGTTGGATAGACCCGTTCATGCCCGACACCGCCAGCCGGATGCACCTGCAGCTCGGCGTGGGGCGCCCGGCCGACGGCACCGAGCCGCAGAAGGTGCCCGCCCTGTTCCCGCGCAAGCAGGAGCCCAAGACCGGCGACGCGAAGACGAACTAGGCCGCCGCCGGCAAATAAAAAAGCCCGGGAAGTCCCGGGCTTTTTTTGCGTTCCGACGGGGCTAGGCTTCCTTCGGGGACCGCTTGAGCAGGTTGTAGAGGCCGCCGAAGACGCCGGACAGCGCGTAGACCGAGAAGAAGATGAACAGCGCGTCGTGCGGGTAGGCCACGATCAGCGACAGGATGGCCGTCAGGAACAGCACGCCCTTGATGGAGTTCAGCTTCACCATGTCGCCCTTGAAAGCGGCGTACGGCGCGTTGGAGACCATCAACAGGGCCAGCGCGACCACGATGAACGGGATGCCCGCGTAGGCGAAAGGCATCAGCTCGGACACGCCGGGGATGCTGCGGATCCCGCCGTTGCCCTCGAGCAGGCTGTAGGCCAGCACGAACGAGATCATCACGCCGGCCGCGCCGGGGGTGGGCAGGCCCTGGAAATAATCCTTGGAGCCGCCGCCGAAGTGGGACTTGACGTTGAAGCGGGCCAGGCGCAGGGCCGCGCACAACACGTACAGGAAGGCCACCGGGTAGCCCCAGACGCCGTAGTCCTTGAGCACCAGTTTGTAGACCAGGTAGGCCGGCGCTATGCCGAAGGACATCCAGTCGGAGAGCGAGTCTATCTCCACGCCGAACGAGCTCTCGCCGTGCACCAGGCGCGCCACGCGCCCGTCGAGCATGTCCATCACGTAGGAGGCCACTATGAACCAGGCTGCCTGCACGAACTTGCCTTCCGACGCCAGCAGGATCGAGAAGAAGCCGAAGGCCATGTTGGCTATCGTGAAGATGGACGGCAGCACCACGGCGCCGGTCTTCTTGAGCTTGGCGATGTCTATGCGCTTTTTTTCCTGTATTTCTTCCATTGTAAGGGATCCTTTTACCAGAGCGCCAGCACGGTCTCGGCGCCGGCCACCTTGTCGCCGGGCTTTACCAGCACGCGGGCGCTGTCGGGCAGATAGACGGCCACCTGCGAGCCGAAGTAGATCATGCCTATGCGGCTGCCCTTGGCCACGTCCTGGCCTTCCTTGACGTAGCAGGCGATGCGGCGGGCGATGGAGCCGGTGATCTGCTCCACGCCTACGGTGCGGCCGTGCTCGTCGGTGAGCTGGATGAGGTTGCGCTCGTTGGTGGCGGCCTCGGGCTTATAGGCTATCGCGAAGCTGCCCTTGGTATAGAGGGTCTTGGAGACTTTGCCGTCCATGGGAGCGCGCTGCACGTGCACGTTGAGCACGGACAGGAAGATGCGCACGACGGTGATGCCGGGGGCGCCCTCGTTCTGCACGCTCATCACGGTGCCGTCTCCGGGGCAGGCCAGTTCGCCGGGGGCGAAGACCTTGTCCCGCTCGGGGTCGCGGTAAAAATATGAGGAGAAAGCGGCGAAGGCCAGGCCCAGGAACATCAGGGTCACGCCGGTGCCCTGGCACCAGTACATAACCACGCCGCCCAGCGCGGCCACCGCTACGCCACCGGCTATCAGTTTCACGCCTTCGGGTGCAAATCGCATATTATCCTCCGTTAAGACTGACTAAAGTTTACTTAAAAAAATCCCAAAATGGGCTAACTACTCCCTGCTACGCCTCAAATCGTGCCCGGGGCGGGACTCGAACCCGCACGGAGGAAACCTCCAGCTGATTTTAAGTCAGCTCTGGCTACCAGTTACAGCACCCGGGCCTGCGCACCTATTCTACAAATTTACCGGCTTTCCTTGCGGAGTTCGGCGTCGGCCAGGCTCCGGAAAGTCTCGCAGGTCATGGTCTTCACGCCCTCCGCCGAGGCGCGGTCGCGCAGGCCGTTGTCCGAGGTGACGATGATGGCCCGGATGCCCTCGCGCTCCATGAAATAGCCGCGCTCCACCAGCATCTCGTCTGCCGGCTCGTTGTCGCTGTAGTAGACCGTGATGGCGGCGCCGGTGGCGAAAGGCTTGCGGTACGGCCCGTCGAACACCACGCGGAAACAGGAGGGCCGCAGCGTCTCGGTGCGGGAGAGTTCCCCCAGCCAGCCCAGGAAGGCGCGCTCCAGCTCGTCGGCGGAGTCGCCGGACGCGCGCTCCCAGAAGCGCAGCGAGAAATTGGAACCGTCTATCAGGTAGACGGTGGGTTTGGTGGAAAATCTTTTCATTTTTTATCCGGCCCGGACACTTCCAGCACCGCAATGGTACGGCGCTGGCGAGCCAGCCGCAGGCCCAGCTGCTTCTGCAGCCCGGCGGCCACAGCCTTGGGCTCGGGCGAGGTCAATTCCAACTCGTACTCGTAGGGACCGCTCTGGCCGGTCTCGTCGAAGACGGGTTCGCCAAGCACGTCTTTTAGACGCTCGGCCACCGCGCTGAAATTACCGCCTTTTACTTCCAGCACCGACCCTTCCAGCGAGGCCCCGCCGTAAGCCGCGCTCTTGCGGACGTTCAGCGGGCCGCCGGGAGCCTTTTTAAGGACATAGACTTCCTGCTCGCGCTCGGCGCGGGCGCATTTGAGGCCAAGCGCGGCCTCGAGGCCTTTGAGAAAAAGTTCCTTCTTCAGGGCAGCGCGCCCGACAGGCAGACGGAAGCGTATGTCGTAGGCGACGTCCATCGCCTTCTCCGCCGAGGGCTTGACCACGAAGCGGTCCACGCGGCCGTATACCCACTCCAGGGCGTACTCCAGAGGCATGCCGGTGGCGGCCAGCGAGGCGGGGCCGTACTCGGCCGAACCGGAGCGGGTTTTGGACGGGGCGAGATAGAATTCGACCAGCGCCGTGCCTGTGGAAACCTCGGGGCCTCCGGCGGCGGCCCCGGCCGGCTGGCCGGCCAGCAGCCCCATGATGACCGCCGGGGACAGCCCGCCCCGCGGGAAGCCGGCCACCTTGCCGTCCCTGCCTATCAGCACGGTATGCGGCCGGCCGTAAACCTTAAAAGCCTTGAACACCGCCGCGCCGCCTTCGGGCGCCACCCAGCCGTCTATGCGGTTGGCCTCCAGGAAAGCGCGCACGTCGTCCTCGCTCTCGTCGGTGATATGGAGAAAGACTACCGGCTTGCCCCTGAACCGCTCGGCCAGCGCGTTGAGCCCCGGGATGGACTCCACGCAGGGATCGCACCAGGTGGCCCAGAATTCCAGCACCACCACTTTGCCGCGCAGCTCGTCCCAGCCGCGCAGTTCCTTGACCGGGGCGTTGAGCAGCTTAGGCAGGTTTATCTCGGGGGCGGGCAGGCCGGTCTTGGCGCGCTCGGGACGCTGGCCCGGCTCGCCGGCACAGGCGGCCAGGGCGGCCAGCAGCGCGGCGGCCAGCAGGCGCTTCACGCCTTTATCCCCAGGGCCAGGCCTTCGCCGGTGGGAATGACGGAAGCGGAGACGAAGCGGTCGGCGTCGTAGAGCACGTGGAAGAATTCGCGCATGGCCCGGGCCGCAGCGTTGTCGGCGCCGTCCTCCCCCTCATAGCAGACCTTGCCCTTGAAGAACACGCCGTTGGCCAGCACCATGCCGCCGGGGCGCAGGTTGGCGGCCGCCCAGCGAAGGTAAGAAGGATAGGCCGCCGCGTCGGCGTCGATATAGCAGAAGTCGTGCGGGCCCAGTTTAGCCAGGGTCTTAAGGCTTTCGGCGGCCGGGCCTTCCATCACGGTCACCTTGCGCGTCAGCCCGGAGGCCTCTATGCCGTCCTTGGCCGCGTTCACGCAGGCGGGGTCCTTCTCCAGCGAGTAGAGCCGCGCGCCTTCGGGCAGGCCGCGGGCCAGCCAGTGGGCGGAATAGCCGTAGAGGGAGCCGATCTCCACGGCCTTGCGGGCGCAGGAGAGGCGGGCCAGGCATTCCAGCAGCCGGCCTTCCATCGGGGAAATGGACTCGGCGCGCACGCCGGCTTTTTCCATGGCCTCGGCCACGTGGGCCGCGAAGCCGTCGTCGGCGGCGGACAGGGAGGTGAAATAGGCGGCCAGCTCCGGCGTGTGGTAATGGCCGGAGAACATCTTTATCTTATCTTTGGTCATGGGTCCTTATTACAGCGGCGAGCGGTGCAGAGTTACCCCGTAGCGGTTGCCGTCCGGCAGCGAGCCGGCGCACATCAGAACGGGGAAAGGGGCGAAATCGGCGGCGTTCAGGGCGGCGGCGCAGAAAGCCCCGGCGGGGCCGGCCAGCGAGACCTGGGCCTGGAAATAGCGGCCGGCGCAGTTATCCTTGCCCGCATAAGGGCAAACGGCGTAGAAGTTCAGGGCGGCGGAGAGTTCGGAGCCGCCTGGCAGCAGCAGCTTTTCGGAGGCGCCGGCGGCCGCGGCCTCACCTGGAGAGGCGGGCAGGGCCAGGCGCAGGGCCACCGGCCGGTTGCGCTCTCCGGGCACGGGCAGGCGGCAGGAGCCCCCGGAGCAGTCCTGGGTCCAGGAGGAGATATAACCCGACAATTCCAGCGCCGGTTCGCCCACGGCGGCGGCCAGCGGCTGGGCCAGCAGGCAGGCGGCGATTATAATAATTCGTTTCATTTAACTTATACGTATATTTTACTAAAAAAAGCGGGCGCTCCGGGTTTTCCCTTTATTTTTGCTTTAAATCGCCCTATATGCTATATTTCAATATCTATGGCGACCCCCAATATCAAGTTCGGCACCTCAGGCTGGAGAGCGGTTATCGGCGAGGATTTCACTATTTCCACCCTGCGCCGCGTGAGCCACGCCGCCGCCGAACATGTCAAGGAAAACCGCGAGTACGGCTACAAGGGCGAGGAATTCCTGCTGAGCATGAAAAAGGCCGGCAAGCCCGCCCCCAAGACCGCCAAGGTCATCATCGGCTACGACACCCGCTACCTATCCGAGGATTTCGCCAGGAACGCGGCCGAGGCCATAGCGGCCGAGGGCATAGCCACCGTAATTTCCGACCGCGAAGCCCCCACCCCCGTGGTGGCCTGGGAAGTGCTGCGCAACAACGCCTCCGGCGGCGTTATGATCACCGCCAGCCACCACCTGCCCCATTACAGCGGCTTCAAGTGGACCCCCTACTGGGGCGGCCCGGCGCTGACCGAGATTACCGCCGACCTGGAAGCCCGCGTGCAGTCGCTGACCATAGCCGAAGTGGAGAAGATCACGCCGTTCGAACAGGGCGTGGGCGCCGGCATCATCAAGGTGGAAGATTTCCGCGAAAACTATTTCAAGCAGCTGGGCACGCTGTTGGACCTGGGGGCCATCAAGAAGGCCGGCCTGAAGGTCGCCGCCGACGCCGTTAACGGCGCGGCCCGCGCCTACCTGCGCCCCATGCTGGAGTCGGCCGGCGCCAAGGTGACCGGCCTGCGCGAGGACCGCGACGTGCTGTTCGGCGGGCGCGCCCCCGACACCGGCGAGGAGAACCTGCGCGGCCTCAAGGAAGCCGTGGTCAAGGGCAAGCTCAACCTCGGCCTGGCCTGCGACGGCGACGCCGACCGCTTCGGCGTGATAGACGCCGACGGCACCTGGATCTCCCCCAATCTGGTCCTGGGCCTGGTGCTCGAGCACCTGGTCAAGAACCGCGGCCTGAAGGGCAAGGTGGTCCGCTCGGTCATGACCTCCCATTTCGTGGACGCGATCGCCAAGTCGCACGGCCTGGAAGTGCGCGAGACCGCCGTGGGGTTCAAGCACATAGGCAACATGCTGCGCACCGGCCAGTACCTCATCGGCGGCGAAGAGTCCGGCGGCCTGTCCATCATGAACCACGTGCCCGAGAAGGACGGCATCCTGGCCTGCCTGCTGATGGCCGAGATGGTGGCCTACGAGCGCAAGCCCATCAAGAAGATCATCGCGGAGCTCGCCAAGAAGGTCGGCGTCTTCACCAACACGCGCCTGACCCTGCAGCTCGACAAGAACGTGCACATGGAAGGGCTGATAGAGCGCCTGCGGCTCAACCCGCCGCTCAACCTCAGCGGCACCCCGGTCTGGCGCATAGACCAGACGGACGGCTTCAAGTTCATCATGAAGGACGGCAGCTGGCTGGGCCTGCGCCCCGCCGGCCTCACCGACCCGACCGTGCGCCTCTACGCCGAGGCCGCGACGCAGCAGAAGATAGACTCGCTCTGCGAAGCCGGCCGCAAGATCGTCAGCGGCAAATTTTAAGCCCGCCAGCCGCTTAAGGCGGCGGACGCACACAGGAGAAAAAAACAATGGACGCTAAAATCAAGAAAGTATTCGCCAGGGAGATCCTAGATTCCCGCGGCTTCCCCACCGTGGAAGCCGACGTGCTGCTGAGCGACGGCTCTTTCGGCCGTGCGGCGGTGCCGAGCGGCGCCTCCACCGGCTCCCACGAGGCGCTGGAAATGCGCGACGGCGGCAAGCGCTACCTCGGCAAGGGTGTGGCCAAGGCCGTGGAGAACGTGAACAAGGCCATCGCCGGCGAGATCGGCGGCCTTAAGGCCGACCAGATCAAGATCGACGAGATGATGATCAAGCTCGACGACACCCAGACCAAGAGCAAGCTGGGCGCCAACGCCATCCTCGCCGTCTCCATGGCGCTGGCCCGCGCCGGCGCGGCCAACGCCAAGCTGCCGCTCTACGCCTACATCCGCAAGGCCTACGGCCTCAAGCACAAGGACTTCATCATCCCCGCCCCGATGATGAACATCATCAACGGCGGTAAGCACGCGGACTCCGGCATCAGCATCCAGGAGTTCATGATCGTGCCCACCGGCGCCGCGCACTTCACCGACGCGGTACGCATGGGCTGCGAGATCTACCATACGCTCAAGAAGATCCTGGCCAAGGCCGGCTACACCACCGCGGTGGGCGACGAGGGCGGTTTCGCCCCGAAGATCTTCACGCACGAGTCCGTGCTGGAGACCATCTGCAACGCCATCAAGGAAGCGGGCTACACCTTCAAGGAAGTCCAGATCGCCCTGGACTCCGCCGCCAGCGAGTTCTTCCAGAACGACCGCTACGTGTTCGAAGGCTCCAACCTGAGCTACCAGGAACTGACCGCCAAGTACTCCGAGTGGAAGAAGCACTTCCCCCTGATCTCCTACGAGGACCCGCTCGCCGAAGACGACTGGGAAGGCTGGGACCACCTGACCAAGCACCTGGGCAAGAAGGCCCGCATCGTCGGCGACGACTTGTTCGTCACGAACCCCGAGCGCCTGAAGAAGGGCATCGAGGACGGCGTGGGCAACTCCATCCTGATCAAGCTCAACCAGATCGGCTCCCTGACCGAGACGATCCGCGTGATCGAGATGGCCCACAAGGCCAACTACACCACCGTGATCAGCCACCGCTCCGGCGAGACCGAGGACGCCTTCATCGCCGACCTGGCCGTCGCCACGAACGCCGGCGCCATCAAGACCGGCGCGCCGTGCCGCTCCGAGCGCCTGTGCAAGTACAACCAGCTCATCCGCATCGAGGAAGAACTGGGCAAGAAGGCGCGCTACGCCAAGGACAGCGTCTTCAAGTTCAAGTAAAGCGTCCCGCACAAAAGCCCCGTCCGCGCCGCGGGCGGGGCTTTTTAACAGCCGTCGACAGCCATGAAACCCCTCCGCTTTAAATTCAGTCTCAAGTACCTGCTGATAGCCGCGCTCGCGGCCGTCCTGCTGGGCAACAGCGGCTTTCGCAAGCTGGTAAAGAATTACCGGGAGTACAGCCGCCTGAAGTCGGAGAAGGCCAGGCTGGAGGCCCAGGCCGGCCACCTGCGCCGCCAGCTCAAGGAGATAGGCGAGAAGCCCGCCATAGAGCAGGCCGCCCGCCGGGAGCTGAGCATGATACGCCCCGACGAGACCGAATACCGGTTCACGCCGCCCAAGGAGAGCGACAAATGAAGATGCGCCAGTTCAAGGTGGGCCCGATGGAGAACTTCTCCTACCTCGCCTGGGACGAGGACAGCCGCGACGCCGCGGTGATAGACCCCGCCTGGCAGCCCGAGGCGATCGCGGAATTCATAAAGGCTGAAGACCTCAAGATCCACTGCGTGCTGCTCACGCACGCCCACCCCGACCATATCAACGCGGTGCCCTTCTTCACCGCGGCCGACAAGGACCTGCCCGTCTACCTGCACGAGGCCGACTATTTCATGCTCGAGAGCCGCCCCCCCTTGCTGCGCACCGTGGCCGACGGCGAGCAGGTGCAGGCCGGCGCGCTGAAGATCGGCGTGCTGCACACGCCAGGGCATACCCCCGGCTCCGTCTGCTACCTGGCCGGGGACGCGGTATTCACCGGCGACACCCTTTTCATAGGCGAATGCGGCCGGGTGGACCTGCCCGGGTCGAGCGCAGAGGCGCTCTACGACAGCTTCGCTAAACTGGCGACGCTGCCCGACGAGGCCAAGGTCTGGCCCGGCCACTCCTACAACGGCGACACCTCCACCTTCGGCGTGCAGAAGGAATACAACCTCTACCTCAAGCTGGCCCGCCAGGGCCGCAGGGCCGACTTCCTGAAGGCGGTAGCTTGAAGGGCTGGGGCGCCGTTTCCGATTTCGACGGCACCATTACCCTGCGCGACGTGGGCGACCATTTGCTGCTGCATTACGGCTTCGCCGACAAGAAAACCATCGAGGAGTCCTATTCCCTCAAGGTAAAGGTGGAGGATTTCATGAAGCGCGCCTTCGCCGGCGCCGCGCTCAGCGAGCGCGTGATAGCCGACTTCGTGCGCGAGCGGGTAAAGGCCCGGCGCGGCTTCCGCGAATTTATCCTCTTCTGCGAGGCCAACGGCGTGCCGTTCGAGATAGCCAGCGGCGGCGTGGACCTCTACGCGGACCCGTTCTTCAGGAAGCACGGCGTCAAGGTGAAATCTTTTTTCGGCAGGGCCAGGGTGGCAGCGGGCGGCATAAAGATAGATTATCCTTTCCTGCGCCGCACCAACCTCAGCGCCTTCAAGGCCTCGCGCGTGGCGCGCATGAAGCGCCAAGGGCTCAAGGTGGTCTTCTTCGGCGACGGCCCCAACGACTTCAAGGCGGCCACGCTGGCCGACAAGACCTACGCCGCGGGCCGCCTGCTAAAGCTGTGCCGCGAGCGCGGCGTGCCGGCTTCGCCCCTTACCGATTTCACCCGGGCCGCGGCCTGGATAAAGAGGCACGGCTGATGCACCCCATAATCTTCCAACTCGGAGCTTTCAAACTGCCGGCCTACGGCCTCATGGTGGCGCTCGGCTACCTGGCGGCTATCCTGTACCTCTTCAACAAGGCCCGCGCGGCAGGCTTCGACAAAGAGAAGCTCTCCGACCTGGTCTTCTACACCGTCGTCAGCGGCATGTTGGGCGCCAAGCTCTTCTACGCGGTTACCTACTGGGAGGAATTCGGCCCCGACGCCGTCACCCGCCTGGTCTTTCTTTTCAAGAGCTTCCAGTACGGCTTCGTCTTCTACGGCGGCCTGGTGTTCGGCGCGGCCGCTTTCTTCCTGGCCGCTAGGCGCGGCGGCATAGCCCCGCTCAAGGCGGCGGACCTGTTCGCCCCGGCGCTGGCGCTGGGCCACGCCTTCGGGCGCGTCGGCTGCTTCCTGGCCGGCTGCTGCCACGGCCGCCCCACCACCTGTCCTATCAGCGTCACTTTCACCGACCCCGCCTCCGAGGTCAACCCGCTGTACCTCGGCGTGCCGCTGCATCCCGCCCAGCTCTACGAGGCGGCCGGCAATTTTTTTATTTTCCTGGCGCTCAATTACGGCCTCCGGCGTTCGCTGGCCGGCCGGCTGCGCCCCGGCGCGCTGCTCGCGGCTTATGCCGCCATGTATTCCGCCCTGCGTTTCTCGCTGGAATTCCTGCGAGGCGACGACAGGGGCGGCCTGCTGCTTGGGCTCTCCCCGGCGCAGCTCATTTCGCTGGCGGTCATGGCGGCCGCCCTGGTTTTCCTAAAGGCTAAAAAATGAAAAAGACCAAGCTGACCTATTCCGGCATCCCCTGCAGGCTCGACGTTTTCCTGACGCAGAGCGGCAAGGACTACTCGCGCTCCTACGCGCGCCAGCTCATCGAAAAGGGCCATGTCACCGTGGGCGGCGAGCTGAAGAAGCCCGCCTACCTGCTCGGCGACGGCGAGACCGTGGAGCTGAAGATCCCCGACGCCGGCCAGGAACAGGCCGGCTTCGAAGACCTGGTTCTCTTCGAGGACAAGTACCTGCTGGGCGTCTGCAAGCCGGCCGGCATAGCCGTGCACCCCAACGCGCCCGGCTGGGAAACCAACCCGTCCGCCTCCCTTATCGGCGAGCCAACGCTGGTCTCTATGATCTACACGGCCCGCCCCCAGATGGCCAAGGGCGGCTTGGAGCGGCTCGGCCTGGTGCACCGGCTCGACCGCGACACCAGCGGCCTGCTGCTGCTGGCCAAGAACCCCGAGGTGCAGGACGAGCTGAAGAAAGGCTTCAGGGACCGCCTGATGGAGAAGACCTACATCGGCGGCGTGGCCGGCATTCCGGAACTCAAGCGCGGCATGATAGACGCACCCATAGGTCGCGCCAGCGGCTTCAAGAAGATCAAGGTCTGGGAATACGGCCGCGAGGCGGTCACCGAATACACCGTCATAGAAAAGGGCAAGAACTGCTCGCTGCTGGAGATACACCCCAAGACCGGCCGCACCAACCAGATCCGCATCCACATGGAATATATCGGCCACTCCATCATGGGCGACAAGCTTTACGGCGGCCCCCCCGCGCCGCGCATGCTGCTGCATTCCCTCAGCCTGGTCTTCCAGCACCCGGTCACCGGCAAGAAGACCCGGCTGGAAGCCCCCCTCCCCGAAGATTTCAAGAGCGCCTGGAAAGCGGTCAAGAAGCTTTAAAACCGCCCCCGGCGCAACCGGCAAGGGGGCCGGCGCGTATGTATACTGATGGGCGAAACTGAAAAAGAACTGCTCGGCCGCTGCCTGGCCGGCGACAACGCCGCTTTCGGCGGCCTCGTGGACGCCTACCAGGACAGGCTCTACAGCTTCGCCCTGCGCCTGCTCAAGGACCCCGCCGCCGCCGAGGAAGCCGCGCAGGCGGCTTTCGTGAAAGCCTTCCGCGCCCTTCCTTCCTATAATAGCGCCCAGCCTTTCGCCCCCTGGCTTTTCCGCATAGCCCACAACGCCTGCATGGACGCGCTGCGCGCAGGCGGCAGGACCGTTTCCATGGACCACGAGGATTTTCCCGATCTGCCCGACCGCGCCCCCGCCCTGGACGACTCCCTGGCCGACGCCCTGGACTCCGAGCGCATAGAAGCCCTGCTGGCCTCGCTGCCGCCCATCTACAGCGAAGCGCTGCTGCTGCAGTACCGCGAGGATATGGGCCCGGCCGATATAGCCCGCGTCATGGGCGTGCCGGAAGGCACGGTAAAGGCCAGGCTGTTTCGGGGCAGGGAACTGATCAAAGCCCGGTTGCGCGCGGCCGGCGCAACCGTTTAAAGCTCTGGAGCGTATTATGAACATGGATACCGGGAACACGGATAAAGCGATAGCGGCGGCCATAGCGGCCCTGCCCTACAAGCGCCCCTCGGCGGGGTTCAGGGCCGGCGTCCTGGCGGCCATAGCCGCGCAGGCGGCGGCGCGCGAACGCCTGGGCTGGGCATTGAAGGCCGCCGGCGCCCTTACGGCCTCCTGGGCCGCCCTGGTGGGCCTGGCGGCGTCGGGACCGCTGGCCGGCTTCCTGGCCGATTACGCGCCGCTGGCGCTGGAGCCGGGCGGTCTGGGCCAAGTGCTGCGCCTGCTGGGGGCGCGCGCCGCGCTGGCGGCCGGCAGGCTGCCGGAGGCTTTCGGCTTCCTGGCGGACCTGGCGGGCCTGCTGCCGGGCTTGCCGCCGGCTCACGAGATCGCGGCGGCGGTGCTGCTGACCGCCGCATTGATCCGGGCGATAGGAGCCCCGGCCCGCGCCGCGCAGAAGATATAAACGGAGGATATATGAAAAAACTGACGACTATATACATGACGGGCACTCTGGCGGCGCTGCTTACTCTGGCCGGCCTGGCCCAGGCCGCGCGGCCGGAAATAACGCACGAGGATATCTTCGTGCAGAAGGGCGAAACCCTGCGCGGCGACATAGCCACGGATAAGTCCATCACGGTGGACGGCACGCTGGACGGGGACGCCGTCTCGGTGGGCGGCGGCTCGGTCACGGTCAACGGTGAAATCACCGGGGATCTGGTCTCCATGGGCGGCAGCGTGGCTATCCACGGAGTCGTGCGCGACGACGTGTCGAGTATAGGCGGGCCGGTAGAAGTCAGCGGCAGGGTGGGAGGCAACCTTTCGGCCGTCGGCGGCAAAGTGACGCTCTCAGGCGCCGGCCAGGTGGACGGCGATATCTCCGCCCTGGGCGGGGCCGTGGAGAAAGGCCCCAAGGCGGTACACAAGGGCTCGGTCAACAGCTTCAGCGCCGAGGCCATAAAAGGCACGCTGGCCAGCGCCCTGGGCGTGGCGCGCACGGTGGGCCGCTATAACCGCGACTACTCCGAGGCCCGGCCCCGCCACAACCGCTACAACTTCAATTATAACTGGCGCGGCGAGGACAACGGCGGCTTCAGGGCCTTCTGGCTGTTCGCGCTGCTGTCCATGCTGCTCACCGGCGTGGCCGTGGTGACGCTGCCGGCCATCTTCTTCCCGTCCAACGTGGAGAACATGCTGGCCGCGATAGACGGGGATATCTGGAAGTCCGGCGCCATAGGCGCGCTGGCCCTGGTGGCACTCTTCCCGGGCCTGCTGATGCTGACCGTCTCCATACTGGGCATACCGCTGGTGCCGTTCGCCCTGCTGGCTTACGCGGCCGCGGCCGTGCTGGGCCTGAGCGCCTTCAGCGTTATACTGCAGCGGAAATTCTTCCAGGGCCTCAAGCGCACCGGCCCCGCGGGGCTGGCCGGCAGGGCCGCCGCCGGCGCCGGGCTGATAGCGGCCATGCTGTTCGTCGGCAAGCTGGTGCCCTTCGTGGGCGGCCTGCTGGCGCTGATAGGGCTGATGCTGCTGGCTTTCGGCGTGATGGCCGGGCTCGGTGCGGCCTGGCTGACGCGCATGGGCGCTCGCCCCGCCGCCGCGGGGGCGCCGGCCGCCCCCGCGCAGCCGCAGCTGCCGCCGGTTCAGCCGCAGTAAGACCGGCAGCGCGAAATAGAAAAGAGCCTCCCCTGCGGGAGGCTCTTTTCTTTGGTCACGCCGGTCAGAACTTTGAGACCGAGGCGAAGATCCTGAAATCTATGCGGGGGAACAGATTGTTCTTGCGCTCCAGCGCGGCCAGGGCCTGCTCGTCCACGCGCTTCTCTATGACCTCGCCGAGCAGGCGCAGCGCGTTGGCGGAGTGGTCCTCCAAACGGCCCTTGGCGTAGTCCGCATGGGAGCCGATGTAGAGCAGAAAGGCCCAGTCCGACGACTGCGACAGCAGCGTCTCGCGGGCGGCCTGGTTGAGCGCCCGCGTGGAGAGGCTGTTGAGGTCCTGGTTGCGGAAGCGGTTGGCCGTCTCTATCATCTTGTCGGTGGCGGCGTAGACGGCGGGGTAGATGAAATCGTTGGTCTCGTTGACCCACGGGTCGAAATAGCCGTTCTCCCCCCACGAGGACATGCCGGGGGCGATCTCCTGCGGCTCCTGGCAGGAGTTGAGGTATTCGGTGGGCGTTACGAACTGCAGCGGCAGCCGCTCGGTGCGGATACGGCGGATGACGGCCTCCAGGAAGGCGGGCCCTTCGAACCACCAGTGGCCGAAGAGCTCTGCGTCGTAGCAGCTGACTATCAGCGGCCGGCCGCCGCGGGCGGCGTAAAAGTCGTCGGTCTGGCGCTGGCGCTTTTCCAGGAAATCGGTGGCGTGGGCCTCCACGCGGGCCAGCGCCTCGTCGGGGTCGTAATACTGCTTGGCGGCCAGGTCCGCGCCGGGGCCGGTGATGCGGTGATACTTGAGGCCCAGCGGGCGCCGCGCGCCGTCGTTGCCGAGGTAAGGTTTGAGATACTCCAGGTCGCCGTCGTAGCCGTAGTCGCGGTAGAATTCGCGGTAGGCCGGGTCGCCGGGATAGCCGAACTTGGCGCTCCAGACCTCGCGGGAACTGGCGGCGTCCCGGGCGAACAGCCCGAGGCCGTTGGAGGTGCGGTACGGAGAGTAGACGCCGTTGGGCGCCTGGTCGCCGGCGGCTTCCACCGCGTGCGATTCCATGAAAGTGTAGTCGAAGCCAGAGAGCTTCAGGTAGGAGTTGAGGCGGGGCTCGTAGGCGCATTCGGGCAGCCAGAAGCCGGCGGCCTTGCGGTTGAACCTGTCCTGGTAGTCCTCGGCGGCTACGGCCAGCTGCGCGCGCACCGCCTCGGGCCGGGCCAGCAGCGGCAGCACGGCGTGCGTGGCCGCGGTGGTGATGATCTCTATCTGGCCGGCGTGCTGCAGGGCTTTCAGCGGCGTGATGAGGTCGCCGCTGTACTTGTGCAGCAGCTCGGCGGCCTCGGCGTACAGGTCGTGGTAGAGTTGCACGATCCTGAGCAGCGCGGGTTCGTCCTTGGCGCGCTCCAGCTCTTTTTCCAGCAGTTCCAGCCTGGACTCCACGTAAAGGCTTAGTTTGCGCTCCAGCGCCTCATTCTCCAGCATGGCGCCCAGCGTGGGCGAGATGGAAATGGTCACGCCCGGCCTGATGCCCTCGGCCGACAGGCGCTCGAGCACCGAGATCAGCGGGACATAGGTTTCCACCACGGCCTCGAAGAACCAGCTCTCCTCGAGGAAAGCCGAGTCCTGCGGGTGGTTCACGTACGGCAGGTGCGCGTGCAGCAGGAACATCAGGGAGCCGCGCGAGCTCATGGCTGGGACCTCTTGAGGAATTCCATACTGGCGTAGGCCCGGTCCGCGGCCAGGCCGGCCGCCGCCGGGGCGCTGGCCTGGTTGGACTCCAGCAGTTTCTCCCAGGCGCCGTTGCGCAGCGCGTAAAGGGCGGCCACGCAGGCGCCGCCGCGGCCCGAAGGCAGGTAGGCCCGGCCGGCCTGCCAGGCGGCGCGGTGCACGCCGGCCTGGGAATTGTCGTCGGCATAGGAGAGCCTGAGTTCTATCTCGGAGGCGAAAGAAAAGGCGTGGAAGGCGTCGACCCGGCCGGCCGAGAACTGCCAGAAAACGAAGAAAGTCCCGGGGTTCTTCGGGAGGAGGACGAGCCTGTCTTCGGCAGGCGGCGGGGTCGAGAGTTCGGGCATAGTTTCCATTAATAATTTACTAAATTTGACCGCGATTAAAAACTTTTTTTTAACGGCGCTATTTTTATATGATAATAATGCGGCCGGACGCCGCTCAATTTGCAGGTCCTTTAAGGAGCACCATGAAAGCCATAATGAAAACCTCGCGCGCCCGCGGCGCCAGCTACCGCGACGCGGCCGTGCCGGAGATCGCCAAGGACGAGCTGCTGATCCGCGTGACGGCGGCCTCGATCAGCCCCGGCGACCTGGCCATCTACAATTCCTCCGGCGTTAGCGCGGCGGCTCCCACGCTGCCGTTCGTGTTCGGGCGCGAGTTCTGCGGCGAGGTGGTGGAGATCGGCTCCCAGGCCAAGGGCTTCGACAAGGGCGACTTCGTCTCAGTGGAATCCCACGTCTTCTGCGGCGTCTGCGGCCAGTGCCGCAACGATCAGCGCCATATCTGCCAGAACCTGCGCATCATCGGGCGCGACGTGCCCGGCGGCCTGGCCGAGTACGCGGCCGTGCCGGCCCGCTGCGCCTGGAAGCACACCGACGATTCGCTCAAGGACGTCGGGGCCATCATGGACCCTTTCGGCAGCGCGGTGCACGCCGTGCTCGACGAGGACCTGCTGGGCCGCTCCGTCATCATCTCCGGCTGCTCCCCTCATGGCCTGTTCGCGGCCGGTATCGCCAAAGCCGCCGGGGCCAAGCGCGTGATCGCGCTCGACCCTTCCCCCTACCGCCGCAAGCTCGCCCTCAAGATGGGCGCCTCCACCGCTATGGACCCCACGGCGGCCGACTGCCTGGCCAAGCTGGGCAAGCTCTGCCCCGAAGGCGCCGATTCTGTCATCGAGATGAGCGGCGGCGCCAAGTCCGTGGCGCTGGGCCTGAAGGCGCTGCGCCCCGGCGGGCGCTTCGTGGCTTTCGGCCTGCCGGCCGCCGACCTCAGCCTGGACTACGCCGGCGACATCGTCAAGCGCGGCATACGCCTTGAGGGCGTGGCCGGCCGCGAGATCTTCCGCAGCTGGTACAAGATGGAGAGCCTGCTCAAGTCCGGCGCCGTCAACCCGCGCCCCGTCGTCACGCACCGCTTCGCCTTCAAGGATTTCAAGAAGGCCTTCGCGCTGATCAATTCTAAAGAAAAGAAGTGCGGCAAGATCATACTCACGCCCTGAGACCAAGGAGAACATACATGTCTTTCGATACCCTGAAATTCGCCGACGATGAAGTGGCCCAGCTCAAGAAGGAGAACCGCTTCCTCAAGCCCCGCGTGCTGCAGTCCGCGCAGGCCCCCGTCTCCGTGATAGACGGCAAAGAGGTGGTCAACCTCACCTCCAACAACTACCTCGCCCTGGCCGACAACCCCAAGGTAAAGAAGGCCGCCATCGCCGCCATAGAGAAATACGGCATCGGCTCGGCCGCCGTGCGCACTATCATCGGCACGATGTCGCTGCACACCGAGCTGGAAGAGAAGTTCGCCGCGTTCAAGCACTCCGAGGCCTCGATCCTCTTCCAGAGCGGCTTCACCTCCAACGTGGCGGTCTGCCAGTCGCTGATGTCCAGCGACCAGGACCTGCTGATCTCCGACGAGCTTAACCACGCCAGCATCATAGACGGCGCTCGCCTGGCCAAGTCCCCCCGCAAGATCTACCGCCACAAGGACATCAAGCACCTGACCGAGATCCTGGAAAGCCCCGAGGCCCGCGCCGCCCGTCGCAAGATGGTGGTCACCGACGGCGTCTTCTCGATGGACGGCGACGTCGCCAACCTCGACGAAGTAGTGGCGACCGCCCACAAGTACGGCGCTTTCGTGATGGTGGACGACGCCCACGCCAGCGGCGTGATAGGCAAAGAAGGCCGCGGCACGGTGAGCCACTTCGGCCTGGACGGCCAGGTAGAGATCCAGATCGGCACGCTATCCAAGGCCTTCGCGGCCGTCGGCGGCTACGCCGCCACCACGCAAAGCCTGCGCGACTACCTGGGTTCGGTGGCCCGCCCGTTCCTGTTCTCCAGCTCCCAGCCGCCGTCGGTGGCCGCCTCGTGCCTGGCCGTGCTCGACATCCTGCTCACCGAGCCGGACTACCTCAAGCGCCTCTGGGACAACACCAATTTCTTCAAGGAAGAGATGAAGAAGGCCGGCTTCAACACCGGCGAGTCCGTGACGCCCATCACCCCCGTGATGATAGGCGACATGGACAAGGCGCGCGCCCTCTCCGCGAAGCTGTTCGACGAGGGCGTCTTCGCGCTGCCGCTGGGCTTCCCCACCGTGCCCAAGGGGCGCGAGCGCCTGCGCACCATAGTCACCGCCGGCCACACCCTGAAAAACCTGGAGTTCGCAGTCGAGAAGTTCAAGAAGGCCGGCAAGGAGCTCGGCATAATCTAGGAACGCCGCGGCCGCAAAAAAAGCCCCGGGCCTGAGCCCGGGGCTTTTTATTTGTCCGCGGTAAAGGCTACTGCGTCAGGAACAGGTCCTTCGTAACGGTGTAGCGCCCGGAGAGCCAGTCCACTATCTCGCGCGCGGCTTTGCCGGTGTCGTTCTCGCGCGCCTCGAGGAAGTAAGTGTATTCCTCCCTCAGCGAGACTATCTCGTCCTGCGTCAGCGCGTCCAGCCCCCTGTCCGCGAAGACGGGCAGGTCGCGCTCCAGCAGCTCCGCCATCTCCTTGCAGGTCACCGCGTCGGCGGCCCGGCGGAAAGCCTTGGCCGGGTCGTAGGCGGCCCCCTTTTCGAAGGCGGCCTTGAGCGTGAGCAGGACTATCTTGGACAGCGTGGACTGGTTCATGGGGTTCACGGCATGGCCGCTGACCAGGTCCCGCAGCGAGGCGGGGCGGCCGGCGGAGGGGCGCAGGTGCAGGAACTTGCACATGCGCGGCCCGTCGTTGACCGGGTAGTTGTCCCAGAGGAACGGCTTGCGCCCCAGCCGGCCGGCCACCTCGGCCAGGTGCTCGGGCGTATAGGACTTGGAGCAGACCTCCTCGCCGGTCCAAAACACGCTCACCTTCTGGTCCAGCTCCGCGCCCAGCTTCTGCAGGTAGCCCTCGGGCATCTTGCCGAAGAGCTTCTCCAGCGCCGGGTCGGAGGAGTAATACGTGGGGCAGAAGACCAGCTGCTTGGCGGACGAACGGACCGCTACCCAGTTCATGATCTCCACCTGGCGCTCGGCCAGGTTGGGCAGGTCGCCCTTCATGTCGTCCATCAGGATGCACAGCTTGTTCACGCCCAGGCGGTTGAAGACGTCGAGCCGGGCCTGCAGCAGCCGCTTGGCCTCCAGGTCGAAGGGCCCGAGATAGATCTCGTACGGGCTGAAGCCCACGCCGAAGTCCAGGCCGATGTTGTGGCACTGCACCGAAAGCTTGGCCAGCTTCTCCTCGTGCACCTTCGGAAAGGGCTCGCGCCATTTCTTGCGCAGGTAGGCGTCGCCTTTGGGCGCGTAGATATAGAACCCGAAGCCGTTCTTGCGCAGGAAAGAGACCCAGTCGGCCCGCTCCCCCCAGCTCCACGGCTCGCCGTAAAAACCCTCGATGATCCCCAGGTTAGAGGCCATGGGCTAGATCTTCCCCGCTATAATGGCGCTCAGGCGCGCTTCGGCTTTTTTTGACATCGGATCCTCCGGATATAGTTCCATCACTTTCTGGTAATAAACCCTGGCCCTGTCTCCGTCCTTGACCTTGAAGAAGATCTCTCCCGCCGCGTACAGCGCCTTAGGGGCCTGCGGGTTCTTCTGGTATTCGGCGGCGATACGCTCGTAAACCCCCACCTCGCCGGCGGAGTCCTTGAGGTCTTTGCGGTAGATCTCCGCCGCGGGCAGCAGCGCCTCTTCTATCACCGCGTCGTTCTTGTATTTGTCGGCCAGGCGGCCCAGCACCGCGATCGCCTCCTGCGGCTTCTTCAGGTCTTCGCGCAACACGCGGGCCGCGGCGCGGTAGGCCTGGTAGGCCTCCGGCTTGTCGGGGTATAGCGCTATGATCTTCTCGTCGGTCTCCACGGCCAGCGCGTATTTCTTCTGGCGCTCGGCCAGCGCGGGCAGGCGGCCGTAGGCGGCCCAGGCCTCGTCGGTGCCGGGAAAGGAGGCGGCGATGTCCTGGTAGGCGGCGATGGCGCGGTCGTACGCTTTCAGGTTATCGGCCAGCAAGTTGGCCAGCGACAGCTTGGCCCTGGCCAGCAGCGGGCTGGCGGGGTGCAGGGCTATCGCCTTCTCGTAGGCCAGGCGGGCCGCGGAGTATTCGCCGTTGAGGCGGTGCAGGTCGGCCAGCGACAGGCGGACGGCGTCGTTGCGGGCGTAGCCCGGGAACCTGGCGAAGAAAGAGCGGAACTCGGCCGCGAGCGGCTCATAGTATTCTTCTCCGGCCTCGGCGGCCAGCTTCTCCAGCAGCAGCGAGACGTTCAGCTCCGGCGCGCTGACCTCAGGCTGTTCGGCCGCGTCGGCCAGCACGGGCCTGAGCTTCTTATCCGCTTTCTTGGCCAAGATCTCGCCGAAGAGACGCCGGGCCCGTTCCGAGGAGTCGGCCTCCGGATAGGCCTGCAGTTGCCTGAGCAGGCTTACGAGGGCTGACTTGTGGTCGCCGAGTTTATACTGCACGCCGGCCTTGAGCAGCAGGGCCTCGGCGGCGGCGGAATGCTCCGGGTTCGCGGCCAGCCAGTCCTCGAGATGGGGCAGCAGCAGTTTCAGCGCGTCCTCGTCGGCGGCGACCGCGCTGGAGTTCAGAAATTCCCATTCGTGCTTTTTCAGCGTCTCGGCCGGGGAAAGGGTAGGCTGTATCACGGCCGGGGTCGCGGCGGGGCGGGGGGCCGGCTTTTCGGCGGAGGGCTGCTCCGCCGCGGGTTTTTCCTCACCGGGCAGCTGGAGTTCGGCGGATTCCTCCTCCGGGTCGATATACTGCTGCGCCGCGAGCGGCGAGTAGCCAAGCGCGGCGATGCACGACAGCGCTAAAATAGCGGCGAGTATCCTCATTTCATTTCTCCTGTATTGGCCTGCCCCCCGGCAGTTAGAGACCGAAAAGCGGCGCGAAACCGTTTCAATTCCGCACCACCCTGACTCCGTTGTAGTCCAGCCAGTCCAGCGACAGCGGGCTGATGATGGCGTTAGCTGGAACCTCTACGCTGCGGGCGCCGGGCTTGTAAAGGCGGCGCAGTTCCCAGTCGCTTATGAATTTTTTCCTGACCGCCGCTGGCTTTTTGCCCGGTGGCGCGAGAGCGGCCCGGTCCGCCCGGGCCAGGTGCTCGCAGATCAGGTCTTCCACCGCGCCTTTGGTCAGCATGGTTCCGTCCCGGCTGCCCCAGGGGCGCGCCGGAGCCTAAACTGCGGCGCTTAAGAAACCTTTACCGAGATCTTCGCGAGATACTTGTCCAGTTCGTCGGCGGGGCGCGGGATCACGTGCATCCCTACCAGCTCGCCGGCCTTCTGCGCGGCGGCGGCGCCGGCTTCCACGGCGGCCCTCACGGCGCCCACTTCGCCCACGCACAGCGTGGTCACGTAGCCGGAACCTATCTTCTCGTAGCCGATCAGGCGCACCTTGGCGGCCTTGCTCATGGCGTCAGAGGCCTCTATCATGCCTATGAAACCTTTGGTCTCTATCATTCCCAGCGCTTCTTTAGGTTCGGACATATGTTCTCCTTGCTAGACTAAATTAGGCCGAAAAGTCTCTGCTGAGCCTTTTTCCCCGCATAGCGGGGACGCGTTCCGCGCGGCATACACCCTTGCGGACCTGTCGCGCATAGCGCTCGGTCCGCAACCCGCTGCTGCGGGTAATCCCGTGCCCGGGATTAGGGTTAATACTGACCCTTGGCGGCTTCCCCGCCGGAAACTATGGCTATGCTGGCGCTAGTGCCGAGGCGCGTGGCGCCGGCCTTCACCATGGCCGCGGCCACCTCGGCGTTCTTGATGCCGCCGGAGGCCTTCACGCCCATCTCGGGGCCCACGGTCTCTCGCATCAGGGCGATGTCCTCGGGGGTAGCGCCGCCGGAGCCGAAGCCGGTGGAGGTCTTCACGAAGTCGGCCTGCGCGGCCTTGCTCATCTTGCAGGCGCGGATCTTCTCGTCCTTGGTCAGGTACGAGGTCTCGAGGATAACCTTGAGGCACTTGCCGCGGGTGGCCTCGCGCACGGCCTTGATATCGTCGAGCACCAGCTGGTCGTTGCCGCTCTTCAGCGCGCCGATATTGATGACCATGTCTATCTCGTCGGCGCCATTGGCCATGGCGTCGCGGGCCTCGATGGCCTTCACCGTAGGGGTGGTGGAACCCAGCGGGAAGCCGATGACGGTGCAGACCATCACGGAGGAGCCGCGCAGCAGGCGGCTGGCCAGCGCGACGTAACCGGGGTTCACGCAGACCGAGGCGAAGCGGTACTTGCGGGCTTCCTCGCAGAGCTTGCCGATCTCCTCCTGCGTGGCGTTGGCCTTGAGCAGGGTATGGTCGATCATGCCGGCTATCGAGGAACTCTGCTCGTTGGGGTTGCAGAAACTGACGCGGTCGGCGCTGGCCTTGATCTGCTGCGGGGTATACTTATTGAGCGGGTTGCAGCTCTGGCAGGTAGAGGAACAGGTGTTCACTTCTCCTAATGACGGAACAGAGGAAGAACTATATTGTCCCGAGGAACGGGACCCCTCCAGGCGGCAGTCACCCTGCCCGGAGCAGGCTTTCTTTTCAGAGGCGCCCTCCCGGTTCACGAGGGGGTGCTGAAAGACCTTGCCCGCCGAACCGATGCTGACGGAATCGCCCAGGCTCTGCCTGGGGGCGGCCTGGCCGCCGGCCTTCATTATCCTGGCCACCTCGGCCGCTATTTTTTTTATATCTTCGTCGTTCATATTAGCCTCGCTTGTCGATGTGCACCTTGTCCACTATGCCGGCTATCACGGTACGCACCGGCGCTTTAGAGTTCTTGAGTATCTTCCTGGCCGAACCGCCCTCGTCGACGATCAGCACGGTGTCGCCCACGCCGGCGCCGACCCCGTCTATGGCCAGTTGCGCCTCTCCGGCCGGCTTGCCGTCGGCGCCCAGGGGACGCACCAGCAGCATCGTGGCGTTCTTCAGCCCCGGATGCTTGCGCGTCGCCCAGATGTTACCTATTACTTTAGCTACGAACATAAAGTTTATCCCAGCTTCTTCCCGTCGATGATGCCGACTATGGCCGCGTCCAGCGGCGGCGGGTCCGCCTTGGCTGCCGTCTCGCCTTCCCAGCCCTCGAAAGCCAGGATGGCCTCGCGCGAGGCCACGAAGAAGACGGTCTCACCCGCCCCGGCCCCTACGGTATCGCCGGCCACCAGCGGGTCTCCCGCGGGCTTATCGGTCTCCCAGTCCAGCGGCTGTATAAGAAGCATCGTCTTCGACGCCATGCCGCAGCACTGGCGCGAACAGAAAACCCTTCCTATAACCTTGGCCTGTTTCATCGTTTCCTAGCAGCAGCGCTGTTCTATCGCGGTGATCTTGTCGAGGCGCTTCTGGTACTTACCGCCCTCGAAAGGGGTGTTTAGCCAAACCTTGATCATCTCCTCGAGGGCCAGCTCGCCGTGCGTCTTGCCGCCCAGGCACAGCACGTTGCAGTCCTCGTGCGCCGCCGCGAAGCGCGCCGAGATGGTGTCGTAGGCGGCCACGGCGCGGATGCCGCGCACCTTGTTGGCGGCCAGCGGCATGGCGCCGTTGAAGCCGTCCACCAGCACGGCCTTGTCGAATTCCTTCCGGCGAACGGCCTCGCTGACGAGCAGGGCGATGTCCGGAAAGTCCACCGGCTCGGTGGAATAGCAGCCGAAGTCGGTGACGTCGTGGCCGAGCTTCTGGAGGAACTTCTTGAGCCGCTCTTTAGCGTCGAAACCTGCGTGATCCGCGCCTATTACAATTCTCATAATTGAATCCCCCGGTTATATGGCCGCGCCGAGATGCTCGTGCGCGTTGGGTATCACAATGCGGCTAACTACCGCGTCCTCGCCTATGGCCTTCACGCCGGCGGTTACCGCCGTGCGCACCGCGCCCGGCTCGCCCACCACGGTGAAGTAGCCCTTGCCGCCTATGCCCTTGCCGGTATTCACTTCGGCCACGTGCACGAAGGCGGCCTTGGCGGCCGCGTCGGCCGCGAACAGCGCCGGCAGGGCTTCCTTGGTCTCCACTATGCCCACGGCCTCTATCCTGGCGGCCTTGACCTTCTTATTGAGGGCGGCCAGCGCGCCGGCGTGGATGTTGCGGATGATGTGGCGGGCTATGGCCGTATTGCCGGCTATTTCCGCGCCCTTGGCCAGCGAGGATTCCACTTCACCGACGGGGCCGGAGATCACGATGATATATTTACCCTTGGAGATGGCCTGGTGCACCTCGGGCTTAACGCCCGCGGCCTTGCACATGGCGTCCAGGGTCTCGATGCCCTTGGCTATCGAGGAGAGTTCGATCAAACCCACGGCTATATTGGCCTGCATATTAAATCTCCTTACGCTATCCTTAGATCGCCGACTACGCTGCACTGCAGCGGGCGCACGAAATGGCTGGTCTTGGTGATGCCGTCGCCCGTCGGGGTGCCGATGGACATCGAGGCGTAGCCCTCACCCAGGCCGAGCCCGTGCAGCGTGCAGCCGTTCTTGACGAAGATGGAGCAGGCCATGCGCCGGCCCATCTTGGTCATGTTCCGTATATTGGTGGAATACATACCGGCCGAGTGGTGGTTATTCCCCTCCGCGCGGCGGGCCAGCTCAATGGCGGCGTCCACGTCGCGGGCCACGGTCACGGGCAGCACCGGCATCAGCTGCTCGGCGTGGACCAGCGGGTGGTCGTTGGGCACCTCGGCCCACAGCACGCGGATGTCGTCGGAAAGGCCGAGGCCTATGGCCTTGGCTATCACCGACGGGTTCTTGCCGATGAAGTCCCGGTTGATCTTGGGCTCCGGCCCGGGTTCCAGGATGATGAGTTTGGTGAGAGCGTCCATCTGCGCGCCGGAGAGTTCGCAGGCCCGCGGGTCCGAGCGCATGGCTTCCAGGAAGCGGGCGCGCGCGGCCTCGGTCACGATCACCTCTTTCTCGGCGATGCACAGCACGTTGTTGTCGAAGCCGCAGCCGTAAATTATTTCCCGGGCGCAGTCGGGGAAGACGGCGGTCTCGTCCACCACTACCGGCGGATTGCCGGGGCCGGCGGCTATGGTCTTGCACGGCTTGCCGGCGGTCATGGCCACCTTAACGATGGCAGGGCCGCCGGTGACGATGTTCATGTGGGTGTTCGGATGGGAGAGCAGCTGTTTGGTGGCTTCCTGAGTAGGTTTGGCGATCGTGCTCACCAGGTTGGCCGGCCCGCCGGCGGCGACGATGGCGGAGTTAAGCACGCGCACGGCGTCGGCCACGCAGCCCTTGGCGGCCGGATGGGGCGAGAAGACCACGGCGTTGCCGGCCGAGAGTATGCCGATGGCGTTGGAAATAATGGTGGCTACCGCGTTAGTCGACGGCGTGATGGCCGCCACCACGCCGAAAGGGGCGTATTCCACCAGGGTGAGCCCCTTGTCGCCGGTATAGGACACGGCGCGCAGGTCTTCCACTCCGGGAGTACCGTCGATGCAGACCTGGTTCTTCAAAACTTTATCTTCTACCCGGCCCATGCCGGTCTCGGCCACGGCCAGCTCGGCCCAGCGGCGGGCGTTCTGGCGCGATACCTCGCGCATGGCGGCTATAACCTTTTCGCGCGCCACCAGGCCCAGGTCCTGGAAGCCGGGCTGCGCGGCGTTGGCGGCGGCTACGGCCTGGTCCACGGTGTCGAACACCGGGCCGTCGGCGGCCGGAGAGGCCGCGGCCGGGGCCGGCCCCAGGTTGCGCACCACCTCGGCGACTATCTTCTTCAGGTCTTCTTCGCTCAGGGGCATATCAATCCTGGAATTTGTCGGAAGATTTCTTGAAGACTATCTTGCCGTCCTTCTCGATCGTGTCGACGATCGCGAAGACGGTGCAATCGACCGGGGTGTTCTCGGTCTTGCTGGTCTGGCGGGCGCTGGAGCCCTGCACCAGCAGCACCAGTTCGCCGGTTCCGGCGCCCACGGCGTCGATGCCGACGAGCGTATTGCCGCGCGGCTTGTCGTCGAGGCCCACCGGCTGCACCATCAGCAACTTGGTGCCGACGAGTTTGTCGTCCTTGCGGGTGCAGACCACGTTGCCCACTACTCGTGCGAATAGCATGATTCCTCCGTCGGGGAAAAGGGCGCGGGGGGCCTGAAGCCCCCTGCGCCGCTCGGATCCGGTTTACTTCTTTTTCGCTTCGGTGATCGGCAGCTTGCCTTCCAGGTCGCCGTGGGGCTGCGGGATCACGTGCACGCTCACCAGCTCGCCCACTTTCTGGGCGGCGGCGGCGCCGGCGTCGCAGGCGGCGCGGCAGGCGGCCACTTCGCCGCGGAAAAGAATGGTCACGAGGCCGGAGCCGATCTTCTCGTAGCCGACGATCTTCACGTTGGCGGCTTTCACCGAGGCGTCGGCGGCTTCCACGCAGGCCACGAGGCCCTTGGTCTCTATCATTCCGAGTGCTTCCATTTTATCCTCCAGTCAACCTAAACTAAATTACCGAAAATCAGACTATGAACGCCGGGGAGCCGTTCTTCAGGCCGGCGGCGTTGGCCTCTTCCACGTCGAGGTGCAGTTCCAGCGAGTAGGCGTCGGAGACGCGGCAGAGCACCCGCTCGAAGATGGTTTCGCGCTCGGTGCCGCGGCCGCAGAGCACGCGCACTTCCTGGCCGTCCTTCACCTTGTAAGCCGCGCCTTCCTTCACGTTGAAATGGATATGGCGCTTGGACAGGATCAGGCCCTGCTTTATCGTGACGGCACCTTTCGGCCCCACCAGCTTCACGCCGGGAGAATTCTCCAGTTTGCCGGAGTCGCGTATGGGCGGTTCCGCGCCCAGCCGGCGCGCGTCGCCCAGCGAGACTTCCACCTGGCTGTACTTGCGGTACGGGCCTATCATGCGCACGTCCGGGAGCGAGCCTTTGGGCCCCTCCACCGTCACCCGCTCGTTGCAGGCGTACTGGCCGGGCTGCTTGACCGGCTTGAGCTGGGTGTCGTCGCACTCCGTGCCGAAAAGAGTCTTGAAGTCTTCCTTGGTCAGGTGCACGTGCCGGTTGGAGACGCCTACCGGTATGGGCAGTGCCGACCGCTCCTGCCGGAGCTGCAGGTCCGCGAGTATTTCGTTGAGCAATTTTTCGTTCATTCTAGTTTCCACCTGTTTTCCGGCTTTCGCCGGGAGTACACCGCCGGGACGGCGCAGTTACCTGCTCAAGACCGTCTGAAAATGTATCACGCGCAGGAACTTGTCGGCCTTGAGGCTCTCGCCGCCCACCAGCGCGCCGTCAATGTCGGGCTGCGCCATCAGTTCGTCCACGTTGTCGGCCTTCACGGAGCCGCCGTAGAGCACGCGCACGGCCTCGGCGTAATCACGCCCGTAAATGCGCTCCATCTGCTTGCGCACGAAAACATGGGCGTCCTGCGCCTGGTCGGGGGTGGCGGTCTTGCCGGTGCCGATGGCCCACACGGGCTCGTAGGCGATGACCACGCGGGCGGCCTCGGCGGGAGTGATGCCGGCGAAAGCGCCGGCAAGCTGCGTCTCCAGCACGCGGTAGGTGCGCTGGCTCTCGCGCTCCTCGAGCGTCTCGCCGATGCAGAGCACGGGCACGATGTTGGCCTTTATGGCGGCCTTCATCTTCTTGTTGATGACTTCGTCGGTCTCGAGGAAGATCTTGCGGCGCTCGCTGTGGCCGATGAGGGCGTGCGTGCAGCCCGCGTCTATGATCTGGGCCGGGGACACCGCGCCGGTGAAGGCGCCCTTCTCTTCCCAGGCCACGTCCTGGGAGGCGAGCAGTATCGGGGAACCGGCTATGGCGGCCTTGACGGCGTGCAGGTTGGTGAAAGTGGGAGCGAGCAGCACCTCGTGCTTCAGGTCCGGGTCCAGGCCTTTCTTCATGGCGGCGGCCAGGTCTGCGGCCTCCTTGGAAGTAAGGTGCATTTTCCAGTTGCCGGCTATCATCGGAACGCGTTTGTTGGAAGCCATGTTCGAATCTCCTTAATTATCAAAAAGATTATACAAATAAAGGGCTAAATTATCTCCCGCAGCAGTTCCTGCCTGGGCTGGGGGATAACCACCTTCTCCACCAGCAGGCCTTTTTTGCCGGCTACGGCGGCGCCGGCGGCCACCGCGGTTTCAACGGCGGCCACGGAGCCGGTCATGGTGACGAAAGCCTTGCCGCCGAGCGCCATGGCCAGGCGGATCTCGAGGAGTTTCACGTTGCCGGCTTTTACCGCCGCGTCGGCGGCCTCTATCAGGGCCGCGACCGAGAAAGCTTCTATAATGCCCAGGGACTCAAGCCCGTCCACCACGGTGGTGCCTTCTATGGCCGGGAATACTTCTGGGTGGATGTTCGGGATGACGAAGCTGTCCACCAGGGAATGGGCCGCCTTTGCCGATCCGGCTTCCACGGCGGCGCTAACGGCGCCCACATCGCCCGCTATCAGTGCGATGTACTTGCCCGCGCAGATGGACCGGGAAAGCAGCAGCTTGATATCCGCGGTTTTCAGCATGGCGTCGGCCGCTTCCATGCCCTTGGCCACGCTGGAAAGTTCCACCCCGCCTATAGCGTTAAGCTGAAAGTTGTCATTCCCCATAGTTTCCTCAATAAATCCACAAAACCGACAACTTTCCCTGCGAAGCAGGTTTCCGGCCAAGCGCTATGCGCGACAGGCCGGAAAAGCTGTATGCCGCGCCGCAGGCGGCCGCGCTATGCGCGGAGAAATTTCCGCCGGGAAATTTCCGGCTAAGCATAAATCTCCACGTATTTCTCGTTGACTTTGCGCACGGTGCCGGAGATGCTCGCGTGCACCGGGCAGCCCAGCTTGTCGGCGGGCAAGTCCCCCACCACGGCGCCTTTCTCCACGCGCTGGCCCTCTTTCACGGACGGGACGCAGGGCGCGCCGATATGCTGGCTCATTAAAATCTTAACGCTGGCCGGAGCGTAGGAGGCGTCGTTCCAGGGGGCGGGCTTGTTATAGTCTTCCAGGCCGAGCCGCCGCACCAGCTTGGAGACCGGCACCTTACGGAAGTCGCGCACCGGGTGCACTTCCGGCTTTTTACCGGTGTTGAGCCCTGAATTCTTGAAACCTACCTTCTGTTCCCGCAGGTCGCTCTTGGCCGAAACGCAGGCCTCGCGCGGGTTCAGGCCCTCGGGGCAGGAGTAGAGCGAGCACAGGGAGCACTCGCAGCAGAGCAGGCCGTACTGGCTATGCAGTTTATGCTCGGGCCCGCCGGCGAAAAGCATGGTGCGCATCACGCGGTGCGGCTGCACATTGTGGCCCAGCAGGTAGCGCGGGCATAACTCGGTACAGTAGGAGCACTGGTCGCAGGCGGAGCGGCCGATGCGGGTATACGTCGGCCGGCCCTGCGCCTTCTTGACGATAAGGGCGTGGTCCCTCGGCAGCACTATGATGCCGCCCGAAGCCTTGACCAGCGGCAGGTCGAAATCGGTCTGCACCTTGCCCATCATAGGACCGCCGTCGATATAGGCGGGGTCCCTGACGGTGAACCCGCCGCACAGTTCCACGCACTCGCGCCAGGTAATGCCTACGGGCACGCGGAAGGTGGCGGGCTTCTTAACCGAGCCGTTGACGGTGACGAAAGTTTCAGTCACCGGGCGCGGGGCGTAGGAGGCGTTGTAGAGCGTCTCCACGTTGGCCACCACGCAGCCTACTTCCAGCGGTATACCGCCGGGCGGCACTATGCGGCCGGTGGCCTCGTAGACCAGGCACTGCTCGTCGCCGGCCGGGTAATAGTCGCCCATTTCCAGGATGGAAATGTTCTTGCGGGATCCAGCGATCTCTTTGAGGCGGGGAATGATTTCTTCGTGCTTCTTCTTGATGCCGAGCACGCCCTTGGACGCCCCCACGGCCCGCATCAGCAGTTCCAGCCCGTCGAAGACGCGCTCCGGGAAATACTCCAGGATCTTCTGGTCTTTCTTGAGCAGCGGCTCGCATTCAGCGGCGTTGACCAGCGCGTACTCCGCTTGGCCCTGCGCCTTGATGTAGGAAGGAAAGCCCGCGCCGCCGGCTCCGACTACTCCGGCGGTGCGCAGACTGCGGCTGAATTCGGCCGAGAGCTCGGTCATTCAGTGATTTCTTATCTGGCGCCGACGAGGCGCTTCTTGACGGTGGCCGCGAGGCGCTTGATCCCCTCGTCTATCTTTTCAGGGCTGGCGAAGGAAAAGTTCAGGCGCATGGTGTTCTTGCCGGAGCCGTCGGAGTGGAAAGCGGAGCCTATCACGTAGGCCACGTTCTCCTTGAGCGCGTCCTGGAACATATCGTCGGCGCTCATCTGTTCGGGCAGGCGCACCCACAGGAACAGGCCGCCCTCGGGATTGGTCCAGGTGACGCCCTCGGGCATGTACTTTTCCAGCGCGCTCACCATGGCGTTCTTCTTGATGCGGTAATCTTTCTTGACCACTTCGATGTGCTGCTCGAAGAAGCCGGTGCGCAGGAACTCCGCGGCGATGAGCTGGTTGAGGCTCGACGTGCAGAGATCCAGCGACTGCTTGAGGATCTCCATCTTCTTGATGATCTGCGGGTGGCCGAGGATGATGCCCAGGCGCAGGCCGGGAGCGAAGGTCTTGGAGAAAGTGAACAGCGAGACGATGTTGTCGGTCTTGGTGGTCTCTTTGTCCAGGCGGTACAGCATCTTGGGCTCCGTGCCCTCGAAGCGGATCTGGCGGTAGGGCGAGTCCTCGATGACGGCCACGTTATATTTCTCGGAGAGCTGGATAACCTTGCGGCGCTTTTCCTCGGACAGCGTCACGCCGCTGGGGTTCTGGAAATCGGGCACGAGGTAGAGGAACTTGTAATGCTCGTCCTGGTCGTGGAGCCACTGCAGCTTCTCCTCCAGCTCCACGGTGCTGATGCCGTCGTCCTCCAGCTTGACGCCGATGAACTCGGCGCCATAGGAGCGGAACACCTGCAGCGCGCCCATATAGCTGGGCTTCTCTACGATGACCGGGTCGGAGGCGTCGATGAACAGGCGCCCCACCATGTCCAGCGCCTGCTGGCTGGCGGTAGTGATGATGAGGTTCTCGGGCTTGGCGTCGATGTTCTCGTACTTCTTCAGGAACTTGATGAACTCTTCCTTGAGCTCGGGCAGGCCGTCGGTAGGGCCGTACTGCAGGGCCACGCGGCCGTTCTTGTCCATGATGCGCTTGACCGCGTCGGCGACGAAATCGTAGGGGAAGTGGTCGGGGGCGGGCAGGCCGCCGGCGAAGGAGATGATGCCCGGGACGTTGGTGGTCTTGAGCAGTTCACGGATAACGGAAGCTTTGGTGCGTCTGGGGGTGGTGGCGATGTTCTTAGCGATGTCGATCATAAGTTCCTCCCGCTGGCTGGTATGCGGCTAAGCCTTTAAAATAATCTACTTAATTAAGCCCTGTGTTTCAAGAAAAAAAGAGAAATGCGGTCAATCCTGCGGCGAGGCGGCCCCGGCCGAGAAAAAGTCCAGGTTTTCCCTGTAATAATCCCGGCGCGAGGGGTCCTTTTCCGCGGACAGCTTTTCGGAGTAGAACAGCATGGCCTTGGGGTAGTTCGAGGCGCGCAGGGCCCGCAGATCCTCCGGGAAAGGGCGGCCGGTGACCTCGCAGGCCCGCTCCAGCGCTTTCAGGTGCTGGGCCAGGGTCTCGATATCCATGCCGGCGTGCTCGTCTTTCACGAAGGCGGCCGCCTCCAGGATAGCCACGGCCCCCTTGGTCTTGAGCGCGGCCAGCGCCTCCTCGCCCGTCCCGTGCCTGCCCGCGTTGGCGTCGGCCACGGCCAGGCAGTCCAGCGCCAGCGGGTAGTTCTTCTCCTCCAGCGCTATTCCCCCCACGAAAAGCAGCGCGTCGGCGCTGAAAGCCGGCCAGCGGGACCTGTAGAAATCCTCCAGGAAAGCGGCGTAGGCGGCCTTCTCGCGGCGCAGGCGCTCCAGGGATTTTTTATCTTTAGAGTATTCCCCCACCCGGCCGCCGGCGTAGGCCAGGATCTTGGTATCGGCGAGGCCGGCCTGCCGCTTTTCAGTCGCCTCGTGCAGGCTGAGGTAGCCTCCCAGGCGCTCCTCGTAGTGGCGGCGGATCTTCTCGCGGTATTTCTCCGGGTCCAGGGAGAGGTCGAAATAGGTGCCGAAAACCGTATCCGTGTAGATATCCGTATAGCTGCCGCGGATGAACTCGCGCAGCAGCGCCGGGTCGGCCTTCATGCGCTCGTGGATATACATGTCCTCGGTGAGGTAGGCCTCGTACTCGAACTCCAGCGGGTTGGCGCCGGCGTCCTGTCTGTACTCCGGGTAGAGGTAGCACTGCGCGGCGTGCACCAGTTCGTGCAGGTAGATCGGGTGGGCGTATTTCACCAGCTCGGCGCGCACCTTGTTATTGCTCCAGAGCACCTCCACCACCTGTGCCCCGCTGAAGCCTTTGGCGTCGAAGAATTTCAGGATGAACTTAGAATTAAAATAGACGGTGTTGGAGTCAGGGTCGAACCAGGCGAAGGCCTCCCCCTTGTCGCGGCGCACCAGCACGCGCAGGGCCTTGTATTTCTTCGTTTTTTCGAGGCGGGCGTAAAGCTCGCGCCCGACGGAGGAAGAGGAGAGCTGCACCGCGAACTCCCGCTTGAGTTTCGAGCTCAGCGCGGCGTCGTGCGGGTAGGCCGCGGCCGGGGCCGGCAGCAGCAGCGCAAGGCATAAGATCAAGCCGTTCATTATTGAGTATTATAATGTTTGACAAAGCGCGCGGCAATGTATAATATCTAGATAAGCAGTACCGAATTTAACTGGAGGACACCATGTCTGATAACAGAGGCGGAGAAATAATCGGCGCTTTCCTGGTCGGCGGCCTTATCGGCGCGGCCCTCGGCATCCTGTTCGCCCCCAAGGCGGGCAAGGAAACCCGCGAGCAGCTCGGCAACTGGATGGACGAGACCAAGGAAAAAGCCAAGGAAAAGCTCGCCAAGCTCGAGGAAGAGATCAAGCAGCGCAAAGACCACCTCCTCAAGCACACGAACTGATACTTTCCGGTTCAAACAAAAACCCCGCGACACCGCGGGGTTTTTGCTTTATATCCAGGACCCGCCAAGGGGACGCCCTCTCCGGGTACGCTCGGCCACACCGTGGCCTCGCTCTTTCGCTCCGGCAAGAAAGTGTCACTTCGCTCCACGCGGCGCTACGCAAGCCTCGCCTACGCGAGGCCCCTGCGAGGGCATACCCTCGTCGGGTCTTTCGATTTGCAGCGGGCACAGGGTCGGCAAGACCCTGTCGGAGGCCCGAGCTTGCGTAAGCGCGAGGGCCGAGACGGGGAGTGGCGAGCACGGTGTGCGAGACCACGTTCTTGACGGGCCCTGTGCCCGTGGCGAATCGGTGCCCACGCGCACCTATGTCCGCTTTTCTACTTCTTGAACTTCGCTTCGAGCGGGGCCAGCAGCCAGGCCACCGAGAAAGTGCTGACGGTGCCGATGACTATCACCCAGCTCCAGCCGATGGGCGCGCGCCCCGTCTCGGAAAGATAGAGCACCAGCCCGGCCAGCGCCGCGCTGAACAGCATGGCGACCACGTTGGTGCGGTTGCCCTCGCGCCTGGTCATCAGGCCCAGCAGGAACACGCCCAGCAGGCTGCCCGCCGTCACGCCGTTGATCTTGAAAGCCAGCCACAGCATGCGCCCGGAACCCGCCGCGCACAGCCAGGCTATGCCGGCCAGCAGCAGGCCGAAGCACAGCACGCTCAGCCTGGAGGCCAGCAGGTAATGCCGCTCGCTGCCCTCCTGTTTTATCAGCGGCCGGTAGATATCCGTTATGAAGGAAGACGACAGCGAGCTGAGCGGCGAGTCTATGCTGGCCAGCACCACCGCCGTCAGCACCAGGCCCTTCAGGCCCGCCGGCAGCACGTGCACCGTAAAATGCGACAGGATCTTGTCGGCGTTCTCGGGTAGCGGCAGCGCCGGATTCTGCCCGTAGAAGGCGAACAGCAGCGTGCCGAGCGCCAGGTACAGCCAGGTCACCGGGAAACTGGTGAAGATGGTGAGGATCAGCGTCTTCTGGCTCTCGCGGCGCGTCTCCAGCGTGAGCAGGCGCTGCATCAGCTCCTGGTCCGTGCCGAAGGCCGCCATCGAACCGAAGATGCCGTTGAGCACCGCCGCCCACAGCAGGTTCGGGTCCTTCAGCCCCCAGCCCACGTTGAACACCGACAGCTTGCCGGCTTCCGAGGCCAGCTGCCAGGCCCCGCCCAGGCCGCCGTCGATATGCAGCACTAGGTAGCCGGCAACCGCGAGCCCGGCCACGTAGAAGATCACCGTCTCGAAAGCGCCGGTCCACATCACGGCCTTGATGCCGCCGAAGCCGATGAAGATGATGCTGACCAGCGTGAAGAACGCTATCGTGTAACCCAGCTGCCAGCCCATGATGACGGACACGGCCAGCGAGGCCGCGTACAGCCGCACGCCGGAGGCGAACAGCCGCGTGACGAAGAAGAAGGCCGAGCCCGCGTACTGCGTCTGCGGGCCGAAGCGGTGCTTGAGGAACTCGTAAATGGTGGTACAGTTGAACTTGTAGAAGGCCGGGATGAAGAAGAAAGCGATCAGCACGCGCGCCGAAGCCGAGCCGATGAAGAACTGCAGGTACTGCCAGTTCTCGGTGTAGCCTATCGGCGGTATGCCCACTATGGTCATGGCGCTGATCTCGGTGGCCACGAAAGAGAGCGTGCCCACCCAGACCGGCGTCTTGCGGTTGCCGAGGAAATAATCCTTGGTGTCCTTCTCCCCCTTCCCCTTGACGAAGGCGATGACGAACAGGGCGATGACGGCGGCCCCGAGTATGCCGTAATCCAGCGGGGCCAGCCCTGTTATCTGCTGTAAGGATGCGATCTCGTTCATTTTTTCTCCCTCAGGGACACGGTTACCGGCATGGTTCCGCCGGCCTTTATCTTGCCGGCCAGCGCCAGCGCGGCGGCGCGCTGGAACTCCTCCAGCGGACAGAAAGCGCAAAGGCCGGCCGAGGGCGCCAGGCCGTCGAGCACGAAAGGACTGCCGAAAGCCAGCACTACGGAGTCGGAGGCCGAGGCGATAGCCGCCTCCAGCTCACGCCGCGCTTCGGGGGAAAGATCTATGAGGCCGCTGCCGGCGCGGGGACCGGCGAAGCAGCCGGCCGCCAGCCGCAGGCCGGGCCGGTATGGCTCCACGCGCACGCCCAGCGCTGTCAGCGCCGCGGCGAAGGCCGCTCCCTTCCAGTCGGCGGGGGCGGTAAGCGGCTCCAGATAGCCCAGCGTTTCCCCGGGCTTCACTCCGAACCTGCCGCCCGAGGCCCAGGCCAGGCAGGCGGGAGCGGCCTCGGCGTTGAAAGCCAGGTGTTCCGGGCAACGCAGCGCGTCGGACGGGGCGGGCGAGGAACGGAAAGGCCCCAGCTTGCGCACCAGCGCGTCATGGCGCGCCAGCGCGGCCTCCACCGCGGCCGGGGTAATTACGCCATCGTTAAAAGCCTGGGCCAGCCTGCCGTGCAGCGCCTCGGGCTCGTCGGGCACCAGCAGCGCGTCGGCGCCGGCCAGGAAGGCCCGCACTCCGGCGCCAGGGTCGACAGAGACGGCCTTCATCTCCAGCGCGTCGGTGACTATCAGGCCGCCAAAGCCCAGCCGCCCGCGCAGCAGGCCGGTGAGTATCCCTGCGGAAAGGGAAGCGGGCGCGGCCGGGTCCAGCTCCGGCAGCATCAGGTGGGCCGCCATTACGGCGTCGGCGCGGCGCGCCAGCGCGGCGAAGGGGCGCAATTCCAGCTCTTCCAGCGCGGTCAGGTTCCTGCCCACCGCCGGCAGTTCCAGGTGGGAGTCGGCGGCGGTGCCGCCGTGGCCGGGAAAATGTTTGACGCAGGAGAGGGCGCCCTGCGAGTTCAGGCCCTGCATATAGGCTTCGGCCAGGCTGGTGGCCAGCCCTGGGTCGGCGCCGTAGGCGCGCACGTTGACGATGGGGTTGTCGGGGCGGGTGGCCAGGTCCAGCACCGGGGCGAACACCCAGTCCACGCCGAGCGCCCTGGCCTCCAGCGCGGTGATCTCGCCCTTGCGGCGGGCCAGCGCGGCGGCGCCCGAGGCGCCGAGGGCCATGTTGGACGGCAGCGCGGTGGCGCCGCGCACCCACTGGCCGGCGCCGTTCTCGTAATCGGAAGCTATCAGCAGCGGGGTCTGCGAGGCGGCCTTGAGCGCCAGGGAAAGTTGGCGGACCTCGGCGGCAGAGCCGCCGTAGAAGCAGAAGCCGCCCACGCCGATCCCGGCGAGCCGCAGCGCCCGCTCGGGGTCGCTGGCACCGAAGCGGAAGCCGGGGAAGATAAGCCGCGCCAGCCTGCGCGGGTTCAAGCTTTTTTCCTGGAGGCGGCGCGGCTTTTCTCGGCTTTCTTTATCTTCGCCCACTCGAGCAGCACCTGGGCCGGGGTGGACAGCTTGCCGGCGCGGCCGAACACGTGCGGGTGGCGGCGCACCATTTTGGAATTCACCGTGCGGATCACGTCGGCCAGCGTGAAGCGGCCGGCGCGGCGGGCCAGCTCGCTGTGGAAGACCACCTGCAGCAGCACGTCGCCCAGTTCCTCTTTGAGGTTGCGCCAGTCCTTCTTGCGCACGGCGCAGGCCACCTCGCCGGCTTCCTCGCGCAGGTACTTGACCAGCGTGGCGTGGGTCTGGCGGCGGTCCCACGGACAGCCGCCAGGGTCCAGCAGGATCTTCATGATGCGGTCCAGCGAGCGCAGGCTGCCGCTGCGGGCGAGCCTGGCCCCGGCGGCGGAGGGTCTGAGGGAGGGTTTGATTTTAGAGGCGTCTTTCATAAGCGCGTTTAAAAGTATATAATTTTATCGCATTTCCACAAAAAAATAATGCGGGCGCGGCCCGCGGAGGGCGCATGGCTGAAACAGGGATAAAGGCGGGACAGGACCTCTTCAAGGTCCTCGACAACGGTTTTGTGAAGCTCGTGGAGTTCATGGGCGGCGACCAGCGCGCCGTGGACTCGGCCCGCGTCTCCTTCGGCTCCGTCTCCAAGGGCGAGGCCGCCGACCGCAAGCTCATCGAGTACCTGCTCGAGCACGGCCATTTCAGCCCCTTCGAGCATTCGGTCTTCCAGTTCCACATCAAGTGCCCCATCTTCGTGGCGCGGCAGTGGATGCGCCACCGCATCGCCTCGTACAACGAGATCTCCGCCCGCTACACCGAGGTGCACGACGAGTTCTACTACCCCTCGGAGTTCAGGGCGCAGGACCGCAGCAACCGCCAGGGCTCGCTGCCCGGCGCCTCGCTGCAGCAGGAGAAGATGCTGGCCATCTACGACAAGGCCGTCAAGGCCTCCTACGAATCCTACAAGGAACTGCTGGACGCCGGCGCGGCCCGCGAGATGGCGCGCATGGTGCTGCCGGTGGCGCAGTACACGCAGTTCTACTGGAGCATCAACGCGCGCAGCCTGCTGAACTTCATCAGCCTGCGGGCCGACAGCCACGCGCAGTGGGAGATCCGCCGCTACGCCGAGGCCATACAGGAGATTTTCAAGGCCAAAATGCCGTGGACCTGGGAAGCCTACGCCAAACTCAATGAAAAGAAAACTGCTTAGCGCCGCCGCGCTTCTGCTGCTGGCCGGGCCGGCCCTGGCCCAGAAAGCCCCCGCCGCCCCCGCGGAGCCCCCCGCCTGGGAAGGGGCGGCGCAGCGCGCCATCAAGACCGGCGACATCACCGTGGTCACGCCGGTGACCGGCATCACCACCGCGCAGGAGACCTACGACGTCTTCGCCCCGTTCGACGGCCGCGTGGAGGAGATCCACTCCGAGCTGTTCAGCTTCGCCACCACCAGGACGATCCTGGCCCGCATGGTCTCCACCGAGATGGCCGCGCTGCTGGACTCCTCGCCGGAGGACTCGCGCAAGCAGACCGCGCGGCGCTGGAAGGACGTCTACGAGTACACCGAGATCAAGCCCGAAACGCAGGGCGTGGTCACCAACGTCTACGCCGAGCCCCGCACCAAGGTCAACAAGGGCGACCGGCTTTTCACCATAGCGAAAAAGGTGGTCGTCATAGGCAGGAACACCGAGCCGCTCTATTCCGCGCTCGGGGCGGGCATGACCGCCAAGGTCAGCCATGCCCGCACGGGGGCGGAGTTCGACACCCGGCTGGTCAATTTCCTGAAGCTGAAGGGCTCGCCGCTCTACAACCGCCTGTGGCTGGAGGTCACGGACCTCAAGGACGGCATCAAGATCGGGGAGCAGTTCGACGGCACCCTGTTCGTCGGCAAGAGCGAGGACGCCATGCTGGTGCCGCGGGCCCACCTGGTGAGCTCCGGCGGCCGGCGCTTCCTGATCACCGAGGTCAAGACCGGCCTCGAGACCGCGCTGGAGACCGAGATCCTCGGCCACAGTTCGGTCTACCTGCAGCCGCCCGGCGCCGTGGAGGCCAAAGATGGAAAAAACAAAAAGATACGCTAACATCTACTCCAGCTTCATGCTGGTCAAGCTGCAGCCCGAGTTCCGCCGGCTCATCTCCAACGAGAAGATAGCGGCCAAGCAGGAATTCGAGAACATGGTGGGCACCGCGCAGGAGAAGCTGTTCCTGCGCACCTACATGGTCTCGGGCCTGCGCTCCGACTCCGACATCCTCTTCTGGCGCATGTCCGACGACCTGCCCTACCTGCAGGAGGTCTGCGCCCGCACTTTCTCCGCCGGCGCCGGGCGCTACATGACGCCCTCGTTCTGCTACCTAGGCGTGCACCAGGGGCCGGACCCCGCGCTGCCCAGGAAGGACCTGGATTTCGGCTTCCTGCCCAAGGACACCTTCGGGCGCTACCGCTACATGCTGCTGCACCCGGTGATCAAGGCGCATACCTGGTACGAGCTGTCCGACGCCGAGCGGGAGAAGCTGACGGCCGAGCGCGCGCAGGTGGTCTCGCGCTACCACGACATACAGGAGAACTTCTTCCTGTCCTACGGCCTCGACGAGCCGGACATGATCGTGGCCCGCGAGGCCAAGTCCCTGGAGGACCTGACCGCCGCCACGCACGAGCTGCGCCAGCAGCGCATCAAGAATTACACCTGTTCCGACAAGCCCGTGCTGCTCTGCCTGGGCCGGGACCTGCGCGAGATAATGGACGCGATCAGCTGACGATGACATACCACTACAAGGGGGCTAAATGAGAACCATAGGCATCATAATGGCGGGCGGCAAAGGCGAGCGGCTGTATCCGCTCACCAAGGAGCGCTCGAAGCCGGCGGTACCGTTCGGCGGGAAATACCGCATCATCGACTTCGTGCTGTCCAACTTCATCAATTCCGGCATCTATTCCAACTACGTGCTGGTGCAGTACATGTCCCAGTCGCTCATCGAATACCTGCGCTCGACGTGGAACCTGGGCGGCATCACGAAAGAGCACTTCATCACGGTGGTGCCCCCGCAGATGCGCCTGGGCGAGGTGTGGTACCGCGGCACGGCCGACGCGGTGAAGCAGAACATGAACCTGATCACCGACCACAAGCCCGACCTGGTGGCGGTCTTCGGCGCGGACCACATCTACCGCATGGACATCCGCCAGATGATAGACTTCCACGTGGCCAATAAGGCCGACGTCACCATCTCCGCGCTCACGGTGCCCCTCAAGCAGGCCAGCCGCTTCGGCACGGTCCTGGTGGACGCCAAGAACAAGGTGACCGGTTTCGAGGAGAAGCCCAAGAACCCCAAGCCCATCCCCGGCAATCCCAACGCGGCCTACGCCTCGATGGGCAACTACATCTTCAGCTACGACGCGCTGGTGAAGATCCTGCACGAGGAATCCGGGGACGCCGCCGCGCTCGACTTCGGCAAGACGATCCTGCCCAATATCCACAAACGCTACCGCGTCTTCGCCTACAACTACGGCGACCAGAAGCTGCCCGGCACCAAGGCCTACGAGGAGAAGAACTACTGGCGCGACGTGGGCACGCTGGAGGCTTTCTGGCAGACGCACATGGACCTGCTCGGCGCCAAGCCCAAGCTGGACCTCAACAACAAGGCCTGGCCCATCCAGGACGCCCGCAAGACCACCGCCCCGACCAAGATCATAGAGTCCAACCTGCAGGACTGCCTGGTGGCCGACGGCTGCATCATCCACCAGTCCTCGCTCAAGCGCTGCATCCTCTCCAACGACGTGATCGTGCATGAGAAGTGCCAGCTCGAGGACTGCATCATCATGGACGCCTGCGAGATCAAGGCCGGCAGCCGCCTCAAGAAGGTCATCATGGACCGCTACAATACCATCGAGGCCAAGACGACCATAGGCTACAGCCAGGAGCACGACGCGCAGCGCTACTACATAGATCCCGACGGCATCGTGGTGATCCCGCGCGGCATCTCCAAGTGGCAATAGGACCGCGATGGAAGGGCGCAAGTTCAAACTGAAGAACCGGGAGGAGATCCTGGTCATCCTCGGCGAGCGGGACGAAGGCCTGCGCGACCTGGAGCGCCGTCTGAAGGTGCAGATCTTCGTGCGCCAGCACCCCGAGACCGAGAGCGCGGACCTGACGATAAAGGGCACGCCCGCCGCCGCCGAGCGGACCGTGGCCCGCATCCGCGCCACGCTGGAGGCGTTCTACGCGGCGCGCCTGGGCCCCGAGGAAGGCCGCCAGCCCGAGTCGCCCGAACTGCCTGAGGGCACCGTCTACAAGACGCATTTCGGCGAGCTCATCCGCCCCCGCTCCGACGCCCAGAAGAAATACGTGGACGCCATCCTCGCCCGGGACCTGGTCTTCGGCGTGGGGCCGGCGGGCACGGGCAAGACCTTTCTGGCCGCCGCCTGCGCCCTGCGCGCCCTGCGCGCCGGGGAAGTGAAGCGCGTCATCCTGACCCGCCCCATAGTGGAGGCCGGCGAAAAGCTGGGCTACCTGCCCGGCGACGTCTCGGAGAAAGTGCACCCCTACCTGCGCCCGCTCTACGACGCCTTTCACGCGCTGCTGGGCCCCGACCGGTTCCGGTCGCTGCGCAACGACGAGGTGATAGAGACCGTGCCGCTGGCCTACATGCGCGGCCGCACGCTGGAGAACGCCTTTATCATCCTCGACGAGGCCCAGAACACGCTGCCCGAACAGATGAAGATGTTCCTGACGCGCATGGGCATGTACTCGCGCGTGGTGGTGACCGGCGACGCCACGCAGATCGACATCCGCGAGAAGGACCGCTCCGGCCTCGTGCTGGCCCGCGAGATCCTGAAGAAGACCGAGGGCGTCAAGTTCGTTAATTTCAGCGCCAAAGACGTGGCCCGCCACCCGCTGGTAAAGAATATCCTGGCCGCCTACGAGAGCTGGGAAGAGGAGCATCCCGATGCCGGTCAGCGTATTCTTTGAAACTCCCGAACCGGCCTGGGCCAAGGGCGCGAAAAAACCGGCGGCCAGGGCGGTCGCGCTAGGCCTGGGGAAATTCTCCCGCAATCAGGTCAATTTGATCTTCACCGGCGGCCCCGGCATCAAGCGGCTCAACCGCCGCTTCCTCGGCAAGGACCGGCTCACCGACGTCATCGCTTTCAACCTCCCCCCGGCCCCGGTGCCGGGTTTCCCGTGGGGAGAGATCTACGTCTGCCTGCCGGTGGCCAGGAGCCAGGCCGCGGCCCTGGGCCACTCGCCGCTGACCGAACTGCTGGTGCTCAGCCTGCACGGCGCGCTGCACCTGGCCGGCATGGACGACGCCACCCCGGCCCTGCGCCGCCGCATGAACGAGCGCACCGCGGCGCTGCTGAAGAAACTATACCCGGCGCGCTAAACGCGCTTTTATAATATAATCTTTGTGGGCCGCCCCGGCCCGGACAGCGGCCGGGAGCGAAAGGGAAAATTATGAAGATACTGATCGTGGACGACAACATCCTCACCAGGTCCATGATAAAGGACCTGCTGACCGAGATGGGTCACGAGATCACCGGCGAAGCGGAGACCGGTGACGAAGCCATCGAAGCCTACCGGCAGCAGAAACCCGAGCTGGTGCTGATGGACCTCATCATGCCGGGCAAGTCCGGCCTGGAAGCCCTGCAGGAGATCCGCGCCCTGGACCCCGCCGCGCGCGTGGTCATGGTGACCGCCGTGCAGCAGGGCCCGATCACCGGCGAGCTACTGGAGAAGGGCGCGGCCGGCATCCTGCACAAACCTTTCATGTACGAAGAGCTCGAAGCGGTCCTGAAGAAGTTTTAATCCCCGCTTATGGACCTTCCCGAAGAACCCCTTAAAAGCCTCTCGGCGCGCAGCGTAGCCTATTGCCTGCAGAGGCTCTCGCGCGCCTCGGCCGGCACCTGGCAGGTCCTGGACGTGAAGGTAACCTACGGCACTTTCGGGGACGCGCTCGCGCGGCACGATTTCAAGCACGACGCGGTGGCGGTTTACATGGGCCTGCGCGGCATGTCCCCCCTGACCGCCATGATGATCTTCGACCCCGACGACATCGCCTGCGTCTCCAAATGCTATACCGGCCAGTCCTTCCACAAGGAGGGCAAGCTGACGCCCGCCGACGAAATGCTGCTGGTGGAGCTGGGCAACGTGGTCATAAATTCCCTGATCAACGCCCTGCTCAACGCCCTGAAAAAAAGCTTCATGCCTACCGTCCCGAAATTCGTGGCGGGCGGCAAGGAAAAACTGGCCGGCGAACTGCTGAACGCCGTGGGCATAAACACCAGTTTCCGCATCATCACGGTCATGCTGGGGATGAGCGCCGGCGAGTGCGCCGCGAAGAGCGAGATAGTGGCGCTGATACCGGAAGAAATGGCCCTGGAGCTGGAAAACCTGCACCCCTCCCCCGGCCGCCCCTAGCCCCGTCCCTCACCGGACCATATTTGATAAAATATAATAACCGCGGCCGTCCGCCGCGGCCGTCCCGTTAAGGGCACGAGCTTACGGAGGCTTCACAGTGAAAACGACAGACGCCCGCACGTTCCAGGAAATAGACGCCCGCCAGCAGAAGAACTGGAAGGAGCAGAAAGTTTTTAAGACCGCGCGCCTCCCCGGCAAGCCCAAGTTCTACTGCCTGGACATGTTCCCCTACCCTTCTGGCGACGGCCTGCACGTGGGGCATCCCGCCAGCTACACGGCCACGGACGTCCTGTGCCGCTACAAGCGCATGAAGGGGTTCGAGGTGCTGCATCCCATGGGCTGGGACGCCTTCGGCCTGCCCGCCGAGAACTACGCCATCTCCACCGGCGTGCACCCGCGCGTGACCACCGAGAAGAATTGCTCCACCTTCAGGCGCCAGATAGATTCCCTCGGCTTCAGCTACGACTGGGAGCGCGAGATAGACACCACCGACCCCGCCTACTACAAGTGGACGCAGTGGATCTTCCTGCAGCTGTTCAAGAAAGGGCTGGCCTACGAGGCCACCGCGCCCATCAACTGGTGCCCCAAGTGCAAGACCGGCCTGGCCAACGAGGAGGTCTTCCAGGGCAAGTGCGACCGCTGCGAGACCCCTATCGAGCGCAAGAGCCTCAAGCAGTGGATGCTGAAGATCACCGCCTACGGCGACCGCCTGCTGGAGGGCCTGTCCGCCACGGAATGGCCCCATTCCACCCGGCTGATGCAGGAGAACTGGATAGGCCGCTCCGAGGGCGCCGAGGTGGACTTCGCCCTGCCCGACGGCGGCAAGCTGACCGTTTTCACCACCCGCCCAGACACGCTTTACGGCGCCACCTACATGGTGCTCGCCCCCGAGCATCCGTTGACGCTGCGGCTGGCCTCGCCGGAGCAGCGGGCCGCCGTGGAGGCCTATGTGGCCGCCGCCGGCAACAAGAGCGACCTGGAGCGCACCGAACTGGCCAAGGACAAGACCGGCGTGTTCACCGGCGCCTACGCCGTCAACCCCGTCAACGGAGAAAAGCTCCCCATCTGGACGGCCGACTACGTGCTGACCACCTACGGCACCGGCGCCATCATGGCCGTGCCCGCCCACGACGACCGAGACCACGAGTTCGCGGTGAAGTTCGGGCTCAAGATCATAGAAGTGCTCAAGCCCCCGGCCGGCTGGAAAGGCGAGGGCGCCTTCTGCGAGGACGGCACCGCCGTTAATTCCGGCCTCATCGACGGCCTGCCCACCCCCGAGGCCAAGAAGAAGATTATCGCCTGGCTGGAGGAAAAAGGCCTCGGCAAACCCAAAGTGAATTTCAAGCTGCGCGACTGGGTGTTCTCCCGCCAGCGCTACTGGGGCGAGCCCATACCGATAGTGCATTGCCCCAAGTGCGGCGTGGTGCCGGTGCCAGAGGCGGACCTGCCCGTGCTGCTGCCCGAAGTGGAAAAGTACGAGCCCACCGGCACCGGGGAATCCCCCCTGGCCGCGATAGACAGCTGGGTAAACACCTCCTGCCCCGCCTGCGGCGGCCCCGCCAGGCGCGAGACCAACACCATGCCGCAGTGGGGCGGCTCCTGCTGGTACTACCTGCGCTACATAGACCCGAAGAACCCCTCCGCCTTCGTAGACAAGGAGCTGGAAAAGGCCTGGATGCCGGTGGACCTCTACATCGGCGGCGCCGAGCACGCCGTGCTGCATTTGCTCTACGCCCGCTTCTGGCACAAGGTGCTGTTCGACCTGGGTTACGTCTCCACCGACGAACCTTTCAGGAAGCTGGTCCACCAGGGCATGATCCTGGCCTACTCCTACCGCGATTCCAAAGGCGTCTACCGGGGCTACAAGGAGCTGGAGATAGCCGAGGACGGCTCGGCCCTCACCCCGGAGGGCGAGACGATCAAACCCTTCGTGGAAAAGATGTCCAAGTCCAAGAAGAACGTGGTAAACCCAGATGAGGTCCTGGAACGCTACGGCGCCGACGCCTTCCGCCTCTACGAAATGTTCATGGGCCCGCTCGAGGACAGCAAGCCCTGGAACGTGCGCGGCATAGAGGGCGTGTACCGCTTCCTGCGGCGCGCCTACGCGTGGGGCCTGGACCGCCACGAGGCGCTGACGGACGCCGACGCCTCCGGCCCGGACCTGATACTGCGCCACCAGACCATAGACAAGGTGGGCGCGGACATAGAGTCCCTTAAATTCAATACCGCCATCTCGGCGCTGATGATCCACCTCAACCGCCTCACAGAACAGAAAGAGACCAGCCGCGAGGATTACGAGACTTTCATAACGCTGCTGCACCCGTTCGCGCCGCACATAGCCGACGAGCTGTGGGAGCTGGCCGGCGGCAAGGGCACGCTGATGGCGCGCCCCTGGCCCCAGGCCGACAAGAGCGTGATAGCCTCGCGCGACGTGGAGATACCGGTGCAGGTGAACGGCAAAGTTAAAGAACGCCTGAGCGTGAAAGAAACCACGCCTCAGGAAGAGATCAAGCGCCTGGCGCTGGAGAAGGCCGCCCCGCATACCGCGGGCAAGACGGTCGTGAAAGTGATAGTGGTGCCCGGCAGGCTGGTAAGCATCGTGGTCAAATGACAGGGGGTAATATGAAGAAACTGGCGATACTGGCGGCGGCCTTGGGTTTGGCCGCCTGCGGCGCGTCCTCGGACATCATCTACAAGCCGGCGGAGCAGAAGCTGCCGCTGCATATCAAGAAGATAGCGGTGCGGCCTTTCTCCAACAAGACGCAGCAGTTCGGCCTTGAGGAGAAGATCACGCTCAAGGTCATCGACGAATTCCTCAAGAACGGCGAGTACACGGTGGCGCCCGAAAACATAGCGCAGGGCGTGGTGGTGGGCGAGATCAACCACTACATCCTGACGCCCATTCAGTACGACGTCAACCTGGTGCCCACGGTCTACAAGCTTAACGTGATCGCCGGCGTGCGCCTGCTCGACCGCGAGCAGAACCGCTACCTCTGGGAAGAGCCGGCCCTGCAGGCCACCAAGCTGTACTCCGCCGCCACGCTGCCCGGCGGCCTCACCGAGGAGCAGGCGCGGGAAGCCCTCTGGGAGATCCTGGCCAAGGACGTGGTGCTGCGCACCGTCTCCGGCTTCGGCTCGGTCTCGAGCACCTCGCAGAAAAAGCTCCCGGGCTCGCAGGACGCGCAGCCCGCCGGCACGGTGAACCCCAACCCCTGACCATGCAAACGCTTACCCCCAGGGCCCTGGCGGACGAATGGGCCAAGCAGAAGACCCGCCCCGTCTACTACCTCTGCGGCGAAGAGACCGCCATGAAGGAAAAAGCGCTCAAAACGCTGGAGGGCGTCTTCAAGCCCGAGTCCTTCAACTTCTCGGTGCGCGACGCCGAGGGCGCGGATATTGACCAGGCCCTGGACGAAGCCCGCACTTCCCCCATGCTCGCGGAGGTGCGCTTCGTGGCCCTCAAGCGCGTGGAGAAGCTCAAGAAGGAGCCCATGAAGGCCCTGCTGGCCTACCTGGCCGATCCCTGCCCCAGCGCTTGCGTGCTGCTGCTGGCCGACTGGCCGCGCGAGAAGGCCGACCCGATCCCGGGCGTGCTGGGGGCCGACTGCGCGCTGGTGGATTTCGCCCCCATGACCGGGGCCCAGGCCGTGGAGCGCCTCAACTCGGCCCTGCTGGCCAAGGGCGTCAAGACCGACGCCGAGGCGCTGGAAACGCTGGTGGAGCTGCTGGGCACTGACTCGGTCACGCTAGACGGCGAAGCCGAAAAGATAACCCTTTACATGCACGGCCAGAACAGGTTCTTCAGCGCTGAGGACGCGCTGGCCCTGGCCGGGTTCGCCCGCACACAGAATCCCTTCGAACTAGCCAACGCCGTCTGCGGCAGGCGCCCGGAGCAGGCCGCCGGGGCCGCCTCCCGCATGATGGCCTCCGGGGCGGAGCCCCTGGTCCTGCTGGCCCAGGTCTCCAGGTCCCTCGAGCGCCTGCTCAAGGCCAAACGCCTCTCACAGGGCGGGGAAGGCCCCGGGGCGGCCTACCAGGCGGGTATGTCGCCAGGCCAGTACCACTCCGCCCTGCGCGACGCCTCCTCCTACACCGAGGACAAACTGCTGCGCTCCCTGCGCCGCTGCCTGGAGGCGGAGGAGTTGCTAAAGTCCTCCTCCCGCCGCGACCCGGGCCTGGTGGTGCGCCAGCTGATCTACGAGATCACCGCGGCCAAATAGCAAAACCCCGGCTGACTGCGCCGGGGTCCGCTCTTTCTTTTAAGGAAAGTTACTTTACGGAAGGATTCTGCGCGATCGACTTGATGCGCGCGGACAGGCGGGACTTCTTCCTCGCCGCGTTCTTCCAGTGGATAGTACCGGACTTAGCGGCTTTGTCGAGCAGCGCGTAAGCTTTCGGCAGCATTTTCTGAGCGTTTTCCATGTCCTTCTTGGCGACGAGCGCGCCGAATTCTTTGGAAGCGTCGTGAATACGGGTTTTTACGCCTCTGTTCTTAGAGGCCAGTTTTTCTGATTTGCGCCAGGCTTTGATAGCGCTGGTATGCCTTCCGGTCTTGAGTTTTGCCATAGTGGACATAGTTTATCATTCTATGACAGAAAAAGCAAATATGCCGCACGCCGCCGAAAGCCGGGCTTTCACGCGGGGCCTGGCCGGCATGACGGCCGCGAACCTGGTTACCAAGGCGCTGGGCTATGTCCGTGACGCGCTGCTGGTGGCGGTCTTCGGCGCCGGCGCGCTGGCCGACGCCTATTACGCGGCTTTCCGCCTGGTCAACGTCTTCAGGCGCACGGCCGGCGAAGGGGCCCTCAACGCCGTCTTCATCCCCCGCCTGGAAAAAGAGAAGCTGGCCGGGCCGGCTGCGGCGCAGGCTTTCTTCTCCTCGGCCTGGACCGTGGTCTTCGCCCTTTCAGCCCTGCTGGCGGCCGCCGGCATCCTGTTCCGGGAGCAGTTCGCCCTGCTGACGGCCTGGGGCTTCCGCTCCGACCCTGAAAAATTCGCGCTGACGGCCCTGCTGGCGGCCGTGCTGATGCCGCACCTCCTCTTCGTCAACGTTTCCGCCCTTTTCACGGCCGCCCTGAATTCCGCGCGCAGGTTCTTCCTGCCGGCGCTGGCCCCGGCCGCTTTCTCGCTGTCGGTAGTCGCCCTGCTGCTGGCTTTCCAGGCCGGCCTGCTGCCGGAGCTGGACGCGCGCGGCAGGATCATAGCGGTGGCCGCCGCAGCCTCGGCCTCCGGCCTGATACAGGCGGCACTGCTGCTGCCGGCGCTGCTGCGCGAAGGCTACAGGCTGAAGTTCTCCAACCCGTTCTCGGGCCTGTCCGCCGCCCCGGCCCTGCTGGCCGCGGCCCCCGCCGCCGTCACGCTGGCCCAGGACCAGGTCTCGCTGCTCATCAGCACTTTGTACGCCAGCTTCCTGCCGGCCGGCGCCATCACCGCCATCTACAACTCGGCGCGGCTGGTGCAGTTCCCGGTCTCCCTCTTCGCCGCCGCGGCCGCCGCGGTCTCGCTGCCGGCCCTGGCCGGCCTCAGCGCCGCCGGGGACCTGGCCGGCTTCCGCGCCCGCCTGCGGGACGCCATGGCCGCCTCGTGGCTGATCATGCTGCCGGCCGCCGCCGGCATAGCGGTGACGGCCCTGCCGGTCTGCCGCGCGCTGTTCGAGCACGGCCGCTTTACACCCGAAGCCAGCGCCATCACGGCCGACGCGCTGTTCTGGCTGGCCCTCGGCCTGCCAGCCTACGGCTTCAACAAGGTGGCCGCTTCATCTCTTTACGCGCTGGGCCGGCCCAAGGGCCCGCTGGTCATAGTCTCGGCGCAGCTGGCGCTCAACGCCCTGCTCTGCCTGGTCTTCATGGGCGGCATGGGCGCGGGCGGCCTGATGCTGGCCACCTCGCTGAGCTCCTGGGCGGCGGCGCTGGCCTTCCTCTATGAATTGCGCCGGCGCTCGGGTTTCAGCCCCCTCTCCGACTTGCCGCTGCTGCGCCCCGCGCTGGCCGCGGCGGGCTCGGCCCTGGCCGCCCTGCTGCTGCGCGAGGCGCTGGAGGCGCGGGGCCCGCTGGCCGTCACCGCCGCCGCCGTGCCCGCGGCCGTGGCCGTCTATTTCCTGCTGCTGCGGCTGCTGCGGGTGGAAGAGCGGCGGCTGGTGACCGGGGGGCGCTTCTGATGGACCTCTCCCACCTGCCCGACGGCCCCGGCGTGTACGTGATGCGCGACGCCTCGGGCGCCGTGCTCTACGTCGGCAAGGCCAAGAGCCTGCGCCGCCGCGTGGCGCAGTACTTCGGCGGCAACCCGGCCGACAAGCGCCGCAAGATCCCCAACCTGGTGGCGCTGATCCGCCGCATAGACTACGTGGCCAGCGCCAGCGAGCGCGAGGCGCTGCTGGTGGAGCGCCAGCTGATACACAAGCTGCAGCCTTTCTTCAACGCGATGTGGAAGGACTCCAAGACCTATCCCTACATAGAGATAACGAAGGAAGATTTTCCCCGTCTCTTCTTTACCCGGCGCAAGCTCCCCGACGGCGGGCTCTACTTCGGGCCTTTCCCCAAGGTGGAGCCGCTGCGCAAGCTGCTCGGCTACCTGACGCGCATAAAGTTCATCAACCTCCGCCGCTGCCGGTGGAAGTTCTCGCTCGCTGAGCCGCTGGCGGAGCGTAAGATCAAGGCCTGCCTCTACTTCCACACCGGCCAGTGCACGGCCCCCTGCGCCGGCAGGATCTCGCTGAAGGATTATCAGGCTCTGGCGGGGCGCGTGGCCGATTTCCTGCGTGGTGACTACGACAAGCTGCGCCGCGGGTTCGCCGGGAAGATGGAGCGGGCCTCCGCCGCGCTCGCCTTCGAGGAGGCGGCGGCCTACCGGGATTTCCTCACCGCCTTCAAGCACATGGAAGAGCGGGTGCTGGTGGGCCAGCTGGAGCCGGATTTCATGGAAAAGGCCGTCGGGCGCACCGGCGCGGTGACGGCGCTCAAAGAGGCGCTGGGGCTGGCCCGGCCGCCGGCGCACATCGAGTGCTTCGACACCTCCAGCCTCTTCGGCCGCCACGCCGTAGGCTCTTCGGTCTGCTTCGTCAACGGCGAAAAACACGCTCCGCACTACCGGCATTACCGCATAAAGTTCGAGAACGCGGCGGGCGGCTCCGACGATTTCGCGATGATAGAGGAGATAGTGGGCCGGCGGCTGGCGCAGCTCAAGCGCGGCGGCGGGGAGCTCCCGGACCTGCTGGTGATAGACGGCGGCCCCGGCCAGCTGGCGGCGGCGATGAAGGCCATGGCGGCGGCGAAGCTCAAGATACCGCTGATCAGCCTGGCCAAACGGCTGGAGGAGATCTACTCCCCCCTGCGCGCCAAGCCCCTGCAGCTGGAACGGGCACACCCGGGGCTGCGGCTTCTTCAAGCCTTACGCGACGAGGCCCACCGCTTCGGCATCACGTACCACAGGAAACTAAGAGGAAAGTCTGAATTGTCTGATTAGTCCCGCATGCCGCCGGGGGACCGGAACGCAAAACACGCGGTCGTCCACACCGTGGCCGCCGCTCCTCACTCGGCCTCCGCGCTATGCAAGCGTCGGCCTCCGTGAGGGTTTTGCTTATCCAATCCCCCGCCTGCATGCGAACCCCACAGGCGGGATCCCGCAGCTGGAGGAAAATAATAATGGAGAAAAAGGAAATTCTTGAGAGGATGAAGGCTTATACGCCGTTCCAGCAGGCGGTGTGGCGGGCGTGCATGCGCATACCGGCGGGGCAGACGCGCACATACAAGTGGATAGCCGAACAGATAGGCAAACCCGGCGCGGTACGGGCCGTGGGCTCGGCGCTGGGCAAGAACCCTTTCGCGCCGGCGGTGCCCTGCCACCGCGTGATCAAGTCAGACGGCGGGCTGGGCGGCTTCTCGGCGGCCGGCGGCCCGGCGGCCAAGCTGCGCCTGCTCAAAAAAGAGGGCGCGCTTTAGAAAGCGGCTTCCCGGTCCAGCTCGTTCAGGCCGGGCTCCCCGGCGGCGTCCGGGGCGGCCCTCACCGCTATCTCGGCCGTCACTCTCGCGCGGCGCCTTATCAGCCGCACTTTCACTTTCTTGCCGGGGGCGGCGGCGGCCACGGCGGCCAGCAGGCCGGCATTGTTGTCAATCAACTTCCCGTCGAATTCCCTTATCACGTCGCCGCGCAGCAGCCCCGCCTTGTCGGCGGGCTGGCCCGGCAACACGCGCAGCAGCATCGCGCCGCGCGCGTCCGGCAGGCCGTAGACGGCGGCCGCGGCGGCGTCGAGGTCGTCCTCCGTCACGGCGCCTATCCAGCCGCGCGGAGCGCCGTCCCGCGCCCGGGCCAACAATTCCTTGGCGCGGTTGACCGGGATAGCGAAACCTATGCCGGCATATTCGCCGCCGGGGGCGTAGCCGGCCATGTTCACCCCTATTACCTCGCCGCGTATGTTCAGCAGCGGGCCGCCGGAATTGCCGGGATTGATGGCCGCGTCTGTCTGTATGGCGCCGCGGTAAACCTTTTTCCCGATAGAGATCTTCTGCCGCGGGGCGGAAATGACGCCGACCGTCACGGCCTGCTCCAGCCCGGCCGGGCTGCCGAGCGCTATGCTCCATTGCCCGGCGCGCACGCCGTCCGAGTCGCCCAGACTGACCACGGGCAAAACCCGCCCGGCCGCCACCTTGATCACGGCCAGGTCCGCGGCGGCGTCGCGCGAGATAACCCGGCCGGCCAGATTCCTGGCAGGCTCTCCGGGGAAGATCACGGAGACCTCCGTAGTCCCGCGCACTACATGCTCACTTGTAAGGATATAGCCGTCGGGATGGACGACGAAGCCGGAACCGGAAACGGGCACCCTTCGCCCGCGCGGTGCGGCTCCAGGGGCGGCGCCGCCGCCGGCGTAGACGGATTGTTCGAGGAATTCTTCGGAGCCCCAGAAGAGGAATTCTTCCGCGGGAGAGGCATGGCCATCCTGCACCGCGGCCACCGCCACCACGGCGGCCGCGGCGGAGGAGGCGGCGGCCGAGAAAGCCTCCTGCAGGGCCAGCGCCTGGCCGAGCGGGGCGCCGGCGGCCGCCGCGCCCGGCGGGGCCAGCAGCAGCGCGGCGAGGGCGAGGCCGGCGCGGTTCATGCTAGTACCAGAGGAAACCGAGCACCCGCTTGATGGAGCCGACCATGGTGTCGGAGTTGTGCCATTCGTCCAGGCGCAGGTCGCCGCTCTGGAATTCGCGGTAGAACTTGCCCCCCTCCAGCTGTTCGAAGACGGCCGAAAGGTTGTCCTTGCCGGCGATGCCTTCCTTTTTCTTCAGGGCCTTCAGATGCTCCACGGCCTGGGCCCCGTGATGCTCCGCTTTCTTCAGTTCCCTGGCCTCGGCGGGGGTCAGGTGCTCGCTGGCGCGGCGGGCCTTGTGCGGGGCCAGCAGGATCAGCACGGATTTCTTGGTCTCCTCGTCGTTGCGCTGCGAGAAGAAATACTGCACCAGGGGGATGCGCTGCAGCAGCGGCACGCCGCTCTTGGATTTCACCGTCTCGTTCTCGGTGAGGCCGCTGAGGATCATGGTCTCGCCGAAGTTCATGATAGCCGTGGCGTCCACCGAGGTCTTCGCGGTCTGAGAGAACGCGGAGAAACCCAGCTTCTCGCTGCGGGTCTCGATGAAGCTGCGGTCGGCGTGCACCTTCAGGCGCACCGTGTTCTCGTCGATGAAAGAGGGCGTGACCGACAGGTTGATGCCCACCGGCACGTCCACCAGCGAACCGTCGGCGTTGTTGCTGTTGAGCTGCACGTGCAGCACGGCGCCGGAGTAGAACTGCGAGGTCTGGTTGTCCACAGCCAGCAGCGAAGGCCGGGCCAGCACCTCGGCCTTGTTCACGCCGTCGTTCCAGATATTGAGGTTGTAGGACAGGCCTTCCAGCGCGAAGGTCGGCGCCACCGTGGTGGCACGGCCGCCCTGGCCGCCGGAGCCGCGGGCGGACACCCACTTATAGGAATAAAGCGTACCGGTCAGCGTGGCCTTGAGGCCGGCCAGCAGGTTGATGCCCTTGGACTGGCTGCGGCTCTCCTCGGTGCTGAGTATCACCACGTCCACCAGCGCCATCTTGGGGGCGTTGGGGTCCGTCTTGGCGTCCGGGTCGGCTGCCGCCTGGCCGGCGGGTGCCGCCTGCACGCTGTCGTCGTAATTGTCGCCCTGGTTCCCCAGGTCGAGCGGCTTGCCCTCGGCCTGCGCGCCGGAGCCGAAAACGCTCTTGGCCGCCATGCGCGAGATCTCCGGGTGCTGCCGGTGGAAGGTCTTCCAGTCCTCCAGCCTGCCGGAAAGGTAGTCCGCGGTCCATTCCCCGACTTCGGCCTGCCGGCCGGCCGCGCTCGCCTTGCCGGCCAGCTCCCGGTATTTAAGGAAGCCCTCTTCGGAGCCCTTCAAATCGCCCTGGGCGGCCCGCATCAGCGCCGCGATGCGCCAGCCGGAGGCCTGGCCCGGCTCCAGCAGCACCGCCTTCTCGGCGGCCCAGCTGCCCACGTCCAGGCCGCGGGAGTAGTAGGAGGCCACGGCGAGGGCGCGCAGGAACTCGGCCTGCTCCGGCGCGTACAGCAGGGCGTAGGAGAACTGGTTCTGGGCGTCCTTGTAGCGCTTCTGCGCGAAGTACACGTGGCCGAGGAAGAACGAGGCCCAGTAATTGTCAGGATCGAAGCGCAGCGCTACCGCGTAGCCCGACTCGGCCAGCTCCAGCATGGCCTGGTCGCCCGACAGGGAGTTCAGGTGATAGGCCAGGCTGTTGAGGAAATGCAGATTAGCGTTCACCGGGTCGGCCCGCAGCCCCTCGGAGAAGCGGCGGCCGGCGTCGGCGTAGCGGCCGCGCCGTATGGCCTTTATGCCCTCGCGCACCGAGGCGGAGACCTTGTTGCCGGAGGGCCCGCGCACGATCTCCTCCAGCATGCGGTCCACCGACGGGTTCAGCGGAACCCGCCGGGCCGTGCGGCCGGTGGAGGCGCAGCCCGCGAAAGCGGGCAGGATCAGGGCTACACTGAGCAGTGTGGAGGTTAGTTTTTTCATTTTACGAAGTCCATGAGCAGCGCGTCGTTGGGGACCTGGTTGCAGTCGGCCACGCCCGCCTCGAGGTCCTGGGTGGAACCCTTCGGCGGAGCAGGAAGTATCATACAAGAATTCCTGATGGGATGAAAGACCAGGTCCGCCGAGCCGGTGGCCGCGTTGAGGCGCCAGAACATGTCGGCCCCGCGGTCGCAGGCCCGCACCGCCAGGGAGTCGGCTTTCTCCTGCGGGTACACGCAGCCTCCGGTCTCGGTGTGCACCAACTGGATGTCGCCGTCCACTTCCTCCATGTAGTTGAAGCGCTCGCTGCCCTCCCCGCACTTGTGGGCGTAGAGCTTTATCTCCCGCTGTTCCCAAGTCAGCTTCGCGGAGTTCTCGATGGTCTCCACCACGTCGAGGCAGAGCCCGTTGGCGGCCTTGAGCATGGCGTTGACCTTGTGCAGGGTGGGCTTCTCCGCGTCCGAGATGTCCCTGAAAGTCTGGCTGTCGGCCCCCAGGCAGGAAGTCCACACCGCGAAGGCGGACTCCGGGTTGGCGCTCTCGGTATTGAAGTGCAGGCACTTCTGCGAGTAGCGGTTGACGATCTCGTCATAAAAGCCGTCCGAGGAGATGACCTTCCACTGCTGGTGCAGGTCGGCCGCGTCGCAGGCGGAGAGGATCAGCGGTTCGAAGTTGTCCTTCGCCCCCCCGTCGCGCGCCTTCAGGCAGAGGCCCTTGTTGCGCAGCTCCACGTAGCCTTCGGCGTCGTCCTTAAGGGCCACGGTGCTCCACTGCTCCACGTCGGAATCCTTGCAGTGCAGCTGCACCACGTTCAGGCCGTCCTTGGAGACGGCCAGGCAGAGGTTGCTGTGGCCGATGGCCAGGTAGGTGTTGCTGTACTGCAGGCTGTCGGGCATGAGGTCCGTGACGTTCATCTGCTGCACCAGCTCCAGGTGCTCGTCGGACTGCTCCTCGAAGGCCTTCTTGTACTTGGCCGTGCCGTTGTCGAACGAGGCCAGCACGCCTTTGAAGCGTTCCTCCTCGTCGGCCACCTGGTTACGCACGGCCTCCTCGGCGCCGGCCAGCTTGGTGGCTATGTGGGCGTGCACCCAGCGCGCCGCGTCGGGCGAGACCTTTTTCAGCGCGTTCTCGGTGAGCTTGTCGAGGCCCAGCGCCGGCAGCAGCGCGAACGAGACCGCGTCGAACTGCAGGTTCTCAGGCCGGTCCGGCACCTTGACCGCGAAGAACTCGTGCATGGGGGCGCCGGCGATCTTGAACTGCATGTCCAGCACCAGCGGGTCATTATGGGTGACCATGTCCTTGAGGTCGCCCACTATGATGGCCTTGTCCACCTCCATCGGCAGGCTAGAGACGGCCCGTTCTAGCACGGTCTCGAGCTCCTTCAGCACGAAATCCTCGATATCCTCGGTCACCTTGACCACGGCCTCGGCCACGGACAGGCCGGCGCGCTCTATGTCGCGCTCGGCTATCAGCGCGGCCACGCGCGGATCCAGGTTGGTGGCGGCGGCCACGGCCTTCTTGGCGGCGTCCAGCGCGCCTTCGGCTACTTCGTAAACCACCCAGGTGGCGGCGGCGGCTATGCGCCAGCCGGGCGAACAGGCCCAGTGGGTCCAGCGCGAACCACAGTGATGCGCCTTATGGTCCTCGTCGTCGTGCTTGTCCCGCAGCGAGTCCACGCGACGCTTGGCGGAGTTCAGGGCCTCCTCGGCCCTGTCCTTGGCCTTCTGGTCCTCTTCTTTTAGTTTCTTGATCTTGGCGTTGAGCTCGTCCACCTTCTTCTCCGCCTGCCGGAGGGCCTTCAGGTCCTCGTCGAACTTGGCCCGCGCTGAATCCCTGAGCTCCTCCACGCCTTTCTTGATCTCGTCCTTCATCCACGGCACCAGGGTAGACTTGAACTCTCCGACCACGCTCATGCCGGCGTTCTTGTCGAACGTGCCCTTCTTCAGGTCGAAGCCGTCCAGGCGGATGGTCAGCAGCGCGTTGCCGAAAGCGCCCAGTTTCTCGGTCATATCGAACTCGAAATAAGGCGGCTCGATGTCGAGTTTCACCTTCTGCGGCGCGCCCAGCAGGTCGACGGTGGAATTGATGATGTACTTGGGGTCGACGTTCAGCGAGATGTCTATGCTGTTGGACCGGAACTTGATGATGTCCAGGTCGATGTCGGCCACGTCGCCCTTGATCTTGACGCCGCTGTTGGGGCCGCCTGACCCCAGCACTTTGCCGAGCTGCTTGCCCATGAAGACGAACTTGCCGCCGAAGGCAAAGCCTTCGCTGACCAGCCCCAGCTGGGGGTCGGACGCGCCCGGCGTGGCAAAGGCCAGCAGGGCGTCGTCGATCTCGAAATAAGGCGCGGGCAGTTTGGAGATGCTGCCGGGCGGGGTGCCCATCAAAGTTTCGGTTATCTCCATCAGCGCCGGCAGGCTGAGCTGGCTCACCCGGCCCGCGAAGGCCACGCCGTCCGGCAGGCCGTCCTCGAGCGGGATCTTGACGCTCATCGCCATGTCCACGTCCAGGCAGTCCTTGGACTTGGGATCCGCGCAGCGGCCGTAGAGCTGTTCGCCGGCGATGCCGAACTGCACCTCGCCGGTCTCGTTGATGGCAGCGTCCAGCTTGACGTTCTTGAGGGTCAGCCCTTTTATGCCGAAAGGCTGGCGCCAGGCGCCGTCCATCTCGGCGAGCACCTTCACGCCCACGCCGCTCTCGGCGAACTTGAGCTCCAGGTCCGCGTCCATGGAGAGGGTCTCCTTGCCGGCTTTCACCAGCAGCGGGATGCGCAGGCCGGCGTCCAGCTCGGTGCCGGACCACTGCACGAAGTAGGACGGCGGCACGCCGGGCTTGAAGCTGACCACTTTCTTGGGCAGGCCCTTGGGATCGCCGGGGTTGTCCATGGTTATGGCGAGCATCACTCCGGGGTTGCCGGCGAAGACGCCGGTCACGGCGCCCATCACCACGGCGTCGTCGTGCACGCCGAGGCCGCTGAGGCCCTTGCCGAGCGGCCCCATGGCGCCGGCGTCGAAGCCGGCCAGCACGCCGATGCCGTCGGGGATGTTGATCTTCACGGCGGATCTGCCGAGTACGCGGTCGAACAGGTCCTTGGCTATCACGCCGAGGGCGTTGCGGTCCGCGTTCTTAAGCCCCTTCTCGGAGACTATCAGCGCGGCGTCGGGAATGGTCATGGCGGCCAGCGGCTTTATGGCCTTGGCGGCCGGCAGCAGCTCCGTCACGTTGAAGTTCTTCTGGGCCGCGGCGAACACCCAGTTGGGCGCGCCGGCCGCGCCGGCGTCGAAGAGGAAGGCGTCCACCTTGTTGCCGGCTATCACGGTTTTGGCCATGACGCCCTTGGGCGTGAGCTTGAGTTCGTCGAGCTCGAACTTGTCGCCGTAGGGGATGTTCTTGCCGCCGGGGAAGTCGCCGGGGCGGAACTGCCCGTCGAGCTGGAAGTAATCCAGCGACACCTTGCCGCCTTCGCGCTTGAGCTGCGCGGTCACGGCCACGTTCTTAGCCCCTATCTGGGCGGTGGCGAAGAAGGCCAGGCCGCTCTTGGCCTGATCCCCCGCCTTCTCCAGCGAGAATTCGAAGCCGCCGTTGTCGAGCGTGAGCCCCTGAATGCCGAAGGGCTGCTTCCAGGCGCCCTCGTAGACGGCGAGCAGGCTGTAGCCGGCGCGCGCGCCCTTGTCGAGGCTCACCAGCGCGTCCAGCTTCTCGCTGATGCCGGCGCCGGTGATGTCCAGGCCGAACTGCAGCGAGACGTCCAGGTCGCCGACGGGGCGGGAGGCGGCTATGGGGGCGGGCACATTGGCCCAGAGGCTGCTATGCCCCCTGGCGTCGCCGCCTATGGAGAGGATCACGGGGCCGCGCACCGTCACCATGCCGGCGATGGCGGGCAGGGAGGGCAGCGGCAGGGCCACGGAAAGGTTCAGCCCGCCGAGCAGGGCCTGCTTGTCCGCTTCGGACAGGGAGGCCGCGGCGGCCGGCGCCCCGCCGGTCATGCTTTTGAAGGAGTCGGGGGCCACGGTGCCTTTAAGGAGCACGCTGCCAGTAGGCAGGCCGGCCGCGGCGAAGGCTTTAGCCAGCGCCCCGGACTTGGCCACATTCAGCCAGCCCGCGAAATTGACGCCTTCGGAAAGGGCCAGCGTGTCGCTGCCCCCCCAACCTACCAGCTTGGGCAGGCTGCCGGGCAGGTCGGCGGCCGCCACGGTGCGGGCGGGCGAGCCCGCCGGCTGCACCACGAAGAGCGCGCGCTCCAGGGCGAGGTCGTTGACCACATGCCCCTGGGCGGCCGGCACGAAAGTGGCCGCGCCGAGCGTGTCGAAGAAGACGGCGGTATAGGAGTCCGTCCCCTGGCCGGCGTGCGCCACCACGTCCACGGTCACGCCGTTGAGGCGGGCCTCCGCTTCCACGGAGGAGCCGTCTAGGCTGAGCCGGGTCATGGCCACGGCGTTCACGGCCGGCAAAGCGGCCAGCGGGGCGTAGATGTCGCCCAAGGTCAAGCCGTCGGCCGTGATGGTGGAGACGGGCTTGGCGTCGCGCGTCCGGGAGAACTTGACCGCTTTGCCGGAAAGTTTACCGGCTACTTCCACTACAGCGGGCGACACGGAGACCCCGTCCAGGGCCAGCGCGTCGAAGGCCTTGAGGCCGGCCGCTTCGGGCACGATGTCGCTCAGCGTCAGGCCCTCGCCCTTGGCGGTGAAAGAACCGTCGGCGCCGAAGGCCTTGGTCACGCTCACGCCCTTGGAGTTCAGCTTGCCCTCCACGGTCACGGCGGCCTTGCTGTAGGCCAGCGCGTCGAAGGCAAAAAGTTTAAGGAAAGGCACGTTCGCGGCCTCGGGCACGAAGTCGGCGAGTTTAAGGTCGTCGCCGGTCACCTTGAAGGTCTTGAGGGCATTGTCCTGGGTTACGCTGACGGCCTTGCCCCGCATCGTGCCGCTCACGGCCAGCTGCTCCCTGGAATAATCCAGCTCGAGGAAGGCGAAGCCGTTGAGGAAAGGCACCCGCGCGGCGTCGGGGATAGCGTCGGCCAGCTTTATGCTGTCGCCGGTCACCGTCACGGTGTTCGGAGCGAAGATCCAGACCAGCTTCACGTCCTTGCCGTTCAGCGTGCCGTCCACTTCCAGGCGGTCGGGCCAATGGAACAGGCTGCCGAAGCTGAAAAGGTTCAGGAAGGGCAGGTTGAGCGACAGCGGCAGGCAGGCAGGCAGGCTCAGGCCCGGGCCGCTCATTTCCACCCTGTTGTCGGCGAAGGAATCGGAGATGGAGACGGCCTTGCCGTTCACCTTTCCGGCTATGCCGAGCTCTTCGGCGGACCGCCACACGCGGTCCAGGGCGAAGTCGTTGACGCAGGGCACCTGCTCGGTGCCGGGCACGAAGTCCGCCAGTTTCAGGTCGTCGCCGGTGACTGAAAAGTCCGGGGCGCTCAGGGTCTTTTTTACCGTCACGCCCTTGTCGTTTACCTTGCCGGAGACTTCGATGGCGGCGGCCGAGTAGAGCAGGCTTTCGAACTTGAAGTTGTCGAGGTAGCCCACCCCGGCCGCCTGCGGGATGAAATCCTTGAGCTGCAGGCCGTCGCCGGTCACTTTGAAAGAGGCGGCGGTCCTGTTATAGTCCACGCTCACGGCCTTGCCGGCCACGTCGCCGGCCACCAGTACGCCGTCGGGGCGCTCCTGCACACGGGTCAGGTCGAAGCGGGCGAGGTAGGGCAGCCGGGCCGCCTCGGGCACGAAATCGGCCAGCTGCAGCCCCGAGCCGGAGGCGGTGTAGGTCTTGGCCGCCTTGTCGAGCGTTACCGTGACGTTCTTGGCGTTCACGGTGCCGGCCACTTCGAGGATGCCGGGATGCCAGGTCAGCGAGAGGAAGGAGAAATTATTGAGATAGGACACCTTGGCCGCGGCGGGCACGAAGTCCGCGAGCTTGAGGGCGTCGCCCTTGACCGTAAAGGTGTCGGCCCCGATAGCGCGGGCGACCAGGACGGCCTTGCCGTTGACCTTGCCGGTCACGGTCACGCCGTCGGCGGTATGGGTGAGGCTCTCAAAAGCGAAGTTGTTGAGCGCGGGCACGTCCTTGCTCTCCGGGAAGAAGTCCTGGAGCTTGAGGCCGTCGCCGGTCACCGTGAAGATATTGCTGGTCAGGTGGTCGTCCACCAGCACGGCCTTGTTGTTGACCTTGCCGGTTACCACGAACTCGCCGGGCGTGCTGCGCACGCCGTCGAGCGCGAAAGCGTCGAGGAAAGTTATCTGCGAGGCTTCCGGCACGAAGTCGGCCAGCTTCAGCCCCTCGCCGGTCACCGTAAAAGAACCGGCGGCCCTGTCGCTCTCCACCGTGACGGCCTTGCCGGCCACGTCGCCGGCCACCAGCACGCCGCCCGGGCGCTGCCGCACCGAATTAAGGTCGAACCTGCGCAGGTAGGTTATGCCGGCGGTTTCGGGGATGAAGTCGGCCAGCGTCAGGCCGGCGCCGGAGACCGTGAAGGTCTTGGCGGCGTTGTCCTGCGTAACGGTGATGGCCTTGCCGCTGACCGTGCCGTTCACTTTCAGCGCGGCCTTGGAATAGTCCAGGCTCAGGAAGGCGAAACTCTGCAGCATGGGCTCTTTGGCGGCCGCGGGGATGAGGTCGCCGAGCTTTATGCTCTCGCCGGTCACGGTAACGGTGTTGGGGGCGAAGATCCACACCACTTTCACATCCTTGCCGTTCACGGTGCCGTCCACTTCCAGCCGGTCCGGCCAGCTGAACAGGCCGCCGAAGTTGAAGAGCTTGAGGAAAGGAATATTGAGGGACAGCGGGATGCAGGAGGGCAGGCTCAGGCCGGGCCCGGTCATTTCCACTTTATTGTCCGCCAGGGAACCGGAGACGGCCACGGTTTTACCGTTGACCCGGCCGGAGACGGCGAGACTAGTGTCGGACCCCAGCACGCTGTCCAGGGCCAGGGCGTTGACGCAGGGCACCTGGGACGCCGCGGGAATGATATCTTCCAGCTTGATGTCGTCGCCGGTCACGGCGAAGGACTTCTTGTCGGCCCCGCGGGAGACGGAGACCTTCTTGCCGTTCAGGCGGCCGGTCACGGCCTCGCCGGCGGCGGTCAGGGAAAAGCTGTCGAAAGCAAAACCGTTAAGCAGGGGCAGGGCGGCGGTCTCCGGGTAGAAATCGGCGGCCGTCAGGCCGTCGCCGGTCACGAACAGCGTGTCCTTCACGGTGTCGCCGGCGGCCGTTACGGCGCGGCCGCCGACCGTGCCTTTGACCGTGAGCGTGGTGCCGCTCTTGGAGAGGCTCTCGAAGGCGAACTGCTTGTAGAGCGGGACCTGCGCAGCGAAAGGAAAGATATCCTTTAGCGCCAGGTTGCCGCCTATGACGGTATAGTCCAGGCCGCCTTTACCCTTGGAGAGCAGCAGGGAGGGCAGCGGGGGCTTGTTGTAATTGGTGAACCTAGGTATGACCCGGGCGTAGATCTTGTAGTCGCCGCCTTCCTTATAGATGGCGACTTCCAGGCTGGCAGAGGTGGCGTGCAGCGCGCCTATGTCCACCAGGTCGGCCGCCGTGCGGGACTGGGCCGCGGAGGTTAGCGTGGCCACGGGCTGGCCTTCGGCCGCGGCCGCGTCGAAGGTAAGGGTGCCCTTGAGGTCCAGGTCTATCTCGCCCAGCCGCAGGTCGAAGTCGTAGGCGAGCTGGTTGCCGGCGGTGTAGGAAAGTTTGTCGAGGCCGAGCGAAGCGAAGAGCGGGTCAGCCGCCAGGCCGGCGGCGAGAGTCTTCCATTGCGCGGAGCCTTCGGGCAGGTTTTTTACCGCCTTAACCGGGGTCTGGAACTTGGAGAAAGGGTCCGTGTAATAGTGCGGGGCGGCGGCCAGGCCGGAAGGGGAAGCGAAAACAAGGAAGGCAAGCAGGGTCTTAAGGGAGTTAAGCATCATTCACCTCTGTCCTGCGGCATATCGGCCGCGAAAGAATTGGCTTCGTTTCTGTGTGTTATGAGAAAAGAGGAAGAGCAGTTGTTTATTGTCCCCCCCGTTCCCCGCCGCGCCGAAAAAGTGATCGGCGACGCATCTATGATAACAAATAGGAGGCGCCTGTTGATACCCAGCTCCGGCGGTAAAACGAAAAAGCCCGGCGCAGGCCGGGCTTTCGGAGCGGAGGGGCGGCGTCAGCCGACCATTTCGCCCAGGCTGAACATGGGCATGAACATGGCGATGACTATGGTGCCGATAACGACGCCCAGAAAGATCATGATGAGCGGCTCGAGCATGGAAGTGAGGCCCTTCACGGCCGTGTCCACCTCCTGGTCGTAAAAGTCGGCTATCTTGGTGAGCATGTTGTCCAGGCCGCCGGTCTCCTCGCCCACGCTGATCATCTGGATGACCATCGGCGGGAAGATATTGGCCTTCTTGAGAGGGTCGGAGATGCGGCCGCCCTCCTTTATGGACTTCTGGCTGTTGTCGATGGCGGCCTCGATGACCTTGTTGCCGGCCGTCTTGGCCACCGTCTCGAGGCCCTGCAGGATCGGCACGCCGGACTTGATCAGCGTGCCCAGCGTGCGGCTGAACTTGGCGATGGCCACCTTCTTGAGCAAAATGCCGAAGATCGGCAGCTTCAGGGAGATCTCATCCACCTTCCACTGGCCCTTCTCGGTCTTCATCCAGCGCCTGAACCCCCACCCGCCGCCGACTATGATCGGGAGCATATAGAGGATCTTGGAGCGCATGAAGTCGGAGATGTTGATCAGCATCTGCGTGATGAAGGGCAGTTCGGCGCCGAAGCCGGCGAAGATGTCCTTGAAGATCGGGATCACGAAGACGATCAGGAAGACGGTGATGATGCCGGCGGCGCTGAACACGACCGCGGGGTACATCATCGCGGCCTTGACCTTGGCCTTCAGCGCCTCGTTGGCCTCCAGGTAGGCGGACAGGCGCTCGAGGATGGTGTCGAGGATACCGCCCACCTCGCCGGCGCGGATCATAGCCACGTACAGCTCGGTGAAGGCGTTGGGGTGCTTCTTCATCGCGTCGGCGATGGAGAGGCCGGCCTCGATGTCGGTGCGCAGGGCGCCGAGCACCAGCTTGAAATTGGGCGCTTCGGCCTGCTCGCTGAGGATGGTCAGGCCCTGCACGATAGGCACGCCGGAGGACACCAGCGTGGAGAGCTGCCGCGAGAAGATGACGACGTCCTTGTTGTCGATCGACCCGCCCTTCTTGCCCTGTTTGCCGCTTTTGCCGCCCGCCTTGATCTCGGTCACGGAGAGGCGCTGGCCGCGCAGGCGCGCGATCGCCGCCTTCTCGTCCGGCGCCTCCACCATCCCTTCGGTGAGCTTGCCGTTGTTGTCCTTGGCTTTATAGGCGAATTGCATCGTTCATCAACCCGTGACCGAGAGCGACTTCTGCAGGAGCTTCTTGAGGTCTTCGGGGTCGGTGGAGCGGTTCACGGCTTCCTGGTAGCTGATCTTCTGCTTCTTGTAAAGCTCGACGAGCGACTGGTTCATCGTGACCATGCCGTACTTGCCGCCGGTTTGGATGATCGTGGCGATCTGCTCGATCTTCTGCTCGCGGATCAGGTTGCGCACGGCCGAATTGGCGATCAGCACCTCGCAGGCGAGGGTGCGCCCGGTGCCGCTGGCGTGGGGCAGCAGCTGCTGGGCGAACACGCCCTGCAGCACGAACGAGAGCTGTACGCGGATCTGTTCCTGCTGGTGCGGCGGGAAGACGTCGATGATGCGGTTGATCGTCTGGGCGGCGTCGGAGGTGTGCAGCGTGGCGAACACGAGGTGGCCGGTTTCGGCGATGTTCAGCGCGGCGCCGATGGTCTCCAGGTCGCGCAACTCGCCGATCAGGATGACGTCGGGGTCCTGGCGCAGCACGTGGCGCAGCGCGGCGCCGAAAGTCTCGGTGTCGGCGCCCACTTCGCGCTGGTTGACGATGCTCTTCTTGTGCGTGTGCACGTACTCGATGGGGTCCTCGACGGTGATGATGTGGTAATTGCGGTGCTCGTTGAGGTAGTCGATCATCGACGCGAGCGTGGTGGACTTGCCCGAGCCCGTGGGGCCGGTGATGAGCAGCAGGCCCTTGGTCATCTTCATCAGTTCATAGACTACCGGGGGCAGGTTGAGCTCTTCGAAAGTCTTGTACTTGGAAGGTATAGAACGGATGGCCGCGCCGACCACGCCGCGCTGGCGGTAGGCGTTCATGCGCAGGCGGCCCATACCCTTGATGCCGAAGGCGAAATCGAGCTCGTTGGTGGCCTCGAAGCGCTGGCGCTGCGCGTCGGTCATCAGCGAGAAGATGAGCGTCTGGCACATCTCGGGCGTGAGCTTCTCGAAAGGGGTCTGGATCAGGTCGCCGTCGATGCGCAGCATCGGGGTGGCGCCGGCGGTGATGTGGATATCCGAGGCGTTCTTCTCGTGCATCATGATGAACAGTTCGCTCATTGTTACCATTTGTATGTGCTCCTGTAGGGCTGCCTGATTTAATCCACGTCGGACCCGGTGACGCGGATGACTTCTTCCACCGTGGTCGCTCCCGAAAAAAGCTTGCGGAGGGCCGATTCGCGCAGCGTGATCATGCCGTTCTTGCGCGCCGCCTCCTTGATCTTGGAAGTATGCGCTTTTTCTATGATCAGGGCCCTGATGACGTCGCTGACCTCAAGTATCTCGTGTATACCCATGCGGCCTTTGTAGCCGGTCTGGGCGCAGATGTCGCAACCCCTCCCTCTGGACAGGGTAATTTTACCATTTTTAATATTATTATCAAGGAGCGCCCTGGGCACCCCCAGGCTGACCAGCAGCTCGGGCGCCACCTCGTAGGTTTCCTTGCACCCCTTGCAGATGCAGCGCACCAGGCGCTGCGCCACCACCATCAGCAGCGTGGAAGAGGTCAGGAACGGTTCCACCCCCATCATGCCTATGCGGGTGATGGCGCCGGGGGCGTCGTTGGTGTGCAGCGTGGAGAAAACCAGGTGGCCCGTCATGGCCGCGTTGATGGCGGTGGCCATGGTCTCGAAATCGCGGATTTCGCCGACCATGATCACGTCGGGGTCCTGGCGCAGGAAGGAGCGCAGGCCGGCGGCGAAAGTAAGGCCCACGTCGTTGTTGACCATCACCTGGTTGATGCCTTCCAGCTGGTACTCGATCGGGTCCTCGATGGTGACGATATTGACGTCGGGCTCGTTGAGGGTGGCGAGGGCGGAATAGAGGGTGGTGGACTTGCCCGAGCCGGTGGGGCCGGTGACCAGGTTGATGCCGTGCGGGGCCCTGAGGCACTTGGCGAAGATGGCCAGGTTCTCGGGCTCCATGCCCAGGTCCTCGAGGCGCAGCTTGAGGCCGGAGGAGTCCAGGATACGCATGACCACCTTCTCGCCCGGACCGCAGGGCAGGATGGAGACGCGCAGGTCTATCTCGTGGTCCTCGATCTTGAGCTTGGTGCGGCCGTCCTGCGGCAGCCGGCGCTCGGAGATGTCCAGGGTGGACATGATCTTGAGGCGGCTGACGATGGCGTTATGAAATTTCTTGGGCGGAGAGGGCTGCGCGTGCAGCACGCCGTCGATGCGGAAGCGGATCTTGGTCTCTTTGTAGGTCGGCTCGATGTGGATATCGGAGGCGTGGGCCTTGATGGCGCTGGAGATGATGAGGTTCACCATCTTGATTATGGGCGCGGCCTCTCCCGTCGCCTCCAGGGAGATCAGGTCGTCGCCCCCCCCCTTGTTCACGTCCTCCTCCACCAGCGACACCTCGGTAGTGCCGTTGACGGTCTTGCGGAGGATGTCGTCCAGGGCTTCCTTGGAGGTCTTGGCCCCGTAATTCTTGTCTATCGCGGCGCTGATGTCGGACTCGGCCCCGAAGACGGGCTTGATGTCGAAGCCGGTCATCATCTTCAGGTCGTCGAGGACCACGATGTTGAGCGGATCCTCCATCGCCACTTTCAGCTTGTTCTCGGTCTTGTCCACCGCCACCAGGCCGTAGCGGCGGGCGATGTTTTCGGGGATGATCTTGAGGATGTCCGGCTTTATTTCCAGGTTGCGCAGGTCCACGAACTCGATGCCGAACTGTTTGCTGAGGAACTCCAGCAGCTTGCGCTCGTCTATGAATTTCTTGTGTACCAGCAGCTGCCCCAGCTTGCCGCCGCTGGTGCGCTGCATCTCCAGCACCTCGGCCAGCTGGGCGGCAGTGATGAGGCCCGCGGAGACGAGCATCTCCCCGAGGCGCCTTGAAATGTTTACGGCTATTCCTTTCTCTGCCATAGTCTAAAAAACGGGACAGGCCTCCGCCTCCTCGGCGCAGGCCCCCCAGCTTGGACACTATATAATACTATAAATAGACGGCGCCTATTGACAAGAGTCATGCCGCGCCCGGCCTTAGAACAGCTCCTCGTCCGACTCCTGCGCCTTCAGATATTTTACCTGCTCGGAGTCGGCCCCGGGATTCTCGAAGCCGGTAGGGTCCTGGTCGCCGGAAACGGCCGCGGGCGCGTCGGGCAGCGGCAGCAAGTCCGGCTCCGAGCGCTTCACGGCCTTGCGCGGCGCTTTCCTGGGGGCGGCCTTCTTGACGGGGGCGGCGCTCACGCTCTTCTCTTTGGCGGCGAAGTCGAGCAGTTCAAGCGCGTTATTATTGATGCCGCGCACAATGTCCTGCTTGGCCGAATCCACCTCGAACTGGTACACCAGCGGCTCCTGCTTGGGCCGCAGCAGGCGGTACTGCACCACGAGGATGTCGCCGTGCAGCGGGGTGGCGGTCCACTCCTCGTTGGCGCCGCCGGTATTGGACAGGAAGGAATTAGCGAACCAGGTGGCTATGCCGCCGCGGCCGCCGGAAAGTTTGTAGTTCTTGACTATGTCTATGGCTTTCTTGATATTCTCGTTGACGGGCTGCTGCGCGGGCGCCTGGACGGGCTCGGGCGCGGGCTGGACCTCGCCCTGGGGCTGCGTCTCGGTCGCGGCGTCGGGAGCGGCGGCGTTGTCCGCCGCGGGCTCGAGCTGGCTGGGCAGCGTGGAAGGCTTCTTCTTGCCGCCGAGGCTCAGCATGGAGAATTCGGAGAAGCTAACGCCCTCTCCGAGGAAGAAGTAACCGAGGCCGCCGGCGGCTATGGAGCCGAAGATCACGAGGATAGCGAGGAAAGCCGTCTTGCCCCCCTTCTTGCGGGGTTTCTCATCCACTTTCACCGAAGGCTTGCCTTTCTGCCCGGGCATGGCCAGGCGAACCGTCTTGTCGGGGGAATCGGGACCGTCCGCGGGGGCGGCGGCGGGGGCAGGGGCGGCCTGGGGCTCGGCCACGGCCGGAGCCATCTGCGCCTCGGGAACGGCGGCAGGCGCGGGGCGGGCCGCGCCGCCGGACTGGAACTGGTAGGCGGGCTGGGCCTGGGCCGCCTGCTGGAAAGTGGGCGTGGGGGCCTGCACGGGCGCCTGATAGGCGGGCTGGAACTGGAAAGGCTGCTGCGCCTGGGCGGGGGCCGGCGCGGGGGCCGGGCTCGCCACGGGCTGCACGGGCTGTAACTGGGGCTGGGGAGCGGGCTGGGCCTGGGGGGCAGGGGCGGCCTGCTGTATGCCCATGTCGTAAGTGGGCGGCTTGACCGGCCTGTAATCGATGGGCTGCTCCTGGCGGGCCTCGATCTTGAACTGCTGCACGTCAGCGGGCCTGGTAGTAACCACGGTGAAATCGTACACTATGCCGCCGGCCTGCTGCGGCAGGGGCTCGGCCGCGGCTCCGGGGTTGAAAGCTCCGGCGGGCGCGGCCTCGGGGCCGGGCAGCGGCTTATCATAATGGGAGCCGTAGACATAAGCCGGGGGCTGGGTCTGGCCGAGGCTCTTGAAGGAGCGCTTGGTCAGGCCGGCGTTCTCGGCCTCTTCCTTGAGTTCGTCACCGACGGTGCGGGCGAGTTTTATCTCGGCGCCGGCCTTGATGCTCTTGAAGGAGCGGGTCTCTAGCCTGGGGGCCGGCTGGTCGGCGGCGGGGGCCGTCTCGGGAAAGGCAGCGGCGGAGACGGGCTGGGCCTTAAAACCGCGGGGTTCCGCGGCGGGCGGCTCGGTGATCTGCTCGGCCGCCGCTTCTTCAGCGGGGGCGGGCGGCGGCGCGGGATGGCGGGCCTCGTCTTCCTTAAGTGAAAGTTCTTCTTTCTTGATCTCTTCTATCTGGCGCAGGGTTTCGGCCTTGTCTTTAAGGTCGGCCAGGTGCAGGGCCTGGGCGGTTTCCTTAACGCTGCCGGCCAGCTTTTCCTTCTCGCCCTTGAGGCGGGCTTCCAGTTCCTCTATGCGGGCCTTGTTCTTCTTCTCCTCCATCTCCTTCATGCGCATTTTCTCGAGGAGGAGGTTCTTCTCCCAGCGGGCGGCCTCCAGCTCTTCCTGTATGCGGGAGAGGCGGATGTCGAACTTCTCGGCCAGGTCGTAATCGGTCTCGGCGGGCTTGCCGGGGGCGGCGGGGCCTTCTTTATAGGCGCCCAGTATATTGTCTATCGTGTCCAGCAGTTCGCCGTAGCTGGCGCCGGCCGCGGGCTCGCGGTTGTCGAAATAGTTAACGGAAGAGCTGAAGCCGGTCTCGTACTCGTAGGAGTTGGTCATGGCGCCGGCGCTGACGGTATGCCCCACGCCCACGCTCAGGGCGGCCGCTATCTCGGCCACCTGGGAGGCGGGGCGCCAGTCGCCGGGGCTGTCGCCGGTGGCGCTCTCGGGGCAGACCAGGCTCTCGTCGGCAAAAGCGGGCAGGGCCAGCATTTCTGCCGGCTCGTAAGGGCCAAGGATATTGCCTTCTGAGTAGAACCAGTATTTCATAGTAGTCGCTATGAAAATTCTACCACTCCCCAGTGTTGGATTTGATACAAAGATGTAGAAAATTTGTTACAGAGTGTCTGGCGGGGATGCCGGAGGTCTGGGCCCGTCAGGCACGGGGTCGCGCACACCGTGCGCGCCCCTCCTCACTCAGTCGTCGCGCTTACGCAAGCTCCTCCCTCCGTGAGGGCCTTCCGAACCCAGCCCTCCGTCATCCCTGTCTATAAACTATAAGCCATAGACTTTGCAGAAATATTGCCAAGAATCAGCGTAAACCTCTGGGATGGTGTCCTAAAGGGCGGCGGGGGTATGCCTTCGGAGGGGCCTCGCGTAGGTGAGGCTTGCGTAAGCGCCGAACCGAAGCGAAAGAGCGAGGCCACGGTGTGGCCGAGCGTACCCGGAGAAGGCGTACCCTTGCCGCCCGCCCCGGTTAGCCGCCAGTACTTACAATTTCGCTATGGCAAGGGAGACGCGGCGGAGGGTTTCGGGCTTGCCGAGCAGCTCAGCTATCTCTACGGCGCCGGTGGGCGTGACGGCCTGGCCGGAGATGGCTATGCGCAGCGGCCACATCACCGGGCCCAGCTTGGCCGCCTTGGCCTCGGCGTAGCCCTTCACGGCGGCGAGTATGGAAGCGTAGTCCCAGGCCGGCAGGGCGTTCAGCACGCTCTGCAGGTCCGCCAGGGTCGCCTTGCTGCTATCCAGCGTGGTCTTGTTCTTGGCGTGAACGAACAGCTCCGTAGAATACTTTTCGTCCAGGCCGGCCAGGAAGGCCGTCATGGCCGGCAGATCGGCCAGCTTCTCCACCTTGCCCTGTATATAGCCGGTCAGCTTGGCGGCGTCAAAGCCCTTAACCACGGCCTCGGGGTAGAATTTCAGGAACAGTTCATGCGCCTTCTCCGGCGGCAGGGCCTTCACGTGCTGGGCGTTGAGCCAGGCCAGCTTGGTCTCGTCGAACATGGCCGGCGCCTTACCTATGCGGGCTATGTCGAATTTCTCTATGAGGTCGGCCTTGGTGAAGAACTCCTGCTCGGTGCCCGGGTTCCAGCCCAGCAGCGCTATGTAATTAAGAATAGCCTCGGGCAGGAAGCCCTTGCTCAGCAGGTCAGACAGCGCCGCGCTGCCCTCGCGCTTGGAAAGCTTCTTGCCGTTGGCGCCCATGATATGCGGCAGGTGGATGTGCTCCGGGGCGCTCCAGCCGAAGGCGCCGTAGAGCAGCAGGTACTTGGGCGTGGACGAGATGTACTCGCAGCCCCGCATCACGTGCGTGATGCCCATCAGGTGGTCGTCCACCACGTTGGCGAAGTTGTAGGTGGGGAAGCCGTCGCGCTTGAGCAGGATCTGGTCGTCAAGCTGCTTGTGGTCCACGGTGATCTCGCCGTAGACGAAATCCTTAAAAGTGGTAGAGCCGTCCCTGTCTATCTTCTGGCGGATAACGAAGGGCAGTCCCTTATCGAGGTTGGTTTTCACCTCGGCTTCGGAAAGCCGGCTGCAGCGCCCGTCGTAACCCAGTATCGGGCCGTCAACCTCCTCGCCGGGCTCTTCCTGCTTCTCCGTCTTCTCGCAGAAGCAGCGGTAGGCGCGGCCTGAGGCCAGCAGCTGGTCGGCGTACTCGCGGTAGATAGGCTTGCGCTCGCTCTGCACATACGGCCCCACCGGACCGCCCTTGTCCGGGCCCTCGTCGTGCTCCAGGCCGGTCACGGCCAGGCTCTCGTAGATCACCCGCACGCTGTCCCCCACCAGGCGGGCCTGGTCGGTGTCCTCTATGCGCAGGATGAAGACGCCCTTGTTCTTGCGGGCGTAGAGGTAGGCGTACAGCGCGGTGCGGAGGTTGCCGATATGCATGTAGCCCGTCGGGCTGGGAGCGAATCTGGTCCTGACTTCCATGTTGTATTTCCTTGTGGTTTAGGTTAGCTAAAATTATTTACGGGACTCGGCCAGCAGCTCGCGGGCGTGCTTTAGGCCCAGGTCCGTCGACTGCTTCTTGCCGCCCAGCATGCGGGCTATCTCCAGTTCGCGGGCCGGCTCGTCGAGGCGCCGCACCGCGGCCGCGGCCACGCCCGCCTTCACGTCCTTCTCCACGAAGAAATGCGCCGAACCGAAAGCCGCCACCTGCGGCAGGTGGGTGATGCAGAAGATCTGTTTGTCGGCGGCCAGGCGGGCCAGCTTCTCGCCCACCAGGCGGCCCGTGACGGCGCCCACGCCGGCGTCCACCTCGTCGAAGACCTGCGCGCCGATGCGGTCCGCCCGCGACAGCGCGGTCTTCAAGGCCAGCATGATGCGGGCCATCTCGCCTCCGGAGGCGGTATAGCGCAGCGGCCGCAGCGGGTAGCCGGGGTTGGCCGTAAAAAGATACTCCACCGAGTCGCCGCCGAAAGAGGCGATGGCGTTCTCGTCGTAGGCGGCGTCCACGGCGAAGCGCACTTCCTTGAAGCCCAGCCCCTGCGCCTCTTTTAATATCTCGGCCGAAAGTTTTTTAGCGGCGGCCTCGCGCTTATCATGAAGCGCAAGAGCCAGCTTCTCCAGCTTGGCCCTCGCGGCGGCCAGCTTCTGCTCCAGCTCGGAGCGGTCCAGCGTCAGGCCGTCCAGCGCGTCGGCCTTGGCCCGCAGTTCTTCCCCCCTGGCCAGCACGGCGGGGATGTCGACGCCGTATTTTTTCTTGAGCGTCTTGAATTTTTCCAGCCGGCCCAGCACGCGGTCCACCTCGCCGGGGTCGCTGTGCACGCCCTTGCCGTAGGCGCGCAGCTCGCCGGTGAGGTCGCGCAGCTCTATCGCCGCAGAATTCATCCTGGTCACCAGCGGCTCGGCCGTGGGATCTATGGCCGCCAGGGCCTTCAGGCGCTCCAGCGCCTTCTCGGCGGCGCCGGAGGCGTCGTCGGCCAGGCCGTGGGCCTCGCCGGACAGCGTAAAAAGTTTCTCGGAGTTCTTCAGGCGGGGCCAGAGGGCTTCCAGTTCCTCCTCCTCACCGGGTTTCAAATGGGCGGCCTCTATCTCGGAGAGCTGAAACTTGTAGAGGTCCAGCAGGCGCGCGCGCTCGTCCTCCGACATGGAGACGGCGTTGAGGCTTTCCTCCAGGGCGCGGGCGGCGGCCCAGGCCTCGGCCACGGCCTTGGTCTCCTTCTCCAGCCTGCCGTAGCGGTCCAGCAGGTCGCGCTGGGTCTCGGGCTTGAGCAGGCTCTGGTGCTCGTTCTGGCCGTGAAAATCCACCAGGTAGCCGCCCAGTTCGGACAGCTGCGCCAGCGCGGCCGGCGCGCCGTTTATGGAGGCGCGGGTGCGGCCCTTGGGGTCGGCCTGGCGGCGCACTTTCAAAGTCTTGCCCTTCACCGCCCAGCGCTCGGCCAGGGCCGGCGGCAGGTTGTCGGCGAGGAATTCCCCCTCTACTTCGGCGGAGGCGGCGCCGGGGCGCAGGATGTCGGCGCCGGAGCGCTCTCCCAGCAGGAAGCCCAGCGCCGAGATGATGATGGACTTGCCCGCGCCGGTCTCACCGGTAAAAATATTCAGTCCCGGGCCCGGTTCCAGGTCCAGCGCGTCGATGACCGCGAAATTCCTGATCGACAGTTTCTTGAGCACTAGCGTTCCCCCCAGCTCAATTTGCGGCGCAATATGTCGAAATAGGAGAAGTTGACCGGCACCAGCAGCTCGAAGGAGCGCGGGTAGCGGAACACCAGCACGGAATCCTCCGGCTCCAGGCCGAAGTTCTCCTGCCCGTCGATGGACAGCGACAGGGCCCGCGGCGCGTAGTTGCCGGGGCGCACGGCGACCTCCAGTTCCTTGGCCGCCGAAAGCGCTATGGGCCGGTGCGTGAGGGTGTGCGGGCAGATGGGAGACAGGAGGAACACTTCCAGGTCCGGCATCACTATAGGGCCGGAGGCGGCCAGGCTGTAGGCCGTAGATCCGCTGGGCGTGGAGACTATCAGCCCGTCGCCGAAATAGTCGGACAGGAACTGGCCGCCGAAAGAGGCGCGCAGCTGGAAGGCGCGGGCCTCGGGGTTGCGCATCACGCAGTCGTTGAGCGCGGGCTGCGGCCCGAAGACCGTTTTGCCGGCGCGGCGCACGCTGACGGCCAGCAGGCTGCGCTTCTCCTTGTGGAACTTGCCGGCGAGGAAGAGCTCCGTGTTCTTGAGAAAATCCTTCTGCTCCATGCCGCTCAGGAAGCCCAGCCCGCCGGCGTTGATGCCCAGCACCGGGATACCGAGCTTGATCACGTGGCGCGCCGCGTACAGCACGGTGCCGTCGCCGCCGACAGCCACCGCGGCGTCGGCCTGTTTGATCTCGCAGGCCGGGTCGTTGACGCAGACCTTCTGCACCCTTACCCCGGCGGCGCGCAGGCGCCGCTCTATCGCCGCGACGCAGGAGATGGCCTTGCGCCGCTTGGAGTTGTAAAAAAGAACTACGCTCTTGATCCGCTTCATAATTTCCCGCCCCGCGCTATTTAGCGCCGGGAACCTTCTGGTCTATCTTGGCCCAGGTATCCTTCAGCGTCACGGTGCGGTTGAACACCGGGGCGCCGGGCTTGGACTCCTTGGGGTCGGCGAAGAAATAACCCAGCCGTTCGAATTGCCAGCGCGTACCGGGGGCCGCCGCGGCGAGCGACGGCTCCAGCATCGCGCGCTCTATAACCTCGAGCGAGGCTTTGTTGATGTTTTCCTTGTAATCGTGCCCTTCCGGCACATCCTCGGGGTTCCTCTTGGTGAACAGCGCGTCGTAGAGCCGCACTTTCGCGGGCACGGCGTGACGCGCCGAAACCCAGTGGATGGTGCCCTTGATCTTGCGGCCGTCGGGGGCGTCGCCGCCTTTGGTGGCGGGGTCGTAGGTGCAATGCACCTCGGTGACATTGCCGGCGGCGTCCTTTACCACGCTCTCGCATTTCACGATATAGGCCGCGCGCAGGCGCACTTCCTGGCCGGGCGTCATGCGGAAGAACTTCTTGGGCGGCACTTCCATGAAATCGCCCTGCTCGATGTAGAGCTCGCGCGAGAACGGCACTTTGCGGGTGCCGGCCTCCTGGTTCTCGGGGTGATTGGCCGCGCACATTTCCTCGGTCTGACCCTCGGGGTAATTCGTCAGCACCACCTTGAGCGGCTTGAGCACGGCCATGGCGCGCGGGGCGGTCTTGTTGAGCTCGTTGCGCAAGGCGTTCTCCAGCACCCAGATGTCGGAGATGCCGGGCACTTTGGTGATGCCGATCTCGTCGCAGAAGGCGCGCAGGGCGCTGGCGGTATAGCCGCGGCGCCGGTAGCCCGATACCGTGGGCATGCGGGGGTCGTCCCAGCCTTCCACATGCTTCTCTTTCACCAGCTCCAGCAGCTTGCGCTTGCTGGTGATGGTGTTGCCCAGCGTGCGGCGGGCGAACTCTATCTGCTGCGGGTGATAGATGCCCAGCTGGTCCAGGTACCAGTCGTAAAGCGGGCGGTGGTCCTCGAACTCCAGCGTGCAGATGGAGTGGGTGATGCCCTCGATGGAATCCTCCAGGCCGTGGGCCCAGTCGTACATCGGGTAGATGCACCACTTATTGCCCTGGCGGTGGTGCTCGGCGTGCAGGATGCGGTACATCACCGGGTCGCGCATGTTGATGTTGGGGTGCGCCATGTCTATCTTGGCGCGCAGGGTGCGGCTGCCGTCTGGAAACTCACCTTTGCGCATCCGCTCGAACAGGTCAACGTTCTCCTCGATGGAGCGGTTGCGGAACGGAGAATCCTTGCCGGGCGTGCCGGGCGCGCCGCGGTGCTCGCGGATCTGGTCGGCGTTCAGGTCACAGACGAAGGCCTTGCCGGCCTTCACCAGCTGCATGGCCCAGTCGTACATCTGCTGGAAATAGTCGGAGGCGAAGAACAGCCTGTCCTCGAAGTCGCCGCCCAGCCAGCGCACGTCCTCTATGATGGAATCCACGTACTCCTGCTCTTCCTTGGCCGGGTTGGTGTCGTCGAAGCGCAGGTTGAACTTGCCCTTGTAGGCGGCCGCTATGCCGGAGTTGAGGATGATGGAGGTGGCGTGGCCTATGTGCAGGTAGCCGTTGGGCTCCGGGGGAAAACGCGTATGCACGCGCCCTTCGAAACGCCCGCTCTCCATGTCCTTATCGATAATCTCGCGTATGAAATTGCTCTTCGTCTCCGTGTTTTCCATAAATTTAATTATAACAATTAGTTTCGGCCAGTTTCAGTCACATTAGGCCATAGCGGGGAGGCATGGCCCGGCTTGCCGCTTTCTCATAGAACTTGCGTCGTCACAGAGGGCCCGCCAAGGGTACGCCTTCTCCGGGTACGTTCGGCCACACCGTGGCCTCACTCTTTCACTCAGGCTCGGCGCTACGCAAGCCTCGCCTTCGTGAGGCCCCTCCGAAGGCATACCCTCGTCGGGCCTTTGCACTGCGTACTAAATTCGAGAGTGCTAAGCCGGGGCATGCCTGAACGATGTGAGTTTAGTGCCGAAAATGACGGATGCCGGCAAATAGCATCGAGACATTCCGCTCGTCGCAAAGCCGCGCGCAGTCCTCGTCGTCCTGCCAGCCCCCCGGCTGTATCACGGCCGTCACGCCGCCGGCCAGGGCGGCCTGCAGCGTCTTCAGCGGCAGCGCGGCGTCGGCCGCCAGCACCAGCGGGCCCGCGCCGGGCAATATGGAGCGCTTCTCGCGCATCTTCCACAGGGCGTTGCGCACCGCGTCGTAGGTGGAACTCTCGGAAGCGCTGATCGCCGCCACGCAGCGCCCCTCGGCCAGCGCCACCGCGTAGGTCTTGGCGTACTTCACCGTCTTCCAGGCCAGCCGCAGCGCGGCCGCCTCGGCCTCGGTAGGCTTGCGCTTCGTCGCGCACACGGGCTCGGCCGAGAACAGCCGGTTGTCCCTGGATTCGATCAGCAAGCCGCCGGCCACCGAGCGCAGGTTCACCTCATAGGGAGAAAGCACCGGCGCCGGCAGCGCCACCACGCGCAGGCCGGCCTTGGACTTGAGCGCCTTGAGCGCCTCCGGCGCGTAGTCCGGGGCCACCACGCTCTCGATAAAGGTTTCAGCCAGGGCGGCGGCGGTCTCGGGCTCCACCTGGCGGTTGAAAGCGGCCGTGCCGCCCACCGAGCCGGCCGGCTCGCTGCGCAGGGCGCCGCGCAGGCTCTCGGCCTGGCTGCCGCCGCAGCAGACCGCTGCGGGCCTGTCGTGCTTGGCTATCACGCAGACCGGCTCTTCGAACTCCTGGGCCAGTTCATACGCGGTGTCCAGATCGAGATAATGGTTGAAATTGAAATCCGAACCGGACAGCAGCCGCGCGGCGTTGAAACCGCGGGGCCGCGCGCCGCTGAGGGCGTAGAAAGCCGCGTTCTGGTGGCGGTTCTCGCCGTAGTCCAGGTCGGCCACCTTGCGCAGACTCATCACCACCTCTTCCCCCAGCAAGTTGCCGGTCTCTGAGAGGTATTGCGCCACGGTGGCGTCGTAGGCGGCCAGGTACTGCCAGGCCCGGGCGGCCAGCTGCTTCTGCACGGCCGGCTCCAGGCCGCCGGCTTCCTTGAGCGCGGCCAGCACCGGGGCGTAATCGGCGGCCGAACAGACAGTAATGACGTCGACGAAGTCCCGCGCGGCGGCGCGCAGCACGGCGGAGTTGGCCTGGTCGAGGTAGCCGGGCAGTTCCTCTATGGCGAACTCGGGCTGGCCCATGACGGCGGCTATGGGGTAAAGGTTGGCGGCTACCACTCGGAAGCGCGGCAGTTCCACGCCGTTCTCGGAGACGGCCGGGAAGCGGCCGGAGAGCGCCTTGAGCACGGCCGCGGGCACGGGCGGCGAGTACTTCACCTCCTCGGCCTCTATGCCGGCCTCGGCCAGCAGTTTATAGGTGGAGCCGGAGGCGTAGATCTCGAAATCCAGCTCGGCCAGGCCGCGCGCGAAGTCCTCCACGCCGGCCTTGTCGTAAACGCTGAGATATGCGGTCTTTTCCATAACTCCAAATAATTTGACCTTCCGGAGGGGCCGGAACGCAAAATCGGCGTCGCGCACACCGTGCGCGCGCCTGCCGCTCACTGCGGTGTCGCTTCGCTCCACCCAGGCTCGGCGCTTACGCAAGCCTCGCCTTCCGGGGGGCTTTTGCTAACCCGCCCCCTCCGGCAGGCCTTAACCAACCAAAACGTCTAATGATGAGCTAACCCACTAACTTAATAAATTCTTCTTCGGTGAGCACGGGGACGCCGAGCTTTTGGGCCTTGGCGTATTTGGAACCGGGGTCGGCGCCGACCACCACGTAGGAGGTCTTGGCGGAGACGGAAGAAGTCTCCTTCCCCCCCAGCTCGCGCACTTTCGCCTGGGCCTCGTCGCGGGTAAGGGTTTTCAGTTCGCCGGTGAAGACGAAGGTCTTGCCTTCCAGCCGGCCGCCGGCGGCGCGCTCGGGCTCGTCCTGGCGCAGGCCCAGCGAGACCAGGTCCCGCACCATGCGGCGGGTGGCTTCGGACTTGAAGAATTCGGCTACGGCTCCCGCTATCACCGGGCCGACGTCGCTGACGCGGGCTAGCTCTTCCGCGCCGGCGGCCATGAAGGCGTCCATGGTCCTGAAATGCTGCGCCAGCGTGCGGGCGTTCTTCTCGCCGATATGGCGGATGCCGAGGGCGTAAATGAGGCGCGAGAGCGGCTGCTCCTTGCTCTTGCGGATCTGGGACAGCAAGTTGTCGGCTTTCTTGTCCTTGAAGAGGTCCAGGCCCAGCAGGTCTTCCTTGCGCAGCCGGTAAATATCGGTAAAACCCTTAACAAGCCCCTTGTCCACCAGCTGCTCCACGGAGGAGACGCCGAAGCCTTCTATGTTCATCGCGTCGCGCGAGGCGAAATGCAGCAGCGCGCGCTTGAACTGCACGGGGCAGGAGGGGTTCACGCAGCGGTAGGCCACTTCCTCCTCGTCGCGGAACACCTCGGCGCCGCAGGATGGGCAGGCCGCCGGCGGCACGATGTCGCGCTCGGCGCCGTTGCGAGCCCCCGGGACCACCTGTACCACCTTGGGGATCACCTCGCCGGCGCGCTCTATGACCACGCGGTCGCCGATCTTGAGGCCCAGGCGCGCCACCTCGTCGAAATTGTGCAGCGTGGCGCTGGAGATGGTGACGCCGCCGCATTTTACCGGCTCCAGCTCGGCTACGGGCGTGATGGCGCCGGTGCGGCCGACGGAGAACTGCACGCCCTTGAGCGTGGTGGCGGCCTGCTGGGCGGGATATTTGAAAGCTATGGCCCAGCGCGGGCTCTTAGAAGTGAAGCCCAGCAGCCGGCGCTGGCGGAAAGAGTCCACCTTTATCACCAGGCCGTCTATCTCGTAGGGCAGCTGGAAGCGTTTTTCGGCGTATTCGGCGTAGACGGCCAGCACTTCCTCCGCGCTATGGCAGGCCCTGTTGCCTATGGTGGAAATCTGGTAGCCGAGGCCGCGGCAGATATTGAGGTACTCCCAGTGAGAGTCGGGTTCCACCATGCCCTCGAGGTAGCCGTAGGAGTGGACGATGAAGCGCAGTTTCCGCGCCGCCGTCACGGCCGGGTCCTTCTGGCGCAGCGAGCCGGCGGCGGCGTTGCGCGGGTTCACGGGCACGTCCTTTTTTCCCTCGTTGAGGGCCGCCTCGCGCAGCGCCTCGAAATCCCGCTTGTCCATGTACACTTCGCCGCGCGCCTCGAAGGCGGCCGGCGGGCGGCTGAGGTCCAGGCGCAGCGGTACGGACTTGATGGTGCGCACGTTCAGCGTCACGTCCTCGCCGGTTTCGCCGTCGCCGCGCGTGGAAGCCCGCACCAGCCGGCCCTTTTCGTACTCGATAGAGCAGGACAGGCCGTCAATTTTGCCTTCCACCACCAGCTCGAAAGGCTCGTCTTTGAGCCCCTTCTTCACGCGCTCGTACCACTGCAGGAACTCCCCGGGAGAGTAGCAGTTGTCGAGAGACAGCATGGGCACGCGGTGCGGCACCGGGGCGAAAGTGTTGGAGCGCTCGCCGCCCACGCGGCGGGTAGGCGAATCGTCGCTGGCCAGCTCAGGGTGGGCCGCCTCCAGCGCCTTCAGGCGGTTCATCAGCGCGTCGAACTCGCCGTCGGTGATCTCGGGCGTGTCGTCGACGTAATAAAGGCGCTCGTGCCGCAGTATCTCGGCCCTGAGCGCCTCTATCTCCTCTTTAGGGGAGCGGATCATTTTACAAGGTTGTTTTGCCTGGCTATGCTGTCGAGCACGCCGTTGACGAACTTGCCCGATTTTTCAGTGGAGTATTTCTTGGCGAGCTCTATGGCTTCGTCTATGATGACGGCCACGGGGGCGTCGGACAGGATCATCATCTCGCAGACGGCCATGCGCAGGATCGAGCGGTCTATCGCCGGCATGCGCTCCATCTCCCAGTTCAGGCTGGTCTTCTTGATGATCTCGTCTATCTTGCTGCGGTTGGCTACGGTGGAAGTGAAAAGGGATTTATAGAAATCGAAGACCTTGTCCTCGAGGGCGAATTCTTCCATCTGGAAACTGGCCAAAACGGCAGCCGGCTCGAGACTGGAGATGTCCGAGCTGTACAGCGACTGCAGGCAGTTTTCCCTCGCTAATCTTCTTTTGCTCATAATTTTAAAAAGACCTTGCACGGATATAATACTAAATTTACGACGGGTATAAAATGTTGTCATCCGGCTCCGTCTTTTGTAGACTAGGCTTAGGATAGGGAACAGCGCAGACAACGGAGGTTTATATGAGTTTCGCTCCTTTAATAATCATCGCGGTGGTAATATTGTTCGCCAGCATCAAGGTGCTCAACGAGTACGAACGCGGCGTCACGCTGACGTTCGGCCGCTTCACCGGGGTCAAGGGCCCGGGCCTCATCATCCTGATCCCCGGCGTGCAGCAGATGTTCCGCATCAGCACCCGCGTGGTCGTAATGGACGTGCCGCCGCAGGACATCATCACCCGCGACAACATTTCGGTCAAGGTCAATGCCGTGGTCTACTTCCGCGTCGTCAACCCGCAGTCGGCCGTACTGAACGTCGAGAACTTCATGTACGCTACCTCCCAGCTCGCCCAGACCACGCTGCGCAGCGTGCTCGGCCAGCAGGAGCTCGACGACCTGCTTGCGCAGCGCGACAAGATCAACCAGAACCTGCAGCAGATCCTCGACCAGCACACCGAGCCCTGGGGCATCAAGGTGTCCAGCGTCGAGGTGAAGAACGTGGACCTGCCGCAGGAGATGCAGCGCGCCATCGCCCGCCAGGCCGAGGCCGAGCGCGAGCGCCGCGCCAAGATCATACACGCCGAGGGCGAATTCCAGGCCTCGCAGAAACTGGCCGACGCGGCCAAGATCATCGGCAGCGAGCCGGCCGCCATCCAGCTGCGCTACCTGCAGACGCTCACCGAAGTGGCCACCGAGAGGAACTCCACTACGATCTTCCCGATACCGATAGACATGATCAGCCAGTTCCTCAAGAAGAGCCAGAACTAGGCGGCCCCGCCGCGATAGAAGGGGCGGCCCGGCCGCCCCTTCTTTTTTTACAAGAGGACCATGCGCGGACTTTACGTTCATATACCGTTCTGCAGGGCCAAATGCGGCTACTGCGACTTCGCCTCCGCCCCCGGAGCGCCCGGGGAGATCGACGCCTGCCTGGGGGCGCTGGCGGCCGAATCGGCGCGATATGACGCCCTGGCCGGGAGCTTCGACACCCTCTACGTGGGCGGCGGCACGCCCAGCCTGCTCTCGCCGGAACAGCTTGGGCGGCTGTGCGGCATCATCGAGACCCTCACCGGCCCCCTGGAGAGCCTCCGGGAGAGTACCTTCGAGGCCAACCCGGAAAGCCTGGACGCGGAGAAAGCCGCGCTGCTCAAAAAGGCCGGCGTGGGCCGCGTCAGCCTGGGCCTGCAAGCCACACAAGACAGGCTCCTGAAAAAACTGGGCAGGATAGCGACCCCGCAGGACTTCCTGCGCGCGTACGGGCAGCTGCGGGCCGCCGGCTTTCACAATATCAACGCGGACCTGATGTGCGGCCTGCCGGGGCAATCGCTGAAAGATTTCGCCGACTCGCTGGACTGGCTGCTGGCGCTCAAGCCCGAACATGTCTCCTTCTACGCGCTGGAGGTGCACGACGGCACGCCGTTCGCGGCCGCGGGCGTAAGCGAGGCGCCGGAAGCGGCGGCTGACATGTACGAGGCCGGGGCAGCGGCGCTGGCCCAAGCCGGCCTGCGTAGATACGAGATTTCCAATTTCGCCCGGCCCGGCCGGGAGTCGCTGCACAATCTGAATTATTGGGACCAGGGCGAGTACCTGGGCCTGGGCCCGGCGGCCGCCTCCTACCTGGCCGGCGAGCGCCGCGCCAACACCGCCTCCACCGAAGACTATGTCAGGGCCGCCGCGGCCGGAGACAGCGTCCCGCTGCAGTACTCGGAGCGGCTGGAAGGCCGGGCCAAAAACGCCGAAAAGATCATGCTGGGCCTGCGCCGGACGGCCGGAATTGAACTGCCTGACGATATATTTATAGAATTTAAAGGCGAGATAGACCGGCTGCTGCAGGCCGGCCTCATAGAGAAAAGCGCTTCCGTCATCCGGATCAGGGAAGACCGCCTTTACGTCTCCAACGCTGTTTTCCGCGAATTCGTGTAACTTCAAAAGGACATCATGCTAAGCAAAGCTTACGACCCCAAGCCGGTAGAGGCCAAGTGGGCCGACACCTGGCAGAAAGAAAGGCTCTTCATTTCCACCCCCAGCCCCGACAAGAAGCCTTTCGTGGTGGTCATCCCCCCGCCCAATATCACCGGCGCCCTGCACATCGGCCACGCCCTCAACAACACGCTGCAGGACGTGCTCATCCGCTACGCCCGCATGCTGGGCCGCGAGGCCTACTGGGTGCCCGGCACCGACCACGGCGGCATCGCCACACAGAACGTGATGGAGAAGCAGCTCAAGGCCGAGGGCAAGACGCGCCACGACCTGGGCCGCGAGGAATTCATAAAGCGCACCTGGGCCTGGTACGAGGAATGCGGCGGCACCATACTCGGCCAGCTGCGGCGCCTGGGCTGCGCGCTCGACCTGGACAAGAGCAACGTGCGCTTCACGATGGACAAGCCCCGCGCCGCCGCCGTCTTCGAAGCTTTCCGCTGCATGTGGGAGAAGGGCCAGATCTACCGCCGCGAGCGCATGATCAACTGGTGCACACGCTGCGGTACCGCCCTCTCCGACATCGAGGTAGAATACGAGGACGAGAAGTCCAAGCTCTGGCATATCAAGTACGCTTTCGAGGACGGCACCGGCTCGGTCACGGTAGCCACCACCCGCCCCGAGACCATGCTGGGCGACTCGGCCGTGGCCGTAAACCCGGAAGACACCCGCTACGCGGGCCTCCACGGCAAGAAACTCAAGCTCCCCCTCACCGACAGGGTCATCCCGCTGGTGGCCGACGAGGGCGTGGAGAAGGATTTCGGCACCGGCGCGGTGAAGATCACCCCGGCGCACGACCCGCTGGACTTCGAGATAGGCGAGCGCCACAGCCTGGAAGTGCTGCGCGTCATCTCCTACGAGGGCAAGATGGTCAACTGCCCGGAGAAGTACGCGGGCCTGAGCGTGCAGGCCGCCCGCAAAGCCGTCGTGGAGGACCTGAGCGCCGCCGGCCTGCTGGAAAAAGAGGAACATTACAAACATTCCGTCAGCAAATGCTCCCGCTGCAGCAGCCACATCGAGCCGCTGGTCAGCGAGCAGTGGTTCGTAAAAATGAAGGATATGGCCGCCCCCGCCATAGCCGCCGCGGAAAAAGAGGACGTGAAGTTCTACCCCGCCTCCTGGAAGAAGCCGTTCACGCAGTGGCTGGGCAAGATCCAGGACTGGTGCATTTCGCGTCAGATCTGGTGGGGCCACCGCATCCCCGTCTGGTACTGCCGCGCCTGCTCCGGCGCCGGCATGAAGTTCGACGACAAGGGCGAGCTGTCCCGAGTCTCTTTCGAGGACGGCGCGCTGCCCATCGTTTCGCAGGACAAGCCGTCCTCCTGCCCGAAGTGCGGCGGCCACGACCTGCTGCAGGACCCCGACGTGCTCGACACCTGGTTCTCGTCGGCCCTCTGGCCCTTCTCCGTCTTCGGCTGGCCGGAGAAGACGAAAGAACTGGACTATTATTACCCGACCTCGGTGCTGGTCACCGGCTATGAGATCCTCTATCTGTGGGTCGCCCGCATGGTGATGAGCGGCATCGAGCACATGGGCCGGCCCCCGTTCAGCCAGGTCTACGTGCACGGCATCGTGCGCGACAAGCACGGCAAGAAGATGTCCAAGTCGCTGGGCAACGTGGTGGACCCGCTGCTGATGGTGGACAAGTACGGCACCGACGCGCTGCGCTTCTCGCTGATGGCGCAGACGATGGGCGGCCGCGACATCCCTTTCTCCGAGGAAGGCATCGTCGGCGGGCGCAACTTCGTCAACAAGCTCTATAACGCCGCGCGCTTCATGCAGATGTACCTGCCCGAAACCCCCGCGCCCGTTACGGCGGCTAAGCCGGCCGAGCTGGCCGACCGCTGGATCACCGAGCGCTACGCCGAGGCGCTGCGCAAGTCGCGGGCCGCCATGGCCGAGTACGATCTGCCCAAGGCGCAGGACGCGCTGTACGGCTTCGTCTGGGACGAATTCTGCGACTGGTACCTGGAACTGGCCAAGCCGCGCCTGCAGGGCCCGGACAAGGACCGCGTCCTGGCGCTGATGCTGGAACTGTTCACCGGAGCGCTCAAGGCGCTGCACCCGTTCATGCCCTATGTCACCGAGGAGCTCTACTCCAGCCTGAAGGGCTACCTGCCCAAGCCCGGCGGCTATCTGCTCAACGAGGCCTGGCCCGAAGCCCCCGCCACCGACGGCGCGGCCACGGCGGCCATGCAGGAGCTGATGGGCGTCATCACCCAGCTGCGCGTGGTGCGCGCCCAGTTCGAGATCCCGCCTGGCAAGCTGATAAAAGCCCTGGCCGTCTCTGGCGACGCGCCCGCGCTGGACCGCCTCAAGGCCGGCGCCGGCTATGTCAGCCTGCTGGCCAAGGTGGAGGACCTGGCGGTGGGCCGGGACCTGCCCAAGCCGCCGCGCGCCATCAGCGCCATCGCCGGCGCCTTCAACCTTTATGTGCCGATGGACGGCACCGTGGACCTGGAGAAGGAAAAAGTCCGTATGGCCAAGGAGCTGGACAAGGCCCGCAGCGACAGCGCGCAGTGCGCGCAGCGCCTGGGCGACGCGGCCTTCCTGGCCCGGGCCCCCAAGGCCGAGATCGACAAGATTAAGGCACGCTCCGAGGAATGCGGCGGCAAGATCTCCCGCCTGACCGCGATCCTGGAGGAGCTGGGATGAGCGCGCGCAGGTTCTGGATACGCCAGGACAGGGCCACCTATTTCCTTGCGGGCGTGGTCATCGCCTGCACTATAGGCGGGTTCGTCTCCTCGTACTGGCATTTCCAGGACCGCGTCTCGGTAAGGCAGAAAATAAAGCTCAAGAGCAATCTCACCAAAGAGGCGGAGATAAAAAAACTGCGGGACACCCAGTTATCGCCCTCCAGGCTGCGCTCCGGCGCCACCAGGTATTACCGCATGGAAGAGGACACCCTCCCCGCTATGCCGAGGCTGGGCGACGATGAATAAGCCTCTCATACTGCTCGCCGCCGGCCTAGCCCTGGCCGTCCTGCTGCCAGCGCCCGCGGCGGCCCAGTTCGGCTCGAGGGCAGAAGAGCAGGCCTTCGATTACGACCCCGGGGCGCAGGCGGCCAAGAAGGTGAAGAAATCCGCGGCCGAGGTCACTTTTGAAGACGCGGAAATTATCAACCACCCGATCTACGGCACCATCGTGCTCTCCAAATACCGCTGGCGGAACTGGGTCACCCGCGCCCTCTACCTGACGCTGATAAATATCGCCCTGCTGGCCATCATCCTGGCCATGCCCCGCAGCGACGAGGTCAACCTCATAGTGGGCTACACCCTCTGCGGGGTCAGCATGACCGTTTCATTCTGGATCGTTCTCTGCGCGGTCCTGATCCTCACCCTAAAGGCCATGGCGTGGACCTATGTGCTGCCGGTCGGCCTGGTCTCCGGCGCGGTCGGCTACCTGGTACTGATGCGCATCAAGAAGTCCGACGTCTCCCTCTCGGAACTCAGGGAATCCTTCCAGAAGATGAACGCGACCCCCACCGAAGATCCCCGGCTCACCTCGGTGCCGGGAACTCCGGGCGACTGGCCCGGGGAAGATTTCCTCAGGTAAAAGAAGAAGGGCCGCGCGGGCGGCCCTTCTTCTTTGCTTCCCACCGTGTTAACCTAGAACTGCATCCACATGCCGAAGCGGTGCACGCTGCCCAGGTCCCCGAAGGGCAGGAAGGCGTAGTCTATGCCCAGCCCCTGCACCTTTATGCCGAAGCCCAGGCTCATGCCCACCTCGCCGCCCAGGTTGGAGGTGTCGTAGCCGAACTTGTAGCCGCCGCGCAGCGCCAGCGCGTCGCGGAACCAGTATTCGGCGCCCACCGAAGGGTAAAACTTCTCGTCCTGCAGGTACTCGTTGATCTCGGCCGCCACCGTGAACCGGTCGGAGACCCGGAACGCGCCGCCGGCGCGGATGCTCAGCGGCAGCGGGTCGGATTCCTCCACGAACTTCATCTTGGTGCCCAGGTTCTGCACGGCCATAGCGAAGTTCATGCGCTCGGTGGCGCGGTAGATGGCACCGGCGTCCAGGGCGAAGGCGTAAGCCGTCTCGTCGTCGATGCCGGAACGGATGAACTTTACGGAGAAACCGCCGTCCAGGCGGGGCATCAGCTCGGGCGAGATCTCCTTGCGGGCGTAGGACAGCGTGACGGCCAGGTCGCTGGCGTCGAAGGAGCCCAGCTCGGGCACATAGCCCACGGAGTCGGTCAGGCCGCGCCGCTCTATGCCGCCCACCGTCATGAAGGTCAGGCCCAGGCCGAAGCGGTTATCCTTGATCCGCCCGGCGTAGGAGAAGTTGCCCATCTTGGCGTCCTGCAGGTAGGTGCTGAAGTCCAGCGCCGCCTCCTGCTCCTCGAATTGAGCCAGGCCGGCCGGGTTCACGAACACCGAGCCGGAGTCGTCGGCCATGGCGCTGTAAGCGCCGGCCAGCGCCACCGCCCGCGGGCTCATGGCCGCCTTAAGGAACGGCGCGGCCGTGGTGCCCGCGCCGGAGGCGTAGGCCCCGGCCGGCAGGGCCGCCAGCAGCGTTATTAAAATTGATTTTCTCATAAGTACCTCTCGAAACCAAGGCTGACCGCCTCCGCTGCCGGGCCGCGCTGAGCGCGGCCCGGGGCGGGTTCTACTTTATTATCGCCATCTTGTGGGCCTTATTGCCCAGTTTCTTGCCGTCCAGGTAGGTCAGCATGAAGTAGACGCCGGACGCGCAGTCCTGGTTGGCGTCGTTCTTGCCGTCCCACTCGGAGTACAGGATCTGGTTGGCGTCGCGGTGCCCCTCGTCCAGGGTGCGCACCTTCTCGCCGGCCAGGTTGTAGATCACGAACTTCAGCGTGCCCGACTTGCCCGCCGGCAGGTTGTACTTGATCACCGTGCCGGTGGTCGGGTAGGGGTCCGAAACCCCGGAGGTGCCGATGTCCGTGCTCAGGTCCACGTTCTTGCTCTTGAGGTTGAACGGGTTGGGCATATTGACCACCTCGAAGCCCGTGGAGTACGCGGCGGTGCCGGTGGGCGGGTTGGCCGTGAACACAGCGAACTTGCCCGACTGACTGGTGGCGGCGGTCGTGGACGGCCTGTAGCGGCCGTTCACCACGGCGCTCATGCCATAGCGCTTGCGGCCCAGGGGCGTGGCGGACGCGCCGGTACCTTCCGTGGCGTTGCTGAGGCTGGCCACGTCGACGCTAAGCACGCCCAGCATCGGGTCCACCGTGTAGTTGCCGGGCACCTCGTTCCAGTTGCCGTTATCGTCCTGCTGGTAGATGCGCAGGCGCTGGCTGTGGGCCGCGCCGCGTTCCTTGTCGTACTTGAGCGTCAGCGTGAACGGCTTGTTGGCTGAGGCGTTGGAGAGGTCCATGTTGTAGACCTCGGACGCCATCAAGTCCTGCAGCGCGGCGCTGATCGTCAGGCTGCCCTTGTCGGTCTTTACCGTGCGCACCGACGGCAGCGCGCTGAAGAAGCCGCCCACCAGGTTGGAGTAGTCCACCGTGCCGGCCGTGCCGGTAGAGTAGGACAGGGCGCCGGGGTCCAGTTCTATGCCGGAGTATTCCTCGCTCTCCCTGTCCATCTGCACCGAACCGCCGGCCAGCGATTCCTGCTGGATATACTGCTCGGTCTTGGCGTTGCTGACCTGGTCGTAGACGAAGAGTTTCTCCATCTTGTTGCCCGCGTCGCCCGCCGTGACCTTCACCGTGTAATACTGCTGGCTGCTGCTCACGGTGAACTGGCCCAGGTAGGTGCGGTTCGGGCCCGGCACCAGCGCCAGCGTGACCGCCGAGGCGGCGTCGTAATCCTGGCCGTTGTTGTAGCTGCAGGAAGGCGCCGTCATCAGCTGCTTGGGCGACTTGATGACCACGTCCACCTTGCTGGCCGAATCGGCCGACTTCTTAACCTTGATGGCGATCTGGGGCGGGATGTCCTTGAGAGTCAGGTCGCTGAGCACCGTGTTGCCCTCCTGCGCCGTGACATCCAGTACCTCGGGCAGCTTGCCCGGGGAGAACGCCGACAACTTGTAGAGATGGCCGGGCACCACCCCGGTGATCTCGAAGTTGCCGGAGGCGTCGGTCTGGGCCTCGGTCTTGGGCAGGTAGGACTCGGGGGCCAGGACGTTAAGCGTCTCGTCGTAGACCACGATCTCCACGCCGGCCCTGGTAACCTGGGTCGGGAACTTGCTCATGAAGACGCGGCCCGTGATCTTGGACTCGGAGGGCAGGAGGTAGAGCGTGAAGCTCTCGGCGTCGTTGGCCGCCAGGCTGGTCTTGCGGCCCGCGGTCACGTAGCCGTTGCGCGTTACCTCCAGGCGGAAGATGCCGGTGGGCAGGTTGGAGAGCGTGAACGCGCCGGAGGAATCCGTCAGCGTGAACTTCTCCACCGTGCGGTGGCGCAGGTACACCCGCGCGCCCGCCAGGGCCTCGCCGGTGGCGCTGCTCTTTACCACGCCGGAGATGCCGGCCGTCACCACTTCTTCGTCGTCGAAGTTGAAGGCCGTGATGTCCGCTCCGGGCGCGGTGATATCCAGTACTTCCTTGGCTACGGGCGGGTAGTTGGGGTTGTTGAACACGGCCGTATAGCGGCCGGGCGGCAGGCCCCAGACGCCGTAGTCCAGCGGGTTGGCCGCCAGGAAGGCCAGCAGCGCCGGCTTGCTCTTCATGGCCATGGCTGCCATGAAGCCGTTGAAAGAGCTCTCGCTGCCCGGCATGCCGCTCGAGAAGCCCCGGAGGTCGCCGGCCGAGTCGTAGAGCATCATGGCCGGAATCACTTCGAAAGTCTGCTCGAAGTTGGCGAACATGCGGTCCAGGTCGGAGTCGGTGAAGATATTATCGCCTTCTATGGTGCCTGCTATGCCGCCCTGCCCTATGGAGCCGAGGATGTTGATAGCTATAGGCTGGGCCGCTGTACCGACAAGCGGGTTGCTGTCCGACTTCTGCACGGCCACGCCTCTTACGCGGCCTATGAAGTTGGCGAACAGCTGGTAGCTGACGATATTCCTCTCGCCGCCGCCCGGGTCGTAATTGGCGCCCAGCAGCAGGTAGAAGTCGTACTGGCCGGAAGGCATGTACTTGGTGGTCCAGCCGGTGCTGGTGCTGTAGTTGAACGCGTACTCGGGCTCCGAGAAGAACAGCTCGGTCACTTTTTTCTGGTTCATCTCCGTGCCCGAAGGCACGCCGATGATGCTGTAGTTCCAGCTGGGCGTGGAGATCTCGGGCAGGCCGAAGATCTGCGGCTGCACGGCCAGGCCGTTCTCGAGCTGCAATTTCACTTCGGCTGTCCTGCCTTCGGTGACGGTGACGGCCTGCCGGACCGGAGTCCAGACGAAGCCGGCGCCGCTCGGGCGCAGGTAGACCTCGTAGGTGCCGGGGGCCAGGTTCTGGAACTCGAACTCGCCGTACTCGTCGAGCTGCCTGTCCTCGCGCGTATCCACGTTGACGCCCTGCACGACCACGTCCGTCCAGTAGGCGGTCGGGGAACTTTCGTCGCCCCAGACCGGCCGGAAGTTGGAGCCGTCGGGCATCTTCAGCACGCCTCGCAGGCCGCCGGCGCGGACCACGGAGAAGTCCTGCCTTATGGAAGGCAGGGACTCCGAAGGGCTGACCTCGGACTTGAAGGAATTGGCCTGCGCCCAGTCGGTGGAGAAGACCCGGGTATAATAAGTAGCGCCGGTGGACAGCTCCATCGCGTAACTGGTGGTGTTCTCAGTGAAGGTGCCGGCCAGCGAGGCGAAGCTCATCTGCGAGTTCTGACAGCCGTCGCGGCAGGTCTCCTGCGCCATCAGCGTGAGCGGCGAGGAGGTGGAGATCACCAGCGGGGTGGTCCCTGTTATGGTGTAAGTGGTGACGAAGGTAACGGTGCCGTACAGCTGGCCGTCGTTATTGGCCCCCTCGGGGACGATATTGAAGGCCACATTGCCGGCCGTCACGCAGGTGCCCGAGCTGTTGATCACCCAGGTCCGGCCGGGGCGGCAGGCGTTGTTGAAAGGCAGGCCGGGCCCCCTCGCGCCCTGCGAGGAGATTACCACGCGCAGGTCGTCGTCGTCCACACCGTCGGAGTACACCGCGCCTTCGTTGAGCGAGCGCCAGCCGCCTTCGAAGACGGCCTCTATGCGGGCGTTGCCGTCGGTCAGGCCCGGCACGGTGAAGCTGCCGTCGGCCGCGGTGCGCACGCGGGCGTTGGAGCGTATGCCCAGGCCGTTGCCCCATTCGCCCTGCCGGTAGGTATCGCTGGCGCTGTCGCTGGTGTAATCGTAGCTCATCCAGTCGGGGTTGACCAGGATGGTGGCGTTAGGCAGCGGCATGCCGTTGTACTTCAATATGCCGGACAGCGTATAGGTCGCCAGGTCCAGGTTGAACGTCGTGGACATGCCCGGGTTCATAGGGTCGCCCATGTACGGCAGCGGCGAGCCCTCGGGCAGCGGGAAGCTGCGTCCGTCGCTCTCGTAGCCAGCCTTGCCCACGTTGAGGTTATAGTTCAGGCTCATCAGTTCGTCAGACGTGCAGTTAGCCGGGTAGTTCAACATGTTGGCGCAGTCGGAGAAAGGAACGTTATAGAAAGAGAAGCTGCCGCCTGCGTCAGTCAGCGTCTCCTTGTTGAAGACGGGAGTGCAATTGGAGTTGGGCGGGATCCCGGTGCAGGTATACCGTTCCAGCTTCACCCTGGCGCCCTCTATCGGCGACCAGTTGGTGTCCAGCACCATGCCGGCCACCGAAGGCGGCACGGTGGAACCGCCCACCTCGAAAGAGGCGGCCAGCTGCGAGGCCTGGGCCATGTCCGCGAGATAGGTGCCGGTGGACGGGAAGGGCCCGTTCATGAACAGTTGCAGCACCTTGTTCCTGGCGGGCACGCTTACGGCCATGCCGTAGACGCCGTTGGCGGCGGCCGGCAGGTTGTAGATCTCCATGGGGTTGGTCAGCATGTCTATGGCTTCGATAACGCTGTAGCCCACGCGCTCGCCGGTCTGCATTATGAACACCTCACCCATCACGTAGTCGCCGCCCTCCAGCGTGCCGGTGACCGTGGAGACGTTGAGAGTCATCTTGTACACCGCGTCGGCCGCCGCGGCGCGCGGGGTGATGAAATACTGCCGGGTGGTGTCGGCGTTGAGGTCCACGAAGAAGTTGGCGCCAGGGTCGGACAGCTGGTCCTTGATCGTGGGCACCATGTTGTGGCTGGAAACGGCCACGAAGTAGGACTTGCCGCCGGGCAGGGAGAAGGTGCAGGCCCCGGAGGAATTAGTGACGTCCATCGCTATGCCGTTGGGGTCTATGCCGCCGGTGGAGCTGAAGCCCATCACGGCCACGCGCACGCCCTGCAGGCCGGCGTCGGGGCCGCTGTTAACGCGCACCGTCAGGCGCGGGTTAGTCACGTCCATATTGGACTGCACATGTTTGAAGAAGCCCGCCCCGCTGATGGTGTCGTAAGTATTGTAGTAGGCCGCGGCCGCCATGGCCCCGGCGTCGGCCGCCGCGTAGACGCCGCGCGCCGGGTCGGTTTCGATGCCGCCGGCATGGTCGTCGTTACTGCCGGCGCTGTTGAGCGCCTGCGCCCAGATCAGGTCGCCAGCCGTGTTGTACTTGCGGATGAACACGTTCTTGCCCTGGTTGATGTCGTAGCGGGACTCCACGCCGCTGAGGTAAACGCCGCCCAGTCCGTCGAGGGCGATACCGTAGGCTTCGTCGTCGTTCTCGTTGGCGGAATTATAACGGCGCTCCCAGGCAGGAACGGAGGCGCCGTAAGCGTACTTACCTAGCCAGGCGTCCTGCGCCGCGCTGTCGGCGGAGACGGCGCCGGCCAGGTAGAGCGCCGCGTTGTCGGTGTCCACCCTGACGGCATAGACCTCGTCCTCGTAGCCCTTGTCCACGATGATATCCAGGCCCATGTCCGTGAGGGAAGTAGTGCTCAGCGTCTTCAAGAACCCGTTCAGCGTGGCGCCGTCATGGAAACGGCCAGCCGCGTAAACGCGGTCATTGAAGGGATCGTAAGCCAGGGCGTGAAACACGTCGTCGCCGTTAAGCGCGCCGAAATAGGCGGCGGACGGAACGCCTTCGGAACCCAGCTTTACCACTACCGAGTCCTCGGTCTCGGTCCCGGAGTTATAGAACTTGCCGGCGATGTAAACGTGCTCGGGCCCGGCGGCCACGGCGTTGATCTCGTCATTGCCGTTGGCCAGCTGCAGGTCGTAGGTGCGGGCCCACTGCATGCGGCCGTCGGCGACGCTGTATTTTATCACCAGCGCGTCCCGCTTGGTCTCGGACTCGAAGCCCTGGACAGGGTAATAGACGGAACCGTCGGAACCGGCGGAACCGGCGGCGTACAGGTTGCCCTGGCCGTCCAGGGCCAGAGCGTTGATCACAGGCTGCGACTGCTCATACTGGTCGGACCAGAAGCGGGTCCACACCGGCACGCCGGCGCTGGTGAACTTGCGCACATAGGCCGCCGCGGAACCGGGCCCCCAGGGGCTGATGGTGCCGGCCGTATAGATATTGCCGGCCGCGTCGCGCACCAGCGGGTTCCTGCCGCCGTGGGCATTGTTGACCAGGAACAGGTTGCCGTTGGGATAGCGGTCGCTGCGGTCCCAGGCGCCGGGCGTATTGGGCACCGTGTTGGTGGAGCCCTCGACTATGGTGACCTCAGCGTCCCCGGGACGCTGGTAACCGAGGCGGAAATAATGCGTCGGCGTGTCGATGTTGTTGCCGCCGGGTACGGGGGCTCCGGTGCCGGACTCCAGGCCGGGCACCAGGCGGTCCAGGTAGTCGCCGGTGAACAGCGTGTAGTCGTTAGTAAAGCGGTATTGCGGATTGGCGGCGTCGAAGAGGAAGTCTTGACCGCCAGTGGAATAATACACGTAGAACTCGGTGTCCTCCGGCAGTTCGGTCGTGGCCACCCAGGACAGGCGCGCCGAGGAGGGTTTATGGCCGGGCCTGGCCATCAGGCCGCTCTGCGGCTCGGTCACCCTGGCTATGCCGGGGTTGCCTTCCCCCTCCGTGCCCCAGATATTAAAGACGCCGGCCAGGTAGAAATAGCCGTCGCTCCCCACTTCCAGGCCGTACGAGAGCGCGCTCTCGTTCTGGTAGGTGCCGTCTATGGCCTTGGTCCACTGCGCCGTGCCGTCGAGGTCGTACTTGCGCAACACCATGTTCTTCTGGCCGTCGATCATGTACAGGCGGTTCTCGTAACCGGCCGCGTACAGGTAGCCGCCGTTCAGGCGCAGGCCGTAGGCGGCCGCGTCCAGGTCGTCGGCGGAATTATAGGCGTCGCTCCAGGTTATCCCCAGCGTGTCGGCGTCTATCTTGGCCACCCAGAAACTGGTGGTGGACAGCGCCACGTTCATGTTCTTCTGGCCGGCGACATAAACGTTTCCGTTGTCCACCAGCAGGTCGGCTATAACATCCCAGCCTTCCGCGGCCGCGGTCTGCGCGTTGGGATAGGAGGCCGTGCCGGTAACGCCCAGCGAAGTATTGAATTTGACTATGGCGGCGTTACGGTCGATAGCGGTGCCGATTACGGAGAAGTAGCCGCCGGCGTAGATAGTGGTGGAGGAGGCGTCCACGGCCAGGCCCCAGATGGCGTCGGGCGCGGATGAGGGGTTCTCGTTTGTGGAGTCTATAACCTGCGGGTTGGGGGCCATATTGGCCGGCTCGTATTTAACCAGGAACATGGAAGTATCGCCGTTCCCTTGGTTGTTCTCGCCGCCGGCGTAAACCTTGCCGGCCGAGTCGAAGGCCAGGGCGTTGAACGCCGTATTCCCGTCGCTATTCATCCCCGGTTCCACGGCGTCCCAGACTTTAACCCCCAGCGCGTTAAACTTGGCTATCCAGGCGCTGGTATAATCCGGCGGCACCTGGTCGTCTATGCTGCCCACGGCGTAAATATTGCCGGCGCCATCCAGCTTTATGCGGTTGACCACGAAGCGGCCGTTATAGCCGGCGTAGTTATAGAAACTGGTCCACTGGGCCGAACCGTACTGGTCCATCTTTACCATGGCTACGCCGCCCATCATATTGCCGTAGGCGATGTAGGTATTGCCGGCTGCGTCGCGGGCGAGGGCCGAGGACGGGGCCATGGCGCTGTTGAACACCCAGAAGCTGTCCTGGCCGCGGGAACTGTAGTTCCAATAGTTGTAAGGGGCGTTGGGCACGGCGCTGGCGGTATTGTTCAGCGGGGTCCAGGCGCCCGCATCGGATTTGATCCTGACCTTAAAATAATACAGCGGTTCAGGGTTATTGGGCCACACGGTATGGTCCAGACGCACCGGCAGGCCGTTAACATCCAGATCCTTGGTGTCGCCGATCGACACTTCTGAGTCGGTACCGGCAATTATGCCCAGGCCGGCGCCCAGGGCGAAAGTCGGGTAGGTGGCGTACTCCACCTCATAGCCATAGACGGTGGCGCTGCTCTCGTAGTTCCAGAAGAGCCGCACCGAACCGGGGGCCCAGCCGGGACCGGCCATCAGCTGCTGCAGCTCGCCGAACTGTTCCTGCGCCACCACCAGCACGCCGTAACTGTCGTCGAAGGCGCCGCCGACCACCACCACGTGGCTGGCCGCCTCCACGTCGTAGCCGCTCTCGTGGTTGCGGTGCGTGGTAACCTCGGAGAGCAGGGCGCCGGCGGGCGAGTATTTGCCCACCCAGACATTGTCGCCCTGATTTATATTATAGGCCTCCAGCTTGCCGGTCACATAAATATTACCGGCGGCGTCGCGAGCCAGGCCGAAACCCTTGTCATAACCGTTGGACAGGCCATTCTTGATCTTGGCGAAGACCAAATTACCGGCGGTATCGAACTTGCCCAGCCAGATGTCGGAGCCCGAGTCGTAGCTGTAGTAGAAGCCGGCGGCGTAAACGTTGCCGTTGGCGTCTATCTTCACCGCGTGCGCCTCGTCGTTGCCCCATTCGGGGTGGTCGGCGGAAGTGTAGGTGCTGGCCCAGACCTGGGTCATGTCGCTTTTATCGTACTTGGCCACCCAGATCTCGTTGCCGTACTCCAGGTCGGAGGGGTCGTTATAGTCTCGGCCGTCGTAAATGGTGCCGGCCAGGGCCAGATGGGTGAGGTTCTGGTGTATGGCGTAGGCCACATTGTACGAGTCGCCGCCGTTAAAAATGGTGGGAGTCTCGGGGGTGCCGTCGCCCACCTGGAAACGGAATATAGCGATATCGTTCTGGCTGGTACCGGCCACATAGGCGAAATTGTTGTCCGCGGTTATGTCATAGGCGTTATTGCCCCAGCCGCCGGTGTAGGCCACGCCGCCCTCGGCCCACTGTTCCACGCCTGCGGCGGAATACTTGTTCACCACCACTTCGGTACCGCCGCTATTCTCCCGGACGCTCAGCAGGTAGACGAAAGCCGCGTCGGGACTGAGGGCCACGCTCCGGCCGTAGTCGGCGTAACTGGAGGGGTTGGCGGTATTGCTGACGGTACTGGTCCACAGCGTCACGCCGGCGGGCGAGATCTTGCGGATGAAGGGGCGCTGCGTGCTGCCGGAGTCAGGCGAGAAAGTGCCGGCGATGTAGACGTTGCCGGCGGGGTCGCGGGCTATATTGCTCTCCTTGCTCCAGTCGTCGCTCTGCCAGGTGTAGGCCGGGGTCAGGAAGACCGTGGTGCCGTTGGCCAGAGAGTCGTCAATGACCAGCGTGCCAGGCAGTTGCTGCGCCCGGGCCGCCGGGGGCAGCGCCAGGGCCAGCAGGCCCGCCGCTAAAATGGAAAGTTTGTTCATCTTGAGCATAATAGTCTCCGTACGACCGCCAGCTTACTCCGAATACCGCGATATTTTTCCGCCGCTGCGGCTTAAAACTCCCACTCCAGGCCCATCAGGTAGGTGCTGGCCCGGTAGTTGTACCTGTAATTGTCCTCGTAGCGCATGTTGGAAGAAGAGACCTGGTAGTTGTACGCCGCGCGCGCGAAGAACCTGTTGAAAAGCGGGTAGCGGGCCGTGATGGAGGTGAGCCAGTAGGTCTGGTCTATCTCGTCGGCGCCGTAGTTGCCGGCGGAGTCCTGCTTGAGACGGCCCAGGTAGAACACGCGGCGCCAGTCCAGGCTGAAGCCGAACTGCACCCCGTTCCTGAGGGCCAGCGTCATCGACGGGCTCACCTGCACGTCCACGTAGCTGTAATAATCGTCCATGTACTTGCTGCGGGCGGAATCGTAAGAGCCCTGGTTGGAGCTCAGCCAGCCGGTCCGCGCTCCGACGCTGAGGTACAGCGGCTTCACCAACCGGGAAGCCCTGAGGCTCAGGTTCTGGGCTATGTCGGCGCGCGTGTCGCTCTTGAACGGCGACTGCCCGGTGGCGGGCCTGGCCGTCACGGCCTGGTCGCCGTAGGTGCGGTAGGTGACGTCATAGCCGGCCTTCATGTTGAGCGGCTCGGGGAACCAGGCGTAGGCGAGGGCCAGGCGGTGGCTCATGTTGTCCATCGGGTTCTCGCCGGCGTTGGTGGACAGCTCGTTGAAAGTGGTGGTGTCGTTGAAGACAGACTGCGAGTCGCTGAGCAGCGTGCTGTAGTTGGGGTAGGCCACGCTGTAGAAATCGTAGGACTCGGTGAAGGTGCCGTGCGGGCGCTCCTGCTCGGCCTCGAAGCCGGCGGACACGGTATTGTAGTCGAACAGGCCGTCGCCCCAATCCTCGTCGTTGGTCTCCTTGATCCGGGCCAGCGAGTAGGAGAGGCGGGGCTTGTACTTGTTGAATTCGTTCGTATGCACGTACTTCAGTGAGAAGGTATGCGTCTGGCGCTTGCGGGTGAGCACGCCGCCGCCGGCCAGCTCCTGTATGTCCTGCGTGCCGGAGTAGTTGCCGGAGTAGACCGGGATCAGGTCCCGGCCCTCGGCCAGGGTGAGGGCCGGCGAGACGAAGGCGTCCACGCGGCCCTGGAAGGAAGCGGCGTCGGAATCCAGGAAATACTTGCCGCCCAGCAGGTTGACGCTGGCCACGGGGGTGATCTTCATTTCGGCTTGCAGGGGCGACAGGCAGCAGGCGAGCAGCGCGGCGGCTAATTTAAAGTTCTTTATCATAAGTTTACGGTATATCCTTATAAAGCGGTCCGGGTTACTCGAACCGCAGCAGGCCGGCGTCCTTGAGCAGCTTGGCCGAGTACATCACGTCGATGGTGCGCCCGCCGAACAGCGAGCTGGTGTAGACGCGCTCGAAATTGAGCCGGTCGGTGACCTGGTCCACGGTCTCCCCGCCGCCCAGGCCGCTGGAAAAGTCACCCAGGGAAAGGATGTCGCCGTCGTCGAACAGGACGAAATCCTGCGCGCCTATCCAGGTGCCGTCGCCGTAGGTGTTCTTGGTGAAGGTGTGGAACACGTCGGAGCCGGAGGGCGAGGACTGGTCGGTGACGATGGCCGTCGGCTGGCCCAGGTAGGTCAGCCCGCCCGTGGTGTTGGTGCCCACGTTGTAGTTGGTCTTGGTCCAGAGCCAACGCCCCAGGCCGCCGTTCTCGGCCGCCTGCGCGGGCCCGGCCGCGTAGAAAGAATAGTTCGCGAAGACCAGGTTATAGGCGGGATTGGTGAGGCTGCCGTTGTACACCATGCTGCCGCCGGCGGCGTCCTCGGTCACCTTGTCGAGGGTATTGCTCATCACGCTGTTCATCTCGGTCAGTTGCCAGGCCGGGGCCGCGGCGCCGGGCGAGGTGATCATGTTGGCCGTGGCCTGCGAGAGGTCCGTCGGGAGGGCGGCGTTGAAGGTGAACAGGATCTTGCCGAAATCGAAGCGGTCGCCGCGGGTATTGAGCACGACGTACTTGAACTGGTTGTCGGCGGGGCGGATGGTATATTCCTCCATGCGCACCCGGTTGCCGAAGGCGTCGATGGCGGTCTTGCGCATCTGGTACTCGGCCGACTGCATCTCCTCCTGCGCGCGGCTCAGCACGTCCTCGCGGGAGATCTCGGAGTAGATCTCGGCGCGGGCGATCTGCCGGGGGTCGCCGACGGCGGAATTCATGTCGCTGGGCTCGTTGGGATTCTCCCCGGGCTCGCGCATGCTGCCGCCGTTGGGGATGTCGGAGAACTGGCCTTCGCGCACCAGCGCGGAGTTGCCGCGGCTGTCGCCGGCCAGCACGCTGCCCTCGTAAACCTCCACGCGGCTGTTGCCGTCGGCGTCGGCCGAGACCATGAAGTCGGTGCCGCGCACGGCGCAGACGGCCGACGGGGTGCGGACCTCGAACTTCTTGGAGAACTTCTTTACCCAGGAACGCACGCGGCCGAAATACAGGCCGAGCGAGACCGAATCCTTGTTCTCGGCGGTCATCTTGAAGGCGGAAAGCGGCGCTATCTTCACCCGGGAGCCGTCGTCCATGAAAAGCTCGGCGGTGGAGGCGCGGGCGGTGCGCAACTCGTCGCCGGCCGCCAGGCGGGTCTTTTCCCCGTCGGCCAGCCGGGTCCAGTCGGCGGCGCCGGCCTTCTTCAGGTCCACGTTGCCGCGCACGGAGTCGATGTAGGCGGCGCGCAGGCCGGGACACAGCGCGGCCAGCAGTATCAATGAAAATAGATAACGCATAAGAACTCCTGTTTTGATAGCACGATACGGCCCGAGGGGCGGGCCGAAAAGAGGTCCCCTAACCATAACCTTGATTATAGGTTTGATATAGGACTAAGTCAATCCGGAAGTCCGTAGCTTTGTATATCTGTCAGGAACAGATGTCGCAGGAGGAATTTTCCACCGGTTCGGCTTCCACCTGGAACACGGTGTGCCGGATGCCGAAAGCCGCAGCCACGCCGCAGGTGGCGGCCTTCAAGGCGGCCTGCTGCCGGGCCTGGTCCCTGACCACCAAATGGGCGCTGACGGCGTTGAAGCCGGAAGAGAGGCTCCAGGCGTGCAGCTCGTGCACGTCCGAGACCCCGTCAATACCGCGCAGGGCTTTTTCCAGCTCCGGCAGGGAGAGGTCCCGGGGAGCCCCTTCCATGAGTATGTGAAAAGCTTCCTTCAGCAGGCGGGTGGAGCTGAAGAGGATGAGGGCGATTATCAGCAGCGAGACTATGGTGTCCGCCCGGTACCAGCCGGTGAAATAGATGATCAGGCCGGCTATGATGGCGGCCACGGAGCCGGCCAGGTCGCTGACCACGTGCAGGAAGGCCCCGCGCACGTTGATATTGTCCTCGCTGTGGCCGTGCAGTATCCAGGCGCTGGCCAAATTGGCCAGCAGGCCCAGCACGGCCACCGCCAGCATGGGGCCGGAGAGCACGGACACCGGGTTATGGAAGCGTTCATACACCTCGCGCAGCATGTAGCCGGAGAGGATCCAGAGCAGCATGGCGTTGGCCAGGGCGGCCACCACCTCGGCCCTGCGGTAGCCGTAGGTGCGGGAGGAGTCGGGCTTCAGCGAGGCCAGCCGCGAGGCGAAAAAGCTCATGCCCAGGGCGGCGGCGTCGGTCATCATGTGCAGCGAGTCGCTGAGCAGGGCCATGCTGCCCGTCAGCAGGCCGCCGGCGGCCTCCGCCACCATGAAGGCGGCGGTAATGAAAAAAGCGGCCTTTATGGCCCCGCGCTGCGCGCCCGCCCCGTGGGAGTGGCCGTGGGAACAATCGTGCCCGTGGTGGTCTTCATGATGATGTTCGTGGTGGTGTCCGCCGGCGTTTTCCATGATAGGGATTATATTAATTTTAATGCTAGAATATCGTGGTTATATGACAAAAACAGTCGGGAATATCGAAGAGTCGCTGCGCCTTGTGAAGGCGGCCATCGCCGCCGAGCTGGACGCCGTGGACAAGGAGATCTTCGACTTCGGCAAATATCCTTTCAGCTTCCTGGGCAAGGCCGCCAGGGCGCGCTTCACGCTGCTCATGGCCGGCGCCCTGGGCTCCGACGCCGCCCGCTCCGAAAAAGCCGCGGCCGCCGCCGAACTGGCCCATACCGCCTCGCTGCTGCACGACGACTGCATAGACGAAGCCCGCTACCGCCGCGGGCTGCCCACCCTTTACGACCAGGCCGGCGTCAATTCAGCCATCCTCGTGGGCGACCTGCTGATCGCCATGGCCATGGACTCGGCCCGCCTGGCCGCCCCCGACCTCAGCGAGAGCCTGATGCAGGCCGTGCGCCGCATGACCGAAGGCGCGCTGATAGAAGAAGCCTCCAAAGGCAAAAAGATCTCCGCCGCCGCGGCAGAGCGCATAGTGGCGCTCAAGACCGGGGCGCTATTCCGCTGGTGCGCGCTGGCCGCCGGCCGCCTCGCCGACAAGCCGGAACTGCTGGCCGGCTGCGCCCGCGTGGGCGAGGAAGCCGGCAGCGCTTTCCAGATCATTGACGACGTGCTGGATTTCGAGGGCGACGCCGAGGCCTGCGGTAAAGAGACCCTCAAGGACGTGCGCGAGGGCAAGTTCACCCTGCCGCTCATCCTGGCCCTCAACGACCCCGCCGCCGGCCCCGAGGCCGAGCGCCTGCTGGCCGCCACCCGCGCCGGCTCCGGCGCCGACCTGGCGCCCGCGCTGGCGCTGGCTGACCTGGTACGCAAGGGCGGCTTTGCCGCGGCCGCCAGGCGCGCCGCTACCGGCAAGATAGCCGGCCTGGCCCCGGTCATAGACGCTTTCCCCTCCCCCGACGGCGGGGCGGCGCTCAAGGATTTCCTCGCCGCGCTCTGCGCGCGCACCGCTTAACCCCCGCAGTCCCAAGGATACCGCATGAAGAAATGGTTCATCATCCTGCGCGCCTACTCGTGGCCGGCCTCGCTGGCGCCGGTAATTCTCGGCTCGGTGGTGGCCTGGCGCCACGGCGCCTTCTCCTGGCTGGATTTCGCGCTGACTTTCGTCGCCGCCTTCGTGGTGCACTCGGCATCCAACCTGGCCAATACCTATTTCGACTTCAAGAACGGCGTGGACCGCCCCGAAACGGCCGACGACCGCGGCCTGGTGGACGGCCTGATGACGCCCCGGGCGATGCTGCTGTCGGCCCTCGGCCTGTTCGCCGCCGGCGGGGCCATAGGCCTGCTGCTGGCCTTCAAAAACGGCGTCCCCGCCCTGCTCTGGCTGGGCGCGGCCGGCTTCGCCCTGGCCTGGTTCTACACCGGCACCGGCTTCGCCTACAAGTACCGGACGCTCGGGGACATCGGCATCTTCTTCGCCTTCGGGCCCTTCATCGTCACCGGAACGGCCCTCATACAGGCCAGGGCCTTTCTGCCCGAGGCCCTGTGGGCCTCCATCCCCCTTGGCCTGCTGATAGTGGGCATCCTGCACGCCAACAACATGCGCGACATGCGGGGCGACGGCAAAGCCGGGTTCACCACGCTGGCCGCGGCGCTGGGTCCGGACGGGGCGCTGAAATTCTATTACGCGCTAATAATCCTGCCCTACTTCTTCTCCCTAACTTTCGGCAGCATCTGGCCCCCGGTATTCTGCGCGGTCTCGGTGCCGCTGGCCCTGCGCCTGGCCCGCATGGCCGGGCGCGGCGACTACTCCGTGCTGGTGCCGGAAACCGGGAAACTGGTGGCCCTCTTCGGCCTGCTGCTATCGGCCGGCCTCTACATCGCCGGGTGAACGGTTTACCTTATTGTAAAGGCGCGAAAATTATTATAGATTATACGTTGGCACAAAGTTTACGGAGGTCCCAGTAATGAAGAAACAGCACCTGCTCCTCGCTCTCGCCCTGCCGCTGCTCGCGGCTTTCACCCTGTCTTCCTGCAACAAGAAGAACGTAAAGGGCGCGGCCGGGGACAATACGGACATGACCGCCGACACCGCCACCATCCCTACCCTCGACATCCAGGAAGGGGCCGACGCCTCCACCGAGGGCGACATCCGCGGCGGCGAGTTCGCCTCCCTCGAGACGATCAAGACCGTCAACTTCGATTACGACCGCCACGAGCTCTCCGAAGAGACCCGCGCCGTGCTGCAGGCCAACGCCGAGCTGATCAAGGCCCGCAAAGAATGGACCGTGCTGGTGGAAGGCCACTGCGACGACCGCGGCACCGTGGAATACAACCTCGCCCTTGGCCAGAAGCGGGCCAAGGCCGTGCGCGACTACTACGTGCGCCTCGGCGTACCGGAAAGCGCCGTGGGCACCATCTCCTACGGCGAAGAGAAGCCGGTCTGCAACGAAGCCTCCGACGCCTGCTGGCTGCAGAACCGCCGCGCCGAAACCAGGGTCAAGGCCAACTAAATGTCTTTCAGAAAAGCCTTACTGTTGATCCCGGTCTGTCTGCTGGCCACCGGCTGCGTAGCCACGCAGCAGGACATGCTGCAGATGCAGAGCCAGATGGACGACCTCAACACCAGCCTGAACAACATGCAGAAGAACCAGGCGGAGCTGGCCGTGAAGATGGAAGAGCTCTCCAGGAGCCTCAACTCCTCCTCCGAGAGCATGAAGGACTTCTCCGGCCAGATGGACCGCCTCGGCGCCCGCCTCGACGAGATGGACTCGTCCATGGGCAAGCGGGTCAACGCCATAGGCCAGAGCATCCGCAAGCAGCAGGAGCAGGTGGAAGCCTCCCTGCTGCCCGCCAAGCTCTACAACGACGCGTACAACGCCTTCCTCAACAATAACTTCGACGGCGCGGCCACCGGCTTCAAGGCCTACCTGGCGAAGTTCCCCGGCGGAGAAATGGCCGAAGGCGCCTACTTCTACCTGGGCGAATCGCTCTACCTCAAGGAGCGCTGGCAGGACTCCGCCCTGGCCTACGCCACCGTGCTCGAGAAGTTCCCCAGGAGCCCCCGCGTGCCCGCCGCGCGCCTCAAGTACGCCATGGCCCTGCTCAAGCTGCCCGGGGACAAGAAGGACGAGGCCCTGAAATACCTGAAGTCGGTGGTAAAGGATTTCCCCCAGTCGCAGGAAGCCAAGACGGCCAAGGACCAGATAGCCAAACTGACCCCCAAGCCCGCGGCCCCCGCCAAGGCTCCGGCTAAAGCCCCGGCCAAGGCCCCCGCTAAGAAAGGCTGATGTTCAGGACGCTGCTGCTCGCCGCCCTCGTAGCGGCGGCGCCCGGCGCCGCGGCCGCCGCCGACGTCTACATCGGCGTCTCCGGCGGCCAGGAAGTTAAGAAAGCCGCCCTGGGCCTGGCGCAGTTCCTGCCGGCCAGGCCGCAGAACCCGGAAGACCTCGCCCTCGCCGAGACCTTCAGGGAAATAATCCGCGCCGACCTCCTCTACTCCCGCTATTTCGACCTCAAGGAAGACGCGCTGTCCCCCGCCAACCTGGACTCCTCCAAGGAATCTTTAGATTGGTGGAAAGGCCTGGCCGGCCACCTGGTGACCGGCAGGGTGCGCGACGCCGGGAATATCTGGACCCTCACCGCCGTCCTCTACGACCTCTCCACCGGCAAAAAGCTGACAGAGAAATTCTACCAGGGCGAGAAGCGCGCCCTGCGCCGCGCGGCGCACATGTTCTCCGACGACGTGGTGCTGCGCCTGACCGGCAAGCGCGGCATAGCCGCCTCAAAGCTGGCCTTCGCCAACAACTCCACCGGCCGCAAAGAGATCTACATGGCGGACTACGACGGGGAGGGCCTGACCCGGCTCACCTCCGACAACAGCATCAGCCTGCTGCCGCGCTGGTCGCAGGACGGCACCCGCATCTATTTCACCACCTACCGCTGGGGCAACCCGGACATGTTCGAGATCGACCTGAAGGCCGGCAAGATAAAGCCGTTCACCACCTTCCAGGGGCTCAACATCCCCGGCGGCGTCTCGCCGGACGGCATGACCATGCTGATGACCTTATCCCGCGGCGACGACCCCAGCATCTACGCGCTGGACATCGTCACCAAGAAGGCCAAGAAGCTGCTCAAGGGCTTCGGCGTCAGCGCCTCGCCCACCTGGTCCCCCGACGGCAAGGAAGCGGCCTTCGTCTCCGACCGCGCCGGCAACCCCCAGATCTTCGTGCTGGAGATGGCCTCCGGCAAGACCCGCAAGCTCACCCGCTTCAACTGGTGCGACTCCCCCTCCTGGTCCCCCTCCGGCGAGTGGATAGTGTTCGCCGGCCGCGAGACGCGCAAAGAGAAGCTCAACATCTTCGTGACCGACCCCACCGGCAGCCAGGTGCGCCGCCTCACCAGCGGCGCCGGCGACAACGAGGACCCGTCCTGGTCCCCCGACGGCAGGTTTATCGCTTTCACCTCCAACCGGCGCGGCAAGCGCGAGATCTTCATCATGGACGCCGACGGCAGCGCCCCGCACCCGCTGACCGACATGAAGGGAAATTCTTTCACCCCGAACTGGGGCCCGTAAAGCCCCGCGAGGGCGCAAAAAAAGCGGAACAGGTGTTCCGCTTTTTTTATGAGCTAAGTAAACTTTGGTGTTGGTTTTTAAGGGGCTTTCCCGTCGGGAAAGCCCCTTTGCTTATACTTCTGCTAGTATAACCCAATGAAAAAGGCTATGTCCGGCCTGTGGCCGCCACATGCAGAAGTGGGGTCACACCAAAGCCGGGAAAATCCGCTGGTATTGCCGATTTTGCACCAAAAGCAGCGTCCAAAAGCGGCCGGACCTGGAACACCACTGGCGACTGCGATTGTTCTGTAAGTGGATAACAGGCACGGATACCCTTCAGCGGATAGCTTTAAGCAAAAATCAGACAAGGCAGGGCCTTTCGAAGGCATTTTCAAATTTCTGGAGGGATATTCCTAAACCTGAAATCCCGGAATCACTTTCCGACACCTACCTGGTTGCTGACGCGATTTATCTGTCGGGCCATAATGAATGCGTGCTGATAGGCCGGACCGGTCTGAACCATCTATTCTGGCTTTTTGCCAGGCAGGAAACCCTCGCCGCCTGGACCGACTTCATCCTCATGATTCCTAAGCCGCAGGCGCTTGTCTGTGACGGCCAAAGCGGCCTTCTTTCCGCCGTAAAAGGCCTCTGGCCTGAGGTTAAGGTGCAACGCTGCCTGCCGCATATGCACCGCCTTGGAATACAGAAGCTGACGCGCCGGCCAAAGACCCCTGCGGGGCAGGAATTATTGCGGCTTGTGTATGCCACGCACGCGGTTAAAACCCCGCAGAATAGGGATAAGTGGCTAACAGATTTTGAAGCGTGGGGGCAGCGCTGGGAAAGGTTTTTGAAAGAAAGAACTTACGGTGAACATCCAGGCGGCAAGCGCACCTGGTGGTATACCCACAGGCGCATTCGCGCCATGAAATATACGCTGACACAGGCCTTAGACAACCTTTTTGCGCACATCGAATGCCCTGGTGTGCCAAGCACCACCAACCTGGTGGAGGGCGGAATCAACAGCCGGATCAAGGAACTACTGCACCGCCACCGCGGCATGAGCTTGGAACACAAGAAAACAATTGTGGCCTACTTCCTAAACAGCAGAAATAGGCCACAAAAACCAACACAAAAGTTTACTTAGCTCTTTTTATTGCCGTTGAAGGTTAAGGGAAGAAGGACCGGAACTTTTCCACCAGCGCGTTCCAGAGGCCGCCGGCCTGGGCGGCTTTGGCGGAGCGGAACTTCAGGTCGCGGTTGGCCTTCAAGGCGGCCGCGAGCTCGGCGTCGAGCAGCGCCAGGAATTCCGGTCCCAGGCGCTTGCGGCGCTCCGACAGGATGCCGGGGTTAGTGACGTCCTCCACCGCGAAATATTCCTGGCCGCAGAAAGCCTGTATGTAGGGGCTCTCCATGAACTCGGCCACGGCGTCCTCGTCGGAGAGGTTCTTGAGCTGCTTGACGGCCAGCAGGCCGCAGACCAGCCGGGAATCCTTGGCGGGGCGGCCCTGCCCGGCGGCGAAATGCCTGCCGTATTCCTCGTCGAGGCGTTCCCAGGGCAGCGCCTCGGCCAGGCGCAGCCAGCGGTTGCCTTCGGCCAGCTTGGAGCCCAGGTGGAACAGTTTGCCGAACAGGGTGGGGTTGAATTTTTCGGAGCGGTACATTTTATTTTTCCGGCTGGAAGCACTTGCGGCAGCGGGCCTCGTACTTGTCGCCGGCGCCGACCACGATGCGCTTGCCGGAGTCGGTCAGGCGCTGGCTGAAATGCGCCGGGTTGCCGCAGACCATGCAGATGGCCAGGTTCTTGGTGACGAACTCGGCCACCGCCATCAGCTTGGCCATGTTGTCGAAGGCCTCGCCGCGGTAGTCCTGGTCGAGACCTGCCACGATCACGCGGCGGCCGGAGTCGGCCAGCTTCTGCGCGACCTCCACGATCTCGGGGCCGAAGAAATGCGCCTCGTCTATGCCCACCACCTGCGTGTCCTTGTCCACGGCCTTCAGGATCTCCTTGGCGCCCTTCACCGGGTGCGCGGCCAGGGTGGACTTGTCGTGCGAGACCAAATGCTCCTTGGCGTAGCGCACGTCGAGGTGAGAGTTGAACACCTGCACCTTCTGCTTGGCTATATTGGCGAGCTTGAGGCGGCGGATGAGCTCCTGCGTCTTGCCGGAGAACATGCTGCCGCACACCACCTCTATCCAGCCCGAAGAAGCGGAAACGTTGAAGATCATTTCTTCCCCCATTTGGCCGAGAAGTAATCCCAGGTCAGCCGCAGCCCTTCGGGGAATTTCACGAGGGGCTTGTAGCCCAGCAGGCGGCGGGCCAGGGCGATGTCGGAATAGGTCTTGCGGATGTCGCCCTTGCGCTTGGGCGAGAAGGTCTTGGCGGTCTTGCGGCCGGTGATCTTCTCCAACTCGCGGGCGATGTCCAGCAGCGAGATATTGGTGCCGGTGGCTACGTTGATAGTCAGGCCGGAGACCTTTGAAGGGGCGAGCGCTGCGCGGATATTGCCGTCCACTACGTTGGCGACGTAGGTGAAGTCGCGGCTCTGCTTCCCGTCCCAGTGTATCTCGAGCGGCTTGCCCTGCAGGAACAGCTCCATGAAGCGCGGGATCACGGCCGAGTACATGGACTCGGGGTTCTGCCGCGGGCCGAACACGTTGAAGTAGCGCAGCGCCACGGTCTCCAGGCCGAAAGTCTTGGCGTAGACGCGGCAGTAGTTCTCGCCGGCCAGCTTGCTGACGGCGTAGGGCGAGACGGGCATGGTGGGCAGGCCCTCGTGCTGCGGGAACACCTTGCACTCGCCGTAGGCGGAGCTGGTGGCGGCGTACACGAAGCGCTTCACGCCGGCCTCTTTGGCGGCCATCAGGGCGTTCAGCGTGCCGGTGGCGTTATTGTCGTTGGCGGCGCGCGGGTTGTCCACGGACTTGGGCACGGAGCGGAAGGCGGCCTGGTGCAGCACGTAGGTCACGCCCTTCATCGCCTTAGCGCAGTCCTTCGGTTCGCGCAGGTCGCCCTTCACCAGTTCGAACTTGCCCTTGAAAGGGGCGAGGTTCTCGGCCTTGCCGGTGGAGAAATTGTCGAACACGCGCACGCGGCAGCCGCGCCGCACGAGTTCTTCCACGATATTGGAGCCGATGAACCCGGCCCCGCCGGTAACAAGCCAAAGCGGTTTTGTCATATTATCCTTGCCTGTCCCTAAAGTTTATCATTTTCAAATTCCACGTTGAAGCGCCCCAAGGAGGGGGCTGCCAAGGGTACGCCCTCTCCGGGTACGTTCGGCCACTGGCCTATGGCCGTGCCGCATCAAGCGCTATGCGCATCAGGCGGCCACCGTGGCCTCACTCTTTCGCTCCGGCTCGGCGCTGCGCAAGCCTCGCCTACGCGAGGCCCCTGCGAGGGCATACCCTCGTCAGCCCCGAAAAGAAAACATTAATCCCTAACGGCGTCGCTGCGGCGCCAGGGGTGCCAGTAGGCGCGCGACTTCTGCTCCAGGGTGTCGTAGCGGTCGGGGTCGTTCATCTTCAGGTTCACGAAGAAAAAGAACTCCTTCACGCCGCCGGCGCGCACCCTGAAGTCCCAGCTGGTGCGGAAGTCGTGAAAGTCCCGGAACAGCGTCACGGCCTTCTCGAAAAATTTGAAGCTCTCGAACTTGCCCAGGCCGTCCGGCACCAGCCGGTAGCGCAGCACGGCCTCGGCGCGCCACTTGGAGGTGCGCCAGGGCTTGAAGCCCAGCGTATTGCTGATCACCCAGGCCTCGGGGTCGGTACTGTAATTAGCCACGCCGGCGCTGAAATAGGACTCGGTCCCGCCCACCGTGGCCTGGCCCACGAAACCCTGGTTGCCGGTGGCGAAGCTGTAGGAATTCTGCGCGTAGAGGTCCAGCGTGGGGCGCGGCGAGTAATAGGCTTCGGCGATAAGCGGGGAGAGGCGCCGCGCGAAAGAGGCCGTGTAATAGTTGCGCAGGTCGTAGGAAGAGCGCAGCCGGAAGTAGGCGTTATGGCGCGGCATGATGAACAGGTCGGCGTAAAAAGATTCCAACTCCTGCCCCTTGTCGGCCGAGCTCAGGTCCACGGAGAAGTCGTTGGCCCGCATGCGGCGGGTGGAGGCGTAGCGCAGGTCCATAGAGCCCCACAGCCGGTCGTAGCGCAGGTTCACCGCGCCGCCGTAGCGCCCGGTCCAGATATCCCCGTTGACCGGCGCCGTGGACAGCGCCACGGACTGGTCATAGAAGGCCGAGGGCGAGAGGATAATGCGGCGGGTCAGAGGCACCGTCTTGGACACCGCCCAGTTGGCGCGCCCTTTCTTCTGAAAATAGTTTACCCCGTATTCCTTGACGTTCTCGAAATAGCCGGTAAAGGTGTTGAGCACCGGCACCCGGGGAATGGCGAAGGGCACCGTATTGAAGTCCAGGCGCGGCGCTGACTCGTAGGCCTTCACGAACTTATCCGGGTCGGCGACGGAGCGCTCGTCGCGGCCGTAGGCGCTCACGCGCGTCACCGTGTAGTTGGTCTTGCGCGTGAAGGCCAGGCTCGCCTGCTTGTCCGGGCTGACGGCAAAAGGGTTGGTGCGGAAGAAATCATTGTTGAACGACGGGTCCGAGATCAGCCGGAAGGCGGACTGGCCGTAATACTGTGCCGGGTCCGACTCGCTGAACCTGTTGAAAGCGTGCCAGAAGCCGCCGTTCATGCCCCAGCGGTCGGTGGCCTGCCCGTGCTCGCGGATGCGGTAGGCCGACAGGTTGGTGATGTTCTTCCCCTCCTGCCGGTAGTCGAACTCGCCGCCGGTGCCCAGACCGCGCTTGGAGAAATAGTCCAGGTAGGCCTTCACCCGCATATGCGGGTTCACCCGGTACATGTAGTTGGACTTCAGGAAGGCGCCGTTGCGCTCGTCGTAGCCGGGGAACAGGCTGGTGACGAAAGGCGTGCCGCGGCCCATCGGCTTGTAGAGCACGGGCAGGTAGAAGATGGGGACCTTCCCGAGGAAGAAGACGGTGTTGTAGGCCAGGAAATAACGCTCGGGGGCCAGGTAGATGCGCGAGGCCCGGATGTGGTAATGCGGCGGATCTTCGTCGCAGCTGGTCAGACTGGCCCGCTTGTAGACGTAGCCGTCCTTATCGAAGCTGATAGAGCGGCCGCGGAAGATGAAGGTCCTGTGCTGAAAGCGCCCGTCTTTAATATAGCCGTGGTTTTCGCCGTAGCTGAAGAAGCCGCTCTTGCCGTAGGCGGTGCCGGTATCGTCGTCGATAACGAAGTCGGAAGGCGCCGTGACAGTGCGGCTGGACATGCTGACGGACAGCTCGTGCGCGCGCACCAGCTTCACCTGCTTGTCCTCCGCCGACAGCTCCTCCAGGCGCACGTTGCCCTGCAGGTGTATCTCCCGGGTATACTCGTTGAAGCCGGCCTCGTCCGCCTCGAAGCGCACGCGGTGCGCGCCGGTCGAGGACGGCAGCTCATAGGCCGCCGCGGGGGCGGCGGCGAGCAGGAGGGCGGTCAGGAGTTTTTTCACTTAGAGTAAAGCCTTATTTCAGGGCCCGCTCCAGGCCGAACAGGGCCGCCCCGTGGGAACCCAGGTCGGCGTCGTCGGAGATCTTCACCTTCACCCTGGCGAATGGGGTCTTGATCTGCTGGTCCTTTAGCACTTCCAGCATGGCGGGCAGGAACCACTTCCTGGCCCGGGACACCCCGCCGGTCAGCACCACGCAGCCCGGGTTAAGCAGCAGTATCAGGCTGGCCAGGCCCCTGCCCAGGTAGTGGCCGGTCTCGGCCCACACTTTGCGGCCGGCGGGGTCGCCGGCTTCGGCCGCACGGGTGAGGCAGATGGTATTGAACCTGGGCCGTTCCGGGTCGGAGAATTTCTGCACGTAGGCGGCCTCGTTCTTCACCAGTTCACGGGCGCGCCGCATGATGGCGCCGCTGCCGCAGTAGGCCTCCAGGCAGCCCTTGCCGCCGCAGCCGCAAAGCCTGCCGTCGGGCACTATCTTGATGTGGCCGGCCTCGCCGGCGCAGCCGGAGGAGCCGTGGTAAAGTTTGCCGTCTATAACCATACCGGAACCTATGCCGGTGCCCAAGGTCAGGGTCAGCACGTCGTCGAATTTACGGTTAAGTTCTATCTCGTAGGCCCCCCAGGCGGCCATGTTGGCGTCGTTCTCCATGGCGCAGGGCAGGCCGGTAAGCTTTTCCAGCGGGGCCGTCAACTTGACGTTGCGCCAGCCCAGGTTGGGCGCGAAGCGCAGCACGCCGCGCTCAGGGTCCACGTCGCCGGCGGCGCCTATGCCCACCGACACCAGCTGCCGGCCGTAATCGCGCCGCAGGCCGTCCACGGCCGCGCCCAGCCTTTTAATGAAAGAGGCAGGCCCCTTGCCGGCCTCGGTCTTGAAGCGCTCGTGCGCCAGCGCCTTGCCGGCCTTGTTGACCACCACGAGCTTGGTGTTGGTCCCGCCTATGTCGATGCCTATGCCTAGCATGGTCTCTCCTCTTGCCCGCCGAGTATTTTAAGCGCGGCGCCGGCGAGGTAGAAGGAGCCCACCACGGCGGCCATACCGCCGGGAGCGGCTGCCGCCAGCGCGGCCGTTATGTCCTCCTGCACCTCTATCTCCGCGTCCGGCCTGAGGGCCGCTATCTCGTCAGCCAGCGCGCAGGGATCGGCCGCGCGCGGCGAGTCCGGTTTCGTAAGGATGAATTTAGGCGCCAGCGGGGCCAGCAGCTCGAGTATGCCGCGGCGCTCCTTGTCCTGCAGCATGCCCAGCACGAAAGCCGCGGGCCGCCGCGCGAACGGCGAGCCCCGCCAGGTGGCGGAGAAAGCCCTGGCCGCCTCGTCGTTGTGGGCCCCGTCGATGACAAAGAGGGCGTTGCCGAACGCGGCTCCGGCGCGCAGCGCCTGAAAGCGCGCCGGCCAGCGCACGGCGGCGAAACCGGCCGAAACGTGGGCGCGGCTGATCGGCCAGCCCAGGCCGCGCAGGATCTCCAGGCCTTCCCAGGCCAGCGTGGCGTTGGATACCTGCCCTTCGCCCAGAATGCCGTACGGGTAGAGCTCGCCGGTTTTCTTATGCCGCAGCAGCAGGCGGCTCTTCTCCCAGTCGCGGTCCGCGATCTCGAAGGACGGCGCGAAGAAATGACATTGCGCTGCGCGCAGCTCCGCCTCTTTGGAGATCTCCACGCGCGCCTCCGCCGGCAGCAGCGGGGCCACGCAGATGCCGCCGGGCTTGATGATGCCGGCCTTCTGCGCGGCGATCTCGGCTATGGTGCCGCCCAGGAATTTCACGTGGTCCAGGTCCACCGAGGTGATGACTGAAAGTTCGGGTTTGCCCAGCACATTGGTAGTGTCGTAGCGGCCGCCTATGCCCACCTCTATCACAGCCAGGTCGGTACGCTCACGGTCGAAATGCAGGAAAGCCATGCAGGTGAGCAGTTCGAAGAAACTCAGGTCAGGTCCGGCCGCGAACACTTCGGCGAACAGCGCGGCGAAGTTTTCTTCGCTTATGTTGACGCCGCAGACCTGTATGCGCTCGGTCATGCTGACCAGGTGGGGCGAGATGAACAGTCCCGTCTTCAGGCCGGCCGCGCGGGCGGCGGTCTCGTACACGGCGCAGACCGAGCCCTTGCCGTTGGTGCCGGTAACGTGCACGGTCTTGAGCCGCTGCTGCGGGTTGCCCAGCTTGCCCAGGCAGGCCCACACGCGGCCGAACCCGTCCTTCTTCACGAAGTCCTGGCGGGAGACCAGCAGTTTTTCGGCTTCTTTAAAGGTCATAGCTCAGGCTTTCACCCGGCTCGCGTCCACTCCCAGGTCTTTGAGCTTATGCTCCAGATGCTCGTAGCCGCGGTCTATGTGGTAGATGCGGCGGATGAGCGTCTTGCCCTTGGCCGCGGCGGCCGCCACCACCAGGGCCGCGCCGGCCCTCAGGTCGGAGGCCATCACCGGGGCGCCCAGCAGGTCCGCCACGCCGCGCACCACTGCCTTCTTGTCGGTCACCGTGATATCCGCGCCCATGCGCACCAGCTCCGGCGCGTGCATGAAGCGGTTCTCGAAAATATGTTCCTGCACTTCGCTCACGCCGTTGGCCCGCGCCATGAAGGCCATCCAGGGCGCCTGCAGGTCCGTCGGGAAACCGGGGTGGGGCTTGGTAACCACGCTAACCGGCCGGGGCCGCCCGCGGGGCGCCTCCACTTCAATGGAATCTTTATACGTCGTGATCTTCACGCCGGCTTTCTTCATGGAGCGGATCAGCGCGTCCAGGTTGCGGGGCGCGGCGTTGAGCAGTTTTATCTTTCCCCCCACGGCCGCGGCCAGCAGCATGAAGGTGCCGGCCTCTATGCGGTCGGGCATGACGGAATATTTAAGGCCTTTCAGCGAGGCCGCGCCGTGTACTTTTATCGTCGGGGTGCCCGCGCCTTCCACCGGGGCGCCCATCCGGGTAAGGGCGTTGGCCAGGTCCTCTATCTCGGGCTCGCGGGCGCAGTTCTCCAGCACCGTAGTGCCTTCTATCAGCGCGGCGCACATCATCAGGTTCTCGGTGGCGCCCACGCTGGGAAAGCGGAACTTCACGCGGCCGGCCTTGAGTTTCTTTGCCGTCAGTATCACGTCGCCTTTCTCGTAAGAGACCGCGGCGCCCAGTTTCTTGAAGCCTTCCAGGTGTATGTCTATGGGGCGCATGCCGATGGAACAGCCCCCGGGCAGCGAGAAGCGCACTTTCTTGAAGCGGGCCAGCAGCGGGCCCGAGACCAGCATGGAGGCGCGCATCTTGCGCACCAGGTCGTAGGGGGCGTGCAGCTTAAGCTGGGTATGCTCCTCGGCCACGAAGCTGCCGTAGCCGTAAAAGCAGTTCTTGCCCAGGTAGTTGAGCAGCTCGAAAGTGGAGCGGATATCCATCAGCTCGGGGACATTTTTAATTTCGCATTTTTCCCGGGTGAGCAGCGTGGCGGCCAGGATAGGCAGCGCGGCGTTCTTGGAACCGCTTATCGTGGTCTGGCCGCTCAGGGGCCGGCCGCCGCGGATGATGAAGTTATCCATTTATTTTTTCCTCGCGAACAGGAACCTTTCCACGCCGCACAGGTCCTTAAAAGTCTTCTTGCCGGTCCAGACGGCCGCCGGCATGGCCGCCAGCAGCCGCGGGGCCTGCCCGCCGCCGAGTTCCATGATCATCGCGCCGCCCTTCTTGAGCCGCGCCGGGGCCAGGCGCACCAGCATGCGCGCCACGTCCAGCCCGTCGCCGCCGCCGTCCAGCGCCACGCGCGGCTCGCTGAGCACTTCCGGGGCCAGGCCAGGGATCACGCCGGTGGGAATATATGGCGGGTTGGAAACGATAGCGTCGAAAGGCCCCCGCACGGCGGCCAGCGTGGAACCTTTTACGAATTTCACCCTGTCCGCCACGCCCAGTTCGCGGGCGTTGTCGGCGGAGCAGTTGATGGCGCGGGCGGAGATCTCCACCCCGGTCACGCGCAGCGCCGGAAAGCGGCGCGCCAGCCACAGGCCGATGGCGCCCGAGCCGGAGCCGTAATCCAGCACGGAGAGGTCCCCCTTCCTGCCCAGCAGGAAGTCGGCGGCGTGGCCGGCCAGTTCCTCGGTCTCGGGGCGCGGCACCAGCACGCGCTTGTCCACGTTGATGCGCAGCCCCATGAAATCCTGCCAGCCCAGGATGTAGGCCAGCGGCAGCCCCTGCTCTTTCTGCAGCAGCCCCGCCCTGAATTTTTTCAGCGCGGCGGGCGCCACCAGCGTGTCCGGTTCGGCCAGCAGGCGCAGGCGCTCCACGCCCGTGGCGTCGGCCAGCAGCCATTGCGCGTTCAGCGCCGGCTCTTCCACGCCCCCCGCGGTCAGGCGGGCGGCGGCTTCAGTCAGTATCCGGCCCGCTGTTGTTTTCACTTTTTCTCCCTATGTTCAGCCTGACCTCTTCGAGAATATTCTTTATATTGCCTTCCATGATCTCCGGCATGTTGTGCCAGGAGAGCTGCACGCGGTGGTCGGTAACGCGGTTCTGCGGAAAATTGTAGGTGCGGATCTTCTCGGAGCGGTCGCCGGTGCCCACCTGCGCCTTGCGCGCTCCGGCGTTCTCCCGGGCCTGCGCCTCTTCGCTCTGCTGCGCGAGCTTGGCCGCCAGCATGGCCATGGCCTTGGCCCTGTTCTTGCCCTGCGAGCGCTCCTCCTGGCAGGCCGTGATGATACCCGAGGGGATATGCGTGATGCGTACGGCCGTCTCCACCTTGTTGACGTTCTGGCCGCCCGCGCCGCTGGCGCGGTAGGTGTCCATCTTCAGGTCCTTGGCCTCTATCTTGATCTCAATCTCGTCCACCTCGTGCATCACGGCCACGGTGACGGTGGAAGTGTGCACGCGGCCGCTGGCCTCGGTAGCCGGCACGCGCTGCACGCGGTGCACGCCGCCCTCGTACTTCATCCAGGCGAAAACGTCGGTCCCGGAGATGTAGAGCACGGCGTACTTGATGCCCTTGAGGCCGGTCGTGGCCATGTCGCGCAGCTCGGCGCGCCAGCCCATCACCTGGGCGAAGCGGGTGTACATGCGCAGCAGGTCGCCGGCGAACAGGGCGCTTTCGTCGCCGCCCACGCCGGCGCGTATCTCGAGGAAGATGTTCTTGGAATCCGCCGGGTCCGGCGGGATGATCAGCAGCTGCAGTCGCTTGGCCAGGTCCGCCGCGTTAGCCTCCAGGGCGGGCAGCTCGGCGGCGGCCAGCGCCGCCATCTCCGGGTCCGTGTTGGAGCACATCTGGCGCGTGTCCTCGGCCTCTTTAAGGGCCTTGTCCAGCGCGGCGCTGGTTTCCAGGATCTGGCGGCAGGCGGAGTGGCGGCGGGAAAATTTTTCTATCTCAGCGGGCTGCAGCCCCCCCGAGGCCAGGCGGGCCTCTATCTCGGCGAACTCCCGCTTTATAGCGTCCAACTCTTTTTCAAGCATAGGCTAGGGGACGCTGATGACTATATGACTATTTGAAAACTGGCCGGCATTTCCATTACCACTCACGGACAAAATAGTCATATAGTCATCAGCGTCCCTAAATATGAAAAAACGGGCGTCCCATTGGATGGAACGCCCGTTTCTGGAGCGAAGCTACTTCGTCTCGGTTTTCGGCGCGGTAGCCTTGGGAGCGGCCTTCGCAGCGGGTTTCTCGTCCTTCTTGGCCACTACGGCGGCGGAGGAAAGCTTGCGCTTGACGGTGTGGCGCGGGGCCACGGCCTTCACGGCGAGCTTCTTGGCCTTGCGCTCTACCATCTTGCCTTCGGTGGAGGCGAACTTCTTGTTGAAGCGCTCCACGCGGCCGGCGGTGTCGAGCATCTTCTGCTTGCCGGTGTAGAACGGGTGGCAGGCGGAGCACATTTCGACTTTGATCGCGGGCTTCACGGAGCGGGTCTGGAAAGCGTTACCGCAGACGCAGGAGACCTCGCAGAGAGTGTATTTGGGGTGTATGTCGTTTTTCATAGCCTTCCTCTAAAGTTACTTCCGAAAATAAATTATACCATAAACAGCGGCGCTTGTTGAGCCGTTTCCGGCCGGCCGCCTACTTCTTGCCTATCTTAGCCAGAGGGTTGACGGACTTGCCTGACGGGGTCAGGATCTCGAAATGCAGGTGCGGCCCGGTGCTCATGCCGGTGGAGCCCACCTTGCCCAGCAGGGTCTTTGACTTCTGCACCGTATCGCCGACTTTAACCTTCAGCACAGACAAGTGCCCGTAGCGGCAGCGCGAACCGTCCCCGTGCCGCACCTCCACCAAATTGCCGTAGCCGCCCTTCCAGCCGGAGAAAGTGACCACCCCGGAACGGGAGGGGTAGACAGGGGTACCCAGCGGCATGGGGATATCGGTGCCGTTGTGGAAGATGCGCCGCTTGAGAATAGGGTGATAACGCGAGCCGAAACGGGAGCTGATGCGGCCGTAGCTGCGCAGCGGCATGCGGTAGGTATCCAGATCCACATAAACCGAGGGCAGGTACACCCTGTCGCCTTTTTTGAATTTATGGTTGAGCAGCAGCGCGGAGGGCGGCAAGCCGTTCTCCTCCACGATCTCGGCCCGGAAGGCCCGCAGGTCGCGGCCCTTACCCACGTAGCGCGAGGAGATGCCGTTCAGGCTTTCGCCGTTGACCGTCACCTCGTAGAGCAGGCCCTTGCCGTTGTGCACCCTGATGTAGCCGCCGCGGCTCATGAAGATGAACTCGTTGGAGTTGGTGCTCTGCAGCGAGCGCACGTCGGTGCCGTAGGCCGAGGCCAGCGCGCGCACGTTGTCGCCCTTGGCCACCTTGTGGCGGGCGTGGATGAGGCGGGGGATGAGGCGGAAAGCCTCCGGGGGCGGCTCTACCGGCCCCGGGGGCGTCAGCACGGAGAAACGGGCGTAGTAGAAAGGCGAGACGCCGGGCGCCACGGCCGAGGAGAGCGCCGCCGTTCCCAGCAGCACTCCCAGCCCCGCGGCTATCTTCCAGCGCCCTCCCGTCATCAGCGGCCCGAACCTATCTCCATGGATTTCAGGAAGTCCTTGTTGGACTTGGTGGAGGACAGCTTGGAAATGAGCAGCTCCATCGAGTCTATGGGGGACAGGGGCGCGAGCACCTTGCGCAGGATCCACACCTTGTTCAGCTCGTCCTCGCTCATCAGCAGCTCTTCCTTGCGGGTGGAGGTGCGGTTGATGTCGATGGCCGGGAACACGCGGCGGTCGGCCAGCTTGCGCTCCAGGTAAATTTCCGAGTTGCCGGTACCCTTGAACTCCTCGAAGATGACGTCGTCCATGCGGCTGCCGGTCTCGACGAGGGCGGTGGCGATGATGGTCAGTGAGCCGCCTTCCTCTATGTTGCGGGCCGCGCCGAAGAAGCGCTTGGGGCGCTGGAGCGAGGTGGATTCGAGACCGCCGGAGAGCACGCGGCCGGAGGAGGGCGCCACGGTGTTGTAGGCGCGCGCCAGGCGCGTGATCGAGTCGAGCAGCACCACCACGTCCTTGCCGTGCTCGGTCAGGCGCTTGGCCTTCTCCAGCACGATCTCGGCCACCTGCACGTGGCGGTCGGCCGGCTCGTCGAAGGTGGAGGCCAGCACTTCGCCGCGCACGGAGCGCTTCATGTCGGTGACTTCTTCAGGGCGCTCGTCGATGAGCAGCACGATCAGCTCTATCTCGGGGTGGTTGGTGGCGAGCGAATTGGCGATGCGCTGCAGGATCATGGTCTTGCCGGTCTTGGGCGCGGCCACGATGAGCTGGCGCTGGCCCTTGCCGACGGGCACGATGAGGTCGATCACGCGGCCGGTCATCTCGCCCTTGCCGGTCTCGAGCAGGAAGCGCTTGTTGGGGTGCAGCGGGGTCAGGTTCTCGAACAGCGGGCGGTGCTGTATCTTTTCGATCTCCACGCCGTTGACTGTCTTCACCTGCAGCAGCGCGAAGAAGCGCTCGCCGTCTTTGGGCGGGCGGATGAGGCCGTTGACGGCGTCGCCCTTGCGCAGGCCGAGCTTCTTGATCTGCGAAGGAGAGACGTAAATGTCCTCGTGGCTGGAAAGGTAGTTGTACTCCTGCGAGCGCAGGAAGCCGAAGCCGTCCGGCAGCACTTCGAGCACGCCCTCGCCCTGGGCCACGCCGTTGGCCTTGGCCTGGGCTTCCATGATCTTGCCGATCAGTTCCTGCTTGCGCAGGCTGGCCAC
>JBFXJL010000006.1:0-235321 GCA_050174915.1 Elusimicrobiales bacterium | reverse complement strand
CAGCCGGATCAAGGAACTGCTACACCGGCACCGCGGCATGAGTTTGGAACACAAGAAAACAATTGTGGCCTACTTCCTAAACAGCAGAAATAGGCCACAAAAACCAACACGAAACGTCACTTAGCTCGTTTATCCATCCCGGCATATACGATATCCGATATCAAATCCTGTAAATATAAGGGTTCGGTGGTTAGCAATCTTAGCATTTTGTTTGCAACGCAGTACGCGGCCGGTGGTCCGGGGCCGGAAAAGGGCTGCCTGATCACCGACACTTTCTTTATCTTTTTCTTCCCGCCGTGCTCGAATGACCTTCCCCCGGTTTATTGGATCAGTTATTAGGGAGAACGTCACTATCCGCCGGAGAAGGGGGACATGAGGGTGACCAGGTCGCCGTCATTTATCGGGGCGTCCCAGTCCACGAATTTATTGTTGACGGAGGCCTTGGAGATGTTGGTGGTCAGCGGTATGGCCTTGTTCTCCTGCAGCTCGTGCAGCAGCTCTCGGGCGGTGGCGGCCTCCGTCTCGTAAGGGTCGTTCTGTATGCCGCGCCGCTCGCCGATCAGGGCGAAATAGCGCACGGTGACCTTCTTCATGCTTTCCCTTCCTCGGAGTGCAGATACATGAAAGCCCGCTCCGGCGTTATCGGCATCGGCGGGATCTGCTTGTCCCGCCTGACGCTCCTCAGCGCGTCCACGAGGGCGAGGTACGCCCCTATGCCGTGCACGAAAGGCGGTTCGCCGATGGCCTTGGAATTGCAGACGGCGTATGGATTGGAAGAATCCTTAAGCAGCGTCACCTCAAAATTCGCCGGCACGAACTTGATGTCGGGGATCTTGTAGCCGCTCACGCCGGTCAGCACGCGGCCGTCGGGAGCGTAGCGGAGCTGCTCCATGGTGGCCCAGCCCATGCCCTGAACCACGGCGCCCTGCACCTGGCCCAGGTCTATCTCCGGCGACAAAGATTCGCCCGCGTCCTGGACCACCTCTACGGACTCCATGGTATAAGTGCCGCGCGCGCAGTCCAGCCTCACCTCGGTCAGCGAAGCGCCGTAGCTATAATAGGCGAAGGGGCGTCCCCGCTCGGCCTCTACGTCGTAATGCAGGTTGGGGGTGGCGTAGAAAGCGTGCTCGCCCAGGTCCACGCGGGCCCATTGCGCGGCCGCCGCCAATTTCTCCCAGGTCATCACGGGGCCCTGCTCTCCCACGTACACGCCCCCGTCCCTGATGGAAACTCCGGCGGGATCGTCGCAGCTGAGGTGGCGCGCGGCGAATTCCAGAAGGCGCGCGCGCAGCCGCTCGCAGGCCTGTTTGGTGGCCATGCCGTTGAGGTCGGCCCCGGTGCTGGCGGATGTCGGGGAAGCGTTGGGGATGCGCGAGGTGTTGGTGGTCTGCACCCGGACCCGCTCAAGCGGTATGCCCAGGGTGCGGGCCGCGACTATGCGGATCTTGGCGTTGACGCCCTGGCCCATCTCCACCGCGCCGGTGCTCACCGAGACGCTGCCGTCGACGTAGATGTGCACCAGGGAACTGGCCTGGTTGAGGGCGGTCTGGGCGAAAGAGATGCCGAAGCACACCGGCACCACGGCCAGGCCTTTTTTGCTGTCCTTGTGGGCCTTGTTGTAGGCCGCCACGGCCGCCCTGCGCGCCGTGAGGTCCGTTTTTTTGTCCAGCGTTTCCCAGCAGCGGCCGGCGCTCACTTCGGTGAGCTGCACGCCGTAGGGCAGGGTGTCGCCGTCGCGCAGCAGGTTTTTGCGCTTCAGGACTTCGGCTTCGACGCCCAGGGCCTCGGCCGCGCGGGTGAGCACGGCCTCTATGGCAAAAGTGCCCTGCGGCACGCCGAAGCCGCGGAAGGCGTTGTTGGGGGGGATATTGGTGCGGCAGCTGACGCCCGTAGCCCGGATATTCGGGACCCGGTAGCAGCCGGTGACGTGCAGGAAAGAGCGGCCCAGCACGGCCAGCGAGATGTCCGCGCAGGCGCCGGCGTGCTGGTAGAGGTCTATCTGGTAGGCCAGGATATTGCCCTCGGCGTCCAGGCCCAGCTTGTAGTCGTACTCGTAGGCGTGGCGCTTGCCGCTGGTGGCTATGTCCTCGTTGCGCTCCAGTACCAGTTTGACCGGGCGTTTGAGCAGGAAGGCGGCCATCGCTGGCGCCACTATCCAGACGGCCGTGGATTCCTTGCCGCCGAAGGCGCCGCCCAGGCGGCGGATGTCGAGTTCCACCTTGTGCATGGGGATGCCCAGCACCTCGGCGAGGTGGTGGTGGAAAGCGCCCGGGGACTGGGCGCTGGCGTGCACCTTTATGGTGTCGTGCTCCCCGGGCACGGCCAGCGCGCGCTGCGTCTCGAAGTAGAAATGTTCCTGCGGGCCGCTCGCCAGCCGGCCCTCTACGATGTGCTTGCACTTGGCGAATGCCCCGTCCGGGTCGCCGTTGACCAGTACGCGTTTCTTGCCGTGTATCATGCCCTTGGCGGCCGCCTCGCGCGGGTCGAACACGGCGTCCAGCTTTTCGATGTCGGCCTCTATCAGCCGGGCAGCGCGCCTCGCGGCGCGGTGCGTTTCGGCCACTACCAGGGCTATGGGCTGGCCGATGTATTCCACGCTGTCCACGGCCAGCAGCGGGTGGTCCTTGAGCATGTGGCCGACCTGGTTGAGGCCGGGCACATCGCGGTGGGTGTAAACGGCGGCCACTCCGGGGGCGGCGGCGGCCTTGGAGATATCCAGGGATTTGATTTTACCGCGGGCTACAGGGGAGTTGAACAGGACGGCGTGCAGGCAGCCTTCCGGGGCGGGGATGTCGTCCACAAAGCGCGAGGTGCCGCGCACGTGCATCAGCATGTCTTCGTTCTTCATATGGTCTCTCCCTCGGCGGTCCGTGCAAAATGGCCGCGCACAAGCTGGCCCAGCAATAACTTTTTGTAAGCCGCCGAGCCGCGTATATCGTCTATGGGTTTGGCCTGGCGCTCGGCCGCCGCGGCCAGGGCCTCTATAAAGGCGGCGTCGGGTTTGCGGCCTTTAAAAGTCTCCAGGTCGAGCAGCAGGGGCACCGGCCCCACGCCGCCGGCGGAAACCCTCAGGTCGGTGATGGTCCCGTCGGGAGAGGCCGTGAGGCGCAGCGCCGAATTGACCGCGGCGATGTCGAGCGTGGCGCGGTTGGAGACTTTTTCAAAATGGTAGCGGGCGCCTTCCGGCAGCAGCGGGATGATTATTTCGCTGACGAGCTCGCCGCAGGCCAGGTCGATCTTTTTGTAGCCGAGGAAGAATCTGGAGAGCGGCACCTCGCGCTTTTTCCCGGCGTTCTCTATCACCAGCCGCGCGTCGAGCGCCAGCAGGATTATCGTCGCGTCGCCGATGGGCGAGGCGTTTACCACATTGCCGGTCAGGGTGGCCTTGTTGCGCAGGATGGTGGAGGAATGCAGCCCCAGGTCGGCGGCCAGGGCCGGGAAAAGCCGGCGCACCGGTTCCGCCCGGCGGAAATCCTCGATGGTGACCGCTCCGCCTACGCGCAGCGCGCCGCCGTCTTCCCTGATATAGTCAAGGTCCCGGCGCCGCGACAGGAAACAGAGGTCGCTTTCGAGCAGCTGCTCGGGCTTCTGCACAAAAAGGTCCGTGCCGCCGGCTATGAGCACGGCGTCCTTCCCCGCCGCGGCCGGAGCCGCCTTCAGCTGCGCCAGGCTGGCGGGGATATCCTTGAAATAGCCGGGCACAACACCGGAGGAGATAACTTGGGCCAGGCGTTTGGCCGGGGCGGCTTCTACCTTGGCCAGGGCCTCGCACAGCCCCCGCGCCGCGTTGCGGATGGCCACGTAGCCGGTGCAGCGGCAGATATTGCCGTCGAGCGCCTCTACCGCGCCCTCGTAGGAGATTTTCTCCGCGCCCAGGGCGAAACCGGTGAGCGACAGCACTATCCCGGGCGTGCAGAAACCGCACTGCGAGGCGCTGTGTTCTACGATAAGTTTCTGAACCAGTGTCAGGTCCGTGCCGGACAGGCCCTCGACCGTTACTACGTGGCAGCCGTCCACATCGCCCAGGGGCAACAGGCAGGAGGCGCAGGCTTTGTAACTCATGGCCCCGTCGGGACGGAGGGAACCAACCAGCACGGTGCAGGCGCCGCATTCGCCCTCGCGGCAGGCTTCCTTGGTGCCGGACAGGCAGGAAACGTCGCGCACGAACTCCAGCAGCGTCATGCCCGGGCTTTTGTCCGTGCTTACGGGGATGTTGTTGAGGATGAAACTTGTCATAAGGGTTCCTTTTGGCTAACTTCCGATATACTTTGCCACGAGGCTCCTGGCCTCGGCGTTGTCCCTGGTGCCGGCCACCAGCACGCGGCCGTCAGGGAATACCGTAAGACGGTGCGCGCCGGCGGTGAATTCCAGCACCACCCCGTTGAAAGTTACGGTCCCCAGTGGCTCTAGCCTCGCGCGAAGCCCGGTAAAATCAGGGGCCAGCCTGCGTTCGGGCGTTATCTGCACAACGTTCCGGCCGCAGAAAACGGCCGAGGCCGAAGAGCCTCGCCCGGCGGTCAGGAACTCGAAGTTCCGCCCGCCGCAGCAGGGGCAACCGGCCCGGCGCTCGGCGGCCACGGGCGACACCGAGCCGCCCCGGATGTCTAGCATGTGCAGGCTGTAACCGGAATCCCCGTCGTCCAGCAGCAATTTTATGGCTTCGGAGACCTGCAACGCCGCCACCCAGACGGCGGCGGCGTTCAGCACGCCGAAAGTGTCGCAAGTCGGCAGCGAGCCCATGTCCGGCGGGGTTTCGAACAGGCAGCGCAGGCAGGGCCCGACGCCCGGGCGCACCGCCATCACCATGCCGTCGGTGCCCAGCACGCCGCCGTAGACCCAGGGCTTGCCGGCTTTGACGGCGGCGTCGTTAAGCAGGTAGCGGGTCTCGAAATTGTCCGCGGCGTCCAGCGCCAGGTCCGCGCGGCCGAGAAGTTCTTCTATGTTGGAGGCGGTGACGTCGGCTATCACTGGTTCTATGACGATGCCGGAGTTCACGGCGCGCAGGCGGCGCGCCGCCGCCTCCGCTTTGGGGTTGCGCTCCGCCACGTCGCGCTCATCGTAGAGTATCTGGGTGGGGAGATTGCACTCGTCTACTATGTCCCGGTCGGCCAGGATCAGCCTGCCAATGCCGGCGCGGGCCAGCAGCGTGGCCTGGGCGCTGCCCAGCGAGCCGCAACCCAGCACCAGCACGGAGCTTTGTGAAAGTTTGCGCTGCCCCGACTGGCCGATAAAGCCGAGCGCGGAGTGCCGCGCGTAGCGCGCGGCGCCGTCCTTGGGTGGGATTTCAGCGGGCATAGTTCTTTTCTTCTTCGGGCGCCTCCGGGCCGGGCTTTTCCGGTTCCCGGAGGGAGCCTACTTCTTTACCGGCAGGCCGGCGGCCTTCCAGGCGATGATGCCGCCGGCGATATGCCGTGCCTCGGCGAAGCCGAGCTGCGCCATTACCCCGAGCGCGTCTCCGGACCGGTGACCGCTGCGGCAATAGAGCAGATATGCGGCGCTCTTCTCCAGGCCGGCGAGCCGGTCGCGAAAATCGGGGGCGTAGTAATCAAGGACCAGGGTGGTGGCCGGCAGGTAGCCGGCGGCATGCTCATCCGCGGTGCGTATGTCCACGACTACGGGCTTTTTAGTCTCCATGTAGCGCAGCGCCTGCTGCGGCGGCAGGTCGGCCGGGAACGCGCTCGCTCCCGAGACGGCCTGCGGGGCGGGCATGGCGGGGGCGGCGGGAGCGCCGAAAATGGCGGTCCAGTCCAGAGCCCGGGCGCCGGCCGCTGCGAGTATCACGAGCAAAGCGGCGATAAGAGTTTTTATCCAGTCCTCCATCCTGCTTATATTTTATCACAACGGAAGGGGCAAACGGGGGAGGCGGAAACCGGAATTTAGTATCATATAGAAATCATGGCCAAGAAACAGCTGTTCCCCGCGCTACTCGCGGCCGCCGCGCTGGCCTTCCACCTTTTCGCCGGCTTTTCCTTCATCCGCTCCTCGGCGGCCACCTATGACGAGACCGTCCACCTGGCCAGCGGGTACTCCTACCTGCACACCGGCCGTTACGTGATGAACATCATGGACCACCCGCCGTTCTCGGAGATGCTGTCGGCGCTGCCTCTGCTCGCCCTGAAACCTCAATCCTTTACCGGTCATCCCTATTTCGCCAATTTCATGCCCTACAGTTACGGCGACCTCTTCCTTTACCAGAACAGGGTGCCGCACGAGCGGCTGCTGAACACGGCCAGGGTCTTCACTTTCCTGGTCTGGACTGCCGTGCTGGCCGGGTTGCTTTGGCTGATGATGTCGCGGCTGGAGTCGCCGGCCGCCGCCGCTTTCTCGCTCTGCGCCTTCGCCGGTATGCCGGTCTTCATCTCTAACCACGCGCTGATCAGCACCGACGCCGCCGCTTCGGCTTTCTATTTCGGAGCCTTCGCCCTGGGCTGGCTTTTTACGGCCGCCAAGCCGGCCGGGGGAGGGAAAGGAAAAAAAGGGGAACGGCTCTGGCTGTGGGCCGCCCTCACGGGCGCCGTCTCGGGCCTGGCGCTGGTCTCCAAGTTCAGCATGTTCATAGTCCCGCCCCTGGTGGCCGCCTTCTGGCTGGCCGACAATCATTTCTGGCCGAGGATGAAGTTGTCCCGGCTGCTGGGCTACATAACCCTGTACGCCGCGGCTTGCCTGCTGACGGCGGCGCTGGTCTACAAATTCGACCTGGGGCTGTACTGGGACGGGCTTTGGGCCACGCTCAACCGGCTGGAGGCGGGCCGGTCCTCTTTTGTGATGGGCCGCAATACCCTGGGCGGCGTCTGGTGGTATTTCCCCGCCGCGGTAGCGCTCAAGACCCCGCTGCTGGTGCTGCTCGCGGCCGCGCTCGGGGTCTGGGTTGCGGTAAAGAAATTCCGTAAGGACTACCTGTGGCTGCTGCTGCCGCCCGCGATCTTCTTCGCCGCGGCGCTGACCGCCAAGGTGCAGATAGGCTACCGTCACGTAATGCCGGTAATGCCTTTCCTGGCCGCGCTGACCGGCCTGGCGCTGGCGCGGCTCGCGGCCATCGACGGGCGCCGCGCCTGGCTGGCCGGCATAATCGCCGTCCTGATACCTGTTTCGGCGCTGACGGCCCACCCGCATTATCTGGCCTATTTCAATCAGCTCTCCGGCGGTCCGTCCCAGGGGTATAAGTATTTCGTGGATTCCAACCTGGACTGGGGCCAGGACGTCAAAAGCCTCGCGGCTTATCTCGGGGAGCGGGGGAACCCGCCCGTGGTCTTCGCTTATTTCGGCACGGCCCGGCCCGAGGCCTACGGCATAAAGTACGCGCCGCTGGGCCTGGTTTCCAACGTGGAGATGCGCGGCACCGGCGAGCGTGTCTGCGGCCTGCGGGACCTGCTGCTGGCGGTTTCCGCTACCAACCTCCAGGGCACGTACTACCCCGACAAGGGCAGCTTCGCCTGGCTCAAGGAGCGCAAGCCGGTCTTCACCGCCGGTCATTCCATTTTTCTTTACGACCTGGCCGGCGACCAGGCGGGCATACGCAGCCTGGCGGCCCTGTTCGACAGGGAAGGCCGCAACGAGGAAGCCGATTGCCTGTACGAGCGCGCCGGCGGAGATAAACCATGAGCAACATTGTTAAATGGGCCTTGATGACCCTGGCCGCTGTGGCCGCCGGTTACGCATCGCTGAGGGTGATGAGCAACACGCAGCAGGAGGCCTGTCTCTCGGGCGAGGGGCGCCCGGCCATGGAGGCCTGCACTTTCGTGGTCAAGTGGGGCGGCGGCGACAAGAAGACCGAAGCGCTTTTCAAGCGCTCCCGCCTGTACGCCAGGCAGCAACTGCACGAGCGAGAGCGGGGCGACCTGGAGGCCGCCCTCCCGGCGATCAATTCGGCCGGCATCAAGCCGGCCCTGCGCGCTGATATCTACGCGGCCCTTTCCGCTGTTTACGGCCGCGGCGGCGACGCCGAAAAGGCCCTGAAACTTTCCGAGCTGGCGGTGCAGACCGGCGGCTCGGGGCCGGCGGTGTTCCTCGCCCTGGCCGGCGCTTACATAGACCTGGGCCGCCACGCCGAGGCCGTGGAACTGCTGGAGAAGGCCGGGGGACTGGAGAAGAACCACACCTATTACAACGCGCTGGCCGCCGCCTACAGCGGCAAAGGCGACTACCGCAAGGCTTACGACGCCCTCAAGGCCGCGCTGAAGGTCAAGGCTCCCCGCCCGGTGCTGGCGGCAACCGCCAAGCAGATGGGCATGGTCTGTTTCGAACTGAAGATGTATAAAGAGGCCGACCTGTACCTGGGCTACGCGCAGCGCTCGGGGGCCGACTGCCCGGAATGCCCCCTGCTGCTTACCACTATCAGGGAATCCCTGGGGGCTTACCAGTAGCCGGGCAGTATTTTCAATTGAAATATATATTTTCATATGAAAATGTTCGTGGCGGCTCAAGGGCCGTCCACATGGGGAAGTCCTTGCTCAGGGGTTGGCATGAAAATTGCTTCGACTAAAACGAGCCCTGGTACGGGCCTTACAACTATGATCAAAAAAAACCATCCTTACCGCGGCCTGTGCCTGCCCCTGGCCGCCCTCTGCGGCCTTCTCGGGGCGGCGGCCGCTTCCGCGCAGGCGGTGGCCGCTTCCACGCAGCCGGTTGGCTCTCCCGCGCAGACGGCATCCGCTTCCACTCAGACGGCTGCCGTGCCGTTCACTCCTAAGACCTATATCAAAGCCGTCATCGACGCCTCGCCCGCCATGCGCCGGGCAGAGCAGACCTTCCACCAGGCCGAGAACAATTACCGCTCCTCGCTGCTGGACGCGGCGCTGCCCGCGTTCAATCTGAGCGCGGCCATGCCTTTCTATGACGACCAGGAGCCCCGCCTGCGCGCCGAGCGGGGGGACGTCTCTTCCAGCCTGTCGGCCAACTGGAACCTCTACGATTCCGCGAACAGCCCGCTCAAGCGGGTCACGACGGCCCGCCTGGATTATGCCCACGCCAGGCTGACGCTGGACATAGCCCGGCAGAACGAGGCGATAAAGGCCCTGGGCCGCTTCTACTCCCTCTACTCGGCGCAAAAGAGGATCCTGACGTCCAAGGCCAACCTGACCACCCGCGAGCGCCAGTACAAGGACACCAACGAACAGTTCCAGTCAGGCACGCGCAGCAAGATAGAGGTGACGCAGAGCGAGGGCGACAAGCTGCAGAGCGAACTGTCGCTGGCGCAGGCCGAGGCCGCGGCGGTAAAGGCGCTGATGGCCTTCAACGAGCTCATCAACGCCGAGCCGGAGGCGGCGCAGGCGGTTGAGGTCAGCACCACTTCCGCCGAGATAGCCCTGCCGCTGCCCAGGGAGGACGTGGCCCGGGCGCTGCGGGACAACTTTGCGCTGCGCCGGCAGCGGCTGGCGCTGGAAAAGACGCGCATCACCAACCGCTCCGCCGTGCTGGCCAGCCTGCCGCGCCTGCGCGTGGACGCCGCCTGGACCAAGACCGCGCTGGGCATTCTCGGCACCCCCGGCGGCTCCTGGGACGGCAACCCGTCGTACCGCCTCGGCGCTTCTCTCTCCTTCCCTTTCGGCTTCCTAGGGGCGCAGAATTACCTGGATGTCCGCACGCAGGAGTACGCGCTGAAGGCGGCCGAGCTGGACCTGGAAGACTCGGAGCGCACGCTCAAGACCGGGGTGCTCTCCGCGCAGACGGACATCGCGCTGCAGGTGAAGTCCCGGCAGCTGCTGGAATTCCAGGTAAAGGCGCTGAACGCCACCACCGATAACCTGCTTTCGGAGTATTCCCTGGGTGGGGCCTCTTCGCTGCAGCTCGACAGTTCGCAGACTAAGTACCTCGACGCCAGCAACAGCCAGATCACGGCCTTGAACGACCTGGACCTGGCGCTGGCCAATTACAAAGTGCTGATGGGCGAAAAGATCTGGGAGTAACGGGAGAACTATGAAACGCATCGGAAAACACTCGCTGTGGATAGTGACGCTCGCCGTGATAGGCGCGCTGGTCTTCGCCGGCTACGCGCGCTACAAAAAAATGCTGGTGCGGCAGGACCTGGCCGAATTCCTCAAGACCGCCGAGACCGGAGACCTGAAGCTGGACCTGCAGGAGTCCGGGGAACTGGTCTCGCGCGACGCGGTGGACGTGTTCCCGCCCGGCCGCGGCTTCATCGTGGAGGTCCTGCGTAAAGAGGGCGAATACGTCAAGAAGGGCGAGAAGATCATGATGTTCAAGGGCGGCGAGCGCCTGGAGTCCGACCAGTACGTGCCGGTGCCGGTCACGGCCACCCGCGACGGCCTGCTGACCCGCTGCGTGAGCCGCAACTATTACTCCACCGGCGACGAGGAGATCCGCGCCGGCAAGCGCATCGACGCGGCTTCCACCTGCGTCACGCGCATCGTTGACATGAAGACCCTGGCCGTCAACCTCAAGATCAGCGAGGTGGACATCTTCAAGCTGCGCCAGGGCATGCCGGTCTCGGTCACCTTCACGGCCATCCCTGGCGAGAAGTTCGCCGGCCGCATCGACGTGATCGCGCCCACGGCCGACACCAAGAACAGCCCGTGGGGCAACAGCAGCCGCGTGTTCCGCGTGGTCATCACCCTCGACCGCACCAGCCAGAAGATGCGCGTGGGCATGAGCGCGGTGGTGACGGCCAACCTGAACGCCAAGAAAGGCGTGCTGAAGGCGCCTATCGAGACGCTGTTCCAGGAAGGCCTGAATTATTATGTCTACCGCCAGCTCGAGGGCTACGAGGCTGAAAAGCTGCAGGTGTATCCCGGCCTGCGTTCCGAGACCGAGGTGGAACTGGCCGGCGCGGTAAAAGCCGGGGACAAGCTCTTTACCGCCCTGCCGGAGTCCCTCAAATGACCATACACTGCTCGGACCTGGCCAAGGTCTACGAGGGCGGCAAGTCCGGCTGGCCGGCCCTGCGCGGGATTTCTTTCGGGATCAAGCCCGGCGAGTTCGTATCGGTGACCGGCCCGTCGGGTTGCGGCAAGTCCACGCTGCTCAATATCATCGGCCTGCTCGACGAACCTTCCGGCGGCGCCTACCGCCTCAACGGCCGCGACGTGTTCACCCTTTCCGACGAGGAACGCTCCCGCACCCGCCGCGACGAGATCGGCTTCGTCTTCCAGTCCTTCCACCTGCTCAACCGGCTCTCCGCGCTGGAGAACGTCTGCCTGCCGCTGCGCTACGCCGGCGCCGGCGGCGACGAGATGCGCGCCCGGGCCGCGGCACTGCTGGCGCGCGTCGGGCTGCACGGGAAAGAAAAAAAGACGCCGCTGGAACTGTCCGGCGGCGAGCGGCAGCGCGTGGCCATCGCCCGCGCGCTGGCCAATTCCCCCAGGATCATCCTGGCCGACGAGCCTACCGGCAACCTGGACTCCGTTTCCAGCCGCGAGATCATGGATTCACTGTTCGCCCTCAACGCCGAGGGCATCACGATAGTCATGGTCACCCACGACAAGGAACTGGCCGCCCGCACCGGGCGCAACATCAGGATGCGCGACGGGAGGATAGAATCATGATCCGGGCACTGCTCAACGCGGCGCGCAGCGGGGCGGCGGAGATCTGGGCCCACAAGACCCGTTCCGTGCTCAGCTTCCTGGCCATCGCGGTAGGCTCCGTGGTCTTCATAGACGCCTTCTCGGCCATTTTTCATACCTATGAGCGCCTGGAGCGCCAGCGCGAGTTCTCCGGCCTGGCCCGCATGCGCATCATTCAGAACCAGGCCGCCAGCTACTCTTCGCCCGACGACTACGTGGAGCCGCCCTCCTTTGGCTACGACCAGCTCAAGAAGCTGCGCGAGCAGGCGCCGGAGTTCCACATGATCTCCGGCGAGGCCCGCTCCTGGCGCAACGTTATGGAATACCAGGGTGAGCGCCTGGTGGCCTCGGTGGCCGGCGTGACGCCCGAGTGGATGAAGCGCGACTTCGGCTACACCCTCCGCGGCCGCTTCTTTAACTGGCACGACATGGAGGAAAAGCTGCGCGTCTGCGTGCTGATACGCAGGGCGCCCCCGCCGCCCGCCGAGAAGATCTCCCGCAAGGCCTACAGCACCGGCAACGCCTTCGATACGCTGCTCACGCACAACGACCTATTGGGCAAGACGGTAAAGATAGACGGCATCACGTTCACCGTCATCGGCGTGGCGGAGGAATTCCCGCACTCCAGGCGCCTGCAGGGCTTCAGCGGTTACCGCGAGCAGACCAAGGTGCTCGTTCCTGTCACCACCGGCGCCAACTACGGCATAGTGCGCGGCGGCGGCCAGCTGGAGGTGAGCATCGACGCCGGGCCCGAGGCCGGGTTCGACGACGCCCTGCGCAAGGTTAATAATTTTCTAAAGATCACTTTCGGCGACGGCGACTTCTTCCTGGTGGAGAACCAGCTGGAGGAGATCCGCAAGAACATGGCGGCCAGGCTCAAGGACGCCTTCGTGACGATCTCGCTGGGCATGCTGGCCTTCATCGCCGGCGGCATCGGCATCATGAACGTCACGCTGGCCACCGTATTCGCCCGCACTAAAGAAATAGGCATACGCCGCGCCGTGGGCGCCAGCCGCAGCGACATCATGCTGCAGTTCATGGTGGAGGCGGTGCTGCTGGGCCTCATCGGCGGCGTGCTGGGGTCGGCGCTCGGCTGGCTCTGGGGCGTGCCGCTGAAGGTTATTCTGGGCATGGGGGCCAGCCCCATCAAGCCCTGGATGCCGCTCATCTCCATCCTGATAGCCGCCGTCACGGCTTTCGCTTTCGCCATCTACCCCGCTTGGGTGGCCGCCGGGCTGAAGCCCGCCGACGCGCTGCGGGCCGAGTAACGCCGCCGCCGGATTTATTCCGGCCGCGGTAGTTTGTATACTTTTAGCATGAATTTACGCAAACACCTGGCCATAGGCCTGGCGGCGTTGCTGCTGTCGGGCTGCGGCTACGCCCAGTTCTACCTCTATAAGCTCTTCGGCCCCGACCATCACTACGTGGCGGCGGCCAGCGTGCTCGGGGCCGTGCCCGCGCCTCCGGCGCCGGGTTCCCCCGAGGACAGGAAAGACCTCGAAACTCTCTTCGACTGGCAGGCCCGGCGCACCGCGGAGGATTGCGGGGCGGCGCTCGCCCAGGCCAGGGCCGAGTATAACGCTTTTTTCGGCGATGTCTCGCCTTTCCCCGACCCGCTGCCGCCGGACGCCTCCAAGATCCTCTTCCAGGTCTACTTCGACGGCGGCATGGCGGTAGATGCCGCCAAGAAGCGCTACGCCCGCCAGCGGCCCTTCAGGCGGGACAAGGGCCTCAAGCCTTGCCTGGGCAAGGTCTCCGGCCTCTCCTATCCCAGCGGCCACGCGGCCGTTTCACGCCTTTTCGCGCTGCTGCTGGCCGACGTCGCGCCGGACCGCCGCGAGGAGTTCCTGGCCCGCTCGGACCGGGCCGCCCTGAACCGGGTCATCGGAGGCGTGCATCATCCCTCCGACATCGAGGCCGGTAAGCTGCTGGGCGACGCGGTTTACGCCGCGCTGCTTAAAGAGGCAGCCTTCCGCGCGGACCTGGATAAGTTGAAAGCCCTGGCGGTGAAGCGGTGAAGGCGCTGCTGTGCTGCCTGCTGCTGGCCCCGGCGGCGCTGCGGGCGGGGGAGGGACGGCGCTTTACCGACGAGGCCGCGCCGGCCGGGCTGGCCGGCGTCAGCGCCCAGAACCCGGCCTGGGCGGACCTCAACGGAGACGGCTGGCCGGACGTCGTGCTGGGCAGCACCCACGGCGGCAAAAACACTTATGTCTTTCTCAGCACCCCGGCGGCCGGCGCCGGGAGGGCCTTTTACGATTTCACGGCGGAGTCCGGCCTGAACGCCGCCCCCGCGCCGAGCACCGCCCCCCGCGCCGGCAGCGCCCTGGTGTTCGGCGACGCCGACAACGACGGGGACCTGGACGTCTTTAGCGCCCGCTATAGCGAGTTCGAGAAGCCCAAGGCCTCGCCGGCGGGGGAGATAACGCGGGGCGCCGACGGCAACCCTGTTTATGAGACCCCGGACGACGGCCTGCGCTCCGCGCTGCTGCTCAACGACGGGGCCGGCCGCTTCGTCCATCTGGAGCGGGCCGGAGTAGAAAATCCGCCCGAAACCACCACCTCGGCGGCTTTCCTGGATTACAACAACGACGGCGTGCTGGACCTGTATGCCGGCAACTGGTACCGCGAGTACGGCGTTTCCTTCCTCTGCTACCCGAGCCGGCTGTATAAAGGTCTGGGCAACGGCATGTTCGAGGAGACCACGGCCGCGGCCGGGCTGCTGACCACGGCCACGGAAGGGCGGCCGGATTCCAGCCGGCCGGTTTACGGCGTATCCCACTGCGACTGGGACAATGACGGGCTGGTTGACCTGCTCGTTCCCGCCTACGGGCGCCAGGGCAACCGCCTGTGGCGCAACAACGGCAACGGCACTTTCAGGGACGCCGGCCCGGAGTCCGGCTTCGACGGGGACGCAGTGCGCCACGGCCGCTACCCCGAAGGGGTAAAGAGAAAACCGGAGCCGGAATGGCGCTCGCACGGCAATACCTTCTCGGCGGCCTGCGCCGACTACGACAACGACGGCGACTTGGACGTCTTCCTGGCCGAGATCACGCACGGCTGGGCGGGCGAAGCCTCGGACCGCTCGAGCGTGCTGGAGAACCAGGGCAAAAAGAAAGGTTTCGCCTTCCGCCGCCGCCCGGAGCTGCTCTACCGCGTGCACCAGGATACCCGCAACTGGAACCAGGGGGACATGCGGGCCTCCTGGGCCGACTTCGACAACGACGGGCTCCTTGACCTGCTGCTGGCCAGCGGCGACTATCCCGACGGGCAGTACCTGCGCTTGTTCAGGCAGGTCAAACTCCGCAAATTCAGGGACATTACCGCTGAAGCCGGGTTGGAGTGGGAAAGTTCCGGCGGCGTATCGGTGGCCGACTATGACCGCGACGGCGACCTGGATATTTTGGCGGGCAAGTCCTGGATGCGCCAGCCGGCGCACAGGCGCGGGCCGCTGCCGGCGCCGGCGCTGCTGCGCAACGGCCTGGCCAACGGCAATCACTGGCTGACTATAAAACTGGAGGGCCGCGGGGCCGGGGCTACCAACCGGGGGGGTGTCGGCGTGAGGGTGACGGTTAAAGCCGGGCGTCTGCTGCAGACCAGGGAAATACATACCTCCCAAGGCCACGCCGGCCTGGCCGACGAGCAGCTGCTGCATTTCGGCCTGGGCAAGGCCGACCGGGCGGATTCTATAGAAGTGGGCTGGATTACCGGCGAGGCGGTTTACAGGAACGTGGCCGCCGATAGGTTTTTAAAGATAACCGAAGGGGCCGGGCTGGCTGATTGGGCCCCGGCGCGCTGACCGGCTAAAAAATAAGGCGGCGGAGGGAACACCTCCGCCGCCTTTTTCTTTTCAGGCTCTAGTTCTCTACTTCGAATTCCGACTTGCCGGCGCCGCAGACCGGGCAGAGCCAGGTCTCGGGCAGCTTCTCGAAGGGCGTGCCGGGGGGGATGTTGTTGTCGGGGTCGCCGACAGCGGGATCGTAAACATAACCGCAAAGCTTGCAGACGTACTTTTTCATTCTTCCTCCTGGATATTTACTCTTTTATCTTTTTCAGCAGGCCGGTAAGTATCGCGAGGTGCCGCAGCTCCTCTTTGATGATCCCGCCCACTTTGTCGGCTTCTTCCCTGTCTACCATGGCCTCCTGCAGGCCCAGGTAGAAGACTATCGAATCTTTCTCTACGCCGATAGCGAACTTCACCGCCTCTCTCGTGGTCCTGGCGCCTTCGAAGAAGGCGGCCGGGTCGCCGGCCAGGCCGAAGACCCCGGAGTCGGCCAGCGCCTTTATGGAGGCCGCGTACTCGCCTTTGGGGTCGTTGAGAAAGAGGGCTTCGCGCTGTTCCAGTTCCAGTTTAAGGGCGCTGAAATAGCTGCGGTGCTCCTCTTCCATCTCGGCCAGCTTGGCGAAGACCGCCGCCGCGGCCGGGTCGGAAGCGCCGGCGGCGGCTTTCTTGTAGAAAAGCGCCCCGTTCTCCTCGACCCGCACCGCCGCTGACAGGGCTTCCGCGTAGGCCAGCGAAGCGCTCATCAGGCCTTCCAGAGGCCGTGCAGGTTGCAGTACTCGCGGGTTTCCAGCGTCTTGGGCGTAAAGCACAGGCAGAAGGTCGCCTCGGGCGCCTGGCCGGGCTGCAGGTATTGCCTGAAGACCTGGCCGTCGGCCACGAGCTCGATCCACTCTATGAAGTGCTCGGCCAGCATCGGGTGCGGCACGGAGCCCACCTTTACCTTGACGCCCTTTTCGGTCTTCTCTATGACCGGCACATGCTTCTCTTTGGCGCCGTCCGAGGTGTTCTCGAACATCGCCTTCATGTCGGAGCCGCAGCAGACCAGCACGCCGGGCCCGCCGTGGAGCACTTCCACGATGTTGCCGCAGGCGTCGCATTTGTAAACTTCTCTTCTTTCAGCCATTTTATCCTCCTTACCCCTCTATCGAGGCGAAGCCTCGATAATGATTATACCAGCGCGCGGAGCGCGGTCAGTACTTCGTCGTAATTAGGTTCCTGGGAAACTTCGGGGACGATCTGCGCGTACTTCACGATGCCGTCCTTGTCCACTATGAACACGGCGCGGGCCAGCAGGCGCAGGTCCTTTATCAGCACGCCCCAGGCCTTGCCGAAATCCGCCTTCTGGTAGTCCGAGAACACGCGCACGGCCTTGATGCCGGCGCTTCCGCACCAGCGCCGCTGCGCGAACGGCAGGTCCATGCTGACCACCAGCACGCCCACGTCGGGGCCGAGGATCTCGGCTTCCTTGTTGAAGCGGCGGGCTTCCAGGTCGCAGACCGAGGTGTCCAGCGAGGGGACGGCCACGATCACGGCCACTTTGCCGCCGTAGGAGCGCGAGAACTTCATGGGCAGCATGTCGTTGTCGGTCGCCTTGAAGTCGGGGGCGGGCATGCCCACCTTTATCTCGTCGCCGGCCAGGACCATCGGGCGGCCCTGCATCGTCACGGTGCGCTTTACCGCCTCTTTCTTTGTTTCCTCGTTGTTGGTGTCTTCCATTTAGTCCTTTACCAGTTCTGGGCCAGCGTTTCGAAATAGGCCTTGGGGTGCGCGCAGGCGGGACAGTTCTCGGGGGCGGCTTCGCCCTCGTGCGTGTAGCCGCAGTTGATGCAGCGCCAGGTGGCCGGGGCGTCCTTCTTGAACACCTTGCCCTCTTCCACGTTCTTGAGCAGGCCGCGGTAGCGGGCCTCGTGCTGCTTCTCGGCCACGGCGATGTAGTCGAAGGCCTTGGCCACGGGCTCGAAGCCCTCCTCGCGGGCGATGCGGGCGAAATCGGGGTACATGCTGCCCCATTCGTGGTTCTCGCCGTCGGCGGCGGCTTTCAGGTTGTCGGCGGTCTTGCCGATGACGCCGGCGGGGAAGGTGGCGGTGATGGAGACTTCGCCGCCCTCAAGGAACTTGAAGAAGCGCTTGGCGTGCTCCTTCTCCTGGTCGGCGGTTTCTTCGAAGGCCATCGCTATCTGCACGTAGCCCTCTTTTTTCGCGGCGCCCGCGAAGTAGTTGTAACGGTTGCGCGCCTGAGATTCGCCCGCGAAGGCGGCAAGCAGATTCTTCTCGGTCTTGGAACCTTTAAGATTCATTTGGATCCTCCTAAGATATATGTGAGCCGCTGCCGGCCCCCACCGGCAGTAACAGAGAGTGTTAATATTCTACTAAAAATCAGACATTGTTGCCCCTGATGCCGGCGCGGGTCAGCGCAAAGTCGTACTTGACCGGGTCGGCCGGGTTTACGCCGGAGAAAAAGGCCGTGATCTCCACGGCGGTCTTCATGGAGGTGTCCTTTCTTTTGGTAATGCCCATCCCCATCGAGACCTGCCGCATGTGGGTATCGAGCGGGATGATCAGTTTGGAGGGGGATACCCCGGTCCAAACGCCCGGGTCCACCGCGTCCTTTCTTACCATCCAGCGCAGGAACAGGTTCACCCGCTTGAACGAGCTCTTGAGCGCGGTGCAGGGCGTCAGGGTGGGCGCGCAGGCCTCGGCGTTGAAGGCGTCTATAAAGCGGTAGAGGGCCTGCTCAACGGTGGGGTCCTCCGAACGGTACCCTTTGAGAAAAAGTCTTTGCAGCGAGCCGTACCCTTTCAGCGAGCGTTTAATGTTGAGCAGGAAAACGGCCATCTCCGCGCCGGTGGTAAAACGATGTTTGTACCCGGCGAGGCCTTTTCTGATCTCGGCCGGCGGCGTATTACGTACCCAGGCTGCCGGGGCCTTGCCCATCGGGGCCAGCACTTTCTCCACGCTTTTGAGGATCTGGTTGACGTTGCCATAGGCCAGGCAGGCCGCTATCAGCCCGACTATCTCGCGGTCCGCGGCGCGCTGGTAGCGCCAGACGAATTCCAGCGGGTCCGGGTGTATATACTCCGCCCGGTTCATTTTCTTGTAGGTCTGCTCCAGGAAGGCGCGCGTGGGTTTCATGAGGTTATTATAGTAAAGGGCGGGGCCAGAGTCTCTCCTCTCCGGCCCCGCCCCGTTTGCTAGCTGTTAAGCGCTGGCTTTAGCGCCGAGTATGGCTTCCAGGTCCTTAGTCGCGGTCGTGGTGGGCATGATGTTGAACTTCTCCACCAGCACCTTCAGCACGGCCGGGGTCACGAAGGCCGGCAGCGTCGGGCCGAGGCGGATGTTCTTAATGCCGAGGTGCAGCAGCGTCAGCAGGATGCAGACGGCTTTCTGCTCGTACCAGCTGAGTATCATCGACAGCGGCAGGTCGTTGACGCCCACGTTGAAGGCCTTGGACAGCGCCACCGCCACCTGGATGGCCGAGTAGGCGTCGTTGCACTGGCCCATGTCGAGCAGGCGGGGGATGCCGCCGATGTCGCCGAACTCCAGCTTGTTGAAGCGGAACTTGCCGCAGGCCAGCGTCAGCACCACGGTGTCCTTAGGGGCCTTCTCCGCGAATTCGGTGTAATAGTTGCGGCCGGGTTTGGCCCCGTCGCAGCCGCCGATGAGGAAGAAGTGCTTGAGCTTGCCGGCTTTGACCGCGTCGATCACGGTGCCCGCCACGCCCATCACGGCATTGTGGCCGAAGCCCACCAGGATGGTCTTGGGGTCGCCGTCCTCGGTGAAGCCGGGGGCCGCCAGCGCGGCTTCCACCGCCGGGCCGAACTCGCCGTTCTTGAGGTGCGTCACGCCGGGCCATTGCACCAGGCCGGTGGTAAAGATGCGGGCTTTGTAGCCGTCCAGCGGCCGCTGGATGCAGTTGGTGGTCATCACGATGGAGCCGGGGAAGGCGTCGAATTCTTTCTGCTGGTCCTGCCAGGCGCCGCCATAGTTGCCGGCCAGGTGCTTGTATTTCTTGAGGCCGGGGTAGCCGTGGCAGGGCAGCATCTCGCCGTGGGTGTAGACGTTGATGCCCTTGCCCTCGGTCTGTTTGAGGATATTCTCCAGGTCCTTCAGGTCATGGCCGCTGACGAGCAGCGCCTTGCCCTTGAGGGGGTTGATCCGCACCGCGGTGGGGACGGGGTGGCCGTAGGCGGTGGTGTTGGCCGTGTCGAGCAGTTCCATCACGCGCAGGTTCACCTCGCCGCACTTCAGGTTGTAGCCTACCAGTTCGTCTACCGTCGGGTTGGACCGGGTAAGGAAGTCCAGGGCTTCGTGGAAGAAGGCGTAGATCTTTTCGTCTTCCTGACCGAGCACCTGCGCGTGGTCCGCGTAAGCGGCCATGCCCTTGAGGCCGTAGGTGAGCAGTTCCTGCAGGCCGGCGGCGTCGTCGCCGAGGGCCTTCTTGCGGGCCTCGATGCCCCTCTCGGGTGCCTCGGCCAGCAGGGCAGCGTAATCGGCGGGAGCGGTCCAGGCGGCAGGGCCTTCCAGGTCGGGGTTGCCGGCCAGGGCGCGGGCCTTAGCCTTAATTTCCTGGCCTTTTTGTATCTGCTGCGCCAGATTTTTGGGGTCGAAGTTGACGTTGGTGATCGTGGTGAACAGGGCTTCGACCACGAATAAGTCTATGGCGCGGTCGCGCTTGCCGGCCTTGGCGGCCTGGTGCGCGTACTGCGCTATGCCCTTTGCCTGCCAGAGCAGCAGGTCCTGCATCTTGGCCGTTTCCGGGTCTTTGCCGCAGACGCCCTGCACGGTGCACCCCGTGCCTTTCGCCGTCTGCTCGCACTGGTAACAGAACATATTGTCGCTCATTATTGATCTCCTTTTATATTAACCTAACCTAAATTACTTGCGCTTGGAAAACTCCGAGATCCTGCCGTCCAGCACCGCCTCGAACCGCTTGTTGGTCTCGTGCAGGAATCTGCCGAACAGGCAGGTCGTGTGGCGGCACACTTTGGACTTCATCAGACAGTCGTGCAGGGCGGGCGCGCCGTCTATGGCGGTGATGTAGGCGCGCACCGTGGCTTTCTTGCCGGCGGGGGAGAGGGCGAAGCCGCCCTTGGGGCCGCGCACCGGGCTTACCAGGCCGGCCTTGGTCAGCTGCTGCAGTACCTTGGAAAGGTGGTTATAGGAGACCCCGAGCCTCTGGGCCATTTCCTGCGCGGAGCTGAGGCCCTGGCGCTGGGCCATGTAGTCGGCCGCGTGCAGGGCTATGACCGCGGCTTCCGAGAGTTTTAGTATGGTCTGCATATGGGTCCTGGCGCTAACAAGTATTATGGTATAACTATACCACTATAATTTTTTTCTGTCAAGGGCCTTTCGCTCCGGGCCCGGCCCGGACGACGGGGCGGTCAAGCAGAGACGGGGAAGTAGATGGTGAAGACGGCGCCGCCCTGCGGGCGATTGGCGGCGAAAATGTGGCCGCCGTTCTGGTGCACCATCCCGTAGACGGTGGAGAGGCCGAGGCCGGTCCCCTTGCCCTTGGGTTTGGTGGTGTAAAAAGGTTCGAACATGCGCGGCAGCACGTCGCGCGGGATGCCGGGGCCGGTGTCCGCGATCTCAAAGACGGCGTAGGCGCCGCCGAGCAGGGCGGCCGGGACGCCTTCGGGGCCGGAGTTATAGGTCTTGATCGAAATGGCGCCCTTGCCGTCCATCGCGTCCTTGGCGTTGATGGCCAGGTTCATGATGGCCTGCTTGAAGTTCTCCGGTTCTAGCTTGGCCGGGGCCAGGGCCTCGTCTAGTTCGTAGACCACGGTCACGCCCTTGCCCAGCAGGCTGTCGAGCAGCAGTTTCATCTCGTTGACGGGCTCGTTGAGCACGGTGGCCACGGGGTGGCTGTCGTGGCGGCGCGCGAAGACCATCAGGTTCTTTATCATCGCGGTCGACTCTTTCGAGGAGCGCAGGATCTCCGTGGAGAGCTTGTGCCCGATGGAACCGGGCTTGAGGTCCTCCATGATGAGCTCCATCGAGCCGATGATCACGGTAAGCAGGTTGTTGAAGTCGTGGGAGATCTGGCCGGCCAGCAGGCCCAGGGATTCCATCTTCTGGCTCTGCCCCAGCTGGCTTTCCAGCTCCAGCTCGCGGGTCACGTCGCGGCGGGTGGAGAAATAGTATTTAACCCTGCCGGCGGAATCTTTTACCGGGCAGATGCGCTGCTCGTCGAGATAGACGGAGCCGTCCTTGCGGCGGTTGCGCAGGCGGCCGGTCCAGGGCCGCCCGGCCTTCAACTCCGCCCACATGGCGGCGTAGACCTGGGGAGGGTTCTCGCCGCTCTTGAGCAGGCGGGGATTCTTGCCGACGACTTCGGCGCGGGCGTAGCCGGTGAGCGCCTCGAAAGCGGGATTGGCGTAAATGATGACGCCCTCGGCGTCGGTGACGAAAAAGACCTCGCAGGACTGCGCCAGGCTCTGCATCACTATCTCCGCTATCGCCGGATTCTTTTCCATGCTGATATTGTAGCAAAAGCCGCTTTTCTCCCGACCCCGCCGGCGGGCGGGCGCGGCGGGACCGCGCGAAAGGAGCCGCCGCGGCGGCGGAATTTTGAAGAGTGTCTTTTAACGCTTTTTCAAAAAATGCTATTATTGGTGGGTAGTACTTACCACATATGCCGCGGTAGCTCAGTGGTAGAGCACTGGTCTGAAAAACCAGGTGTCGTTGGTTCGATCCCAACCCGCGGCATTTTCCATTTCGGGAGAAGCTTATGCCCCTCCACAACAAGATCCTCATAGCCGACGACGATAACGAGATGCTCGAGACCCTCAGCTCCATGCTCGAGGCCGAGGGCTACCAGGTCATCAAGGCCGAGAACGGCCAGGAGGCGGTGGAACTGGCCCGCAAGGAACTGCCCGCGCTGGTGATGCTCGACATCCACATGCCGGTGATGGACGGCCTGCGGGCCTGCAAGGCGATCAAGGAAGACAAGGTCTCCAAGGGCTGTCAGGTGGTGATGCTTACCGTCGAGGGCAGCATTAACGAGATACAGCAGGCCATCTCCTACGGCGCCAAAACCTATATCACCAAGCCTTCCAGCAAGACAGAGATCCTCAAAGTCGTCAAAAGCATTATTTAAGCCGCGCGCCGTAAAAAGAAAAAGGGCCCTTTCGGGCCCTTTTCGTTTTTTGCGCTCCCGCGCTTACACTACGCGCAGCAGGGCGAAGTGCAGGTACTCGGTCTCGGGCATGCTGAGCAGGATCGGGTGGTCCTTGGCCTGGCCGCGCAGGTCCACGAGCAGGGCCTCGCGCCCGGCCTTGGCCGCGGCGGCGGCGATGGTCTCCATGAAGACGCTCCGCGAGATGTGGTGCGAGCAGGTGGAGACAGCCAGGTAGCCGCCCTTGGGCAGCGCCGTGAACGCCGCGCCGGCCATGCGCGAGAGCATCTTGAGCGCCTGCGGCAGGAACTTCTTGTTGCGCACGATGTTCGGCGGGTCCAGCAGGATGAAGTCCGGCGTCTCGGGCAGCTGGCCGGCCTCCATGGCCTCCAGCAGGCGCTCGGCCTTTTCCTTGCGGAAGGCGATCTTGTCCTCCACGCCGTTGAGGGCGGCGTTCTGCTGCGCGCCCTCTATGGCCTTCTCGGAGGAGTCTACGGCCCAGACGGTCTCGGCGCCGGCCTTGGCCGCGGTAATGGCGAAAGCGCCCAGGTAGGTGTGCAGGTCCAGCACCTTGCGGCCCTTGAAGAAGGGCACGAGCGCGGCGCGGTTCTCGCGCTGGTCGAAGTACCAGCCGGTCTTCTGGCCGCCGGCCATCGCCACGCGGTACTTGAGGCCGTTCTCTTCTATCTCGGCGGTCTCGGGCATCACGCCGAAGGCGGTCTCCTCGTAGGAGGTGAGGCCTTCTAGCTCGCGGAACTGGTGGGTGTTCTTGTAGGCTACGCCCTTGGGGCGCAGCAGGTCCACCAGCGCTGCGGTGACCTCGTCCTTGAGCAGCTCCATGCCGGCGGACAGGATCTCCACCACCACGGCGTCGCCGTAGCGGTCCACCACCAGGCCGGGCAGGCCGTCGGACTCGCCGAAGCTCAGGCGGCAGGCGCGGTCCACGCCCAGCTCCTCGCGGTAGGCCAGCGCGGCGGCCAGGCGCTCCTTGATGAAGCCCTCGGGCAGCTGGTGCGTGTCCTGCGCCAGCAGGCGCATGGCGATGAGGCTCTTGGGATTGAAGAAGCCCACGCCGGCGGGTTTGCCGTCGGGATAGGCCAGGCCGCAGATCGTGCCTGGCGGCACGGACGTGTCCACGGTCTCCAGTTCGTTGGAGAAGACCCAGATCCGCCCCGGGGTCCTGCGCTTGGCGGCCTCGCGGCGCAGTTTCATGATTTTAAGGTTATTCATCTAGTATTATTGCCTCCACCACGGAACCTATCTTTACTTCGAAAGTCCTTGCGAAACTGCCGTTCCTGACGGAGAATTCCAGGAAACCGAAAGAGCCGACCAGCGCCAGCGCCTCGCCCTCCGGCACCGAAGCGTAGGTAAGCTTCAGGCCCTTGATCATGCGGTCCGCTATGTTAAAGACGGCCCGCGCGCTCAGGTAGTCGCGCTTTATGTTGGTCACGACGTTGCCGAAATGGTCTATGGCTATCACCTGGCCGGTGATCCGGTTGCCGGCCTTGACCGGCGCGGGGAAAGGGAAGCGGCGGTATTCGGGGAAGACGGGGCCTATCTTCTTTTCCGGCAGGCCCTTGGCGATCGCGGCGGCCACCGGCGCCATGATGTCGCGGCCGTGGAAGGTGGAACTGATGTTCTCCATGAAAAGCGAGGAGTTGCTGATAAAGCGGGCTTCTATGATCCGCTCTTTCTGTTCCACCCAGCTGATCAGCCCGTTGTCGGGGGCGATGAACTGGTGGTGCTCGGTCCTGGCCCAGACTATGCCGCGGCCGGTGCCCACCGTCGGGTCCACCACGCACATGAACAGGGTGCCCTTGGGCATATAGGGCGTGGCGGCCATCAGGTAGAAAGCCGCGGTCTGTATGTCCTGCGGGGGGATCTGGTGCGTGATGTCTATGATGGTCAGGCCGGGGGCCTTGGACAGCAGCACGCCCTTCATAGCCCCGACGAAGGGGTCATGGGTGCCGAAATCCGAGAGCAGCGCTATGTGCTTTGTCTTCATAGGTAAAACGGGAAAGGGCGGGGGCTCGCGCCCGCCGCCCGGCGGAGAGTATAGGTCCTAGTCCTGGCCGTGCACGTGGTGCACGGTGGACCCGGGGATCGTGAGGGGCAGCTTCTGCCGGCAGAGCGGGCAGTTGTCCGGGGGAAAGAGCTGCAGCGGGTAGGAGATGAGCCCGCGCACCGGCACGTTCAGCGTCAGGTCGCCGGTGGAGCGGTCCACGATGGCCGCCACGCCTATCACCTTGGCGCCGTAGCCGCGGGCCAGGTTGATGGCCTCGCCGCACATGCGGCCGGAGTTCAGCACGTCGTCCACCACCAGCACGCGCTCGCCCTCGGAGATCTTGAAATCGCGCTTAAGCACCATCACGCCGTTGATGCGCTCGGTGAAGATGGAGCGGGCCTTCTTGACGCGGGCCACTTCCTGGCCTATGGCCATGGAGCCGACGGAGGGGGAGATCACCACGTTGATCTCCTGCGGGAACTTGGCCGCCATCTCCTTGGCCACTTTCTGGGCCAGGTGCGGGTACTGCAGCACCAGCGAGGGCTGGATGTAGGTCTGCGTATGGAAGCCGGACGGGATCTGGAAATGGCCGTTAAGTATGGCGCCATGCTCCTGGAGAAGACCAACCACGTCGAATTTGCCGAGCTTGGACATTATTTTTTTCCTCCTGCAAAGCTGTCGATCCGGGCGAAATCTATGGGGACGCCCCGGCGGGCCGCTTCCTTGATCACCGCGCTGCTTTCCTTGGGGCTGATCATCTTGAACTCCGGGTCGGCCATCTTGCCGACCAGCGTGAAAGCTAGCGCCGGTTTGCCGCTGGCGTCCGTGAGCGCCTCCGGCAGGCTGCCCATCGAATAATACTTACCTGATATTGTATAAATTTTTACGTTCATGGTTTCGTTGGAAAAATCCAGCGAGCCCGTGACGTGGGCGGAAAACTCCTTGCCTTCCATGTAGAAGTTCCTGATCTGCACCTTGCCGTCGGCCACGGAATAATCGCCGCCGATGGAGCTGAAGGAGACGTCCCGGACCTCGTAGCCGAACTTCAGCGCCCCGGTGCGGTTGAGGCGGTGGATGAAGGTCAGCGGCAGCGAGAAGATGTAGAAGACCCGGTCCTTCTCCGAGTTGCGCTGCACGTCGTAGAACGTGCCGCTGCCCGAGCGCATCGCCACGTCGCCGCGCAGGTTGGCGATGTCGCCGGTGATCTCCTTGAGCGAGGCGGAGAGGTAGAAGTCGGCGGCCGTGAAGTAGTCGTGCTTGAAGTTGCCCGTCTTGTAGAGGATCTTGGCGGAGGAGTAGCCGCTGGGGATGGAGTTCTTGAGCGTGCGCATCCAGGCCAGTTCGGAGTCGTAAACCGGCTTCTGGCGGCGCGGGCCCAGCAGGTCCTTGATGTCCAGGATCAGCGCCTTCAGGTCCGCGAAGATCACGTCCCGCGAGTAGCCGGCGAAGTCCAGCGTGCGCTCGGGGCTGTAAGCCCGCTTGACCAGGATGCGGCCCTTGGCCTGCGTGGCGTTGAACTTGCCCGAATAATTGAAGAGCAGGTCGGACTTGGCGATGTCCGTCTTGAGGCTCAGGCCCGTGAGGGTGTTGCGGCCCAGCGCCAGTCTGCCTCGGGCCGCGTTGGCGTAGCTATTGGCGAAGTTCTCGGAGATCAGCGCCGCGCCGTCCAGGCCGGAGACGGAGAGGGTGTGGTACTTGAAGCCGGCGCCCGCGGTGTTCACGAAAAGCCTGGAGAGCACCGGGACCGCGTTCCTGGAGGTGACGCGCAGGCGCAGTTGGGCCTGGCCCGAGGGGGCCTCCACCGGCAGGGCCGCGCCGTAGCGCTTGAGCTGGTCCAGCTTGACCGGCGGGGCGGAGACCGTGAAGGCGTAGGCGAGCGTGGACTTGGAGAGGTCGAAAGCGCCTTCAGCCTTGATGTTGAGCGGGCGGGTGAACAGGCGGGTCTCCACCGTCTTCGACGAAGTGAACACGGCGGAGATCTCCCAGGAAGAGCGCGGGGCGGTGAAATTGAAAGGGGCTTTGAACAGGTAGGCCAGGTCGGAGCTGCGCAGCAGCGGGGTTTCGGCTGCGAATTTCAGCTCTGGCCGCCGGAAGTTCTTCATGCCGCCGGTGAAGCGGGCCGTCTTGTCCTGCAGCGTCAGGTCCGCGCGCAGGTCCTTGATCTCGGCTTCGGTCCAGTTGAAGCCGGCGAAGTTCACCTTGCCCTCGGCGTAGATGCGTCCGTCGACCGGCTTCTTGAAGGCGTTGCTTTTGAAGAAGACCGACGCGTAGAACGGCGTGTCGGTGCCGGGTTTAAAATCGGTGACCGTGGCGTTGAAGTTTTCGAAAGTGTAGCGCGCCTTGGACGACATGTAGGCTAGGGAGAGGCGGCCGCTCTTGACCTCGGCGGAGTCTATCTTGTTGAGGAGGTTGCGCCCGCCGCCGGTGCGGTAGGCCGCGAAAATATCCCCCACGTTCCAGGTGCCGTCGGCGCGCCTGAGCAGCGTGATCGAGGGGGAGACCAGCACCACGCTGTCTATCTCTATGCGGCGCTTGAGCAGCGGCAGCCAGCGGTAGGTGGCGTAGATATAGTCCGCCTCTATGAAGTTCATCGTCTCCGGGCCCGGTTCGGTTACCCGCAGGCCCTTCACTTTTATTTCGCCGGTATAGGACATCCTGGCCCACTCTATCTGCACCGGGCGCTTGAGCAGCTGCTGGAACTGGTTGGTGACAATGGCCTCCAGGTCGGCCGGCTCGAACATCACCTTGATGGTGAACATGGCCGTGGCGGCTAGGCCCGCCGCCAGGATCAGCGGCAGGAAGATCACCCTGGCCATTATCTGTTTCAGCAATTTCATTTCGTAAAATATATTCTAGCAGTATTGAACGTTTCTATCGCGGCCCCGTAGAGCCAGGCGTAGGCGTCTCCCTGCGCCTGCAGCACGGCGCCCCCGTAAGCGCGCAGGCTCAACAGCCCGGGGAAGAGCAATTTCAGCGCCGTCGCGAGGCCCAGGCAGTTGAGCAGCAGCAACAGCGGCAGCGAGAAGACCGGGCCGCCCGCCTTCTTGAGGTCGCTCTGCACCGGGCCGGAAAGTATGTCGGCCGTGTGCAGCAGGTGGAAGGCCAGCGTGAAGCCGGCAACCGCCAGGAACCAGGGCCGCAGCGGCAGCACGTCCCAGAAGCGCCCCGCCGTCCAGTACAGCGCCGCGACGACCAGCGTATAGAGCGGCACTACGTAGGGGGCCAGCGAGATGAAAGCGTTGGTGGAGTCCAGCAGCACATAACCGCTGTTCCTCTTAATCTCTATCCGGCGCACCTTCACCCCTGTCAGCACGGCCGCCAGGGCGTGGGTCAGTTCATGCGCCGCTACGTAGAGCCGCCTGCCGCGGCCCAGCCAGTGAAAGAGCAGGCAGGCCAGCGCCCCGCCCAGCAGCGGGAAAGTGACGGAGAACTTGCCCAGGGCCGGAGCCAGCGCGGCGCCCGTGGCCCAAACCGCGGCCAGGGCCGCCGGGGCCAGCAGCGCGCCGATGGCGGGCTTGAAGGCCCGCATTATTCCAGCATCCAGGGTTCTACCCTGGCCCCGCCGCGCTCCAGCTCGGCGCGCCAGGCCGCCAGCGCCGCCGGCAGCTCCGCCTCCGCCCTGCCGGCCCAGGGGTTGAGGGGGGAGGCGAAGTCGCGCGCGGCCGTGCGGTACCAGATATAAGCCTGCTTGGCCGAGCTTTCAGAGATCAAAAAATCCCTCTCCGCGGCGGCCAGCGCCAGCTCGCGCGCCGCGGTTTCGGCCGTCAGCCGGCCGGCGGCGGCGCCGGCGTCTATGGCCGCGGCCTTGCCGTCGTAGAGGTTCGTGAAATGGGCTGCCTTTTCTGCTGGGTAGTCGCGCCAGCGGACGTGCTGCGCCGCCCGCTCCAGCGCGCCGCGCGAGCGCAGGCCCAGGTCGGCGGCGGCCAGCAATAAAAAGGCCGGGACCGCTATCGCGATCCAGGCCGCCGGGCGCTTGAGCAGCGTCCGGAACACGGTTAGAACCCCGGCTTTCTCAGCGCGGGCTGGGTTTTGAGGAGTTTGTGTATGAGGGCGCTGAGCACCTGCGGCTTAACCGGCTTCTCGATGAAGTCCCTGACGTTGGGCTCCTGCTTTATCATTTCGGAGGTGGAGCGGTCGGTGTAGCGGCCGGTGATGATGACTATCGGTATGGTGCCGGTCTCGTCCGACTGCAGCTCGCGCAGGATCTCGAAGCCCCCGAACTTGGGCAGCATCAGGTCCAGCAGGATCAGGTCCGGGTTGACGGCCTTGGCCTTGGCGAGCGCCTCTTCGCCGTCGGCGGCTTTCTCTATGCGGAAGCCTTCCTTCTTTACGATGAATTCTATAAGCTCGCGCACCGAATCGTCGTCGTCGACTATCAGCACCAGCTTATCCGAAGGTTTGCCGAACGCTGTGTTTTCCATTTCTGCTTCCTTGCCCGCCGGCCTTATACGTTGGTGGTGACCAGGGTTTCGGTGGTCTGCACTCCGTGTATGCCGCGCACTTCCCTCACGATGAGCCCGCTGAGTTTGTCGATGGTGTCGGATTCGGCCACCAGGATGGCGTCCCAGCCGCCGAAGGTCATATAGACGTCCTTGACGCCGCGGATGTTCTTGATCTGCTGCACGGCTTTCTGTTCCAGGCCGGCCACCAGTTTGCAGAGTACGAAAGCTATCATGATATCCTCCTAGATCCGCTCGTTCCAAGCCGCCGTGCGGTATTTGCCGGCCGCTATTTCCGCCGCTTTCTCCGAGAGCCCGGGGGCCAGCGCGGCGCATTCCCAGGTCAGGCCGAATTCGCCGCCGAGGGCCTTGATCATGGCGTTCCTGTGGGTCGCGGCGTTAGTGCGGGCGTCCGGGGCCTGGAAGGAGGCCTGGTAGAGCATGTAATCGCCCAGCTTCCTCAGCGCGCCGCCCAACACTTTTTTTCCATTATACAATATATCTTTATCCACCGGTTTCGAGAAGCAGTTCATCACCGGGTCGTTGACGGCGTAGTCCCTGGTCTTCTCGCTGAGCAGGTCGAAGCTCATGCCCTGGCGGGCGTATTCGGCGTTTATGGCGCGGTGCAGGCGCTCGTAGACTTTGCCGGGCTCGAAATAGACGCCGGGGGAGCGGAAGACGAAGGAGAAGGTGAGGTCGGTCTCGTGGAAGACTATGCCGCCGCCGGTGGGGCGGCGCACTATGGCCGTCAGGGGGCTGCCGGCCGCGGCCACCGCCTCGCCCACGGCCTTACGCCGCTGGGAGTAGCCGAAGGTCACCCCGGGCTCCTTCCAGTTATAGAAGCGCAGCACGTAGGGCGCCGGCAGCGCCTCGCACAGCGCCTCGTCGCAAGCCATCTGCTCGTAAACGTCGAGCGGCTGCGTTTCGATGATCAGTCCTTTTTCCATTTTAATTATTTCTTCTGTCCCGACCACTAGCCCGGTTTAGGTGACGCAGGGGCAGGGTTAGCAAAACCTTCATGAGGGCGAGGCTTGCGTAGCGCCGAGCCCGATTGATGAGCGAGCGCACGGTGTGCGCGAGCGCGTTTTGCGTTCCTGCCCCTGCGCCGCCCTAGCCTACCAGCGCAGGTTCGGCTGGCGGGCGGCTTGCACTTCGTCTAAACGTTTGACCGGCAGCGTTACCGGCGCGTCCTTGAGGGCCTGCGGGTCGGCCACGCCGAGGTCGTGCACTTCCTTCATGGCTACCGCGAACTCGTCGAGGGTTTCCTTCGACTCGGTCTCGGTGGGCTCTATCATGATGGCCTCGTGGACGATGAGCGGGAAGTAGATGGTGGGCGCGTGGAAGCCGCGGTCGATGAGGCCCTTGGCCACGTCCAGCGTCTTGAGGCCCTTGTCCAGCATGTCCGGGCCCGGAGTCAGCACGCACTCGTGCATGCAGTACTCGCTCGAATACGAAGGGTACATGTCCTTGAGCAGGGCGCGGATATAGTTGGCGTTGAGGATGGAGTAGCGGGCGATGTCGCCCAGCTCGGCCGCCGAATGCGCCAGCATGTAGGCGTAGGCTTTCACCAGCACGCCGGTGTTGCCGAAGAACGCTTTCACCTTGCCGATGCTCTTGCCGTCGCCGAAGTCGGAGACGAACTTGCCGCCTTCTTTTTTTACCGTAGGCACGGGCAGGAACGGGGCCAGGTGCTTGCGGCACACTATCGCGCCGGCGCCGGGGCCGCCGCCGCCGTGCGGCGTGGAGAAGGTCTTGTGGAAGTTCAAATGCATCATGTCCACGCCCAGGTCGCCGGGCTTGACCATGCCGATGAGGGCGTTGAGGTTGGCGCCGTCCATGTAGACCAGCGCGCCGGCCTCGTGCACCGCGCGGCAGATCTCCTCGATATTGCTCTCGAAGATCCCAAGCGTGTTGGGCACGGTCAGCATCAGCACTGCGGTCTTGGGGCCGATATGCTTCTTCAGTTCGGCCACGTCCAGGCGGCCGTCGGGCTTGGAGGCGATGTTGACGGTGGTGAAGCCCATCATCGACGCGGTGGCGGGGTTGGTGCCGTGCGCGGAGTCGGGCACCACGATCTCGGTGCGGGTCTCGCCTTTGTCCTCGAAGTAAGCTTTGGCGAGCAGCAGGCCGGTGAATTCGCTGTGCGCGCCGGCGGCGGGCTGCAGCGTGATGGCGTCCAGGCCGCAGAGTTCCGTCAGGCGGGCGGACAGGTCGTGGAGCAGTTCCAGCGTGCCCTGGGCGCAGACGTCGTGGGCCAGGGGGTGCAGGGCGGCGAAGCCCTCGAGCGCCGCGGCTTCCTCGTTGAAGCGCGGGTTGTACTTCATGGTGCACGAGCCCAGCGGGTAGAAGTGGGTGTCCACCGAGAAGTTCAGGCGCGACAGGCGCGTGTAATGCCTGACCACGTCGAGCTCGGCGAGCTCGGGCAGGCGGGGGGCGGCCTTGCGGCGCAGGTTGGCCGGTACGTTGGCCCTGGCGCGCAGCGGGTTCTTGGCGTGCAGGCCGCGGCGGCCGGGGGCGGATTTCTCGATGCTCAGCTGGTTGTCGGTAACGGAGCAGATCATAGGGCCTCCTTTATGGCGTCGGCCAGTTTCAAGATGTCGGCTTCCGTCTTGGTCTCGGTGGCGCAGACCAGCAGGGTTTCGCCGAGCTCGGGGTACAGCGGGGCCAGCGGCAGGCCGATGTCTATGCCTTTCATCGCCAGCACCTTCTCGCGCAGCTGCGCGGCGCTGCCGGGCACGGCGAGCACGAACTCGTTGAAGAAGGGGCCCTTGAACTTGAGCGAGCAGCCCTTTACCGCGGAGAGCCGCTCGGCCGCGAAGGCGGCCGCGCCGGCGTTGGCCTCGGCCAGTTCCTTCAGTCCCTCGGGACCGTAGAGGGCGGAGTACACCGTGGCGGCCAGGGCGCACAGCGCCTCGTTGGAGCAGATGTTGGAGGCGGCCTTGTCGCGGCGGATATGCTGCTCGCGGGCCTGCAGCGTCAGCACGAAGCCGCGCTTGCCGTCCTTATCTTTGGTCAGGCCGGCTATGCGGCCGGGCATCTGGCGCACATGTTCTTTCTTGCAGGAGAACAGGCCCAGGTAGGGGCCGCCGTAGGCCAGCGGCAGGCCGAGGCTCTGGCCTTCGCCGACGGCGAAATCCGCGCCGTACTCGCCGGGCGTCGCCAGCAGGCCGAGGCTCACGGGGTCGGCCGCGGCCACCAGCAGGGCGCCGGCCGCCTTGGCCAGGTCGGCCACGCCGTCCAGGTCTTCTATCATGCCCAGGAAGTTGGGGGTCTGCACGGCGAGGCAGGCCGCGCCTTCCAGCAGCGCTGGCAGGGCCGCGCGGTCCATCACGCCGTCCTTCAGGGGGACTTTGACGTAGCTGTATTCGGGCGAGTGGGCGAAATAAGTTTTGAGCGTGTCCATGTACTGCGGGTTCACGCCGGCGGCGTACACTACCTTCTTGCGGCCGGTCACGCGCACCGCGGCGCGCACGGCTTCGGCGAAGGAGCTGGCGCCGTCGTACATGGAGGCGTTGGCGCAGTCCATGCCGTAGAGCGCGCAGACCGTGCTCTGGAACTCGTAGATGGCCTGCAGCGTGCCCTGGCTGGCCTCGGGCTGGTAAGGGGTGTAGGCCGTGAGGAACTCGGTGCGGGAGGTGATGGCCTTCACCGCGGCGGGGGAGTAGCGCTCGTAAGCGCCGGCGCCCACGAAGTTGAGCGGGCGGCAGTTCTTGCCGGCCAGGCCCGAGAGCAGAGCTGCGGCCTGACTTTCGTCGAGGCTCTCGGCCGGCAGGTTGAACTTGGGCCAGAGAAATTTGGAAGGGACCTGCTTGACGAGTTCTTCGAAGGAGGACGCTCCGATGGTCTTGAGCATTTCCTCGCTGTCTTTACGGGTATGCGGGGTATACATGGGGACTCCTGTAAGGGGGTACGGCTTAGGGACCTGCTACGGCCGGCGGCCAGGGGCGGAGGCTGAGCCGTCCATCCCTGGCCGCGGTCCGCGGTTGCGCGCTTAGTGCGCGGCCTGTTTTACGAATTCCTGGTAGGCGTTCCAGTCCATCAGACCGTCGGCGTCGGCCGGGTTGGACGGCTTTATTTTGAACAGCCAGCCGTTCTCGAGCGGGCTCTGGTTGAGCAGCGCCGGCTCGCCGGTGACGGCGGCGTTGACGGCCGTGACCTCTCCGGAGACCGGGGAGTAGATGTCGAAAGCGGATTTCACCGACTCGACCACCGCGCAGGGCTTTTCTTTCTCGAGTTTCTGGCCCACTTTCGGCAGTTCGACGAAGACCACGTCGCCCATCTCGTGCTGGGCGTGGTCGGAGATTCCGACTATGGCCTCGGCGCCGGGGTGCACGTACTCGTGGGTCTTGGTATACTTGAGTTCTTCGGGTTTGGACATGTTATTCTCCTTGAGTCGCTAAATCGCTGAAAATTTACTGCTTGCCGGTGTAGAGTTCCTTGCTGAAAGCCGTGCCCTTATGGAAAGGCGTGCGGGCCACCTCGGCCTTCACGCGGCGGCCGCGGATCTCCACCTCGAGGGCGGCGCCGGGCTTGAGGTCCGCCGGGGTCAAATAGCCCACGCCGATGCCCTTCTTGAGGGTGGGGGAATAGGTGGCGCTGTTGAGTTCGCCTATTTTCTTGCCGTCGAGGAAAACCTTGCAGCCGGTGCGGGGCACGCCGCCGGTGAGCGTCAGGCCGGTCAGGCGGCGCTTCACGCCGTTGGCCTTCTGGTCCACCAGCACGGAACGGCCTATGAAATCGCCTTTGTCGAGCGAGACCACCCAGCCGTAGCCGCTCTCGTAGGTGGTGTGCACATCGTCCACGTCGGAGCCGTAGAGCAGGTAGCCGCTCTCCAGGCGCAGCGTGTCGCGCGCGCCCAGGCCGCAGGGCACTATGCCGTAGGGCTTGCCCAGCTCCATCATCTCGTCCCAGAGCTTGTTGATGATAGAGTGGGGAGCGGTGATCTCGAAGCCGTCCTCGCCGGTGTAGCCGGTGCGGCTGATATAGCAATGCTCTCCGTGCAGGTCCTTCTCCACTATGCCGAAGCGGGGCAGCTTGAGGGCCTCGGGGGCGAAGGTGTCGAACATCTTGGGCACGTTGGGGCCCTGGATGGCGATCATCGAGTAATCGTCGCTCTTGTTCTCCACCTTTACGAGCATCTTGCCGGCCTGGGCCTTGAACCACTCGTAGTCCTTGGTGGAGGTGGTGGCGTTGACGATGACCAGGTAGCGGTCGGCGGCCAGGCAGAAAGCGATGATGTCGTCCACGAGGCCGGCTTTTTCGTTGGTGACGTGGGAGTAGACGCCCTTGCCGGGGGTGGCTTTGCGCAGGTCGTTGGCGTTGGTCATCTGCAGCAGTTTGAAAGCGTCGGCGCCGGTGACGAAGACCTGGCCCATGTGGCTGACGTCGAAGAGGCCGGCGGATTTGCGCACGGCCTCGTGTTCCTTCAGGATGCCGGCGAACTCTATGGGCAGTTCCCAGCCGTGGAAGTCCACCATCTTGCCGCCGGCTTTCCTCATGGTCTCGTTCAAAGCGGTACGGCGTACGGTAGTTGCGGTGGACATAATGCCTCCTGTGGATTTTTACGGAAAAGGTATATAAATTTATAACAAATATAAGTATCCGTGGGCAAGGAAACGGGGGGGGGCGCTGGGCCTGGCAGGCGACCGGAACGCAAACCACGGGGTCGGCCACACCGTGGCCGCCCCTCCTCACACTGCGGTGTCGCTTAGCTCCACTCAGTCGTCGCGCTTACGCAAGCTCCTCCCTCCGTGAGGGGTTTGCTAACCCGGCCGCCTGCCACCCGCGCCGGGAAATGTAAAAAGGCTGGGCAATTATGTGAATAATATTTGAGAGTTTGGTATTATGGGGAGGGGAAATAAATATGAGCAGGGCTTTTGTTAAAGAGGACACGGATGACGCGGGCGAGCCGGTAAAGCGGCAGGCCAGCGGCCGGCCCAACTATGTCACGCCGGCAGGGCTGGAGGCGCTCAGGGCCAGGGCCTCGGAATTGACCTGGAAAAGGGCCGAGCTGGTCTCCAAGCAGCGGCTGGACGAGCCGCGCGGCTTCGACCTGCGCCAGGCCGAGCTGGACCTGGAGTATTACGAATCCCAGCTCAAGCGGGCGATTTTGGTGGATAACCGCGGCCTGCAGGCCCCGGATGTGCGCTTCGGGGCCACGGTAGAGGTGCGCGAGGGGGCCGGCGCCGCGCGCAAATACGTGATAGTGGGCGAGGATGAGGCCGATCCGGCCGCTGGCAAACTCAACTGGGGCTCGCCGCTGGCCGCCGCGCTGCTGGGCGCCTCCGCCGGGGCGCGCGTGGCGCTGGAGCGTAAAGGCGGCTCCGTGCAGCTGGAAATAATTTCCGTCAGCTACCCTTCAAATCCAGCGTAACGCCGACGGGGCAGTGGTCGGAGCCCTGCACTTCGGGCAATATGAAAGCGTCCTTAACCAGGGACGCTTTTTCTTTGTTGATGAAGAAGTAGTCTATGCGCCAGCCCACATTGCGCTCGCGGGCCTTGGTCTTATAGTCCCACCAGCTGTACTGCCCGGGCTCGGGGTGGAAGGTCCTGAAGGTGTCCACCCAGCCCTTGCCGGTTATCTTGTCCAGCCAGGCCCGCTCGATGGGCATGAAGCCGGAATTCTCTGCGTTCTCCTTGGGGCGGGCCAGGTCTATCTCGTTGTGGGCGGTGTTCACGTCCCCGCAGAAGATGACGGCCTTGCCCGTCTTGCGCAGCCCCTCTATGTGGTCCAGGAAGGCTTCGTAGAAGTCCAGTTTGTATTTGAGCCGCTCCGGGCCCTGGCCGCCGTTGGGGAAATAGACGTTGAGCAGGTAGAACTCCTCGTAGGCCAGCGTGATCACGCGCCCCTCGCTGTCGAAGCGGGGTTCCCCGAAACCTTTGGTGATCTCGAGCGGCTGTTTTTTGAAGAACGCGGCCACGCCGCTGTAGCCCTTGCGCTCGGCGCAGTTCCAGGCCGAGCCGTAGCCCTTGAAGTCCGCGTCGCCCTCGCCCAGCTGCTCGGGGCAGGCCTTCACTTCCTGCAACCCGACGATGTCGGCCTTGGAGCCCAGCAGGAAATCGCCGAAGCCTTTCTTGAGCGCGGCGCGGTAGCCGTTTACGTTCCAGGAGAGCAGTTTGATTGGCATATTATTTGTGCAGCGCCTCGTGTATGGCCTCGGCCATGGTCGGGTGCGCGTAGATGAGTTCCTTCAGGTCCCTTCTCCGCAACTTTAACTTGACAGCCAGGGCCAGCACGTGGATCAGCTCGGTGGCCGGGCCGCCTACTATCTGCGCGCCCAGCACAGTCTCGTCGTCGGCGCTGAAGACCAGCTGCACGAAGCCCTCGGTCTCGCCCGCGGCCACGGCCCGGCCTATGCCCAGGTGGAAGGCGCGGGCGGTCTTTACCGTCAGGCCCTTCGCCTCGGCCTGCGCCTTGTTGAGCCCCACCGAGCCCACCTCGGGCCAGGCGTAGACGCACTTAGGGACGATGGACTCGTCGAAGGCGCGGTCGCTCCCCAGGATATTGTCGGCGGCTATCTCGCCCTGGCGGCTGGCGGAATGGGCCAGCAGCGAAATGCCGTTCACGTCGCCCACAGCATAAATCTCGGGCACTACGGTCTGCATGCGGTCGTTCACCCGCACGCCGCGCCTGTCCCAGGCCAGTCCGACGGCCTCCAGGCCCATGCCCTCCAGGTCGGCGGCGCGGCCCGCGCCTACGAGGATCTCTTCGGCCTGCAGTTTGGTGCCGTCCTCAAGCTCGACGGTCTTCAGGGCGGGGGTAACGTCCAGCTTGACGGTCTTCTTGCCCAGGTGGAACTTCACGCCGCGCTTCTCGAAGGAGGAACGCACCGCCCGCGTCACCTGCGGGTCCTCGCCGTTGAGGATATCCGGCAGCAGTTCGAGGACATCCACCTTGACGCCGATGGCGTTGAAGAAGCAGGCGAACTCCAGGCCTATCACGCCGCCGCCCACTATCAGCAGCGACCTCGGGAGCCTGGGCAGGTCGAAGATGCGGTCCGAGTCGGTCAGCTCGGAGTGGAAATCGCGGAAAGGAGGGGGGAAGGACGGCCGCGTGCCGGCGGCCAGGATAGCCGCGTCGAACTCGCGCTTTTCGGTACGGCCGTCAGGGAAGGTTATCGTCACTTCGTGATGGGCCGAGAAGGCCGCCTTGCCGCGGACGACTTCTATCTTCTTGGCCTGGAACAGTTTCTCCAGGGAAGTGCGCAGTTTAAGGATGACGTCGGCGCGGCGGGCCTTGACCTTCTCCCAGTCGAGCATGTCCGGGGAGAAATTCACGCCGGAGCCGTCTTTGAGCAACTGGCGCAGGCCCTCGAAGGCGTGCGCGCGGTGGCCGGTGTCCAGCAAGGCCTTGGACGGGATGCAGCCGCGGTTAAGACAGGTGCCCCCGAAGTCCCAGGCTTCCACTATGCTCACGTCGGCGCCCAGCTCCTTGAGGCGCAGCGCGGCGGGGTAGCCGCCGGGGCCGGAACCTATCACGATGACTTTCTTTTGCATGTTATTCTCCTGTGACCGGGAAGATTTTTAAAAGCGAGTTCTCGGCCGCGGCCAGGGCCGATTTGAATTTGGCCGTCAGCGTGGACGAGAGGAGCGGCTTTATCCGCGGGGCGGCCAGCGGGCCGGCGGCCGACATCTCCAATTTGCTGTCCCCTACCACGGCTTTCAGGCTGGCGTCGGCTTTGCGCTGCGGGCCGAAGATGGTCAGCGCCGCGTCGAGCTCCATGAAATTAGTGCGCAGGGCGATGTCCTTGACCGAGAGGACGGAGTCGTCGAGCCGGAAGGCGGCGGCGAAACTGTTCATCTCTATGTCCTCGATCTTGGGGACGGTACGGCCCATGGCGGCGGAAAAGAGCTCCAACCCGCGGGCCACGCCGTCGCGGGCGGTGTTTTCCTGCGCCGGCAGCACCAGGCCGGCTGCCGCCACCGAGACCGAATAGTTCTTCTCGCCGAGCGGTTTGCGGATGTTGAAGAGGTCCCAGTCGGCGCTGAAGGTCTGCAGCGTCATGGCTCCGTAGGAAATGTCCCTCGCCCTGAATTCGCCCTTGGCCGAGGACAGGCCGCCGTAGGCGAAATTATTGTCGGTATTCAGGGTGAAGCCGGCGGAAACCAGCTTGCCGTTATAGATCGTCTTCGCCAGGCCCGCCGCCTCCAGGCCGAAATTGCCGCCGTAGGAAGAGTGATGGCCGAGTTTCAGGTCCAGGTCTTCGAGGGCGAGTGAAAGCCCGGAGGTTTCCAGGTCGGCTTCCACGCGGCCGCCGCGCATGACCAGCTCGCTGGCGTTCCAGGTAAGGTAAAGGCCTTTATCCGTGTCCGGCAGCAGGGCCAGCAGGTCCTCGAAGTCCCAGCGGCCGGCCCGTTCGCGCACTCGCAGCACCGGAGCCTCGAAGGCAACGCCGGAGAAACTGACGCGGTTGCGCAGCAGCGCGCGCAGCCGCGGGCGGATCACCGTTTTCTTGGCGCAGAAAAATTCACCCTTTGAAAAATCCGGCAGCCGGGAGACGCAGGCGTCGCGCAGGATTATCCCCTTGAGCGGGGAGAAGGAGACGCTGGAGAAGCGCACCTGGCGGCCCAGCTTTTTGGCGGCCTGGCCGCCGATCTGGTCCGCTACGAAGGCCGAGATCTTGCGGTACTTGAAATAGGTGAAAGCCAGCGCGCCTGCGGCGGCGAGGAGCAGCAGGGCGAGCAGAACGCGCGCGCGGGTTAACAACATGTCTAAATTATAGGTTCTTATTCGCGGCGCTTCAATGGAGGGCGGAGGAGCGAGCTAGCGGGGGGAGGCCTGCCCTATAGCGCTTTTCAGCAGGGCCGACTGGGCCGGGTCCACGAAAGCGAGTTCGTAATTGTAATAGCCGTCGGCGTCCCGCGCGGCTTTCTTTATCCTGGCCCGGATATCCTCGAAGCCGGCGCGGCCCAGGTCGAAGGAGAGCGCCAAGATTTTGCCGGCGGGCAGCTCGAAGTGGCTGACCAGCTCGGCCTCGGTGGGCGACAGCGCGGCCAGCCGGCCCCACAGCGGGGGCAGGTCCAGCGACGTCGTTATGACGACGGGGATCTGCGAGTCTGCTTTATTTCGGTTCATCTTTGTAGAAGGCCAGGGCCCTGTCGCCGTCCTCGCCGGCGAACCAGATCCTGCCGTTCGCGGCGGACATGGCGGTGACCTTGAGCGTGCGCGAGGCGTACTGCTCTATCGGCGTGCTGGAGAGGATGCGCTCCGGGTCGTCGAGGGAAAGCTTGATCAGCGCCTTCAGGCCGGGGTCTGCCGCCCAGAGAAAGCGCTTGTCGCAGGTGAGCGCGCCCAGTCTGCGGCCGGGGTACTTGAAGGTTTTCATCTCCTCGAGCGCGTCGCCCGGCATGCGCCTGGTTATGGCGCCGCTGGCGCTGTGCGCCGTCCAGAAGTACAGGCCGTCGAAGCAGGCCCCGTCGGGAACCGGCTTGATGGCCTTGGTCCGGGCGGCGCGCGTGTAGCGCGCGTCGAGCAGGCGGCGCTCTATCACGCCGTCCGTGCCGGCCAGCCAGAGCGAATCAGCGCTGGCGGCCATGGCCACCGGCGTCAGGTCGGGCAGGCTGGTCACGCGCCTGATGCCGAAAGTCTTGATATTGTGCTCGTAGAGGCCCTGGCTGTACCAGTCGCTGACCAGCACCGAGTCCGCCCTGGCCACTATGCCAGTCGGGTGGGCGTAAGGCAGGTAGAAGCTGTGGAGCTGCTGCGCGCGGGGGGAGAATTTCTTGAAGCCCAGGTAGAGGCCGCCTGAAAAAGCCGTAAAGCCCACCGCGGCCGCCAGTCCCAGCGCGAACAGGCGCCGGCCGCGGCGCAGGGCCAGGCTGTCTAGCTCGAGCGAAGTGCCGTTCAGGCTGAGCGCCTTGCGGTACAGGGGGCGCAGTTCCTCCTCGGTCCAGGGGCTCTGAGCGCAGTCCAGCGCGCCGGCCTTCATCAGGCCTACCGCCCGCGCGGCGTCGCGGCGCTTGAGCAGCGGTATTATCGGAAGGAAGGGGGCCACCCGCCTGAGCTCGCGCAGCTGTATCTCGGCCGGCGGCTCCTCGCCGTCGGCGATGAACACGGCCGCGGGGCGGGTCTTTTCGAAGACCGCCAGCGCGTCGTTGAGGTCGGCGGAAAAAACCGCGTCGGCCCCCAGGTTCCTGAAGATGCCCCTGAGGATGGCGCGGTCCTTCTCGGAGGCGCAGATCACTTGTATGGTGTTGAACATGCTGTTATTCCTTGCGCGGCGGGGCGGGGATGGTGAAGATGGCGCCTTCCACCGGCAGGCCGCGGGAGACGTGCTTCTCGTTGGCCTGGTAGAGCCGCTCCCACAGGGCCGGGTTGCCGTAATATTTAGAGGCGATGGAGCGCAGCGTCTCGCCGGGTTGCACCTTGTGCAGCTTGGGCCAGCGCTCGGGCGCGGGGGCGACATAGGGCTTTATCGGCTTGGGATTGTCCTTGCGGTACTGCTCTTCTATGGCCTGCACCTGCAGCTCCTTTATATTGCTCTCCAGCTCGCGCATGCGCAGCTGCATCATGGTCAGGTCGGTCTCCAGCATGCTCTTGTTGACGCGGTAGGTGGCGATGGAACTCTCGACGTTAGCGCGCTGTATGCGCAGATTGTCTATCTCGGAGCGGAGGTTCTCGGCTTCGCGGGCCGCGTCACCCACCAGCTTTTCGCTGAAGGTGGCAGAGCCGAAGCGGTAGCCGACGTTGAAGCCGTAGTAGCCGTAGCTTTCCTGGTAGCCGCCCCAGGGCAGCGACCAGGCCGCGTCCACCGTCCAGGGCAGCAGGTTCACGCCCAGGCCCAGCGCCAGGAACTTGCCGCCGTCGAGCGCCAGCCCCTTGCCGGCGCGCGCCTGCAGCAGGCCGTTGAGCATGGTGTGTTCGGCGCCGAAGAAAACCTCCGTGTAGGAGCCGCGGGTCCTGATGTCAGCGAGCAGGGCGGTGGCGCCCACTCGGTACGAGTTGCCCAGTGTTACCGTCAGCATGGAGCGGCCGGCGCCCATCAGCAGGTCGGAGAAGACCAGCGAGGTGCGCAGGCCGGAGCTATTCTCCAGCTGCAGGCCGGCCTCCGCGCCGAGGGCCAGGTGGCTCTTCTGCTCGCGCAGGCTCATGATCTTTAAGCCCCAGCCGTAATAGACCGGCTTCTGGAGATATTTAAAAACGGCGCGGTTGCCGGTGCTGAAGACCATGGAATCTATGGCTTTGCCGCCCTGCTGCCGGGCGGAGTAGTAACCCAGGCCGGCCACCTTGCCGTCTGTGTCGGGGACGGGGCGTATATAGGCCAGCGACACCTCGCCCTGCGGCGCGCCGGGGAACAGGCGGCGGGCGGTTTCGAGGCGCACTTCCAGGTTCTCCAGCGTGGTCAGGTTGGCGGGGTTATAGAAAACGGCGCAGGCGTCCTCCTGCACGGTGGAGAAGGCGGTGCCGAGGGCGTTGGCCCGCGCGCAGGGTTTCATGAAGGTGAAATCCGCGGCCCCGGCGGCGGGGGGAAACAGGCAGAGCGCGGCGAGCGTTAAAAGCGTGGTTTTATTCATAGTCGCGGTAATATATTATAATTGTACTCGGCAGATATTAAATATATATTTCGTTTTCTTTAATAAACCTACCTATGCTCCCCAAAACCCTGGTGTTTCTCGCTTTCTCCGCGCTTGCGGCCGCTCCTGTGGCGGCTGGGCAGATAAATTTCGTCTATCCCCCGGAAGGGGCCGGCATCCCTGCCGTTGGCAAGACCTTCGTGTTCGGCAATGTCTCGCCCTCCACGGCCGTCTTTACCATCAACGGCGCCACGGTGCCGGTGCATACCAACGGCGGCTTTATCGCCTACCTGCCCGTCTCCGGCGGCGAGTTCGCCTTCGCCGGCCGCCTGGAAGACGGTACCACCGCCCAGCGGCTTATCCGGGTGCGTCAGGATGAAGCGCCCCGCGCCTCCACCGGGCCGGCACACCTGGAACTGATCTCCTACGCCTCCGACACCGAACTCTCACGGGGTGAAGCCGTTAAGGTCTCCGCCGTCGGCACGCCCGGCCGCGAAGCCGTCTGCTCCCTGGAAGGGATCTTTAAGGACCTGCCCATGAGCGAGGCCCCCGCCGGCTCGGGCCGGTATTACGCCCAGTTCACGCTCCGGGAATCCGACATCGGTAAAAGCGGCCGGATCACCGCCCGCTTCAAGGCCGGCCTGTTCGGCCACGGCGCCTCGGCGAAAGCCCGCGGGCTGGTGAAGGTCCAATCGGCGCTGACGCTGCTTGAAACTTCTACCGACACCGTGATACTGCGCAACGCCCCGGACGGCGGCTACATGATGTTCCTGCCCAAGGGCGTAAAGCTCTATTCCAACGGGCGCGCCAACGGCCAGCGCCGCATCTCGCTTTCCAACGACGAGCTGGGTTGGGTGGACGACTCCAAGGTGCAGCAGCTGCCGCCCGGCGGCTTCGTAGGCGGCCTTGGCAGCGAAACCGGCGCCATCCGCCTTGCCAAGACCGAGTTCGGTTCCTCCGCGGCTATAACCCTCTACGAGCGCCTGCCCTTTACGGCCGAGCTCAAGCCCTGGGGCCTGCGCGTCACGCTGTATTACGCCAACCTGCATACCAACTGGGTGATCTACGATTCGGCGGACCCGCTGGTCAAGCAGGTATCCTTCAGGCAGGTCGCCTTCAACAAGGCCGAGATAGATTTCGAGACCGAGCCCGGTGCGATCTGGGGCTACGACGTCACCTATCCGAACGGCTCCAAGTCCCTGCAGGTGGATCTGCGCTCCCGCCCCAAGGCCTCGCTGGCCTGGCCCCGGCCGCTGGCCGGGGTGACGGTGGTGCTGGACGCCGGTCACTCCGTCCATTACAAATGCCGCGACAACAAGCGCGTGCCCATGAGGGATTTCCCCTATTCGTCCATGCCCGAAGGCTGCTACCTCGACGGCGCGGTGGGGCCGCTGGGCACTTTCGAGGTCAACGTCAACCTGGAGCTTACCAAAAGGCTCAAGACCAGGCTGGAGGCGCTGGGCGCCGTAGTGAAGCTGACGCGCGCCGGGGACGAGAACGTGGAATTGTCGGACCGCCCGAAGCTGGCCCGCGACCTGGGCGGCGACCTGTTCCTCAGCCTGCACAACAACGCTATCGGCGACGGTGAGGACCCTTTCGGCAAGCCGCGCGGTTTTTCCGTCTACCACTATCACCGCCACAGCCTGCCGCTGGCCTCGGCCATACACCGCTCTTTCCTGCGCGACATCCCCCTGCCCGACGAGGGCCTGCGCTACGGCGACTACCTGGTGGCCCGCATGACCTGGATGCCGGCGGCGCTCATAGAGCACGCCTATATGATCATCCCGCGGCAGGAGGAACTGCTGAATACGCCCTCCTTCCAGGAGCGGCTGGCGGCCGCTACGGCCGAAGGGGTGCTTAATTTCTTCGGAGCGCCGGCGCAGCCGCCGGCCCGTAAAAGCAACAAGAGGAAGGTGCGGTAATGAGCGACATGCTTGAATTCATCTCCAAGTTCGCGGCGGACCTGCCGGCCGAGGCGGCCAAGGGCGAAGAGGCCCTCTGGGAGTACCTGGCCCGGCGCGGGGCCGGTATAGTGAACTGCCACGCGGCCAGCTTCTTCGAGGCCGACGACGTAAAAAAGCGCCTTACCTTCAAGAAGAGCATCGGCCCCGTGGGCGGGGACCTGGTGGGGCTGGCTTTCGGCTACCAGGGCGTGGTCGGTTTCTGCGCCGAGGGCCGCAAGCCGGTGCTCGTCAACGATACCGAGACCAGCCCGCTGTTCACCAAGAAGGTGGACAAGGGCTCCGGCTTCCAGACCAAGACCGTGGTCGCGGTGCCGGCCATCGCCAACGGCGAACTGCTGGGCGTGATAGAGTTCATCAACTCCATCGCCGGCGCCTTTACCGAGGAGGAGTTCAAGGCGGCTTCCGTGCTGACCGAGCTGGCCGCCCGCGAAGTCTATATCAAGCGCCTCGAAGCCACTATCAGGCAGATCAACCTCAAGGGCGAGAGCACCATCAACAACCTCTCCGGCGGCTTCATCGGCTCCGACATGGAAGGCAAGGTGATCTTCTTCAACCTCAAGGCCAGCGAGATCTTCGAGGTGGGCCAGGAATACCTCAACAAGCCGGTGGTGGAGCTGTTCCAGCTCTGCCCCGACGTGGTCGGCGCCATAGGCGACGTGCTCAAGCAGGGCAAGACCGTGCGCCGGCAGGAGTTTAAGTGCAAGGTGAACGGCAAGGAAAAGGTGATCGGCTACAGCTCCATCAACATCAAGGGCGTGGACGGCAAGATCATCGGCGCCGGCATCATCTTCCAGGACATCACCAACCTGTAGCCCGGTCGACGCGGAGAAGGCCCATAACCCTATGAAGATATTGGTAGTCGACGATGACATGAGCAGCCTCTTGCTGAGCAAACTCGTGGTCGAAAAGTGCGGCTACGAGGCGCTGGCGGTCTCGGATAGTTCCCTCGCCCTGGAAACCATCAGGCGTGAGGGGATCAGGGTTGTCGTCAGCGACTGGGTAATGCCGGGGCTCTCCGGGATTGACCTGGTGCGGAGCGTGCGGACTAATCCCCTGCAGCCTTACGTTTATTTTATAATCCTTACCGGGACCAAGCTCGGCAATATCGACTTCATGGAGGCTATGGACGCCGGCGCCGACGATTATCTGCAGAAGCCGGTTAACAAGGAATTGCTTAAGATAAGGCTGCGGGTGGCCCAGCGCATACTTAGCCTGGACACCGAAGTTAACGATCTGCGCAAACTGATACATATCTGCTCGCACTGCAAGCGGATCATGAGGGACGACAAGGCTTATGAGAGCGTGGAAGCCTATGTTTCCCGGCACGCGGCCGTTAACTTCTCGCATGGTATCTGTAAGGCCTGCCTGCAGAAACATTACCCGCAGTACAAAAAGCCGCTCTGAACGGCAGTCGGAAAAGTTGGGGGGATATGAAAATCGCAAAACAGAAAAAAATTGTCTGGATCCTGTTATTACTGGCCGTCTGCCTGCACCTGGGAATGGTCGCCCGCGCCCTTTTTATACTGCGGGACCTTAGGAAACTGAATTCAGAGTTCACCGCCGAATCCGCCAGATTGGGCATCACGCTCAACTTAACCGGAGCTGTCAGAGCGGCGGAGGAAGCCATCTATGCCGGTTCCCTTCAGCCCTCGTTAAGCAATCAGTCCGCTTATTGCGCCGCTTTAAAGAGTGCCGACGGCGCAGCCGGGGAGGCCGCCGCGGCCGGGGCTGTCTCCTCTCAGTTTTCCGAGTCGGATCTTTCCGCCCTTCGCTCCGCGCTCGCGGGGCATCTGCGTTACTGCGCCCTGCACTCTGGTTCTTTAGCCGGTAAAAACGCGGCTCAGGCCGAGTTCTCCAAGTTTTACCTCACCGCCTCGGAACAGAGGCGGAAACTTTCAGCTCATTCCGGAGAGCGGCTGCAGGCGAACGGCCGCCTTTCCGTCGCCGCCAGGAAAAAAACTTTAAACCTGGTCGTTTCAAGCTCAGCTGTCGCCACCGTGGTATTGTTGCTGATGGGCTGGCTGGTCTATTCGCTTCGTCTGTTGAACCGCACGCTGCGCGAGCAGCACGAGGAAATACTGGTGTTAAAGACCGGGATCGAAGAATCCTCGCTCGGGGTGGTCCTTACGGACACCGGGGGGCGGATAGAATATGTGAACCCGGCGTTCACGGCCATGCACGGTTACAGCGCGGCGGAGGCTATCGGTAAAAAGCCCAGCATCCTGAAATCCGGGGAGATGCCCGAGCCTCTTTACCAGGGCTTGTGGCGCAATCTGCTCGGCGGGCGCTCCTGGACGGGGGAACTTCGCAACAAGTCAAAATCCGGCGCCCTCATCTGGATACGGGCTAATATTTCCCCCATCCGCAACAGCGAGGGCCGGCTCACTCATTTTATGGCGCTGCACAAGGACGTCACGCTGGAAAAACAACTGTTGGGGGACCTGGTGGAAGCCAAGCGCGAGGCCGAAAGGGCCAACCAGGCTAAAAGCGACTTTCTCGCTTCGATGAGTCATGAAATACGTACGCCCCTGAACGCGATAGTGGGCATGTCCGAACTGATAGACGAGTCGGCCCTGGGCAAAGAGCAGTCGCAGTACCTGGCTATTATGCGCAATGCCAGCGATACGCTGTTATCGCTGATAAACGACGTCCTGGATATTTCCAAGATAGAGTCCGGCAAGATCGACATGGAACAAGCGCCGTTCAATCTGGAGGACCTCGTCTCGCAGGTCTCCGAACTGCTGGCGGTCCGGGCTTTTAAGAAGAATATAGAACTGACTTACCAAGTGGCGGCCGATGTTCCCGTGTTCGTGGCGGGAGACGCTACGCGCCTCAGGCAGGTGCTGATGAACCTGATGGGCAACGCGGTAAAATTCGTGGAGCAGGGCTGGGTCTCGCTGAATGTCAGCAAGCTGAAGGCGGAAGGCGACGCCCTGCAGCTCCTGTTCGCGGTGAAGGACAGCGGCATCGGTATACCGGCCGATAAGCAGGCCGCCGTGTTCGAGAAGTTCACCCAGGCCGACGCTTCGACCACCCGCAAGTATGGCGGCACCGGTCTGGGCCTGCCGATATCCAAGATGCTTATCGAGCTGATGGGGGGGAAGATCTGGCTGGAGAGCGAGCCGGGGGTGGGGACGACGTTCTATTTCACGGTTAACCTTTCCCCTCAGAAAGGCAAGCCCGAGATATACTTGCCCAAAGTCGATGTAAAAGAACTCGGGGGGAAGCGGTTCCTGGTGGTAGATGACAACCTCGTCAACCGGATCATCGTAAGGGAAGTCGTGCAGAGCTGGGGCGCCTCCTGTGAAATGGCCGCCGACGCCGGGTCGGGTTTGGGAAAAGTAGCGGAGGAGCAGATCAAAGGTGTCCCTTTCCACGGCGTCTTCGTGGATTTTAATATGCCCGGGATGGACGGTTATGAATTCTGCCGGCGTATCAGGTCCGACGACACCATAAACCCCAAGCCCGCTTTGGCCGTCGCCACTTCCGACACGGTGCGCTTCAACAGGGACGCTTTCCGGGCTATAGGCGTGACTACCCATATTATGAAACCGGTCAAGAAGCAGGTGCTGCTTGAGGGGGCGCTGGAAATGTTGGCAACGGGAAAAGCGCAGGCGCCGGCCGCGGTAAAGAGCGCCGGAACTCATTCCCGCGAAGACCTGCCCGCTCTTTGCGTTCTTATCGTGGACGACGCTGAGGATAACAGGATACTGATGCAGGCCCTTTTAAAGGGGTCCAAGGTAAAGCTGGAGCTTGCCGTGGACGGCTTTGACGCGCTGAACAAATTCCGTACCGGCAGCTACGACATCGTTTTCATGGATATGCAGATGCCGGGGATGGACGGTTATGCGGCGACCGCTAAACTGCGTGAACTTGAACTTTCCGAAAAGCGCGCCAGGACCAGAGTGGTAGCTCTGACCGCCCTGGCCACGCGCGAGGACGCCGACAAAGCCCTGAAGGCCGGTTGCGACGACTATCTCAGCAAGCCTATACGCCGCAATACTTTTTATTCTTACCTGATAAACTTTAAGGCTCCAAAGGCATAACCCCGATCCAACTGCTGCTGAAAGGTAACTTGATTTATGGATAAAAAAATACTTTTAGTGGATGACAATCCGGAGATAATAGAATCACTGCGAGGCATCCTGACGGGATATAGCGTGAAGACGGCAACGGACGGCAAGTCGGCACTGTCTTTGGCGGCTTCAGAGCCGCCGGATGTGGTGCTGCTGGATGTGAATATCCCCGAGGTTCATGGCCTGGACGTGCTGCGCAAACTGGCCGGAATGCGCAACGGGCCTATCGTGATAATGATAACCGGTGACGATACGAAGGGGACGGTCTCCAAGGCCCTGGCCGTCGGGGTTTTTTCCTACCTGATCAAGCCGCTTGAAAAGCATGAGGTGCTGGGGCAGGTTGAAAAAGCGTTCGCCTTCAGGGCAAATCAGACCGGAAGCTGACAGCAGTAAGCGCCCCCGCAAATAAAAAGAGCCGCTCTCGCGGCTCTTTTTATTTTACGCGCCCGGCTTCAGACCACCCGCTCGCCCTCGTCGAGACGGATCACGGCGTTGCGCACGGACAGCGGCGCCTTGTCCAGGCCATGGTCGGCTATAGCCCTCACCAGCGGGGCCATCTGCAGACTGTAGCGTTTGGAGATGTTAAGGGGGTCCATGGCCGGCCAGCCCCAGAGGGCCGTGTGGTAGATGCCGTCCACGATATAGTACGGCTCGTTCATGTAGGTGGGGCGCATGGTCTCTATGGGCGCGTGGCCGGCCGGGTTGGCCACCAGGTCCACCAGCACCGAGCCCTTCTTCAGCAGGCCCAGCATGGCGGCCGTCACGAAAGGCGTCTCTTTTTCCACGTCCCGGCGGAACGGGCGGTTGACCGCGTCCACCAAAATGTCGGTGCCGGGCAAATGCCTGTCCATGCGGATGAAATGCCGGCGGTTCAATATCTCGACGCTGGCGGATTTCTCCATGGCCGAGCGGATGGCGCCCTCCGCCACGTTGCCGTAGCCCATGATCTTTACCTTGGCCTTGGCCGGGTCCCGCCCCCAGAGCTTGAAGGCGAAGTCCATACCTATGCGTCCCGTCTCCTTGACGGCTTCTACGATGCGGCGGCCCAGCGCGTCCTTGATGTTCTCCAGTGGTACGGCTATCACCTTCTGCCGTATCAGGCCGCGCTCGAGCACCGGCGCGCAGCGCAGGTGCATCATGCTCATCAGAATGGCGCCGGGCTTGAGCAGGCGCACCTCTTCGGGCACCGGCTCTTTTATGCGCACCACCAGGTCGGCGGCGTAAACCTTTTCGCGGCGCGCTATCTTGCAGCCGGCCACGGCGTACTGCGCGTCGAGGATGCCGACTCCCAGGCCGGCGCCGCTCTCCACCAGCACCTCGTGGCGGTGCGTCAGCGGGTGCAGTTCCTCAGGGTGGAGGATCACCCGCTTCTCCATGGGCCGGTTCTCCGCGGCTATGCCGATTTTCATTCTTCCCCCTTGGTGAAAGCCTGGTCCAGATAAGGCGGCAGGCGGCTGACGCCGTGCCGGGCTATGTCGGCGAGGATCGGGGCTATCTGTATGCTGAACCGCCGGGTGACGTTGACCGGGTCCAGGCCGCTCCAGCCCCAGCAGGCCGCGTGGATGACGCCGCCGGCGGTGTAGGAGATGTCCGAGAGGGTGGTGGGGCGCATGGTCTCGATGGGGTACTGCCCGAGGGGGTTGGAGACCAGGCCAATGACGGCCGCGTGCGGGTTCATCAGGCGCAGCATGCCGCGCGTCACCAGGAAAACCTTGCCGCGCAGCTCCGCGGGCCAGGTGAGGCCGTCCACCAAGATGTCGGTGCCGGGCAGGTGGCGCTCCATGTCGTTCATTTCGCGGTTGTTGATCAGGATCACGCGGGCCTGGGCGCGCGAGGCCGCCTGTATGGCCCCGATGGCAATTTTGCCGTAGCCCAGGATCTTGACTGTAGCCTTGGCGGGGCTGCGGCCCCAGAGCTCGAAGGCTTTCTGCATGCCGCAGTAGCCCACCTCGTGCAGGTCTTCTATCATGCGGTCGCCCAGATGGTCCTTGACCTTCTCCATGGCGATGGAATTGATGCGCAGGCGGCGCAGCATGCGGGCCAAATGCGCGCGGTTATGGAAATGCATCATCGAGAAGACGGTGCTGCCGGGACGCATCAGCTTCAGCTCCGTCTCGTTGGGCTCGCGCAGCTTTACCACGAGGGGGCAGGAGTAGACGTTGGACTTGGAGGCCGGGTGCACGCCGGCCTGCTTGTACTCCTCGTCGCTGATGCCGACCCCCAGGCCGGCCCCGCGTTCCACGAAAACCTGGTGCCGGCGGGCGAGGCCCATGATCTCCTCGGGGCGCAGCGCCACGCGCTTCTCCTGGCGGCGGTCGTCGAGGGCTATGCCTATCCTCATATGCCGGCCTCCCGGGCCTTGAGCAGCGCCTCGCGGACGCTTAGAAAGTTGCCGTACAGCCGGCAGATGGCCAGCGCGGCGCGGATCTTCAGGCGCATCTTCCAGGAGGCGAAGTCGTAGGTATGGGCCAGCACGGCCACCACGGTGTCCCCCTCGCGCCGGGCCAGGGCGCGGCAGGTCTTCCACACGCCTAGCAGGGACTGCCGCTCTATGTAGACGCCCAGCGGCAGTTCCAGCACGCGGCTGGTACCGGGCTTGCGGTGGTCCTGGTAATCCAGCCGGTAGATGTTGTCCGGCGCCCCGCGCCAGTCGGAGACTAACTGCTCGTTCGTTACGAGGTAGCGCCCCGGGTCGCAGGAGCAGTCCAGTTCCAGGCCGTTCTGTTCCAGCAGGGGGATGACGGCGGGGCCGAAAGCCATGAAGCCGCCGCGGTAGGAAGCGGGGGACAGGCCGGCCTGGCGCAAGCCGGCGGCCATGTCGCGGATGACGGGGCCCATGCGGGCGGCGTCGGCGTAATGCCAGGCGGTATACAGGTCCTCCTCGTGGCAGTGCACGCCCACCTCGCCGCCGGAGGCCTCGTAGCGCTTCCAGACGGCGATCAGCTCCGGCCGCAGGAAGAAGTCGCGCACGAGGGGAGAGGTGTGGACGAAATGGACGAATTTGCCGCCCACGGCGGCGGCCGTCTCCTGCTCTGCGTTCAGCAGCGGCAGGATGCGTTCCAGAGACGGCTTGCGCTGCTCTTCGGTCAGTTTGGTGTAGAAGTACTCGTCCCAGTCGCCGTCTATGGTGAAGATGAAATTAAGGGCCATATATATCTCCCGTTCCGCGCGCTGGCGCGAACGATAATTATAACCTTGGAGGCGGGAAGAAGCAACCCTTTTTAGCTGACTTTTTAACGGTCAGCGGTCAGGCTACGCCGTTCTTCGGGCAGAGCTTCTCTACAGGGCAGGAAGCGCAGAGGGGTTTGCGGGCGTCGCAGACGGCCCGGCCGTGCAGCACCAGCGCGTGCGCGAACCAGATCCAGTCGGCCTGCGGCACGGCCCGCATCAGGTCAACCTCTATCTTGCCCGGATCGGTGTGCTTTGTCAGCCCCAGCCTGAAGGCCAGGCGCTTGACGTGCGTGTCCACCACCACGCCGGCCGCTATGCCGTAGGCCGAGCCCAGCACCACGTTGGCCGTCTTGCGGGCCACGCCCCGCAGCGTCAGCAGCTCGTCCATGCTTTTCGGCACCCGGCCTCCGAAATCTTTAACTATCGCCGCTGAGGCCGTCTTGAGGGAGAGGGCCTTGTTCTTGTAGAAACCGGTGGAATGCACCAGCCTCTCCAGATCCGGCAGGGGGGCTTTCGCCATCTCCGCCGGTCCCGGATATTTCTTGAACAGCGCTGGCGTGACCATGTTCACCCGCTCGTCGGTGCACTGCGCCGACAGGATGGTGGCAATCAGCAGCTCGAAGGGGCTGGTGTGGTCGAGCGAGCAATAAGCCTCCGGGTAGGCTTTCTTCAGCGCCGCCAGCAGGGCGGGCAGGCCGGCGCCGGGCTTCTTCACAGGATGAAGTCCGTGGACAGGAACTTGCTCTTGCGGCCGCGCAATATGCCGCGGATCAGTTTCTTGTTGGCGTCAGACTCCTTGGCGGCCACCAGCGCGCGGATGGAGAACACGCGCAGCGCGTCGGAGACCGACAGGGTGCCTTCGGCGGAATCCTTGCGGCCGGTGAACGGGAACACGTCGGGGCCGCGCTGGCACTGGCTGTTTATGTTCACGCGCGACACCTGGTTGACCAGCGTGTCGGTCATGGCGGCTATCTGGTCGGGGTCCTTGCCGAACACGCTGACCTGCTGGCCGAAGTTGGATTCTACGACGTACTTGAGCGGTTCCCTGATGTCGCTGAACGGTACCACGGGGATGACCGGGCCGAACTGCTCCTCCTTCCAGAGGCGCATTTTAGTGTTCACTGGGTAGACCACCGCCGGGTAGACGAAGGTCCCGTTGGCGGCGCCGCCGGCCTCGTTGATCACCTTGGCGCCGTGCTTTTTCGCGTCGGCCAGCACTTCGGCCAGGTAGGCCGGCTTCTCCGCCTCGGGCAGCGGGGTGATCTTTACCTTAGGCTCCCAGGGCATGCCCAGCTTGATGGCCTCTATGCCGGTCACCAGTTTTTCGATGAACTCGCTCTGCACGGAGCGGTGCACGAAGAGGATCTTGAGCGCGGTGCAGCGCTGGCCGTTGAAGGACAGCGCGCCGGTTATGGTCTCGCTTACGGCCAGGTCTATGTCGGCGTCGGCCAGCACTATGCCGGCGTTCTTGGCGTCGAGGCCCAGCACGCAGCGCAGGCGGTGGGGGGCCGGGTGCTGCACCTTCAGCAGGTCGGCCACCTTGCTGGACCCTATGAAGGCCAGCACGTTCACTTTGCCGGTCTTCATGATGGGGCCGATGATCTTGCGGCCCTCGCCGTAGAGCGTGTTGACCACGCCCTTGGGGAAGGCGTCGCGGAAGGCCTCCAGCAGCGGGCGGTGCAACAGCACGCCGTACTTGGGCGGCTTGAAGACCACCGTGTTCCCCATCAGTATGGCCGGGATCAGGGTGGTGAAGGTCTCGTTGAGCGGGTAGTTGTAGGGGCCCATGCACAGCACCACGCCCAGCGGCGCGCGCTTGATCTGCGCCATGATGCCCTGCGTGACGGAGAGCCGGGAGGAATTGCGGTCCAGCTCCTTGAGCGCGTTGATGGTGTCCACGATGTATTCCACCGTGCGGTCGAATTCCTTGGCGGAGTCGTCGGCGGACTTGCCGATCTCCCACATGAGCAGCTTCACCACCTCGGCGCGCTTCTCCTTCATCCGGTAGACGAAATCCTCCATGTGCGCTATGCGCGCTTCGGTGCTCAGCGTGGGCCAGAGGCCGCGGCCCTCGTCGTAGGCCTTCACGGCGGCGTCCAGGGCCTCGAGGGCCTCTTTCTCGGTCATCAGCGGGTAAGAGCCCAGGCGCACGCGCTCCTGGCCTTTCTTGCCTTTAAGGCAGACGGGGGAGAGCACCTCGTGGCGCGGCCCGGACCAGGCCTTGATCCGGCCGTTGACCAGATATTCCTTCTGTTCCAGCGGGGTTACGCGCGCCTCTTTGGGCACGTCCGCCTCGAGCGGGAAAATGTTCAGCACTTTCGCTTCTATGGACATATGGCCTCCTTAACCGATTACCTTGCCGAAAAAGATCTTTTTGCCGCCGGCGGTCATGCCGTGTTCGGCGCTGGCGAAGGGGACGCCGAACTTGGCGCGGAAGCTGACCTCGCGCACCGAGTTGGTGTCGGCGGTGGCCTCTATCAGCCGGCCGTTGCCGGAGTAGAGCATCACGTGCGTGATGGCGGCCGGTTTGTGTTCTGAGGCGGAGAAAATCAGGTCGCCGGGTTTCAGCGCGCTCCGCTTTACAGGTTTGGAGGCCGCCAGCTGGTCGCCGGCGTTGCGCGGCAGGTCGAGGCCCCAGGCGCGGAAAGCTATGTTCACCAGGCCGGAGCAGTCCACGCCCCAGGCCGAGCGGCCGCCCCAGTAATATTTATCTCCGAGGAAAAGCCGGGCGGTGGCCAGCACCTTACGGCGCAGCCAGGCTGCGGGCGCGCGGCCGGGCAGCGGGTTCAAATGCCGGGCGTGCAAGCCGCCGGGATGGCGCAGTTTCACGCCCAGCGACAGCTCGGGGCCGGAGGCCCTGGCCGTCTTGGACCGCACTATGACCGCGTGGTCGGGCGGGGGGCAGAAAGCTATGTGGCCCGCTTCCAGCCAACCGACGTAGGGGGCGAGGTGTTTGCCGTCGGCCTTCAGGCTCTGCTGCTCTACGGCGCGCACCCGGGCCCAGCGGCCGGCTGTCTCGATAAGTTCCACCCTCTCGTTATAAACCAGCTGGCTCTCTATGTATTTCTTCCTGTCCTTCGCGTTGGCCGGAGGAACGGAGTAGAGCTCGGTGACCTGCTCTTTCACGGCCAGAAAAGCGCCCAGGTCTTTAGCCACTATATAGGCCAGGCCGTACTTGTTGCCCAGCCAGGCCCGCGCGAACTGCTCCCTGTTATAGACGCGCTCCACGGCGGCGGGGACGGCGGCGGCCGGGTCATGCGTTATCACGTCGCCCTTGGCGGTGAAGCCGGTAATGACCATCAGGTGACCGCGGGTCTGTTTGATGGGGGAATTGCTGAGCTCGCCGGGGCCGAAGGTGAGGCTGGCTATCACCGGCACGCCGGCCTGTATGAAGCCGCGCGCCTCCTCTAGCGAGTTGAGCCGCGCCAGCACGGCGTGAAAGCCGCGCGAACCGGCGTAGGCGGTATTGAAGAACCAGTTGCCGTAGATCTGCGCGCCGTGGTCGCGCACGGCGGCGGCGGTATCCAGCGGGCCGGCTTTGGCGCCCAGGCCGGCGAGCACCATGCTCAGCGAGACCGGGCTGCAGATGTCGCGCGCCTGCGGCACGCGCTGCGCCATCTGCGAGTAGCGAGGCAGGGCCAGCTTGAGCGCCGCACCGGGGGCGCGGCGGCCCTCCGGGGCATAGGGCAGCGTGGAATCCGTGTACGAGACCGAGGCGGAGCGGATCTCCGCCGGCCTGGCTGAAGGCCGCAGCGTAAGGCGGTAGCGGCAGGCCGTGGCTTTTTTTACAAGCTTCAATATATCGGTATCCACCTTGCCGAATTTATTCTCTTTTACCGGCGCGCTGGCGGCCTTGCCCGGCGTGAATTCGCCCCAGGCGAACCAGGGGCTCCAGCCCGCGGCCGTCCTTACGCTGGCCTCGGCGCGGAAGGCAGCGCCGGTTACGCTGGCTGAGAGCAGCAGCTGGTCGAAGGGGAAATGGGCCGGTATGGCCGGCGAGGTCAGCGTAGCCGCCCGGCCGGGAGACTTTACGCGCCAGGCGGCGGCCGGATAAGGCTGCGGGGCTAAATTGGTAAGCCGGAAACCTTTAAAATCTCCGGGCAGGAAATGGACCAGCGTCCAGGAGCGCTGCGTCGAGTTATTCTTTTTGTCGCTCATAGTCTTTACCCGTTATACTACAAAATTGGAAAGTGCCGTTCATAATATATATGATTTCATTGTTCCGCCGTAATTTAAGGAGAGAAAATGAAAAAGATCGCCCTGATTTCGCTCTTGCTGCTGCCCGGCTGGCTTTACGCCGCCGAGGGGGAGAAAACTTTGAAAGGCGTCACCCTGCCCGCCGCCATACAGCTCGACGGCAAAAAACTGGAGCTCAACGGCCTGGGCCTGCGCACCAAGGTGGTGTTCAAGGTCTACGTGGCCGGCCTCTACCTGGAGAAAACCTCGCGCGACGGCCTGGCCATAGCGGCCTCCGAGCAGGTCAAGCGCATAGACCTGGTCTTCCTGCGCGCGGTGGACGGCGCCGACGTGGCCAAGGCCATTGGCGACGGCTTTACGAACAACGCGGGCGAGGCGCTGCCTGCCATCCGCGAGCGCGTGGCTAAATTTGAAAAACTCATCCCCAGCGTGAAGAAAGGCGATAAACTTTCCTTCACCTACCGCCCGGGGTCCGGCGTGGAGCTGGCCGCCGGCGAGAAGCAGTTGGGCGTGATAGAGGGCAAGGATTTCGGCGACGCGCTGCTGCGCGTGTGGCTGGGCTCCAAGCCCTCCGACCTGGCCCTGAAGAACGGCCTGCTGGGCCTGTGAACCGCCTGCTGCTGCCTCTGCTGTTCCTGGCGCCGCCGTCCTCCGCGCAGATAGTGGTGTTCCAGCCCTCGCACCAGAACGACACCGGCGTGAATTACAACGAGGCGCAGACCTGCAATGCCATAGTGGAGTACGCCATGGCCGCCGAGCCGCAGTTCGGCACGGCCAAGGTCTGGAGCTATTTCCAGCCCGGCCTGCACCACGCCGATTCCGGCACCAATACGCTCAAGGCCCATACCTCCGCCGTGGAGGACGGGAAAATTTCCGGCTACGCCTGGGAGCTCAGCCAGGCCAACGCGCTGGCGCCGCTGTTCTTCGTGGGCGTGCACAATAACGGCGGCACCAATCGCCACGCCGTCTGGGGCTACATCCACGACGGGGACAATATGGAGGCCGAGAACCGCCGGCTCTCGGATATATTGATTGAAGAGATAGCTCGCGCCACCGACCTGGAGAACCGCGGCACCCACCTGGACAGCAGCACCGGCCGCAACGACTACCGCTGCGCCGCCACCGGCCGCCTGGCCTTTTACAGCATAGACGAGAACGTGAACAAGGCGCCCTACCGCGTGCTGCTGGAGATAGGCGACCTGGACCGGAGCCGGGGCTTCCTGCTCGACGAGGAGAACCGCCGGGCCATCGGCGCCGCCATCAAGCGGGGCCTGTCCAGGTTCTTCAAAACTGTCGGGATAGATTAGTTATCGGGGCACCGGGAATCGAACCCGGGATTCATGCTCCCAAAGCACGCGTGATACCATTCCACCATGCCCCGATCTTTTTCCCCGGGCGGGAGCCCGGGGCGCTGAGTTGATATTCTACTAAATACCGCTGGGCAGCTTTCGGATGAAAGCCTCCGAGACGCGGTTGCGGCGCGTCTTCCTTACCAAAACTTCGATAGGCGCTATCTTGAGCACCTCGCTGCCGCGGGGGCTGCGGCCGACCTGTTTCTCCAGCCAGGCGGCCAGGGTGATGTTGCCGGTCTCGGGCTTGAAGCCCAGCTTGCGCATCACCTCGGCCATGTCCGAGCCGCCGCCGGCTATCAGGCCGCCGCCGGCCTCGTAGAGATAGGCGGGCAGGCGGTCGTACTCGTCCTTGATGGGCCCGCCTACCAGCTGGCCTATGATCTCTTCCAGTGTCAGCAGGCCCAGCATGGCGCCGTTCTTGCCGGTGACCACGGCCATATGCACGCTCTTGGCCATCATATCTTCCAGCGCCTTGGGCGCCAGCGTGCCGGCGCCGATCTTCTCTATCGGGCGGGTGATGCCCGCCACGTCGGAAGTAGGGGCGTACATCTTGAGCGCGTTGACGATGTCCTTGAAATTGATATAGCCGATGATCTCCTCGGGGGCCCCGTCGCGCTTGGTGACCGGGAAGCGGGTGTGCAGGTCCATGTGGGCCCGTACCAGCGCCTCGGCCAGCGGCAGCGTGGCCGGGATATACGAGATGGCCGCCGGCGGTATCATCAGCTCCTCCACCTTGCGCAGCGACAGCGCCGCGGCGGCGTTCACGATCTTCTCCTCCATGTGGCCGATCAGGCTCTCGTCGCGCGCCTGGGCCGCGGCCTGGCGCAGTTCGGACAGGCCGGCCTTCTCGTTGTACTGGCGTTTGGCCGGCAAGATGGCGTTGATGAGGGTTATCACCCACTTTATTATCGCCTCGAATACCGCCAGCACCGGGTAGAACAGCAGGTACAGCCAGCGGAAGAAAGGGGAGAAGGTCAGGAGTATGAACTCCTTGTTGTCTATGGCGAATACCTTGGGCACCAGCTCGCCGAAGACTATGGTGAAGAAGCTCAGCGGCAGCACGAACAGGGCTATGCCCAGGGCCTCGGCCGTGCCCTTGTTTATGGCGAAATGGTCGCTGATGAGGGGGGCGATGTATTCGTTGATGCCCGCGCCGCCGGTGGCGGCTGCTATGGCGCCGGCCAGGGTGATGCCCAGCTGTATCAGCGACAGGCTGGCCGCCACCCTGTCCTTCATGAACCGCGCCGACGAGGAACCCGGCGCGGCCTTTTCGGCCAGGTGGCGTATGCGCGCCTTGGAAACCGAGGCCAGCGCCATCTCGTAAGCCGCGAAGCAGGCGTTGAAACCCAGCATCACCGCTATGACCGTTAATTCGGTTGAGAAATCTTGCATTCGTGTCCGCCCTTTGAATTACGCCCGTAAAAATATATAATACAAATATATTCCGGGATGGTGTAACGGTAGCACGAGAGACTCTGAATCTCTTTGTCTAGGTTCGAATCCTAGTCCCGGAGCCAAATTTATTAAGACCCCTGCAACTCTGCGGGGGCCTTTTTGTTTGTTGCGGCTGGGGTAGGCGCGTAATAGGAGGGCGAAATGTCCGGATTTAAATCCTGACGCCTTTCGCCCTCCGATAGCAGCTGGGTGTCGCTGAGATTCGCAAACCGGGGTGCGGGGCAAAGAAAGTCTCTGCCCCGCGGCGATTATTTACTTCGTTATGGACCGATAATTCCCGGCGCCGGTCTCCAGGTCGAACTCCTCTATCATGGTAGTAGGCTCATTAACGTAGCCTAGCTTCCCGTCGCGGATAAAGTAGCCGCTGTTAACGGCGACATACTTGGCCATCGGCCGATGAGGCAGGTACTTGGGGACAAGGTCTTTAATATCGGCGGGGTATGCATTGTTGTCCGCCTTGTACTGCTGCGCGGCCGCAAGAACCGGGGCTACGCCGTTCCTGGCTTTGCGGTTGTTCGTTAGAGCCAGCATGTGCACCAGCAGTATCCCCGAGACCAGGATCGCAACCCGGGCAAGGAGCTTTGCTTTATCGCTCTGCTTGCTCCGGAGCGCGTCGATGCCCCATTTAAGCAGAACTCCTAAGAGGTACGCTATCGGTAAAACCGCCCCGAAAAGGACCCCGGTGATCAGATACTGGACTACGGGGAACAACGCTATCAGTACGATGGCCGCCATAATTAGCACTCCCAATTGCAGGATTGTTCGACAACGTTCCTTACTACAGGGTCGCAGGTCTCAACAGTCTCTCCGGGTTTAGTATAGCAGTTGTAAAAAGTCACCGCATGGGTGTAGGTCTTGCACGCCCATTTAGCTATGCACTCCGCTATGGTCTTATCCTGGCCGGCCTGAACGATGAATTCCTTCGGTAGGGTGTAAGTCCCCTTGCCATGAACGAATTCGTACTTCTGCGCATAAGATCCGCTGACCATCAGCCGCTGGAAGGATCCCGCCAGCTTTGTCTGGCCTTTCAGCTTCAGGTTGATGATCGCGGAGGCTATAGCCACATCAAGGTCGTTCGCCTCTAATGCCGGACTCATCCTGGCCGCGGGAACTTCCAGGCCAACCGATACGGGGGGGATGGTAAACATTTCCGCTCCCCTGCACAATCCGGCATTCAGAATAAATACCGAGAAAAACGCTGTCAGTATCATGCTCTTTTTCATATTTTCCTTTTCTGCCCTTTTGAATTATACGCCGCTATACCCGGTACAGAGCAATTTAGATGCCAATCCCTGCCAAAGGTGAAATTCAGGCGTTTTAGCCCGGAATAAGGGATAGTAGGTATGAAAACAAGCGGGAAAACCGCAGAATTATTTTCATTTGAAAATATATGTTTTCCTGTGAGAATGCCGCTGACGGGCTTGCGGAGGGATAAATTTTGGGGCTGGTTGCCGAAACTGCCGGGGAAATGTCCCGGACCGCCTGAAACCTTTTGGGGCGGGCGCGCATCGAAGAAGTGTGGGATAAAACAGCGGAGGCGAGCATGACAGGTATAGAAACTGCGGCGGGCGCGGCGGCGGGCGGTGTTCTGGGCTATCTCTGGCACAGGCTGGTGGGCTGTTCTACGGGCAGCTGCCCCATAGTCAGGAACCCGTATCTGAGCGTAATGTGGGGCGCGCTGCTGGGGCTTTCATTCTCGCTGGGACGTTAAGGAGGAACAATGCAAAAACTTACCACTGAAGAGTTCAAGGCCAAGGTCTTCGATTTCGCGCAGAACAAGGAGTGGAAATACTCCGGCGACAAGCCGTGCATAGTGGATTTCTACGCCGACTGGTGCGGGCCCTGTAAGATGATAGCCCCGGTCCTGGACGAACTGTCGCAGAAATACGCCGGCAAGCTGAAGATCTACAAGATAGACACCGACCAAGAGCAGGCGCTGGCCGCGGCCTTTGCCATACAGAGCATTCCCAGCATGCTCTTCATCCCGATGGAGGGCAAGCCCCAGATGGCTCGGGGCGCGCTGCCCAAAGACGCGCTGGAGAAAGCCATCGCCGAAGTGCTCAAGGTGCAGTGACAGATCGTTATTGAAATCAGGGTAAAAAAATCCCCGGCTGAGAGGCCGGGGATCTTTTTTGTCTGCTGTCTTAGCTACTTGAGCAGGTCCATCACGGCGGCCAGCGCGGGCAGCAGGATGGCGCCCACCATGGCCTCGCCGGCCACCAGGCCGGAGGCCAGCGGCGTGCCGTACAGGCCGAAGGAGCCCTTCTCGCCGGGAGAGAAGCGGCCCCAGATGGCCGAGATCATGGACCCGCAGGCGATGGCGATGTTGAGCGACGCCGGCAGGATCAGCGCGAAGCCCAGGGCGGCCGGGATCGGCACGAACCAGAAGCGGCTCACCTCGTGGCCCTGCTCGTTGGTCCGCTTGACCGAGAGCAGCAGCTCGAAGAAAACGCCGATGAAGATGGCGATCACTGAAGCCTTGAGCGCTCCGTAGGGGAGGTACGAGATGCCCTTCTCCATGACTATGGCGAGCGTGGCTATCTTGAGGCCGGTCGGGGCCGCGAGCTGCCCGGGGTTGAGGCCTATGCCGTAGGTCTTCTCCAGCATGTTGAACATGATGGGTGTAAGTATGGCGCCTATCGGGATCACCGCCAGCATGGCGATGATGAGGGTCTTGAACCTGCCGCCCAGGCGCTGCGCCACCCAGAACGACGGCACCACGCATTCCGACGTGGCCTGCGGGTTGGCGCTCACGTAGGCGGCCGCCAGGTTGGAGCGGATCTGGGCGGGCCAGATGAGGCCGAAGAGGAACTGCGTGGCGTTGGCCATCAGCGAGACCGGGCCGGAGCCGGTGATACCGAGCACGCGCAGGCCGGCGATGATCAGCACGGGCTGTATGGCCACGGCCAGCGTCACTTCCTGCCAGGGCATGTCGAACCAGGAGCTGGTCATCCAGATCAGCAGCGAGACCGAGACCGTGATGCCGGTGACGGTCCACCAGAGCGGGATCTCCTCGTCGGCCAGAGACTTGAACTCGTGCTTCTCGTACTTCACCTCGCGCTTCTGCCAGAAATGCTTGACCACGGGGACGAGCACGCTGGTCAGCGCGGCGGCTATCATCATGGCCGTGGCGGGCCACATCATCCACTGCACCACGTACTTGAAGTGGGAGCCGGCGCCGAGGAACTCGGTCGCCTTGCCGCAGGTGGCGTTGAGGAAGTCCATGGCCTGCGCCTTGGGCGCGCCTTCCAGGCCGCCCACGGAGTTCATGGTGCTGAGGCAGTTGGCGAAGTGCTCCGGCGTCACGCCCGAGAGGGCCGCGTACCTGGCCACCTGGTCGCCGAACGCGCTGACTATCCAGGTGCCCAGCAGGCCGGAGAGACCGACGGAGAGCGGCACCAGCATGCCGATGCCGAAGGCCGCGAATTCCAGGCCGAAAGTGATGTTGAGCAGCTTGTTTCCCACTATGGGGGGCAGCACGCCCATGCCGTCGCGCAGGAAGGTCAGGAAGCCGGCCCCGCCGGTGCTGACCATCAGCACGTCGCGTCGGCGCTTGGTGGTTTCCGTGGCGTTAGGGTCGGTCAGGGTCTGGGCCACGGCCAGCGTGGCCTTGCTGCCCGGCCAGGGGATGGAGTGGTCTTTCAGCAGGGAGCTACGGGGGAAGATACCCATGAACACGCCGAGGCAGGCCGAGACCAGCAGCCAGAGGAACATCTGCCAGACGCTCAGGTTGAAGCCGATATTGCGGCCGAAGACGTTCTGTATATAGAAGAAGGCCGAGAGGATGACCACCATGAAGGCGATGCTCGACACCAGGCCGATCATGGCCTGGATGATGTTGAGCTCTATGGCGAGCTCCTGGCCCTTCATGCGCTTGCCCAGCACAAAGGCGGCCAGGAACATGCCGCCCATGGTCAGGTCCACGCTCTGACCGAGCTTGAGCGTAACGTAAGGAGTAGCCGCCGCGGCCACCGCGCACAGCAAGCCTCCCAGCAGTAGCAAGCGCCAATTCAGTTCTTTCATCGTTGTCACCTCAGGGTTTCTTTAAAATGGTTCGTCAGCGTATTTATAATACAAAGAAAGCCAGTTTCCGCGAAAGGAAGGCGGCGCGGCTTTGGCGCCGGCTTTTCTTGTTTGATATAGTAATAGAGATGCGCGAAACCAGGGACACTCCAGTCGACGACGGCATAGCGGGCCCGGCCCTGCTGATCGCCGGCGCCGTCCTGGTGGTAGCCGCGGCCGCGCCTTACCGCCAGTTCGACCTGGACCGTTTCCTAGTGCCAAAAGAATTAGTGCTGCACGCCGCGGCTCTGGCGCTGGCGCTGCTGGGCCTGCGCCGGGTTAAGACGCTGGAGTTCAGCCGTACCGACCTGCTGTTGGCGGCCTACCTGGCGCTCAGCGCCGTCAGCGCCCTGTTCGCGGCCGATCATTGGCTCTCCACGCGCGCCCTGGCCATTACCCTCTCCGGCGCCGCTGTTTTCTGGGCCGCGCGCGCCGCGGCCAACGCCGGCGGGAGGCGCGCTATAGTCGCCGGTCTGGGGGCCGCCGGCGTGATCGGCGCCGCCGTCTCGCTGGCGCAGGCCTATGGGCTAGACAGCGACTTCTTCAGCCGGCATCGTGTGCCGGGCGGCACCTTCGGCAACCGCAACTTCATGGCGCATCTCGCGGCCATCTGCGTACCGGCGCTGGTACTGGCCACGGTCTCGGCCCGACGTTCCTGGGCCGCGGCGCTGGGCTATGCCGGGATGGCGGCGCTCGCCGCCGCGCTGGTATTGTCCCGCTCGCGGGCGGCCTACCTGGGCCTGGCCGCCGGGGCGGCCATACTGGCCTACGGGGCCTGGCGCGCGCACGGCCGCTGGAACGACGCGCAACACGCTGCCCGCCTGCGGGCCCTGGCCCTGGCCGCCGCAGCGGGCATACTCGGCGCGCTGCTGCTGCCCAACAGGCTGGAATGGAAGAGCCGCTCGCCGTACCTCGACACGGTGGCCGGCATGGTGAATTACTAGGAGGGCAGCGGGCATGGCCGCCTGGTGCAGTATGGCAGGACGCTGCGCATGGCGGCCGCGCATCCGCTGCTGGGCGCCGGGCCCGGCAACTGGGCGGTGGTTTACCCGAAGTTCTCCGAGTATTACGACCCTTCGATAGATTATTTCACCGGGACCACTATCAACCCCTGGCCCAGCAGCGACTGGGTGGCGGTAGCGGCCGAGCGGGGCCTGCCGGCGCTGGCCGCGCTGCTGCTGGCGCTGTTCGCCCTGCTCGCCGGCGGCTGGCGGCGGGCCATAACAGCTTCTACCAGCGGCGAGTATATGGAAGGCCTTGCCCTGGCGGCTACGCTGGTGGTGACCGGCATAGTGGCGACTTTCGACGCTGTGCTGCTGCTGCCCGCCCCGGCTTTCATCTGCTGGGCCTTATTCGGCGCGCTCGCGGCCCCTTCGGCGATGCGCTGGCCGGTCGCGCTGTCGCCGCTAGCCCGGCGGCGGCTGCTCCTCGGGGTGGCCATCGTCGGCGCCGCGGCATTACTGCGCAGCGCCGGTCAGGTGGGGGCCATGGCCGTCTACGGCCGGGCGCGCACAGCGGCGCAAGTCACCAGGGCGCATCTCCTGGATCCCGGCAACGCGAGGATAGGCGCGCGCTACGAAGCCCTGAAGGGGCGGCGCCGGTAGGCGGAAGCAGGCCTTGTCCCGGTCACGGCGGGCAGGCTGCTTTTTTATTACCTTTTTTGTTTGGTATAGTTGCACTAGGGGCGGGAAGCGGCCGCCCTGAATTCAAGGAGAACATTATAATGACAAGCAAGAATCTCTCTTTCACAGCCGTGCTGGCCGCCCTGTTCCTGGCCGGCTGTTCGATGGAGCCCAAGGGCAGCGTCAGGATAGTCTCGATAAACCCTGAGCCCGTCACCGTGCTGCGTGTGGGCCAGGAAGTGGAAATGGAGGCCGTGGTGGAGTACACTATGGACGGCAAACGCGGCCAGATAAACCTGGTGGTGCAGACCAAGGAAGGAGAGCCGCTGAACGAGACCGCTGAGGCCGTAGAGCTGACCCAGTCCAGCGGCACGGTCACGCTGCGCCGGAGCTTCGAGATCCCGGAGACGGCGGAGCTGCATGCTTTCGTCCCGCTTTACGCCGGAGCCAAAGCGAGAAAGACCGGCATCGTCGACAGCCGCACCTATAATATCGCGCCTAAGAAGTAAACACCGTATCGTCTTGCTATGGCCTTGATAATACAGAAATACGGCGGCACCTCCGTCGGCAACATAGAGCGCATCCGCGCGGTGGCCGGTCGCGTGATACAGAGCGCCGGCCGCGGCGACAAGGTGGTCGTGGTCGTGTCGGCCATGGCCGGCGAGACCAACCGGCTCATCGAACTGGGCAAGACCGTCTCCGAAAGAACGGAGGGGCGCGAGTTCGACGTGCTGCTGGCCACCGGCGAGCAGGTGACCACCGCCCTGCTGGCGCTGGCCATAGAGGCGCAGGGCCGCAAGGCGGTCTCCTTCCTGGGCCACCAGGTGCAGATCACCACCACCGGCTCCTTCTCCCGCGCCCGCATAGAATCGGTCAACACCGCCCGCACGCGGGAGGCGCTCGACGACGGCTATATCGTGGTGGTGGCCGGCTTCCAGGGCGCCACGCGCGAGGGCTCCATCACCACCCTGGGCCGGGGCGGCTCCGACATCACCGCCGTGGCGCTGGGCGTGGCCCTGAAGGCCGACCGGGTGGAGTTCTACAAGGACGTGGACGGCATCTTCACCGCCGACCCGTCGGTCTGCCCCGACGCGCGCATGCTGCCCAAGGTCACGTACGAGGAAATGCTGGAGATGTCCTACCTGGGCGCCAAGGTGCTGCACCCGCGCTGCGTGGAGATGGCCCGCCGCAACAAGTTGCCGCTGATAGTGCGCTCGTCGCTCAATTTTAATCCGGGCACCACTGTCGTGCCGGAGGAGGAGATCATGGAATACGCCGCCGTAGCCGGTATAGTCTGCGACAAGAAACAGGTGAAGGTCTCGCTGCTCAACATCCCCGACAAGCCCGGCATCCTGGCCGGCGTCTTCACCGCCATCGCCGAGGACGAGATCAACATCGACATGATAGTGGAGGACACCACCGGGGCCGACCGGGCCACCTCGGTCTCGTTCACCTGCGGCTCGGCCGACCTGGCCGCCGCTGAGAAAGCCGCCAAGAAGATTACTTCCGGCTACCCGGGCAGTTCCTACGCCGTGCGCTCGGGCCTCGACAAACTTTCCATCGTCGGAGCCGGCATGCGCCTGCACAGCGGCGTGGCTTCCAAGATGTTCACCGCCCTGGCCAGGGAAGGCATCAGCGTCTACATGGTCAACACCTCCGACATCAAGGTCTCCTGCCTGATAGAGGCCAAGTATTCCGAGCTGGCCGTGCGTACCCTGCACGAGGTGTTCGAGCTGGGCAAAACCCCGGCGCGCAAAACCGCGACCCGCAGGAAGCCGGCCCGCCGCGCCTAGCCCAGCGCCGGCTCCCGGCAGCGGGACGGGCTGCCCCATAAGCTTTAAAATGCTTCCCGGGAAAATCCCAGACACCCCTAACCCCTCGCCGGCCTTCCGGTGGGGGGCGGCTATTTTTCTCGGGGCTTTCCTGCTGTTCCAGGTACAGCCGATGCTGGCCAAGGCCATATTGCCCTGGTTCGGCGGCGCGCCCGCCGTGTGGACCACCTGCTTATTGTTCTTCCAGACGCTGCTCTTGGGCGGTTACCTGTACGCCCATCTGCTGAGCTCGCTGCTGTCGCCGCGCCGGCAGGTGCTGACGCACGGCGCGCTGCTGCTGGCCAGCCTGGCTTTCCTGAATATTCTGCCCTCCGCCTACTGGCGCCCCGCCGGGGATGAACAGCCGGTCTGGCGCATACTCGCGTTGCTGGCCGCCAATATCGGCGCGCCTTACCTGCTGCTCTCGGCTACCAGCCCCTTGCTGCAGGCCTGGTTCAGGATGGCCGTGCCCGGCGCTTCGCCTTACCGGCTTTACGCGCTGTCCAACGCCGGTTCACTGCTGGCCCTGCTGAGTTATCCCTTTCTCTTCGAGCCGCTGCTGACCCTCAAGCAGCAGGCGCTGCTCTGGGGCGGGCTGTACGCGCTGTTCGCCCTGGTCTGCCTCTGGTGCGCCCGGCCCCTGCTGGCCCGGCGTGAAGTTGCCGCCGCGCCGGTTTCCGCGCCCGCCGCCGCCAAGCCCTGGGGTGAATGGGCGCTCTGGCTGCTGCTGCCGGCGGCGGCCACCGCCCTGCTGATGGCCGTGACCGGCCAGCTTACCCGCGACGTGGCCGCCGTGCCTTTCCTGTGGGTGCTGCCGCTGGGCCTGTACCTGCTCTCGTTCATCCTCTGCTTCGACGGGGACCGCTGGTACAACCGGCGCATCTGGCTGGCCTTCCTGGTCTTCGCCTGCGCCATAGCGGCCTACGTCCCGGGGCAGGGCGTGGAATTGCCCATGCAGCTGCAGGTGCTGGCCTATTGCCTGGCGCTGTTCATCGCCTGCATGGTCTGCCACGGGGAGCTGGCCGCCCGCCGGCCGCCGGCGGAGCGGCTCACTTCTTTCTACCTGCTGGTGGCCGCCGGGGGCGCCCTGGGCGGGGCGCTGGTGGGCATAGCGGCGCCGCTGCTGCTGGCCGGGCCCTGGGAATATCACTTCGCCTGGCTGGCCGTGGCCTCCCTGGTCTTCTACTTGATCTCCGACGGCAACAGGAAAATATTGGCTACCCCGCGCGGCGCGGCCGCGTGGACGCTGCTGTTGGCCTTATACGGCGGCCTGGCCTGGGGGCTGCAGGCCGATTACAAGGCGCAGACCCTCTCGCGCCTGGTGCTGGCCCGGAATTTCTACGGTACGCTGAACATTTACGAATCCGAGTTCGGCGGGGCGCCCACGCTGACGCTGCTGCACGGCAACATAGAGCACGGCTTCCAGTTCGCCGAGGGAGACCCGCGGCGGAATTCGCCGGTGTCCTATTACGCGGCCGATACCGGCGTGGGCGTGGCCGTGCGGACGCTGCGGCGCCGGGCCGGCACGCTCAACGCCGGTTTGGTGGGCCTGGGGGCCGGCATCATGGCCGCCTGGGGCAGGGCCGGCGACAGGTTCGTGTTTTACGAGATCAACCCGCTGGTAGCGCGGCTCTCCGGCGAGTATTTCACTTACCTCTCGGGCAGCCCCGCGAGCCTGGACCTGGTGATGGGCGACGCGCGGCTGAGCCTGGAGCGGGAGGCTGCGGCCGGGGCGCCCCCGCTGGACCTGCTGGTGCTCGACGCTTTCTCCAGCGATTCCATCCCCATGCACTTGCTCACCACCGAGGCTTTCGGCACCTATTTCCGGCGCCTGCGGCCTGGGGGCGTGCTGGCGGCGCATATCTCCAACCGCTACGTGGACCTGGAGCCGCTGCTGCGCGGCCTGGCTGCCGGGGCGGGCAAGCGGGCCGTGCTGGTGACCAGCTACGACGACGAGGCCGCCGGCGGCGCCGGCAGCGACTGGGTGCTGGTCACCGACGACGTTAAATTCCTGCGCGAACCGCTATTGCGTAAGGCGGCCACGCCCTGGGCCGAAGGGCGGCGGCCGCTGGTCTTCAGCGATCAGTACAGTAACCTTTTCCGCCTGCTGCGCCGCGGCTGGCCGGACGGCTGGCCCGGCCGCGAGCCGGTTTAACCGCCGCAAATAAGAAAGGGCCCGCTCGGGCCCTTTTCTTTTTCCCGAAGTCACAGTTCACATCTTGAGTTCACGGCGCAGGCGGGCTATGGCCGTTTCCTTGGCCTTGGCTTCCACTTCCACTGTAATGTCCAGTTTTCTCCAGCAGGCGGGGAAATCCTTTATATCTATGTAGTCGTGGTGCGGGCGCGGATCTGAACTTTTCCAGCCCTCGCGCGGGCTGGAGAGATGGAACAGCGGCTCGCGGCCTCCCCAGGTGGCCAGCGCCTGGCGGGTGGCTTCCTCTATGGAGAGCCCGTCGGGCAGGCAGCGGTGGTGATGCACGTCGTAGACGAAGGGCAGGCCGTGCTCGCTGCAGAAAGGCAGCAGGTCGGCGGGGGAGTAGGTGCGGTCGTCGTTCTCGAGCGCCAGGCGCGAGCGGGCCCGGCGGCTGAGGCGTTTGAGCGCGGCGGCCAGGCGGCCCAGCGCCGCCGGCTTGTCGCCGTAGGCGCCGCCGCCGTGTATGTTTATCACGTCGGCGCCGGTCCACTCCGCGGCCTCGGCCTGGTATTCCAGTTCCAGCAGCGAAGCCGCGGTGACGTTCTCCGTCGGGGAACTCAGCAGCACGAACTGGTCCGGGTGGAAGGTGAGGCGCAGGCCCAGCTCTTTAGCCTGCCGGCCGCAGGCCTTGAAAGCGGAAACTATAGCCGCGCCGCCGGGCAGGTCCTTCAGCTCGTAGCCGGCGCGGGGATGGGTTTTGAGCGGCAGGAGCTGGCTGTTGACGCGGAAGCTGCCTATGCCGTTGGCCGCGCAATAGGCCAGCGCCTGCCGCAGGGCCGCGGAGTTGTCATGGCAGATGCCGGCCAGCTTTTCGGCGCGCGCCTTCGGGGTAAGCTTGAGCACGTGGGTGGCTGTGGCCGTGCGGAAATTTATAGGTTCCTCGTTAAATTTGCAGCAAAGGCCCAGGCGGATCATGATCGTTTACCTCCGAGCAGCTCTTTCACACCGGGGAAATGCCCGGACGGGACGTTATCGGCGGCCATCATGCGGTACTGGTCCAGCGTTAGCGGGGGATCCGGCAGCAGGGCGAAGACCGGCAATAGCGGCAGGAACAGCGCGCGCGGCAGCGGCAGCACCAGCCGGCGCAGTCCCGCCTCCCGGAGCGACTCGGTGAAATATTCGCGCATGCTCATTTTTCGCTCGCCGGCCAGTTCGTACACACCGGCGGCGGCCGGGTCTTCGGTCAGGCGTTTGAAGCAGGCGGCTATGGTCTCTGCCCGCACCGGCGCTACCCGCAGGCCGGCCGGCGCGGCCAGCACCGGAGTCCAGCGGGCCGCGGCGGCGAGTTTGGCGGTAAGTTTCTGGCCGGCCCCGGAGATGATGGAAGGGCGGGCTATGGCGTAAGGTAATCCGGAGGCGGCCACCAGCTTTTCCGCGGCGGCCTTACTGCGCTGGTAGGCGGAGGGGGAAGTCCCGGAGGCACCCAGGGCCGACATCTGCACGAATTTCTTCACCCCGGCGGTCCGGGCGCCGGCCAGCAGCCGGCGGGTGTATTCCACATGCACCAGGTTGAAATCGCCGGAGATGATGCCCAGCAGGTTCACCACCGCGTCGGGCCGTTGAATCGCCACCAGGCCGGCCAGGTCCTCGCTGAAGGGTACGCGGTCCACCCCGGGCGGCAGCGGCCCCGCGCCCCGCGCGGGGGCCAGTACCTGGTTGCCGGCCGCCAGCGCGGCGGCCACATAGGCGCCCACGAAACCCGTGGCGCCGGTCAGTAATATGCGCATGCGGTGATTCTAGCAAAAGCGGCGGCCGGGTTTTTGTTAAGATATGTTTATATTTCGCGAGGGGTTTTATAATATGAAGAAATTACTGCTGCTGCTTCCGCTGCTTCTCTCAGGCTGCTCCGTCGGGGCGCCGGAAGGGGTGACGCCGGTCTCCGGCTTCGAACTTGAGCGTTACCTGGGCAAATGGCATGAGATTGCCAGGCTGGACCACCGCTTCGAGCGGGGGCTGACCCAGGTCTCGGCCGAATATTCAATGCGCGCCGACGGCGGCGTGCGCGTGCTCAACCGCGGCTATAACGCCGCGAAACAGGAGTGGAAGCAGGCCGAGGGCCGCGCCTATTTCAACGGCAGCAAGAACGTGGGCAGCCTGAGGGTCTCTTTCTTCAGGCCTTTTTACGGCGGTTATAATATCTTCGAGCTGGGCGCGGATTACTCCTACTCGCTGGTCTGCGGGCCCGACAGGTCCTACTTGTGGATACTGGCCCGCGAGCCGCGGCTGGCCCCGGCTACACTGGAGCGCCTGAAGACGCGCGCGGCCGAGCTTGGCTTCGACACCGCGGCGCTTATCTACCCCGAGCCCGAGGAGATAAAATGAGCGTTTCTTCGCACCTTAACCCCGAGCCCGAGCGCCGGCTCTGGATCATCCACGAAAAAGTGCGCCTGGCCGCCGACCGCACCGACCTGAAACTCGCCGCCCTGGCGGTGTTCGCCGGGTTGGAGCTGGCCCTGCTGAAGGGCGGGCCGCGCTGCGGCGCCGGCTACGCCGCCGTGCTGCTGCTGTGCGCGGTGATCCCGCTCTGCCTGTTCGCCTTCTCGCCGTTCATCGAGGCGGAGGGTCCGGTGCGCGCGCTCGACGGCAACGCCAAGCCGCAGCCCGGCGACTCGCTCATCACCGCCCGGGACCTGGCCCGGTATCCGCACATGGAACTGGTGACGCTGCTGGACCGCTACCTTGGCGGCGGGATCACGGCGACGCGCTACTACGAGGACATCGTGGCGCAGATCCTGCTGCACGCCCGCGTTACGGCGCGCAAGCACCGCTTCTTACTCATCGCCAGCGCCGTGGCGCTGGCCGCGCAGCTGCCTTTGGTGGCGGCTTTCGCCGTTCACTGAGGCCCGGTTTTTTCTAGAATATCGCTATGCAAAACATCTCCGCCCTGTTCGGCCCCTGGATCATCGGCTTCTACGCGCTGCTTTTCCTGCTGACCGCCCTGCTCTACCGCCTGGTGCCCGCCGCGAGCAAGCGGCTGGGCGGCACGGCCCTGATGGCCCTTTTCTCGATAGCCGGCATACTGACGGCGCGAGTAATGGGCGGAGCCGCCGCGGGCAGCCTGCCCAAGCTCATCGAAGTGGCCTCGCGGATGCTGGCCATGGCGGCCGTCATCAACCTGGCCGGGGTGTTCGCCTTCTCGCTGCTGCTGCCCAGGCTGCGCACGCGCGTCTCCAAGTTCGTGGAGGACCTGATCCTGGCGGGCGGCTACCTGGTGGGCGGCCTGGCCGTCATCTCGGCCTCCGGCGCCGACCTGAGCGGCGTGCTGGCCACCTCGGCCGTGGTCACGGGCGTGGTGGCGTTCTCGCTGCAGGACACACTGGGCAACGTGATAGGCGGCATGGTGCTGCACCTGGAGGACACTTTCAAGCCCGGGGACTGGATAGAGATTGAAAATTTCGCCGGCATAGTCCGCGAGGTGCGCTGGCGCCAGACCAGCATTGAAACGCTAGACGGGGACATGGTCATAGTCCCGAACATAATTTTGATGAAGAGCCCCGTGCTGGTGCAGGGCCGGGCGGCTAATAACACCCGCTGGCGGGCCGTGCCGTTCAACGTCTACTACGACCGCGCCCCCGGCGAAGTGGAGGCCGTGGTGAACCAGGCTTTCAACGAGGACCTGCCGGCGGGGATGGCGCCGACGCCGGAGCCGTACTGCGGCATCAAGGATTTCCTGCCCAATTGCGTGGTTTACGAGCTGAGGTACTACCTTTCCGACCTCTCCTCCCCGGCCGGCACTGATTCCAGGGCGCGGTCCAAGATCTTCTACTCGCTTTCCCGCGCGGGGATAAAACTTTCCGTGCACAACCGCGCGCTGGTGCTCAGCGAGGCCGCGCGCGAAGCCGCCGACCGCGGCCAGCAGAGCGAGCTGGAGCGCCGCCTGGGCGCCCTGCGCGAGGTCGAGGTTTTCGAGCCTCTCAACGAAGCCGAACTGACCCTGCTGGCCGGAAAACTTAAGTCAGCGCCTTTCTCAAAGGGAGAAAAAATAACCCTGCAGGGAGCCGTTTCTGACTGCCTTTATATCATCAGCGCCGGGGGGGCCGAGGTGCGGGTGAGCGCAGCCGGTTCAGGCGGTTACACGGTGGTTAAGAAGCTGGGCCCCGGCGACGTGCTGGGGGAGATGGGCCTGCTGACGGGCGAGCCCAGGACGGCCACCGTGGCGGCCTCGGAAGAAGTGAGCTGCTACCGCCTGGACCGCGATAACTTCCGCGGCGTGCTGGCCAGCCGCCCCGAAATAGCCGAGGCCATCGCGGCCATTATCGCCAAGCGCCGCGTGGAATTGACGGCGGCCAAAGAGAAGATGGCCGGCGCGGCTTCGCAGCTGAAAGCCGAGCAGAGCAATTTGCTCTCTCGCATCAGGGATTTCTTTAAGTTATAGCCACTTGTGGCGCGGGTAGCGCCGGGCCAGGGCGGGCTTGAGCTTGGGATAGCTGTCCGCCCAGAAACTTTTCAGGTCCTTGGTGACCTGCACCGGCCGCATGGAGGGGGCGAGTATATGCACCACCAGCGGCACCCGCCCCGCGGCTACGCGGGGCGTTTCCGTTAAAGTGAACAGGTCCTGTATCTTCGCCTCGAGGAAAGGCTCGCCGTTCTTCGGGTAGCGGATCTTCGCGCGGCGGCCGCCGGGCATCTCCAGCCTGGCGGGAGCTTGCTTGTCCAGCAGCCGCGCCTTCTCCCAGCCGTACCAGTCCTGCAGCGCCGGCAGCACCGGCCGCGTCCTGGCTTCGGCCACGGAGCGGGCGCCCGAGCAGATATCGGCTATGATCAGGTTCCTGTCCTCCTGCGAAAGCGGCTCTATCCCGAAGTCGGGGCAGGCCCTGGCCAGGAAGTCCACCCGGGCCAGCCACTCTTCCACTTCCTCGTCCCATTTCTGTAATTTCTCGCTGCCGCTGATGAACTCTTCGGCGATGAGTTCCGAGGAGGCCTTGGCCGGCCGGGCGGCGCTTATTTCCCGGCGCACAGTCACGCCGCGGTAGAGCGTAAGGGTCTCGGTGACCGGCGTGCGCATTACCTCGTCGAGGGCGGGGCGCGACAGGGTTTGCATGTCGCCGGGGAAAGCCTCGGCCAGCCACTCTTCTTTGATCTCGGCCGCGAAGGACAGGGTGATATCCGCGCCGCCTTTCTTCAGGCTCTCCAGCGCCTCGCCGGCGCAGACCAGCGGCGCGCCGGCGGCCGCGCTGTAGGGGGACAACTGCGCCCGCCTGTCTCCGGGCAATTGGTAGCGGCCGCCGGCCGAGAACAGCGCGCCCACGCGGTCGGGGAAGGCGCGCAGAAAACATTTGGAAGCCAGCGCCAGGGCCCGGCCCCCGGCCGGGGAGGCGCCGCCGGCCAGCCGGCCGGCCAGGCGCCAGGCGTCGCGCGCGGCGTTCTGCTTCACGCCGGCCCGCTCGCAGGCGGAAAAATCGAAGTTGGCGGCCGCGCAGCGCTCCAGCGCCCGCACCACCGCGGCCAGGTCGGAGCGTACCTCGCCGGCGCCGCTCTCCGCGCGCCGGGCTTCTCCCAGCCACAGGCCGCGGCCCTGCGCGGCGGCCGCTATCACGGCGCATTCCCAGGCGCAGCCCAGCCGCGCGCCTTCCACCAGCATGCGCGAGTAGCGCGGGTGCAGCGGGTAGCGCGCCATGGCGCGGCCGTCGGCGGTCAGCGCGCCGGCGGCGTCCGCGGCGCCCAGCTCTCGCAGCAGGCGCTCGGCCCGCTCCGCGTCCTCGGCGGCGGGCGGGTCCAGCCAGCGCAGCGCGCCGAAATCTTTTAAGCCGCAGGCCTTGAGCGTCAGCAGCGCCTCGCTGACGTCCAGGCGGAGTATCTCGGGCTCGAGCGCGGCCGGACGGCCGGCGTTGTCCCGCTCGGTCCAGAGGCGGGCGCAGACGCCGGGCGCGGTGCGGCCGGCGCGGCCGGCGCGCTGCTCGGCCGACGGGGCGGCTATGTTCTCGGTGAACAGGGTATTGATGCCGCGCGCGCCGTCGTAGCGGGCCACGCGGGCCAGGCCGCTGTCCACCACGGCCGTCACGCCGTCTATGGTCAGCGAGGTCTCGGCGATATTGGTGGCGATGATGATCTTGCGCCCTTCGGACGGGGCCACGGCGGCGTCCTGGTCCTGCGGGCGCATGTCGCCGTGCAGCGGGCGCACCAGGCAGCCCGCCAGCGAAGGGATCTTGGCTATCTCGGCGGCGGTGCGGTTGATCTCGAAGGCGCCGGGCATGAAGACCAGCGCGTGGCCGGTCTTTACCTGGGCCATCACCTGCGCCGTGGTGCGGGCCGCGGCCTCCCAGGGCTTGAGCTTGGCGGTCTCGGGGCCGCAGTAGGCCACGCTCACCGGGTAGGCGCGGCCTTGCGCCAGCACCGTCTCGCAGGGGGCCAGGTAGGCGGCCAGTTTAGCCTCGTCGAGCGTGGCGGACATGACCACCAGCAGCAGGTCGGGGCGGGAGGTCTGCTGCAGCGCCAGGCAGGCGGCCAGCGTGATGTCGGCGTGGATATGCCGCTCGTGGAATTCATCCAGGATGATGGCCGAATACTTCTTGAGCTGCGGGTCCGAGACCAGCTCGCGCAGCAGTATGCCCTCGGTCTCGAAGACGATGCGCGTGGCGGGGCCGGTCTTGTCCTCGAAGCGCACGCGGTAGCCCACCTCGCCGCCGGCGACCCCGCCGCGCTCGCGGGCCACGCGTTCGGCCAGCATGCGCGCCGCCAGGCGGCGCGGCTCCAGCACGGCCACGCGGCCCTTCAACCCGCAGGAGTCCAGCAGGATCTGCGGCACCTTGGTGGATTTGCCCGAGCCGGGCGGGGAGGAAACGATCAGGCGCCGGCTTTTGGAGACGGCCTTGATCAGCTGGGCGGCGTTCTGCTGTATCGGCAATAACATCGTTTATATTATCCCAAAAAAAAGGCCCCGGAAGGGGCCTTTGTCCGGCGTGGCGGAGTTACTCCCCAGCGCCGTCGTCCGTCTTCCACCAGGCGGTGGGCGCGGTGTCGCCGGAATAATCCAGCAGCACGCCCTTGGCCTTGTTGATGGCGTAGCGCTCCGCCGGGCGGCCTTCCGAGGCGCCTGCCTTGTGGGCGGCCAGGATCCAGTTGTAGATGAGGTCCGGGTCGTAGAAGAACAGCGTCTTGCTGGGGTAGGAAGGTTTCTTCGTCCAGTCGGTCAACAGGTAGGGGGCGATGTCGCCGGCGCCCACGTGGTTGTCCGGCCCGCCCATCAGTTTCTTCGGCAGGTAGACGGTGCGGCTCCATTTCTTCGAAAGCTGGGGGAAGACCGCGGGGCCGGCCACCTCCACCACGCTGGCCCCGACATTGGCGCAGCCGCCGCCCTCGGCGTAGAGCGGCCTGACGCCCAGGCCGTAGCGGGTATACACGCCCTCGGCGCGGTAGGCGGCCATGTAGCGCGCCGCCTCCAGGCAGGAATCGGGGGAGACGCGCATGGTCAGGAAGGCCACCTCGCCTTTCTGCCCGGAAAGCTTGGTCAGTACTTTGTCGAGTTCCTCGGGGGTCTGCAGGCGCCCTTCCACATAGCCGAAGAAAGCGCCGTAGCCGCTGCCCGCCTTCACCTGCTCGTTGAAGCCTTTCATGCTGACCGGGGACTGGCCCGTCATCGTGAAGCTGCGGCTGCCGTCGGGCAGCGTGCAGCCGATCTCGAAGGAGACGTGGCCGATGGAATGGGTCTGGCCGAAATAATTGACCGCCAGCTGATTGCGGGCGAAAGACAGGGCCAGGGACGAGACGCTGGTCCAGTTCATGGGGCCCGGCGAAGGGATGGCGTGCAGGGTGATATAGTTGGGCAGGGAGCGGTAGGCCGCGGCGGCCTGGGCGGGAAAACCGGCGGGCCCGGAGATGTCGGCGGGCTGGCTGCTGCCGCCGCCAAAACGCGGTTCGGGAATATTCAGTTCGGCCGCGGGGGCCGCTTCTTTCAGGGTTTCCAGGGCGGTCTGCGCGGCGGCCAGCGGGCAGTAAAAGAGGACGGCTAACAGGGCGAGGTATTTCGTCATTAAAGAGAGTATAACCCGCCGCGCGCCTGAAGGGGAGGGCCCAAAGGCCTTGATAGTTATAGGACCTTTGCGGCAGGGTCCCAGTCGTACTCGGCCTCGGCCTGGAAGGCGGCGTGGTCTGAGACGTCGCGCCAGGGGCCGGCGCAAAGTACCTGCGCCCTGGTCACCTTGAAGCCGCGGGTATAAATGCGGTCCAGCGGCAGCACGGGCAGGGCGGCGGGGAAGGTGCGCAGTTTGCGGCCGTGCAGCGACAGGCCGGCGTCCTTCATCAGCAGGCAGGTTTCCAGCTCGTCCTTCTTGCCCTTGCGCCATTCGTTGAAATCCCCGGCCACTACGGCCGGCTCGTGGTCGGGCACCGCGGCTTTTACGAACTCGCAGATCCTGGCGAACTGCTTTACGCGCGAGCGGCGCAGCAGGCCCAGGTGCACGCAGACGCAATGCAGCGGGAGCTTGCCCTCGGGCAGCTGTATCCTGGCGTAGAGCAGGCCGCGCTTCTCCACGCGGTTGGTGGAGATGTCCACGCGCTCGGAGTGCAGGATGGGGAAGCGCGAGAGGATGGCGTTGCCGTGGTGGCCGGCGGTGTAGACCACGTTCTTGCCGTAGGCGTGGCTGAAGCCGGAGACCTCGGTCATGAACTCGTGCTGTGGCTTTTTGGGCCAGCCGAAGTAACGCTCGGCGTGGCGCAGGTTCTGGCCCACCACCTCCTGCATGAAAATTATGTCCGCACCCGAGCCGTGCACGCAGTCGCGCAGCTCCGGCAGCGCGAAGCGCCGGTTCAGGTGCGAAAAGCCCTTATGGGCGTTGATGGTAAGAAAACTCAGCTTCATGCGCCCCCCGTCCTAATGATACAAAAAAAGCCCGGGGCTTTCGCCCCGGGCTTTTTTGTCTGTCGAGGCAATCCTCAATAGCGGTAGTGGTCGGGCTTGTAAGGGCCTTCCTTCTTCACGCCGATGTAGTCGGCCTGTTCGGGGGTGAGCTTGGTCAGCTTCACGCCGATCTTGGCCAGGTGCAGGCGGGCCACTTCCTCGTCGAGGTGCTTGGGCAGGCGGTACACGCCGACCTCCATCTTGTTGGTCCAGAGCTCGAGCTGCGCCAGCGTCTGGTTGGAGAAGGAGTTGCTCATCACGAAGGACGGGTGGCCCTTGGCGCAGCCCAGGTTCACCAGGCGGCCGTCGGCCAGCAGGTAGATGTTGCGGCCGTTGGGCAGGGTGTAGCGGTCCACCTGGGGCTTGATGTTGAGGCGCTTCACGCCCTTGGCCTGCTTGAGCGCTTCTACCTGGATCTCGTTGTCGAAGTGGCCGATATTGCAGACTATGGCCTGGTCCTTCATTTTGAGCATGTGCTCGAGGCGGATGATGTCCTTGTTGCCGGTGGTGGTGACGTAGACGTCGCCTTCGCCGAGGGAGTCCTCGACGGTCTTCACCTCGAAGCCTTCCATCGCCGCCTGCAGGGCGCAGATGGGGTCGATCTCGGTCACGATCACGCGCGCGCCGAAGCCGCGCAGCGAGCGGGCCGAGCCTTTGCCCACGTCGCCGTAGCCGCAGACCACGCACACCTTGCCGGCTATCATCACGTCAGTGGCGCGCTTGATGCCGTCGGCCAGGGATTCCCGGCAGCCGTAGAGGTTGTCGAACTTGGACTTGGTGACGGAATCGTTGACATTGATGGCCGGTACCATCAGCTTGCCGGCCTCGTGCATCTGGTAGAGGCGGTGCACGCCGGTGGTAGTCTCTTCGGAGACGCCCTTCCAGTCTTTGGCGGCGTTATGCCAGCGGTGGGGGGTCTTCTTCAGGAGGGTCTTGAGGCAGTTATTGAGCTCCTGCTCGTCCTCGCCGCCGCACTTCGCGTTGAGGATGGAGGCGTCGTTTTCGGCTTCGTAGCCGCGGTGCATCATCATGGTGGCGTCGCCGCCGTCATCGACGATGAGATGCGGGCCACGGCCGCCGCCGAAGTCCAGCGCGCGCTCGGTGCACCACCAGTACTCGGCCAGCGTCTCGCCCTTCCAGGCGTACACGGGGATGCCGGCCGCGGCTATGGCGGCGGCGGCCTGGTCGGAGGTGGAGAAAATATTGCAGGAGCACCAGCGCACTTCGGCGCCCAGCGCGGCCAGCGTCTCTATGAGCACGGCGGTCTGCGTGGTCATGTGCAGCGAGCCCATCACGCGCGCGCCCTTGAGGGGCTTCTTGGCGGCGTGTTTCTCGCGAATGGCCATCAGACCGGGCATTTCCTTCTCGGCGATGTCTATCTCTTTGCGGCCCCAGGCGGCCAGGCTGATGTCCTTGACTTTAAAATCCTTCTTCATGGTTTTGACCTTCTCTTTGAGTATTGCGCTCATATTGTCTCCTGCCCGAATAATGGAGTAATTATATCTTTTTGTCGGAGCGGGGGGGAATAGCCGCGATTTGGTAAAATTAAAGCATGCCTATTTATAAACTCCTTTTGGCCCTGGCGGCCCTGCTGGCGGCCGCGCCCGCTGCCTGCGAAGAATGGATAATCCCCAGGACCACCTACTATATCACCGCGGAGCAGCAGCGCATGCCTGATTTCCCGGCCCCGCCCGCGCCGGGTTCCGCCGCCGACCGGGCCGACCTGAAAGCCGTGTTCGACTGGCAGCTGCGGCGCACGCCCGAGCAATGCGCGCGCGCCAACTCCGCGGCCCACGCCGATTTTGAGAACTTCTTCGGCGATATCTCGCCTTTCCCCGACCCGCTGCCCGCGGAAGCCGCGGCTATCTTCAAGCGCCTGAAGACCGAGACCGACGGCGTAGCCGCGGATATAAAGGACGTCTACAAACGCAAGCGGCCTTTCCTGCGCGATCCCGCGCTGAATCCCTGCCTCGGCCGCGCCGGCGGCCTGGCCTATCCCAGCGGCCACGCCACCATCTCCCGCCTGCTGGCGCTGGTGCTCTCCGAACTGGCGCCGGCCCGCCGGGCCGAGTTCCTGAAGCGCGCCGACGAGGCCGGGCTGGACCGCGTGATCGGCGGCGTGCACCACCCGGCCGACATAGAGGCGGGCAAGCGGCTGGCCGACAGACTGTTCGCGGCCTACTCCAAGAGCAAAACTTTCAAAGCCGACCTGCGCGCGTTGCGGGGGCTGCTGGATAAAGCCAGGCTGAAGCCGGCGGCCGCCGGCAAGGCCGCTCCCGCGAAGGCCAAATAAATGGGCGACAACGACAGGCTGGTCTACTCCACGGGCCCCGACGGCAAGATCACTTGCCCCAACTGCGGCAAAACCCCCTGCGAGTGCGCCGAAGGGCTGGCCGGGGGGCTGCGCAAAAGAAACCAAACCGAGCCGGTGCGCATCTCATTCAGGAGGACCGGCAAGGGCAGCGGGCTCACCCTGGTGGAGCGCCTGCCCATGCATCCCGCCGGCAAGGAAGAGCTGCTCAGGAAATTCAAGAAGCGGCTCGGCGCCGGCGGCGCGGTGAAGGACGGCGTGCTGGAGCTGCAGGGCGATCGCCGGGATTTCGTGAAGGCCGAGCTGGAGGCCGCCGGCTACAAGGTGCGCCTGCTGGGCTGAACCGGGAATCTGTTACAATCTTAGGACGAGATCTGGAGGTACCATGAAAAAGAAAACCGAGAAGAAAGAATGCGGCTGCGCCTGCGGCTGCCAGCAGGAGACGCTGCTGAGCCCGGCCGACGCCGTTATGGCCGTGGCCATACTGGCCGTGGCCTCCGACGGAAAGCTTAACGACAAGGAAATTAACAACCTCAAGGGCGTGCTGGCTTCCAGCCCCCTGTTCGACGAGGTGGAGGACGCCGCCGAGTATATGGGCTGCATCGCTTCGGCCATAACCGACAAGGGCCGCGCCGCCGTGCTGGAGCGGGCCGCGGAGCTGCTGAGCCCCTCCCTGCGCGAGACCGCCTACGCCTGGGCCGTCTACATGGTGGCCACGGACCGCAAGGTGGTGGCTCCCGAGCACAAGTTCCTCGAAGCGCTGCGCAAGGCGCTGGGCCTGCACGGCGTGCTGGCCGGCAAGATCAACGCGGTGGTGCCCATGCTTAACCGCGTGAAGTAACAGGGCCGTAAATAAAAAAGCCCGCGCTTCCGGAAGGGAGCGCGGGCTTTTTGTTTGGCGCAGCTAGGAGTGCCAGTACCACTCTATCTGGGCGGGGCCGGGCGCGCCGTCCTGGCTGCGGTCGGCCTCGTGGTCCATGCGCGGCAGTATGTCGCGCAGCTTCCAGGCCTTGTCCTGCCTGCCGAACACCCAGTACTCGGTGAAGGGCTCGGGCGCCTCGTCGCGGTGCAGTACCTTGCCGTTGCGCGACATGGCGCGCACGGCGGTGGCCGTGATGCGGGCGGTGAATTCGTCGAGGTGCAGCTTGCTCTTGGCGGCCGGGCTGGTGAGCACTATCTCCGCCCGGCGGGGGAACAGGCTCTTGAACTCGAACATGAGGCCCTCGGCCTTGCGGGCGTCCATCACCGCCTTGAGCTTTACCAGCGCCTCGGCGGAGACGTACTCGCCGGTGAGCAGCGCGCTGTCGTTCCTGCCCCAGGCCTCGTAGATGCTCTCGAAGGCCAGCGTGGCGGCTATCTCCATGCGCTGCCGGTTCCAGTGGTCGCCCTCCGCGGCGGGGGGTTTGGCCGCGGCAGGCGGCAGCGCTTCGGCCGGTTTAGGCTGCGGCCGCGCGGGGGCGGGAGAGCCGGGCGGCATGTAGGCGCTGTGGTCGCGGGGTTCTCCGGCCGCGGCGCCCAATACTATCGGCGCGGCGCCGGACGCCATCGGGAAAGACGCGGCGGCCTGCGGCGTGTCCGGCAGGTTGGGGGCGTTGATAAAGTCCATCTCGCCGGGCTGGTCTATGCGGGCCAGGGCCCAATTGCCGTTGAGCTGGTTGAACGTCCAGTACTCCTGGAAGTTCTGCGGCTCCAGGCTGCCGCCGGCCACCTGCAGGCGCGTGGCGGGCTCGGCGGCGCCCCGGAAGTTTATGTTGCTGTTCTCCCTTACCAGGTAGTCCTTGGCCACGTAGGTGAACAGCACGGTGAACGAGCGCCCTTCCTTCTCGCGGGGGCAGCGCACGTGCATGAAGTCCACGTCGAGCACCTTCAGGTCCTCGATCATGTTCACTTCGCCGCGTACCCGCTGCGATTCGGCCTTGGCGCTGTGCGAGGCCAGGATGTTAGGCATCAGCAGGCCGCGCACCGCGTATAAGTCGCGGGCCTGCTGGGCCGCCTTGAACCTGGTGAAGAGTTTGCGCGCGAAGGCGGAGAGTTCGTCGGGGTTGAAGTCGGGGTCCCTGGCGCCCAGGGTTTGCAGTATCCCCAGCGTCGCCTGGGCCCGCGGTACTATGGCGCTGTCCTGCAGCCGCCCGGCGGCCATAGCGGCGGCGGGGCGGTAGGCGCTGGGCTGGTTGTAGGGGCCCTTGGTGCCGTAGCCGCCGGCCGAGCCGTAAGAGCTGTTGGAATTGTAGGAGCCGCCGCGGCCGTAAGAGGTGCGCCGGAACTGGTTCTTAAAAAAAATAAATATCGCGGCTATGCCGAAGACCACCAGGTCGAACGGGCCGTAGCTGCGGCGGCGGCCGTAGCTGCTGCGGTAGTAGTTGTGGACCACGAAGCCGCCGGCGATGAAGGTGTGGGGCGGGTCCACGGCCAGGTTATAGACGTCGGCCAGGCCGGCCGTCTTGACGGAACGCACCCTGGCCCACACGCGGCGCCCGTCGTCGAAGACCGCCACGTCGTCGCCCTTCTTGAGGGCTCGCATTTCCGTGAACTCGAAACGGGTGAGCACCGGGTGCTCGGGCGCGGCCTTGAGGGAGCCGCGCGAGGTCTTTAGCTCCAGCAGGCGGGTCCTTTTCTTCTCTACGTCCTTGACCTTTACCTGCAGCAGTTTCTCGTTGGAGTAGGCCAGCACGCGGTCGCCGGGGCGTACCTTTTCCACCGGCACGCTGCCGTTTATGGTGAGGACGGGGGTGCCGGCCGGCAGGCCGCCGGCCAGGGCCGGGGCCGCCCCGCAGGCCAGCAGCGCCGCGAGGAGCAGCTTGTTCATTTTAGCGCAGGCCCGCCAGCAGGCCGCCGAGCACGGCCGCGGCGATGATGATGCTGACTCCCAGGATGGCCGCCGAAACGATGCGGCCGAAGTAGTCGCCCACGGCGCGGTTGCCGCGGATGATCTCCTTGCCCTCGTCAAGGTCGGGGGTGATGCGTTCGAAGACGGCCGGGATGCGCGCGGAAAGCCACATCAGCAGGAAAGCGCCCGCGGTGCCGCCGGCCAGCGCGAAGACCAGGGCCCAGGCTACGCTGATAACAGTGTCGAGCATAAGAACCTCCGTGAACTTAAGCGTAGTGTATATTTTTTAAGTATCAAAGAAAAGGAGCGGCGCGAAAAATGATAAAATATAGGCGTAGGCAGTCCCGGCAGATCCCGCGGTTCCGTTAGTCTCCGGCAAATTTCACTGCTATACCCGCTCGGGCGGGCCCCACACCTATGATAACGCTTAGGAACGTACATAAATCTTTCTCTTCCCAGGTCCTGTTCGAGGACGCCTCGCTGCAGGTCAACGACGGCGACCGCTTCGCGCTGGTCGGCCCCAACGGCGCCGGCAAGTCCACGCTGTTCAAGATGATGCTGCGCACCGAGGAGGCCGACGACGGCGACATCCAGTTCAAGAAAGGCGTGGTGGTGGGCTACCTGCCGCAGGAGAATCCGCCCACTTCCGAGAAGACCGTGGTGGAAGAGATCCTGGACGGCGCCGAGGACTACGACGGCCGCATAGAGGCCGAGGGCAAGGCCATCCTGATGGGCCTCGGCTTCAAGGTGGACGGCTTCACCCGCAGGGTCAACACCCTCTCCGGCGGCTGGGCCATGCGCGTGGCCATGGCCAAGTTGCTGCTCAAGAAGCCCGACCTGCTGCTCCTCGACGAGCCCACCAACCACCTGGACCTGGACTCGCTCCAGTGGCTGGAGGAGTACCTGCAGTCCTACCAGGGCGCCATCTTCGTCATCTCCCACGACCGCGATTTTATCAACAAGATCTGCAATTCCATCGTCTCGCTGCAGGAGCACAAGCTGCGCGTCTACCACGGCGACTACGAACATTTCCTCGCCCAGCGCGAGGCCGAGAAGGAGAAGATCTATTCCTCCTGGCGCCTGCAGCAGGAGCAGATCGCCCAGATGGAGGACTTCGTGGCCCGCAACCGGGCGCGCGTCAGCACCTCCAACCGGGCGCAGAGCATGCTCAAGCGCCTGGAGAAGATGGAGCGCATCGAGCTGCCGGCCGAGACCAAGACCGTCAGGATGCGCTTCCCGCAGCCCAGCCGCACCGGCACCAAGGTGCTGGAGCTCAAGGGCATCAGCAAGACCTACAAGGTGGCGGACCACCCCGACATCAAGGTCTACGACAATTTCGACTTCTCGCTCGAACGCGGCCAGAAGATGGCCTTCGTGGGCCACAACGGCGCCGGCAAATCGACGCTCCTTAAAATGCTGGCCGGCGTGATCGAGCCCGACACCGGCGAGCGCGTGCTCGGCCTCAACGTGAAGACCGGCTATTTCTCCCAGCACCGCGAAGGCATCCTGGACCCCCGCAAGACCGTGCTGCAGGAGGCCATGGACAACGACCGGATGAACCCCGAGCTGATGGTGCGCACCGTGCTGGGCACCTTCCTGTTCCCCGGCGACAACGTCTACAAGAAGACCGAGGTGCTCTCCGGCGGCGAAAAGAGCCGCCTGATGCTGGTGAAGCTGCTCATGGACCCGCCCAACGTCATCCTGATGGACGAGCCCACCACCCACCTCGACATGGCCAGCGTGGACGCGCTCATCGCCGCCCTCAAGGAGTTCGAGGGCACGCTGTGCATGATCAGCCACGACGTCTACTTCCTCAACGCCCTGGCCGATTCCGTGGTGCACGTCGAGCACGGCAAGACCACCGTCTACCCCGGCAACTACGATTACTTCCGCTACCGCCAGGAACAGCTGGCCCGCGAGGCCGCCGGCCAGAAGAAGAAGGCCGAACCTGAGAAGCAGGCCGCCGCCGCGCCCTCGGCCGATTACGAGGAGAAGAAGCGCCAGGAGGCGGAGGCCCGCAAGAAAAGCCGCCGCGCCGAGACCCTGAAGAAGGAAATAGCCTATTCGCGCAAGACGGTGGAGAGCCTGGCCGCCAAAATGTCCGCGCCCGAGATCCACGCCGACTACAAGCAGGTCAAGGAGCTGGGCGACAAGATCACCGCCCTCGAGACCAAGATCGCCGCCTTCACCGAAGAACTCGCCGCCATCGAAGCCGGCGAGATTACCGCCGCCCAGCAGTAAGTCGTGGTGATGGAGCCTGACGGGGGGTGAACCTTCGCAGGGGCCTCGCGGAGGCGAGGCTTGCGCAGCGCCGAGCCGTAGCGAAAGAGAGAGGCCACGGTGTGGCCGAACGTACCCGGAGAAGGTTTGCCCACCGGCAGGCATCGGTACGCAGCGGTAAGATTTTAAGGAGCACCAAAAAACACATGCAACAAGACAACGCCAAGCGCCGGCCCGACCTGCGCAACATCGCCATCATCGCCCACGTCGACCACGGCAAAACCACGCTCGTCGACGCGATGCTCAAGCAGACCGGCGCCTACCACGACAAAAGCGGCGAGGAAGCCATCTGCATCATGGACTCCAACCCGCTCGAAAAAGAGCGCGGCATCACCATCCTTTCCAAGAATACCTCCGTCCGCTACAAGGACACCACCATCCACATCGTCGACACCCCCGGCCACGCCGACTTCGGCAGCGAAGTAGAGCGCGTGCTGCGCATGGTGGACGGCGTGCTGCTGCTCGTCGACGCCCTCGACGGCCCCATGCCGCAGACCCGCTTCGTGCTCAAGAAGTCCCTGGCCCTCGGCCTGCGGCCCATCGTCGTCATCAACAAGGTGGACCGCCTCAACTGCGACCCGCACGCCGCCCTGGACAAGGTCTTCTCCCTGTTCATGGAGCTCGGCGCCAGCGACGAGCAGCTGGACTTCCCCGTGGTCTACGCCGTGGGCCGCGACGGCTGGGCCTCGCCCGACTTCAATCACCCCGCCAAGGACCTCAGCCACCTCTTCGAAACCGTCATCAAGCACGTCCCGGGCCCGCTCGACCTCGACGAATACCCGCTGCGCCTGCTGGTGACCATGCTCGACTACAGCTCCTACACCGGCCGCATAGGCGTGGGTCGCATCGTGCAGGGCCGCATCAGCGCCGGTCAGCAGGTGGCCGTGGCTTCGCCCGGCACCCCGTCCAAGACCCGCAAGGTGATGCAGCTGATGGGCTACAAGAACTTCGAGCGCATCGTCATCCAGGCCGCGCACTCCGGAGATATCGTGGCCGTGGCCGGCCTCGAAGGCATAGAGGTGGGAGACACCGTCTCCGACATGGAAAACCCGGGCGTGCTGCCCGGCCTCGAGATCGAGCAGCCCACCCTGGCCATGGAATTCTACCCCAACGACGGCCCTTTCTCCGGCCGCGAGGGCAAGTTCGTTACCGTCACGCAGATCCGCGACCGCCTCTACAAAGAGCAGCAGATCAACGTAGGCCTTAAGATCGAAGAGATCGCCGGCGAGCCGGGCTTCAAGGTGTCCGGCCGCGGCGAGCTGCACCTCTCCATCCTCATCGAGACCATGCGGCGCGAGGGCTACGAGCTGTGCGTCTCCAAGATGGTCGTCATCACCCACGAGGAGAACGGCGTTACCGTGGAGCCCGTGGAGATGCTTATGCTCGACTGTCCCGCCGAGTTCCAGGGCTCCGTCATGAACGGCCTGGGCAGCCGCGGCGGGCAGCTCAAGAACATGAGCGTCGGCGAGGACGGCCGCGTGCGCTTCGAGTACGTGATCTCCTCCAAGGCGCTGATCGGCTTCAAGTCCGAGTTCATGTCGTTCACCAAGGGCTCGGGCCTGATGCATCACAGTTTCCACGGCTTCCTGCCCGAGGGCAAGTTCTCGGCGCCCAAGCGCAACGGCGTGTTCATCGCCAAGGAAGACGGCGTCTCGGCCGGCTACGCGCTCAACAGCCTGCAGGACCACGGCATCATGTGCGTGGGCACCGGCGAGGACATCTACGCCGGGCAGATCGTGGGCGAGCACTGCCGGGCCAACGACCTGGTGGTCAACCCCTGCAAGGAGAAGAAGCAGACCAACATGCGCTCCTCCACCGCCGACATGGCCATCACCCTCACCCCGCACCGCCAGATGAGCCTGGAGCAGGCCATCGAATACGTCGAGGAAGACGAGTTCGTGGAAGTCACGCCCAAAAGCCTGCGCCTGCGCAAGAAGGTGCTGGACCACAGCAAGCGCAAGCGCGGCGAGAAGGAATACGACTAGGCCGTCGGCCCATGTTCGATCCCTGGAGCCTGCTGGCCTCCCTGATCTTCTCCATGGTCGGGTTCGTCTACTTCCGGCAGGGCCGGGCGGCCGGCGACACCGTGCGCCTGGTCTGCGGCATAGCGCTGATCGCTTATCCCTACTTCGTGCCGGGCACCCTGCTGGTGGTGCTGGTAGGCGCGCTGCTGACGGCGGCGCCGTTCATCCTTAACAGATTCTAATGGCTACCAATATAGAGATCAAGGCCCGCGCGGCCGACTGGGCCGCGCAGGTGAAGAAAGGGCTGGCGCTCGCCGACAGAACCGAACGCCTGGCGCAGGCCGACACCTTCTTCAACTGCTCCAACGGCCGGCTGAAACTGCGCGAGCAGCGCGGGGGGGAGGACTACCTGGTCTTCTACCGCCGGGCCGGATTAAAAGGGCCTAAGGCTTCCGTTTACACCCTGGTGCCCGTGCCCGACGCGGCCGCGACCCGGAGGTCGCTGACCCGCCTGCTGGGCGTCACTAAAAAAGTATTCAAGAAGCGGCTGGTCTGCCACGCAGGCCGCGCGCGCATCCACTTCGACGAGGTGCGCGGCCTCGGGCGCTTCATAGAACTGGAAGTCGTGCTCAAGCCCGGGGAGCGCGCCGCCGCCGGCCGCCGCGAGGCCGCCGCGCTGATGAAAGCCCTGGGGATAAGAAAGGCCGACCTGCTGGCCGGCGCCTACGCGGACATGCTATGAAGATCTTCACACGCGGAGAGGGCGGCGCGCGCGAGCTGCTGACGGTGGCTTACCCGCTGATCCTGTCCACCGCTTCCTCCACGGTAATGCAGTTCATCAACCGCGTCTTCCTCGCTCATTACAGCCCGGACGCGCTGGCCGCCTGTGTGCCCGCCGGCCTGCTCTCCTTCGTGTTCGCCTGCTTCTTCGTCGGCGTCGTCTCCTACACCAACGCCTTCGTCTCCCAGTATTTCGGCCGCGGCAAGTCCGCCAGCGTTTCGGTGGCGGTGTGGCAGGGCGTCTGGCTGTCGCTGGCCTCCGGCCTGCTGCTGCTGGCGCTCACGCCGCTGGGCTACTTCATCATAGAGCATTCCGGCCACGCGCCCGCCGTGATCGCGCTGGAGAAGCAGTATTTCCTGATCCTCAACACCTCGGGCATAGTTTTCCTCACCAGCGCGGCGCTGTCGGCTTTCTTCACCGGCCGCGGCCTGACCAAGGTGCCCATGGCCGTCAACATGGCCGGCAACGCGGTCTGCGTGCTCCTCTCCTGGCTGCTGGTCTTCGGCGCCGGCCCGGTGCCGGCCCTGGGCATCAAGGGCGCGGCCTACGCCATGGTGGCGGGCCAGGCCGTGATGCTGGGACTGTACCTGGCGCTGATCTTCTCTCCCTATAACCGCCGCCGCTACCGCACCGCCCGCCTGGTGGGCGTGCATAAAGGTCTTTTCATCCGGCTGATAAAGTACGGCGCCCCCAACGGGGTGGGGTTCTTCCTCGACATCGCCGCCTTCGGCGCCTTCATCTTCATCGTGGGCGCGCTCGACAAGGTGTCGCTGGCGGCCAGCAATATCATCGCCTCGGTCAACATGATAGCCTTCATGCCGGTCATCGGGATGGGCATGGCGGTGCTGACGCTGGCCGGCAAGTACATCGGCATGCGCAAGCCCGACGTGGCCGTGCGCGTGACGCACAACGGCGCCAAGATGGCGGCCCTCTACGCGCTGGGGCTGGGCATCCTCTTCGTGGCCGTGCCGGGGCTGTTCGTCAACATCTTCGGCTCCGGCCACTCGGCCGAGTACGCTGAGATCCTGGCCGCCAGCCGCCCGGTGATGAAGGTGCTGGCCGTGTTCGTGTTCTTCGACGCCATCGGCATGGTCTACGCCGACGCGCTGCGCGGGGCCGGCGACACCCGCTTCCAGATGCTGGGGGCCAGCGCCGCGGCCTGGTTCCTCTTCGTGCCCGGCATCTGGTACATAACGCACCAGGGCGGCGGCGAACTGATCCACGCCTGGGCGTGGGCGGGCTTCTACATTTTCCTGCTGTTCGTGTTCTTCGGGCTGCGCTTCCGCTCCGGGCTGTGGCGCAAGATAGATATCTTGAAACGTTGACTTGGTATAATCTGATTATGGCTGAAAAAATATTCTCCAAAGCCGGCGGTCTGCCCAGGGTGAAGCTCTCCCACGCGCCCGCCGGGCCCAACGCCTTCAAGCGCATGATAGACATCGCCGACCGGGCCGAGCCCGGCCAGATGGTGGCCGTCTACGACAAGAACAACAACCCCTACGGCGTGGCCATCTACAACCCGCGCAGCCAGATCACGCTGCGCATCTTCACCCGCGAGAACCCCGAAGAGTTCCAGGTGGACCGCTTCTTCGACGAGCGCGTCACCCGCGCGGTGTCGCTGCGCCGCGACGTGCTCAAGCTGCAGGACAAGACCAACGCCTGCCGCCTGGTGCACGACTACGCCGACGGCCTGCCCGGCCTCACGGTGGACATCTACAACGACCAGATCTCGCTGGAGTTCTATTCGCTGGGCATGTACCGCCTGTGGCCCAACATTGAGGCCGCCTTTAAAAAGCATTTCCCCGAGGCGTCCTTCCACCACCGCGCCAGCTCCTACACCCAGGAGATGGAAGGATTCAAGATCAAGCCGGAGGAAGGCCCCGGCCGCAAGACCCGCGTGGTGGAGAACGGCGTGCAGTTCGAGGTCGACATGAAGGCCGGCTACAAGACCGGCTTCTTCTGCGACCAGCGCGAGAACCGGCTGTACGCCTCCCAGTTCGCCGCCGGCAAGAAGATGATAGACCTGTGCGCCTATACCGGCGGCTTCGGCGTGTACGGGGCCAAGCTGGGCGGCGCCTCCGACGTGACCTGCGTGGAGCTGGACCCCGCGGCCAGCGAGATGTGCAAGCGCAACGGCAATATCAACAAGGTCAAGGTGGACGCCGTCTGCGCCGACGCCTTCACCTACATGCGGCAGATGCTGGAGCTCAAGCGCAAGTACGGCCTGGTAGTGCTGGACCCGTACAAGCTGGTCTCCAACCGCGAAGAGCGCGACAAGGGCATCTTCAAATACCGCGACTTCAACCGCATCGCCCTGTCGCTGGTGGAGGAGGGCGGCGTTTTCGTCACCTGCTCGTGCAGCGGCATGGTATCGATGGAGGAATTCTCCTTTATCCTGCGCGGCGCGGCCGCCAACGCCGGCCGCCGGGTGCAGATCCTCAAGAAATCCGGCGCCGGCCCCGACCACCCGGTGGCCGCCGACTATCCCGAGGGGGAATACCTGAAATGCATCTTCTGCCGGGTGTTCTAGCCCTGCTGCTGCTGGCCGCCGCCCCCGCGGGCGCGGCCCGGCTGGCCGACTTCGCCGGCTCCTGGGCCGGCGACGTGCTGACCACTCCTAATAACTGCGCCTGGAAGGTGAACTCGCAGATCAAAGAGCGCAACAACCTGATGCTTGGGACTTTCAATTTCAAGGGGCCCTGCGGCCGGGGCGCGGGCAATTTTACCGCCGGCCCGGCCGGCGAGTATAACTGCTACACCGTCAACGCCGGCGTGCCCGGCCTGCCCAAACTGACCTTCCTGGCCTGCTTCGTCAGCGAGAACGAAGTGCAGCTGCGCTCCGTCTTCCTCAACGGCACGGTCAAGATCAGCGAGGACAAACGCACGGCTGTTTTCGACGCCCGGGCGCTGGTGGGCACTTCGCGCGGCAAATTTAAAAAGGTTTCAGCCCCGCCGGCTAAGGCCGCGGGCAAGAAAGGCAGCAAAGGGGGCAGCGATGCCGAAAAACTCACGCCGACACTTGAAATTCATGGCGGAAGCCATAAATGAGGCGCGCAAGGGTTTAAAAGAGGGTGGCATACCGATAGGCGCCGTGCTGGTAAAGGGCGGCAAGATCATAGGCCGCGGCCATAACCGCCGGGTGCAGAAAAAGTCCGCCATCCTGCACGCCGAGATGGACTGCCTGGAGAACGCCGGCCGCCTGAAAGCCGCCGACTATAAGAAGTGCGAGATCTACTCCACCCTCTCGCCCTGCGCCATGTGCACCGGCGCCATACTGCTCTACAAGATTCCCACCGTGGTCATAGGCGAGAACCGCACCTTCAAGGGCCCGGAGATCTATTCCAAACAGTTCTTAAGGCTGGTAAACCTGGACCTGCCCGAATGCAAGGCGATGATGTCGAATTTCATCGCCGCCCGCCCGGAACTCTGGAACGAGGACATTGGGATTTAACGCCATGGGCAAACTAGTGCTGGTCATCGACGACGCAGAGGAGATGATACTTCTGATGCGTAAATTCCTAGAGGCAAAGGGGCTCTCTGTAATTTCCGCACTGGACGGCAAAGCCGGCGTTAAGTTGGCTCTGGAGGCAAAACCGGACCTAATCCTGCTGGATTTTGTTATGCCGGGCGAAAATGGTGTCGAGACCTATTCCCGACTCTGCCGCGCGCCTGAGACAGCCGTAATTCCTGTCGTTTTTATATCCGCTACTATGACGGGAATAATACGGCGCATGGTTGTTGATAATCAAAGACTGCGCTTTCTTAAGAAACCCTGCCGCCGGGAAGAACTCGGGGCTTGCGTAGACGAAATGTTGTCGTTGCCTAAACTGCAGCCGCCGCCGGCTCCGCCTCTGGCGAAAAAAAAGGAATTTGGAGATTTTGAATGATCCTGGCGGGCGTTTGTCTTAATTACCGGTCGTTCGGAAATTTATCTGCGACTGTTTCCTGGAACCATTTTAGGGGAATTGGCCCCCTGTTTTAATTATTGTAGGATAAGTTGTAAGTCAGGAGCAGCTTTGACTGGGCGGTATACCTAACCGGCCGCAATATAGGGGGAACATGAAATATAAAGTAAAAATAGACCGGGACCTGGCCGACCTGATCCCAATGTATCTGCAGGGCAGGCGCGATGAATTGCCTGTTATCGCTTCGCTGCTTGAGAAAGGGGATTTCGCGGGGCTTAAAACCATCGGTCATAAACTGCACGGGTCAGGCGGCGGATTCGGCCTGGATTTCCTGACTGAACTGGGTGTGCGCATGGAGAACTCCGCCGCGGCCGCCGACAAGGCCGCGCTGGCAGCCCAGGCCGGTGAACTTAAGGAATTTATTGAAAACCTGGAAATAGAATATGTACCCATGGACTAGCCCGCGGAAGGAAAAAAGGGGATAAAATGTTTAACTGGTTTAAGTCGGGCGAAACCCGGGCTGCCGAACTTGGCGGCAACGAAGCTGCCCTGAAGGCGGCAAAGCGGGAGGCGGAACTGGTCTTCCAACTGGTGCCCAGCGCGGTTTATACTGTGGACACGCAGAAACTGGTGACCGGCTGGAACCGCAGGGCGGCTGAAATAACCGGGTTTTCAGCCGAGGAAATGCTGGGCAAGCCCTGCAGCCTGTTCGCCGACATGCCCTGTAAGGGGAGCTGCGGCCTGTACGACGAGAGCGTGCCCAAGCCCATCAGCTGCGCCGAGTGTACAATCCGCAGCAAGGACGGCATGCTTAAGATAATCTCCAAGAACGCGGATCTCCTGCGCGATGCGGAGGGCCGGATTATCGGCGGGATTGAGAGCTTCGAGGATATTACGGAACGGCGCGTGGCCGAAGGGCAGCTTAAACTACTGTCGGTGGCGGCCGAGCAGAGCCCTTCCAGTTTTGTCATAACCGACACAAAAGGTCGGATCGAATACGTCAACCCTAAATTTTGCAGGGTTACCGGTTACAGCTCCGCTGAGGCCATAGGCCGGACTCCCCGGCTGCTAAAGTCCGGCAAGGTGCCCTCGGAGACGTATAAGGCGCTTTGGGAAACAGTCCTCGCCGGGGGGACGTGGCGCGGAGAACTGCAGAACAAGAAAAAAAACGGGGAGCTTTTCTGGGAGTCAGCCTCTGTTTCCGGCATAAAGGACGAGCGGGGCAAGATCTTTAAGTTTCTCGCTATCAAAGAGGACATAACCGAGCGCAAGCAGGCTGAGGTGCTCCTGAAGGAAAAGGAGGCTACTTTCCGCGCCATCACCTCCGCCGCCCAAGACGGCATCCTGATGATGGACGACAAGGGAAGGATAACTTTCTGGAACCAGGCCTGCGAGCGTATCCTGGGCTGGAGCGCAGACGAGGCGCTGGGCAAAGACCTGCATAAACTCATCGCGCCTGAAAGATTCCACCCCGCCCACAACGCGGCTTTCCCGGCCTTCAGGCTTACCGGGGAAGGAGCAGCGATCGGAAAGACCCTGGAGCTGGCCGCTTTGCGCAGGGATTCTTCTGAAATCGCGGTGGAACTTTCCCTTTCGGGGGTGCAGTTGAACGGCAAATGGAACGCCGTGGGCATCATGCGGGACATAACGGAGCGAAAAAAAGTTTCCGATTCGCTCAAGGAGAGCGAAAGCCGCTACTCGGCCATAGCCAATAACGCTCCGGAAACCGTGCTGATACACCGGGCCGGGCAGATTCTGTACGTAAACGAGATAGGTACAAAAATTTCCGGCTATGCGCAGGAGGAGATACTGGGCCGCAATATCGCCGAGTTCCTGACAGAGGACTCAAAGAAGAAGGTTCTGCAGGCGATGGCCCGCCGTACCGAGGGCGCGGCGCCGGGCGACTACGAGGTGGAGTTCTTGCCCAAGACGGGCAATCGCCTTCACCTGATGATCAAGAGCGCGCCTATCTCATACGAGGGGGCCCCCGCAGTGCTGGCAATACTGGTAAACGTTACCGCGCGCAAGGAAACGGAACTGGCGCTGGTCAGGGCCATGGCGGCCGCCGAAGCCGCCAACCGGGCCAAGAGCGACTTCCTGGCCAATATGAGCCACGAGATACGCACCCCCATGAATTCCATCATCGGGATGACGGAGATGCTGCTGGATACGCGCCTGGACGACGAGCAGCGGCGGCAGCTGCAGACCGTGCAGCACTCGGCCGACGCCCTGCTCTACATCATCAACGACATCCTGGACATCTCCAAGATAGAGGCCGGCCTGCTCAAAGTGGAAAAGGAACCTTACGATCCGCGCGAAGTCACCGAAAGCGTGGCCGAGATGTTCGCCCAACGGGCCGCGGCCAAGGGCCTGGAACTGATCCTCAAGGTTTCCACCGACATGCCTGCCTCGGTAATGGGCGACGGCAACCGGCTGCGCCAGATCTTTATCAACCTGGTGGGAAACGCCATGAAGTTCACGCTGAAGGGCCAGATAAAGATCAGCGCCGAACGGCTAAAAGGGGCGGCCGGGGACTGGCTGGTCTTTTCCGTGGCCGACACCGGGGTGGGCATTTCCCCGGAGAACCAGAAGAAACTCTTCCAGAAGTTTTCGCAGGTGGACGATTCCAGCACCCGCAAGTTCGGCGGTACCGGCCTGGGGCTGAGCATTACAAAGGCCCTGGTAGAGATGATGGGCGGGTCCGTTTCCCTTGAGAGCGCCGAGGGAAAAGGTTCCCTCTTCAGCTTCCGCCTGCCTTGCGAGGCAGGCCCCGCGCTGCCGGAACGCCAGGGCGAGCATGTCTCGTTTTCGGGGATGCGCGCGCTGCTGGTGGACGATAATCCGGACAGCATCGAGATACTTTCGCAGAACATGGCCACCTGGGGTTTCAGCACCGCTTCGGCCAGCAACGCTGCCCAGGGGCTGGAAGCCCTGCGCAGTTCCGGCCATTTCGACCTGGTAGTGGTGGACCACGAGATGCCCGGAGGCGACGGCGAGCAGTTCATCTCCGAGGCCATGGGCACGGGGGCGGCCGGAGGGGCAAAGATAATAATGTTGTCTTCCAGAGCGGAGGCGGCCCCCGAAAGCTTAAAGCCCTCGGTATCCGCCTTTCTTCCCAAACCTGTAACCCGGTCCGGGCTTTTTAACGTTATCCTTCGTGTTTTCAGGCCCGTGCTGCCGCAAACGCCCGACGCTGTCACGCCGGAGGCTGCGCGAGATTATTCGCACCTCCGGATACTGGTGGTAGAGGACAACGCGGACAACCAGAACCTGGCGCGCCTGATGCTGGGCAAGGCCGGTTATAAAATAGACATCGCTGTCAACGGGCGGGAGGCGCTGGAAAAATGCGCCGCCTTCAACTATGACCTGCTGCTGATGGATATCCAGATGCCCGAGATGGACGGGTATGAGGCGACTTTCCAGCTGCGCAAGACCGAAGCCTACCGAAAAACGCCCATCATAGCGCTGACCGCCCACGGCCTCGACAGCGATATCAAGAAATCCCTGTCCTTCGGCATGAACGCCCACATCACCAAGCCGCTAAAGAAGAAGACGCTCTACGAGGCGCTGGAGAAGTGGCTGGATACCCGCAAAAAAGTGCTGGTCGCGGACGACAATACGGATAACCTGCTGCTGGTGGAAATGTGCCTGAAAGCGGAAACCGGGCTGCGCCTCTACCGCGCGGCTAACGGCAGGGAAGCGCTGGACCTGCTGGCGCGCAACAGCTTCTCCCTGGTGCTGATGGACGTGGAGATGCCGGTGATGGACGGCCTGACAGCGGTAAAGGCTCTGCGCGCCACCGATTCCGGCAATAAGGTGCCTGTAGTGGCCTTCAGCGCGCACGAGGATCCGGAAAAAATAAAGGAATGCCTGGCCGCGGGCTGTACGGATTACCTGCTGAAGCCGGTCAAAAAAAGCAGGCTGCTGGAAAAGCTCCACAAGTATCTGTAGCCGGCTGCCCGGGTAAAGGAACTAAATGAAAAAGACGCTGCTGTCTCTGCTGCTGTTGCTGCCCTCGGGTCCTGCCCGGGCGGAATTTGCCTCCAAGTTTAATACGGAATTCTACGGGTTTATAAAGAACGACCTGATTTACTCCGACCATGGCACCAGTACCAACGAGTACCGCATTTACGCGGTGAGCGGCCGCAAGGACCGGGCCTTCAGGGCCTCGGCGCGGGCCAGCCGCTTCGGGCTGAACCTCAGCAGCGGCGCGGCCCTGAGCGGCAAACTGGAGGCCGATTTCCTGGGGCTGACTGACAGCCTGGCCGGTGCCGCCGGGACAGTGTCTGACGTGCGGCTGCGCCACGCTTACGCCGTGGTGAAGGCCGGCCGGGCGGAAATACTTGCCGGCCAGACTTTTTACCCGGTTACGGCCGACCTCCCGGAAACGATCAACGACTACTATCTGGGCAATTCCGGGGCCCTCTGGAGCAGGGCCCCCCAGCTGCGCATTACCTATGCCACGGAGCGGAAACTGAAGTTGACAACGGCCTTGGTGCGACCTACTTCCAAACTTACGGACGCGGAAGGCACCCATGCGGCCCTGCCCGGCCTGCAGGCAAAGGCGGAGCAGCAACTGGGCGGCGCGCGGGTGAGCCTGGCGGGCGCCTGCGGCCTTTGGAAGAGCACCTCCACTCAGGAGAAGGCCGACATTTCTTTGCTGGTGGCCGCTTTTAACCTGCCGCTGGGCAGACTTACACTGACCGGCGAAGCCTGGACCGGGCGCAACCTGGCGGATTTCCTGGGCGGCCTCGGCAATACAGGCTACGGCGCAAGAGCTGTGGCGGCCGTGGGCGGTTACTTGGGCGTAAAATATAAGCCCGGGGACGACCTTTGGTTCAATTTTATCTACGGCGTTGATGATCCCGATAACGCCAGGGTGGCGGCGCGCGGGAAAACGCGCAATGCCACCGCGTTGGTCAACGCGGTGGCCAGGTTTCACGGGTTCCTCGAAACCGGCCTGGAGGTTTCTTCGCTGAATACCGGCTACAGAGGCCTGCCCGACCGGTCGGCGATGAATTACCAGTTAAGCGTCAAACTCCTCTTCTAAAAAAACTCCCCCGGCGGGCGCGCGGGGGAGTGAGCAAAGCCGCCAGGGACCGCGGCCTGCCTAGGGCTTTTCGTCCGGGGGCGCGTCCTCCGCGTAGTCCGGGTAAAGTTTCTTCACGCAGCCCGGGCACAGGCCGTGGCTGAACTTGGCTTCGGTGCGGGCGGCCACATAGGTCTCAACCTTGTCCCAGTAGCCCTTGTCGTTGCGGATCTTCTTGCACGAGGCGCAGATGGGCACTATGCCGGAGAGCGTCTTAACTTCCTCTTTCAATGTCAGCAGGGTCTCGGCCGCCTCCCTGGCACCCTCGGAAAAGCTGAGGGCTATAAAAAAAGCCAGCAGCAGCGTGCAGACTGTGAAAACCATCAGGATGCCGGCGAAGCGGGCCATGAGCACCGGGCGCGTGGAGTTAAGGGTGATAAGCGACCACCCCTTGTTGGCCAGGTGCTCGGGCGTTTCGCGGGGCGAGGCCTCCGGGGCCAGGATGTGCGTATGGGAAACATGGTATTTCTCTCCTTCGAACTCAACTATAGAATCGTTGTGTATATCCCGCGGAAAAACCGGCGTAAAAGCCACCGCGCCGAACTGCCTGGAAGTTAGCAGCGCCTCGCGCGAGTTCCCCTGTACCGGGTGGAAAGCCCTGAACAGCAGCTCCGGCTTGCTCGACAGGAAGATGACGCCTTCGGGGCTGATCAGGAAAGAGAAGGGGAACATGCGCAACTCTTTGCCCAGGAAGTTCAGATTCTTCTTGATCACCACGACTCCGGCTATTTTGCCGGCGGCGCTCCGCACCGGCGCGCTGGCGTAGTAGCCGCGCTCCCGCGTGGTTACGCCTACCGCCAGATAATGCCCCTGGCGGCCGGCCGCCGCTTCGGTGAAGTAGGGCCGGAAGGCGTAAAACTTGCCCACGAAACTTTGAGGGGTGTCGCGGTTGGAAGCTGTTACCGTGACGCCCTTGAGGTCCATCAGGTAGCAGACCGAAAAGCCGTGAGCCAGGCAATAGCGGTCCAGCACGCTCGCGGCCCTGCCGCGGTCTGCGGCGCCGCCGCCCGCGAGCGCGCCGGGCAGCCAGGGCGAGCCGGCCAGGGCCGCGGTCGCCTGGTCCGTGCCCAGCATGGCGTCGGCCAGGCGGTTATGCAGGATGGTCTTGAGGTTCTCGGTCTCGCGCAGCAGGTCCTTGCCGGCGCGCCGGCCCAGGGCGTCGGTAGCGGCCCAGCCTCCGGCCAGCGTAAGGGCCAGGGCAGCTGTCAGGGACCAGGCTATCCGGGCCTTGCGCCCCGCCGACGCCGACTTGGCGTCGACGGCGCCCCGCCTTATAAAATACAGCCAGGCGCTGCCGGCCGCCAGCGCCGCCAGCAGCCCGCGCAGCAGCTGCACGGGAAAGCCGAGCAGGGCGGAGAAAGAGGCCTGGTTGAGCCAGCGCGCGGGAAGCAGTTCGGAAGCTGGCACTACCGCCCCCGCGGCCAGGGCGTAAAGGCCCAGCGCGGCGCCGAGGAGAAGAAGGGGCCGGCGCAGGCGTTCGGTCTGCCCGGCGGCGGCGCGGCAGGCGGCCCGGCAGGCCAGCAGGCCGCCGGTAAGCCCCAGCGCGTAACGAGCCCCGCCGTTAAGCCCTCCCCAGCCGTAATAAGAGCCGAGCGCCGCGAGCGGCAGCAGCAGGGCGTAGAGCCAGGGGCTGAAATTCCTGCGCCCGGCCGGCGCGGCGAAGCGGCGGCCGAACTCCAGCAGGAAAACAAAAGAAACGGCCATTACCAGCAGGCGCGCGGAGGCGAACACCCTGCCGTCCGAGAAGGTGAAGGCCAGCAGGTCCAGCCATTCGTTCAGGCCGTGGGCCAGCCCGAAGAGGGCCAGCCAGCGCCAGGCCCGGCTTTCTTCTTTCTCCCTGTCCAACAAAAAACAGACCGCCGACAGCAGCAGGAAGGAAAGACCGTAGAAAAAAAAGATGTAATCCAGCGTCCAATTAAAATTAGTCATCGCGTAGCGCCCCCGAATATCCGCCAAATTCCCGGCGTTTCCTATGATAGCAGATTAGGCCGGGCACAATAAAATCCCCGGCTTGCGGTAGTGGACAGGCCGGCTGGATTTATATATATAATACTTATGTTAGGGGACTTGCAGCGGCGACGGTTTGCCGGCCGGGGGGGGCATTGAATTATCCGCAGACTGAGACACTTTTAAGGCAGAAGCGCCGCCTGGCGGCGCTGCTGTTCTTTGCTTTTGTCCTGATCTCAGGCGGGGGCCTGCTTTATTACCGCCATTACGCCCGCCACATGGAACAGGAAAAAAGCGCCCTGCTGGCTTCTATCTCAAAGGATAAAATGCAGCAGATACTGGTTTGGCGCGCGGACCGGGCGGCCCGCGTCAGGTCGCTGCTGGAAAGCCCCATTCTCTCCATTTACCTCAGGCGCCTGGCGGAGGCGCCCGGCGATGCGGCGAATTCCGACCTGGTGCGGCGCCGCCTGGAATCCTTCGTGAAAAACAACGGGTACACCGGGGCGGCCCTGGTAGACCGGCGCGGAAAAATACTGCTAAACGCAGGCAAAGTCCCCTCGGCCGGCTGCGCCGAAATCAAAAGGCTGCTCAAAGACCCAGGAGTGCTGGCCGGGCCTCAACTCAGCGAGATACACCGGGACGCTGCCGGAGCAGCCGACATGCACGTGGTCAGCCTGGCCGCCCGGTCCGGCGCCGGGAGCCCCGTATTTTTTGCCGCCGGTATAAACCTGGCCGGTGATTTTTTCCCGCTGGTGCAAGGGTGGCCTACCCCCAGCCCCAGCGCCGAGACCCTGCTGGCCAGGCGGCAGCAGGACCGCCTGCTCTATTTGAACGACCTGCGGCATCAAAAGGACGCTGCCCTTAATTTTAGTTTGCCTCTGGCTACGGAGGGCCTGCCCGCCGCCGCCGCACTGCGCGGTTTTGCGGGAATAATGAAGGGCAAAGATTACAGGGGCGTGCAGGTGCTGGCCTACGGCGCGCCGGTGCCGGGCACCGATTGGGCCATCGTAAGCAAACTGGACGAGCGCGAGGTGATGGCCGATCTGGGCGCGCCCACCGTGCTCCTGCTGCTGCTGGTCCTCTCCCTGATGGGCGGGGCCGCCGCGGCGGTCTATTTGATCTTAAACCTGCAGGAGAAAGAGCACCTTAAAGATTCGGAGCGGGCCAGGGAAGAACTTAAAGAAAAGGTCCGGGAGCTGGCGGAAGCGCAGCGGCTGGCGCACATCGGCAACTGGACCCTGGACCTGGCGGCCAATAAGCTCTACTGGTCGGACGAAATCTACAGGATCTTCGAGATAGACAAGGAGAAGTTCGGCGCCTCCTACGAGGCCTTCCTTAACGCCATCCATCCCGAAGACCGCGACGCGGTGCACAAGGCCTACACCGATTCCCTTGCGAACAAGTCCTCCTACAATATTACCCACCGGCTGCTGCTTAAAGACGGCAAGATAAAATACGTCAACGAGTTCTGTGAGACCCTTTACGGGGAAGACGGGCGCGCGCTGAGGTCGGTGGGCACGGTGCAGGACGTGACTTCCATCAGGGACGCGGAGCGGGAGCTGGACCGCAAGAACAGCGTGCTGAATTCCCTCCTGGAAAACCTTTCCGGCGGGGTGTTCATGGTGGAGGCGCCCTCCGGCAAGCCGCTCTACGCCAACCCGGCGGCGGAGCGCCTGCTGGGCCGGGGCGTGCTGCCCGCCGCCAGCAAGGAAAACCTCGCCGAGGTTTACAAAGCCCTGCGCCTGCCGGGGCGCGCGCCGTATCCGCCGGAAGAAATGCCCATCCTGCGCGGTATGCGGGGCGAGACCCGCAGCGTGGACGACATGCTGATAGTGCGCCCCGACGGCACCGAGACCTTGCTGGAGGTCCACGGCACGCCGGTGCGCGACAGCCAGGGCGTGGTGTGGGCCAGCCTGGTGAGCTTTCAGGATATCACGCAGCGCAAGCTGGCCGAAGAAAAGATCCTGGGCCTGAACCGCAAACTGGAGGCGAAGAACCAGGAGAAGGAGAACTTCCTTTACATTACCACGCACGATCTGCGCACCCCGATGGTCAACATCCAGGGCTTCAGCCAGAATGTGCTCGGCTATTTCCAGGAGATCGGCAAACTGCTGGCGGCAGGGTGCGGCGGGGAGGAGCGGATAAAAGAATTAACGGACAAAAAGATCCCTGAGGCGCTGGCCTTCGTGCAGGAGGGGGCTGAGCGGATGGACGCGCTCATCTCCGCGCTGCTTAAAGTGTCGCGGGCCGGGCGGGTGGAGCTTAAGCCGGAAAAGATAGACCCGGAACCGCTGCTGCGCAGGATCATGGACGCCATGCGCTTCCAGCTGGAAGAAGCCGGGGCGGAGGTCGCGGTAACCCCCGGCCTGCCGGCCTGCTGCGCCGACCCGGGCGCGGTCAGCCAGATCTTCGGCAACCTGCTCGACAACGCGGTAAAGTACCGGGACCCGGCCCGGCCGCTGCGAGTGCAAGTAACCGCCGAAAAAAAAGACAGCTTTATTGTTTACTCGGTGTCGGATAACGGGAGCGGCATAAACTCGCGCGAGTTGAAAAACATCTGGACCGTCTTTGCCAGGCCGCTTTCAACCCGGCGGCGGGGCGAGGGCATAGGCCTGACCATGGTAAAGCGCATAGCCGAGCGCAGCGGCGGGAGTATAACGGCGGAATCCAAAGAGGGGGCCGGCAGCGTGTTCCGGGTGGCGCTGCCGGCCGCATGAGGAGGACTGATGAGCGACGGATTGACCATACTTATAGCCGAGGACGATGACGGCCACGCGCGCCTGATACAGGAACGCTTCGAGAGCGTGGGGGTGCTTAACCCCATAAAGCGGTTCAAGGACGGGGACGAGGCCTGGGCTTTCCTGAGCGGTCAGGACGGGCTGGTGGCGGGCGGAGAATACCTGCTGCTGCTCGACATCCGCATGCCCGGCCTGGACGGGGTAGAGGTGTTGCGGCGCATGAAAAGCGACGACCGCCTCAGGCATATACCCGTTATAATGCTGACCACCACCGACGACCCGCGGGAAATAGAGAACTGCTACAAACTGGGCTGCAATAATTACCTGACCAAGCCGGTAGGTTTTGAAAGGTTCGCCGAAGTTGTACGGCGCCTGGGGCTGTTCCTGATGGTGATGCGGGTGGACAAATTCAAGTAAAAAGGCCTCACTATGCCGGAAGAAAAAGTTGCGAAACGCGGTTACCTCCTCCTCATCGAGGACGACCGCGGCACCTGCGAGCTGGAAGCCCAGCGCCTGGAGCCGTTGGGACTGGAACTGCGCAAGGCCCACAGCGCCGCCGAGGCAAGGGCCGTCCTGGCGCAGGGCGCCCCGGCATTGATGCTGCTGGATTATTCCCTGCCCGACGCCGACGCGCTGGAGTTCGTGGCCGAGTTGAAAAAGGCGCATGGAGAGTGCCCGCCTTTTCTGCTGGTCACCGGCCGCGGCGACGAGGCGGTGGCCGTGGCCGCCATGAAGGCCGGGGCCTGCGACTACCTGGTAAAGGACGGCTTTTTCCTGGAGCGGCTGCCGGCCGCTACGCTAAAGGCGATAAAGGACAGCGGCCTGAAGGCCGACCTGCGCCGCAGCGAGGAGCGCTTTCGCGACGTGTTCGAGGTTTCCAACGTGGCCAAGTCCATCACGCTGCCGGACGGCACCGTTACCCCCAACTCCGCGCTTTGCGCCGCCCTGGGCTACAGCCTGGAGGAACTTTCCCAAAAGAACTGGCGCGATATAACCCCGCCCGAAGATATTCCTCTGACCGAGAAAGAGGTGAGCGAACTGACGCGCGGCGTTAAAGACAGCGCGCGTTTTGAAAAGCGCTACCTGCGCAAGGACGGCGGGATCCTGTGGGGCGACGTGAACGTGCGGGCCAAGCGCGACGAGTCGGGCCGCCTGGAATATTTCATCACCACCATAGTCGACACCACCGGCTACCGCAACCTGGAGGCGGATTACCGGCAATTGTTCGAGACCATGCTGGACGGTTTTGCCCTGCACGAGATCGTCCTGGACGGCGGGGGCAAACCTTGCGATTACCGCTTCCTGTCCCTCAACCCGGCTTTCGAAGCCCAGACCGGCCTGACCGCGGGGGCGACCGTGGGGCGCCTGGCGTCCGAGGTACTGCCGGGAGATTACAAGGAGTGGGTGGAACTGTACGGCAGGGTGGCGCTCACGGGCGCGCCCGTGCGGCTGGAAAAATACAGCGCGGCGCTGGGCCGGCATTACGACATTTTAGCCTTCAGGCCGCGGCCGGGGCAGTTCGCCACCATCTTCAAGGACATTACGGAGCGCAGGCGGACGGAGCAGGCGCTGAAAGAAAAGACTTCCATGCTGGAAATAGCCGGCCGCGCGGCTAAATTCGGCGGCTGGAACGTGGACCTGGAGACCGGCACCTGCTACTGGTCCGACGAAGTAGCCCGCATCCACGAGGAAACCCCGGGCTTCAATCCCAAGCTGGAGCAGGGCATAAATTATTACGCCCCGGAGTGGAGGGAGAAGATCACGGCGGTCTTCGGCGCCTGCGCCCGGGAGGGCGTCTCCTACGACGAGGAGATGGAGATAATCACGGCCAAGGGGCGCCGGCGCTGGGTGCGCGCCATAGGCCACCCGGAGCGCGGCCCCGGCGGCAAAGTCGCGCGGGTTTACGGCTCCTTCCAGGACATCACGGATTTCAAGGAAGCCGCGCGCGCGCTGCGCGACAGCGAGGCGACTTTCCGGCGGCTGGTAGAGCACTCCCCGGACGGCATCTTTCTTCAGCTGGAGGAGAAACTTGAATACCTCAACCCTGAGGCCCTGCGTCTTTTAGGCGCGGGCTCGGAGGTGGAACTGCTGGGCAAGCCCATCTATGAAATCTTCAGGCCGGATTTTCACGCGGCTATAGCGGACAGGATACGGCGCCTCACGATCGAACAGAAGCGGGTGCCGGAGGTGGAAGAATACTGCGTGCGCCGGGACGGCAGCGAATTCCCCGCCCTGATCTCGGCGGTGCCCCTCGAGAAGGACGGCCGCCTGGGCGCCATAGTCACCATCCGGGACATAACGGCGAAAAAAGCCATGGAGGCGGAGCTGCTGCGCTCCCAGAAGATAGAATCCCTTGGAGTGCTGGCCGGCGGCATAGCGCACGACTTCAACAACATGCTCATGGGAGTTACCGCCAACCTGTCGCTGCTGGCCTCTAAAAATCCGCCCAATGCCGATATCATGGAGGAAGTCATCTCCGCCGCCAGGAGCGCTCAGGCGCTGGCCTCCCAGCTGCTGAGCTTCTCGCGCGGCGGCCAGCCGCTGAAGAAAGAACTCTGCCTGGCGCGCCCGCTCCGGGAGATCTACGCCCTGACCGTCAGCGGCAGCGGCGTGGGCCAGGCCCTGGAGATAGGACAGGGCCTCTGGACCGCGGAGGTGGACGAGAACCAAATTAAACAGGCGCTGGGGAATATCCTCATCAACGGCCTGCAGGCCATGCCTGCCGGAGGTACGCTCGGTTTAAAGGTGGAAAACCTGGAACTGGGTTCCGATACGGCCTTGCCGCTGGCCCCTGGCAAGTATCTTAAAATTACGGCCACCGACAACGGCATAGGAATCCCCGAAAAATATCTGGCGCAGCTTTTCGTCCCGTATTTCACCACCAAGCCTAAGGGGCATGGCCTGGGGCTGGCCATGGCTTGGAACGTGGTAAAGAATCACGGCGGGCATATCCTGGTCCGTTCGGAGCAGGGCAAAGGCAGCGCTTTCGAGGTCTATCTGCCGGCGAGCGGGCGCTGCCTGGCCCAAGCCTCCCGCCGGCGCGCCGAAGTCCCCAAGGGGAACGGCCGCATACTTGTACTGGAAGATGAAGAGATAGTTCAGCGGGCGGTAGGGCGGATGCTCGGCGAGCTGGGCTACGCCTCCGAAGTTACCCGGGACGGCCTGGAGACGCTCAGGAGTTACGAGGAGGCCAGGCTGGAGGGGCGCCCGTTCGACGCGGTCATCATGGACCTGACCATCCCCGGCGGCATGGGCGGCAAGGAGGCGGGGGAGCGCCTGCTGAAAGCGCACCCGGGAGCGGTAATAATTGTTTCCAGCGGTTATTCCGAAGAGCCGGTAATGTCCTCCTACCGGGAATTCGGCTTCGGCGCGGTGCTGCCCAAGCCGTATGACTTCGAAAGACTTGCCGAGACCCTGGACAGGCTGCTGAAAGGGGGGACCGGTGGATAACGGCGGCATACTCATATTCGAGGACGATCCCGGTACGCGCGAGCTGGAGGCGCAGCGTCTGAAGCCCTTGGGCATGGCGATCCGCAAAGCCGCCTGCGAGGCCGAAGCCGCCGCGGCGCTGAAAGACTCCCTGCCCGAGCTCATGCTGCTGGACTATTCCCTGCCGGGCGGCAGCGCCCTGGAGTTCATCGAAGAGCTCAAGCGCGCCGGCGCGCCGGTGCCGCCTTTCATGGTAGTTACCGGCCGCGGCGACGAGACCGTGGCCGTGGCGGCGATGAAAGCCGGCGCCTGCGATTACCTGGTAAAGAACAACGATTTCCTGGACAGCCTGCTGCCGGCGGTGCGCAAGGCGCTGGAAAAGATCGCCCTGCTGCGCGAGCTGGAGACGGCGCAGAGGAGCACGGCGCGAAACCTGCACCTTTACACTTTCCTCGCGCAGGTGAACCTGGCGGCCACCCAGACCCGGGACCGCGAGGGGCTGTTCCGCAGGATCTGCGAAGTGGCCGTAACGGCCGGCGGCCTGCGCATGGCCTGGATAGGCCTGCTGGACACCGACCTGGGCCGCATCATTCCCGATTGCTGGGCCGGCACTGTCGACGGGTACCTGGAAGGCCTCAGGATAGATATCCAGCACCCGGGAACAGGGGACCCCACCGGCGGGGCGGCCAGCCTGCGCAAGATACAGGCCTGCGCTGACATAAAGGCAGAGCCGACCATGGCGCCCTGGCGGGACAAGGCGCTGGCGCGCGGCTACAGGTCCGCGGCCGCCATACCGCTGGAGGAGAACGGCCGCCTGGCCGGGGCGCTGACCATTTATTCGGAGGAGGCCGGGTTCTTCTCAGGCGCCGAGCTGAAGCTGCTGGAAGAGATCAGGGCGGACATCACGCTGGCCCTCGACGCGATAGCGTCGGAGGAGAAGCGGGTGGCGGCCCAGGCCGCGCTGGAGCGCACCTCGTCCCAGCTGGCGCATATCATGGACGTCACGCCCATCATCCTGTTCACGCTAAAACCCGCGGCCTCGGGCGCGCTGGCGCTGGATTGGGTAAGCGGCAACGCCGGGGCCCTGACCGGCTACACCCCGGAGGAGATGTTCGCCCCGGGGTGGTGGATGGAGAACATACACCCCGACGATAAGCAGGCGGCGACGCGGGACCAGAGCAATATTTTCGAGCGCGGCATAACGCAGGATTTCCGCTTCCGCAGGAAGGACGGCAGCTATTTCTGGTTGCACGCGCAGCTCACCCCCTCCGGCGGCGGCCGGGAGGTGACCGGCTCCTGGACGGACATCACCCAGCTCAAAGAATCCGAGACCCGCTTCCAGGAGCTGTTCGAGAAAACACCCGTCGGGTACCAGTCCCTGGACGAGCGGGGACGGCTGCTGGCGGTGAGTGACACCTGGTGCAAGGTGTTCGGCTTCACCCGCGAAGAGGCGATAGGCCGGCCGCTGACGGATTTCCTGGCGCCGGGGCAGGCCGGGACGTTCGCCGAGAGATTCGAGAAGTTCAAGCGGGCGGGCGCGCAGGAGAACCTGGAGCTGGAGATACTCAGGGCCGACGGCTCCCGCCGCCTCTTGAGCTATAGCGGCAAGGTGGCGCGCAATGCCGACGGCGGGTTCAGGCAGACATACTGCGTCTTCACTGACATTACCGAGAGCCGCGAGCAGAACAAGCGCATGCGGCTGCTCAACGACGCCGTCAGCGCCAGTTTCGACGAGGTCTATATCTTCGATCCGCAGGATTTTCATTTCATTTTCGTAAACCAGAGCGCCTTCATGAACCTCGGCTATTCGGCCGCCGAGCTGCAGCGTCTGAGGCCCTGGGACATCAAGCACGGCTTCACCGAAGCCTCTTTCAAGGCGGCCGTGGCGCCGCTGCTGCGCAAGGAACAGCACATGCTGCTCCTGGAGGACCGGCATACCCGCAAGGACGGCAGCTCATACCCCGTTGAGCTGCGCCTGCAGCTGGTGGAGAACAACGACGAGCGCTTCTTCCTGGCCGTGGCCAACGACCTCACCGAACGCAAGAACTCCGAGCGCATGATGGCCGAGCTTTCCAACATGCAGCGCGTGGAGTCCCTCGGCGCGCTGGCCGGCGGCATAGCGCACGACTTCAATAACATGCTCACCGGCATCATGGCCAACCTCTCGCTTCTCTCGGCCAGGTGCGGGGCCGGCGAGAACGCCGACATCATCCGCGACACGCTGGAGGCGGCGCGCAGCGCGCAGGCGCTCACAACACACCTGCTCGCTTTCGCCAAGGGCGGCAAGCCGGTGAAGAAGGAGTTCTGCCTGGAGCAGGCCCTCAGGGATATCTTTACTCTGGCCACGCGCGGCACCAGGGCCGCGCATGACCTGCGGCTGGCTGAGGGGCTCTGGAGCGTGGAGGGGGACGAGGGCCAGCTGAAGCAGGCCATCAACAACCTGCTGGTGAACGCCCTGCAGGCCATGCCCGCCGGCGGCACGCTGAACCTCACGGCCGAGAATACGGGACTCTCCGGCGGCGAGTCGCCGCTGCCGCCGGGGAAATACGTGCGCGTTGCCGTCTCCGATACCGGCATCGGCATACCGAAGGAGTATCTCGAGAGGGTGTTCGAGCCTTACTTCACTACCAAGACGCAGGGCCACGGCCTGGGCCTGTCCATGACCTGGTCCGTGGTCAAGAACCACGGCGGCCACATAAGCGCCCTCTCCGATCCGGGCAAAGGCAGCCGCTTCGAGGTGCTGCTGCCGGCCACCGGCAGGACCATGAAAACGGAGCGCGCTCCGGGCCGGGAGATAGTTAAGGGCGGCGGCCGCGTACTGATGCTGGAGGACGAGGACATAGTGGTAAGGGCGGCCAGGCGGATGATGTCCGAACTGGGCTACGACTGCGAGGTAAGCGGGGACGGGGCGGAAACCCTGGCGCGCTACGCCGCCGAGAAAACGGCCGGGCGCCCTTTCGACGCGGTGATCATGGACCTGACCATACCCGGCGGCATGGGCGGCAAGGAGGCCGGCGCCGAACTGCGCCGGCGGTACCCGGAAGCCGTGATCATAGTGTCCAGCGGTTATTCGGACGAGCCGGTGATGGCGGACTACAAGGCTTTCGGCTTCGACGCGGTGCTTCCCAAGCCTTACCGCTACGAGGACCTGGCCGAGACGCTGGCGCGGCTGGTGCGGAAAAAATAAGGCAACCCAGGGAGAAAAACATGGCGAATACCAAAATACTAGTTGTAGAGGACGACAGCCAGATGCGCGACGTGATACGCCGCTACCTGGAGAACCACGATTTCCGTGTCATCTTCACCGGCAATAGCTCCGAAGCGCTGGTCATGGCCAAGGATTCCAAGCCGGACCCGGCCGTGCTCGACGCCAACCTGCCGGGGCTGGACGGCTTCTCGCTTTGCCTGGCCCTGAAATCCTCGCCCGAGACCGCGCATATGCCGGTCATCATCATCTCCGGGGACCGCACTGACGACGAGGATATAGTGGAGGGCTACGACCGCGGCGCGGACGACTACCTGGCCAAGCCTTTCGACTTCCAGGTGCTCACGGCCAAGATCAACGCCGTGCTGCGGCGCTACGGCGCGGGCCGGGCGGATACGGTGCTGCGCGAGAAGGGCCTGGAGCTGGACCCGGAGGGCCGAACGGCCAGGGTGTGCGGCAAGCCCGTGCAGCTGACCCGCAAGGAATTCGACCTGCTGACGCTGCTGCTGGAGAAGAAAGGCCGCGTGCTGGGCGTGCCCTACCTGCTGGAGACGGTCTGGGGCTACGACATGGCCACCTACGACAAGCCGCACACGGTTGAGACGCACGTGTCCTCGCTGCGGCGCAAGCTCGGGGAAAAGCTGGCCGGGCGCATACAGAGCGTAACCGGGCACGGCTATAAATTCGAATAACCGGAAGGGGATTTTTATATGAACAACACGCGCATACTTTACGTTGAAGACTCGCCGGAATTCTCGGAGCTGGTGTCGCGCCTGCTGCAGGCCGCTTTCGCCGGGCTTAAGTGCGAGGTCAGCGCCGACCTGAAAGAGGTCGAGGCGGCGCTCTCCGGCAAAAAATGCGACCTGCTGCTTTGCGACTATAACATAGGGTCTTTCGACGCGCGGGCGGTGCTGGCGCTGCGCAACCGGGTGGCGCCGGAGATACCGGTCGTAATCCTCACCGGTTCACTGCCCGACGAGACGGCCGTGGAACTTCTTAAACTGGGCGCGGAAGATTACATCATAAAGGACAGGCTTGCCCGCCTGCCCGCAGCGGTGGAGGCGGCCATCCTCAAGGCCGAACGCGAGCGCGCCATGAAAGCCGCCGCGGAGGGGGCGCAGTTGAACGCGGCCAGGTTCAGGAATCTCTTCGAGGCGGCTTCGGACCTGATCCTGATGGTTTCGGCCGACGGGCGGCTTGTGGACGCCAACACCGCCTTCCTGACCCTCACCGGCTGTACGGCCGCGGACTTCGGCAAGATCAGGGCCTCTGACCTGGTGCCCGAGGACAGGCAGGGCGATTTTGTGTCGGCTATTGCCGCCGCCCGCTCCGGCTGTAGCCCGGTGCGCTTCGAAACTGTCCTGAAGGGCTCCGGGCAGTCTGGTTCTACGGTGGAAGGAGCGTTTTATCCGGGTATCGAGGGCCTTGCCCACGTGCAGGGCGTATTTCAGGATACTACGGTGCAGCGCGGCCTGGAAACGCAGTTCCGGCAGGCGCAGAAGATGGAGGCCGTGGGCCGCCTGGCCGGCGGCATAGCGCACGATTTTAACAATATCCTGGGCGCCATCGAAGGCTACGCCACGCTGGGCATGCGCAAACTGGAGGAGGCGGACCCGCTCTGGGGGGACCTCGGCGAGATACGCCGGGCCGTGGCCAAGGCCTCGGCGCTGACCAAGCAGCTGCTGGTCTTCAGCCGCAAGCAGGCCATCCGCAAGGAGCCGGTCTGCCCCGCCGCGCTGATAGAGAACCTGCGCAACATGGTCAAGCGCATCATCGGCGAGAACATAGAACTTAAGATGGAAATCGCCCCGGGGTTGCCGAAGATCATGGCCGACCCGGGCCAGCTGGAGCAGCTGCTGCTGAACCTTTTCGTGAACGCCAGGGACGCCATGCCCGGCGGCGGCGTCATTACCGTAAAGGCGGAGGCGGTGAAGAGGGAGGGGCACGAGGTGCTCTCGGCCAACCCGGAAGCGGCCGGCCACCTGTTCGTCAGGATCGCTGTGTCCGATACGGGCACGGGCATCCCCGCGGCGGCCCTGGACCACATCTTCGAGCCGTTCTTTACCACCAAGGAGAAAGGCAAAGGCACCGGCCTGGGCCTATCCACCGTTTACGGCATAGCCCGGCAGCACAACGGCTGGCTGGCGGTGCGTACCGCCGAAGGAAAGGGTTCCGAATTCTCGCTCTTTCTGCCGGCCGGCGCGCTGGCTCCGGCCGCCCCGCGCCCGGAGCCTTTGCCGCTCACGCCCGCCGGGCAGGGCCGCGGCGCCAGCGTGCTGCTGGTGGAGGACGACGAGGACTTGTGCCGCATGGCCGCGAAGGCGCTGAGAGCCGCCGGCTACGCGGTAACGCCCTCCTACGGCGCCGGGGAGGGGCTCTCCGCCTTCAGGGCCGCGGAGGGGAACTTCGATCTGGTCTTCTCCGATGTGGTCCTTAAGGACGGCAACGCGACGGAAATGGCGGCCGCGATGCGGGAGGTAAACCCGCGCGCCCGGTTCATTTTCGCCAGCGGCTACGTGCAGCCGGGCCCCGTGATGGACGCCATAGAGCGGCTGGGCTGCGGGTTCATGATCAAGCCCTACGCCATCGACGCCCTGCTGGCGGCCATAGGCGCCTGCCTCCGAGATATGAAGAAAACCTGAACATATCCTGAGGTTTCACGTAGCGGCTTCCCCTAGACTATAACCGGGGGGAGCTATGAATATCAAAAATCTAAAATACCTGGGCGCGGCGCTGCTGACGGCGGCGCTGCTGTCTCCCGTCATGGCGCAAGGCTCCGGGGAGTACGGCCGCCTGGCCTCGGGCCTTGTGCAAGCCGCTATCGGTCACGGCATGTCCCGCGTGGCCATGGGCGCTTTCTCCTCCGCGGGAGCCTCCGCGGAGGAGGACGCGCGCTTCGCCAGCGAGCGCACCGCGGCCGGCCTGGCCGCGGGGACGGGCATACAGTTCCTGGACCTGGGCGTGCTGGAAGCCGCCGCGGGAGGCAGGGAGGGGTGGCTGGCGCGCCTGCCCGCCAAGACCCGCCCCCAGGCCCTGGTTAAAGGAACAGTATTTAAGGAAGGGGAAAAGATCACCGTTATGGTCAGGCTGGTGGAGGCCTCCACCGGCAGGGTGCTGGCCTCGTTGCAGGCGGTATCCCGCGCGCGTTTCTCCGAGCTGCCCCCGGTGCCTGATATGGACTGGGGTTCCGCCCCGGAGGTGGCCCCGGTGCGGGACCCCTTCAGGGACGCTCCCGCTGACGGCGGTTTCAACTGCTCCGCCGCCTTCAGAGAGATGGACCGGGTGAACGCCGGCGCGGCCGAACTGAAGGCCCGCTACTGGGCGGCCAAGATGAAGGAGCCCGGTTTCGTGGTGGGCAGCCTTACGCGCAATCCGGGCAGCGAGATCCGCGACCCGCTGCTCAAGCAGAAATTCTACGAGCTGCTGACCCGCTACTACGGCGAAGAAGACGCGCCCGCCATTTCACGGGACCAGACCGCCAGGCTGGAAGAGTTCATGGGCCGGGAGAGCGGCGTGATAGACCGCTGCGGCATCAAGTGAGTGGGGAGGGAATATGAAAAAGAAACTGCTGCTGGCAGACGACGACAAAGCCTTCCACGCTATAATAACCCGTCTCTTCGAAGGGCCGGACTGGGAGGTTACCACAGCTGAAGACGGGGTGTCGGCCCTTGAGAAGATCTCAGTCCGGACTCCGGACGTCATCGTGCTGGACCTCAATATGCCCAGGATGGGCGGGCGCCAGCTGCTGTCGGAGCTGCGCCGGAACCCCCGCACGGCCTTTGTCCCAATTATAATTATCAGCGGCGACAGCAATTCCGCGGAGCAGGCGGCGGAATTCAATCTCGGGGCTGACGATTTTGTGCCCAAGCCCTTCGAATCTTCTGAACTGGTCGCCAGGATAGAGGGGGCGGTACGCCGCGCGCGCCGCATGCTGGCCGCCAACCCGCTGACTTTCCTGCCGGGCGGACCCGCCATAGAGGAGGAAGTTTCCGCCAGGATACGGCTAGGCGGCCCGCTGGCCTTCTTTTACCTGGATATAGACAACTTCAAGGCGTATAACGATAATTACGGGTACCTTAACGGCGACGGCGCCATACGGATGGCGGCGCGGGTGCTGGCCGAGGTTCAGGCCTGTTTCACTGCGGAGGATATCTTCGTGGGACATATCGGTGGGGACGACTTCGTATTGATGTGCGATCCGGCCAGGGCAGAGGATGTCGCCTCTTTGATAGTGGAAAAATTCGACGCCGCCGCCCCGGGGCTGTATAACCCCATGGATGGGGCCAGAGGTTCTATCATCGCCAAGGACAGGGCCGGCAGCGTAAGGGAGTACCCGCTGATGTCCCTGACCATAGCCATCGCCACCAATGAGAAGCGCACGCTGGAGCATTACGCCAAAATAGCCGACATAACCGCCGAGATCAAGAAGCACCTGAAGGGGCGGCCCTCCGGCAGCGGCAGCGTCTGGCTCAAAGACAGGCGCAGGGACTAGGCCGGGAGCGGCAGCAGGCGCCCCGGAAGCCGCGCGATATACTATAATTTAAGCGACATATGGCTAAGATACTCGTAATAGACGACGACGGGATAGTCCGGGACGCGCTGACCGTTTTCCTCGTGAGGGCCGGGCACCGCGTGGTTACCGCCGCCGACGGGGCCAACGGCGTACAGCTTTTTAAGACCGATATCCCCGACCTGGTCATCCTCGACCGCAACCTGCCGATCATCAGCGGCTCCGGAGTTTTTGAGGGGATACGCAAAGTTTCCGCCAAGGTGCCGGTAATAGTGCTTACCGGCTACGACGCGCCTGAGGAGGCCGCCGTCTACCTCAAGCACGGCGCCGCCTCATTCCTCTCCAAGGGCGACGGTCTCTCCAACGTGCTGGCCGAGGTGGACCGCGTGCTGGGCGTGCAGAAGAGCGCCGTGCCCGCGCCCGCAGCCCCGGCAACTCCCCGCCCCGAGGCCGCCCACGGCGGGGCTTCCGGCCTGGTGCTGATAGCCGACGACGACGAGAGCATGCTGGGCGTGCTGTCCAAGTGCCTGACGCGCGCCGGCTACTCCGTAATAACGGCCGCGGACGGCCTTACGGCGGAGCGCCTGGCGCTGGACCAGCGCCCCGACATAGTGCTGCTGGACATCTTCATGCCCGGCAAGAACGGAGTGGATGTGTTGCAGACCATAACCGAGAGTCTGCCGGATACGGGCGTCATGATGGTCAGCGGCAATGAGGACGAGGAGATAGCCCGGGCCTGCCTCACCAAGGGCGCTTTCGACTATACGGCCAAACCGCCCAACCTGGACGCCCTGGAGGGGGCGGTGCGCGCGCGCATGCTCATGCAGAGGGGAAAGATCTAGCCGGGGCCCTGCCGCTTGACCCGGGGCCGTCTAAATGTCATAATATCGGGGTAGTTTAAACCGAGAGCTCAAGATTTTTCGAAGCCTATCCTACTGGCAGTAGAGTTGGGAAAGCGCAGAGAGAGTTGAGATCAGGTAAAGATAGTCAGGAGGATAGTACAATGAGCAAGAGAATATACGTGGGCGGTCTGCCCTTCAAAACCACCGAAGAGGAAATGAATACCCTTTTCGCGGCGTACGGTGCGGTTTCCAGCGCCAAGCTGATCACCGACAAGTACTCCGGCCAGTCCCGCGGTTTCGGCTTCGTTGAGATGCCGAACGACGAGGAAGCCAATGCCGCCATGGAAAAGCTGAACGGCTCCGATTTCGGCGGCCGCAAGCTGACCGTGAACGAGGCTCGCCCGATGGAAGCCCGCCCCCGCACCGGCGGTTTCGGCGGCGGTGACCGCGACCGCGGTGGCCGCGGTGGCGATCGCGGTGGCCGCGGCGGCTACGGCGGCGACAAGTGGTAATCAGAATCCTTTAACGGTTCTAACCGCCGGCCCCTCAAAAGGCCGGCGGTTTTTTATTTAACCGAAAACCGGGGACAGCGCCCTATTTGGAAATAGAGCGCTGTCCCTATTTAAGGGCTTGACTTTGTTATTATGCGGATGTATAATTATACGAGAGTATAACAATAGCGGAGGTTATATGGCCAGGCCGTCTTCGGGAACGGATATAAAATTAAAGAGCGCCGGCAGGCGGCTGCTGGTGGAGAAGGGCATGACCGGCCTCAGCGTCCGGGAGGCCTGCCGCCTAGCCGGGGTCAATACCGGCATGTTTCACTACTATTTCGGCTCCAAAGAAGAATTCCTGCAGGCCGTGCTCAAGGAAATCTACGCCGAATTTATGCTAAATTTCAAGGCGGGGGTTTCCGTGGGCGGCACGCCGCGGCAAAGGCTTAAGAACGCTCTGGTGGAAGTGGGACGCTTCGCGCTCGGGATACGGCAAATAGCGCCCATGCTGTTTGCCGACCTGGCCCACGGAAACAAGGAGGCGTTCGCCTTCATGAGCGTCAACTTCACCGAGCATGTGCGGCACATAGCCGCCTTGACCGCGCAGTGCCGGCCGGATTCGGCCGTAAAAAAACATTCCGTGCCATTTCTTATCATCGGGATGCTGCCGGTGATGGTGTTCCCCATGCTGATGGGGGCCGTGCTGGAGCGCAACGGCGTAGGAAGCGTAGGAGGCCTGCCGCTGGAACGGTTGCGGGAAGAGGTCTTTTCCGAAGACGGCATAGCGGAGCGGGCCGAGATGGCGCTGAGGGGCATAGGGCTATGAAACTCATATTGATCTTCCTTATAATGGCCGCGCCGGCCGGCGCCGCCGAGCTTTCGGTGACGCTGCGGGATTCCGAGGCTCGCGCGCTGGAGGCCTCCAACCAGTACCGCGCCGCCAAGTTTGCCGCTGAGGCCGCCGAGGCCGCCGCCAGGGCCGCGGGAGCGCCGCTCAAGCCGCGCCTGGCGCTGGAGGGCAGCCTGCGCTATGTCGCCGAGGTGGCCGAGATCGGCATGCCCGCCGCCCTGGGCGGGGCTAGGCCGCTGGGCGACAACTGGAATTACACGCTGGGCCCGTCCGCCTACTGGACGCTGTACGACGGCGGCGCGCTGGGGGCCGGGCGGAGCGCCGCCCGCGAGACGGCCGCCGCCCGCAGGGCGGAGGCCGAGCAGGCGCGCCGCCAGACCCTGCTTAAGGCCAGGACGGCCTATTTTCAGCTGCAGCTGGCCCTGGAGCGGGTTTACCTCATTGGCGAGACCCTGCAACTGTCGCTAGCCCAGCTCAAAGACATCTCGCTGGCGGCCAAGGCCGGCACGCGCAGCCGGCTCGACGAAATACGCGCCAGGCAGGAGACGCTGGCGCGCCGCCGGGACCTGGTGCTGGCCCGCGGCGGCCTGGGGTCGGCGCTGCGGGAGTTCGCCTTCGCTACCGGCATGACGCCCCCGGCCTACGCCGCGCTGCCGCTGGACGCGCGCCTGGCCGGCCGCGACCTGGGCGGGGAGCAGGCGGCGGAGTTGTACGTGCGGGCCGAGCCTTACGCCGAAATACTGGGCCGCCTGCTGCCGGCGGCCGACGGCGAGCTTGATAGCGCCCTGCCCTCCGTGGCGGCTCTGGAGAATTCAGCGCGGGCCCACCGGGCCGCGGCCGGCGGTTACCGGGCCGAGCGGCTGCCGCGCCTGCAGCTGGGCGCACGCTCCTCGCTGGACTACCCTAACGGCCCCAACCTCTACTCGTTCTGGCAGAATTCCGCCTCTCTGTCGCTGAACCTTCCGCTGTTCGAGGGCGGCCGTTCGGCCGAGAAACGCCGCGAGAGCGAACTGAACGCCGCCGCCGCGACCGAGCGCCGGGACGAGGCCGCCCTGCTGGCGGAGAAGGATTACAGGAAGGCCCTGGACTCCTATGCGGCGCTGATGGCCGAGCAGGCCATAAATATAGACGCGCTCGACGACGCCGAGGAGGCCGCCAGGCTTTCTTACGAAGCCTACAAGGCGGGCGGGGCCACCTGGCTGGACGTAGAGAGTGCCAACCTGAAGGCGCTGCAGGCCAAGACCACGGCCGCCACCGCCAACGCCGAGATACTGATCAAGCTGGCCGTGCTGGACAGCCTTACCGGGAGCGTGAAATAACATGAAAAAGATAATCATTGCGCTTGTGCTGGTGCTCGCCGTCGCGGCGGCGGTCTTCTTGAAGCTGCGCGGCGGCGGGGACTTCCGCTACGCTGGCACCATAGAGGCCACCGAAACCGACCTCTCGGCCCGCATCTCCGGAGTCATAGAGCGCTACGGCGCCCGGGAGGGGGACGAGGTGAAGAAGGGCCAGGTGATAGCGGCCCTCGACTGCGCGGACCTGCGGCTCGCCGCCGGCATAGCCGAGGCCGACTTCAGCAGGGCCGAGGAGCTCTTTAAGGGCGGCTCGGTCTCGCGGGAGAATTACGACCGGCTCAAATACCGGCGCGACGACAGCGCCCTGAAGGCGGGCTGGTGCTCTATAAAGTCCCCGGTGGCCGGCCGCCTGCTCTACGCCTATAAGGAAAAAGGGGAGCTGGTGGGGCCGGGCACGAAGCTCGCCACGGTGGCCGACCTGTCCGAGGTGTGGGCCTATATCTATGTGCCGCACGACGCGCTGGCCGACCTGAAGACCGGCCTGGAACTGAAGGGCTACCTGCCCGAGGCCGGGGACCGGGAATTCGCCGGGCGCGTCTCCGTCATTTATCCCGAGGCCGAATTCACGCCTAAAAACGTGCAGACCAGGCAGGAGCGCACCCGCCTGGTCTACGCGGTCAAGGTGAGCTTCCCCAACCCCGACGGCCTGCTCAAGCCGGGCATGACCCTTGAAGTGAAGCTGCCGGACTGATATGTACGCCATCCGGACGGAAAATTTAAAGAAACACTTCGGCGCCACAGAGGCGCTGCGGGGCGTCTCTTTGGACTTTTCCGCCGGCCTGATACACGGGCTCATAGGCTCCGACGGGGCGGGCAAGACCACCACGCTGCGACTGCTGGCCGGCCTGCTGAGCCCCTCTGCCGGGAGCGTGACTTACAGCAGGGACGGGGGGGCCTCTTCTTTCGCCGAGTTCCGTCCGGGACTGGCTTATATGCCGCAGCAGGCCAGTCTCTACCCCGACCTTTCCATAGCCGAGCACCTGGAGTTCTTCCGGGACCTCTACCAGCTTGACGCCGCCACTTTTAAGCAGCGTTCCGCTGAACTGCTGGAGATAACGCGCCTCGGCAAGTTCAGGGACCGCCGCGCCGGGCAGCTGTCCGGCGGCATGTACAAGAAGCTCGGGCTCATGTGCGCGCTGCTGCAGTCGCCCTCGGCCCTGCTGCTCGACGAGCCCACCAACGGCGTGGACCCTATCAGCCGGCGCGAATTCTGGGAACTGCTCTACGCGCAGGGCGGGACCGGCATGCTAATCATAGTCTCCACCGCCTACATGGACGAGGCCGAGCGCTGCTCGCGCGTGCACCTGCTGGACTCCGGCCGCCTGCTGGCCGCCGGCGAACCCCGCGCCGTCCTGCAGGAGCGCGGCGCGGCCAGTTTCGAGGAGATTTTCATCGGGGGGGAGAAGAAATGAGCTCCGCCCCCGCCCTGGAGGTCGAGAACCTCTCCATAAAATTCGGCGACTTCACCGCCGTAGACGGCGTCTCCTTCAGTGTGGAGCGGGGCGAGATCTTCGGCTTCCTGGGCGCCAACGGGGCGGGCAAGACCACCACTATAAGGATGCTCTGCGGCCTGCTGGTCCCTTCTTCGGGCTCGGCGCGGGTCGGCGGCCTGGACTTCTCCGACGGCGGCAGGGGGATAAAAGGAAAAGTCGGCTACATGTCGCAGAAGTTCACGCTTTATAACGACCTGACAGTCGGCGAGAACCTGGACTTCGCGGCCGGTCTGCGCAAGCTGGCCCCGGACTATGCCCGCCGCAGGCGGGAGGACCTTTTCTCCCTCATCGCCTTCGACAGGCCGCTCTCCACCATGGTCGCCTCCCTACCCGGTGGCGTCAAGCAGGAGCTCTCGCTGGCCGCGGCCATGCTGCACGACCCGGAGATCATCTTTCTCGACGAACCCACCGCCGGCGTCTCCCCGGCCTCGCGCGCCCGTTTCTGGGAACTGATACGCAAGGTCACCGCGCTCGGCAAGACGGTCATCGTCACCACCCATTACATGGACGAGGCCGAGCAATGCGGCCGCATCGCCCTCATGCGCACCGGCAAGCTCATAGCGCTGGATTCCCCGGCGGGGCTCAAGCGCTCCGCCTTCCCGGGCCCGATGGCCGAGCTGGACTTCAAGGGGGCGGCCCCGGATGCTTTTCTCTCCGGCCTGAAGAAAGCCCGGGGCCTGCTGGACTTTTCCCCTCACGGTATGCGTTGGCACGCGGCCTTCTCCGACGACCGGGCGATGGAAGAGGCGCTCTCCGGCCTGCCGGCCGGGGCGGAGCGCAGGGCGATACCGCCGTCGCTCGAGGACGTGTTCATCCGTCTCGTAGAGGGGGCCGGCAGATGACCTTCTTCGATATTCACCGCGCCGCCGCCGTGGCCCGCAAAGAGGTCATGCATATCCTGCGCGACCCGTTCACTCTGGTGATGGTGCTGGGCCTGCCGGTGGTGCTGGTGATCTTCTTCGGCTTCGCCATAGATTTCGACGTCAAGAACCTGGCCCTGGGCGTTTACGACAGGGACAATACCCGCCATTCCCGGCAGCTGGTGTCGGTCTTCGAGAGCTCGGGCTATTTCCTGCCGGAGGGGACCGCCAGCCCGGCGGACGCCGCGCGGGGGCTGGACTCCGGCCGCTACTCAGCGGCGCTGCTGGTAGAGCCCGGCTTCGGCCGGGACCTGGGCCGCGGCGCGCCGGCCTCGGTCCAGTTCATAGTGGACGGCACCGATAATTCCAAGGCGCAGGCCGTGCTCGGTTATCTCCCCGATATCGCTGCGGCGGCGCTGCGAAAGACCGGCGCGCCGGCTCCGGCCAACCCGGTCCCGCTCGTGACCCGCTACATGTACAACCCGGAACTCAACAGCCGCTGGTTCGTCATCCCCGGCCTGGCGGTCATCATAATCGGCCTGCTCTCTATCATGATGACCGCGCTGACCGTGGCCCGCGAGTGGGAGAACGGCTCCATGGAGCTGCTGCTCTCCACCCCGCTGCGGCCGGCCGAGATAATCGCCGGCAAGATCGCCCCTTACGTGCTGCTGGTGCTGGCTGGCATCTTCTTCGTCAACATGGTCGCGCGCTTCGGCTTTGGTGTGCCTTTCCGCGGCAGCCACCTGCTGTTCCTGGCCGGTACGCTGCTGTTCGCGCTGGCCTGCCTGTCGCAGGGGATAGTCATCTCGGTGGTCACGCGGCAGCAGCCGCTCGCCATGCAGCTTTCGATGATAACAGGCCTGCTGCCCTCGCTGCTGCTCTCGGGCTTCATCTTCCCGGTGGAGAGCATGCTGCCGTTCTTCAGGTATTTCACGATGGTACTGCCGCCGCGCTGGTTCATGGAGGTGGCGCGCGGCGTGACCATCCGCGGGGCGGGGGCGGCCGACCTGGCCCTGCCGCTGCTGGCGCTGGGGGGGCTTTGCGCGCTGCTGCTGGCCGCGGCCTTCAAAAAATTCAAGACGGACCTGGAACCATGAAAAGAACGCTGCTGGCTTTTATACGCAAGGAATTCGCGCAGGTCCTGCGGGACCCGCGCATGAAGCTGATGATCTTCGTCATGCCTCTGCTTCAGATGACGGTCTTCGGCCTGGCGCTCTCGAGCGAGATAAAGAACATAAAGCTGGCCGCGGTGTACGCCCCTTCGGACGCGGCCGCGCGCCGCCTGGCCCAGCGTTTTACCGCCTCCGGCTGGTTTGTGCCGGTGGCCGCGGAAGGGCGCGAACCGGCGGACCTGATAGCCTCGGGCGCCGCCGACGCCGTCCTGGTCTTCCCGGCGGAGGGCTTCGCCCGCGCCGCCGCGCGCGGCCGCGGCGGTGTGCAGCTGCTGGCCGACGGCACCAACGTCACGCGCGCCCGCAGCGTGGAGGCCTATGCGCGCACGATCTTCACCGGGCACGCCGCGGCCGAGGCAGGGCTGCCCCGCGCGGCGGCGCCTTTCTCTTTCGACGTGCGTATCATCTACAACCCGGAGATGGAGTCTCCGGTCTTTATGGTGCCGGGCGTGATGGGCATGATAGTCTGCATCGTTACGATAATACTTACCAGCATGTCGCTGACCCGCGAGCGCGAGGTGGGCACTTTCGAGACCATAGTCTCCGCCCCGCTCGAGAACTATGAGATCCTGCTGGGGAAAACCCTGCCCTACATCGTGCTGGGGCTGGTTAACGCGGCGCTGGTGGTGGCCGCCGGCTTCCTCCTGTTCGGCGTGCCGGTCCGGGGCGAGATGTGGAAACTCCTGGCCGCGGCGCTGGCTTTCGTCATAACCACGGTGGGGATAGGCACCATGATCTCCACCATCTCCCGCAGCCAGCAGCAGGCGATGATGGGAGGCTTCATCTTCCTCTTTCCGGCTGTGCTGATGAGCGGCATCATGTACCCGGTGGAGAACATGCCCGCGCTGCTCAAGCCGGCGGTGTACCTCAACCCGCTCTATTATTTCACCACGCTGCTGCGCAATATTCTGCTCAAGGGCGGGGACCCGGCCGCTTTCGCTTATAATATGACGGCGCTGGCGCTGATGGCCGCGGCCAGCGGGACGGTGGCTTACAAAAGATTCAGACAGACGCTGAATTGAGGTTCTTCGGGGATTGGGATGTAAACGAAGCGGTTAAAGGAGGGGTGATGAAAAGCATTGAAGAACTGTCGGCCGAGCATGAGGGCATAAAGTTGGCCCTGGAGATACTGGAGAAAATGTGCGCCAGGCTTGAACGCGGCGAGAAAGTGCCGACGGCGCACCTGCAGGATATGGCGGCTTTTATCAAGGATTTCGCCGACCGGTGCCACCACGCCAAGGAAGAGACAGTGCTGTTCCCGGAGCTGGAAAAAGCCGGGGTGCCGCGCGAGGGCGGGCCTATCGGCGCCATGCTTTCCGAACACGAAGCCGGCCGGGCTTTCGTGAAGGGTCTGGCGTCCGGGATAACCGCGTACGAGGCCGGGACGAAGGGAGCCGCCGGGACTATTCTCGAGAACGCGAGGGGTTATATAGAGCTTCTCCGGGAGCATATCAGCAAGGAGGACAGGGTCCTTTATCCGATGGCGGAGAAGTTCCTTAACCCTGAGAAGGACGCTGCCATGCTGGAGCGGTTCGAAAAGATTGAGAGCGAGGAAATAGGCGAGGGCAGGCATGAGGAATTCCACGCGATGCTTGAGAAACTGGAGAGCGAGTACTTAAATCATAAATAGCGGAGGGGATTATGAAAAAGACCTTATTGACGTTGTTCGTGTTTGTTTTTTCGGCAGGCGTGGCCGGGGCGCATTGCGACTCGCTGGACGGCCCGGTGGTGGTTGCCGCGCGGGCGGCCCTGGAGAGCGGCAATCCCGACGGGGTGCTGGCCTGGGTGCGGGCTGACGACGAGGCGGCGATACATGAGGCCTTCCTGAAGGCGCGGGAGGTGCGCAAACTGGGACCCAAGGCGGCCGGGTTGGCCGACATCTGGTTCTTCGAGACGCTGGTGCGCGTGCACAGGGCCGGGGAAGGCGCGCCTTATACGGGGCTTAAGCCGGCCGGTTCCGCCGAGGAGATAGTGAAGAAACTGGACGCCTCTATAGAAAAAGGCGGGATCAAGGAAGTGGCGGAGATGATCGCCGGCCACGCCGAACATTCCATATACGAAAAGTTCGAAAAGGTGATGGAGCTGAAAAAAAACGCCGGGCAGAGCGTGGATAATGGCCGGGTGTACGTGGCGGCCTATGTGGAGTTCATGCATTACGTGGAAGGGGTGAAGAACGCCGTGCACGGTGCCGCGCACCACGCCGAAGCGCAGAAGGAAGAGAAAGCCGAGCATAAACATTGAGATTACTACGGAGGAAACATGAAAAAAGGTAATGAACAAAAAGACGATCTCAGAGGCCGTGCGCTGAAGGCGAAGGACCTGGTGGGGTACGACGCGGGCGCGGTGGTGAGCCGCACCATCATACAGAAGCCGGTGGGCACCGTCACCATCTTCTCTTTCGACAAGGGTCAGGGCTTGAGCGAGCATACCGCGCCTTTCGACGCCATGGTGGAGATCCTCGACGGCGAGGCCGAGGTCAGCATAGACCGCAAGCCTGTGAAGGTGAAGGCGGGGGAATTCATCATCATGCCCGCGAATAAGCCTCACGCCCTGCAGGCCGTGAAGAAGTTCAAGATGGCGCTGATTATGATAAAGGCCTGATGGCCCGACAAGCCCCGGGCACTCCGGGGCTGGCCGGAGCCTCCGTGAAAGCCAGGGCAGCAGACCGCATAAAGTAAGGAGAATGATATGAATAATATTTTAGAGAATATCCCATACCAGGAAGAAACAATGGGAAAAAGGAAACTTGTTGATGAAAAGTATTTATTAATGATGCAGGTAGCCCTTAAGCCCGGACAGAGTGTCCCTCAGCATAACGCGAATTCAAACGTTCACCTTATTATTGTCAAAGGTGAGGTAATTATTTCCCTGAATGGAGTGGAAACTCCCGCGAAAGAGGGCTCATTGGTTCCGATTGCCTTTAAAACGTCGATGAGCGTAATGAATAAGTCCGAAAAAGGCGCAAGTTTCATGATCGTTAAAACTCCGAATCCAAGCGAGATGGCCACTGAGTAACGTCGCGCTGTTCCTCCGGTTAGTTTGAGCAGGAGGCTAATGGCTCAAAATAAACTCTGGTTTCTGGTACAGACTTTGCTTTTGCTTTCTGTTTTGTTCTGGCCTTTTAAGATGGAATTGCCCTTGCCTGCTGTTATCAGGGGTGCGGGTTTGGTTTTACTGCTCGGAGGTTTAGTTCTTGCGGCTGCCGCCCTCAGCGCGCTTAAGCATAGTATCAGGTCCTCACCGGAGCCGAAGACAGGCGGAAAATTAATTACAACAGGTTTGTATTCTGTTGTCAGGCATCCGGCATACAGCGCTCTTATTATTTCGGCATTCGGTTTGAGCCTCTGGACCGGGGATGGAGTAAGACTGGCGTTATCGGTCTGTCTGTTTCTTTTCTTTGATCTAAAATCCAGAAGAGAGGAAAAAAGGCTCGTGCTGGCGTACCCAGAATATGCCGGATATAAAATGCAGGTTAGAAAAAGACTTATTCCCTGGGTATATTGAGATGCTAAGGAGAAGAAGACCGGCATGGAGACCATTTTCTCCTTCGCCAAGGGTCAGGGCCCGAGCGAGCATGCCGCCCCGTTCGACATGCCCGCCAGCGCGTCTAATCATAAAGAATGAAGAATAAGGAGTTCCCATGTCCCTGGTCGTACTTGAAAACATAAAGAAAGACTATATCACCGGAGAGATCTCTACCCCGGCGTTGAAAGGCATAAACCTGGCCATAGAGCCGGGCAAGTTCATTTCCTTCATCGGCCCCTCGGGCTCGGGCAAGACCACGCTGCTCAACCTGCTTGGCGGGCTGGACCGCCCCACCTCCGGCCGGGTCACCGTGGCCGGCACCGAGATAAGCGCGCTCGACCGCCGCGCCTCGGCGAAGTTCCGCGGCGAGAATATCGGTTTCATCTTCCAGAACTTCAACCTTATCCCGGTCCTGTCCGTCTATGAGAACGTGGAGTTCCCGCTGCTGATGGTGCAAGAGCTGCCGCCGGCCGAGCGCCGGCTCCGCGTGACGGAAATGCTGGAAAAAGTAGGCATGTCCGACCAGGCGCATAAATACCCCGGGCAGATCTCAGGCGGCCAGAAGCAGCGCGTGGCCGTGGCCCGCGCCCTGGCCGCGCGGCCCAAGCTGGTGCTGGCCGACGAGCCCACCGCCAACCTCGACCACGATACCGCTTATAAGGTGATAGGCCTGATGCACGCTATGAAAAAAGAATTCGACACTACTTTTATCTTCGCCACCCATGACCAGAAAATAGTGGGCGAGGCCGAGCAGATCTACACCATAGAAGACGGGCTCCTGTCCGCGGGGGGGAAATAATGAAGAATATATTCAAAATAGCTTTCCGCAACCTGACCCGCTACACCCGCCGCACCCTGCTTACCTCCTCGCTCATCGCTCTGGGCGTGGCGCTGGTGATAGTCTTCGGCGGCGTGGGCAATTCCTTCCGCGGCGGGGTCATAGAAATAATCACCGACTCCAACCTCGGCCACCTGCAGGTGCACAAGAAGGGGTATATCGGCTCCATGGACAATCTGCCGCTGGACCTCTCTATCGGCGAAAAGGGACTGGAAGGGCTGCGCAAGGTGCTGGACTCCCACCCTGAGGTGCTGTCCTATTCCGAGCGCATACGCTTCGGCGCCATGATCAGCAACTTCGCGAGCACCACCAATATGCGCCTGACGGCGGTGCGTCCCGGGCGGGAAAGCGCTACCTGTCCCGCCCTGCCCGGGCGCATAATTGAAGGAGAGTCCAATCCCGCCGCTTTCGTCAAGCCCGGTTCCATCGTGCTGCCGCAGAATATCGCGGTAGGCCTCGGTTTCAAGGTGGGAGACGAAGTAGTGCTGATTGCCAATAACAAGGACGGCTCGGTCAACGGCCTGAGCTTCCGCCTCTCGGGCATTTCCGAGAACATCATGGGCCCGCAGGGCAAGGACGGCTATATACATCTCGACGACGCCCGGACGCTGCTGCGCATTGAGGGCGAAGAGGTGACCGAGGTGGCCGTTAAACTGAAGGATTTCGACCGACTGACCGGGGCCGCCGCCTCCATAAAAAGGGAACTGGGCGAGTTGGCCGGCGCCGGTCAGAAGGAGGGCGCCAAGGCCGGCCTTGAGGTTCATACCTGGGAGGAGCTCTCGCCTTTCGCGAGCATAGCCAAAATGGTGACTCTGCTCATCATGGTGGTGCGGCTGGTACTGGTCTTCATAGTTCTGGTCAGCGTGCTTAATGTCATGATGATGTCGGTATACGAGCGGGTGGGCGAGATAGGTACCATGGCCTCCATCGGCACGCCGCCGAACAAGATACTGGCGCTGTTCCTGACCGAAGGTCTTTCGCTCGGCTTCTTCAGCGGCGTCATAGGCAGCGCGGCCGGCGCGGGGATATTGCTGCTGCTGAAAGCGCTGGAGATTCCTTTCACCTTCGGCAGTATGGACCTGGTGCTCTCGCCGTCGGTGCCGGTGGGAGAGATAGCCCTGGCGCTGCTGGTTGTTATAGTCATCTCGGCGCTGGCCAGTCTCCAGCCGGCGCTCAAGGCCTCCAGGATGGAGCCCGTGGACGCCCTGCGGCATGTATAAGGAGAAAAACGATGAAATTCATTAAAGTCTTTCTTTCACTGACCTTCATGGCGGCCGCCCTGCCGGCCGCCGCCCTCGACGGAGAGGCGCTTTTAAAGCGTATCGACGCCAACCTGATGCCCCCCAGCTACGAGTCCTACCGCAAGCTGGTCAACATAGAGCCCGACGGCAAGAAGAAGGAATTTATCTTCTATTCCGTCAAGAAAGGCCGGGATTCCATGGCCATGCTCTATCTCGCGCCGGCCAGCGAGAAAGGCCGCAGTACGCTGCGCCTGGGCGATAATATGTGGCTCTATATCCCCAACGTGGGGCGCCCCATGCGCATCACCAGCCTGCAGTCGGTCACCGGCGGCGTGTTCAACAACGCTGATATCATGCAGGTGGATTACGCCGCCGAATATTCCGTGAAGGCGGCTTCTAAAACCGCGGGTGGCTACCTGCTGGACCTCAAGGCCAGGACTAAAGCCGTGGCCTATGACAGCCTCAAGATGTGGGCCAAGGCGGACGAGACGCTGGAGAAGATAGAATGCTATTCGGCCAGCGGCATGCTGATAAAGACCCTGGAGTTCAAGGAGCCCAAAGATTTCGGCGGCGGTTTTACCCGCCCGTCGGTCATGGAGACTTACAGCCCGCTCTACAAGGGCTACAAGTCCCTGATGATCTATTCGCAGGTGAAGTCCCGCGAGTTCAAGGACGAGGTGTTCACCACCGGGTACATGTCCAAGCTGGAGAATCTCCGCAAGTGAAACTTATAACCGCCATGCTCCTGGCCCTGGCGCCGGCTCTTTACGCCGGGGAATACGACTTCGCCATTCCCGGTTCCTCCGTCGAGAACGCGGCGCCTAAGCTGGAACTGGGGGGCAACCTGGACGCGCGCTATTCCCTTTTGGATACCCGGCGTACCTCCCCGCTGTACGCGCTGCAGTATTACGGCCGGGCGCCGGCGGACATCCTGTCGCAATACCGCCTGGACCTTTATTTAAACGGGGATTACCGCAGCGGGGCCACGGCTTTCCATGCCCGCACTTACGCCCAGTATTACAGCGAGGCCGAGAGCGACCTGTCCCTGCACGAACTTTACGGCACGCTGGCCCTGGGCGACCGCGCCACGCTGACGGCGGGCAAGCGCATGTACAGCTGGGGCAAGGGCTACGCCTTCAACCCCGTCGGCTACGTGAACCCGGTAAAGGACCCGGAGAACCCGGAGCTGGCGCAGGCCGGCCTGATGTCCTTCGGCTACGAATATATACGCAGCTTTTCCGGCGGAGCGCTCAATAACGCGGCTTTCAACCTTATCGCCGTGCCGTCCGCTGAAACCCTGACCGCCCAGAATTCTGAGGCGCGCGACACCGACCTGGCGGCCAAGCTCTCGCTGTTGGCCTGGGATACCGACCTGGATTTCATGGCTTATGCCAGCCGCGTGAACCCGGAGCGGGCCGGCGCGGCGGCCTCGCGCAATCTCGGTCCCAGCCTGGAGGTGCACGGGGAGTACAGCCGCTTCTACAACAAAGAGCGCCATACGATAGCCTCTGGGGCGGTTTCTTCTTCGGAGCGGGACGGCGAGGATTGGCTGCTGGGCCTGCGCTGGCTTAACTCCTGGAACCAGACCGCTACGCTGGAATATTACCGCAGCGGGGCCGGACTTACCAAAGGCGAGTTCGGCGCTTATGACGATTTCCTGGCGAACGCCGCCGTCTCCGGCAGTTCCGTAACCGCGGCCTCCGCGCTGGCCGTGAGCCGGGGCTATTTCGGCTCTTCCAATTTGATGAGGGATTATATTTATCTCAAGTTGTCCTGGCCGGAGCCCTTCAACTGGGTTTATTTCACTCCGTCCGCCTATGTGATGATAAACGCCGCCGACGGCAGCTGGCTGGCCGGCCTGCCGCTGAGCTACAAGCCGGTCACCAATTTCGAGTTCATCGCCTGGCCTGTCCTCACCGGCGGCGGGCGCGGTACGGAATTCGGCGGCCGCCAGGCCTCCGCCAAGCTGGACTTCTGGCTGCGCTTCTACTTCTAATACAGATTAATCCCGCCTTTGCCGGAAGATGGCTTCCGGGGCCGCGACACTTTTTTAGTGTAGCGGTGTCCTATATATGTAAGAGCGTTCACGCTTAAGGCAAGAAACCAAGGACCTTGTGTTCTCATTTGAGATCGGAGATACGGAACTTATTGACGCCGTTCTGAACGGGGACAATGAAGCCTTCGCGGGCCTCGTGTCCCGTCATCAGCGGCAGGTCGCCGGGTTTTGCCTCTCCATGCTTTCAGACGAGCAGGCCGCCGAGGACGCCGCCCAGGACGTGTTCGTAAAGGCGTTCACCGCCCTGCCCGGTTTCCGCGGAGGGGCTTCTTTTTCGACCTGGCTTTATCGCATAGCCTATAATCATTGCTGCAACCTGCGCAGGAAAACCGCCAGGACCAGGCAGGAAAGCCTGGACGCCATGCCTGAGGCCGCCCGGGAAAAGGCGCTGCGCGCGGCGGAGGAGGAGGGAACCCCGCATACCGCGCCGGTCAAGCCGGAGGCGGCGCTGGGGGCTTTGCCCCCGGCCTACAGGGCGGTTATCGCCATGCGCCTGGAAGGGCTAAGTTACTCCGACATCGCCGCCTCGCTGGAGGTTTCGGTCGATTCAGTCAAAGCCAGGCTGAAACGGGCCAGGATAATACTGCGCGCCAGACTGCGACACTTTTTGCCGCAAGAGGTGTCTAAATGTACGGAGAAGAAATGAACCCGGAAGACCTTTGCGCTAAACTCGAAGCCCTGCACGACGGCGAACTGCCGGAGGCACAGGCGCGCGCCGTCAGGGCGCATATGGACGGCTGTCCCTCCTGCCGTTTGAAGCTGGCGCAGTTGGCGGCCATGGAACAGGCCCTTAAGCCGGGTATCCCGGCCGCTGATATTTCGGCGGCCGTTATGAGCCGCATAGCCGCGCTGGATGCCCGCGGCAGGCGCCGCACGCCTTCTTTTTTTAGGTGGTGGAAAGTACCCGCGCTGGCGCTGGCCTCGTGCGCCGTATACGTGCTGTGCGTGGAGTCAGGTTCTTTGCCTTCCACCCGTTCCCAACTGCCGTCCGCGATAGCCTCCTATAAAGAAACCGAAGACTTCACCGCCATGCTCTTCGGCAATAAGGCGCCAGGCAACGAACAACTTCTCACCATGCTGCTTGAAGGAGACAAAAAATGAGCATACGCTGGAACCAGGTGGCCATAGCCGCCGCGACAGGCTTTCTTCTGGGGGCGTTCTTTTCCGATCTCTACCGCATGCACCGCAAGCCCGGGCCGCCCCCGCAGCGCATGGGCAGTCCCATGGAAATATTCAACCGCGAATTAGACCTTACCGGGCTTCAGCGGGAAAAAGTTTCGACTATTCTCGAGAAGTACCAGCCGCAGATGGAAAAGGTAATGAACGAGAACCGGCCAAAAATGGAAGAACTTAGGTCGCAGATAAAAGCCGAAATGGAGACCGTGCTTACTCCCAGTCAGATTGCCAGGTTTGAAGAAATAAAAAAGGAATTTGAGGCGCGCGGCCCCGGTGCCCTGCCTGGCGGACCATTCAGGCCAGCCCGCCAATGACCCCCAGGAGTTTTAAAGTTGATTTAGGCAGGCTGGAGGCTGGCGAGCACAGGCTGGCGGCGAGGATAGTTAAAAGCGGCCTTATAATTGCAGCACTACTAAGGTTTTCGACAGCGCCGCACAAGAAATCACTCTGCTCTTTCATGCACTTGATGCGCAGCGCTTTACTTCTATTATGTTTCGCCTTCTTTGCGGTTTCGTCCTCGCGCGCCGGCGAACCCCTTGGGCAGGGCCCCTGGGAGGTAGCGGAAACAGCCGTAAAAGGGAATGTGAACCTGAAACCCAAGGTTATATTGAAAACCACCAAGGCGAAGAAAGGCCGGGTGTATATGCTAAGTTTTGTTAACCATGACATAGAGGCGCTCATGGGCCTGGGCAGCCTTGAAAAGGTGCTGGTGGATATCGAAGAGCTGGACGGAAAAGCCAGCTCAAGGAAGCACTCGCCGGTGGTCGCATCAACACGGCCGGTTCGTGTAACCTATCTGGTGCAGGAAAAACCGGCAATAAAGTCGGTAACCGTGAAAGGCGCCAAAAGTCTCTCCAAAGCCGCCGTCAAAAGCGAAATGACGCTGAAAGAGAATGATTTCTTCGATACGCTCCGGCTGAACGAGGACTTGTTGAAGATAGCGGAGAAATACCACGAAAAGGGCTATATCGACGCTAAAGCGGACTACGAGGTGCGCTACGACACCGCGGCCTCGCTGTGTTTCCTGACAGTAACCGTTACCGAGGGCAAGAAGGCCCGGATAGCGGAAGTGCTCTTCGAAGGCGTTGCGGGCTTTCCCTCGAAGAAACTGGTAAAAAAGCTGAAGAACCGCCCTAAGAAGATATATTCTCCGCAGGTGCTGGACTCTGACCTGAAGAGTTTAGAGACCTTCTACAAAAACAACGGCTACGCGGACTTCGAACTGGCCGGCTCTTCCGTAGTATTTAACGAGGACCGCTCCAGCGCAACGCTGCATATCTCCGTTTCAGAGGGCAGCCGCCAGCGCTTCGGCGCGGTTTACTTCACCGGGAACAACGTTCTGCTTTCCAGCAAACTGGGAACCGCGGTGGATTTCAGGCGCGGGAAGTATTACGAGCAGGAGAGTTTCGAAACCACACTGCGGGCCATACAGGACAAATACGCCGACAAAGGCTACCTGAAGGCCCTCGTGGAGCCGGTAAAGGTGCCCAATGAAAAGACCGGCGAGACCGACATAACTTTCCATATCTCCGAGAACGGCCGGATATTCGTGTCTCACATCGACGTGGAAGGCAACAAGGCCACCAAGACGCATGTGCTGCGCAGGGAGATAACGCAGAAGGAGGGAGAGCCGTTCAGTTCCTCCAAGATCAGGCGCAGCCAGGAAAAGTTATTCAACCTGGGGTTCATCGACGACGTCAACCCGGTCATCAACCCGACGGAGGATCTGGACAAGGTGGACCTGGTCTTCGACGTGACCGAGGGCAAACCGGGAATGCTTACCGCGGGCGCGGGCGTCTCCTCCTCAGACGGGCTGGTGGGCACGCTGTCCCTGTCGCACATGAACCTGTTCGGCCGGGCGCAGAAGTTGTCCCTTTCCACCAACTTCGGCAATAAAGTGCAGGATTATAACGTGGATTGGTCCATGCCCTGGATAGGAAATTCGCCCACGTCGCTGGGATTGAACCTTTTCAACACGCGCCGCGATAAACCTTACGAGGACAGCACGGCGGCCTACGCCGAAAAGCGTACCGGCGGGAGAGTCACCGTGGCCCCGCGCTTTAACGACGACAAGTACAAATTAACTACCGCATATACCTATGAAAAGGTAAGGATATACAACGTCGACGAACTGTACACTTCCGAGCTGCAGGCCGGGACCAGCGTGACTTCATCTATCTTCGTGGAGTTCGCCCGCGACACCCGCGACAGCACCTTTGACCCCACGCGCGGCTGCCGTACCTCGCTGGGGCTGGAATACGCCGGCGGCCCGCTGCAGGGCGACGTTAACTATTACAAACCAACCCTTTCTCACAGTTACAACCTTAAACTGTTTTCCGTCGGCACCTATCCGTTCGTTCTGTCCATCGCCAACAGGCTGGGCTTCATAGGCCGCTTCGGCAGCACTAAGAGCGTTCCCGTCTACGAGCGCTTCTTCCTGGGCGGGGCCGAGACGGTGCGCGGCTACTCCAATAGCGGCCAGATCGGGCCGGAGAACGGCGGCAAGGTGTACGACGTGATGAACATAGAGTTCAAGTTCCCGCTGGCGCGGGAACGGCGCCGCACTATAGTGCAGTGGGCCTTCTTCTTCGACCTGGGCAACTCCTGGGAGAGTTTTGACGATGTGTCGATGCGCTTCGGCACCGGCACCACTAACCTCAAAGCAGGCGCCGGCTTCGGCATACGATTCACCACCCCGGCTTTTCCGATACGGCTGGACTGGGGCTACGGCTTTAATCACAAGAGCGGGGAGCAGCGCTCGGATATTTACTTCACGCTCGGGAACCTGTTCTGACGAACAACTATGGAGGGCGGCTGTCCTTCCCGACCCCAGGCCCCGAAAAGCCGCCCGCCCTTTTTCAACGGTAAAGCCAAGCAGAGGCGGAAGCGTAATGAAGCGGCAGAAGCCATACGACCAGTTTATCGAATTACAAAAAGACGCGACGCTGACGGCCGCCTCGTCCGACAGGACTCAGCGGATTACGGTTATCGCGGACAAGGTTACCGTAGGAGGAATGACGGGAAGAGCGGAGATTTCGGGCCTGGCGACCGGCCGACACGGCGGCAGCACAGAAGGATGCCTGAGCTTATGGTTTTCTAATTTCCGTTATATGCGCCCGGACGGGGTCACGGAGCATGTGGCGGGCTGGAACATAACGCTTCATCCGGCACCCGGCCAGACGGCAATGCAAACCGGTGCAGCCTTCGCCGCAGAAATAGATGCGGGCACAAGGCCGTATAAAGCTGCGGCATACGGAAGCGACCACACCGCGGAACTGCTGATAGTCTGCGGCAGTCTGAGGGAACTGAACCGGAAATTTCCGGGTTAAGCAGAATATCCGGGCGGGCGGCCTGCTCCCCATCCTCATGGTAAAGGCCGCCCGCCACCGGTTAAAGAAGGAGAACCAGTATGGCAAAGACCGAAAAAGCGACAAAAACCAGAAAAAAGATAGGGATAGATTATCCCAAGGCCAACGAGGTTGTCTCAAGGGAACATTATGCCGTCCGGATAACCGCTGCTCCCTGCGACAAAGTCGAAATATCCATAGACGGCGGCACATGGGCGCTTTGCTCTAATTCTTCAGGTTTCTGGTGGTTCCATCTGGGCGGACTGGCAGGCGGGACGCATAGACTAGCCGCACGGGTTGCGATCTCCGGAGAGACGTCTTTTGCCTTACGTAAATTCGAGGTTAAAGTCTCGTAATATCAGATATCGGCCGGGCGGCGTTTCCCACCTCCCCTGATCCCCGAAAAAACGCCGCCCGGCCCGGTATCGGCAGACGCCATCCGGGCCTGGGCTACAAGATGCCGGCGCAGGTTTACTTCTGACAAACTGGACGGTGGGTAAACGCGGTCAGCGCGGAAAGAATATTTAGCCTTAGAGCCTGCAACTAATTCTGGACAACCCCGACCACTTTATACTACAAGTAAGGGGACCCATGACTGCGCAGAAATTAAAACACGGCAAGGCGGCTGGTAAAGTCTATATATTTATGGCCGCAGTGCTGGTGTCACTTGCTACAGCGGCGCCTATACTTGCACAAGCGCCCTCTGAAGCTTCAGAGAGCTCGCCTATCGAGGCAAGAATAGCCCGGGAGAGCGGCGCAAAGCGCTCCAGCTTCGCCCTATTGGCGCACAAACCAAGTTACCTGTTGCCCGCCACATACACCTCGTCTCCCAATAACCCGGCCTACAGTTATTTTCCGGCTATCGGGGACAAGTTGGATAATATGGAGGCGAAATTCCAGATAAGTTTCAAGATACCGTTGTGGGAGGGTCTCTTTGGGGGGAAAGCGGACCTCTATGGCGCCTACACGCAACTGGCGCTGTGGCAGGCGTACAACGCCCGCATATCGGCGCCGTTCAGAGAGATCAATTATGAACCGGAAACCTTCCTGGCCTATCGCACCGATATTATTTTTCACGGGGCCAGACTGAATTACTTTACGATAGGATTCAACCACCAGTCGAACGGTCAGATAGAGCCGCGTTCCCGCAGCTGGAACCGCGTGGTGACCAGTGCGGTTATACAGAAGGGCAAAAACCACCTCATTGTCAGGCAGTGGACAAGAATGCCTGAGCGCGCCAAGACCGACGATAACCCCGGCATAGAGCGATACTTGGGCTATGGGGACATCCTCCTCCTGCGCTCCGGCAGGAACATGTCCTTCAGCGTACTCCTGCGAAATAACCTACGTACCGGGGACAACAAAGGGGCGCTCCAGGCTGACTGGCGTTTTCCGCTGCACAGGAACCTTAAGGGGTACGTGCAGTATTTTACGGGTTATGGTGAAACGCTCATAGGCTACAACCGTTCGTCCTCCCGCGTGGGATTGGGCATGGCGTTAACGGATTGGATATGAATCAAATTGGCGGCCGCGCCGGCAAGCGCGGCGCCACTTCACAGGATAAGTAATTTCACGGCCAGCACCACAGCGGCGCCGACAATGAACCAAATGCTGGAGGTTCTGGCCTTGCCGATCTCCTGGGTGAGCGACACGCTCTGCGCCTGCGCGGCGGCTTCACCCGGTGTGACGGCGCTGGCGGTTATTTTGTACCTGCCGGGTTCCTTGAATTTATAGTGCAGCTGGTAAAGGCCCTTCCCGACTATTTCTTCGGCTTCCTGTTCCGTCAGCTTCTCAACTATCCCGCCGGGCTTTTCGCGCTCTATTCTAAAGGTGACAGACGCACCCGTAACGGGGACGCTGTCCTGCAGGCGGGCCAGTTTTGTGGTCAGCCTCACCTGCGCGCCGGCGGCAAGCGGCGGTATTTCCAGGATAAGGCTCAGGTCCTTTGAGTCGATCTCCCTTATTATGGTCTTCGCGGTCTGTAGGTCTCCCGACCCGCTGACCCCGCGCACGGCCATCATACAGCCGCCCAGGTTCAGGGCCAGGAGGCCGCCTATAAGGAATTTCCCGATGGTGGATATCTTCATGATGTTCTATTTCCTTTATTCTTTGGTGTCGGGCTGTACTGATAAACGTATTTCAAGAGTAGAAGGGAACTCGGGTCTCGTCCTGGCGCCGCCCCGGCCGCCGCCGCTCCCGCCGCCGCGTTTACCTCCGCCCATCTTGCCGCCCCCGCGGCCGGACATACCGCCCTGCGGCTTCAGCCCGGGCCGGGCCCCGGCCTGACCGCCGCCTCGTTCGGCTGCTTTGTTAAATCTCTCTTTCATACGCTGTTCCAATTCGGCGGAAGCGTAGGAAGTGACGAAATCCAGGCGGATTCTGCCGTCATCGGGTTTTAGCAGCTCTAGCGGGATCTTCAGTTCATAGATGGGCACGCGCCCCGGGGTTTCGCCGCCGAATTCTATACTCGCGGGAAGGGGGGAAGCGGAAACGGCCGCCCCGTCAATTCTGAGAAGTTCCGGCTCTATGGCCCTGGCCGGCAGCCCTTGCACGGGCACACCCAGGGCGCCGTAAGGCAGGCGCAGTCCCCAGGCACGGGTTTTCCCGTCCGAGAACCAGAGGTCGACGTCCTGGCGTGTTTCGCCGGTCAATAGGGCCTTCGCTCCGGCCTCATGGGCCGAAACGCTTAAATACAGGCTCTCCCCGTCATTTAAAGCCCTGAAGCGCAGGCCTGACGCGTCATAAGTCTCGCCAGGCGGCCAGTCAGAGAGCCTTCCGTCTGCGGTTATGGGCGCCTGGCTCCGGGGGGCGGGCACCTTGCCCCGTCCCCATATAGCCGCGTGGGACAGGCCGGCGCAGTACAGCAGCAGCGTCGGCAGCATAAGGGAAGTTGTCTTCAGGGTATTCTTCATCATATATACAACGCCATTGGGCGGGGTTTTATTGCTTTGCCGCTTTTATCTGGAGAGTCGCGGTGTCGTCTTGAATTTCTCGGCCAGGCCGGCCGCCCCGGATTTGCCCTTGACATAAAGTCCTGCTCTGCTAAAATGTAAAAAGGACTTTATGAGGATTAAGGCGATTTAACAGCGTGTCAGGCCCCGTCTTCCCTTAACGGGAAAGGCGGGGCTTTTTATTTCAGGACCGGAGGGAGAACGGGTGAAACGGGATACGGCGAACGGAGCAAGGAGCCTGGCGGCGTGCCGTGCCGTCCTGGCCGCGCTGGCGCTCGCCTGCGGCGCTCCCGCGACAGCCGCGGATTACCATGTTTCCTACCTGTGGCACAGCGACCGGGCCGCGGCAACGGCCTACCGGGAGCGGCTGGCGGCCCTGCTGGGCCCCGCCACGGCCAGCCGGCTTAAAGTAGTTAAGGGCGCCGATAATTACGGCGTGGTCTACGCCAGGAGCGGCGGGCGCGAGGGCGCGGCCGCCGTAGCCAGGGCGCATTCGCGCATACTCGCATCCAAAGGACTGCACCCGGCAGTGCCGGTACAGGCCGGCGGTTGGGGTGCCCCTGCCCTGGTTCCGGTTCCCGAACCCGCTCCCGCAGCCGCTGCCGCCCAGCCCGCCGCTACGGCAGGGATGGAAAAACGCATAGAGGATTATGTCCGTACCCTGCGCCGGAGGGGCGTCGTAAAGGCCGACGAGCGCACCGCCTGGGTGGTCTATGATTTCTCTACGGGGGAAAAACTGGTCAGCATCAACGAGGACCTGCCCCTGGACGCAGCCAGCCTGATCAAGCCCTTCATTGCCCTGGCCTGGCTGCACGAGGCTAAGGCCGGCCGCAAGCCTTACGGGGCGGCGGAGCAGCGGCGCATGGAGGACATGATCCGGAATTCGGGCAATATTTCGGCCTCCTGGTTCATGCGTCACCTAGGCGGGCCGTCGGGGCTGCAGCGCCTGCTTCAGAATAATTATTCCGGGATCTTCAGGGACCTGCGCCTGGTGGAGTATATCCCTCGCAGCGGCCGCACTTTCCGCAACCAGGCCTCCGCCCACGATTACAGTCGCTTTCTCCACGCCCTCTGGAAGGATGAACTGCCCGGCGCCGCCGAGATAAAGCGCCTGATGGGCCTGCCGAATGCCGACAGGCTCTATACGGCCGCGCCCGGCGTGCCGCCCGGCACCGAAGTTTACGACAAGACGGGCACCACCAGCCGGCTCTGCGGCGACATGGGCATAATGGTGGCCCGGCGGCCCGACGGCAGCAGCTTTCCTTATATCATCGTAGGCATCATAGAAAAGGCGCGCTCCACCCGGCGCTACGGCAACTGGATGCGCTCGCGGGGGGATATCATACGGCGGGTGTCCGAGATGGTCTATGAGGGGATAACCGAATTGCACGATTTCGACGGCGCCGCTTCTTTTTCCGCGGGCGGCGGGAAAGGCGGGGCGGGCGGCGGTTCCTAGCGCTAATGGGCGGCCGTCCAGGCCGCCGGCAGCTCTACGCGGCCCAGGCGGCGGAACTCTCCCGGCGCCAGGTCGCCGAGCGACAGGGTTCCGAAAGAGATGCGCTTGAGCGCGCAGACCTCGTGGCCGACGGCCTCGAAGAGCCGCCGTATCTCGCGATTCTTGCCCTCGGTAAGTTCCACCATTAAATGAGTTTCCCTGCCGCTGCCCTTGCGCAGCGTGATGCGGGAGGGCTTGAGCATTTCGCCCTCGTCCATTATGCCCGCCTCCGCGCGGGCCAGTTCTTCGGGCGTAACAAGGCCCCTGACCGTCACCGAGTAGACGCGCACGACGGCGTTGGCCGGGTCGGTGAGCCAGGCCGAGAGGCGCGTGTCGTTGGTCATGATCAGCAGGCCGGTGGTGGCCATGTCCAGGCGGCCCACGGGGTGCAGGGTCCGCAACTCGGGGGGGAGCAGGTCGAAGACGGTCTTGCGCCCTTTCTCGTCGGACTTGGTAGTGACCACGCCAGCCGGCTTGTTGAGCAGTATGGTGGTCCAGGGGTCGCGCGAGATGGGGCGGCCGTCCACGGTGAAGCGGTCGGTCTCGGGCGTTACCAGGAACTGCGGGTCGGTGACGACGCGGCCGTTCACCTTCAGCCGCCCGGTAAGCGCCCAGTCTCGGGTCTGGCTGCGGGAGGCGGCGCCGAGTTTAGACAGGGCCCGCTCGAGCGGCACCTTCCCTTTGTTTCTTTCCATCCTCTAATTATACGAAATGGCGGGAGCGGGAGCTTCCCGGGCCGCTTGACTTCTATTTGGCAATTTGGCAAAATAGTAAATATGAAGACCCCGATCCTCCACTCCTACGCCGCCGAGGCCGCGGCGTTCAAGGCCCTGGGCCATCCCACCAGGCTGTTCCTGGCGCACCAGCTGGGCAAGCGCGACACCTGCGTCTGCGAGCTTACGGAGCTGGTGGGCGACGACATCTCCACCGTTTCCAGGCATTTGTCGGTGCTGCGCGCCGCGGGCATAGTGGATTCGGTGCGCAAGGGCAACCAGATCATTTACCGGCTCAAGCTGCGCTGCGTGCTCGATATCAGCGTCTGCGCTAAATTCGGCAAGGGGAAATAACATGAACTGGAAGGAAGATTGGAAAACGCTAGCCGGGTTCGCCGCGGTCTTCTTCGCCTTCTACTTCCTGCCCGTGGGCCTGCCGCGCTTCGACGGCGCCCTTACCGAGGCGCTGGAACTCACCAAGTGGTACGTGCGCGAGCACGTGGTGCTGTGCCTTATCCCCGCGCTTTTTATAGCGGGCGGCATCTCGGCCTTCGTCAGCCAGGCCTCGGTGATGAAGTACTTCGGCGCCAGGGCCAATAAATTCCTCTCTTACGGCGTGGCCTCGGTGTCGGGCACCATCCTCGCCGTCTGCTCTTGCACGGTGCTGCCGCTGTTCGCCGGCATCTACAAGCGCGGCGCGGGCCTGGGCCCGGCCATAGCCTTTCTCTATTCCGGCCCGGCCATCAACGTGCTGGCCATCGTGCTTACGGCCCGCGTGCTCGGCTTCGAACTGGGCGCGGCCCGCGCCGTGGCGGCCGTAGTGTTCAGCCTGGTCATCGGTTTTTCCATGCACCTGCTTTTCCGCCGGGAGGAGGCCGCCAAGGCCGCCGCGCAGGCCGACCTGCCCGAGCCCGAGGTAAAGCGCCCGCTCTGGCAGACTTCGTTCTATTTCGCCTCCATGGCCGCGGTGCTGGTGTTCGCCAATTGGGCAGCCGCCGATCCTTCGGACGCCGTTTTCTACGCCATCTACCAGGTCAAGTGGCCGCTGACCGCCGTCTTTGCCACGGGGCTTGGCTTGATGCTGAAAGCCTGGTTCGGGGCGGACGGTAAAAAACTGTTCATCGGCTCCGTCCCGGCCGCGGCCCTGGCTTTTATTTTTCCGGACATGCCGGTAATCTCGTTCTCGGCCGGCTTCATAGGCCTGTCCTGGGTGCTCAACTCTTCGGGCGAGGGGGAACTGGGCGACTGGTTCTCTGCGTCCTGGGACCTGTCCAAGCAGATCTTCCCGCTGCTTATCGGCGGCGTGCTGGTGTCTGGTTTCCTGCTTGGCCGGCCGGGGCATGAAGGCGTCATCCCTTCGCAGTGGGTGGCCTGGGCCGTGGGAGGCAACTCCTTCTGGGCCAATTTCTTCGCTTCGGTGGTGGCGGCCTTCATGTACTTCGCCACGCTCACCGAGATACCGATACTGCAGGGCCTGATAGGGTCCGGCATGGGCAAGGGCCCGGCGCTGGCGCTGCTGCTGGCGGGGCCCGCGCTGTCCTTGCCCAGCATGCTGGTGCTCAAGACGGTGATGGGCGTGAAGAAGACCGCCGCCTACGTGGCGCTGGTCGTAATCATGTCTACCTTCACCGGTATGTTCTTCGGCGCTTACTTTTAAGGAGAGAATATGAAAAAAATACAAATACTCGGTATGGGCTGTCTCAAGTGCAACCGGCTTTACGCCAACGCCGAGCTGGCGGCCAAAGAACTGGGCCTGGACTACGAGATGGAAAAGATCAGCGACATCAACAAGATCACGGACATGGGGGTGATGATGACGCCCGCGCTGGCCGTGGACGGCAAAGTGCTGCTCTCGGCCAAAGTGCCGTCCGTAGAGGAGCTTAAGGCTATAATCGGCGGGGCCAGGTAATGTCCGCTCCCTCCAGGCTGGTGAAATACGCGCTGGCGGCCTTCGTGGCTGTGAGCATAGGCGCGGTCATCTACAAAGCCCTGCCCTGCTGTTCAGGCGCCGGCGCCCCGTCGGCGGCCGCTGTAGAGGCGGCGGCCCCGGCGCCCGCGGCCCCGGCCGTTGCCGCGGCTCCTGCGGCGCGGCCGCAAAAAACCGCGGCGGTGAAAACCGTCCCTGGGAAGACCGCGGTGGTTTATTACTTCTATACCAACACGCGCTGCTCCTCCTGCACTACCATAGAGGCGTACACGCGCGAGGCGGTGGCTAAGCACTTCACCCAGCCCTACAAAGGCTGGCGGGTGGAGTTCAGGGGCGTCAACATCGAAGAAAAAGCCAATGAACATTTCGTGCAGGACTACTGGCTGAACTCCAAGGCGGTGGTGGTGCAGAAGTTCGAGGGGGAAAAGCCGCTGAAGTGGGGCCTGCTCAAGAGCGTCTGGCAGCTGCTGGGCGACCAGGAAAAGTTCATGGACTATGTCGCCGCCGAAACGCGCAAGGTGATCGACGAAGTATGACGGGGGAATTCTGGGCCGCGCTGGTGACTGCCTTGTGGACGGGGGTTATCACTTCGGTGAGCCCCTGTCCGCTGGCCACTAACCTGACGGCCCTTACCTGGATCTCCAGGCATTCCGGGTCGCATAAGCTGGCCGTGCTGGGCCACGGCCTGCTCTACGCCGCGGGGCGCGCGCTGGCCTACCTGGTCATAGGCTTCCTGTTGGTCAAAAGCCTGCTCTCGGCGCCGGCTTTCTCTTTTTTCATGCAGAAGTACGGCAGCCAGGCGCTGTCGCCGCTGCTGGTGCTGGCAGGCATGTACATGCTGGGCATGTTCGGCGCCGGTTTCGAAGGGTTCAACCTTTTCGACCTGTCCCGCTATAAAGCCAGGGCGGGGGCGCTGTCCTCTTTCCTGATGGGGGCGCTGTTCGCCCTGGCCTTCTGCCCCATTTCAGCCGCGCTTTACTTTGGCGTCATCATACCGCTGGCTGCCGGCAAGTCCGCGCCGGTCTCCATACCGCTGCTCTACGGCCTGGGCACGGCCCTGCCCGTTATAGGCGCGGCCATAGCCCTGGACCTGGGGCTCAAGAAAGTCGGCGCCGTGACCGGCCTGGCCGGGCGCTTCGAGCAGTGGGCCAAACCGGCGACGGCCTGGATCTTCATCGCGGCCGGCGCCTACCTGGGCCTGAAATATATTTTCGGGATAATCTAGGCGTCTAGCAGCAGTTGCTGTCGTCGCCGCAGTCGCAATTGGGCTCGGTGCCTTTCAGCAGGCCGTTGCGCACTGCCTGCGCGCAGCCAACACCCTTCTTTACGAGGATAGCGTCCACCGGGCAATTGCCGGCGCAGGCGCCGCATTCCATGCACAGGTCGACGTTCGTGATCGCCGCTTTCCGGTTCTCCACTACAAACACGGCGTGGGGGCAGACATTCACGCACATGCCGCAGCCTATGCATTTCTCTGCGTCCAGTTTCAGCGTGGAGACCCCGCGCAAGTATTCCATGTTCATAAGAACCTCCCGGCCGCGAGGATGACCAGCCCGGCGGCTAAGGCCAGGGCATGCGCGGGCATGGCCAGGCGCATCTCTTTCTTTACGCCGGAGAGCGAGGTGTAGGTGGAGGCCCCGGTGAAATCCAGGCCTACGAAAGAGGCGGTCGCGGAATAGATCAGGGCCCGGGCGGCGAACTGCGCCGGGGTCTGGTCGTGGGCCAGGGCCAGCAGGGCCGTGACCAGCAGGCCGGCCGCCGCGCTTTTTACGGCGAAACTGCGGCCGGGCAGCCAGGGCAGCAGGGCGGGCACCAGGGCCCCGCCGGCCAGCAGGGCCCCCAGGGTATAGGCCGCGTCCGCCCGGTAGCCGAGCAGCAGCAGCAGCGCCGCGGCCGGCAGCAGGTACCGGCCGAAGTGCACCAGCTGTATCGGGGCCAGTATCATCCTGTCGGTGAAATTAAATCTGACCCGCCGCATCTCCGGCGTGGCGCGGCCCAGCCGCAGATATTCGGGCAGGTCCTCGGCCCTGACCGGCCCGTAGACCACGGAGAAACCGGTATAGGCCTTTACCCTGTGGGCGCTCACGCCGGGCGCGCCCAGTTGCGGCAGTATCACCGTCCGGTGGCTGACCACTTTTTCCAGGCCGGTCGCGGCTATGCTCCGCGCCAGTTCCTCCGTGCCGAAGGTGCCCTTGCCGGCGGCGCACCACACGTTGATGCCCCGGGTGTCCAGCACGAGGAGCCAGGCGTCCACGCCTTTCAGGCTGACGCGCAGGGCGTCGAAGCTGAGCTTGTAATTGGCGGTGGCGAAGACGGGGGAAGCGGCGGAGGGGGCGCCCAGGGCGTAAAGGCCGGGGTTAACCCGGTAGGCCATGCGGTTTATGCCCCAGCGGGCTTTCCAGGCGCCCAGCCTGTCGGCGCGGGAGTAGCCGGCGGAGGCCGTTTCAGGCGCGGCCTGCCCCACGGGGTTAAGTTTCGGCGACAGCGACACTTTCAGGCCGTTTGCATTTTGCGCCATATATGCGTATAATAGCATATATGAAAGCCGGGCAAGACATTAAAACCGCGGTCACGGCCCTCAAGGCCCTGGCCGACGTCAACCGCCTGCGCGCGGCGGCGCTGCTGGCCAGCGCCGGGCGCGAGCTTTGCGTCTGCGAGCTGGTGGACGCGCTGGGGGAGAGCCAGTACAATGTTTCGCGCCACCTGGGCGCGCTGCTGGCCGCCGGCCTGATACGCAAGGCTAAGCGGGGCCGCTGGGCCATGTACGCCCTGGCAGACAAAGGCTACCTGGCCGAATACATAGGCCGGCTGGTGCGGCCGCGCCCCTGCTGCCGGGTCATAGCCGCGGACATCGCCCGCCTGGAAAAAAGGCTGGCGCTGCGGCGCCGCGGCGTTTGCGTGGTGGGCGGCAATTGCTGAATTTAGCGGACGGGAATAAAGGAATGAAATAATGGAACTCAAAGACGCTGCGGTGGAGAAACTCAAGGCGGTGCTCAAGGAATCCGGCAAGACCGGCGTATTGCGCGTGTTCGTGACGGAAGGCTGCTGCGGCCCTTCCATAGGCATGGACCTGGTGGAGAAGGCGGAAGCCGGCGATGTGGAAGTCTCCAACAAAGACTTCAAGATCTACGTCGACAAGAACGCCGCCCCCATGGTGGAGAAAGCGGTGCTGGACTGCGACGAGCAGGGCGACATCATCATGAAGAACCTGCCCAAGCCCGAAAGCAATTGCGGCGGCGGCTGCAGCTGCGGCCACTAAGAGTGAAGATACTGTTCCTCTGCACGGGCAATTCCTGCCGCAGCCAGATGGCCGAGGGCTGGGGCAGGACACTGCTTGCCGGGCGGGCCGAGGTCTTTTCGGCCGGCACCAACCCCGGCACAGTGGACCCGCGGGCGATAGCGGTGATGGCGGAGGCCGGCGTGGATATTTCCGGCCACCGCTCCAAGCACGCCTCCGAATTCAAGGACGCCGCCTTCGACCTGGTGGTGACCGTCTGCGATAAAGCCCGGGAAAGCTGCCCGGTGTGGTTCGGCAAGGCTGAGAAACTCCATAGGAGCTTCGAGGATCCGCCTTTCCTTGCTAAAAACGCCAAGACCGAAGAGGAAGCCCTGGCCCATTACCGCCGCGTGCGCGACGAGATAAGGGCCTTCGTGGCCGGTCTGCTGAAGGGGGACTGATAGAAGGAATAATCAAGAATCTGTCTTTCCTGGACCGCTACCTGACCCTGTGGATCTTCCTGGCCATATCTACCTTTGGGATCAACCACGGCGCGGCCTTCGCGGCCGTCATAGGCCCGCTGGTGGAAGTGCCGGCCCTGATAGCGCTGGTTAATGTTTCGCTGTGGATAGGCCGCCGCTGGTACGGCGCTGGAGCCGTGGAAAACTGAAAAATAGTCATATAGTCAACAACGTCCCCTAAAGAAAAACCCCGCGCCCTTTCGAGCGCGGGGTTTTTTTATCCCCTTAACGACCTTCGGTTAGAACTTGTAGCCGATGGTGATGGCGGGCAGGCGGGCGACGGAGGCGTACTTGCCGTTGATGGCGGTAGGCGTACCGGTCGCGTTGTCCTGGATGCTGTCATCTATAGTGCGCTTCATGAAGCGCAGGTAGAGGTAGGAGGCGTCCACGGTGATATTGCCCTTGTTCCAGCCGGCGCCGAAAGAAACGGCCACGCGGTCGGAATCCGGCACGCGGGTCTCGAAGTAGTCTTCCTTGACCGGGTTGACGTCGTAGAAGGCGCCCACGCGCAGCTTCCAGTTCTCGTTAACCTTATGCTCGCCGCCGAGGCGGAAGGCCCACACGCTGCTCCAGTTCTTGGTGTCCGGCGTGCCGACGACGGTGCTGTCGGAGATCTTCCTGATGGTGATCTTGCGGTAGGTGCTCCAGTTGGTATAGTCGGCTTCGGCCGTGAACAGCCAGGAGTCGGTGCACTGGTGGGCGACGCCCACCTGAAGCATGTCGGGCAGGGTGATCTCGGTCTTTACGTCGCCGGTATATACACCGGTCGCGGCTATGTCGCCCTCGAGCTTAACTTTTACCTTGCTGTGGTAGTTGGCGCCGAACTTGTACTTATTCCACTTGTACTGGGCGGCCACATTGTAGCCGGTGCCATTGCCATCGCCTTCGAGCTTGATCTCGTTGTTGACGATGGGGTTAGGATGCCACTTGTTGAGGGTGGCGTCCACCATGTAGTAGTCCACACCGGCGGCCACGGACAGATTCTGGTTGAACTTGTACGCGCCGTTCAGGTTGTAGTTGACGGCCTGAATTTCGGAGTCGGTGGCCACCTTGCGGGTATTGGCGGTCAGTTTGTCCCATTCGGTGGAAAGACCGAAAGGGGCGAGCACGCCAAGGCCGAGCGAGAATTTCTCGTTGAGTTTTCGGGTGGCGAAGAAATGGGGGGGGATGTGAACGGTCTGCTTTATGCGGTCCTTGCTGCCGTTGGTGTTGGTATGCTCCATCTGGGGCAGAACCATCACGGAACCCAGGGACAGGTTGGTGCCCTCGAAGCCGGTGATGGCCGCGGGGTTGTACCAGACAGCCGCCGGGTTGTCGGCTACGGCCACGGCGGTATTGCCCATGCCGTTAGCCCTGGCGTCCTGCTCCGAAAGGCGGAAACCCGCGGCGTTGACGCTGCCCGCCAACCCCATGAGTACCGCTACTACCAGTACTATTATATTAACCATTATTCCTCCTGACTTTATTTACTGCCCTTAAATTATACAAAAAGCCCTCTGAGCCCGTCTTAACCCCCGTCAACCCGGAAAAGAGGCAGCCGCCCCGGGGGGCGGCTGCTTTTAAGGTAGCTGCTACCTGTTTCAGGGCTGCAGGGCCCAGAGTTTGGCGGTTTTGTCGTTGGAGGCCGAGGCTATGTACTTGCCGTCAGGGGAGACGTCCACACTGTAGATCTCGTCCGTGTGGCCCTCGTAGGTGCGCAGGCAGGCGCCGGTGGAGGCGTCCCATACCTTTACGGCCGTGCCGCCGGTGACGGCGTACTTGCCGTCCGGGGTGAAGGTGACGCAGTTCACCCAGTCGTTGTCCTTGATGGAACCGGCCTCTTCCATCTTTTCGGTGTCCCAGAGTTCCAGGCGCTTCTCCATGCCGGTGGCCGCGGCCAGGCGCTTGCCGTCGGGCGAGAAGGCCAGGCAGCGTATGCCGTAGAGGTAAGAATCGTTGTCCTTGATCAGGTCGCCGCAGGTGTCGAGGATCTGCAGTTCTGACCCGCCCACGGCCAGCAGGCCGCCGGCCGACACGGCCACGGCCTTGATGTCGCCGATGCCGGGGTTGATGGTCTTCTTGAGCGAGCAACCGGGGCAGCCGAACACCTTTACGGTGGCGTCGTCGGAGCCGGAATAGAGGGCTTTGCCGTCGGGGGAGAAAGCCAGCGAGTTCACCGGGCCGTCGTGGCCGCCGGCCTCGGCTATGGTGGAGCAGTCGGCGGTCTTCCAGATCTTTATGGTCTTGTCCCACGAGGCGGAGGCGAAGAAGTCGCCCTCGGGGTTGAAGGCCAGGGCCTTGATGTCGCCCTGGTGGGCCTCTATGGCCTGTATCTCTATGCCGTCGGGGATGTCCCACAGGCGGATGGTATTGTCCTCGCCGGCGGTGGCGAGGAACTTGCCGCAGGGCGAGAAGGCGAGCGCCAGCACGCCGTCCTTGTGGCCTTCCAGAGTTTTTACCAAAGCAGTATCGGTCATTCAGCCCCCATTAAATTAGACAACGAGGATAATCTATATAATTTAGAGCCTGCATAGCAAAAGAACCGCCCCCGCGGTGGGCCCAGCCATAGGGCCTAAACCGGGCTAGGCCCTTTGTCTTTAATGGCCTGGCCCTTAGCCTCTCCTGCCGCCCCTCTAAACCTGGTATAAATATATAGCGGGTGAGAGAGCAAGGAGAACCAAATGAAGAACCTGGTAAAAATCGCTGCGGCCGGCCTGATGTCTTTCAGTTTCGTTTCATACGCTTCCGCCGGCGCGCTCAACGACGCCGGCTTCACGCTGGAAGGCATAGAGACCCCCGAGGTGTCCGCCCCGGCCCCGGGCGTTGACCAGGCCGCGCAGGACCTGGACCTGTTCCGTTATTTCGGTTACGGCGTCTCCCCCGAGGCCGCCGACCTGGGCGCGGAGAAAGGCCTGAAGGGCATTAACGACGTGGTGTTCTCCATCAATCTCGAGACCGTCAAGAACGCCTACCTCAAGCCCAACGTCGCCTTCACTACCGGCAAAGGCACCAAGGTGCATGTCAGCGGCTCCAAGGCCAGCAACTGCCCCAATGGCGGCAATTCCTGCGACGACAAGGACAAGTTCTTCCTGGTGCTGACCACCAGCCGCAACGAGAGCTACTTCGTGCGCGGCACCGAGATCATCAACTGGGGCATCTTCATGAGCGGCTCCAAGACCGTCGTGATAGACGGGGAGAAGTTCGTGGTCAAGATCAAGGCCAATGCCTCCACCCCCGAGAACAGCATGCTCGAGATCAAGGGGCCCCGCGGCCTGGCGCTTAACACTTCCCTCAAGTCCGTCGGCGACGGCGTGGCCGCCAAGGGCGTGGACGTGCGGCTGGGCAAGAACTACAAGCTGGCCTACGGCAACGAGATAGTGCAGGGCCCGCAGGGCGCGCGGTTCACCGACAAGACCCTGGTGCTGCTCATCCCGTTCCCGGTGGTGGACGCCACCTCCTACTTCATCTTCAAGACCGAGGACATCAAGCCCTCCGGCGTTACCTTCCCGTCCTTCGAGAAGGGGTACGGTTTCAAGCTCAACGCCGGCAAACTGGATATCTACAGGCTGTAAAAGCGGGTCAGCGCAGAGAAGGCCGGGAACGCTCCCGGCCTTCTTTTTTTGCCCGGCAGACGGCCGGGCTCCTTAATATATATAATTTAGACCGCGCCGCTCAGGCGCGGGCAAGAACAAGGATAAAATGAACTTTTCGGAAGATATCAGGACCGTATTCGCCAAGGACCCCGCCGCGCGGAGCTCTCTGGAAGTCCTGCTCTGTTACCCCGGCCTGCACGCCGTCTGGCTGTACCGCCCGGCCCATTGGCTGTGGCAGCGCGGCCTCTGTTTCCCGGCGCGCCTGCTCTCCCATATCGCCCGCTTCTTTACCGGCGTGGAAATACACCCCGGAGCTACTATCGGCCGGCGCTTCTTCATAGACCACGGCATGGGCGTGGTGATAGGCGAGACCGCCGAGATCGGCGACGACGTGCTGGTGTATCAGGGTGTGGTGCTGGGCGGCACTTCGCTCGAGCATAAGAAGCGCCACCCCACGCTGGGCGACGGCGTGGTGGTGGGGGCCGGCGCCATAGTGCTGGGCGCCATCAAGGTGGGGGACCGCTCGCGCATAGGCGCGGCCTCGGTGGTGCTGCAGGACATCCCGCCGGACACCACCGTCTTCGGCGTGCCGGCGCACAGCGCCCGCGGCGGCGTGGGCCGCGCCCAGTTGGACCACAACCGCCTGCCCGACCACTGCGGCGAGGAGATGCGGCGCGTGCAGGCCCAGCTCGACGACCTCCGGAAGGAGATCGCGAAAAAATGAAATACGCCCAGGACATGCGCGCCCTGATAGGCCGCACCCCGCTGGTGAAGATCAACCGCCTGGCCCCCGGCCCGGCCCTGCTGCTGGCCAAGCTGGAATATTTCAACCCTTCCTCCAGCGTCAAGGACAGGGCCGCCTACGGCATGCTCGCCGACGCCGAAACCCGCGGCCTGCTGCGCCCCGGCTCCCTGGTGGTGGAACCCACCAGCGGCAATACCGGCATAGGCCTGGCCTGGCTCTGCTCCCTGGGCGGCTACCGCCTGGTGCTGACCATGCCCGAGACCATGAGCCTGGAGCGCCGCCGCATCATGAACGCTTTCGGCGCCAAGATAGTGCTGACCCCCGGCGCGGCCGGCATGGCCGGCGCCGTGGCCAAGGCCGAAGAGATATTCGCCGCCACGCCGGGCGCCTACATGCCGCGGCAGTTCGCCAACCCGGCCAACCCCGCCATCCACGAGAAGACCACCGCCGAAGAGATCTGGGCCGACACCGACGGCTACGTGGACGCCGTGGTGGCCGGCGTGGGCACCGGCGGCACCATTACCGGCATAGCCCGCGGCCTGAAAAAGCGCAAGCCCGGCGTGCAGATCATCGCCGTGGAGCCCTCCGCCTCGGCGCTGCTCTCCGGCGGCAAGGCCGGCCCGCACCGCATACAGGGCATAGGCTCTAATTTCATACCGGAGAACCTGGACCGGTCGCTCATCGACGCCGTCATGGCCGTGGGCGACGACGAAGCCGGCGTGATGGCCCGCCGCCTGATGAAGGAAGAGGGCATCCTGGCCGGCATCTCCTCCGGCGCCGCCATGCGGGCCGCCGTCACCCTGGCCGCGAGTCCGGAGTACGCCGGCAAGACTATAGTCGCAGTGCTGCCCGACACCGCCGAGCGGTATCTCAGCACCTGGCTGTTCGAGGATATCCCGCCAGTGGGGCAGGCGGACGTCTGATGAAACTGGCCACCCTCTGCTACCTGCGCCGCAACGGCAAGACCTTGATGCTGCACCGTGTCAAGAAGGCGCGCGACGTGCACGAGGGCAAGTGGAACGGCCTGGGCGGCAAGTTCGAGCCGGGCGAGAGCCCCGAGGACTGCGTGATCCGCGAGGTGCGCGAGGAGTCCGGGCTGAAGCTAAAGTCCCCGGCGCTCAAGGGCGTGCTGACCTTTCCCGATTTCGCCGGCGGGGAGGACTGGTACGTTTTCGTCTTCACCGCAGCGAAGTTCTCCGGCAAACTCATCGATTCCCCGGAGGGGAACCTGGAGTGGATACCGGACCGGAAACTTTTGAAGCTGAACCTGTGGGAGGGGGACAAGGTCTTCCTGCCCCTGCTGCGGCGGCGCGGCCACTTCTCCGGCAAGTTCCAGTACCGCGGCGGCCGGCTGGCCAAGTACAGCGTGGAAAAATACTAGCATGAAAAACAACCTCATAATGGGCCTGATGAGCGGCACCTCCGCCGACGGGCTGTCCATAGCTCTCTGCGAAGTCGCGGGGCGGTCGCTGGCCGTGCGGGCCTTCGGCAATTATCCTTACTCCGCCGCCCTGCAGGCGCGCCTGATAGCGGCCAAGGACCTGCGGGCGCCGGAACTTTCGGCCCTCAATTTCGAACTGGGCCGGCTGTGGGCCGGCATGGTAAAAAAATTCTGCCGCCGCCACCGCGTGGCGTATAAGAGCGTGGCGGTAATAGGTTCCCACGGCCAGACCGTCTGGCACGCGCCGGGCAAGGCGGGCCATACGCTGCAGATAGGCGAGGCCTCTTTCATAGCCGAGGAGACTGGCCGCCCGGTGGTCTGCGATTTCCGCCCGGCAGATATGGCCGCCGGGGGGGAGGGCGCGCCGCTGATCCCCTTCATGGACGAGTACCTGTTCGGCTGCGGCCGCCCCACGGCGCTGCAGAACATAGGCGGCGTGGGCAATATCGCTTTCGCGGGCAAGGGCGTTAAGACTTTCGGTTTCGACACCGGGCCGGGCAACTCGCTCATGGACACGGCCATGGCCGCTCTCAGCGGCGGCCGGCTCTCCTACGACAAGGGCGGGGCCTGGGCCGCCGCCGGCGAGCCGGACCTTAAACTGGTTTACGCTCTGCTGGAGGCGCCTTTCTTCTCCCGCCGGCCGCCCAAGTCGCTGGACCGCAGCGCCTATACGCTGGCCTTTATAAAGCGGCATTTCCCGGGGCAACTCAACCTGAAGCGCTCGCGGGACCTGCTGGCTTCGCTCAACCTCTTCACCGCGGCTTCCATAGCGCAGGCTTTCCGGAACTTCGCCCCGCGGAGTACCCGCGAGCTGATAGTCAGCGGCGGCGGGGCCCTGAACCCGGCGCTGATGGACAATATCGCCGCGCTGCTGCTGCCGGCCGGCGTGCGCACCCGCTCCATCGCCGAACTGGGCATACACCCGCTGGCCAAGGAGCCCGCCTGCTTCGCGCTGCTGGCCTGGCTGGCCCTGGCCGGCGAGCCCAACCACTGCCCGTCGGCCACCGGCGCGCGCGGCCCCCGGGTGCTGGGTAAAATTATCCGCCTATGAACCCCCGGCGTTCGCTGGAACTGCTGCTGCGGGCTTTCAAGTACCGCAACTACCGGCTGTTCTTCGGCGGGCAATGCCTTTCCCTCATCGGCACCTGGATGCAGAGCGTGGCGCTGAGCTGGCTGGTCTACCGCCTCACCGGCTCGCCGCTGCTGCTGGGCGTCACCGGTTTCGCCTCGCAGGCGCCCAGCCTGCTGCTGGCGCCTTTCACCGGCCCGGCGGCGGACCGGTTCGACCGGCGCAAGATCCTGCTGGTGACGCAGGTCCTGTCCATGGTGCAGGCCCTCACGCTGGCCGCGCTGGTGCTGCTGGGCGACCCGCGGCCCTGGCAGATCATCGCCCTGGCCGCCGTGATGGGCGTGATCAACGCTTTCGACATGCCGGCCCGGCAGGCCTTCATCGTGCAGCTCGTCGAGCGCCGCGAGGACCTGGCTAACGCCATCGCGCTCAATTCCTCCATGTTCAACTCGGCGCGGCTCATCGGCCCGTCCATCGCCGGCGTCTGCATCGCCATCTTCGGCGAGGGGGTCTGCTTCCTGTTCAACGGCCTCTCCTACCTGGCCGTCATCGCCGCGCTGCTGGCCATGCGCCTGGGCCCGGCGGCCGCGGCTTCGCGCGCGCGCGGCGGCTTCGGGGCCGGCCTGCGCTACGCCTTCGGTTTCCCGCCCATCAAATATATCATCCTGATGCTGGCCGTGGGCAGCCTGCTGGGCATGCCCTACGCGGTGCTGATGCCGGCCTACGTGCGCGACATCCTGCACGGCGGCCCCCGCACGCTGGGCTTCATCATGGCGGCCTCCGGCGTGGGCGCGCTGGCCGGCTCGCTGCGGCTGGCCCTGCGCCGGCATCCCGCCGGCCTCGAGCGCGAGATCCCGCTGTTCACCGCCGTCTTCGGCCTGGGCCTGCTGGCCTTCGCTTTCTCCACCAATTTCGCCCTCTCGGCGCTGCTGCTGGCCCTGGCCAGCTACGGCATGGTCAGTTTCTTCGCCTCCTCCAATACCGTCATCCAGACGCTGGTCGAAGACGACAAGCGCGGCCGCGTGATGGCGCTGCATTCGGTGGCCTTCATGGGCATGGCGCCCTTCGGCAGCCTGTTGGCCGGCGCCGCGGCGGAGCGAATAGGCGTGGCCTACACCATGGCGCTCAGCGGCCTGTGCGTGCTGGCCGCCACGGCCGCCTTCGCCACGCGCCGCGCCGAGATCACCGCGCACGCGGCCCCTGTCTACAGCCGCCTCGGCATGGTGGCTATAGCCGCCTCGGGGCTGGAAGCCGCGGAGGCGGAGCGCCCGGTTTAATGCGGCGGCGGCTTATTTTGTAGAATTAAAGCGATGGATAAGAGCAACAAAGCGCGCCTCTCCGGCGAAGTCAACGCGATACTCAAGAAAGTCTCGCGCACCCTTTATTTGAGCGTCAGCGTCCTGCCCGAGCCCGTGCGCTCTTACCTGGGCCTGGGCTACCTGCTCTGCCGCGCGCTCGACACGGCCGTGGACACGCGCGGCGTGCCGGCCGCCGAAAAGCTGACCATCCTGGACCTGGCCGGCCGCCTGGACAAGCCGGAAGCCCGCGCCGGCCTGCTGGCCGCCGCCGCCGCCGTTTCGGCCCTGCCCGCCGCGCCGGGCGAGCGGGAACTGCTGAATAAATTTTCCAAGATCCTGGCCGTCTACGACGCGCTGCCCGCGGCCGACCGGCCGCTGTTCTCCGACCTGGTGGGCGGCGTGGCCGCCGGCATGGAGATGGACGTCAACGCTTTCCCCGGGGGAGCGCCCGCCGCGTTCAAGACCTGCCGCGACCTGGAGCGCTATTGCGCGCTCATCGGCGGCAAGCCCGGAGTCTTCTGGGCCCGGCTCTACCGGAACGCCATCCGGAGCGCCAGCCGCGGCGCCGGCGACTTTCCCTACGAGAAGGACGCCGAGATGATAGGTTCGGCCCTGCAGATCACCAACATCCTCAAGGACCTGGCGGCGGACCTGCGCCTCGGCCGCTGCTACCTGCCCCAGGAGGACCTGGACACCAGGAACATGCGGCCGGAGGACCTGCTCAACCCGGCCAACATGGAGCGCCTGCGAGAGATAACTTTCAAGTGGACCTACTGGGGGCTGGACCGGCTGGACCAGTGCGAGGCCTTCGTCACCGCCATTCCCAAAACCGAGCTGGCCCTGCGCGCGGCCGTGATCTGGCCCGTTTACTGGGCCATGGACACGCTGGCCGAAACGGCCCAGTCCAACCTGCTCGACCCCGCCGACCGGCCCAGGGTGGGCCGCGGCAGGATCTACGGCACCATAGCCGCCACGCCGCCGCTGCTGCTTAGCAACACCGCTTTCGCCCGCGGCTACCGGTTCCGCCGCGAGACGCTGATAGGTTCCATAACCAAGGGGAATTACGAGGGGAGGGCACTATGAAAAAGATCCTGATGCTGGCCGTGGCGCTGGCGGTTTTCGCCGGCTGTTCCAAACGGCTGACCGCCACCGAGCGCGAGGAAGCGCGCCGCGCCGAGATGGAACTCAACAGCGTGATGGACATGGTGGCCAACCGCCAGATCCCGCCGATAGAGTTCGAATTCAACTCCGACCGGCTCAAGCCCACCTCCCACGAGCTGCTCGACCGGGTGGCCGAGATCCTGCTCCACCATAACAAGCTCAAACTGATCGTCTCCGGCCATACCGACGACGTGGGCAGCGAGGAGTACAATAAGGACCTCTCCATGCGCCGGGCCGGCGCGGTAAAGATGTACCTGGCCACGAAGGGCGTGTACCCCGACTCGGTGCGCGTCTACGGCCACGGCGAGAGCCAGCCCGTGATCAACGAGGCCACCGACGAGGCCCGCGCGCTGAACCGCCGCGTGGAATTCCGCGTCACCACCCGCGACTGGGGCTCAGTGTACTGAGTCTTTTTTTCGCAATAAAAAAGCCCCGGCTATCCGGGGCTTTTTTTTATCGGCCGTTTTACTGGTCGGAGTAGTCTATGCCTTTCTTCTTGTACTTGTAGGCGAACTTGCCGGGCTTGGCCGAAGGCGGCGGGGCGTCGCTCCACTCGAATTCCTTGTTGAGGATGCGGACCATGCTGCCCTCCACGGCGCCGGCCTTCTTCAGGGCCTTGTCCACGCCGATGGTGCGCAGCACGCGGCGGAACCTGTCCCAGGAGTCGGGCTGGGCGAAGTTGGTCATGACTATCAGCTTGTCCAGCTTGGAGCCCTTGACCACGTAGGTGCCGGCGCTGTCCTGCGAGACCTTGAAGCCCTCGGAGAGCTTGGGCGCTATGACATTGGCGTCGGCGGCCTGGTAAAGCTCGTCGGTCTTGAGCGTGGGCAGCAGCTTGATGACCCGGTCCAGCAGGCGGGACACCCCCTTGTTGGTGGCGGCCGAGATCAGGAAGATCTCGCGCGACTTGTATTTCTTCTGCAGGGCCGCGTGCACCTTCTCGGCGCAGGCCAGGTCGGACTTGTTGACCGCCAGGATCACGGTCTTCTTGGCCAGCACGGGGTGGTATTCCTTCAATTCTTTCTCTATCACCCGCACGGCCTTCTCCGACTTCATGTCGCCGAAGCCTTCCGGGTCCACCAGGTGGATGAGCAGCTTGGTGCGCAGGATATGCTTGAGGAAGGTGTCGCCCAGGCCCTTGCCCTCGTGCGCGCCCTCTATCAGGCCGGGGATGTCGGCGGCCGCGAAGGATTTGCCCTTGTGCGTCACGATGCCTATGAACGGGCTGAGGGTGGTGAAGGGGTAGTTGGCGATCTTCGGCCTCGCGGCGGAGATGACGGAGAGCAGCGTGGACTTGCCCGCGTTGGGGAAGCCCACCAGGCCCACGTCGGCCAGCACGCTGAGTTCCAGGAAGGCCTCGAACTCCTCGCCCGGCTCGCCGTTCTCGGAGATCTTGGGGGCGGTGTTGAAGCGGGTCTTGAAGGCGGTGTTGCCGCGGCCGCCGCGGCCGCCTTTGGCCACGCAGAAGCGCTGCCCTTCCTCTTTCAGGTCGGCCAGCACCGTGCCGGCGCGCTTGATCACGGTGCCCAGCGGCACGTAGAGGGTCTTGTCCTCGCCGTAATGCCCGTCGCACTTGTTGCCGCCGCCGTTCACGCCGTCGCTGGCGGTGATGTGGGGGTGGAAAGCTATCTCGCGCAGAGTCGTGATGTTGGCCGAGGCCACGAACCAGATGCTGCCGCCCTTGCCGCCGTGCCCGCCGTCGGGGCCGCCGTAGGGAATGAACTTTTCCCTGCGGAAGGAGGAGGCGCCGTTGCCGCCCTTGCCGGCCTTGAGGTACACCTTGGCCGTGTCGATGAAAGTATTGGAGGTCCTGGGTAGGGACATATATTAATAAAAAACCTCCCGACCGTTTAGCGCCCGGGAGGTTTTATCCTTGGTTGGAGTTACTTCGCGGCGGGGTAAACGCTGATCTGCTTCTTGCCGCGTTTGGCCCACTCGAATTTAACGACGCCCGTCACTATCGAGAAGAGCGTGTCGTCCGAGGCCCTGCGGACGTTGGCGCCGGGAAGGAACACGGTGCCGCGCTGGCGGACCAGTATCTCTCCGGCGTTGACGGTCTGCATGCCGTAGCGCTTCACGCCGAGGCGTTGGCCGGGGCTGTTGCGGCCGTTGCTGCTTGAACCTTGTCCTTTAGTATGCGCCATAATGATCCTCTTGTTGTATGCCGCGGCCCTCCGCGGCTGTCGGCCAAAAACTAGGCTAACTGGATATCTTTGACTTGTATCTCAGTGAGTTCCTGGCGGTGACCCGAAGCCTTTTCGTAGGCTTTCTTCGTTTTCTTGCGGAAAACGATTATCTTGGGGCCCCTGAGATGCCGGACGATCCGTGCGGTTACCTTGGCGGAGGGAGACTTCGCAGCCGAGGCGTTTTTGTCGTCCTGGGAGGCAGACCACAGGGCCTTGAAGGAGACTTCCTCGCCTTCCTTAGCCGTGATCTTTTCAACCTGCAGGATCTCGCCCGGGACTACCCAGTACTGCTTGCCGCCTGTTTCAATGATTGCGTACATAGTATGTATATATTACCAAAAAACCGGAGGGCAGGCAATAAAAAACCGGAGGCGGGCGGTTTGGGCCGGGAGGCCCAGGCCCGCGTGGGCCTTTGGCCACTTACGCTCCCGCTCTTTTTATACCATAATCTCAGTATGCGGTTCTACTACACCACGGAGGCTTTAATGTCAAAGATCAACGGACTGTGCCTGGCTGCTTCTTTCGCTCTGCTCTTCACCGGCGCCGCCTCCGCCGGAGACAACGTCCTGCTCGCGCTCAATGTGCCCGCTCCCGCGCCCGTGGTCACGGTGACCGCCGCGCTCAAGGCCGACGCCACCGCCCAGGTCCAGGCCCCGGCGATCTCCGCCACGGATTTCGACGCTTTAAGCTCGGTCAACGACCCGCTCTACCGCCAGGGCTCGAAGGAACTGCTCCAGCAGGTCATCAAGCAGGACGAGGCCAAGGCCGCGCCCAAGGCCGAGTTGCGCGACGCGCCAGTGTCCCGTGAAATGAAGCCGCTCAAAAAACTTAAGAAGATAAAGGTGCGCAAGCCGGTGCAGGCCGACCCGCTCAAGCACAGCGCGCTGTAATCCTCTCCTCAGCCGAAGAAAGCCCGGGCCTGCCCGGGCTTTTGCTTTGTCCGGCGGATAAATAATAGAATACCGCATACCCTGACCGAGGAGCCAAGCCATGACGATCAACGAGATTACCGAACCTTTTTCCCAGCCCGTGCTGGATTTCTGGGCCCAGATCTCGGCCTACCTGCCCAAGCTGGTGGCCGCCTTCGCCTTCGTGCTGTTCGGCCTGTTCGCCGCCCGCGTGGTCAGCTCGCTGCTCGAGCAGTTCCTGCGCAAGGTGAAGCTGGACACCTATACCGGCAGCGTCGGCATCAACGAGCTCTTCATCCGCTTCGGCTTCGGCAAGTCGCCCTCGCACGTGATCTCCTTCCTTACCTACTGGGCGCTGATGCTGATCTTCTTCGTCACCGCGGCCCGCATCCTGAACCTCTCCGTGATCTCCGACATCCTGCAGCGCTTCGTGGATTTCCTGCCCAACCTCGTCGCCGCCATCTTCATCGGCTTCGGCGGCCTGATGTTCGCGCGCTTTATGTCCGAAGTGGTCATGAAGTCCGCCACCGCCAACAACCTGCGCGGCGGCCGCTCGCTGTCGAAGATCGTGAACTTCGTCATCGTGATGCTCACCGTCATCGCCGCCATCGAGCAGCTGGGCCTGAAGATGAAGACCATCTACCGCGGCCTCGACATCGTCTTCATCTCGCTGGGCCTGGCCTTCGCCATCGCCGTGGGCCTGGGCGCCAAGGATATCGCCCACGACATCCTCAAGAACCTCCTCACCGAGAACAAGGACGAAAAATAGCGCTTCGTTCCAGGCAAAGAAAAACCCCCGGGCTCTCCCGGGGGTTTTCTTTTTGACTGCCTGGCCTCAGTCCATGTAGTCGCGCAGCATCTTGCTGCGGCTGGGGTGGCGGAGCTTCCTGATGGCCTTGGCCTCGATCTGCCGCACGCGTTCGCGCGTGACGCGGAAGATCTTGCCCACCTCTTCGAGGGTGCGGGGGTAGCCGGTCTCGATGCCGAAGCGCAGCTTGATGATCTTGGCCTCGCGGTCGGTCAGCGTGTCGAGGATCTTGGTCACCTCGCGGCGCCGCAGCAGGTCCATCGCGGAGTGGGACGGCGGCAGGCCGCCCTTGTCCTCGATGAAGTCTTCCAGGTGGGAGTCCTCGTCCTCGCCGATGGGAGTGGACAGGGAGATCGGGTCCTGCATGATCTTCAGGGCGTTCTTCACCTTGTCCATCGAGATGTGCATGTGCTTGGAGTATTCCTCGATCTGCGGATCGCGGCCGAACTCCTGGCGGTACTTGCGCGTCACCTTCATCAGCTTGCTGACCAGCTCCTTCATGTGCACCGGGATGCGGATGGTGCGGGCCTGGTCGGCGATGGCGCGGTTGATCGACTGGCGGATCCACCAGGTGGCGTAGGTGGAGAACTTGAAGCCGCGTTTGTATTCGAACTTCTCGACGGCCTTCATCAGGCCGAGGCCGCCTTCCTGGATCAGGTCGGAGAGCTCCAGGTTGGAGTTCACGTGCTTCTTGGCGATGGAGACCACGAGGCGCAGGTTGGCGCGGATGAGCTTGAGCTTGTCCTGCAGGATCTGGTCCTCGAGGAAGGTGATCTTGTCGTTCAAGGACATGAAGTCGTCGGGGTTGATCGGGAGCGTGCGGATGAGGTGGTGCTCGCGGTCCTTGACGGCCTTGATGTTCTCGAGGGCGGCCTCGACTTCCTGCGGGTTATAGCCCCACTTCGACTTGAAGGCGGCGGGGCGCAGCTTGCCGCGGCCCACCAGCTCGTGGTCGTGCTGGAGCTTGACCAGGTCGCCGTAGATCTTCTGGTACTTCTCGAGTTCCAGGCGGTACTCGCGGATCTTGTGCGCCAGGTTCTTGATCTTGTTGGTCAGGCGCTTGATCTTCTCCTGGTTGAGGTTCAGGTTGATGATGTTCTTGACGATGTCCTTGCGCTTCTTGTCGATGACGGCCTCGACCTTCTTGCGCAGCTCGTTGGACAGGGAGGGCCTGGCGGCGCGCTCGGTGAGCTTGATGATCTCTTTCTCGGTGCGCGTGATGAGCTTGGCGATGTTCTTCATCTTGCGCTTCATCGCCGACAGTTCCTGGTTGGACTTGCGGCCGCGGGGCATCAGCTCCTTGGTCGTCATCTCGTCCTGCTCGATGAGCGTTTCCCAGTTGCGGATCTCGCGCATGGTGATGGGGGATTCCAGCACCATCATGCGCAGCTCGCGCTCGCGCTCGCGGATGTTGCGGGCCAGGGTGACTTCCTCGTCGCGGGTCAGCAGCGGCACCTTGCCCATCTCGGAGAGGTACATGCGGATGGAGTTGGACACGTCGGGCGTGGCGCTCCATTCCTCGGTGTAGGCCTCGCGCTCCGAGCCCACCACCATCTTGAATTTCTTGCGGTCCACGACCTCGATGCCGAGGTCCTCCAGCGTGCCCATCAGCGTGTCGATCTCCTCGCTGCTCATGGACGCGTTGGTCAGCGAGCGGTTCATCTCCTCGAGGGTGATGTAGCCGTGTTCCTTGCCTAGTTCCACCAGGTCGCGTAAGGCTTTCTTGGGTTGTGCCATCTGTAGTCTCCTGTCTAACGCTTAAAGGTCTTGGGCCGAGGATTTAAGCTCGGACATCAATCTGCTGTATTCCTGCAGCTGCTGGGGGGACATCGTCGGGAGGCCCTTGAGCTCCTTGGCCCGCCGCTGCAGCGATTTGCGGCGCAGTTTCCTGATCTCGCTGGCCGCGCCCTGGGCCGAGGATACCTCGGCGTTGAAATCCGCCACCGCCAGGCCCAGGATCAGGGCCGAATCCTCCGGGAACCGCTCCGCCAGCGCCGGCGCGGCCTTGCCGCGCAGCTCCTGCGGCAGTTCCTTGAGGGCCAGGAAGATCTTGCGGGCCAGCGGGTCGGAGAAATCTTCGGGCTCGAGGGCCCCGGCCTGGTCGAGCAGGGCCGGGTAATGCAGCAGCGTCTGCAGGAAATCCCGCTCCAGCTGCGGTATGCCCTTGGCCGGGTCGGCCTGCGCGCGGGTCTTTTCCCGGGGCAGGGCCAGCGAGGCCTTGCGCAGCTCCTTGAGCACCGAGGCCTGGTCCACGCGGAAGTGGGCGGCCAGGTTCTTGATCCACTCGCTCTTGAGCACCTCGTCGGTCTGCTTGGCCACCGTTTCGAGCAGGTCGGCGATGGCCTTGGCCTTGTCCTGCGAGGTGGGGGGATTGGCGGGGTCCCGGAATAAAAGCTTCAGCTGGAAGTCCAGCGGGTCGGCGGCCTCGGCGAGCTTCTTCTCGAAGGCCTCGCGGCCGTACTCGTTTAAGAACTCGTCGGGGTCCAGCCCGCCGGTCAGGCTGGCCAGGCGCACGTAGAGCCCGGTCTCCATGAAGACGTTGGCGGCCTTGACGGAGGCCTGGATGCCGGCGCGGTCGTCGTCGAACATGACCACCGTGTCCTTGGCGTAGCGGCTGACCACGGCGGAATGCTCGGCGGTGACGTTGGTGCCCAGCGGGGCCACGGCCCAGTCCACGCCGTGCTGGTGGGCGCCGATGACGTCCATGTAGCCTTCCAGCAGCAGCAGGCGGCCGCTGCGGCGGATCTGCGGCAGGGCCTCGTGCAGGCCGTACAGGGTCTTGCGCTTGGAGAACAGCGGCGTCTCCGGGGAGTTGAGGTACTTCGGGATGCCCTCGGGGTCCAGCACGCGGCCGCCGAAGGCGATGGTGTCGCCCGACTGGTTGCGGATGGGGAACATGATGCGGCCGCGGAAGGTGTCGCCCACGCGGCCGCCCTCGCGCTCGGTCACCAGGCCGGCCTTCACGGCCAGGTCGCGGCTCCAGCCGCGGGCCTTGAGCTCCTCCATCAGGGCCACGCCGTTAGCCGGGGCCCAGCCCAGTTCGAAGCGCTCCACCGTGGCCTTGCTGAGGCGGCGCTCGCCCAGGTACAGGCGGGCCTTCTCGCCGTCGGGGGAGAAGAGCGCCTTGTGGTAGAAGGCCGCCGCGGCGGTGAGCATCTTCTTGAGCTCCAGGCGCTCGCGGTCCTCGGGGGTGATGGCGTGGGAGCGCTCGTCGCCGTACTCCACGCCGGCCTTGGCCGCCAGCTTGCGCGCGGCCTCGGGGAAGGTGAGGCCCTCTATGTCCATCACGAACTTGAAAATGTCGCCGCCGGCGCTGCAGCCGAAGCAGAAGAAGATCTTCTTGTCGGGGTTGACCGTGAAGGAGGGGGTCTTCTCGTTGTGAAAGGGGCAGTTGGCCTTGTAGTTGCGCCCCGCCCGCCTGAGCGACGGGACGTACTCGCGCACGACCTCGACGATGTCGAGTTTCTCGCGGATCAGCTCTATGATGGGGGACGAACTCATTATGCTATATAAGACTTTACGCCGTGCCGGTCGAATACAGGCAAAAAGCCGCGCGGACCGGGATCCGCGCGGCCGTATGCGTTGTGTCGCGCTTAGTAGGACCGCCTGCCCTTGCGGACTTTGCGGCGGGCTTCCTGGGACTTTATCTTGCGCTTCATCGCGGGCGTTACGTAATGCTCGCGGCGCTTTATTTCCTTCAGGATGCCGTTGCGCTCACAGTCGTGCTTGAAGCGGCGCAGGGCCTCTTCTATGGATTCTTCGTCTCTGACTTTTATGAATACCAAGCTAATCACCACCTTCTGGTATTAAACTTAAAATTTTCAGCCTAGCCCGGGGGCCAGAGCAGCTTCCTGCCGCCGAGCAGGTGGTAGTGCAGATGGTCCACCGACTGGCCGGCGCCCTTGCCGTTATTGGTCACTAGCCTGAAGGCGCCTTCAACTTTTAAAATCTTGGCTATCTTCGCCGCCGCCAGCTGCACTTTGCCCAGCAGCTCCGCGTCGCCGTCGGCGGCCGCGGTAAGGCGCTCGATATGCCGCCTGGGGACTATCAGCGCGTGGACGGGGGCCTGCGGGTTCAGGTCCAGGAAGGCCACGATGTCGGGGTCCTCGTAAACGACCTTGGCGTTGATCTCGCCCGCCGCTATCTTGCAGAAAATGCAGTCCGCCATTGGCCTATATTATATATTTTAAAGGGTTGCCGGGCAAGGCTACTGCCACGGCGGTTTTTTATTCTGTACGCCTTTAAGAAAGCGCAGGTCCGAGAAAACACTGGCCGGGTGGCCGGTTTGTCCAGCGTCATGGAAACCCTGAGGACGCCGCCGTCGGGCCGGCTCATTTGGAAGAAGTCAGCTGCCCGGCGGCGCGCTCAGGGGAGAATGCGGAGGAGGACGAAACTGAGATAGTGGTCCGGGCTGTAATAGATGTCCTTGCCGCCGCCGATGACCAGTCGCTCCGGCCCGCGCGGGCTGAAGATGTCTCCGGTTGTAAAGGTCATGGTCCCTACCCGGACCTGCGCCGGCGCGTCGCCTTTTTTCCTGCCTGGAATGACCAGCGTGTATTCCTTGTAGTGGCCGCGCGGCTTGGCGGGCAGCAGCCCTTCCCGGTTGCCGAAGATTATTCCGTCGTGGCTGAACGGCAGGGGGGTGCAGGCCGCCACCTTTTGCAGCAGGTCTTTGATAGCCGCGGTGCGGACCTCGTCGAACTCGGGGGAAAAGGCCGAGCCCGGCAGCAGGCCGGCCTCGGGCACGCAGGGCGGGGCTTCTATGGCTGGCCTGGCCTGCGCGGCCTGGGGCCGGACGGCCAGGTCCGGGGCGCAACCCGACAGGGAGAAAAGCGCTGCGGCTAAAAACGCGGTAAGGGTGTTTTTTATATATCTCCTTCTCTTCGCGCTGTCTCGGCCGCGGCGTTCAGAACCCCGACAGCGGCAACTGGCGCTCGCCGAATTTGCCGGGGTGGCTCTCCAGCGGATTGACGGAGCCGGGGCTCTTCTTTATGCGCAGCGGCGTCACGCCGGCCTTACGGGCCTGTATCACCCCGGAATCGGAGGGGGCGGCGTAGAGGACGAAACGGCGCTTCTCCAGCAGTTTGTACTTCTCGTCTTCGCCGCGGGTGAAATAGAAGCTGTCGGCCAGCCGGCGCCATGAGGCCTCCAGGCTGTCGGCGCCCTCGGGGCCGCGGTCCAGTACGAAGGCTATCCTGACGCCGAGCACGCGCAGCGCCCAGGCCGTCGCCCAAGGCACCGGCTTGAGGCGCTCGTAGGTGTAGGAGCGGTTGACGGCGTTCCAGTAATCGGGGCTGCCGGGCTCGGTCTTATCCTTCTCCGCGGCCTGGAAGGCGGGCGTGGAGTAGACTATGCCGTCGTCGTATTCGAAGGCGGCCTGGAAGCCGATGAGCGAGTTCACGCTGAATAGGAAGCCCCAGGCGCCGGCCAGCATGGCGAAGGCCCTGAACCGGGCGAACCACGTGGAGAAGAAGAGGGCGATCGCCTGCATCATTATTTTTCAGCCTTTATCACGCGGCCGCCGGCCGGCCTGGCGAAGGAGGACTGGCGCGAGAAGCACCAGCTGATGACCTCGCGCAGCGGGCGGCGGGAATTGGCGAATTCCATGGCGCTGGAGAGCACCGGGTTGTCGCGGCCGCTCACCAGAGAGTCCGGCACGGCCAGGTGGTAGACGCGGCCGGGGACCAGCGGCCCGGTCTCGGCTTCGGCGCGCTCGAGCACCGAGTCGCGCAGGAAAAGTTTCAGGCCGGAGACCCCGATCTCCGTCGGATTAAGGCCCGCCAGCGCGCGCTCCAGATCGTCGCCGCGGATCTTGACGAAGACCACGCTGGAGTCCAGCGGAAAAGCCCGGTGCAGGTCGCCCACGGTGACGGTGCCGGACGAAAAACCCGCCGCCGGCTCGGAGAGCCCGATTATGGCGGCGTTGCTCCTGGCCCAGCGCCGCATGCAGTCCGTTGCGAAATCGGCCGCGGGGTAGGCCCCGTCCGCCGTCAGCGGCAGGGCTTCCTTGAGCGTTCCTACCTTTCTGCCGAAGTAGGCGGCCGCCGCCGCCTTGTGCCCGGCGATCACCTTGAGCAGCGCGGGGTCCTCGCCGTATTTCCCGGCGTCGAGGAAGACCCGCCGCCAGTTCAGTCCCGTGACCCTGCCGGAGGCGTCGAGCGCCAGGCCCAGCCTGGCCGCGTGCGTCAGCCCCTGCCCGGCCGGCGCCACCCAGGCGCGTTTGGCCCGGAAAGGTTTCTTCAGCGAAGGGTCGTCGGTGACCAGCAGGTCTATGCGCGGCAGGCGCTCCAGGAAGTCCCTGTAAAATTCATGCGGCGCCTCTTTGCCGGCGCCCACGGAGATCAGCCCCACCACCAGCTGCGCCCCGCTCGCGCGCAGGGCGCGCACTGCCCGCTCCGCCTCGTAGCTCTCTTTTTCGAGCCGGTAATTGGGCAGGTGTTTAGGGGTATTGGGCTTCGCGGGGTCGTGGATCACCAGCGAGAAAAAACCGACCTTGAAGGCGCCGGCCACGGCGAGGCGCGTGGAGACGAGCGACTCCGGCTTCTTGTTGTTCTTGAGGTAAAGGTTGGAGGCCAGCAGGGGGAGCGCCGAACCCTGGGCGAGTTTCTGCAGTTCTTTGGGCGTCAGGGCCAGGTCCTCGGCCGAGGCGGCCGCGGCCGAGTAGGGCACGGCGTTGAGGCAGTCCAGCGCGGCGCGGCCGCGGTCCAGCCTGCCCGCCGGGGCGGGAGGCACCCAGCCGCCCAGGTCCACCGCCAGCCTGGGGCCTTTCTCCGCGGCGTAGAGGGCCTTGAAGACGGCGTAGCCGCCCCTGCCGTCCGCGGCGGCTACGGCGCCCCCGGCGCGCGCGGTGGCAAAAATGACCAGGCTTTCCTTCTTGGCGCAGCCCGCGGCGCCCAGCAGCAGGGCCGCCAGCAGCGCCGGGAGGGGGCGGGTTAATCGGCCCGTATTAGCCTCCCGCCTTCGGGCAGCGCCTTAACGGGGTTGGCGGCGATATCGGTCATCAGCAGTTCGCGGATGGGGAGCATCGTGTCCTCGGCGCTCTTATCCTCGTTGAACACCCGGCCGCCGGTGCCGCCGGTGGTGAGATAGTTGTTGGTGGCGACGGAGAACTTGTCCGTGTCGGCCACGGGCTTGCCGCCGCGCTCCAGGGTCACGCCGGCGGGGTCGCCGTAGGGCTTGCGGAAGGTGACCGTGAGGCCGGAGACCTGCAGTTTGGAGAAGCCCTTCTCGCTCTGGGTATTGTCAGCCATCAGGCGGCGGATCTGCTCGCCGGTCAGCGTGAGCTTCACCAGCGTATTCTCGAAAGGCATCACCTGGAAGACGTCGCGCACGGTGATCTTGCCTGCCTTCATGTCGGAACGGATCCCGGCGGTGTTCTGAAAGGCCACATCGGCGCCGGACTGCCGGCGCATGGCGTCGGTGAACCAGTTGCCGATGTCGGAGTCGAGGCCGGCCTTGGAGGGGCCCAGGTCCACCGCGCTCTCGCTGACCTGCTTGCCCATCTCTTTCTGCACCTGCTCGTTGAATCCCTTTATCGTGGCGGCCACGGCTTTGTCCTCGCCGGTCACGTCGGTCCAGAGCGGCACCAGCTCCACGGCGGTGGCCTTTAGCTTGCCGCTTTTATCGTCGAAGTCCAGAGTGACGCGGCTGGTGTGCGTCAGGGTGGAGCCGCTCTCGGCCAGCAGCACGCCGCTGACGGGGTCGCGGTAGCCGGCGGGCAGGGCGGAGTGGATGTGGCCGCCTATCACCACGTCGGCGCGCGAGGCGCGGGCGATGGCCAGCGTGCCCGAAGAGGCCTGGGCCTCGGTCGGCACCCAGGCGCTCATGTCGGTCAAGCCGAAGGGCTGGCCGAGGCCGTCGTGGGCCAGCACTATTACCGCGTCGGCCTTCTCCGCGTCGCGCAGTTCCTTCGTCAGGCGCGCTGCCGCCGCCGGGGCGTCCCTGAATTCCAGGTGCTTGACGTTGAGCGGCAGGGTGGAGGTGACCGTGTGCTCGCCGGCCACGCCGATGACGGCGATGCGCTTGCCGCCGGCTTTGACTATGGTGTAGGGCTGGAGGTAATCGGCGGGCGCGCCGGTTTCCTTAACGTACACGTTGGCGCCCAGCCAGGGGAAAGCGGATTCCTTTATCATCGCGCGCAGGCTGGCCTCGGTATAGTCGTAATCGTGGTTGCCCACGACGGAGGCGGAGTAGCCCAGCTGTTTCATCAGCTTGGCCGTGGCCATGCCCCTGGTCAGCGTGCCCTCGGGCGTGCCCTGGAAGGTGTCGCCGGAGTCGAGCAGGATGTAGGGATTCTTGTCGGCTTTTACCAGCGCGGCCAGGGCGGGAAAGCCGCCTATGGTGCGGGTGGAGTTTTCCTTGTCCCACTTGGCTGGGCGGGCTGAATACCAGCCGTGCACGTCGCTGGTGTGGTAGACCGAGACGGTCAGCGACCAGGCGGAGAGGGGGAGGCAGAGCAAGAGGGCGGTTATCAGGTTTTTCATATGGCTCCAATGCGCATTTAGGCGCGGAAAAGGGCTTCGGCGCAGCGCTCCAGCGAGTCGAAGGCGCCGTCGAGCCCGGAGTATATACTACTAAATTTGAGATTTTGCGTGAAACTTTCGGGGGACCGGTCGGCCGCGGCCTTGGCCGAGGCGAGGAGACGCCTGCCCTCGGCGATAGCGGCCCGCAGGCTGGCGAAGGCGAGGGCCCGGCGGGAGGTGTAGAGCAGGTCGTCCGCGGCGCCGCAGGCCAGCTGCATGCGGGCCAGGGCTTCCAGCGCCGCGCGGTCGGGCGGCGCCTGCAGCAGCGCCATGTCCGAGAAAGTTTTCTCCAGCCTGGCCGTGAAATCCATAGCCGCGGCAAGGGCGGCGAGGGAGCGAGGCTCCCCGGCTTGCTCCGCCGCGTTGTGCAGGCGGACCCTGAACGGGCGGAAGAACTCCGCCGCCCCGGCGGGCGCGGCGGCCAGGTCCCCCAGGGCCGGGCCCGCCGCCCGCAGCGCGGCCAGGGCCGCCCCGAGGCGCCGGTCCGTCAGCGTCAGGAGTAAGCGTCGCAGCATAGAGGTAATTTTACTATATAAATAAACCGGGGGAGGCTTTGGGCCTCCCCCGGTCGGCAGTAAGCCAGGCGCGGTTTAGCGCTTGGAGAACTGGAAGCGTTTGCGGGCTTTGGGCATACCGGGCTTCTTGCGCTCGACCATGCGGGAGTCGCGGGTCAGGAACCCGGCCTTCTTCATGGAAGCGCGGAAGCTGTCGCCCAGGCTGGCGATGGCGCGGGAGATGCCGTGGCGGATCGCGCCGGCCTGGCTGCTGACGCCGCCGCCGTTAACCTTTATCACGCAGTCGAACTTCTGGTCCTTCGTGAGTTCGAAGGGCCTGCAGATCTCGTTGCGGAGGCGGGGGTTGTTGCCGAAGTAATCCTCGGGGGTCTTGGCGTTGATGGTGATCTTGCCTTCGCCGCCCTGGGACATGCGTATCTGCGCCACGGAGGTCTTGCGGCGGCCGGTGGCCAGTATGAGATTCTTGTTTTCCATGTTTTCTGTTTCCTCTTATATTACTTCGCGGCCTTGGCGGCTTTGAACTGGGTCTGGGCGCCGGCGAAGATGCGCAGGCGCTTCATGCGCTTGCCGCGCAGGGTGTTGTCGTCGAGCATGCGCTTTACGGCCAGCTCGAGCACCTTTGTGGAGTCGTTTTCCATCTGCCTCTTGTAGGGGATGGTCTTCGCGCCGTTGGCGTAGCCGGAGTGGCGGAAATAGAACTTGTCCTCGAGTTTGTTGCCGGTGATGCGCACCTTGTCGGTGTTGGTCACGACGACGAAATCGCCGCAATCCACGTTGGGGGCGAAGTCGCGCTTGTGCTTGCCCATCAGGAGCACGGCGATCTTGGTCGAAAGGCGGCCGAGCACCTGGTCAGAAGCGTCAAGGAAATGCCATTTCCTGGTTTTTTCGGCCGTGTCGGTTTTGGGCAAAGTGGTTTTCTGTATCATAGTCATATTATGATACAAAATTCCTGAGCTTTTTGCAAAACGGACCTTTCGTTCTCATTTCGGGGCGGGCGGTTCGGGCACCGGGCCGGGGGCCGGAACCTCGCCCGTGCCGCCGTCCCAGATCTTTCCGTTCTCGCAGAAGCGCATCTTTTTGGCGGCCTTGCTCCCGAAGAACCCCGAGTGGGTCTGGGCGCCCGGGATGTCGTCGTTGCCGGAGCGGTACGACTCTATATAGGGAGGGAGCTTGTCGTTCACGGGGTTCATGCACAGCGAGCCGTGCGTGTAGCAGAGCAGGTAGCGCACCCGGGCGCCGTCGCTGATCACGCGCAGGTTAACCGGGGGGGCGGCCAGCACGTCTTCGGGGCAGTCGGTGGCGCGCAGCAGCCACAGGTATTCCGGTTCCGAGATCTCGCGGTAGCCCTCTTTTTCCGCCGCCGAGATGTCCTTGTTGGCCTGCAGGGCCTGCGGGCTTTCGGGCACGGGCTCGTAGGAGAGCAGCCAGTTCTTTACGCCGGGAGTCAGGCCGCGCCAGAACGCTTCGCCCTCGTAGGTCAGCTTGCCGCCCTTGTCGAAGACCGGGTCGCCGGAACGGTTGCGCAGTTTGAAAATGTCGCGCATGTCCACGCGCTCGCCCTCGAAGAACTTTACCGCGTCGCGCGTGGCGTGAAAGTTGTAGACCTTGTAACCGTGGCCGGTCATGAGTATTTTCGGCCCCTCCGGGGCTTCGTGGCGGAACATCAGGCCCGCGGCGCTCGGCGCCTTCCGTTTAAGGTAATCCACGCCGCCGTCTATCTCGGCCGCCTTCAGCCCCTTGAAAAGTTTTATGTCGGCGGGCAGCAGCAGCGTCTTGTCCGCCGGGACGGCGCCGCGCAGCGTCAACTCCTGCAGTATCTGCTCGTTGCTCAGCGCCGAGGACTTGAGTTCCTCGCGCCTGGTCCGGGCCCGGGCGTCGGCCGGCTGCAGCGCCAGGATGGCGTCATAGGTTTCGGCGGCGCCGCTGAAATCCGAGCGGGCCTCCAGCGCGGCGGCCAGGCCCCTGAGCGCGTCGAGGTTCTGCGGGCTGGCCTGCACCGCCAGCCTGTACTGCGCCAGCGCGGCGTCGGGCTTGCCCAGCTTCTGCCAGGTTTCGGCCGCCTTGAGGCGGGCCAGGGCGGCGGGCTGCCCGGCCGCGCCGTAGAGGCCCGCGGCCCTTTCGTATTCTCTGGCGCCCTCCTCGTACCTGCCCAGGCGCGCCAGGATGGGGGCGCGCTCGGCGGCGAGGCAGGGATCGGAGGGGGAAAGTTTGAGGCAGGCTTCGCTCTGGTCCAGGGCGGTGCCGAGATTGTCCTTTAAAAATTCGTCACGGAATTTCTGCATGCAGGCGGCGGCCAGTTTTTTTCTCTCAGGGCCCGAAGCTTTCGCGGCCGCGGTCTTGGCCCGCGCCTTGCCGGCCTCGGCGCGGCGCAGGCCGGCCCGCATCAGCGCCCGGTAGTAGGCGGCGTCGCCGCCCGTGCCTCCCCCGGCCAGGTTTATTCCTTTATTATAAGAGTCGGCGGCCCTCACGTGGTCGCCGCGCTTTTCCAGCACCCGGCCGAGGTGGTAGTAGGCCTGGCCGGTAGAGGAGGAGATCTCCACGCCCTGGGACAGCGTTTCGGCGGCCTTGCGGGGATTGCCGGCCGCGGCGTAAGTCAGGCCCAGTTCGCGGTAGGCCGCGTAGGCGGTAGGCTCCAGCTCCAGCGCTTTCCTGCAGGTGCCCACGGCCTCCTGCGCTTTCCCCAGGGCGCGCTGCGCCCTGCAGATGCCCAGGTGGCCGGGATAATCCTCGGGGGCTTTCTGCAGCCTGACCGCCGCCGCGGCGGCAAGCTGCCTGGCCCGCGGCGCGGAGGCTTCCGGCAGCAGTTCCACGGCATAAAGAAAAAGTTCCCGGTCGCCGGGGTCGGCCTTCAGGCCTTCCAGGGCTATGTCGAAAGCGCGCGCCTCGGAACCGAGCGCGGCCGCGGCGCGCGCCCGCTCCAGCTCGCCCGCCGCGAAGGCCGGGGAGGCCGGCAGCAGGCAGGCCGATAGCAGCAGGGCGGCGCGTAATTTCATCGGGTCAGCGGGGCTTGAGGATGCGCGGCAGGGTGACGCCGCGCTGGGCCTGGTACTTGCCCTTCCTATCCTTATAAGAGGTTTCGCACTCCCGCTCGGCCCCGAGGAAGACCAGCTGGGCTATGCCCTCGTTGGAATAGATCTTGGCCGGCAGGGGCGTGGTGTTGGAGATCTCCAGCGTCAGGTGGCCTTCCCACTCCGGCTCCAGGGGGGTGATGTTGACCACGATGCCGCAGCGGGCGTAGGTGCTCTTGCCGATGCAGAGCCCTATCACGCCGCGCGGGATCTTGAAGTATTCCACCGAGCGGGCCAGGGCGAAGGAATGAGCGGGCACTATGCAGTGCGGGCCCTTGATGTCCACGAAGGACTTGTCGTTGAATTCCTTGGGGTCCACCACGCAGTTGTGCACGTCGGTGAAGACCTTGTATTCGTTGGAGACGCGGATGTCGTAGCCGTAGGAGGAGAGGCCGTAGGAGACCTTGCCCTTGGCCACCAGGCCCTCCACGTAGGGGGTTATCATCTTGCGCTTGCGGCACATCTCCCGTATCCAGGCGTCAGGTTTCAGCATAGTCAGATCCTCCCGTAGTCCAGCAGGGCTTTGAAAAGCGCTTTGAGTTGTTCCGCGCGGTTCAGGCGCACCCGCCCCTCTTTGATCCTGAAGCCGCCGGCCTCTATCTTGCCCAGCAGCTCCCGGTACAGCGCGCCCATGGCCAGGGCCGGCGCCAGCCGGCGCTTCTGCCCCCGGGCCGCCAGGGCCAGCGCCCCGGAGTAGTAGTCCCGCGCGCGCGCGGCCTCGAATTTCATCAATTCTATAAAATTGGGGCTGTATTGGGAACCGCCGAGGTCCTCCGGCCGGCAGCCGAAGCGCTCCAGGTCCTCCAGGGGCAGGTAGACCCGGCCCGCCGCGTGGTCTTCGGCGGCGTCGCGCAGGATGTTGGTGAGCTGCACGGCGTAGCCCATCCGCTCGGCCAGTTCGGCGGCCCGAGCGTCCTCGTAGCGGCAGACGGCCAGGCAGGCCAGGCCCACCGCCGAGGCCACCCGGTACATGTAGCGCTCCAGGTCGGCCGCCGTCCTGAACGGGGAGGGGGCGACGTCCATCTCCACCCCGTCGAGCAGCAGCAGGAAATGCTCGCGCTTGAGCGGGAAGGCGGCTATGGCGCCGGCCAGGTCGCGGGCCAGCGGCGTGTCCGGCACGTCGCCGGAGAAAAGCCCCTCCACGCCGTGGCGCCAGGCTTCCAGGCGCGCGCGCTTCTCGGCGGCGGGGGCGGAGGGATCGTCGGCGATGTCGTCGGCGGCGCGGGCGAAGCCGTAGTAGGCCGACAGCGCCGCGCGCTGCTCTTTGTCGAGGAAGAAAAAAGCGGGCCCGAACGACGAGCCCGCTTCGTACGGCTGGGGCATGGGCTACCTGTTCTCTATCCCGTCGAGGTATTTCATGAAGCTTTCCCAGCCGCTGTCCCTGGCGAAAGCCAGCTTCGAGTAGGTGGGATAATATTCTATCAGCGTGCCGGGGCGGCCGGGGATGTTGATGGCCACGCCCTTCACGGCCGAGAACTCCTTGCCGGTGCGGTCCTTGCCCACGGCCGCGTTGGCTATGACCAGCTCGGAGGCGATGAACTTGTTGAGGCTCTCGCCGGCGGCCAGGGCGGCGGCCGCGCCGGGCAGCGACTTGTCCGCGTGGCGGGCGGCCAGTTCCACGAAATTATGCAGGTCGCCGTAGAAAGCGATCCGCTTGTCGGGGTCGGTGGAGGCGTCGCCGATCTCGAAGCGCACCACGTCCGCCTTGGCCCGCGCCAGCGCGGCCCGGTCGTCAGCGGCCTTCGCGAGGCGGGCCCAGTCTTTGATTTTAGCCGCCAGCGGGCGCAGCTTGGCCCCGCGGATGGCCGAGAGCTGCGTGCCGTAGCCGCCCTGCTGCAGCAGCTCCTGCATGTCGGGGCGGGAATACATTTCTTTAAAAGTGTCCACCAGGTAAGTGCCGGCGGTTTCGGCCCCGGCGGCGGGGTTGGCCGCCAGCGCCCCGAAGAAGCCCTCCCAGTTGAGGCTGGGCAGCTGTATCACTTCCTCGGCGCCCACTATCACGGAGGCGCCGTCCTTGATCTCGTAGGCCACCTCGGCCATCTGCATGAAGCAGGCCATGGAGACGTACACGTCCACCCGGCCAGCCTCGCGGAAAATGTCTCCCATCTCGCGGGTGCCGATATAGTTGCCGGTCACGAAATCGTGCGAGATGGATTTATCGCCGCGCGCGGCGCCCTTGCCGGGCTTGACCGGGTCCAGCCAGCCCCAGCCGTGGTCCCAGATGACGAAGAGGTATTTCTTGGCCGGGTATTCTGCGCGGGCCCATTTAAGGAAGGCCGCGGCCTGCTTCCAGTCGCCCATATCGGGGTTGCCCAGGTCGGCCAGCAGGGGAGAAGCGATACGCTCGGCGTCGGCGTCCTTGGTCACATAGTAGCGGCGCACGCCGGCCCAGTCGCCGTCGGCGGCGGTGTCGTTGTCGAGGCCCTTGGAGCGGCCTATCTCGGCCACGATGGCCACCTTGTCGGTGGAGCCCACGGTTTCAAAACGATTGAGGTCCGCCAGGGCGAAGGGCTCTATGTTGCTCTTGCCGTTCATGTAGACCATGACGGTCCACTCGCGCAGGGCGGGGCGGGCGGGTTCGGGGGCGGCGGCCGTTTCGGCGTTGCCGGCCTGGGCGGAAAGGGAATTGATGGCGGGGGAGGCGCCGGCGCCGGCCAGCAGCAGCGATGAAAGCAGTGAGAATAACATTTGCGCTCCGTTCCTGTGGACTGGATAACTATATTAATTATTACCGAAAAGGGGCCGCGGAATCAAGGTCAAAAGGCCTAAGAGCCGGTGGGCCCCTGCAGGCGCAGCCGGTCGTTCATCAGCGCTTCGTAGTAGGCGTCCAGGTCGTCGCGCATGGAGGCGGTCTTGTAGATCTTGCCCAGCGGGAAGACAAAAGTCTTCCAGGGCAGCTGCATGGACCAGCCGCCGTCCTCGCCGTCCACGTTGTACCAGACGGCCTTGAAATCCTTGGCCAGGATGGCGGCCAGCAGGTGGCCGTAACAGCGCAGCAGCTTCCAGCCGTCGGCGGTAGGAGGGATGTTGGGCCTGAAATTGGTCTTTATCGCGGTCTCCAGCTTGGCCAGGCCGGTGCGAGAGAATTCTATATGAGAGGTCTCGTTGAGGGAGGTGAGCAGCACCAGCATGCGACGGTGTTCCGTCATGGCGTCGGCCAGCCTCTCCGGGTGGCTGCGCACCTTGGACTTTACCGCGGCCGTGCCGCTGACCGGCGCGGCGGTTTCTTTGAGGGCGTCGGCCAGCCACTGGGCGTATTTGGTAAGCCAGCCCGGCTCGGGCACCGTTTCCTCCCAGAGCAGGCGCCAGGCGCGCTGTACCGGGTAGGTGGAGAACTTGCGGCCGGGCTGTTCGAAGACCATCGGCCAGCCCCACGGGTCGAAATCCTGGAGTTTGAGCAGGCGGCCCTTGAAGCGCTCCTGCAGGAAATAGCAGAGGAAGGCCGCGCCGCTGCGCACGGTCTCTATGTTGCCCTGCTGGTTGTTCCGGGCTTTGATGAACTGCAGCCTGAGGCGCTTCTCCACCTCGTTGAGGCCGTCGAGGTTGAAGTAGATCTTGCGGCCCAGGTCATCCTCCAAATCGGAGGCCAGACGGAAAGCCCGGGAAATGAAATCGTCCTTGCGGCTTTCTTCCTCGGTGGGCATGGAGCCGGCCATGATATCGCGGAAAGTCTCTATCTGCGGCGCGGCCGGCTGCGGCGCCGGCTGGGCCGGCCGGGAACGCCCCGAGACCGAGGCGTCGCGGGGCTGGGCGGGGGCCAGGGTGAGCTGCTCGCCCTGGGCTGCCGCCGCCTGCATGGGCCCCGCCGGATTTATAAATTGGAAACCGGAGCCGGCGGTTTCCAGGCCGGGGGTAGCGCCGGGTTCTGGAGCGGGCGCCGGCGCGGGGGCCGGCGCGGGGGCCGGCTGAAAAACGGGCTGGGGGGCGGCCGGTTGCGGGGCAGGCTGCGGCGCCGGCTGCGGCGGCGGGGCGGTCGCGGGGCGCGCCGCGGCGGGTTCGGCCGCGGGCTGCGCGGAGAACAGCGCCGCCAGTTTGTCGCCGGGGAACTGGCCGGCCAGGCGCCTGGCCGAAGGCAGGTCCGTCAGGGCCACCTGCGAGGTTATGGCGGCGGCTTCTTCATGCTTGCCGGTCCTGACCAGGGCGAGCGCCAGGTTGGCGAGGGCCTGCACCGAAGGGTTCAGCGCGGCCGCGCGGCGGTAGGCGGCCTCGGCCTGGGGCATTTCACCGGAGCGGAAGTGCAGGTTGCCCAGCTGGAAAAAGATGCGGGCCGAGGCGGCGGAAGGGGTCGCCAGAGCCGAGCGCAGCGCGGCCGCGGCGGCCCCCAGGCGGCCTTTGTCCTTGGTCTTGAACGCGGTCTTGGCGATGGCCGCGCCCAGCCCGGAAAGGGCTTCCGTCTTGTCGAAAGCGGCGGAGGAAAGTTTCTGAAAAGCCTTTTCGGCCTCGGCGTCCTTGCCCTCTTCCAGTTCGAGCCAGGCCGTTTCCAGCTGCCTGCGCTCCTGCAGCGCCGCCACCTGGTCCAGGGCGGCCAGCAAGGCGCGCGCCTCGGCCGGGTTCCCGGTCCTGCGGTGTATCACGGCGAGCAACAATTTGGCCTCGGGGTCCCAGTCGTTCTTGAGGTTGTCGTAGGCCTCCTGGAGCAGCCCCAGCTCTATGAGCGCCGAGCACATCGGAAAGCGCGCCCTGGAGGCCGGGTTGCGGGCGGCCGCTAAGAAGTAGAGATAATGCGCCCCGTGCAGGTTGCCCAGCGCCAGCTCGCCGTCGGCGGCGCGCGCCAGGTCGCCCTGCGAGGCCTTGGCGGCCGAGCGGGCGAAGCCCGCCAGCAGCGACAGGTCCAGCCGCGTGGCCCTGAGCCCGGCGCAGGTGTAGCGAGCCTGCGGGTGTTCGGGATTAAAGAGGAAGAGGTCGTGGTGCGGGGCGTGGAAGAGGAGCAGCGCGGTTTCGGCGAGGCCCCGGTTTATCAGCGGCGGGTTCAGCAGTTCGGCGCTCGTGAAAACGGCCAGCGCCTGGCGTCCTTCGGCCGCGGTGTCGGCGAGCGTGTAGAGCCGCGCCGCGCCGGCGGCTTCCTGCCGCACCGGCAACGCCGCTCCGGAGACGCCGGCGAACAACGGCAGAGCGTCCGCGAACCGCCCGGGCGCGCCCTCAAAAATGTTAAGATTTTGCGTATTCTCCGCCACGACTACATTCTAATATATTTGACCGGTCTTTTTTACATGCACAAGACGCTCGTCATCGCGACCTTCAACCCTCATAAAGTCACCGAAATCAGCGCCATCCTGCCCGCCCTGGCCGCAGAGCTGCGGGCGCTGTCGTCCTTTCCGGGCGCGGTCCCGCCCGAAGAGGACGGGGCTACGCTGGAGGCCAACGCCGTCAAGAAGGCGCTGGCCGCGGCCCGCGCCACCGGCCTGCCCGCGCTGGCCGACGATACCGGCCTCGAGGTGGACGCGCTGGACGGGGCTCCCGGGGTGCGCTCCGCGCGCTACGCCGGCGAGGGCTGTTCCTGCGCCGACAACAACGCGCTGCTCCTTTCGGCGCTGGCCGGGCTGCCCCCGGAGCGGCGCCTGGCGCGCTTCGCCTGCGTGACCGCGCTGGCGCTGCCCTCCGGGGAGGTGCGGACCTCCCGCGGCACCCTGGAGGGGCGCATCACCGCGGCCCCTCGCGGCGCCAACGGCTTCGGCTACGACCCGCTGTTCGAAGTGGGAGGCGGCCCGCGCACCCTGGCCGAATTTTCCGGGGCCGAAAAGAACGCCGTCAGCCACCGCGCCGCCGCCCTGCGGGGCCTGCTGCCGGCCCTCCTGGAACTATTTCCCGCCCCCTGAGTCCTCCCCGCGGCCTTATCTGCTATAATTAAAGATACAACTATGCGCATACGCCTATTGCACAAATTCATAGCGGTTATGGCCCTCGTTTCGGTGCTGCCGATGGCCCTGCTCGGCCTGCGGCTGATAAGCCTCGGCCAGCTGGGCGTGCGCACCGCCATCATGGAGCTGAACCTCTCCAAGGCCGACAGGATAGCCGCGGACGTGAACGGCTACATCCGGAGCGCGGACGGGGCGCTGCGCGCCGCCATCGCCGCGATGGGCCAGATGGACTGGGAGAACAAGCAGACCATGCTCACGGCGCTGCTGGAGACCCGGCCCGAGATCAGGCAGCTCTCGGCCCTCTCCAAGGACGGAGCCGAAGTGGTGAAGATCATCTCGCCCTACGCGGGTACCGGCGGCGAGCTGCATAAGTACGGGGCGACCGCGGGCTTCAAGGCCGCCAAGGGCGGCGCCAGGCACCTCTCTATCGACGATAATACCCGCGCGGCGGTTTTTTATTACCCTTTTGGCAAGGACATGGTCCTGCGCGCCGAGGCCGACCTGCCGGCTTTCATTAATTCCATGGCCCTGCAGCGCGTGGGCACCGAGGGCTTCCCCGTCATCCTGGACGCCGCCGGCAAGCCGATAGGCTGGCCCGGAGACCTGACGCAGGAGAAGGCCGCCGCGGCCGCCGCCTGGGAGATCTCGGCCAACGCGGTGAAATCCCTTTCCGCCGGTTCCTCCGAGTTCTCCGACGCCGAAGGGCGCGAGATGCTGGGCGCCTACTCGCCCATCTCCGAACTCGGCGGCGCCGTCGTGGTCAGCCAGCCCAGCGAGGAGGCCTACGCCTACGCCATGTTCATGCGCCGGCAGGCCGTCTACGTCGTGCTCGTCTTCCTGCTGCTCGCCGCCGTGGCCGGCTGGTTCATGAGCCGCAGTCTTTCCAACCCCATCACTGAGCTCACCCGCGTGGCCGAGTTCGTGGCCAACGGAGACTTCTCCCGCAAAGCCGAGGTGCATACCTCCGACGAGCTGAACGATCTGGCCGAGACCTTCAACACGATGACCGCGAAACTGAAGGCCTACTCCGACATCCAGGTGGACCGCATCATCCGCGAGCAGAAGAATACCGAGGCCATCCTGTTCTCCACCGAGGACGGCATCATGATGACGGACATGGCCGGCCGCGTGCAGGTGGCCAACCGCAAAGCCCGCTCCGTGCTCGGCATCGCCCAGGACGCCCCCGTGGAGGGGAAGATGCTGGAGGAAGTGATAGCCTCCGAGGACATCCGGACGGCCGTGCTCGACGTGTTCGGCAGCGAGCAGGAAAAATATTTCCGGGAGATAGAACTTTCGCAGGAGACCTCCACCCGCTTCTTCAAGTGCTTCGCGGCGCCCATCGTGGCGCCCGGCAAGGCGGAGGCGCTGGGCCGCCTGATCGGCTTCTACGACATCACCCTGGACAAGGAACTGGCCCGCATCAAGGACGAATTCCTTCATTCCATCACGCACGACCTGCGCAACCCGATGGGCGCCATCAAGGGCTTCGTCGAGTTCATGCTCAAGGAGATCCCCGGCCCCGTTAACGAGGCGCAGAAGAAGATGCTGGTCTCCATCGACCGCGCCACGTTCCGCCTGCTGGGCATGATCAACAATATCCTCGACTCCGCCAAGATGGAGGCAGGCAAGATGGAGATCAGCCTGGCGCCGGTCAACCTGCGCGAGGTGGCCTCCAGGGTGAACTCGCTGCTGGAGCCGCTGGGCCAGCGCAAGCACATCAAGTTCGAGCTGGAAGGCGCCGAGAACGTGACGGTCAACGGCGACGCCGGCCTGATAGAGCGCATGTTCACCAACCTCATCGGCAACTCCATAAAGTTCACGCCTGAGAACGGCACCATCACCACCGGCCTGTCCGACGACGGCGACCGCATCACCGCCTGGGTGCGCGACACCGGCGACGGCATCCCGCCGGAGTACCTCGACAAGGTTTTCGAGAAGTTTGAGCAGGTGAAAGGCCAGAAGGCCGGCGGCACGGGCCTGGGCCTGACCATCTGCAAATTCGTGGCCTCCGCCCATCTCGGCAAGATCTGGGCCGAGTCCGAGCCGGGCCAGGGCGCCAAGTTCCTGTTCTCTTTCCCGAAGGGCCTGGCCAAGGACGAATCCGGAAAGGTAATCGTTAATCCGGGGGGGACGGTATGAAAAGATTGATCCTGGGCCTGCTGGCCCTGCTGGGCCCGTCGTGGGCGGGCGCCGCCGAAGAACTGCAGACCATAATCGTGCGGCCCGGAGACACGCTCTGGAGCCTCTCCAATACCTATCTCAAGGACCCGAAGCGCTGGAACGAGCTGCTCAAGCACAACCGCCTGCCCTCCTCGGACCCGTCCATAGCGCTGCCCGGCATGGCGCTGAAAGTGCCCGTCAGCCTGCTCAAAGAGCAGTACCGCGCGGCCAAGCTGATCTATTTTATCAACGAGGTGCTGCTGCGCCCCAGCGGGGGCGCGGACTGGAAGAACGTCAGCGCCAGCATGGACCTGTTCAAGGCCGACACGCTGCGCACCAGGGCCGGCGCCAGGGCCGACGTGAAGTTCTATACCGGCGAGATACTGAACCTTTACCCCAACTCTATAGCGGTGCTGCGCCCGCCCGGCGACAAGGACACCGACGTGCGCCTGATGGCCGGCGAGATGCGCGGCCTGCGCTCGCGCGTGGTGACGGCCTCTGCCCGCATCACGCCCAAAACCAAGGACACCGAGTTCGGCGCCAAGATCAAGGACGACCTGACGACGCTGGTGCAGGTGTACAAGGGCAAGGCCGACGTAGAGGCCGGCGGCAAGACGGTAGAGGTTCTCGAGGGCTTCGCCTCCGAGGTCCGGATGGACATGCCGCCCTCCAATCCCGTCAAACTGCCCAAGCTGCCCGATTTCGACGCCAGCCGTACCCAGCTGGCCTCCGGCGGTAAGACCCCGCAGCTCACCACCAGCGGCGGCGTGGTCTCGCTGAACATGGGCAAGCCCGTCAAGCAGCCCGCCGGCGCCGACCTGCCCAAGGCAGATCCCGGCGGGGCCAAGGTGCCGGACCTCAACGATAAGGCGCTGGACGCCGCCGAGATAGTCAAGCTGATCTCGGTGGGCAACCCGGTGCAGAGCTATCACCTGCAGGTCTCGCGCGAGCAGACCTTCGCCTCCACCGTGCTCGACAAGAATTACGATTCCTTCGAGGACATCAACCTCAACAATCTCCTCCCGCCGGGCAACTACTACATGCGCGTGGCCCTCATCGACCTGCTGGGTTTCGAAGGCAAGTTCAGCGCGCCGCGCCCCGTCAAGGTGGGCGGCCCGAGGTAAAACTCCCGTCCGCCGATGAGACTTAAACCGAGTATCGCCGCCGTTCTGGCCGCCTGCCTGCTGCAGGCCGCCCCGGCGGGCTGCGTCCCCGCCCCGGCGGGGTCGCGCACCGTCTGGGACCGCATCATGGAGGACCAGAGCGCGATCAACCTCAGGCGCGGCTACTCGCTGATGGAGGAGCAGAAGTATCCCGCCGCCGCCGACGAGTTCTTCAGGGCGGCGCAGAAGAGCCCCGGCAGCGCCTGGCCGCGCCTGCTCTACGGCTCGGCCCTGTACTGGCTGGGCGAGCCGGCCAAGGCCCTCGACGAGTTCGAGGAGGCGCTGCGCCTGGATCCGAAAAACCCGATGGGCCACCAGCTGCGCGGCATCGTGCGGGCCCGCGCCGGCGACTACGCCGCGGCGCTGGAAGATTTCCTCGCGGCCGAGCGGCTCGACCCGTCCCGCCCCGACGTGAAAATGAACGCCGGCTCGGTCTACCAGGCGCTGGGCAACCGCGGCAAGGCGCTGGATTATTTCAGGGGCGCCGTGCAGGCCGATCCCGCCAACCCGCTCTACCGCTACCAGTTGGGCCTTTTTTACTCGCGCTCGGGCCGCTACCCCGAGGCCGCCGTGCAATTGCAGCGGGCGGTCTCGCTGTTCCCCGGCTACGAGGACGCCGTGCTGGAGCTGGCCGTGCTGCGAGAGCGCGACGGGCGGCTCGGCGAGGCCATAAAGCTCTACCGCCGCGCGCTGGCCATCAAGCCCCGCGATTCCGTGGCCAGGTTCCGCCTGGCCTGGGCGCTGCGCAAGGCGGGCCGCCCCGCGGAGGCGCTGGCCGCCCTCGACGGCGCCTTCCTGCTGGCCCCGGTCAACGAGAAGGGCGGCATCTCCATGGCGCTGGCCTACGCCGGGCAGCCTTCCGCCGGCGAAGCCGGGGGGGACCCGGCTAAAGGCCCGGTCTACGGCGCGCTGGCCAAGGTGCCGCCGGATCAGGAGGCCCGCGTGGTCATAGAACTGCTGGAGACGCCCAAGGCGGTGCTGGCCGAGGCCCCGCGCGGGGAAAAAATGGCGGGCCGCCTGCAGTCCGCTTTCAGGAAGCCGAGAGTGGGCTACACCAAGCGCGAATATTTCCTGGCGGCCTCCACTCCCGAAGAGCGGCTCAAGCGGGCGGCCGCCATCGCGGCCGAGGCTGACGGGCTGATGAAGGGCGTGTCCGCCGACAGCGACGCCCGCGTAAATTTCAATATCGAGACCTCCGTCCCGGCCGCCGGCGGCAAGGAGGACGGCGGGGGCAAGAACAAGGCGCTCTTCAAGCCGCGCGACGTGGGCAACGACATGGGGCTGTGGGTGATGGGCGACAACTGGCTCGACAACGCGGCCGAGGCGCTCGACGAGATGGAGGCCGCGCCGGCAGGCGACGCCGGGGCCAGGCTGATCAAGGGTCTGGGCCATCTGCTGCTGGGCGAGCCGGACGCCGCCCTGGAACAATTTTCCGGAGGCGGGGCGCAGGCCGCGCTCGGGCGCGCCGCCGCCTGGGTGGAGGCCGGCTCCGAGGCCAAGGCGCTGGCTGAATGCCGGGAGGCGCTGCGGCTGGACCCGGGCAACGCCGACGCGCTGGCCAACAAGGCCTGGCTGGAGGCCAAATGAAGCCCGGCCCCGCGCTGCTGGCCGCGCCGCGCCTGGCTTTCGCTTTCTCCGACTACGCCCTCAAGGAGCGCCTGTGCGCCCGGCTCTGCGCCTCGCACGGCCGCTGGCTGGGCGGCTACCGCACACTGGAACTGCGCCCCGGCGGCAAGCGGGCCGGCTTCGAGGTAGAGGCGCTCGGCGGCGCCCGCGCCGTGCTGGCCTCGCGCGAAATAGTCTCGCCGGTCTCTTTCAACAAGTACGCCGTGAACCTCGCCGCGCTGGAGGGGACGGCCCGGCCGGCCCTGGAGGCGGCGGCCGCCGCCGGCAAGGTGCTGCTCTTCGACGAGCTGGGCCCGATGGCGCTGCTGTCCCCGGCTTTCAGCGCGCGCGCCGTGGAACTGCTGTTCTCGGGCGCGCCGTGCCTGGTCTTCTTCCGGCGCGGGGCGGAGGTCTTCGAAGCGGCCTTTGAGCGCGGCGGCGATACTGTTATAATTGAACTTAACGAGGCCGGCTGGCCGGAGGCCGTGGCGGCCGCCGACGCCTGGCTGGACGCGAAAGCGCTGCTGACGGGGAACCCATGAAAACGAATTACACCGAAGAACTGGACATGTCGCGCGTCAGGACGGCGCACTTCATAGGCATAGGCGGCATCGGCATGAGCGGCATCGCCCGCCTGATGCTCGGCCTCGGCTACAAGGTCAGCGGCTCCGACGCCAGGGCCTCCGAGATCACCAAGGCCCTGCAGCGCGAGGGCGCCAGATTCACCGAAGGCCACTCCGCCGCCGCCCTGGGCTCGCCCGACGTGGTAGTGGTCAGCTCGGCGGTGAAACCCGACAACCCGGAACTGGCAGCCGCCTTCCGGCGCGGCCTGCCGGTGGCGCGCCGCGCGCTGATGCTCTCGAGCCTGGCCCGCCTCAAGAAGACCGTCACCATAGCCGGCACGCACGGCAAGACCACCACCACCACCATGACCGCCGCGGCCCTCGAGGCCGCCGGCGCGGACGCTACCGCCGTGGTGGGCGGCATCATCAAGGGCGCGGGCTCCAATATCAAGCTGGGCGGCGGCCATTATCTGGTGGCCGAGGCCGACGAATCGGACGGTTCCTTCCTCTACTTCTCCCCGCTGGTCACCTGTGTCACCAACATCGATTCCGACCACCTGGACCACTACGGCAGCATGGGCGCGCTGAAGGAGGCCTTCGTGCGGCACATCAACAAGGTGCCCTTCTATGGCCTGGCCGCGCTCTGCACCGACGATCCCGTCATCCGCGAGATCCTGCCGCTGGTCAAGACCCCGACGGTCACCTGCGGCACCGGCCGGAACGCCGACTGGCAGGCCCGGGACGTAAAATTCTCGCCGGAGGGTACGACTTACACGGCCTGGTTCCGCGGCCGCCTCAAGGGCCGGATAAGGCTGCGCTGCGGCGGCGCGCACAACGTGCGCAACTCGCTGCTGGCCCTGGCCGCCGGCTCTTACCTCGGTTTCGACTTCGGCCGGCTCGCCGCCGGCCTCTGGAACTTCGCCGGCGTGAAGCGCCGCATGGACCGGCTGGGCTCGGCGGGCGGCGTGGACTTTTTCGACGACTACGGGCACCATCCGACCGAGATCCGGGCCACGCTGGAGGCGGCGCGCGGGCTGTTCCCGGGCCGCCGCCTGGTAGCGCTGTTCCAGCCGCACCGCTACAGCCGCACGGCGCTGCTCCACAAGGAGTTCGGCCGCGCCTTCGGCCGGGCCGACCGCGTGTACGTGGCCCCGGTCTACGCCGCCGGCGAGAAGCCGCTGCCCGGCGTGGATTCCGGCCTGATCCTGCGTGCCTTGCGGCGCAACGGCGCACCGGCCTCCGCCTTCGGCGGGGTGCTGGAGACCCTCAAAGAGCTGCGCCCCGGCGACGTCTTCCTGACGCTGGGCGCCGGCGACGTTTGGAAACTGGGCGAGGAGATAAGGCTCAAGACCGGGATGCTGGCCGAGTCGTTCCAGCGCTGACAAAATAAATGCCTAAATACAGCCAGGTTTTTCTCAAGGACGCGGGCATCTGCGCCGCCATAGCCGGCGCACTCGACGAGGAGGCGTTCGATTCCGTCACCGAGATCGGCCCCGGCGGCGGCGCGCTCACCGAGTTCCTGTATCCCAAATACCCGCGCATGCGGGCCGTGGAGATAGACAAGACCCTGCTGCCGGCGCTGCGCTCCCGCTTCCCGGGGCTGGAGATCGTGAACGTGGATTTCCTGCAGGCCGACCTGGCGGCGGTGGCCGGCCCCGGCCGCGCCGCTTTCATCGGCAACCTGCCCTACGAGTGCTCCACCGCCATCCTGGAGAAGACCCTGCTCTATCCGGGCACCGCCGCCGCGGTGTTCATGTTCCAGAAGGAGGTGGCCCGCCGCATCACCGCCGCGCCAGGCGACAGCGACTACGGCTACCTGTCGCTGCTCTCCGCCTCGCGCGCCTCGGCCGAACTCCTGATGGACATCGGGGCGGCCAGCTTCAGCCCCGTGCCCGCCGTGGATTCTTCCGTGCTGCGCTTCCGGCCCCGCGCCTACTTTCCCGACCCGTCGCGGGAGGCCGCTTTCCGAGCGCTCATCCGCAAGGCTTTCAGCCACCGCCGCAAAACGCTGATCAACTCGCTGTCCCTGTGCGGCGTAGAGAAAGCCGTCTCCGCCGGAGCCGTGGCCGCGCTCGGCCTCAAGCCCACCGCGCGGCCGCAGGAACTGTCGCTGGAGCAGTACGCCGCCCTGGCCGCCGCCCTGGCCCCGAAATGAAGAAGATCATCGTCCTGCCGGCCTATAACGCCGCTAAAACCCTCGAGGCCACCGTGGCCGCCCTGCCGGCCGGCGCCTTCGACGAGATAATACTGGTGGACGACTGCTCCTCCGACGGCACCTACGAGCTGGCGCTGCGCCTGGGCCTGACGGCCCGGCGGCACCCGCGCAATCTGGGCTACGGCGCCAACCAGAAGACCTGCTACGCCCTGGCGCTGGAGCGCGGCGCTGATATAGTGGCGATGCTGCACCCCGATTACCAGTACGATCCCCGCGTGCTCCCGTTCATGACGGGCATCATAGAGGGCGGCATCTGCGACATCGTGCTGGGCAACCGCATCCGCACCCGGGCCGAGGCCCTGGCGGGCGGGATGCCGGTGTATAAATACGCCGCGAACCGGTTCCTGACGATGGTGGAGAACCTGGCGGCCGGGCAGAACCTGGGCGAGTGGCACAGCGGCCTGCGCGCCTACTCCCGGGCCGCGCTGGAGCGCCTCTCCTGGGCCGGCAACGATAACGGGTTCTCTTTCGACTCCCAACTGCTCTTCCAGGCCGCTTTCAAGGGCCTGCGCATCGGGGACATCCCGGTGCCGGCCAAGTATTTCGGCGACGCCTCGTCCATTTCATTCCCGGCCAGCGTGCGCTACGGCCTGGGCACGCTGCTGGCCGCCGCCGAGTTCCTGCTCAACCGCTCCGGCCTGCTGCGCACCGCCCGGTACCGATAATTATAAAAATTGTATAATAGGAGCCCCGGCCCGGAGCCGGGACTAACCTGTTTCCCGGGGTGCACATATGAACATACACGCCAAGCGCATAAAAGACCTGCAGGGCCTGCTCAAGCGCGAAAAACTAGACGCCATCGTGGTGACCCGCAACCTCGACATCGGCTTCCTGACCGGCTACCACATGGACGACTACCTGCTGCTGGTGTCGCGCGACGCCGCCTGGGGCATAGTGCCCAACATGCTGCTGCAGGATTTCAAGGCCAAGGCGTCCCACGTGGAGCCGGTAGTGCCCGAAGGCGGCTTCGAGCAGGCCGTGCTGGACCTGCGCCGCAAGTACAAGCTGGCCAAGACCGCTTTCGACCCGGAGTACGAGACCTACAACCGCGGCAATCTCTGGCGCAAGAACGGTTTCGTCGAGAAGGGCGGCCTGGTAGGCTCCCTGCGCGCGATCAAGGAGGGCCAGGAGGCGCAGGACCTGCGCAAGGCCTGCCTGATAGCCGGCAAGGCTTTCGCCCTGATCAAGCCCCGCATAAAGACCGGCCGCACCGAGCTCTCCGTCTACCGCGAGCTCGAGGACATCATGCAGGCGATGGGCGCCAAGGGCCCGTCCTTCAACCTCATCGTCGGCTTCGGCCCCAACTCGGCCCTGCCGCACCACGTGAGCTCCGAGCGGAAGTTGAAGAACAACGAGGCCGTGCTGCTGGACTACGGCTGCGTCTACAACCACTACTGCTCCGACATCACCCGCACCTATTTCCACGGCCGGCCCACCGAGGAATTCAAGAAGGTCTATTCGATAGTGCTGGCCGCCCAGAAGGCGGGCCTGGCCAAGGTGAAGGCCGGCGTGAACGCGATCGCCGTGGACAAAGCCTGCCGCGACACCATCTCCGACGCCGGTTACGGCCAGTACTTCATCCACGGCACCGGCCACGGCATCGGCCTGGAGATCCACGAGTTCCCCAGGGTCAACACCCGGGTGGACGTGGCGCTGCGCGCCGGCATGGCCGTCACGGTGGAGCCGGGCATCTATCTCAACGGCAAGTTCGGCGTGCGCATAGAAGATTCGGTGCTCGTGACCAAGACGGGCTGCGAGATAATGACGAAGTCCGCGGCGAAATAATAGGGAGGACATAGCATGATCATATTAGCCATAGTACTGCTGGCCCTGGCGGCCTACCTGGTGTTCACGTTCAACGGCCTGGTGCGCCTGCGCAACCAGGTGGCCAACGCGTTCCGCCAGATCGACGTGCAGCTCAAGCGGCGCCACGACCTGATCCCCAACCTCGTCGAGTCCGTCAAGGGCGAGATGAAGTTCGAGCGGGAGACCCTCGAGCGCGTCATCCAGGCCCGCGCGGCCGCCGTAACGGCGGGGCAGGGCGGCAGCACGCACGACATCCTGGCCAAGGAAGGCATGCTGACCCAGGCCCTGGGCCGGCTGTTCGCCCTCTCCGAGAACTATCCCAACCTCAAGGCCGACGAATCCGTCAAGAAGCTGATGGAAGAACTGACCCACACCGAGAACCAGATAGCCTTCGCCCGCCAGTTCTACAACGACGTGGTGACCAAGTTCAACACCGCGCAGCAGGTGTTCCCGACCAACCTGTTCGCGGCCCTGCTGGGCTTCTCGGCCTCCGAGCTGTGGGAGCTTCCCGCCGATTCCCCCGAACGCGAGAACCCCAAGGTGAACCTCGCGGTCTAAAAAAACTCTCCGGCCGCCGGGTTTCCGGCGGCCGGGTTTTTTATGAACATCTACGAACAGCAGGCTTCCAACAGGCGAACGACGGTCCTCATCATGGCCGCGTTCACCGCTTTTTTCCTGGTCATCGGCCTGGGGTTCGACTATTTCTACCTTAACTTCGGCCGGGACCTGCCCTCCCTGGGAGACCTGGCCACCACCGCCTATCAGGAGAGCGTCGCCCCCGGGCGCTACCAGGGGGGGGGCAACAACGTGCCTTTCGCCACCATCCTCGCGCTCATCGTGAGCGCCGGCCTGATGCTTAACAGCTATTTCAACGGCGCGCGCATGGTGCTGCGCTCCACCATGGCCCGCCGCGCCGACCCGCTCGACGAGCGGGAAAAGCAGTTCATCAACGTCGTGGCGGAGATGGCCACCGCCTCCGGCCTGCCGGCCCCCGCCGCCTATATAGTCCCCGACCAGGACCTCAACGCCTTCGCCACCGGCACCAGCCCGGCCAACTCCGTTATCGCCGTCACCGAAGGCCTGCTGGCCTCCCTCAACCGCGAGGAATTGCAGGCCGTGGTGGCCCACGAGATGGGCCACGTGCGCAATTACGACATCCGCCTGATGACCGTGGTGGCCGCCCTGATGGGCGCCATCGCCCTGCTCTCCGATTTCGCCGGGCGCAGCTCGCGCTACCGGGGCAGGAGCTCGTACCGCGGCTCCTCGTCGGGCGGCTCCAACCGCAGGAGCGGGGGCGGCGGCGCCGTGCTGCTGTTCCTGCTCTGGCTCGTGCTCGTCATCCTGGCCCCGCTGATCTCGCGCGTCCTGGCCATGGCCATCTCGCGCCAGCGCGAATTCCTCGCCGACGCCACCGGCGCCGAGCTTACCCGCAACCCCGAGGGCCTCATTTCCGCGCTGGAGAAGATCCGCGCCGCCGTGATGCCCACCAACGCCGTCAACAACGGCGTGGCGCACATGTGCATCGCCGACCCGCGCGGCAGCCTCATCGAGGAGAAATCCGGTTTCGCGGCGGACCTGCTGGCCACGCACCCGCCGATGGAGAAGCGCATCCTCGCGCTCAAGGCCATGGCTTACCGCGCCGCCAACCCCGCCCCGGTCAGGGGCATGTAGGCAGTTTCAACTAAACCAAACAGGAGATACCCATGATACTCGCAAGTCAATTCAAAGAAGGCAGCATGTTCATCAACGAGAACGGCCAGATGGTCGAGGTGATGACCGTGCAGCATCACCGCAAGTCCCAGGCCCGCGCCGTAGTGCGCGTAAAGCTGACCAATATCGAGACCGGCTCGATCATCGAGACCGCCTACCGGCCCGAGGACAAGTTCAAGGACGTCATGGTGGAGAAGCGCCCCAAGACCTACGTGTACTCGGAAGCCGACATGGCCTACTTCATGGACGACACCACCTTCGAGCAGGTGGGCATGCCCAAGGAGAAGATCAAGGCGATGCTGCCCTACATGACCGAGAACATGCCCGTGGAAGGCATCTATCTCAACGACGCCTTCTTCACCATCCAGCTGCCCGCCAACCTGGTGATGACCGTCACCCACACCGTCGACGGCGTGCGCGGCGACACCGTCTCCAACACCATGAAGGACGCCACCGTGAACACCGGCCTGGTGGTGAAGGTGCCCATGTTCATCAACGAGGGCGACCAGATCCGGGTGGACACCCGCAGCGGCACCTACGTGGAGCGCGTTTCCAAATAAAGCGGCCCCCGGGCCCGGAGCTGATATGATAAAAGCGGTGATCCTGGACATAGACAACACGCTGATGGACTTCATGCGCATGAAGCGCGCCGCGGTGGACGCGGCCGTGGACGCCATGATCGACGCCGGCCTGCCCATGCACAAGGAGCAGCTCCGGGAGAAGATCTTCGAGATCTACTGGAAGGAAGGCATCGAGGACCAGAACATCTTCGACAAGGTGCTGATGAAGGAGTTCGGCAAGGTGGATCCCAAGATCCTCGCCGCCGGCATCATCGGCTACAAGCGCGCCAAGGAGGGCCACATGACCCTCTACCCGCACGTGAAGATGGCGCTGACCGACCTGCTCAAGATGGGCGTGCGCATGGGCGTGGTCTCCGACGCGCCGCGCCTCTCCGTCTGGATGCGCATCGTGGGCCTGGGCCTGCACCACTACTTCGAGCACGTGGTCACCTTCGAGGACACCGGCGAGAAGAAGCCGTCCCCCAAGCCGTTCAAGAAGATCCTGTCGCTGATGGAAGTCGAGCCCGGCGCCGCCATCATGGTGGGGGACTGGGCCGAGCGCGACATCAAGGGCGCCAAGGCGCTGGGCATGAAGACCGCCTGGGCCAAGTACGGCAACGAGTTCGACACGCCGGTCTCCGGCGCGGACTACGAGCTCGACGACATCTACAACCTGGTCGCCATCGTGCGGAGGGAAAATGAGAAGGCTCGCTAGCGCCCTCCTGCTCTGCCTGGCCGCGCAATCCGCGGCCGCGCTGCAGATAGCCGCGGTGAAGCCCGCCCAGGTGAAAGGCGCCGCCTCCGCCGAGTTCTCGTTCGGCCCGTTCGCCGTGGCCGGCATCGGCTGGGAAGGGGGCGCCGTGGTGCTGCCCGCCACCGAGAACAAAGGCCGCACCTACGTCGATATCCGCCTGCTCTCCAAGGCCCTCTACGGCCGTCTGGAAACCTGTTTCAAGAACGGCTGCTCCCCGGTTAAGACCGCCGCCCGGCCCAAGGCCAAGGTGGAATCCCTCAAGCCCCTCAAGTCGCCGGTGCGGGTGGCCAACGCCGAGATAGTTATCGACGGGGAACTCCAGGTGACCGCCGGCGTGATGGTTTCCAAAAAAGAGGAGGGCGCCTTCTGGGTGGCCTTCCCGCCCGCCCTCGTCTTCACCGACGGGGCCTTCAAAAGCGCGGTAGAGTCCGCCGTTATCGCGGCCTGGACCAAGAAAGGCAAATAATGCGATTCCACGGGAAGCCGGCGACCCTAGCCCTGGCGGCCCTGCTGCTGCTGCCGCCCGCCGGCGCCTACGCCCGCCGGGTCGAGCGCCTTCGGCGCGTCGTTCCCGCTTCTGGCGCCGTCGCCCACCTCGACGCGGTTTCCGGCTCGGCGCTGGTGCGCTTCCGCGCCGGAGTCTCCACGGCGGCCGCCGCGGCGCAGCTGGCCCCGGCCGGTTTTTCCATAGCCCGCACTTTCGGGCGCTTCAACTGGTCCATCGTGGCTTTTTCCGAAGACTACGGCGTGCAGGCCGGCCTGGATTTCCTTAAAGCGCTGCCCGCCGTTGACTGGGCCGAACCCAACCGCGTTTACCGCCCGCACCGCGTGCCCGCGGACCCTTACGTTAACTCGCAGTACGCCCTGGCCCGGGTTCAGGCCTACGGCGCCTGGGAGTACGAGACCGGCGTCAGCAGCCGCGTCACCGTGGCCGTCATCGACACCGGCATAGACGGCTCCCACCCCGAGCTCGCCGGCAAGCTGTCAGGCGTCAGCCGGGCCTTTACGCCCGAGCCCTCCCCGACAGTTTCCGACGACCAGCCGCCCACGGCCGCCTGCAATCACGCCACGCGCGTGGCCGGCGTGGCCGCCGCCGCCTCTGACAATTCCGCCGGCGTGGCGGGCGTCTCGTGGGGGGCGCGGCTGATCTCCATGAAGGTCTTCTCCGACTCCGGCTGCACCGAGGCCTGCGCCGACGCCGCCGGGCTTTTCTCTTGCAGCACGGACGAGGGCGCCATAGCCGCGGCCGTCAACGAGCTGATCCCGCTGCACAATACCCCTGAGCTGGGCAAAGTGGTAATAAATATCAGCCTTGGCGCCCCGGGGTTGGGCGGTTGTTCTACGGCCATGCAGAACGCCGTGAACGCCGCTACCGGGGCAGGCCTGATGGTTTTCGCCGCCGCCGGCAACGAGGGGGCGCCGGTGATAGACTCGCCGGCCGTCTGTAATAATGTCTACGCCGTCTCGGCCACCGACATGCAGGACCAGACCGCCTCCTTTTCCAACTACGGCACCGAAATGATAACGCGGGGCCTCGCCGCGCCCGGAGTGGAACTCTACACTACCGACCTCAACAACGGCTATGCCTCGGCCAGCGGCACCTCCTTCTCTTCGCCGCTGGCGGCCGGCGTGGCCGCGCTGGTGTGGTCCGCCAAGCCCTCAAACACGGCCGCGCAGGTGTTCGACGCGCTCAAGACTTCCGCCGACGACCTCGGCCCCGCCGGCCCCGACCGGGACTACGGCTGGGGCCGCGTCAACGCCTACAAAGCCGTCTGCAAGGTGTTGCCCTGCCGGAGCTACGCCGCCGCCGAGAAAAAGGCCTCCGCCTATCCCAACCCCTTCCGTCCCGCCTCGCACCGGCTGGTGGCCTTCAAGACCGCGGCCGGTTTCGACAACGCCGGCCTGGAGATAAAGATTTACACGGCCGAGGGTGAGCTGGTCAAGAAACTGGCCGGTCTCTCCTGGGACGGCCGCAACGAGTACGGCGCCGAAGTCGCCAGCGGGGTTTATGTGTTCCGCGTCAGGACGGACTCGGATTCGGCCACCGGCAAGTTCGCGCTGCTGCGCTAGGGGGGGATGTGAAAGTTTTCAACAAGACCAAAGGACTGCCGGTCAGCGCCTCGGCCGCCAGGGCAGAGACTTTCGAGACCAGGCTGCTCGGCCTCATCCCGCGCGCCGGCCTGGGCGCTGAGGAAGGGCTTTGGCTGGAACCCTGCGCCATGATACACATGTGCTTTATGAGATTTGCGATAGATGCGGTTTTTGTGGACCGGCAGGGCCGCGTACTGCGGGTCATCGGAAACCTGCGGCCCTGGCGCTTCTCGCCCTGGGTGGCCGGGGCCCGCGGCGTGCTGGAATTGCCGTCGGGCCGGTGCGCCGGCCGCGTGGAGGAGGGGGACGAGCTGGAGTTCTCCCCCTGAAAGGGCCTTAAAATCCGCCTTGTAAGTTTCAGTCAAATAGATTTATAATAATAACGCATGCCACCGCCCAAAGGTCTTCAGCGTAAACGGAACATGAGGGAGATCCTCATAGAGGGCAAACTCATATCCGAAGAGCAGATGGCCGCGGTGGAGGACAACGCCAAGAAGGACGGCCGGCACGTCCAGCAGGCGCTCCTCGAAGGCAAGCTGATCCCCGAGCTGCAGCTGCTCAAGGTGCTCGCCGACGAGTGGGGCTTCAAGGCCGTGGACCTGTCCAAGATGGAGCCGCCGGCCGAGGTGGTGCAGCTGTTGCCCGAGCAGATCGCCCGCAAGCAGATGTGCGTCCCTTTCGCTCGCCAGGACAACGCCCTGGCGCTGGCTATGGCTGACCCCCGCGATTTCCTTATCCTCGAAGACATCGGCCTGCGCACGGGCCTCGACGTCAAGCCTTACCTGGCCCTCGCCCCCTGGATCCTGAAGGTGCTCGACACCGTTTACGGCAAGCAGGACAGCGCGCAGGTGGCCCAGCTGGTGGAGCAGGTGCAGCAGTCCCAGACCGTCCCCGAAGGGGACGAGGGCGCCATCTCGATGGCCGGCGAGGAAAAGAAGGACATCAGCGACGTGGACGCCAGCGCGCCCGAAGTGGAAAAGCTGGTCAACGCCATCATCCTCGGCGCGCTCAGCATCAAGGCCTCCGACATCCACATCGAGCCGTTCGAGGACCCCAACGGCAAGAATTCCAAGGTGATGGTGCGCTACCGCGTGGACGGCATGCTGCGCGCGGCCTCTTTCACGATCCCCTGGGCCTACCGCCAGGCCATCAGCGCCAAGATCAAGATCATGTCGAATTCGATGAACATCACGGAGCGGCGCATTCCCCAGAGCGGCCGCATTCAGATCATCGCCAAGGGCAACCCCATAGAGTTCCGCGTCGAGATAGTGCCCACCGTGTTCGGCGAGAGCTGCGTGATGCGTATCCTCGACCGCGCTTCGGTGCGCGTGGACATCAAGATCATGGGCTTCCTGCCCGACACCGAGAAGAAACTGCTGGACCAGTTCAAGGGTATCGGCGGCAAGAAAAATTTCGGCCTGATGCTGGTCTGCGGCCCCACGGGCTCTGGTAAATCCACCACGCTCTACGGCTGCCTCAACTACGTCAACCGCCCCGACATCAAGATCATCACCGCCGAGAACCCGGTGGAGTACAATATCGACGGCATCATCCAGGTGCCGGTCAACCCCGACGTGAGCCTGGGCGCCAACAAGAAATTCGACTTCGCCAGCGCGCTCCGCTCTTTCATGCGCCTCGACCCCGACGTCATCATGGTCGGCGAGATCCGCGACGAGGAAACGGCGCACATCGCGCTGGAAGCCGCCATGACGGGCCACCTCGTCTTCTCCACCATCCATACCAACGACGCGCCCTCGGCCCTCGAGCGCCTCACGCAGATGGGCCTGCCGCGCTTCGTGGTGGCCAACACCATGAAGGCCGTGCTGGCCCAGCGCCTCGCGCGCCGCCTGTGCAAGGACTGCAAGGAAGAAGGCGTGCCCAGCCCCGAGGAAATAGCCGTTTTCGAAGCTAACAACGTCAAGATCCCCGCCGGCGCCAAGATCTGGAAGCCCAAGGGCTGCGACATCTGCAAGGGCACCGGCTTCAAGGGCCGCTGCGGTATGCATGAACTCCTCGTCCTCAACGACGAGATCCGCATGCAGCTCCTCAAGGACCCTTCCGCCATCCCCGTCAAGGAGATCGCCATGCGCAACGGCATGCGCACGATAGCGATGGACGGCCTGGAGAAAGTGCTGCTCGGGCTCACCACGGTGAAGGAAGTGCTCGGCGGCACCGGCGATTAATTCAACAGAGGTTTTTCCAATGTCAAAAAAGATACTGCTCCCGGTCCTCGCGCTGCTGCTCTGCGCCTCCGGCGCCGCCGCCGCCGGCTACGATAATTTCTATAACGCTTCCGCCTCCGCGCTCAAGCCTTTCGCCGCCGACCTGGGCAGCCTGCTCGGCTCCGGCTCCAACCAGACCGCCAGGCCGTTGGGCTTCGGCGGTTTCGACCTGGGCGTGCGCGGCATGATGCAGCTCAAGCCCTCCCACAACAATACTATCCTCAAGCGCGACAACATTTTCGGCCTGGGCGTGATCCAGGCGGAGATAGGCATGCCGTACCGCGTGGACGGCTTCGTGCGGGGCGGCTCCTTCGAGGGGATCTCGGTGGCCGGCGGCGGCCTGCGCTACGGCCTCTGGAACGTCTCCGACGAGAAATACAAGGTCAACGCCACCCTGGTGGGCATGGCCAACATGGCCACGCACCGCTATTTCTACGCCGTCCATTTCAACACCAGCCTGGTCTGCTCCATCAATGTCCCCGTGGTCGCGCCGTTCCTGGGCGTGGGCTACGACTTTACCCGCCTGGAAGCCCAGACGGTGGGTGACGCGGCGCTGACCGGCAAGCAGGTGCGCGTCTCCGAGCCGCGCCTCACGGCCGGCCTGCGGGCCAAGGTGAACCTGGGCTACCTGGCCGCCGGGCTCACTTACACGCACGACAGGGCGCTGGTGAACGCCAGCGCGGGTTTCCGGTTCTAGGCCCTCTCCGGGCGCAAAAAAAGCCCCGTCTCCGGGGCTTTTTTGTTTGGCGGGCGCCGCTAGCCCTTAAATTTTTCCTTGTACTCCCGGCGCAGCTCCCGGTCCGCGTCGCGCTTCTTGATGGATTCGTGCTTGTCGCCGGCCTTCTTGCCCTTGGCCAGGCCCAGCAGCACCTTGGCCCAGCCGTTCTTGAAGTACACTTCCAGGGCCACCAGGGACATGCCCTTGGTGGCCAGCGCGCCGGTGAGCTTGCGTACCTCGGGGGCGCGCAACAGCAGCTTGCGGGTGCGCACCGGGTCTATCTCTTTGAGGGTGTTGTAGGCGTAGGGCGCTATGTGGAGGCCGTAGAGGTACAGGCCGTCCTTTTCGGCGCGGGCGAAAGCGGAGGTCAGCGTGGCCTGCTTGAGCCGCAGCGACTTGACCTCGGGGCCCTCCAGGGAGAGGCCGGCCTCGTAGGTGTCGGTGATGAAATAATCGAACCTGGCCTTGCGGTTGGTCGCTACCTGTTCGATTTTATCCTTCTTTTCCTCTTTCGCCATTGTTTCATGTTACCAAATATCCTAAAATTATAAAACCGCGGGCCAGCCTGCCTGCGGCCGGAAAGATTTACGGAAGGGTGGCCGAGTGGTTGAAGGCGCAGACCTGGAAAGTCTGTATACTCGAAAGGGTATCAAGGGTTCGAATCCCTTCCCTTCCGTGTTTTTTTTAGGCTGAATAAAGAATCCCCCGAAAGGGGGATTTTTTATTTGACAAGGGTTGGCGGATTATGTAGATTTGAGAGAACCCCTAAGGCATTATCTATATATCATCCATGGGGGGAAAGTTAAGGAGGGAGTAAAACTAATGAAGAACAACAAAAAGGGCTTCACCCTGATAGAGCTCATGATCGTCGTCGCCATCATCGGTATTCTGGCTGCCATCGCCATACCGAAGTTCGCCGACCTGATCAACAAGTCCAAGGAAGGCGCCACCAAGGGCGCGCTCTCCTCGGTCCGCAGCGCCATACAGGTGTATTACGGCGACAACGAAGGCTGGTTCCCGTCCAACACTGAGGGGGCCGGTAACATCCTGAGCTGTCTTACCGACCAGGCTAAGTACATCGCCGAGATCCCCGTGGCCAAGCTGCCGGGCACCGCGCACGCTGACATCCGCACCGTGGTCCTTGTGGCCTCCGGCGCCGCTGTCGCCGACGCGGGCGGCTGGGCTTACTTCGGTGACCCCAACGTCGCCACCACCTGGGGCAACTTCAATGTCAGCTGCACGCACGAGGACATAAAGGGCCGCGCCGACGCTGCAACTGCTCCCCGCACCCCCTGGTCCGCCTTCTAATACAAGGTATCCCGGAAAAAAGAACCCCGCGTCTTACGGCGCGGGGTTTTTTTATGCCCGGCCAATTGTTAAAATATAACCATGGCCATTGTCCTCCTCGCTTTCGTGCTGGGGCTGCTGTTCGGCAGTTTTCTCAATGTCTGCATCTCCCGCCTGCCCCGGGGCGAGTCCATAGTTTTTCCGCCGTCACGCTGTCCCAGGTGCCTGGCTCCCATCAAGCCCTGGGATAATATCCCCGTGCTCAGTTATATGCTGCTGCGCGGCCGCTGCCGTTCCTGCGCCGAGCCCATCTCCGCCCAGTACCCCTTCGTGGAACTGCTCACCGGCGTGCTGACGGCCGTTTTCGTGGCCCGGTGGTGGGGCAGTCCCGGCTGGCTGGCGGTCAGCCTGCTGGCCGTCTACGTGCTTATCGTGGTCAGCGTGATCGATTTTGAGACCATGATGATCAACGACGCTTTTTCGCTGATCCTGTTCGCGCTCGGCATCGGCGGCAGCTACTTCAACCCGCACCTGGACGGCGGCTGGGCGGCGCGGCTGGCCGCTTCGGCCGGCGGCGCGGCGGCCGGGGCCGGCTTCATCTGGGCGCTGGCGCTGCTGGGCAAGAAGATCTACAAGAAGGACGCCGTGGGGGAGGGGGACATCTTCCTGATGGGCGGCATCGGCGCGCTCTGCGGCTGGCAGGGCGTCTTCACCGCGGTCATCATGGCTTCCTTCTTCGGCTCGGTTTACGGCGTGAGCCTGCTGCTCTTGAAGCGCGCCGACCGCATGTCCCACATGCCGTTCGGCCCCTTCCTGGCCCTGGGCGCGGTTATAAACCTTTACCACCTGGTGCGGCCCGAGGTCTTCTTCCTGGCGCTGCCTTTCTGAGCGGCGCGCTATTTTCCGGCCGGGGCTTTTGAGAGTAGCTGATTTTTTTGTATACTATAAGTCCTGTAGTTTTGATCTTTATTTCTTGGTTGGGTGGCTGAGCGGTCAAAAGCAACGGTCTGTAAAACCGTCGGGCTACGCCCTACATAGGTTCGAATCCTATCCCAACCATACCAATATCGTTTTAAGCGCGGGTGGCGGAACTGGCAGACGCGCACGGCTCAGGACCGTGTGACCGAAAGGTCTTATGGGTTCAACTCCCTTCCCGCGCATATTTAGGCCGCAGCAGAAATGCTGCGGCCTTTTTATTTTGTCTGGCCTTGCTTTTAAGTCGAGCGCAAGATCGGCGCTGCGCGGTCCGGCCCGTCGGGAGCGATTTTAGTGCGCAGGGCCAAGGTCCGCAGCGGACGGCCTATCATTAAGGCCGCGGCGAAGAATGTCTGAGCCGAGCACTGTGTGCGAGGCGAGTTCTTCGCCGGCGGAGGACCGCAGGCCCTCTTCCGCCGCGCACGCTCTATGAGCGAGCGGCGGGCCGGACCGCGCGGCAGTCGGTAATAGCAAGGTGTCATCATTTATATGCCGCTTGCGCAAATAGTATAATTGCTAAAGCGGGTATTAATAAAACTTATATTGCGCGACTGGAGAATCTATGTGCCTCGCCGTCCCCGGGAAAATACTTTCCCTCAAGAACAATAACGCGGAAGTGGATTTCAGCGGCGTCAGGCGCCAGGTGTCGCTGGACCTGGTCCCCGCCGCCAAGAAGAACGATTATGTGCTGGTGCACGCTGGCTTCGCCATCCAGGTGCTCGAGCAGAAGGAAGCCGAAGAAACGCTGAAGCTCTTCGCCGAGATCTACGGCAAGGACCACGCCGACGCCTCCGGGCCGCTGGGGCATACCAACCCATGAAGAACTCCGACCGCTTCGCTTCGCCCCTCTGGCGCGACCGCGCCCTCGGCGCCGCCGCCGTGGCCGAGATGGAAAAGCTGGCCCCGCGCGCGGCCGCCCTCACCGGCGGGCGCGTGAACTTCATGGAAGTCTGCGGCACGCACACCATGGCCATAGCGGCCAGCGGCCTGCGCAAGCTCTTCCCCGCCGAGCTCAAGATGCTCTCAGGCCCGGGTTGCCCGGTCTGCGTTACCTCGCAGGGCGACATCGACCGCGTGCTGGCCCTGGCCGAAATGCCCGGCGTCATCATTACCACTTTCGGCGACATGCTCAAGGTGAAAGGCTCCAAGGGCCTGGACCTGCACGCCATGCGCGAGCGCGGCGCCGACATCCGCGTGGTGTACTCGCCGCTCGACGCGGTGGAGCTGGCCGCGGCCGAGCCGGCGCGCCAGGTGGTGTTTATCGGCGTGGGCTTCGAGACCACCGCCCCGGTCATAGCCGGCGCCGTGGCGCGCGCCCGGGCGGCGGGGCTTAAGAATTTCTCGTCCACCGCTTTCTTCAAGCTGGTGCCGCCGGCGCTGGAGCTGCTGCTCTCCGACCCGGAGAGCCGGATCCACGGCTTCATGCTGCCGGGCCACGTCAGCGCCATCATCGGCCTCGAGCCTTACCGCTTTGTAGCCGAGAAGCACAAGGTGCCCTGCGTGGTGACCGGCTTCGAGCCGCTGGATATCCTCACCGGCGTCAACATGCTGCTGCGGCAGATAGTGGCCGGCAAGGCCCTGGTGGAGGACGAATATTTCCGCGTCGTGCGCAAGGCGGGTAATCCCGCGGCCCAGAAGTTGATGGCGGAGGTATTCACCGTGTCCGCGGCCTCGTGGCGCGCCATCGGCACGGTCCCGGCCACCGGCCTGGAGTTCTCGGCGGCCTACGCCGCCTTCGACGCGGTCAAGCGCTTCAAGATCCCCTACCGCGACGCGCCGGAGCCCAAGGGCTGCCTGTGCGGCGGCATCCTGCTGGGCAAGGCGCTGCCGCCCGACTGCCGGCTCTTCGGCAAGGCCTGCACGCCTTCCAACGCGGTAGGCCCCTGCATGGTCTCTTCCGAAGGGGCCTGCGCCGCCTGGTTCAAGTACGGAGCCTAGGATGAACATCGAGACTTTAAAGGTTTTCAGGGACCTGGCCGACACCGGCAGCTTCTCCAAGACCGCGGAGCTCAACTACGTGTCGCAGTCCGCTGTCAGCCAGCAGGTCAAGAAACTGGAACTGGTGCTCAAGTGCAAGCTTTACCACCGGCAGTCGGGCCGCATCACGCTGACGCCCTGCGGCGAGAAGTTCTACGACGCCGCCCGCAAGGTGGCCAGCGTCTACGACGGCGCGCTCAGGTCCATCTGCGCGCTGGAGCGCGACAAGCGCGGCGACGAGATCCGTATCTCCACGATCTACAGCGCCGGCACCTACATCATCCAGAACTACATCCGGCAGTTCCTGGCCCAGACCCCGGGCGCGCGCATCAGCGTGGAGTACCGCCACTTCTCGCAGATCTACTCCGACGTTTCGTCGGGCAAGGCCGATTTCGGCTTCCTGGCCTGCCCGTACCGCAAATGCGCGGGGCTGACCATGCTGCCGGTGGCCAAGGACGAGATGGCGCTGGTCGCCGGCTCCGGCTCACCGCTGGCCGGGCGCAAGTCCGTCAGCGTGAGCGAGCTGGCGGAGCTGGACTTCATCTTCTTCGACCGCGCTTTTCCGTCGCGGCGCTACATCGACGCCTTTCTCAAGAGCCACGGCGTCAAGCCGCGCGTGAAACTGGAACTCGACAACATCGAGACCATAAAGACCGCGGTGGCCTCCGGGGCCGGCGTCTCGCTGCTGCCCCGCACGGCCATCCGCGAGGACGAGAACGGCATCACGCTGCACGCGCTCAGGATCTCGGACGCGGAGTTCCTGCGGCCGATCTACCTGGTCCACAGCCGCAGCCGGAAGCTTTCCGACGCGGCCCGCAAATTCCTGTCGGTTTTCGACGCGCCCAAGAAGGCGCAGGGGAGGTCCTGATGGCTGTACTCGATAAAGTGGTGCTGGCGCACGGCAGCGGCGGCCGGCTGAGCCGCGAGCTGGTGGAGCGGGTGTTCCTGAAAAGTTTTTCCAACCCGGCCCTGGCGCCGCTGGAGGACGCGGCCGAGGTGAAGATCCCCGGCGCCACGCTGGCTTTTACCACCGATTCCTACGTGGTCACGCCGGTGGAGTTCCCCGGCGCCGACATCGGCCGGGTGGCCGTCTGCGGCACCGTCAACGACCTGGCGGTCAAGGGCGCGCGCCCGCTGGCCCTTTCGGCCGGCTTCATCCTCGAAGAAGGCTTCCCAGGGGCGCTGCTGGCCCGCATAGCGGCCTCCATGCGCCGCGCGGCCGACGAGGCCGGCGTGAAGATAGTGACCGGCGACACCAAGGTGGTGGAGCGCGGCAAGGCCGACGGGGTGTTCATCAATACTTCGGGTGTGGGGCTTATTCCCCGGGGACGCTCGCTTTCTTCGGCCCGGGTTAAGCACGGCGACGTTATTCTCGTCAGCGGCGGCCTCGCCGACCACGGCGTGGCGGTGATGAACGCCCGCGACAGGCTGGGGCTGCGCGGCGGCATAAGGAGCGACGCGGCCCCGCTCAACGGCCTGGCCGAAGCGGTGCTCAAGGTGCCCGGCGTGCGCGCCATGCGCGACATTACCCGCGGGGGGCTGGCCACGGTGCTCAACGAGGTCTCGGGGGCCTGCCGGCTTACGGCGGAGATCGAGGAGAATTCGGTTCCGGTTTCTCCGGCTACCCGCAACGGCTGCGCGCTGCTGGGGCTGGACCCGATGTACGTGGCTAACGAGGGGAAGATCGCGGTCTTCACGGCGGCGGCGGCGGCGCCGGCGGCCCTTAAGGCCCTGCGGGCGCACCGCTACGGCAGGAACGCGGCCATCGTCGGACGTATGCTGAAGGAAAAGAAGCCGCAGGTGCGGCTGATGACCTCCATCGGCGGCTCGCGGATAATGCTGATGCTCGAAGGGGAACAATTGCCGAGGATCTGCTAGGGGATCGCCGCATGGGCCAGAACGCAAAACGCGCTCGGCCACACCGTGGCCTCGCTCATCAATCGGGTTCGGCGCTACGCAAGCCTCACCCTCATGAAGGTTTTGCTAACCCGGCCCATGCGTCAATCCAGCAGAATTAAATATAGATGAAGAAAACTTTATTTTGGGTGCTGAGTTTTATCATAACGCTGGGGTTCGCGGTGTTCCAGCGGGCCACGGGGCCTACTTACCCGGTGAAGGGGTCGCGGGTTCCGGTGGCTGGGGGCGAGCTGTTCGCCTACCGGCTGCCGCGCAGCTGCACCGTGGCCGGCGGGGACTGCGTCATAAAGATCAAGAGCACGCCGCCGCTGCAGGGCTACCTGCTCTGGAAGCGCTATAAGACCGACGACGCGCCGCAGCGCCTGGACCTGGTCTATAACAACGGCTGGCTGTTCGGCTCGCTGCCGGACCAGCCGCCGGCGGGGAAGCTGGAGTACCGTACTTTCGTGCGTACGGCCCGGGGGGAGACCGAGCTTACTCCCGCGCCGCTGGTGACTCGTTTCAAGGGCGCGGTGCCGGGCTGGGTGCTGATCCCCCACATCGTGCTGATGTTCCTGTTCATGCTGTTCTCGGTGCGCGTCTTCCTGACTTCGGCCTTTGGCGCCGTGCCCGTTAAGCATTCGGTGCCGGCTACCGTGGCCTTCCTGCTCGCCGGGGGCTTCGTCTTCGGGCCGATAACGCAGCATTACGCTTTCGGGGCTGCCTGGACCGGTTTCCCTTTCGGCTACGACCTGACCGACAACAAGACGCTGCTGATGCTGCTGGCCTGGCTGCCGGCGCTGTGGGCGGCGCTCAAGGAGAGGCCCGCCCGGCTCTGGCTCAATCTCGCTTTCGCGGTGACGGCCCTGGTGTACCTGGTGCCGCACAGCATGTACGGCAGCGAGCTGGATTACAAGAAAGGCGAAGTGGTGACCGGGAAATAAAGTGGCCCCCATTGTAAGAAAAAAAATCCTGGTAAAAGGCGTCGTGCAGGGCGTCGGTTTTCGCCCGCACGTCTATAAGCTGGCGGCCGAGTACGCGCTGGGCGGCTGGGTGCGCAACGACGCCTCCGGAGTTACCATAGAGGCCGAGGGCCCCGGCCCTTCGGTGGAGAAGTTCATAAAGGACCTCTCCCGCCGCCGCCCCGCCGCCGCCAGGGTGGATTCCGTGGTCAGCCTCGCCGTCGCTCCAGCCGGGGATAAAAGCTTCATCATTACCAAGAGCGGGGGGAAAGCCGCCGCCGCGGCCATTATTCCCGCCGATCTCGCGCTGTGCGCCGACTGCCGCCGCGAACTATTGGATCCCGCCGACCGCCGCTATCTTTATCCTTTCACCAACTGCACCAATTGCGGGCCGCGCTTCACCATAGTTAAAAGCGTGCCTTACGACAGGCCCGCCACCACCATGGCGGCCTTCAAGATGTGCCCCGACTGCCTGCGCGAGTACGGCGACCCGCTGGACAGGCGCTTTCACGCCCAGCCCAACGCCTGCCCGGCCTGCGGCCCGTCGGTGGCCCTGGACCTCTGCGGGAAAACCCTGCGGGGCCCGGCGGCGCTGGAGCGTACGGCCGCCGAGCTTGCCGCCGGGCGCGTGGGCGCCCTGCAAAGCCTCGGCGGCTTCCACCTGGCCTGCCGCGCCGACTCTCCGGCCGCGCTGAAGAAATTACGCGCCGCCAAGCGCCGCCCGCACAAGCCTTTCGCCGTCATGGTCCCGTCGCTGGCGGCCGCGCGTAAGCTGTGCCGCGTCTCGGCCGCGGAGGCCGCGGCGCTCTGCTCGCCGGAGGCCCCGGTAGTGATGCTGCGCCGCAGGGGCGGGGAATTCTCCGAGCCCGCGCCCGCCCTCTCGCGGCTCGGAGTTATGCTGCCCTATACGCCGCTGCATGCCGCGCTGTTCGCCCTGCTGGCGCAAAAAGGTTTCACCGGGCCGCTGGTCATGACCTCCGGAAACTTCCGCGACGAGCCCATCTGCAAGGACAGGCCGGAGGCGGCGGCCCGGCTTAAGGGCGTAGCAGCCTTCACGCTTTATCATGACCGGCTCATACATAACCGGGCCGACGATAGCGTGGCCTACGAGGCCTCCGGAGAGATCCGCCTGGCCCGCCGGGCGCGCGGCTACGTGCCGTCGGCCGTAAAGCTGGCCGCCGCCGGCCCGTCGGTAGCCGCCTGCGGGGCCGACCTGAAGAACACTTTCTGCCTCACCCGCGGCGCCGAGGCTTTCCTGTCCCAGCATATCGGCGACCTGGCCGAGCCGCAGAACCAGGCCTTCTTCGGCGAGACGCTGGCCAATATGCGGCGGCTGCTCAAAGTCGCCCCGGCGCTGGTGGCGCATGACCTGCATCCCGACTACGCCTCCTCGGCCCTGGCGCGCGCCCTGCCCGGCCGCAAGGTGGCCGTGCAGCATCACGCCGCCCACGCCCTCAGCGTGGCCGCCGAGCACGGCCTGCAAGGGCCGTTCCTGGCTTTGGTCTGGGACGGCACCGGCTACGGCACCGACGGCAGGATCTGGGGGTCGGAACTGCTGGTCGTGGACCGCAAGACCTGGCGCAGGGCCGGCCATCTGAAGTATTTCCGGCTGCCCGGCGGCGACGCCGGCGCCCTCAAGGCCTGGCGCCCGGCGCTGGCGCTGATCAAGGCCGCCTACGGCTCTGAGTGGAAAAAGACCGCGGGGCGGCTGTTCGCCGGCTTGCCCGCGGCCGAGCTGCGCACCGTGGACCGCATGACGGACGCCGGGGTGAACTCGCCGCTTACCTCCAGCATGGGCCGCCTTTTCGACGCCTTCGCCTTCATCGCCGGAGTCAGGACGGAGGCCACCTACGAGGCGCAAGGCCCCATGGAGCTGGAAAGCCTGCTGCCGGCCAGGGCCGCCGGCGCTTATAACTTCGAACTTAGAACGGAGGCGGGCCTGCTGGAATTGGACCCGGCGCCCGCCGTCAGGGCGGCCGTGAATGACCGCCTGGCCGGCCGTTCTCCGGGCCTGATCTCGGCGCGGCTGCACGCCGGGCTGGCGCGCGCGGCCGCCGACTCCGTCGCCGCCGCGGCGGCGCGGGAGTGCCGACTGGAAAAGGTGTGCCTCTCCGGAGGCGTGTTCCAGAACCGCGCCCTGCTCGAGGGCGTCACGGCCGCCCTGCGGAAAAAAGGCTTCATCGTTTACTCCAACCGGCAGGTCCCGTCCAACGACGGCGGCATCGCCCTCGGCCAGGCCTGGTACGCTATCAAAGATTACAAACAGGTTTAGCTTAGGGGACGCTGCTTCCTATCTTCCTAACCCGATAGATCGCAGTGTCCTGACTGTGATGCTTTTAGGTTTTGAAAAGTTAGGAAGATAGGAAGCAGCGTCCCCTCAAATAAAACAGCCCCTCTTGCGAAGGGCTGTTTTTATTTGCGAGAGGAGTTCTCTTACTTAGCGGTCAGCCACTGCATGAACTCGTCCCACTTGCCGTCCTTTGACCAGGCCAGTTCGTTGTAGTCGCCGTCGAAGCTGTAGCCGGGCAGGTACACGCCCAGGCCGTAGGCCTTCTCGAACTTGGCGCCGGTGGTGGCGTTGTCGACGAGCACCTTGTCGTAGAAGTGGTTCATCGCCTCTACGGTCTTGGCCTTCAGCGCGGCGTTCTGCGTGCGGGCGTGCACCAGCTCCATGAAGTGGGTCAGGTCCCTGGACCCGGCCCCGCCGAAGCCGACGGCCGCGTTGCGGGCAGCGGTCAGCAGGGCTTTGTCTTCCGTCATCGCCAGGTCCACCCACTGGTCCAGCAGGTCGCGGTACCTGGCCAGGCCGGAGGTGCGGATGGCGCTCTGGGTGGTGGCGGTGCCCTTGGGCGCGTAGAAGGCCTTGTAGCCCTGCACGGCCGCGGCGGCCATCACGTCGGGAGTCAGGTTGCCCTGGTTAGAGTGCACGCGGGAGAGGAACTCGTGGTAGCCCCAGCCGTCGCCGGGCTCGTTCTCCTCGGACCCGACGGTGATCTTGGCGGTGTCTTTGAGTTCGTAGGCCACTTCGGCCATCTGCATCAGGCAGGCGTCGGAGGCGTAGATGTCCACGCCGCCCATCTCGCCGATGGCCTGCGCCAGCTGCGGGGTGGAGATGTGGTTGCCGCTCTCGTCGTCGTAGGAGATGCCTTTGACGGCGGGGAACAGGTCCAGGCCCTTCTCCCAGCCGGAGCCGTGGTTCCAGCCTACGAGCATGTACTTCCTGGCGGGATAGTTAGCCTTGGCCCACTTGCCGAACTCGGCGAGCTGACGCCAGTCGCCCATGTCCACGCTTCCCAGGTCCTGCAGCAGGGTGGAGGAGAGCGACGCGTTGTCGCCGTCCTTGACGATGAGGTAGCGGCGGGTGCCGGTCCAGTCGGTGGAGGCGTCCTTGGCGTCTTTCAGCATCATCGGGGGCATGTTCCAGTTGGGGTTGGGCCAGCCGGGATGGGGTACGGTGGGGCCGTAGCCCCAGTCGTCGTAGTAGCCGCCGCCGGGATAGTCCGGGTAGGACGGTGCGGATTCCTTCATGCGGGCGGACTGCGTGACGATGTTGATATTGTCGGTAGGGCCGAACACTTCCATCTCGTTCATGTCCTGTATGACGTAGCTCGAGAGGTTGTTCTTGCCGTTGATGAAGACCATGATGGTCCATTCTTTCACGGTCCTGGCGTCCTGGGCGGCGGACGCGGCGGGTACGGCCGCTTGGGACGACTTGGCCTGTTTCACTATGTCCTTTACGGACGGCAGGCTGTCGAAGTCGAGGGCGGCGGCGGGGGCGGCCAGGAAGGCCGAGGCCAGCAGCAGCTTGCTGATGTCGAGTTTCTTCATTCGTTAACTCTCCTTGTATTCAATCAACGGCCTTACAATCATATTTATTTAGAGCCTTCCTGATATGGGCTCATGGGCCTACGCCTCCGGCGTTATTCGGCCCGGGCCGGAGGGGGACTTTGGACCTATGACGGGCGTCAAGAGCCGGTTGCCCACTGCGCGCGAAATGTGTAACTATTTAAGTAAAGGTGCTACAATGAAGGGCAAACTGGCTCGGTTCGGGGTTTCGCTGGAGGGGGAGCTGCTGCGGCGCTTCGACGCCTACATAGGCGCGGAGGGTTCTGAGAACCGCTCGCAGGCCATAGCCGGCCTGATACGCAAGGAATTCGTCGCCGACGCCTTCGACCACGGCCCCATCATCATCTCGGCCCAGCACGTGCGCCTCGACCACGACAACTGTCTGGAGATAGTAGCCGTAAAGGGGCCCGCCGCCGGTGTCAGGGCCCTGGCCGACGCGCTCAAATCCGTAAAGGGCGGAAAGCACTCAACGCTCAGCGTTGCGATTTAGGGGAAATAAGGAGGAGCCATGAAATTTATCACAACCGCTCTGATATTGTCCGTGTTCAGCGCCCCGGCGGCGGCTATGCACCCGCTGATCAGCGAGGACACCGGCTTCCTGGGGCGTGACGTGCGCCAGGTAGAGCTGGGGCTGGACCATTCGGTGGAGAGGCAGGGACCGGACACCTATTCCACCACCGGCTCGGCGGAGATCTCCTACGGCCTGTTCGACAGGGTAGACCTGCTGCTCAGCGCCCCCTGGCAGGGCTGGACTTCGCACGGCCTGTCCCGCAGCGGCGTGGGCGACGTCTCGCTGGAAGCCAAGTTCGGCGCGGGCCGCGCCGCCGGCTGGGACCTGGCCTTAAAGCCCGGTTTCTCGCTGCCCGCGGGCGACGAGGGCCGCAGCCTCGGCGCCGGCAAAGGCGGCGTCTGGCTGTACGGCGTGGCCGGCAGGACGGACGGGCCGCGGCAGTATTATCTGAACACAGGCTTCCTGCTCAACCGCAATTCCGTGGGGGAGGAGGAACATATCCTCAAGGCCTCCGCCGCCGGGCTGCTGGAGGTCTTCCCGAAAGTAATGATCTCCGCCGAGCTGGCAGCCGAGACCAATACCGATCCGTCGTCGGTCTCCCACCCGGTCACTTCGGTGTTCGGCCTCATCTGGTCGCCCTATCCGGCGCTGGACCTGGACGCCGGCGTGAGCCTGGGCCTCACCCGGCCCGCTCCCGATCTTGGCCTGCTGCTGGGGCTGACGCTGCGCCTCTGAGCTCCGAAGCGCCCCGGAAAGCTGCACGGCCCGGTATTTGGTAAAATATAGCGCCGCATGAGACTACTCCTGCTTTTCTCCATCGTCCTCAACATGCTGCCCGCGCCGCTTTTCGCGCAGGGGCTGGGGCCGGTGACGGAAGAGCCGCTGGAACTGGACTCGCCCGCCCTGCTGGAGCGGCTGGGCGAACTTCCCGAATACCCCGCGCCCGAAACCCCGCTGACCGAGGCCGAGGTCAGCGACCTGGAAGAGGACGAGGAATACATCTATATCAGCAGCGGCCTGGCCCACGCGCCCGCGCCGGTAAACCTGGGCGGCAATGGCTCCCTCACCCTGACCCGCCACGACAACGGCGAAAAGACTACCGCCCGCTACCGCCGCAAGGACGGCAGCTACGACGAAGCGGAACTCAGGCGGCTGGACCGGGCCATGCGCTGCAGCCTCACCGGCCGCGAGATCAGGATGTCCGTGAAGCTCATCGAACTGCTCGACGCCGTGGAGGACAAGTTCGGTAAGCGCGGCCTGGTGCTGCTGAGCGGCTACCGCACTTCCAAGAATAACCACCGTACCCGCGGCGCGGCCAGGGAGAGCCTGCACATGCTGGGCTGGGCCGCCGATATCCGCATCCCCGGTTACAGTTCCACCAAGGTAAAAAATTACGCCCGGCGCAAACGCGCGGGCGGAGTCGGCTACTATCCCTACAAAGGTTTTACCCACCTGGACGTGGGCAAAGCCTGCTACTGGGTGATGGGCCGCCCGCCGCGCCGCCGCCGCGCCAAAAAACCGCGCGCAGCCAAACCCGCGCAGCGCAAGCAGGTAAAAACCAGCGCCCGTAAACCGGCCCCGCGCAAACCCGCGCCCCGCAAATCCTGACATTAACCGCCCGGCCTAAAGACCGGCGCCTTTGCGCCGCCTAGACGCCGGCGGCTTTCCTCGCGGCCAGCCGGGCCCTTACGAACTTGTCCGCTTCCACGACCAGGATTATCGTCGAGGCGGTGAGCAGGATGCGTATCCACTGCGCCTCGGTCAGCGCCGTGGTGTGGAAGAGCCGCTGCATGTTGGGCTCGTAGATCACCAGGATCTGCGCCACCAGCGCGGCCAGCATGCTGAAGGCCAGGAACGGGTTGGACAGGGGATTGATGGTGAACACCGAGCGCGTTTCCGAGCGCGAGTTCCACAGCTGGAAGAACTGGAAGAAGACCATGGTGGTCATGGCCACCGTCCGGCACTCCTCCACGCTCAGCCCTTCGGCCAGGGCCAGCTTGAAGTTATAGAGCACGCCCAGGGCGATGACCGTGCCCACCAGCAGGGTGCGCTGCAGCATCAGCCGGGACAGGATGCCTTCCTTGGGGTCGTTAGGCGGGCGCTTGTAGACGGACGGCTCGGCGGGCTCGAAGGCCAGCGCCAGGTCCTGCAGGCTGTTGGTGACCACGTTGATCCACAGCAGCTGGATGGCCGTGTAGGGCAGCGGCAGGCCCGCGAACATGGTGACGAAGATGGACAGCACCGCCGACAGGCCGGTGGGGATGAGGAAGAACACGGCCTTGCGGATATTGTCGAACACCACCCGGCCTTCCACCACGGCGTTGTAGATGCTGGCGAAATTATCGTCGGTGAGGATCATGTCCGCCGCTTCTTTGGACACGTCGGTGCCGGTGATGCCCATGGCGGCGCCTATGTGGGCCGCCTTCAGGGCGGGCGCGTCGTTGACGCCGTCGCCGGTGACGGCCGCTATCTCGCCGCGCTTCATGAGCTGACGCACTATGCGCAGCTTGTGCTCGGGCGCTACCCGCGCGTAGATGGAGGTGTCCTTTACCGCCTCGTAGAGCGCGGCGTCGTCCATGCCCGCCAGCTCCCGGCCGGTTATTACGTTAGGATTCTCGCCGCCGATACCTATCTCGCGGCCGATGGCTTTTGCCGTCACGCCGTGGTCGCCGGTGATCATCACCGCGCGGATGCCGGCCGCGCGGCAGTTGGCTATGGCCTCCACGGCCTCGGGCCTGGGCGGGTCTATCATGCCCTGCAGGCCGGTGAACTCCAGGCCTTTGAGAAGCTCGCGGGTAAGCTGCGTCCCCGCCGGCAGCGCCTTCTGGGCCGTCATCAGTACCCGCATGCCTGACTCAGCCAGGTCCTCGGCGGCGTCCATGGCGTCTTTGCGGGCCGTGCCGCTCAGCTCGCACATCTCGGCCACAAACTCGGGCGCGCCCTTGACCAGCAGCAGGCAGGCGTCCCCGTCTTTGTGCAGGGTGGCCATGTAGCCGTGTTCCGACTCGAACGGCAGCAGCCCCGCCTCCGGGTATTTTTTCTTTTCGTCTTCGATCTTCAGCCCGCCCTTGCCGGCCGCCACTATCAGCGCGGCCTCGGTGGGGTCGCCGGTGACTTTCCAGGCCCCGTCCTTGTGGTAAACGGAAGACTCGTTGCAGAGCAGGCCCGCGCGCAGCACCTTCTCCAGGCGCAGCTTCCGGTCGCCTTCGCATTCCGCCTTGCCGCAGAAGATCTCGCCCTCGGGGGCGTAGCCGGTGCCCGACACCTGGTAGAGCTCAACCCCGTCGTAAATCGCGCGCACGGTCATCTCGTTGCGGGTCAGCGTGCCGGTCTTGTCCGAGCAGATCACGGTGGTGCTGCCCAGGGTTTCAACGGCGGGCAGTTTCCTGATTATGGCCCCGCGTTTGGACATCCGGGTGACGCCTATGGCCATGGCTATGGTCACCACGATGGGCAGGCCCTCGGGGATGGCCGCCACCACTACGGCGATGACCGTCATCAGCATTTCCTTGAGCGGTTCGCCGCGGGAGACGCCGAGGGCCAGGATGATTATGCCCACCCCCAGCAGGGCCAGGCCCAGCATCTTGGAGAAACTTTCGAATTTTTCCTGCAGCGGGGTCCTGGAGGCGGCGGTCTCCTGCATCAGACCGGCTATGGCGCCGATCTCGGTGGCGGTGCCGGTGCCCGTCACTAAGGCTTTGGCCCGGCCCGAGACCACGGCGGTGGCCATGTAGAGCATGTTCTTTCGGTCGCCGATCTGCGCCCCGGAGTCGGGCAGGAAGTCCGCGTCCTTGGAGGCCGCTACCGACTCGCCGGTGAGCATGGCCTCTTCCACCCGCAGGCTGTTGGCCGCCAGCAGGCGCGCGTCGGCCGGCACCTTGTCGCCCGAAGCCAGCAGGATGACGTCGCCGGGCACCAGGCCGGCCGCCTCTATCTGCAGTTCCTTGCCATCGCGCACTACCCGGGCCGAAGAAACCACCATCTTCTTGAGCGCCCGCACCGACTGCTCGGCCTTGTACTCCTGGTAGAAGCCTATGACGGCGTTGACCAGCACTATGAAGGCGATTACGGCGGCGTCGGACACTTCGCCCATGGCCACGCTGAGGGCCGCGGCGCCCAGTAATATCCAGTTGAGGGGGCTGCCGAACTGGGACAGGAAGATCTTGAGGGGGGAAGCGCCCGCTTTTTCGGGCAGGGCGTTGGGGCCGTATTCGGCAAGGCGTTTTTCGGCCTCCGCGGCCGACAGGCCGTTCTCTGAACTGGCAAGTTCCGCTAGCGCTTCCTTGGGTGATTTTAGGTGCAGATCTTTTTTCATGGCCCCTCCGTAACTTGCGCATATTCTACCTTAATAAGGCGTAAACGGGCAGGCCACCGCGTGCCGGCCGCGCGTTGACAGCACGGAGGGTAAATTATATCCTTGCCGCAGGGGTACTTACAGCCTATTGTCCGTCTTTGCCGGCGCCCGCGGGTCTTCCGTTCCTTGCGGTGTAAGTGGAAAAGCCTTGACAAAGTCTAAAAATAGATGTAGTATAGAAATATGGAAAAGATAACCGCCGCCTTGAGGGCCCTCGGCATACGGCCCACGCTGCACCGGCTCGCCGTGGCCAAGGTGCTGTTGCCCAACCGGGACCACCTGTCGGCGGACCGGGTGTGGGAGCTGGTGCGGGGAGAATTCCCGGCCATCTCGCGGGCCACGGTGTACAACACGCTGGACCTGTTCGCGGAGAAGGGCCTGGTGCTGCGCCGCGCCATCAAGGACGGCGTCTTCGCCTACGACCCGGTCACCCGGCCCCACCACCACCTGGTGGACGAGGCCACCGGCCGCGTTTACGACATACCGTGGGAGAGCGTGAAGATCCCCCGCCGCATAGCCGTGCCGGGCTTCGATATTTCCGAGTTCCACCTGGTGATAAAAGGCAGAAAGCGCGGCGGCCGCGCCTAGATCTTGGGTTTACGATATACAGGGACATAAGGAGAAAATCATGATACCTAGCAAAAAAATAGAAACCATGCTCAACAAGCAGATGAACTCGGAGTTCTACAACTCGCACCTGTACCAGGCCATGGCCGGCTGGTTCGAGGGGCAGAACCTGCCCGGGTTCGCCCAGTGGATGGAAGTGCAGGCCGGGGAAGAGCGCGGCCACGCCCTGCGCATCTACAATCACCTCAAAGAGCGCCGCGCGGCCATCCTGGTGGAAGGCGTGCCCGCCGCGCCCAACAAGTACAAGAGCGCCCTGGAAGCCTTCACCGCCGCTTTCGAGCACGAGGTGCACGTCAGCAAGGAGATCAACAAGCTGATGGACGCCGCCCTGGCCGAGAAGGACTATGCCACCGCCAAGATGCTGGAGTGGTTCGTCACCGAGCAGGTGGAGGAAGAGGCGCAGACCGACGCCGTGATGCAGCAGCTCAAGATGATAGGCAATTCCCTGGGCAGCCTGATGTACATAGACCGCCACCTGGGCAAGCGCAAGGCGGACTAAGCCGCGCGCCCGACAGGCCGGGCCGGAGGGAGGACCCTCCGGCCCGCGCTTTTCCCGGCCGGCGGGCTAAATGTTATCATAGCGTCTGGCGATATGGAAAAGAGCAACGATATTAAAGGCGCGCGGGTGCTGCTGCTGGGCGGCTCCGGCCTGCTCAGCGGGGCGGCGCGCGAGGCTTTCCTCGCGGCCGGCTGCGAAGTTACCGTGCTGTCGCGCGGTCTGAAGCCGTTGCCGCCGCACGCTAACCTGCGCGCGCTGCGCGCCGACCGCCGCGGCGCGGCCTCGCTGGCGGCCGCGCTCTCCGGCGAGCGCTTCGATTTCACCGCCGATTTCCTGGCCTACGACGCCGCCGACGTCGAACTGCTGCTGGGCGTACCCGGCTTCTCGCCGGGCCGCCTGGCCATGATCTCCACCGGCCAGGTCTACCTGGTCACCAAAGACCAGCGGCCGCCTTTCGCCGAGACCGCCTCGGACGCGCCGGTTATACCCGAGCCTGAAAAGAACACGCGCGACTGGCATAACTGGGTCTACGGCATGGGCAAGCGCGCCGCCGAGGCCGCCCTGGCCTCCGGGGCCGCCGCGCGGAGCGTCCCGGCGCTGGCCTTGCGCCTGCCGGTGGTGCAGGGCGAGGCCGACGGGGAAAACTCCAAAAGATTGTGGGCCTGGCTGCAGCGTTTGCGCGACGGCGGCCCGGTGCTGCTGCCCGACGGGGGAGTTCAGCCGGTGCGCTTCGTCTACGCCGGCGACGCGGCGCGGGCCCTGCTGCGGCTGGCCGGCACCGCCTACTGGCCTGAATTGCCGGCCCTGAACCTGGCTCAGCCCTCCGAGACCACCCTGCGCGAATTTCTTGAACTGGCCGCCGGTTGCGGCGGGCTGCAGACCCGTTTTGTGCCGGTAAGCGGCGACACTCTGCTGGCGGCCGGTCTGGACGGCGCCTGCGCCCCGTACTGGGGCCGCTGGTGCTCGCGGCCAGACCCCGCGGCGGCGTTGGCCCTGGGGTTCACCGCACGCGGCCTACGGGAATACCTGCCCGGCGTGGTGCGCGCCCATCTTGAGAACCCGCCCGCCGCGCCGCACGAGGGCTACGCCCGCCGCGCCGAAGAACTGGCGCTGGCTGCGCAGCTGGGTTTTTCAGCCCGTCCGTAATATCCCGTATTTACCTCTCCATCAATGATAGAATAGAGTTGGTATAGCGGTCCCGGGCCGAGGTAAGCCGATGTTCTCGCGGTTGCTGAAGCGCACTCTCCCGGCCATTAAGAAAAATCTTGGCCGCCTATTGCCGAACCCCAAAATAGCCGAAGAGCAGCCCCTCCGGGCCGAGCTTTTTAACGTCGACCAGTTCAAACTGCACGCCGCCGCCCTGGCTTTCAGGCACAGCGTCAGTTTCAAGCGCGGCCGGGACAGGCTGCTCGCCCGCCTCAAGGACAACGAGGCTATCCTGCTGCGCGCCTACGAGCTGCTCAACCGCGCCGGCGGCGCCAAGCGGCGTATCTCGCCCGCCGGCGACTGGCTGCTGGATAATTACTACCTCATCGAGGAGCAGATCCGCCTGGCGCAGAAATTCCTGCCCAAGGGCTACAGCGAGGAACTGCCAAGCCTGAACCGCGGGCCGCTGGCCGGCTACCCCAGAGTTTACGATATCGCCATGGAGATGGTAGCCCACGGCGACGGGCGGCTCGACGTGAAAGGGCTGGCCGCCTTCGTGGGCGCGTACCAGGGCGGGCAGCGCCTGCGGCTGGGCGAGCTGTGGGCCGTGCCCATCATGATCCGGCTGGCGCTGATAGAGAACCTGCGCCGCATCGCCTCGCGCATGATCGTGTCGCAGAACGACCGTGACGCCGCCGAGTACCGGGCCGGCAGGATACTCGCCGTGCTGGCCAAGGATACCAGCGGGGTGATCCTGGAGATAGCGGCCATGGCCAAGGCCGGCTTGCCCCTGTCCGACGCCTTCGTGGCCGAGTTCGTGCGCCGGCTGCACGGCCAGAGCCCCGCCTTTAATCTGCCCATCGTCTGGCTGGAGAAGAAACTCGCAGAGCAGGGCAAGACCGCCGAGCGCCTTATCCAGTCGGCCAACCAGAAGCAGGCGGCCGACCAGGTTTCCATAGCCAACACCATAGAGAGCCTGCGCTTCCTGGAGACCACCGACTGGCACGAGTTCGTGGAAGGCCTCAGCGCGACGGAACGGGAACTGCGCCGCGACCCGTCGGGCCATTATGCCGGTATGGCCTTCGCCACGCGCGACGCCTACCGGCACGCCGTGGAGGACCTGGCCCTGCGCAGCCGCCTGCCCGAAGAGCAGGTCGCGGCCCGCGCCGTGGCCATGGCCGCCGGCGCCCCGCCCGGCGGCGCCTCCGCGCACGTGGGCTATTATCTCGCCGACAGAGGCTTCGGCCGCTTCTGCCGCTCGCTGGGCCTGCGCCTGCGCTTCAGGGACCGCCTGCGCGCCCGCCGCACCGGCCTGGCCCTGGCCGCCTACGGCGGCGCCGCTCTTTCTCTTACGCTTCTGGCCGAGGCGGCCATCCTGGCGCTGGCCTGGGGCCAGGGCCTGCGCGAGCCGCTCTGGCTCGCGGCCTTCGGCCTGCCGCTGCTCCTGCCGGCCAGCCAGGCCGCTCTTACACTGGTTAACTGGGTCTTCACCAGGAGCGTAACTCCGGAGAAACTGCCCCGTATGGATTTTTCGGAGGGCATCCCCTCCGGAGCGAGGTCGCTGACGGTGATCCCCACCATGCTCACCGGCGCCGAGGGGATAGACTCCCTGCTCGAGGGCCTCGAGGTCTGCTACCTCGGCAACATCGACCCCAACGTGGATTTCGCGCTGCTGACAGACTTCAGGGACGCCGCCGCCGAGACGCTGCCCGGCGACGGCGCGCTGGTGGAGCGGGCCGCGGCCGGCATCGAGCGGCTCAACCGCAAATACGCCGGCCACCGGGAAGGCGTCTTCTACCTGCTGCACCGGCCCCGCCGGTGGAACCCGAGCGAGCGGGTCTGGATGGGCTACGAGCGCAAGCGCGGCAAGCTCGCGGACCTCAACGCCGCCCTGCGCGGGCGGGGGGAGGACCGTTTCAGCGCCGTGGTCGGGGACCTGGCCCGCCTGCAAGGGGTTAAATTCGTCATCACCCTCGACACTGATACCCGCATGCCGCGCGACGCGGCGCGCGACCTGGCCGGCATCATGGCCCACCCGCTCAACCGCCCGGTCTACGACCCCGCCAGGGGGCGCGTGGTGTCCGGCTACGGCATCCTGCAGCCCCGCGTGGACCTCGGCCACCCCGGCGACACCCCGTCGCTCTTCGTGCGCATCTTCGGCGGGGAGCCCGGCATCGATCCCTACACCAAGGCCGTCTCCGACGTCTACCAGGACCTGTTCTTCGAGGGCTCCTTCATCGGCAAGGGCCTCTACGACGTGGACGCCTTCGAAGCCGCGCTGGCCGGGCGCCTGCCCGAGAACCTCATCCTCAGCCACGACCTGCTGGAAGGCTGCTACGCCCGCTCCGCCCTGGTCACCGACGTGCAGCTCTACGAGAAATATCCCTCCGGCTACCTCGCCGACATGAACCGCCGGCACCGCTGGACCCGCGGCGACTGGCAGATCTCAGGCTGGGTGCTGCCCTTCGTGCCGGGGCCGGGCGCCGCCGGCAACCCGCTGTCGGCGCTGTCGCGCTGGAAGATCCTCGACAACCTGCGGCGCAGCCTTACCCCGGCCGCCTCGCTCTGGCTGCTGCTGGCCGGCTGGTTCGCCTCGCCCAGCCCCTGGTTCTGGCCCGCCGCGCTGCTCTTCCTGGCCGGCTTCCCGCTGCTGCTGGTCTCCTGCGTGGAGGCGGTCGGCAAAAGCCGCGACATTTCCCTCGAGGGCCACCTGAACGCGCTGCGCGACTCGCTGGCCGTGAGGGCCGCCCAGTTCTGCCTGTCGCTGGCCTTTCTAGCGCACGAGGCCCTGTACGGCCTGCACGCCGTGGCCGTCACTTACTGGCGCCTGTTCGCCTCGCGCCGCCGCCTGCTGGAATGGCGCACCTCCGGCGAAGCGGAGCTGCAGGCGGCCACCACGGTGCCGCAGTACGCCAGGGCCATGGCCGCCGGGCCGCTCGCCGCCCTGGCCGCAGCCCTGTGGCTGGCTCCGGACGGCCGCGCCGACGCGCTGACGGGAGTCTTCCTGCTGCTCTGGCTGCTCTCGCCCGCCCTGGCCTGGCTGGTCAGCCGCCCGCCCGCCCCGCGCCGCTCCGGGCTGTCGGCCGCCCGCTCGGCGTGGCTGGGGGCCCTCGCGCGGCGTACCTGGGCCTTTTTCGAGACTTTCGTCACCGCCCGCGATAACTGGCTGCCGCCGGACAACTACCAGGAGGAATTCATCGGCGCCGCCGCGCACCGCACCTCGCCCACCAATATAGGCCTGTCCCTGCTGGCCAACCTGACGGCTTACGATTTTGGTTATCTCTCCATGGGCCTGCTGTGCAACAGGACGGAGAAAACGCTTAAGACGATGGGAGGCATGGAGAAGTACCGCGGCCATTTCTACAACTGGTACGATACCGAGACCCTCAAGCCGCTCAAGCCGCTGTATGTCTCGTCGGTGGACAGCGGCAACATGGCCGGCCACCTGCTGGTGCTGCGCGCCGGTCTGCTGGAGCTGAAGTCCGCCCGGTTGGTCTCGCCTAAAATACTCGCTGGCCTGGCCGACACGCTGGCCGTGCTGACCGAGAGCGCGGCGGAGCTGCAGGGTTCCGGAGCGCCGGGCGCCGCGGCCGCGGGCCGCACGGCAACCGCGCAGGCCGCCCTGCTGCGGGAGCGCCTCAGCCCCGCCCCGGCCTCGCTGCGGGAGATCCACTCACTGCTGCGCTGGCTGTCGGCCGAGAGCGCGAAAATCTTGCCCGGCACCGAAGGCGAGCACCTCGACGCCGCCCGCCGCTGGGCGCGCGCTTTAGAGCGGCAGTGCTACGATTATCTCGAGGACATGGCCTACATAGCGCCCTGGGCGCTGCTGCCGCCCGGGCCGGCGGGAATGCGGAATATGGGCGGGGAAGCCCGGCGCGCCGGCCTGGCCGCGCTGCGCGTCGAGCTGGAACGCCTGGACGCCGTGCCGACCCTGACCGAGGCGGCCCGCCTGGAGCTGAAGTTCGGCCCGCTGCTGGACGCCGCGCTGGCCGGCGCCGACGGGGCCGACTACGACGCTGACCGCGAACGCGACTGGCTGGCCCGCCTGCGGACCGCGCTGAAAGAAGCCGGCGACAGGGCCAGCGAACGCATGCTGGCCATCGAGGCCATGGCCCTGGCCTGCACCGAGCTCTCCGCCGTGGAATTCGAGTTCCTCTATAACAGGGGCGCGCACCTGCTCTCGATAGGCTATAACGTTTCCGAGCACCGGCTGGACACCGGCTGCTACGACCTGCTGGCGTCGGAATCCAGGCTGTGCAGCTACGTGGCCATAGCCCAGGGCAAGCTGCCGCAGAAGCACTGGTTCCTGCTGGGCCGGCTGCTGTCGCGCTACGGCGGCGACCCGGTGCTGGTGTCCTGGGGCGGGTCGGTGTTCGAATACCTGATGCCGCTGCTGGTGATGCCGGCCTACGAGGGCACGCTGCTCGAGCGCACCTACCGGGCCATGGTGGCCTGCCAGGCCGAGTACGGCAGGGACAACGGCATCCCCTGGGGCATGTCGGAGTCGGGCTACAACAAGCTCGACGCCGCGCTGGCCTACCAGTACCGCTCTTTCGGCGTGCCGGTGCTAGGCTTCAAGCGCGGCCTCTCCGAAGACATGGTGGTGGCCCCTTACGCTTCGGTGCTGGCGCTGATGGTGGAGCCCGCCCTGGCCTGCGCCAACCTCGAGCGGCTGCAGGCCGACGGTTACCGGGGCGAGTACGGCTTTTACGAGGCGGTGGACTACACGCCCTCGCGCGCCGCCCACGACGGGGCGCCCGCCGCGGTGCGCTCCTACATGGCCCATCACCAGGGCATGTCGCTGCTGGCGCTGGCCTACGGCCTGCTGGGCCGCCCCATGCAGCGGCGCTTCCTGGCCGATCCCATGTTCAAGGCCACCGAGCTGCTGCTGCAGGAGCGGGTGCCCAAGGCGCCGGCCTTCCTCTACGACACCGAGGTCTCCGGCCTGCTGCGCAAGACCGAGGAGAGCGACGCCCTGTCGCGCGTGTTCAGCACGCCGCATACCCCTTCCCCGGAGATCCACCTGCTGTCCAACGGCGCCTACAGCCTGATGGTGACCAACGCCGGGGACGGCTATACCCGCTGGAAGGACCTGGCGGTCACCCGCTGGCGCGAGGACGCGGTGGTGCAGGACGGCGGCACCTATATCTACCTGCGCGACGCCGACACCGGGGAGTTCTGGTCGACCGCCTACCAGCCCACGCTCAAGGCGCCCTCGCGCTACGAGGCCATCTTCTCCCGTTCGCGGGCGGAGTTCAGGCGCCGCGACCATGAGATAGAGGCCCACACGGAGATCGCGGTCTCTCCGGAGGACAATATAGACCTGCGCCGCGTGCGCCTGCGCAACCTTTCGCGCCGCGCCCGCACCATAGAGCTCACCAGCTACGCCGAGGTGGTGCTCAACCAGGGGGCCGCGGACCAGGCCCACCGGGCCTTCAGCAATTTATTCGTAGAGACCGAGATCGTCCGCTCCCACCAGGCCATACTCTGCACCCGGCGGCCGCGCTCGGCCAAAGAGACTTTTCCGGTGCTGGCGCATTTCATGGCGGTGCACGGCCGCGCCGCGGCGGGCGCCTCTTACGAGACCGACCGCGACAAATTCATCGGCCGCGGCAACACGCTGGTCGCCCCTGCGGCCCTGCGGGGCGCCAGGCTGGGCGACAGCGAGGGGGCGGTGCTCGACCCGGTAGTCGCCATCCGCTGCGCCGTCAGGCTGGAGCCCGGCGAGAGCGCCGTGGTGGACTACGTCACCGGCGTCTGTCACGACCGGGCGGCCGCCCGCGCGGTGATAGAGAAATACCGCGACCGCAACCTGGCCGACCGCGTGTTCGACCTGGCCTGGACGCACGCGCAGGTGACCCTGCAGCAGATCAACGCCACCGAGTCCGACGCGCAGGTCTACGGCCGCCTGGCCAGCGCCATTATTTACGCCAACCCCGAGTGGCGCGCGCATTCCAGCGTGCTGCGCCAGAACCTGCGGGGCCAGACCGACCTGTGGGGCTACGGCATCTCGGGCGACCTGCCCATAGTGCTGGTGCGCGTGGAGGACCAGGAGAACATCGGCCTGGTGGCGCGCATGGTGCAGGCGCACGCCTACTGGCGCCTCAAGGGCCTGGCCGTGGACCTGGTAGTGTGGAACGAGAGCCGCTCGGTCTACCGCGACGCGCTGAGCGAGCGCATCGCCGACCTGATCTCGGCCGACGAGAAACTGCCCGCCGACCGGCGCGGCCGCATCTACTCCCGGCGGGCCGACCAGATGTCCGAAGAGGATAAGGTGCTGATGCAGTCGGTGGCGCGCATCGTGGTCAGCGACCGGGGCGGCACGCTGGCCGAACACCTGGACCGCGTGGCCAAGACGGCCTCGCCCCGCCAGCTGGCCTCCGCGCCCCGGCGCCAGGCGCGCGAGCCGGCGGCCGCCGGCCCCGCGCGGCGTCCCGACCTGGCCCGCTTTAACGGCCTCGGGGGTTTCACCCGCGATGGGCGCGAGTATGTAATTTCCACCGGCCCCGGCAGAGTTACGCCGGCGCCCTGGGTGAATGTGCTGGCCAATGCCCGCTTTGGCACCGTGGTCTCGGAGAGCGGCGGCGCCTATACCTGGAGCGAGAACGCCCAGCTGTTCCGCCTGACGCCCTGGCACAACGACGCGGTCACCGACGCCAGCGGCGAGGCCCTGTACCTGCGAGACGAGGAGACGGGCCGGTACTGGTCCCCGTCCCCGCTGCCCGCGCGCGGCGCCGGCGGCTACGTGTCGCGGCACGGCTTCGGCTACACCATCTTCGAACACGAGGAGGACGGCCTGGTCTCGGAGCTGACCGTGTTCGTGGCGCTGGAGCAGCCGGTGAAGTTCGCCGCGCTCAAGCTGCGCAACGCCTCCGGCCGCCGCCGCAGCCTCTCGGCCACCTCATACAGCGAACTGGTGCTGGCCCCGCTGCGCGACAAGTCGCACATGCACGTGCTCACCGAGGTGGATCCCAAGAGCGGCGCGCTGACCGCCTATAACCATTACAATAAAGAGTTCCCCGGCCGCGTGGTCTTCCTCGACGTCAGCGAGGCGGCGCGGCACGTTACCGGCGACCGCCGGGAATTCATCGGCCGCGCCGGCTCGTTGGCCGCGCCGGCCGCGATGCGCGACGAGGCGCTGTCGGGCAAGGTGGGCGCCGGGCTGGACCCCTGCGCGGCCATGCAGGTGAAATTCGAGCTGGACGACGGCGAGGAGAAGGAAGTGGTCTTCTCGTTCGGCGCGGCCGGCGGCGCCGACGAGGCCCGCGCCGTGCTGCAGCGCTTCTCCGGCCTGGAGGCCGTGCGCGCCGAGCTGGAAGCCGTCTGGGAGTACTGGAAGCGCGCCCTCGGCGTGGTCTACGTGGAAACCCCCGATGACTCCGTCAATTTCCTGGTCAACGGCTGGCTGCAGTACCAGGTGCTCAGCTGCCGCCTGCTGGGCCGCAGCGGCTTCTACCAGTCCGGCGGCGCCTACGGCTTCCGCGACCAGCTGCAGGACGGCCTGGCCCTGACCCACTCGCACCCCGCCCTGGTGCGCGCCCAGCTGCTGGCCTTCGCGGCCCGGCAGTTCCCCGAGGGCGACGCGCAGCACTGGTGGCACCCGCCGTCGGGCCGCGGCGTGCGCAGCCACTGCTCCGACGATTACCTGTGGCTGCCGCTGGCCGTCTGCCAATACGTGGAGGAGATCGGCGACACCGGCGTGCTCGACGAGCCCGTCCCTTTCCTCGACGGCCCGGCGGTCAAGCCCGAGGAGGAATCCTATTACGACCTGCCCCGCGCGGCCGCCGCCGGCGCCACGCTCTACGAGCACTGCGTCCGGGCCGTCAAGCACGGCCTGCGCTTCGGCGGGCGGGGCCTGCCGCTGATGGGCAGCGGCGACTGGAACGACGGCATGAACCTGGTGGGGCGCGAGGGCAAGGGGGAGAGCGTCTGGCTGGGCTTCTTCCTCTACCGGGTGCTCAACGCCATGGCGGGCCTGGCCTCCGGCCGCGGCGACAAAGAATTCTCCGACCTGTGCCTGGCCGAGGCCGGCCGGTTGGCCGCCAACCTGGAGGCCAACGCCTGGGACGGCGGCTGGTACCGGCGGGCCTATTACGACAACGGCGAGCCGCTGGGCTCGGCCTCCAACACGGAGTGCCGCATAGATTCCCTGCCGCAGTCCTGGGCCGTCATTTCCGGCGCCGCGCCGGCCGCCAGGGCCGCGGCGGCCATGGAGCAGCTGGACCGCCGCCTGGTGGACCGGACGGCCGCGCTGGTGAAACTCTTCGCGTCGCCTTTCGACAAGTGCGCCGCCGACCCCGGCTATATCAAGGGCTACCTGCCCGGCGTGCGCGAGAACGGCGGGCAGTACACGCACGCCGCCGTGTGGGCCGCCATCGCTTTCGCGCGGCTCGGCGACAGGGCGCGCGCCTGGGAACTGCTGGGCCTCATCAACCCGGTGCGCCACTCCGACACCCCGGCCGGCTGCGCCGTCTACAAGGTGGAGCCTTACGTGCTGGCCGGCGACGTGTACTCGGTGGGCGCCAACGCCGGGCGGGGCGGCTGGACCTGGTACACCGGCTCGGCGGCCTGGATGTACCAGCTGCTGGTCACCCACCTGCTGGGGCTGCAGCTGCGCGTGGACCGGCTCTGCTTCCGGCCCTGCGTGCCGGACGATTGGAACTCCTACAAACTGCATTACCGCTACCGGGAAACTTTCTACCACATCACCGTGACCCGTGCTGGCCCCGGCGGCGCCGTGCTCGGCGTGACGGCCGACGGGGCTGAGCGCGCCGACGGCTGTGTGCCGCTGGCCGACGACAGGGCCGAACACAGCGCCGAGATCAGGATAGGCTGACGCCCGCGGCCGCCGGGTTTGCTAAAATAGTGGCGGCCCGCTATGCTGACAAACGATTTCAACTCATTGCTGCTGCCCGCGCTGGAGCGCCGCAAGCCGCTCGCGGCGGCCCTCGCCGCCGAGGGCACCGACTGCCTGCGCCTTTTTAACGGTGTGGCCGAGGGCCTGCCCGGCCTGACGGTAGACCGCTACGGCGGCCTGCTGCTGGCCCAGACCTTCCGCGACAGCCTGACGCCCGAAGAGACGCTCGCGCTCGAGGAAAGCCTGCGCCGGGCGCTCCCCGGGCCGTTGGCCTTCGCCTATAATCACCGCGGCAAGCGGGGCACCGAATCTTTCTCCAAATGGCATAAGCCGGCGCCAGAGGCGCTGGAGGATTTCATCTGCACCGAGGGCGGCCTTAAATTCGTCATTAACGCGCGGCACCGCGGCATAGACCCGTGGTTGTTTCTGGACCTGCGGGCGGCCAGGCGGCTGGTGCGCGGCAGCGCGGGGGGCCTGAGCGTGCTCAATCTTTTTTCCTACACTTGCGGCGTGGGCGTCTGCGCCGCTGCCGGCGGAGCGGCCGAGGTGTGGAACGTGGATTTCGCCCAGTCCAGCCTGGAAGTGGGCCGCCGCAACGCCAGTCTCAACGGCATTCCAGGCGACCATTTCCGCCTGGTGGAAGAGGATTGCCTGACGGTGGTGCGCCAACTGGCCGGCCTGCCGGTGGCTGGCCGCTACGGCCAAAAACGGCGCTACGAGCGGTTCCAGCCCCGCGCCTTCGACCTGGTCTTTCTCGATCCGCCGGCCTGGGCCAAGGGCCCGCTGAGCGCCGTGGACGTGGTGGGCGACTACCAGAGTATGTTCAAACCCGCCGTCCTCGCGGCCAAACCAGGCGGCCGGGTAATAGCCACCAACCACGTAGCCGCCGTGGACCATTCCGCCTGGACCGAGGCGCTGCGCCGCTGCGCCGCCAAAGCCGGCCGGCCTGTAAAGAACCTGGAGTTCGTGCCGGTGGACGCGGATTTTCCTTCTTTCGACGGCAGGCCGCCGCTGAAAGTAGCCGTCTGCGAAGTGTAAACCTCTCAGACAGGCACGAAAAAAGCCCCTCGAGTGAGGGGCTTTTTCTTTGTTCCGCGCCGCGCTAGTCGGCCAGGGGCAGGGTGAGCGTAACCCGCGCGCCGCCGCCGGGGGCGTTGGCAGCCGCGGCCGAGCCGCCCAGCTGCTCCATGTACCTGCGCGCCAGCGTCAGGCCCAGGCCTATGCCGCGCGGCTTGGTGGTGAAGAAAGGGGCGAAGACCTTCTCGCCGTCGCCTTCGGGCAGGCCGGGGCCGCCGTCGGTGACCGAGAACTGAGCCAGGCGGCCCTCATGCGAGGCCGCCAGCTTTACCGTGCCGCCTTCGGCCATGGCCTGAACGGCGTTATTGAGCAGGCCCCGCAGCGCGTAGGCCAGGGCCTCGGGGTCGGCGCTCACGCAGGGGTCGGCGGGATCCTCGGTCACTTCATGCGTTACCGAGGGGGGGAAGGTGTAGGACGAGGCCGCGTCGCGCAGGGCGGCGTTTACGGAGACGCGCGAAGGCTTCATCTCCCGCGCGCGGGTGAAGGCCAGCATCTCTTCTATCACGTCGTTGCTGTGTTTCACCTCGCTCTCTATTATGCCTATGTGCTTGGCGATCTTGGGGTCCAGCGCGGCGCCGCCGGCGGCCAGCTTGGTCTTTACGAAGTAGAGGGAGTTGGAGATGATGGCCAGCGGGTTGCGCAGCTCGTGGCTGACCACGCTCGACATCTGCCTGAGAATGTCCGTTTTTTCCTGTTTCTGTTCCATATGGCTTTTTCCTTTTTCCTACGGCTATATTCTAGCCAAAAAAGAAGGCAGGTTTACGCTGAAAAAATCCGCGTCCGGGCCGGGGCTGCGCGCCTGCGCAAATGGTAAAATTATAGCGCGGTCAGGCGAACATGAAAAAAACTGATTCATTCGCGGTGCTGCTGGGCCTGCTGGCGGCCTTCTTCTTCGGCGTGTCCACGCCGCTGAGCAAGGCGCTTATCAGCGACCTCAACCCCTTCCTGTTGGCCGGCCTGCTCTACCTCGGCGCCGGCCTGGGCCTCTCCGGCTACACCCTGCTGCGCGGCGGCCGCCTCACCCCGCCGCTCAAAACCCTCAGGTATAAATATATCGTGGGCATGATAATCTTCGGCGGCCTGCTGGGGCCGGTACTGCTGCTGGCCGCGGTTAAGATAGCCCCGGCGGCCTCGGTCTCCATCTGGCTGAACCTGGAGCTGGTGGCCACGGCCATACTCGGCCATTTCCTCTTCAAGGACCATTTGGACAAGCGCGGCTGGCTCAGCGTGGCCTTAAGCCTCGCGGCCGGCTTGCTGCTCTCCTACAGCGGCGGGGCGGCCGGCTTCACGGCGGGCCTGCTGGTGGCGCTGGCCTGCTTCAGCTGGGGCTTCGACAACCATTTCACCGCCCTCATCGACGATCTCTCGCCGGTGCAGAGCACCATAGTAAAGGGCCTGGCCGCCGGCACCACCAATACCCTCATCGGCCTGGCGCTGGCCGCAGGTATGCCCGAACTGCCCGCGCTGGGCAAGGCGCTGCTGGTGGGTTTGCTGTGCTACGGCCTGAGCATCACCTTCTATATCTCGGCCGCGCAGCGGCTGGGCGCGGTGCGCAGCCAGCTCCTGTTCTCGCTGGCGCCGATCTTCGGCGTGGTCCTCTCCGTGCTGGCGCTGCACGAAGGCCTGTCCGCCGCGCAGCTGGTCTCGGGCGCCATGCTGCTGGCCTCGGTCTGGCTGATGCTGGCCGAGAAGCACGCCCACGCCCACCAGCACCACGAGATGGAGCACACGCACCAGCACGCCCACGGCGACCTGCACCACGACCACCACGACGGCCCGCAGCAAGAACCCCATGCCCACCTGCACAGGCACGCCGCGGCTACCCACGTACACCCTCACTGGCCGGACCTGCACCACCGGCACAACCACTAGCGTGAGCGGCGCGGCCCTGGGCCTGCTGTCCCTGTTCGGGGCCAGTTTCCTGGCCTCTACGGTGCTGCCTGTCAGCTCCGAGGCGGCGCTGTTCGCCGTGCTCAAGTTCGATCCCGGCCTGCTCTGGCCCGCCCTCGGCGTGGCCACCCTGGGCAATACCGCCGGCGGCCTTACTACCTATCTCATCGGCCGCTACGCCGGTTCCAAAAAACCGCTGGCCCAGCTGGAGCGCGTCAGCCGCTACGGCGCGCCGCTGCTCTTCTTCGCCTGGCTGCCCGTGGTGGGCGACGCCTTCTGCCTGGCCGCCGGCTGGGCCCGCCTCAACTGGCTCGCCGTCGCCCTGTTCTCCGCCGCCGGCCGCGCCCTGCGCTACTGGCTGGTGGCCCAGGGCGCGCTGTATTAACTGCGGGCGGGGATTTGCGCGGAATGGGGCAATGTGCTACGATATAAAGGAAAATGACACTGTCGCGCGCAAAACTTTCAAGGTTCGGGGTTTCCCTGGAGGAAGAACTTCTCCGGAAATTCGACGCTTTCATAGGCGCTGAAGGCTACTCAAACCGCTCCAAGGCCATAGCCGATCTTATCCGCAAGGAGTTCGTGTCTGACGTTTTCGCCAAAGGCGGCATGGTGGCAGGCGCCGTCACCATGGTATACGATCATCACAAACGGGAAGTGGTAAACAAACTGCTGGACATACAGCACGACCACGGCAGCATTATTATTTCCGCGCAGCATGTGCACCTCGACCATGACAATTGCCTGGAGATAATAGCCGTAAAAGGTCCCGGCGCGAAGGTTAAGAAGTTAGCCGACGCGCTTAAAGCGATTAAGGGCGTAAAGCATGCCACCCTCAGCGTCACCAGCGCGGGGTGATATTTTTTTGCCGTTCCGTGCTACGAATATGATTATAATGCCACACCAGGGCGCGTCATGAGAAGAAATTGCTTATTGCTTTCGCTGGCGCTGCTGGCGCTGACCGCCGGGCGCGCGGCCGCCGAAACGGAAGTCTGGGCCGGCGAAGTGGTCGGCCTGGCCGCCAGGGGCGCAAAGCCGGTGGATAAAACCCCCGGCTCCGTCAGCGTGGTGGTAAAGCAGGACCTGGCGGCCAAAACGGTACAGACCGCCGACCAGGCGCTCAATGCCCTGCCCGGCGTGTTCAACCGCCGCGGCAAGGGGATAATGGATACCTCCTCGGCCGTGACGCTGCGCGGCGTGCCGGAGCAGAAGCGCACGCTGGTGCTTTACGACGGGATGCCGCTCAACGACGCCTATACCGGCGCGGTCTCCTTCGGCGGCATGCAGATAGAGGAGATAGACCGCGTCGAGGTGGCGCGCGGTTCTTTCTCCGGCCTGTACGGCGGCAACGCCATGGGCGGCGTGGTGAACTTCGTGCCGCGCCGGCCCGAGAAGCGAGAGTTTTCCCTGAAAGCCGGCTACGGCGGGCCGCTGGGCCCGGAACCGGCCATGGCGAATATGGTCAGCGGCTACCTGGCCTACGGCGACAAGCTGGGCAAGAAACTGCGGCTGCTGGCCGGCTACGGCTATAAGCATACCGACGGCTATGCTTCCGACCTGAACGTGCAGAGCGCGGCCCCGACGGCCGGCCTGACCGGCTGGAGCGCCACCACCACCAACACAGGCGCCGCCCGGTACCTCATCGGCGACAAGGGCGACAATGGTTGGAAGGAGACCAACGCTTCACTCCGGGCCTGGTACGACCTCTCCGACCGGGATAAACTCAGCGTTTCCTTCTCAAGCCTCGAATACGGCTATTTCTACGGCGATCCCCGCACTTATCTGCGCAACGCGGCCGGGGCGGAAGTCTGGACTTACGGCAGCGTGAAGGAAGGCACTTTCCTCGGCGGCGACGGTGGCAGACAGCAGAATTCTTACTCGGCCGCCTATGACAGGAAGGGCGACAGGTCCGAACTGAAAGTGTCGCTGGGCTACATAGATACCTTGAAGAGCTGGTACGTCACGCCCGCCTCCGCCTCGGCCCTCCGGTCTGGCGGCGCGGGCAAAGTTTCCAATACCCCGGCTTCGGCAATAAACTCGGAGGCGCAGCTGACGCTGCCGGAAGTATCGCCCCGCCACTCGCTGATAGGCGGGGTTTCCTGGCGCTACTCCGAGGCCGAGACCAGCGAGAACAACCTGGCCGACTGGAAAGACGAAGCAGCGAAGGGCTCGCTGACCTATAAAGCGGGCGGCAAGAACGCCGATATAGGCGCCTATCTGCAGGACGAGATACGCCTGCACGACAAGCTTGCCGCCTACCTGTCGCTGCGCGGCGACTGGTGGCGCACCTACGACGGCGCCGCCGAGCAGCCCGGCACCGCCGGCTACCCGGTTTCCTATTCCGCCCGCACCGACTCCGCGCTCAGCCCCAAGGCTTCGCTGGTCTACAACCCGTCCGGCGCGGCCACGCTGCGCGCTTCGGCCGGCCGCTCCTTCCGGCCGCCAACGGTTTACGAACTGTACCGCACCTGGACCTCCGGCGCCAAGGTCTACCAGGGCAACCCCGGCCTGGCCCCGGAGACGGTGGACTCCTGGGACGCCGGGGCCGAGTACAGGCCCTGGAAAGGGCTCCAGCTCGGCGCGGTCTACTTCGAGAACAGGATGAAGGACCTGGTCTACAGGCGCACGGTCACCGCTAACCTGCTGGTCTACGAGAACGCCGGGGAGGCTTTCGGCAAGGGCTGGGAATTCGAAGCGGAACAGGTCTTCGCGCGCGGCCGGGTCTTCGCCAACCTCACGCTCAACGACGCTGAGATCACCAGAAATTCCGCGAGCGCCGCCAGCGTGGGCAAGAAACTGCAGGACCTGCCGGAGAAACTCTATTCTTTCGGCGGCGACTTGAAGGCCGGGCGGTTCACCTTCGGCGCGCTGGGCCGCTACATCGGCAAGCGCTGGACTTCCGACGCCAATACCGATACCGTCGACGGGGTCTACGGCTCGCGCGATCCCTACTTCACGGCCGAGGCCAAGGCCGCCTGGAGCCCGCTGGACGATCTTTCGGTGTCGCTGGCCGCGCAGAATCTTTTCAACAAGGTCTACTACGACTACTACCGCGCCCCGGGCCGCACCTGGTTCGCGGAAGTGTCGTGGAAGATATAAGGCGCCATGGCCCTGCCGCCTGAACTTGTCAAAGCCTTAGCCGGCGGCACGGATTTCCTGCTGCGGGTGGTGCCTGTCTTTGCCGTCGCGGTTTATGCCGCGCACCTGCTGGAACGGCTTGGCTGGCTTCGTCCGCTGGCGCGTTTGGCCGCGCCGCTGATGCGGCTGGGGCGGCTGAGCCCCGACTGCGGCCCCGGCTTCGTGACCAGCATAGTTTCTCCTACCGCAGGGCACGCCCTGCTGGCCGACCTGCGCGCCTGCGGGCGGATCGGGCGCGGCGAACTGGTAGTGGCGGCCGTGGTGAACAACCTGCCGGGAGAAATAGCCACCGGCAAGAGCGTGCTGCCGCTGGCGGTGCCGGTGCTGGGTTTTTACGGAGCGGCCTATTACGGCCTGCTGCTGGCGGCCTCCGCCCTGAAGGCGGCCATAATGCTGCTGGCCGGGCGGTTGCTGCTGCCGGTGCCGGCCGCATTGGCGGCGGCGGAGGCAGGATCCGCAGTCGGATCTATCGGGCGGTCCGCCCGGCTCGCCCTGAGGCCGGCCTTGAAAGTGGCGCTGAAAACTTTGGCTACCATGGTCCCGGTGGCCTACCTGGTCTACTATCTTATCGCGGTGGGTTTTTTTGACAAGGCGGCGGGGCCGCTTTCGTTCATGACGGCCTATCTGCCGCTGAACCCGGCCGTACTGCCGGTGGTGGCCGCCAGGCTGGTCAGCCCGGCCGGAGCCTATACGGTGGCCGGCGGCCTGCTGGCCTCTGGCGCTGCCGGCGGCCCGGAGCTGGCTTTCGCGCTGTTCGCCGGCGCTTTCGCGGCCACGGCCACCAGCCTGCGCTACACCATCCCCTATTACTGCGGCATCTTCGGCGGGCCTGACGGCGCGGTTATCATCGCGGCGTCGCTGGCCTCCAGGGTGGCGGCTTACGGGGCGGTGCTGGCGGCGGCGGCTTTTATTTCCTGAGGAGGCAGCATGACAGACACGGGAGAGGCTAAAGACACTTACCTGGAAGGCAGACGGGCGGAAGCGCGGGCCCGCAGGGAGAACTCGGCGCAGGCCTGGCTGGATTTCGCCGGGCTGAAACGCGCCAAAGGCAGCTATGCGCTGGCGGCGATGGGTTTTCTTAACGCCGGCACGGCGCTTGAAGGTGGCGGTGAGACCAAGGCCGCCGAGGCATATTGGGAGGGGCTGGAAGTCTGCGTAAAGGGCGGCCTGAAAGAGCCCGCGCTGTTCCTTACTTCACGGTTGGCTGCCCTGCTGGAGCGCGGCGGTCAGAATGAAAAGGCCGCGGCGGCCTATGAACGGCTGGCGGACTTCTGCGAAAGCCGGGGGGCTTTCTTCCTGGCCGCCGACGCGGCCGAGCACGCGGCTGAACTCTTGCGTTCCTCCGGCAAAGATATTTCCGGGTACCGGCGGCCGGCCGAGCTCTGGCTGCGCAACGCGGCGTACTGGGCCGGCAACAAGAACGCCGGAGACGAGGCTTGGAGCCGCCGGCGGGCGGAGCTTTATCAGGAGTCCATAAGGAAATGATAGGGGTGCTTTTTCACGGGCCGGAGGTGTTCGACAGCGGCTGGGCCGCGCGGGTGCTGCGCGCCTTCCCGCGCGCGCGGTTCATGCTGGCCGGCACCATGTCGCGCACCGCGCTGCACGACAGCGGCCTGGAGGGCGTGGCTGCGCCGGGACTGCAGCCTTCCCGCTGCGTAAAGCTCCTGGGCGGGGATTGTTCCGCGGTGCTGCTGGCAACCTGCAGCAAGTCCGTCCGGTCGGGCCTTGTATTCGGCAGTCTCGTGGCCGGCCGGGCCGGGGGGAAGGTCCCTCTGGCGCAGGCCGAATTCTCGGGCCCGGTTTATTCCGTCCATTCAGGGAAATGTCCTGCCTCGCTGTTGGCGGGTTTGAAAAAGCTGGGGCTTGCCCCCGCGGCGTCCCCGGAGTCGCGTATAGACCTTTGGCATGAGCGCGGTCTTACATGCAGGCGCATGACTACCGCTGAAAAGAACGACTATGTTCTGGTCAACGGCATCATCGTCGGGCGGGCTGAAGGCGGGGAAATAGTGCTTTCGGCAAAGGGACGCAGTATTGTCGAAATGCGCGGGCTTAAGGCGAAGGCGCACGGCCTCGAAAAACTGGAACGGCTCGGAGGCGTGGATCTGGCTTCGGCTAAATTGGCCTCCGCGGCGCGGTTGCGCTCCCCGGCGGCGGCGCGCGTAGGCAAATCTGCGGGTGATGGCGTGGTGTTCATCGACCATGCGGGCATGCATGTTTATTCACTGGCCGCGCAAGCCGGGGGCGCGGTGACGGTCGGGGACGATACTACCGCCGTGTGCGGCGACATTCTTCGGCGTTTCGGCGTGCCGGTGATAGGGATAGTGGACGGGGACGGAGACGGCCTGCATCCGGCAGGCGGGTTAGCCCCGGGGTCCACTGTGTTTACGGTGAAGGCGGACGATAAGGCCGGGGTTATGGTCAGGGAGAAAATATTTTCAGGCAAAGAACGTTCGGGCGATTCGTTCCGGGAAATCAAAACAAAAATCGCAGTCCTGATAAAGCGCAATCTCCTCTCCCGCGCCGATTATTGAGGCGAGGTATGCGGGGCAAGAAGCGGATGTCAGGCCAATTCTCCGGAAAAGCCGAGGAGCAGTGAGGAACGGTGCGAGGCCATCTCAGAGCTGCGGCAAGCGAGGTCGGCGGAACTAAGCTGAGGTGAGCGGCTACATGGGCGAAACCAGTGGGAAAGCGAAAACCGCCGGGGGGCCGGCGGTTTTCGCTGTTTAAATTGTGGCGCTGTTTTCAAGACACAGTTCGCACCTACTTTGCGCAACATCCTGAGGTAACTTTATAAGTTCCGCTTTTCCCCTCGAAAAGGAAGGCCGATCTTATCCGCGAGATGCCGCACGGTCGGCCACGCGGCGCGGCCGCCCATGCTTGCCGCTTAGAAGGGCGTTCGCAGGGCTCCGGCACTACGCGCCGTCGCACCTGCTCCCAAGGTGTTCTGCATCTTATCAACACCTCCGATGCGCGGCCGGCCGGCCCCAAACAGGCCTTACCCGGCCGCTCCCGTCCGCCTTCGGCGTCCGTACAACGCAGAAAATTATTTCCCGCGCCCACTACAAAGAGTTGAACCAATATCGTTACAGACTTTGCCCGCGCTCGCCCGTGGCTGCTGCCACTAGCGGCGCGGGCCTGTTCCTGTTATCTATCTCATGAATTGCCGGTGGCAGCCGTATTTATAAAACACCAGCCCGGCGTCCGCTGCTGCGGCCGCCGCGCTGCTCTTTTCTGTGAATGTTATGCCGCCACCGGGGGGAACCTGCGGGGAAATAAGGTAGGGGAGGGCCAGACCGGTAGCGTCTTGCGCAGGGTGGCGCCGCCGCCTCCGGCCTGGCCCTCCTGACCTGTCCCCGCCCATTCATGATACAGCGTAATGACCCACCCGTGAGCAAACAATTACTAATCGTATTGGTCTGCGTCTTTCTCTAACTCTTTTATCAGCCTCGGAATAGGATCAAGAGAATTAATATATCCTTCTGCCCATGCAAGCCATAGCCTGAGCCGGCTTCTTGGCCCGGAATATTGTTTCTTCCTGCTAATCTCATTCTTAAGAGCGCTTAAAAAACTACGGAGTTGCTGCGCCTCGGCCCATTTTGAGGCTGCCGCATTCAATTCACGCCGATGTTCTTCCTCCTCGTATTCCCTTCGCTGTCGTATTTCTATCTCGCGCTTTTCTCGTTCGTGTTTAATCTCTCTGAGTTTTAACACTTTGGCTGTTGCGGCGAGTACATACGTGAATGCGGTCAAGGTCTCCCCGAGGGATTCATCGTCACTGACGTCCCATTGTCGTCTGCACCCGTCGCAGTATTCATCTATGACGAGGCGCAGCTTTCCAGTAGGGCGGTAATCGAACCTCTGGTAATAGCTCCACCTGAGTTGTCCGTTCGGTGGAACGTATTTAACCCGCTTCGAGAGTTCCTCGATGTGAAAGCATACCGGATGTTCAAAGCCGGAAACCTGGGTGGAAAATCTGTCTATAGGGCGCCACGGTTGCGGATTTTCATGCACCAAAACGGAAAGCTCTTTGCTTTCCAGCCCACGTATTAATGCTTCCATTATCTTGAGCGTCCGCGGCAGGCCTTCTACGCTTACGCGGATATCAAGTGTTCCAGCAGCGACATGGCGTAAACGATGGTATGTGTCCGTGTGGTAACGCGGCTTTCCCGCAACAATTAGCTGCTTAAGCGTTTCCCTAACGAGAGGATGCGCGGATTTGAGGTCCGGAGGAAGCTTGAAGTCCTCTGGGGATATAAACGATGTGACTCCTGCGGGGCTTGCGTTGGTGATTGCCTGTGTCCTGGATGGGCTAATTGTTGTTTCCTCAGGGATATCACCTTCGGCTGGGTGGAGTGGGGGACGCGGAACCGGATGGCCGCATCTGATCTTTTCCCAATACCCGCGCGAAGGTTTTGGGATTTTTAATTTCTTGCAGAGCTTGGCGATAGCAACGTCCGAAATGCCAAAAACTTCTCTCAGTTTTGTTGTCGGGCTGCTCCACACCTTTTCGTAAAGGTCTTTACGGGTTATCGTGATCATGAAACCACCTCGTGTCGGCAAACTGTCAGCAATTGCCGGTGTTGGAAAACCGCTATAATTCTATAAAGTATCTTCCCCCGTCCTTCTATGATACAGGGTAATTACCCACCCCCGAATTAGGAGAAAAATACTTAATAATAGCCTTTTCCAACGCGACACACCCTTGTCGGGTTGGTCTGCTATACTTTTTATAGATTATAAGAATTCTTTATTAAATTGTTGGCTTGGGGGTTGCTATTATGAAAAAGATTTTCTTGCCATTAATAACCAGCCCAACCATTTCTGTATGTGATAAAATAGAGTATCAGGAAGAAGAGATGCGCAAAAAACTCACCAACGATATTACGTTAACCTCCCTGGCGAATACCCACGCCGAGAAATACACTCTTAAGTCGCCGGATGGCCGGAAAGCCAAAGGCCAGTTTTTTACACCGCCTGAAATCTCCAATTTCATGTCCGGTCTTTTTTTGCTTCCCAAAACACCTTCTATTAAAATGTCATTACTCGACCCCGGCGCCGGGGCGGGAATACTGACCGCCGGCTTTTGTAATGCCCTCCTGCATAAGGATTACAAGAAAGTAACTCTCCACATCGATCTCTATGAGAAGGATGTGGACGTGCTTCCCTTCCTGAAAAAGACGGTAGCCGCCTGCCACCTTAAATTCAAAGACCGGGGCTGGACTTTAACCTATAAAATCATCAATACCGATTTTATCCTGGCCAATATAAATGTAGCACAATCCCAAATGCTGCTTGAGGCAAACCCGGCTAAAGATCGTTACGACTTTATTGTCTCAAATCCCCCGTACTTCAAACTAAACGCGAACTCGCCTGAGACGCTGCTCCTGAAAGATTTCACGTCCGGCCAACCTAATATTTACGTGTTCTTCATGATAATCTCCATGCTCTTGCTGAAACCCAAGGGCCAGCTTGTGTTTATCACCCCAAGGAGTTTCTGCTCGGGGCTTTACCACATGAAGTTCCGGAAATGGCTGATAGACCATTACTCCATCGAGAATATCCATAACTTTGACTCCAGGAAGAATGTCTTTTACAACGAAGATGTCCTTCAGGAAAGCATAATCATCAAGGTGAGAAACACCAAGCCTTTCGCGCCTAATCAGAAAGTCACTGTTTCCCAAAGCAATGACTCAACGTTCTCTGACCATACCGAGGGGAAATTCCCCTACGCCGATATTTTTCATCACGCCGATGCGTTTATTAAGATACCGGCGAACAAAGAAGAGCTTGCTATCAGTAAAATTCTCCAGAAATGGAATTTGACCTTCCAGAGCCTGGGAATGTCGGTTTCTACCGGCCCCGTGGTTCCGTTCCGGGCAAAACAATACCTTGTCAGCTCGGCCGATTCTAAAGAAAAACTTACTCCGCTTTTGTGGATGCACAACATCCAGGGGCTGGACGTACGCTGGCCTTTGGATAAGGCGGGCAAGGAAAAGTATATTTCCACCAGCGGCCAGACGAGAAACATACTGTTGCCGGCAAAAAACTATATTCTTCTGAAAAGGTTCACGTCAAAAGAACAGCAGCGCCGCCTATATGCCGGCGTCCTGCTTGGAAGCGATGTTAAGAGCAAATACATCGGCATAGAGAACCACCTGAATTATATCCATAAGAAAAACGGCGATATTCCCGCCGATGAAGCTTTTGGTATAGCGGCATTCCTTAACACTTCCATTGTCGATTGCTTCTTTAGGAGCATTAACGGGAACACCCAGGTTAATGCGGGAGACCTGCGGGCCTTGCCTTTGCCGCCTCTTGCGAAACTCCAGGAGATCGGCAGGCAGGTGCGCCTGCAAAAATGTCTGCCGGGTAAAGCGCTTGATATCCTGGTAGCTAGAATCCTGGATATCCCTGCCAATTTGCTACACCTAAAGGACGACAATGAACAAGATAAAACAGGCGACTCAGATTCTAAAAGACTTGGGGCTGCCACGTGCGCAGCAAAATGACCGTTCAGCGCTGACTTTATTGGCGCTTCTCAGTCTTACACCTCGAAGCGAATGGAAGGACGCAGCGAAATGTTCGATCCGGGTTCATGACGTCTTGGAGTTTGCTAAAGCCAAGTATAAGAGGACTTACGCTGAAAACTCCAGAGAGACCTTCCGGCGTTTCACATTGCACCAATTTGAACAGGCCGGGATCGTGGAAAGAAATTCCGACGATGCCGCGCGCCCCACGAATAGCCCGAACACCGTCTACAACATCTCGCCGCAGGCCTTAGTGGCTATTTCCACGTATGGCACTCCCCAATGGGAGAAAGCTTTGCAGGGTTTTATTGGTTCACAAGGCCGCCTTGTGGATAAATATCAGAAGATCAAGGCCAGCAACACTTTGGCCCTTCCCATAAGCGGCGATAAAGTCATTACTTTGTCTCCCGGAAAGCACAATAAACTGCAGATCGAGATATTTAAGGAATTCAAAACCAGATTCTGCCCGAATGCGAGTCTGCTTTATATGGGCGATACTGCCCATAAGCTGCTGCATATAGAGAATGAAGGATTAGAAGCCCTCGGCATTCCGATAACCAAGCATGACAAGCTTCCCGACGTGGTTCTTTACGACAAGCCCCGGAATTATTTGTTTTTGATCGAAGCGGTTACAGCCCATGGGCCGGTTTCCCATAAACGCTACGTCGAGCTGGAGGGAATCCTTGCGAAATCCCCGGCTACTAGAATTTATGTGAGCGCGTTCCCGGATTTCAGGGAATTTAAACGGCACGCAAACGATATAGCCTGGGAAACAGAGGTCTGGGTTTCAGAAGTTCCAGGCCACATGATCCACTTTAATGGGGATAAGTTTCTTGGCCCGGTTACGCATTAATCCTCGGGGCACCTAAGGAGCCATCTATGATAGGTAAGATACAGAGAAAACCTATTCGTACAGTCTGGGAGCATGAGGAGCGTGATTTTAGCCGCTGGCTCAGCGAAAACCTTGACGTTTTAGATGATGTCTTAGATTTTTCCCTGACAGAAGCCAAGCGTGAGCAGGCCGCCGGCGATTTTAGTGTGGACCTTGTCGCCCAGGACGACGAAGGCAACCGGGTTATAATTGAGAATCAGTTTGGCCGCAGCGACCACGACCACCTTGGCAAATTAATAACCTACGCCTCCGCTTTGGACGCGAAACGAGCAATCTGGATAGTGGGCGAACCCCGCCCTGAGCATATTCAGGCGATTACAACCCTGAATGAATCAAAAGCCCGCGCCTTTTATCTGGTTAAGCTTGAAGCTATTAGCATTGCCGACTCCCCGCCCGCCGCCCTGTTTACGTTTATAGTTGGTCCTAGCGAGGAAGGCATGGCTATAGGCGAGATTAAAGAGGCCAACGCAGAGGTTGATAACCTGCGGAGGAAGTTCTGGACCCAGTTACTTGTAGAAGCGAAGAAATCAACGCCGCTACACGCGAACATATCCCCAGGACCGAACCATTGGATCAGCACTAGCGCCGGCAAGAGAGGCTTGGTCTACAACTACGTTATTTTGAAGCATGAAGCCTCTGTCGAGTTGTATATCGACGGCGGGAAACAGGCTGATGCTGAAAATAAGTCCATGTTTGACCAGCTTGAAAAGTCTAAACAGGCCATAGGTACAGAATTTGGCGGTCCGATAGAATGGCAGCGTTTGGACCAAAAACGAGCCTGCAGAATTAAAGCTATCGCCTGCAAGCATGGTCTTGCCGATGAGGAAAAGTGGCCGGAAATACACAAGGCGCTTGTTGATGCAATGATCCGGTTTGAAAAAGCCATTAAACCCCAAATTAAAAGACTTGGATAGCACAATCAATATTAAAAGAAACTGTGCCACATGAGATTATGGAGATTCATAAGAGAGAGTTCTTTACTGAACGTATTGGTAACGCAAGTCATTAAAATAAGGCAGAGCATCCGATATTTGGATATTCAGGTATATGTCGAGTTTAACCCCTATTGATAAACTAAAGTTGGAAACTGCTTTCGGAATGGGTAGCGGCTATGTGTTGAATTTCTCGAATTACTCTTTCCGGGCGTTTGTTCATGATACTGTCGGGTTAGATATTGAAGATGTAAAGTATTCCTTGGGTACTGGCTCTAAAGCAAATCGTTTGCGTGCATTCTGGTCAAAAGAGTCGGATCATGTTGTTGGAAAATTGCTCAATGCCTTATTGGAATATTTTCAGGAGGGGAGACGCTTAGCGGGGCAACCGCTTACTCCGGAAGATAAGCGACTTCATGTCGAGTGTCTATCTGTCGCAAATAGACTTCTTGGAATTAATGTGAAAACGAGTGTTAGTAATTCCGTTTCGCCACTTGCTCGTGAGTTAAAAGAAGAATTGCGTAAAAAGCTGCTTGGCTTAAGTGCCCTCTCTCCCCAGGAAAGAGGATATGCTTTTGAAAAGTTCCTCCAAGAAGTCTTTTCTGCTTTTAAGATGAGTCCAAGAGCTCCCTTCCGAATAACAGGGGAGCAAATAGATGGTAGCCTTGAATTGGATGGGGAAACGTATTTGATTGAGGCTAAGTGGCAAAACGCTTTAGTTGATTCCAAAGAATTATACGCATTCTATGGGAAAATTGATGGCAAAGCTGCTTGGAGTCGGGGATTGTTTATTAGTTATAGCGGCTTCAGTAAGGAATCTTTGGATGCGTTTTCGAAAGGGAAGCGTCCGAATTTTATAACCCTGGATGGACAGGATCTAAATTTTGTTTTAACTGTAGAAGGTGGCGTATCAATAGACTTGCCTGAGTGTATCCGCAAAAAAGTAAGGTATGCGGCAGAAACGGGAATCGTTAATCTGTCTGCCTATGATATTTTAAAAGGCAAGACGTAGAGCGATATCTATGAAACTTTATCCTAGGGATTACAATCAGTTGCTACCGGATGAAATGGCCGAGTTTCATGAATTTGCAGATGATCGATGGGGTAAGTCTGGGTCAATCTATATCAAGCCAAATCGGTTTGCGCAGTGTTCGAAAGCCGTAAGGCATTACATGCAGCTGTTCCCGAATAACTATTTGGATATCTTAGAACTTAAAGATGTGGATAAATTGAACCCCATTGTGGAAAAATTCCAGCGCCTGCTTGAAGAGCGTAACTGTTCGGAACGGGATATAATCGAATTTGTGAAAACAAACGGCGCATTCTTTCTCATTGGCTCAATTTTAGGGAATTATCAATTCGGGCATCATGCAGCACATGTCTTCCCGGAGTTCCCATTAGGTAATTCATACGTCGTGGATTATCTTATTGTCGGCAAGAATTCTGGCGGCTATGAGTTTGTTTTCGTAGAGATGGAGCACCCTTGCCGAAAGAGCGTTTTGGCAAAAGGCGACCTCGGCGATTCTTATAGAAAGGGGGTCAGTCAAATAGACGACTGGAAGATTTGGCTGGATTCATACTTTGCTTCTCTACACGAGGTATTTGAAAAGGTGAAAAATCCAGAAATCACCCTTCCTCGGGAGTTCATTAAATACGATTCTACAAGAGTCCATTTTGTAGTGGTTTCCGGCGCAAGAAGCGAGTATACTGAAAAAACATATCGGTTGAGGCGTGATAAACACAAGAAAGATGACGTGTTAATTCTGCACTACGATAACCTAGCCGATTCCGCGGGCGCGGTTATTGGGGCAAACACTTATTAGATTCGCCAAAGTATCAAGAAGGAGGCCGGACTTGTCTAAACAAGCCCGGCCTCTTACTTTGTGTGCCCACTGGTCTTAAACTTACGATATCGGCTTTAAACGTCCGGTGCGGTTGGCTGTGCGCAGAATCTTGTGTATAGCGGATAGGATTTCGCTGTTTTTTAGCCCTTTCAACACTGCCAGAAACTTTTCCTTCTCTTCCCGCGACTTGCCATGCAGGATGGCCCTGACCTGGTTGGCTACCTGGTGGTCAAAAGTGTTTTCTGGCTTGAAAATCTGCGTCGAGAATATCTCCGACATGGGGAGATTAAGCGCTTTAGAGATTTTGCCCAGCGTGTCCAGGCTGGGCGCCTTCTTGCCGTTTTCAATATAGTTGAGGAAGCCGCTGTCCATGGCGGCCAGTTCCGCGAGCTGGCTGATGGTCAGCCCCGCCTGCTTTCTTAAAGCCTTTACTTTTGAGCCAAGCATGATGTTCATTCTCTTTTCCATGTTTTTGTCCTAGAGACATTATAGGGATAATGAGCCAAGGACAGAATATCCGCATAGACAATATAACAATATTGACTACAAGACATTTATCATCTATAATATTTACAGTTCCCGCACCCCGTATTTTACCCTTCCATAGTACCGCAACGGCAAAACTATCGGCGTTAAGTCCAGAGGGGTTATGGCGCAAAAGAAAATACTCGTTATCGACGACGATCTGTTCTGGCACAGGCTGCTCAAGCGGTTCTTCGGGGAGATGGATTATGATGTCCACACCGCCGCCAGTTGCGAGGACGGGGTGCGTATGGCTGAAACGCACAGGCCGGATTGTATTTTGCTGGACTTTCACTTGAAGGACGGCGACGCGGTAGATGTTTGCGCGGCGCTCAAGGCGGACGGGGGGAAACCTAAGTTTCCTGTCATTGTAGTCAGTTCCGATCCCGAAGCGGAGATAGCGGCCTATGCGGAATGTAAGGCGGCCTATTTTGTCTTAAAGGGTTCTCACAGCATGACGGAGCTGCCGAAGATAGTCGGGGAGGTTCTTGGCGATGGCGCGCGGACTGGTTTGTTGGAGCCAGGTCATTAAAAATTGCGACGGACGGTTTTTCCTAAGCCCACCCCAACCCAACCCCGGGAATAGCCGTCCGTCCATGTTTTGGCAGCGTTGAAACAGACGAAAGGTGTTCTGCATCTTAGATTTATGGGCGCGGGAAATAATTTTCTGCGTTGTACGGACGCCTGCGGCGAACGGTATGGCCGGGTAAGGCCTGTTTGTAGCCGGCCGGCCGCGCATCGGAGGTGTTGATAAGATGCAGAACACCTTGGGAGCAGGTGCGACGGCGCGTAGTGCCGGAGCCCTGCGAACGCCCTTCTAAGCGGCAAGCATGGGCGGCCGCGCCGCGTGGCCGACCGTGCGGCATCTCGCGGATAAGATCGGCCTTCCTTTTCGAGGGGAAAAGCGGAACTTATAAAGTTACCTCAGGATGTTGCGCAAAGTAGGTGCGAACTGTGTCTTGAAAACAGCGCCAATTTACGGAGTTGCGAAAATCAGGGTCAAAAAAATCCGCCCGAGCCCGCAACTCCCGCAGTTTCTCCGACGGAAAATTAAATTTTAATTTTATTTTCTGCCCGCCTAAGAGGAAGTTCAGCGCTGACGCGCTGGTAAACCGAGGAACGGTTTACCGAACCGATTTTAATTCCTTATGGCCGCCGGTGCGGCCGGCCCAGCGCTGCTGCGCCTGGCCGGCCTTACCCGCGGCGGGGAGTTGGAGAATTCGCACTTAAGTCCGGTTCCGCCATGCTGGGCAAAACCGGCCTTAAGAGCGGGGGAGGACAAGGTTATGGAGAAGTCTAATATGCGGTACTTTCTTTACGCGCGCAAGTCCACCGACGAGGCGGACAAGCAGGTGCTGTCCATAGAAGCGCAGTTGGTGGAGCTGCGCGAGTACGCCAACAAGGAGGGCCTGCCCATTGCCCGCGAATTCGTGGAAAGCAAGACCGCCAAAGAGCCGGGCCGCGAGGTCTTTAACGAGATGATGGCGAAGCTTGAGCAGGGCGCGGCCGACGGCATAGTGGCCTGGCACCCCGACCGGCTGGCCCGCAATTCCGTTTATGTGCAGTAAAATATTATGTGAAGTAGACGCCTCCTCCGCCCCAGACCTCGACGTGACCTAATTTTAGTCCCTCCATTTTACTCAACATAATTCTGTCCCATCGAGAGCTTTTCCA
>JBFXJL010000005.1:60434-259776 GCA_050174915.1 Elusimicrobiales bacterium | reverse complement strand
GAGTTCATCCGAAAGTAATAATGAATACGGCCTTATTCGGGCGGCTCCGTGGGTCCCCGCTCTGCGGTTTTTCCGGTTTCTGCATTTTTTGTTTTCCTCAAAAGAATAATAATTAAATGGCGCAAAAAATTCTGCATTTCGGAGTTTTTTGCCGGAGATTGTATGTCTTTTGACCTTTTCGTAGACTTCGTTCAAAAATCGTTAGACACTTTTCCGGCTGCCTCCGTTTAATTTAGCACTTTTCCTGACTTCCTTCCACTTTCAGATTTATCGCTTTTCTCCTGGCCAGGGTACGGGCCTTCTTTTCCGCCCGCAGCCTTAACACCTCCTCCTTTTTTCCGGCGTAGACGTCGTTCGGGCTCACATTCTTAAGCCCCTCGTGGGGTGTGGCGTTGTAGCGCTCTATCCCGTCCTTTATCGCCGTCTTCAGCTCGCTCGGGCTGCAATACACCAACATACACACGCCCTCTTTGATCCGCCAGTTGAACCGCTCAACCTTGCCCTGCGTCTGTGGGTGGTACGGCTTGCCAAAGATGTGCCTGATGCCGTGATAGCCCAGGTACTTCGCCAGCACCTCCGATACGAACCCCGAGCCATTGTCCGACAGCAGCGTCGGGCGCGACTCTTTCGGCAACGCTTTTATCCCGGCGCTCTCAATCGCCGTTTCCAGCGCCTGCGAGGCGGAACTTCCTGTCTCGTCGGGCGCCACATTCCTTCGCCGCTGGCAGCTCCGCCATCGGCCGCGGGGCGATCAGCCCTTTGCTCTTCAGCAGGCTGTACACCTTCGACTCGGACACGTAGAAGTCGCTCTCGTCGGTAATCTTTACCGCCAGCAACCTCGGCGACAGTTCCGGATGGGCTTTGGCCGCGGTCGTCACCATGGCCTTCTCCTCCGCCGTCAGGCGGTTCCAGATGCGCCGGGCCACCGGCTTATGCTTCCCCGTGTCCATGCCTAGATATCCCTGCCGCCAGCTGTAATAGGTGCTTTCGGGGATGCCGAGGCCTTTAAGCAGTTGCCTCTTGCCACGTTTTCCTTCCAGCGATAGCACAAGTTGGCGGCGTTCTTCATCCGTCATCCGGTAATGCCAGTGTCGTCCGAGGCGTGAAGACTTTTGTTAAAAGCGGAAGTCTCCAAGACCTGCTCGGCCAGGAGGACCTTCAGCTTCTCGTTCTCGCGGCGCAGGTTCTTTACCTCGCTGTCATTGGCGTTGCGTCTTGTGTCGCCCATCAGGCGGGCTTTGCCGGCTTCCATGAAGTCTTTCACCCAGTTGTAGTATATTGCCGGGGAAATGCCTTCCTTGCGGCAGAGATCCATCACGGATATCTCCCGCTTCATGCCTTCGAGTATTATTCTAATCTTATCTTCGGCGCTATACTTGCGCCGGGTGTAGCGCCTGACCTTGTGCATGAATGCTTGGGCGCTTACGGCTACCGCGGTGTGCTGTGATGTGCTTTCCATACTGCCTCCTTGGCTATTTTATAGCTTTTCTAACCGGGAGGTCAGCCTGGGAAAGTGTCTGCTAGGTTTTAAGCGAAATCTCCAAGGGATGCAAAAGATTTACAGTTGGGGCTGGAATACAGCCCGCCAGAGAACAATTCAATAATCCGATAACTTATCTTTACCGGGATTTCAGTTGTTTTTTTGCCTAAAGAAATAAATGGATGCGCTGACATTTTCAGTTCTCCATTGTGAGTCATTTGCCCGGTGAATTTCCCCTAACATCGAAGTGGCGCGATAAATATTCTATTGATATAATTATAGAACAAATGGTCGGCCCCGGCCAGTTAATATCGAGGCCCATTTAGTCACGCAGACTCACTCAGACTTCGTCTTATCTTTTACCGTCCAAAACCCCTCAAAGACATACCCGATCTTAACCCCGACTGCGGACTTCAAGGTTCCAGCTCTCCCCCCGCCAACGTTGTCCAGGTCTATGTCGGTGAGGCGGTAAAATATGTCGAACGTAAACCCTGTCGGGGTCAGGGCTGATTCATCGGTCGTATACAGTATGCCGGCGGTTATCATCGGCGCTGCATAAAGAGTGGTGTCGGATAGGCCGAATTCACCAAGGCCGGAAACAGTAAAGCGCAAAGGCCGCCCGGGGACTTTGGGACTTGTATACTGCATTCCGGCCAGCAGTTCCAGCATGTAAAATGTGTTCTTGCCTGTCGTGGGGCTCTCCACTTTCACGCTCTGGAATTGGAGCCCTGCGGTTTTTGAGAACGTTTCATGGCCGACCGCCCGCATTCCTAGGCCCCAGGGTTTAACGCTTTCGGTACCATCACCCGAAATATCCAGGTCCTGGGTGGTGGGCATTATCATGTAATACTCATTTGCGGATACCCACTTCCAGACAGGTTTGCTCTCTGCGCAGGCTCCTCGTCCAGCTACGGCCAGGATTAAAAACAGAAACAGCAATAAAGACCTTTTCATTTCATCCCCCTCCTTATCTGCGTGTGCTCTTTTTAAGTTCCGCCGCCTTAAGCCTTGCCGCGGCGCGCCTTAGCGCGGCGTTGGCTTCGTCCAGGTCCAGGTCAGCCCCGCGTGCGTTTACGCTTTCCTTCGCCTTCCTGTACGCTTGTTTTGCGCGTTCCTCGTCTACCTCTGTGGCAAGTTCCGCCGCTTCCGCAAGTATCATCACCTTGTTTAGGTGGATTTCGGCGAACCCGCTTAGGACGGCGAAGATCTCCCTGTGTGGGCCGTCATGGTAGCGCAGTATTCCCTCTTTGAGTTGTACCACATAAGAAGCGTGGCCTGGTAGTATGCCCATCTCGCCGCCGAAAGACGGGAGCGTGACCGAATCCACCGCCTTGCCAGAGATAACGGTCTTTTCCGGAGTGACTATGGTAAGTGTCAATCGCTCTTGTTTCATGGTGTGCCTGCCGCCAAACTTAAATGTGCGGCAGGTTTTATTCCCCAGTAAAAACTATCGCTATGGTAGCCATTGTTTTGAACCCGGCGGTGACTGCTTTATATGGCCTTTTGCCGGCATTGATGTGCGTTACAAGAGCCCTTGCGGTCTCCTGGGGCGTTTGCCCTGCGGCGAGCGGCAGCATTATGTTCCAGCCTGCCACATGGTCAATTGTGCCGTCGGGGCGCATGTACCGGAAGATGGAAAGCCATAATCCCAGCGTGCCATTAATGCTGTTGTCGGTCCGCCCTGTAGCTATCCCCGATATTTCAGCCCTGCCCGGTTTGCCGCCGACCGTAACAATAGTCCCGGAAACTTTTATTTTCTGGGTCTTATCGTAGGAGGCGGCATCGAGTGTAGCCCCTTTCTCCAACTCTACTGCCGGATCGTATCTCCCTTTCTTTGTTTTCTTCATATCTCCTCCTCGGCGTCGGTCATAACGGATCCTCATCGGGGGAAAAGAACCGCGCGTCGTTTGTGGCGGTGTTGAGGAAATATTCCAGATCGAAGCCTTTTCTTTCCAGGTCATCTTCTGCAGCGACCTGCATGGGAGTCCCGTAAACCGCATTAACCGTCGCTAACGGCAACGGGAATTGGTAATTGTCCCAACTTGAGAAGGTTATTTTGGGGAAGACAAAGCAACCGCACGGCACTATCGGCAGCCCGGTCTTTTGGGCGAGATACAGTATCCCTCTTTGTACGCGCTTGGCCGGGCCGCGCGGGCCGTCAGGCGTAACCACCAGGGAGTACCCTTGGCCTGCCGCTTTTATCATGGATCTCAAGGCCGTTGCTCCGCCGCGCGTGCTGGACCCTCTTGCGCAGTTGTAGCCGAAATGGCGCAGTATCCTTGCCATATATTCGCCGTCCCTGCTCCGGCTTACCATGGTGCATATCCCGTGGCCGCGGTTTATATAGGTCATCATGGCCTGTTGCTCGTGCCATAGCGCATAGATCACTGGGCCGGGGTGTTGGTCGTTGCCTGCTATATTGATCCTGGCGGTTTTGCCGGCTAGTAGCAGATATAGCCAACCCAGCCGCGAGAGCACGGCATGGGCTGCTGAATTTTTATATAGCGGTTCGTTCATTGCTTTCTCAATAGTTTCTCTGGCTGAATCCACCTTTTCGATCCTAAACCCTGCCTTCTGGACTATATAATACAGCAGCTCCCTCCGCATTTCATCATCCGAGGCAATAAGTATTGTCTTCTCTTGCGGGTTGCCGCAGTCGGACCCGGGGCTGGAATTATTTGTCATAGGATTTGGTGGTCCTTGTAACTTTTATTTCTATTTCCCGCGTGTCTGCCCCACTTCTTGAAACCGCTTTCACCGGAAGGTTCATCCCACCGTCCGGTAACGCAAAACGCATAGAGAATGTCCCGTCGGAGTTCAGCGGCACCTTGCGTCCGCATACGGAAACCAGAGCGTCCGGCTCAGTGGCGCCGTAAAGTATCACTTCGCAATCGGCCGCCAGCCAGAACTTCTTCTGCGCCGTTCCCTGTTGCGCAGGCGGTGTGATCGAATTTACGCCCCAGGCCTCTGCTTTTGAGAATATGCCGCGCAGCGCTTCCCAACGCTGCGCAAGCGAGCGCGCCACATCTCCGGAGCCTTTGCCTATGTATTCCACCCCGGAGAGTTGCAGCAGCTTATCGAAGTCCGGTGTGACCGACAGCCACTGCCCGTCCGCTGTGTCGGACAGCCTGCCGGCGGGCAGTTGTATGTTGTTTGTGCGCACCAGGCTTATAAAGCCGCCTTCCGGCGTGTCAAGGCCAACCTCGCAACAGTAAGTCCTGCCGCTTTCGGGAACGTTTATATACCAGCTTTTGGCTTCCATCAGCACCGGGCTGTCAAAGTATTTCCGGGCGTCCGAATCCGACGTCGTGTCGTACACCCGTATAACCTGTCTGGCCCTTTCAAAAATATCCGTGCCGTGCTTTGCACGCACCTCGGCTTTGGTCTGGTCGGAGATCTCCCAGTAAATGAACATCCAGTTGGGGTCCCTTGGCAGGAGTACGGCCTCAGTGGTCCCGTAACTTTCTGGTAAAGTATGCTGGTCCCCAACCGGATCCGTATTCTCTTTATGTATATGGCTTGATGATTCCATAGTTCTGCCCCCCTCCGGCTTTTTTGCTGAGAATTCGTCCCAGATCTTTCCCAGCGACTGCCCCATCTGATAAATAAAGAATAAACCTGCCGCAGTTATTATGAGATAACTCAAGATGTGTGCAGTCGCGGCGTAGGCCAAGGCCGCCTCCCGGTTTATCCCCCAGGCTGTAAGCACCGCGCTTATTCCCAGTTCAAAACTGCCGAAATAGCCCGGCATTCCCGGCGCGGAAGACGCCGCCGCTCCGGTGAAAGAAAGAAGTACGCTTTTTGTCACGGTAATGGAGTTCAGGCCGAAGGCTAAGGCTATCCAGTAATAGTTGAGCGAGTTTATAAACCACTGCAGCAGGGCAAGTGAACATACGCAAACCGCCGTAACAGGCGAGGTGAAGGCTGTAAGCCCGAGCTTTAGACTGTTAAGAGTCCTTTGCACCCCCGGGTGCCTGGTCAGGCGGCCAGAAGCGGCGGCGCCGTCTACAAGGAGCGCCAGCGCGCAGAGGGCTATTGCCACAGCCAAAATCACGGGCCCGCGTCCGGTAACGGGTAACGCTATCCCGCTTGCGGCGGCTGCTACGGCGGCGAATAGTAGAAGCGCCGCAAAATCCAGTGCCTTCTCGGCAAGTATCGTAGAGAGGATGGCCGCTATGGGGAGCTTGAAGTAATTAGCGGCAAAAGCGGCGCGCGCCACCTCCCCCAGCCGCAGAGGCAGCACATTGTTGAGGGCCAGGCCTGCGGCTTCGATTCGAGTCGTATCCCAGGCCCGCACCGGCCCTGACGGGGCCAGCAATAGCCGCCACTTTATTCCGCGTATCAGTAATTCGGCGCAAACCCCTACTACCACCAGCAGCAACGGCGCTGGTTCAATACCCGCCAGTATTGCTGCCAGCGCGTGAAAGTCCACATGCAGGCAGGCAAGCCAGAGGAACGCCGCGCTGACGGCCAGGCCTGCTGCTATGGAGAGTTTGCGTTTCATGCTGTCTATCCCGTCGTAAATCTGTTAAAATTTAAGCGGTGATGAACACTATCTTCTCTAAATTGTCGGCGCTGCTCGCTACCTGCTTTTACCTCGGGTTCCTGCCTGCGAAGGTCAGCGGTAAGCCGCGCGCAAAAGGCGGCGGCACGCTTGGCACCTTGCTGGGTATGCTGCTCATCCCGCTGCTGCCGGAAGGCCGTGTGCAGTACGCCGCCTTCCTGCTGATAATTGCCGTAATAGCCGTCCTGGCTTCCCATAAATTCTGTGCCGATACCGGCATAGAGGACGACCAGCGCGTGATCATCGACGAGACCGTGGGCTACTGGGTGGCCGTGGCCTGGCTGCCGCACAATTTTCTCGCGCTGGCGCTGGCTTTCGGCCTCTTCCGCGCTTTCGACGGGCTTAAGCCCTGGCCCATACGCCAGGTGGACAACGCGGTGGGTGGCGGTTTCGGCGTAGTTCTGGACGATGTGCTGGCCGGCGTGGCGGCCAATCTGACTTTGCGTGGTCTGCTGTTCTTCCTGCCGGTTTAAATTCATATCCAATCCGTTAACGCCACGCCCAGCCCGATGCGCGTGCATGGCCGGTTATAGTCTATGAGCGTTTCCCCATAGCCGGTGAAGTACTGCATATACCCTTTAAGGTTCCTGTGCAGGGGAAAACTCCAATCAGCCTGCAATGCCCCTTTATTGTTTCTGGTACGCAGGTTGTTGCGCAGAAGTAAGCTGAAGGACCTGTTCCTGCCGGAGCGCATAAAGAGAAAGTCTCCATATCCCAGATATCTGCCCATACCGGGATTGTCGTCGTCCTTGGCGCGCTCGGGCATTCTTGTCCACTGCCTGACAATGAAGTAGTTTTTCCCCTTCTGTATAACCGCACTGGCTACCACGCGGTTCCAACTGCGGGAAAGTGGCTCTATCTGCCCGTTCGACTGGTGGTTGAATCCTAACGTAAAGTAATTTAGTCTGGCCTCGTGAAAACTTATATCGGTGCGATAGACCAGGAAAGCTTCCGGTTCGTAATTTATTTCCCTGAAGGGCGCGGAGATCCGGGCGTTGTAAGCCTGCCATAGGGCTAACTGCGTGTAGGCGGCATAAATATCAGCTTTCCCCCCCAGCAGGCCTTCCCATAGCGGTATCTTGAAACTTATCTGGAACTTCGCCTCCATATTCTCTAAGTGCCCGCCGATATCCGGGAAGGAACTATACGCCGGGTTATTGGGCGACGAGGTATATGTGGCAGGCAATAGATAGTTCGGTTTGTGCGCCAGCAAGGCGAAGCGGGAATGCTTTGCGCCGTTCTCCTGCACTCTCCGTGCCTCAATAGCCGAGCCTTCGGAGGCTTCAGGGAACGTTTGCGCGCAAGTCGGCGCCACTGCTGCAAGTAGCAGCAGCATGGCGGCCGGGAATACGCTATTCCCAGCCGCCTTGCCATGTTTCAACTTCTGCGCGGTCATAAGTTCCCTTACCTGTAATACTCCGTGCCAAGGTGGGTGATAAGCGTCTCGCCCATCATGTGGCGCAGGTTGTTCTCGAATTTTTCCAACTGCACGAACAGGTCGTTCTCGGCGTATACTTCGGGCGCGTGCATCGGGCTCTTAAAGAAGAACGACAGCCATTCCTGCGTGCCGCCCATGCCGGCGCGCTTAGCCAGGTCCAGGAACAGTACCAGGTCCAGCGCCAGCGGCGCGGCCAGTATGGAGTCGCGGCACAGGAAGTCCACCTTTATCTGCATGGGGTAGCCGAGCCAGCCGAAGATGTCTATATTGTCCCAGCCTTCCTTGTTGTCGCCGCGCGGCGGGTAGTAGTTTATGTTCACCTTGTGGTACAGGTCCTTGTACAGGTCCGGGTAGGTTTCGGGCTGCAGGATGCTCTCCAGCACGGACAGCTTGCTGACCTCTTTGGTCTTGAAGGACTGGGGGTCGTCGAGCACCTCGCCGTCGCGGTTGCCGAGGATGTTGGTGGAGAACCAGCCGTTGATGCCCAGCGCGCGCGCCTTAAGGCCGGGGGCGATAATGGTCTTCATCAGCGTCTGGCCGGTCTTGTAGTCGGAGCCGCAGATCGGCACTCCGGTCTTCCTGGCCAGTTCTATCAGCGCCGGGATATTGCAGCTCAGGTTGGGCGCGCCGTTGGCAAAAGGCACCCTGCATTTTATAGCCGCCCAGGCGTACAGCGTGGAAGGCGAGATGGCCGGATGGTTCTGCTTCATGCCTGCTTCGAACTTGGCGAGCGTGGAGTGTACATCGTTCGGCGGGATATAGGTCTCGGTGGAGGCGCACCAGATCATAACCGCGCGGTCCAGGCCGTTGTCTTTCTTGAAAGCCTGGATATCTACTATTAGTTGCAGCGCCAGGTCGTATTTGGTCTTGCCAGTCTTAACGTTGGAGCCGGTAATGTTCTTTACGTACTTGCGGTCGAAAGCCGCCTTCATGGGGCGTATCGCTGAAAACTCATTTTTCAGGCTTTCTATCTGCGTCTTCTCCAGCACTCCGGCTTTCAACGCCGATTCATACAGGTCCTCGTCGAAGATATCCCAGCCGCCGAACACCAGGCTGTCTAAGTCAGCGAGCGGTACAAAGTCCTTTATCAGCGGATTCTTCTTCTCGGTGCGCTTGCCCAGGCGTATCCGGCCCATTTGGGTGAGCGAGCCTATGGGTTTGCCCTTCCCGGCTTTTACGGCCTCTATTCCGCCTATCAGCGTGGTGGAGATGGCGCCGCAAAGGCCCGGTATCAGCACGCCGAGCTTCCCGTTGGCCGGCGCTATCTTTGTCGTTTTCATTTTATGTTTCCTCCTGGAGTTTCCTGCCGGGCGGCGTTAAGCGCCCGGTAAGTAAATATAATCCTCTGTGCCACGGTGTAATGCGCCAGCAGCAGCACTATGATAATGCCTGCGGCCGGCAGCCCGGCCAGCGTGGCCGCCGCTATTATAACGAGGCGCGGCAGGCGTGCGCCTGCTCCCACGTCGCAGCGCCCGGCTATCTCGTTCTCGGCCCGGGAGCGCGCGTAGGACACGGCGGCGGCGCCTATCAGCGCGAAGACGGTTACTGCCGCCATCAGGGCGTCGCCCGCGGCGGCGTAGTAATAGGCGAAGGCCACGAAGACCGCGCCTTCGGTGTAGCGGTCCATCACCGAGTCCAGGAACCCGCCAAAGCGGCTGACCTGCCCGGAGTACTTGGCCAGCGCGCCGTCCAGCACGTCGAAGAGCCAGGTAAATATCAAAATAGCCATTCCGGCCCGCAGTCTGCCTGTGGCCAGCACCGCCGCGCCGGCGAAAGAAAGAACCGCGCCCAGCAGGGTTAGCTGGTTAGGGGTGACGCCGGCTTTAGCCAGCGCCGGGCCAAGCGGCGCGAAGGCGCGGTCTATCAAAGGGTCAAGCCTTCTGTTGGCCATCTTCTTTTCCTTTTTTAAGTTTCTCAGTTAACACTATCAGCGAGGGCAGCAGCATCACGGCGGCGCCGAATACGCAGGCTATCCCCACCGCGGCCATCACGCCTATACTCCTGAGGCCGTTGTGGGCTGCGAACAGCAGCCCGCCGAAGCCTATGAAGGTGGTAAGAGCCGACATAGCTACCGCGGGTCCGGTGTGGGTCATTACAAAATGCACCGAGCCGGGCCCCTCTTCTTCATAACGGCCGTAGACTATCTCGGCGTAGTCGTCGCCCAGGCCGAAGATCAGGGGCAGCATTACCACGCTGAAGAAATTGAACTTCATGCCGAACAATGCCATTGCGCCGAAGATCCACAGGAAGCCGGCGCATAATGGAACCAGTACCAGTAGTATCGGCTTAGGTCTGCGGTAGGCCGCTATCACCGGCAGCGCGGTCAGCAGCAACGCCAGCGGCAGTATCTTCTTGCCGTCGCGTTCTACCATGTTCAGGATGTCTGCGAAAATTATGGATTCGCTGCACGGATGCACAACTTTGCCGGGTATGGGGATGTTGCGTATCTCATCCGAAGACTTGCGCACCAGTTCTGTGTCGGCCAGGTCTATCTTGGGGAAGATAAGCACGGCAGGACGACCGCTGTCGCCGGAGAACAACCGCAGTATCTCCTTCGGCAGGCTGCTCCTGTCCGTAACCGGCGGCTCCAGAAGTTTTTTGGCGTCGTCGAGCTTTTGCTTTTCTTCCCCTTTCAGAGCGTACAACGGTGCGTCGGCCAGCATAACGCTGATACTGCGCAGTTCCTCCCGCTTTTTAGTCTGATCTTCCGGCAGGAAAGTCAGCAGCGAGGCGTGGCCCGCTATGGTGGTGCCGGGCGTATTCTCTTTTTCTTCAAGCACGCGCGCTACGGCGCGGGCTTCCTCCAGGTCACGTACCAGCGCCAGATCGGGCGTTAACGAGGTTCCTATGATGGTGTTTACGTGTTCGTCCAATTTGAACGAGGCGATATTGGAGCCCTGGATCTTGGTGAAATTATATTCGAACGAGGAGTCCTGTACCTTTGATACCGAGTAGAGGGTTATAAGCGCCGCGCCGATAAGCACCGGGATATAGAAAGCTTTGCGTACCGGTTTAAAGTTGCATCCCATCGACGGGCTTATCTTCGCCGGTTTGATCTTTTCCAGCAGCAGTATCAGCGCCGGGAACAGTGTGAAGAACACCAGCATGTTCAGGAAGATGCCCATGCCGGCGATAAGGCCGAACTGGGAGAAACCTTTGAATTCGGCGAGCGTAAGACTGAGGAACACCAGCCCGGTGGTGAGGCCGCTGAGGAAGATAGGCCCGCAGGTGTTGCGGAGGGTAGCGGTTACGGCGGCGCCCGGCGCCAGGCCGCGCAGGCGCTCCTCGGTGTAGCGGCTGTATAGCACTATCCCGTAGTCGGTAGAAATTCCCATCAGGATGGAGGCCAGGAACGCGCTGATTATGTTCAGGTAGCCGATGGCGGCATAGGCCCCGGCGAAGGTTATAAGGAGCCCGGCGGACATAGGCAGCAGTATGAGCAGCAGGGGCCGTACCTGCCTGAAATAGGCCACCAGCAGAAGGATCACCAACGCCAGCGCGCCAGCTCCGGTATATTTGAGGTCGCGTTGTAACTGGTCGTTAAGGTCTATCTGTTTCTTGAACCTGCCGGTGTAGGAAACTTTAATAGACGCGTGGTAGGCGGCCGGGTTTACCCTTGCCACGGCCGCTTCGGCCTGGGCCAGCAATTTGCGGGAGAAGTCCAGGTTGCCGGCCAGCCCCGAAGGTTTTACAAGCAGAATGAGTTCTCGGCCGTCCTTGCTGACGAAATAGTCGCGGAAGATGTTGTCGCTCTTGTATTTCTTCTCGATATCCGAGAAATCCAGCTTGTAATCCTCGTCGAGCAGATCTATAAAGAGCGGGTTGGCTTTCTGCTTTTCAAGTTTTATCTTCCTGGCGATCCTGGCCTTTATCTCCTGCAGGTCGGACAGGTCCATGTATAACAGCTTGCGCGCTTCGAAATACTCTTTCGGCTGGCGCCAGTTTATATAGCGCACTTCCGGCAGTTTTTCCAGTTCGTTTACGAGGGCGGCGGCGAAGAGTTTTGACTTTTCCAGGTCGCCGGATTCTATGTCTACCACCAGGTAGCCTGTGCCCCCGAATTCTTTAGTGAGTTCGTCCAGGGACTTTACGCTTTCAAAACTGCGCGGCAGCAGGGCCTCGAAATCGGATTGGAAAGTGAGTTTGCCGGAGTAGTGCAGTGAAACCGCGGCCAGCGCAGCATAGAAAATAACTATCCCCAGGAAATGCCTGCCGATGAAACTGAGACCTTTTTTTGCAAGCCCGGCCATATCAATCCCCACCCGCTGTGTCTGTTCCGCAGGCTTTTGCCAGGTCCGCCAGCGCCATGTTGTAGTCGTATATGGCCTGGTAATAGTCCTTCTCCGCCTTGGCCTTGGCTGCCACGCCCTCCAGGGCGTCCCTTGCCTCGCCGGTGCCTATGCCGTACACCAGCCCGGCGGCCATAACCCAACGTTGGGCCGCATCCAGGCCTTTTCTGGCGCTTTCTATATTAGCCTCCGCCTCTTTGGCGGTATGCCAGGCGTTCTTGACTTGCAGGGTTATACCCTTGCGGGCGAAATTCTCTTTTTCACGCAGCTTGTCCACGTCGGCCTGCCTGGAACTTATCCTGGCCTTCCAGGCGGCGGGCGTGATATCGAACTTGGCGCCTACGGCTAAGCCGCCGGTGAAGCCGTTGTAGGGGTCGTTGAGCCAGGGGTTCTTCTGGTCGTCGCGCACGGAGGAATTATTGTAGACGGCTTCTCCGGCTATAAATATCAGCGGGTACTGGTCCGCCTTCTCCGCCTCCACCAGCAGTTTGCGCGCCCTGATCCCGTGCTGTAGCATCCCCCATTCAGGCCGGCTGTTGAATGCTTTTCGCACGTAGGCTTCTACCGGCCCTAGTTCCCCCTCTTCTTTGCGGAGCTGAGTGTCGGCTATATCAAAATCAGGGTTCTCATCCATGCCCATCTTCTGCATCAGCGCCAGCCGGGCCATGGTTATGGACTTTTCGGCCAGGTGCCGGTTCTTTTCCGCCTCAGCCAGGTAGACCTTCAGCATCTCCAGGTCGCTCTTCTTTACCTCGCCGTCACCGGCGGCGTAAAGCTTGTCGGCCTTCTCTATTGCTTCGTCGAGGACCTTCAGCGCGTCTTCTACCGTCCTTTTCAGGCGGCGGGCCAGCAGCAGGCCGTTGTAGTACTTCTTTACTTCGTAGATCACCTCGCCGCGCTTCTGCTGCGCCTCGCCCTCGGCCACCTTAGCGCCGCCCTGTGCCGCGCCGATGTAACTGTCCAGCTTGCCCCAGGTATAAAGCGGCAACTGCGCTTCCAACTTGGCGTGGTAGTATGGTCCCCAGACGCCGTAGTCGTTGTGGTAGTCCTGGGCGTTGCCGGTTACCTTGTAGGCGGGGGCCGCGTAGGTGAGCAGGCTTATCTTCGGCTGGCGTGCGGCCCGCGCCTCGGCCTCACTGGCGCGGTAATTCTGCGCTCCCAGCGCGAGCTCTTTTACCTCAGGGCTGTTGGCGGAGGCGTAATCCGCGCACTGCCGCAGGGTGTACTGCTCCGCCCGCGCTGAGAGCGGAATAAAAAGCAGGGCGGCCAGCAGGCTACTTCGCTTCATTTAATTTCTTCTCCATCAGTTTTATCAGGTGAGGGAATCCCTTTTCCTTTATGATCCCGGAATGCTGGTTGCGGTAGATCAGCAGCAGGCTTTCGCCGTCGGTTATTACGTCGTAGATGCGCCAGCCCTTTTCGGTCTGGTATAACCGGAATTCTGTTGAGAGTTTCTGGTCCTCGTCCTTGTATACTATCGCGGTGAAGACTGACGCCTTCCCTGCTTCCACAGGCCGTTCGCCGATGTAACTGAGTTCGATGCGCCCGTTGAAGAACTTCTCTATCTGCGGGTAGCCTATCTTCTCCACAAGCGCCGTCAGCAGAGTTGCGTATCTCTCGCGGTCCGCGGGCTTCTGCTTCTCCCAATTCCTGGCCAGTATCAATCTGGCCATCTCATGCAGGTCAAGTACCGTGGAAAGCTTTTCTTCTACGGCGGCTCTGCTCTGCTTTTCCTCCGCTGTTATTCCCGGCGCCTGCACATCGGAGTATAGCCTGGCCGAGGAGACAAGGTCTTGTACTGTCCGTGTGGCCGCGCCGAAGTTTGCCGCGGGCGCGGTTGCCTGAGCGATCGTAGTATCCTGCGCTATCTGGGCGTGCGCGCTTCTCCCCTGGCCACTGCCTAAGAGCGTTAGTAAAATTATTAAAGTCACCTTCTTTTTATACATACTCACCTTCTGCGTTTATTTTATTAGCCGTGAATTTCCGAAAGTTGTGCCTACACTCAGCGCCGTTTTTAGTTCTGGCGAATTCAGCGTAACCCTGCGTAATTTCCCCACCGCCTTGTCCAACGCTACATCCCGGCAGCGATAATTATGAAACGACATCATCCGCCCGAAAGATCCCTTTGCTATCAGCTCTACGGCCCCGGTCCCAAAGCCGGTGGCAAGCCATCTGTCAAAAGGGGTGGGCGCCCCTCCGCGCTGCAAATGCCCGAGCACTACCACTCTGCATTCCACATCGATATCTTTCTCTATGACGGAGGCAAGTTTATACGAAACTCCTCCCAGTCTCAGCGGATCAGGGGAGCCTTCAACTATGCGGCTTACGGTCATTTCGCCATTGGCGGGCCTGGCGCCTTCCGAAGTTACAACTATCGAGAAGTGTTTGCCCTTTGCCCGCCGGGCGTTTAAGGCCGAGACAATATCGTCTTCCCTGTAGGGGATTTCGGGCAGCAATATAATGTCTCCGCCGCCTGCGATCCCGGCGCGCAGCGCTATCCAGCCCGCGTAGCGGCCCATGGTTTCAACTATCATTACTCTGTGATGCGCCTCAGCCGTAGTGTGCACATAATCTACCGCCTCAGTGGCTACTTTCAGGGCCGAGTCAAAGCCGAAGGTGATGTCTGTGCAGGAAAGGTCGTTATCTATTGTCTTCGGTACCCCTATCACCGGGAAACCTTTTTTATGCAATCTGTTCGCTATGTTAAGGGTTCCGTCCCCGCCTATAGCCACAAGAACTTTTACCCCGCTTTTCTTTAGGTTGCATATTGCCAGGTCTGAAAGGTCTTTAGGTTCTTTTACCGACCCAAAGGGAGGGATGGTATAGGCGAAGGGATTTGCGGTGTTTGAGGTGCAAAGTATAGTGCCGCCGCGGATAATAATGCCGGAAACGGCTTTGTCGTCCAATGGTATGGCGCGGTTTTCAATGATCCCCTGGTATCCATCCATGAATCCTATGACTTCCCAACCTCTCTGTAATGCGGCTTTTGTAACTGCGCGCACTACCGCGTTTAATCCCGGGCAATCTCCTCCCCCGGTCAAAATGCCTATTTTCATAAGTTGTCCTGTTTTCCCTGCTAATACCGGACCGGGCGGCGTTTTGTCGGGGTTTGGGTAGGCGGGAAACGCCGTCCGGCCGATAGGGGCTTACTCGGGTTTCTTAACCTCGAATTTGCGCATGGCCAACGACGTCTCGCCGGAGACCTTGACCCGTGCGGTTAGCTTATGTGTTCCGGCGGCAAGTCCGTCCAGATGGAACCACCAGAAGCCTGAAGAATTAAAACACGGGGCCCATGCGCCGCCGTCCAGGCATATTTCAACTTGCTCGTCCTGGGCTGCGCTTATGCGTACCGCGTAATGGCCGGCGGATATCCCTTCGTTAGCCGTGGGATAGTCTATTTTGGGCGGTTTCAACTTGGCCGCTTTACCTTTGTTTGTCATGGTTTGTGTTCTCCTTTGACACGGTTACATTTTCCAGGCTCCATTTCTCAATAGCTTCTAAAATCTGCGCAGGCAGCAGGTTGAAGATGTTTTTATCCTTCAAGATAAATCTTTGCGCCAGACAATCCTTATATGCGGTAATCTCGGCGTAGGGATCTGCGCTGATTATGATTATCGGGGGCAGAGGCAGTTTCGTTTCCAGCCGCATTGCGGCGCATAATGAAACTGCTGTGCCGTCCGGAAGATTGGAATCCATAAGAATGCAGTCCGGTCTTGAGCGCCGCAACTTAACAAGGGCTTCCTCGCAACTGGATGCGGAATCAACCTGGAACCCGCAAGTTTTCAGGTGCCAGCCGACCAGTTTATTCCACGAGTGCGTGTCGTCTATGACAAGTATCCGCTGCATATTCCCTCCTTGGTTGGCCACGTCGAGTAATCCGGGGGAAGGCGGCATTATGAGGAACGACTGCCGCCTTCCCTTCGAAACGGGGACTGGCGGGGTACGGTTAGGGGTCGGGGAGCCCCGCCAGTCCGGATACAAATATCTCCGCGTTCTGTATTATCCTCTCCTGTCCTCCTGGCGCCGGCCGTTTTTAAGATTGGCTACTCCGATAAAACCAAGCACATGTATAAGCAGCAGGAACAAAGGGAAAAATCCGAAAACAGACATCGGGCTGTCTGGAACGGCGTAGGCAAGCGTGAGGTTGCTGGCTGCGAGGATTATTTGGCCGGCCGCCGCCCAGGACTGGCGCTTTAACGTTTGCCAGCCGAAAAGCATGACGAGGATCCCGTCCACCGAGTTGAAAACGGTGAAGTCGCTCATTTCTGCCATGGAGAACATCCATAGCAGCGCCCCAAAGCTTAATCCGGCCGCTCCGGAAATGCGCGTAAAGGAAAGCGCGAGCCCGGTGGTCAGCGAACTCAGCGTTTGCGCTGCATGCCCATGTTCCCCCCGGCCGCGTAACGTGAATACACCTATCAATCCCATGCACAGGCTGCAGAATATAAGCATCTCCGCCGGAAGAGGCAGTTTATCCGCGGTTGCCCCGCCGTAGTACATGGCCAGCATATATGCGGCAAGGATAGCGCTGCCTGCTTTCTTCTCGGCAAGTATAGCTACGGCTCCCAGCAACAGCGCCAGGGAGCCCGGGACCGTGGTCAACGCCGATCTGGTTCCTACAATAAGGCCGTGCATCTGAAAACCTGCGAGAAATACCGGGCTTAAAGCGCCCAGGTACTTGAATATCCTCGCGGTTCGTTTGCTGATCATATTGGCGGCTCATTCTACGCCGCGCTCGTAGAACAGCCTGGTGGCGGCTTCCCTGATCTTGCCCTTGAGCGAGGGCTCAGCTGGTTTCTTTTTGTTTATCTTCATATGTATAGACCGAAAACGTATTATAGTCGAAAAAAAGGCAAAAAATATATACTACTTCAGCCCGCGTATGAATATATCGCTCATAGTCTCCATCTTGTCGCAATCCGAGACCATTTTTCCGTCCAGCAGCAGCTCCAGGTCCATGCCGTGCAGCGCGGCTATGGCGGTAACGGCGATGGCGCTGCAATCCTCTTTCTTTATAGCTCCGAAATCACCGGACGCCACGCCCTCCTCCAGGATGCGCGTGAGCAGGTTGACCTCTTCCATATTATTCTCGCGGCGCATTTTCCCGAAGAATTCCAGGTGCTTCGTTGTTTCCTTGAATATCAGCGGGTAAAGCTTCGCCTTGGTGCTGATGATCTTGCGGCGGACGCTGAAAAGTACGCGCATCCGGTCGGAGGCGGTCTTGCAGGCGTTGACCGCCCTTTCTATTTCACGGAACGCGCTTTCGCGCTCTTTGGACGCCACTGCATAGAAGACGTCCTCTTTTGCCTTGAAGTAATAATAAAGGGTGCTCTTGCCTTTGCCGGCCGCCTCCGCGATATCTTCCATGGTGGTCTTGTCCAGACCGTAGGTCCGGAAAAGCCCCATCGCCGCGCGCACTATCTCGTCGCGGACGATGTCGGATTTGATAGGATCGGGAGTTCTCATAAATAGACTATTAGACTGCCAACGTATTATAGTCTAGCACAAATTCTGGGAACTGTCAAGTGCTGGGCTTCAGCGAAACTTTTGTATTCCATGAGCGGGTGGAACTTCTCGCTGAGAAAACGAATCCATTCACATGTTAGCAGATTTATCGGTGGTTCGTTTCTTTGCTTCGTCGGCCAGAACCCCTCGAAGATATCCACGCTCTTGAAGCCCAGTGCGCTCCATTAGTTCTCTGCATAAAGGATGCGAAACCTGCTGCGTGACCCTGGAACTATGGCCGCTCTGTAAGGGCGCGACGAAGCGTTTATCTGCTCAGTAAAGGCTTTTGCTGTTTCCTCCGCCGTCTGGCCTTCTTTAAGCGATAAGTAGATGCTCCAGCCTGACACATGGTTTATTGTCCTGTCCGGACGCATATACCTGAAGATGGAAAGCCAGAGGTTTGCTGTGCCGTCGATACTATCATCATGTTTCCCCGTAGCCGTCCCGGATATCCTGACGGTCCCGGTATCTCCTCCTACCGTTACTTTATCTGCCAGCACATGCAGCCGTTGTGTCTTGTCGTAGGAGACCCCGCTCAAGTCTGCGCCCCTTTGCAGCTCCACTTCCGGGTCATACAGTTTTCTCATTCTCAATTCCCTCCCGTGGAATTAATCCTGTCTTTGCAAGTTGGTGGCCGGGCGGGTTTTGGGGTTAGGGGGGAGGGCCCCGCCCGGCCAGATTTCTGCGCTACCCCCCCCCATAAGTTAAAACAGGGGACGGGCAAGGAGGGTAAAACCTGCCGTCCACCATATCAAATCGCATCCAGCTCCTCTTGCCGCTGGCCGCACAGTACAGCCACTCCGATGAATCCGAGTAGGAAGAGTTGCATTAGGAACACAGGTAAAAAGCCGAATATCGCGCCAGGATTCCCGGTTTGCAGATATGAAAGACTGACGTTCACAAGGCTCAGGATAACCTGAGATCCCGCCGCCCAAAGCCGCCGCTTAAGCGTGTACCACGCAAAACAGATCATCAAAAGCGAATCCGCGAGGTTGAAAAGAGTGAACGGTCCTGTTCTGGTCAGTGAAAATATTCCTATCAGGATGCCAAAGCATAAACCCGTCACGCCGGATAGAAGAGCAAAGTAACTTGCGATATTTTTATCCAGCCAACGTTTATCCAGTACCCCGGTCTTTATTCTTTTCGCGCGATCGCGCCCGAACGTGCCGATTATCCCAAGCAAGTATCCCAGGAGCACGGTCAGGTCTTTAATGTGCAGCCAGGGCCGGCCGAAAGTCGCATTCACCAAATACCTGCTTGCTATCATATAGGCCGGCAAAAGAACAGAAGCCAGGCGGTTCCCTTTCAGTATTCCCCACCCCCCCAACAGCAAAATAATAATGTCCGGCAGCGCATGCCAGCCGAAGGGGCTTTCTCGGAAGAGTATCGGTGTTGAGAGAGCGGCCAGAATAAACGCGGTGGCCGCGCCCAGATAACTGAATAGAACGGCGGCACTTGGGGTTACTCCAAAATTAGCTAACTGTTCCTGCTTCGGCATAGATTTCGGGTCTATACTAGCCGCCGGCAAAACATCCTGACTTTACGCCATAATGAAAGCGGAACGGTATTTATCTGTTTGGCGTCCAGCACGGCGGCCTTGGTGAAATTGGCCGTTGCCGCGGCGGCGAAAGACTCCAAATGCCACAGGTACGCCTTTATTTGTTCCCCTGGCATTTTCCCGAAGTCGATCTGTTTGTAGTTCTCCGTCAATGTACGGAAGAGTTCCTTTATACGTTCCGCCTCCCGGTGGTTCAATAATGTCTGCGCCTTGTCGGCGGTAAGGCGGGCCACCAGCAGGCTGTGGTCCAGGAACCTGTGCGCTTCCTGCAAAGAGGAGATATCGCCCAGTTGCTCCAGTTTCAGGCGGGACTGTTTTGTGCTTCTGGTCAGGAGGCGCTGTAAGTCCGAGAGCATGGCGTCCCCAAGGTCAAGCGGGGCCGGGCCCGGGGCGGCCGGGGTGCTGTGCCCGGAGGCCGACTGCCGGGGGTCAAGGCGCTCTACCCGGAGTCTTGGTTCGTCGTCCGGGGAGGCTGTGACCTGCTTTGTGACAAGCGCTTCCAGGGGATCTCCCATATCCACTATCTTCGCAATGGAGCGCAGCGGCTGGCCTATAGAAAGAGGAAAGCGGGCGAAACGATATTTTGCCTGCGACCCCGGCAATTGGCGGTAGGCCACGAATTCCGCTCTTAAGCCGGGCGAGGTCTCAAATTCTTTGCGCGCTTGCTCAAATACGTCCAGCGGCATGGTGGGGAGGCCGATCCTGTCTAGCAGCGGGGTGCCGCAGTAGCCGCCGGCTTGCAGGATGCGCGCAACAGCGTCGGCACAGTTAAAACTGTCCCGGTTCCAGCGCAGGGCGTTGCGCGAGAACTGTGCGTCTATCCGCGCTGCTTCCCTCCTCATTGAATTTATCCGGTCAGACGGGACTCCCGCTATGCGGAGCCCGATGGTGTCCCTGCCGTAGGCCATCCCGTAGGTGCTGACATGCGTCTGCGAGCGGGAAGGGCGCCGCACCCCGTATAGGTAATGCTCGGGCTCCAGCCGCTGCAGCAGGTTCGGGTCAACGCCCGGCGCGGCCAGGTGGTTGGTGCTGTAAACTATATTGTCCACCCGTATTGCAATGTGGCCGAATGGGTTTTCGGTCACGATGCGCTGCGGGGAGGTGGCGGTGGAGTACGAGAGAAGGAGTTCCAGTTCCGCGGGCGCTTCGGCGTTTAGCGTGGCTATGGCTTCTTTGGCGTTCTTTACCGCCTTGCCGTTCTCAAGGCCGAATCTGGCCTCCGGCAAAGACGGCTTGAATTCGGCGTTCAGTGCAAAACCGGAGATGGCGGAAATGTTGGCGTTACTGCGGAACTTCGCCTGCGCCTTGAGCATTCTCTGCGCCTTTGCGGGAGTGGTTAGCAGAGTTGCCGCGGCTATCCCCGCCTGTTCCGCATTATCCGCCACTTCCGCCAGGCCCAGGCGGCGGAACATGCGGGCGTTCTCACGTTCATGCCCGCTTACTACGTCCAGCAATACTACGGGAACGCCTGTGGCGAACGCTTCCGTGGGGGTCATGCCGCCGGCTTTTGTCAGGAGCAGCCCGCAGGCCCGCATCAGGGCCAGCAGTTCTTCGTGTGGAATAAGCCTTTCCACTTTAAGTGTAATTCTGCCTGGGAGCTTCCAGCGTAAGGAGTTAAGCGCCGTTCTCTGGGCGTAGTTCAGGCCGCAGACGCCGATTATTTGCAGCGGGCCTTTAAAATTCCTGGCCAGGCTCTTTACCGCGGTTTCGTAATCGATCGCGCCTTCCTTGCCGCCCGTTATCAGCACTGTTCTCTGCGTGCCGTTCAGCCCGTAACGGCTTAAGAGCTCCGCTTGAAATTCCGGCGAAGCTGTGTCGCCGGAGATCGGCATCCCGCTGGTGGTTACCCTGTCCGCGGGCACTCCTGCGGCCAGCCATTTTGCCTCCAATTCGCGGTGGGCGAGGAAGGTCTTGTCCAGGCGCATGGAAATACGCGGAAAGTAGCCTTCAAAATAGTCGGTGTGCAGCCAGCCTATACGGATATCCGTCAGCAGGCCGCGCTCGCGGAGGTTGCCGAGCACCTGCGCGGAGCCGTAATGCGTTGCAATTATGGCGTCCGGGCGGTTATGGGCGATGTAAGCGAGAACTTTGCCCTCCGGATAATCGTTGGGAAGCATTGTAAGAGAAGGGATGCGGTTGCCGCGCGCCTGCATGGAGCGGAAGATGCTTTCAAAGCAATCGGGCAGGTTGTTGGCTATGAACCAGTATAATTTCTCGTCGAGCTTTCTCCAGGCGGGCGGCATGAACTCCCGGATATCCTTAAGTGTTATCTGCGCGTCAGGCGCCCGGCGCAGTATTTCCTTCTGCACTCCCTGCGCGGCGCTGATATGCCCTTTGCCTATAGAGGAATAAAAAATAAGTATGTTCATATGCCCGGCCAAATCCCCCGCCTCCGCAATTGGAGGCGGGGGTGTTGCTTGCTGGGTTAGAAGGTGTAGGCCACCTTAAGGGTGGGCGCGAAGCTGTTGGCATCCACGCCGCCCATTTTTACCATGTGGTAACGCAGGTCTATCCCCGCCAGCCACTGCGGGAAGATCTCAACGTCGGCGCCGCCGCCGAGATTGAAGCCTATCTTCGTAGTGTCCAGGCTGGAATCCGGGTCCGTGCTCCAGATATAGGAGGAGATGCCCACTATACCGTATACATGCCCTTTCTTCGGCCCGAAGTCCATCGCGTGCACGTAGCGGCCGCGCAGGCCGACGGTGGTGCAGAGATAGTCCGTGCCGGAGTCCGCCTTGGATTCGTACCCGAGCATGTGCCCGACCTCAAGCCCGCCGGTGAACATGTCGTTGATCTTGTAGTCGCCGTACACGTTCAGGCCGGGAGAGCTCTTGGCCGCATCCTTGAAGTCGCCCACCGGGATGGACCCGGACAGGCCCGCGCCCACCTCGAACTTGGCATCCTGGGCGTGCGCGGCCATGCCGGAACCGCATACCAGCATGGCTACCGCAACCATTATTACTCTTTTCATTAGTTTACTCCTTGTCTGTTTTGCTTTAACCCTGCGGGTTAAATTGTTCTGCCGCGCTTTACGCGGTTAGAAGGTGTACCCAACTTTCAGCGCAGGCGCCAGGCTGTAGGCGAGCCGGCCGCTCTTATTGGGCATGTGATAGCGGAACTCAGCGCCGGCCAGCCAATTGCCGGACAGCTTAATATCCGCTCCTGATCCGAAATTAAACCCGATGGTGGTAGTATCCAGGCTGGAAGGCGGGTCCGTGTGCCACCGGTAGGCGGAAATGCCGACTATGGCGTAGACGCGGCCGGGTTTTGGGCCGAAATCCAGTTCCATGATATATCTGCCGCGCAGGCCTGCGGTGGCGCAAAGGTAATCTGCTCCGGAGTTCTCTTTTGACTCGTAGCCGAAGGCATCCGCTGCCTCCAGGCCGACCGTGAACAGGTCGCCGGCGCGCTTAAGCACAGTGTAGTCGCCGTAAACGGCGGCACCCAAAGAACTTTTGGCCTCATCCCTGAAGTCGCCTATCGTGGGGATGGAGTTGAAAAGGCCCGCGCCCACCTCGAAGCCGCGGTCGCCCGCGTGCGCGGGAGCGGCAGCCATCCCCATTAGCGCCGCAACCGCGGCCAATATCGCTTTCTTCATATTATTCCTTCCCGTGCCCGCTCTGCTGATAAAATGACTTAAGTCAGTTAACATGCTAAAAAAATTGGCCTTGCTTCCTGCGCGCTTTTTTTAAATAGGCGCGTGAGGGCTTATGCGCCGATATGTAATATGCCTTCCCGCAGACCCAGGGCATTTTCCGCGAGGCGTTTTGCGAGCGCTATCTGCTGCGCCAGTTCTTTCGGAGATTCCCTGTTATAGATGGATTCTATGTGGCATTGCAGTATCGCGAGTATAAGATTGACCGCGGCTTTGGGCGACTGAACTTTAAAGGTGCCGTTGCGCTTGCCTTCCTCGACAAGATTGAACATATGGGTGGCGAGCAATCTTTTGCCCTGACGGAATACTTTATCTTTCAGGTAAAGATACTGGTCGTTATACAGGAATTCCAGCAGGAGCCCGTTCTTATATCTGATCGTGTCGAACATTATGTTCGCCAGGCTTTCAAGCTTGTGTTCAAGCGGGGTGTCCTGTGCGGCGACCATCGTCTCTATCTTGGATTTGAACTTGGAAAGGTGCCGGTCTATCATGGCTTCCACGATCTCTTCTTTCGACTTGAAGTAATAGTAAAAAGTCCCGTGGGCAACGCCGACTTTCTTTACTATGTCGCCTATCATGGTCTTATGATAGCCGCGCTTGTGGAACAGCGCGTCGGCGGCGTCCAGTATTTCGTTTATCCTTATCTGCGGATCTTGTTTGGGTCTGGGCATATTGGTTTAGGGGTATACTGACTTAAGTCATATTATAGGGGGTAAAAACCAAAATGTCAAGTGCCCTTGTTCCTGTTAAAGCGCTTTGCCCGCGGCTTTTGCGGCGTCCAGCAATTCTTTTCTGTCATTTACGGCGGCGGGGCTGCCGCCTAAAGTCATTATTATATGAGCTGCCTGCTTAAACCCGTACAGCTTCAACACGGCGTCCAATCCCGTTGTTACAGCGTCGCACATGACCGGGTCGGGATTGCCCTGGCTGATAACGATGACCGCCTTTTTCCCGGGGGCAAGCGTCACGGAAAAATCCGGTTTCAGAAAAGAATAGAGCCTGTCCTGCATTATCCGGAACTGGCCGGAGGGCTGCCGGAAGTAGATCGGCGTGCCGAAAACCACCGCGCCTGCTTCGTTGAAGTCCTTTAACAGCGGGGTAAGTTCGTCGTCAAGTTTGCATGTGCCGAGATGTGTTTTGCAGTAACCGCACCCCTGGCACCCTTGAAAGCGCATCTTGTTGAGGTCGTATTTCTTGGTTTCGTGGCCCGCTTCCCCCGCCCCGGCCAACACCGCCTGCACAAGGGTGTCCACATTGCCGTTACTGCGCGGACTTCCCACTATGCCTATAATTTTCATAATAGTTTCTCCCGTTGTGCTTTAAATCTGGATCTGCTGGCGGGCTTTCAGGTTGTAATACCCCCCCACTCTACTTTACTATTTCCCTATTGCCGACAGGAATTCCGAGCGTTTGATAAAGTAAGCGGCTTTGGCCGCCGCAAGTTCGTCGGCGCGCTGCTGCTCAAGTGCCAGCGCCTCCAGAAGGTCTGAAAGCTTCTCCGTGCCGTTCTTATAGGCATCCTCTTTTTCGGATTTATTGGCTTTTGCCTCTTCTGCCGCAAGTTCCGCCAGTTTGCCGCGCTGATAGGCCTCTTCGTAATCTTTCAGCTTGTCCTCCAGGTTCACTAAAAGGGAGTCCCCCTGCTCTTTTAACCTGTCGGCGGCCGCGGTTTCCTTGAGTTTCATTTCTTTTACGGCATGTGATGCTTCCCACCAACTGCTCAAGGGCATTGTCACCAAACCGAAGGCCGCGCTGTTCTGGAACCTGTTATCCCCGCCTTTGAAATAGTCCACGCGGTAAAGACTCGCTCCCACGCCGATTACTGGCAGGTATTCGCCGCGTTTCAGTTTGGTTTGCAGCCTGGCTGCCAGGGCGCCGGTCTCAAGAAGCTTGTATTCCGGCCTTTGCGGCAGGTACCCCGGCAGGTCGTCCTTCTTTTCCGAGGGCTCGCTGATCACCTCCGGAACCTCCGGCAGGGTTATCTGCGCGTCCTGGGGGATGTCGGCGAAGAGTTTAAGGTCCTTTTCCGCCCGCGCCATTGCTTTTTCAAGGATAGTGCGGTTTACCGCCACTTCGGATTTCTTCAGGTTCACCCGCAGTACGTCGGTCCTGGTGACCAGCCCGCCGGCGAAAGCCTGTTCCACCTGCGCGGAGAGAGAATTTAGCAGGGTTGCATAGGCTTCGAGGGTTCTTTTCTTTTCTGCCAGCACCTTTATGGTCCTGTATCTTTGTTCGGCCCCGGTCGTTACCGCGTCCTGTTTTAGGCGTAACTGCTGGGCTGCTGCCTCGCGTCCGGCCCGCGCCAGCCTGTTGCCATTGTGTATGCGCCCGCCGGCGAACAGCGGCTGCTGCACGGTGAGCATTGCTACCGACAGGTTGTTCTCCTCGTTTACAATTGCAGGGAGGAAAGGCATAGCGAGCGCTGAATTAGGCAGTATGTTGGTGTTGGCGGCCAGCCCGGCAGCGCTCACGTTGGGGAAGTAGTGTGTGAAGGCGGCTTTTGCGGCCTGCTCAGCCGCCTGCGCTTCAAGGCGGGCCTGGCGCAGGCCGCTGTTGTTCTTAAGCGCCAGTTCGCGGTAGCTTTCGGGGGTAAGCGCCAGCTCCTGCGCCGTGCAGAATGCAGGCACGGCCAGGAGCGCCGCCGCAAGAAGGTTTCTCATGGCGTTCATTTTATGGTCTCCTCTCTTTCACCGTACAGGGCGTACGCGGCAGGCAGTACCAGCAGGGTCAGTATTGTGGACCCTATCAGCCCGAAGCAGATCACGGTGCCTAGCGGGCCCCATAACGACGAGCCGGAGAGTATCAGCGGTATCACGCCTACCGCCGCGGCGCTGGCGGTAAGGAAAATAGGCCGCAGCCTGCGTTTGCCGGCGGCGAGCGCCGCGTCGTGAACGCTCATGCCCTTTGCCTCCAGTTCGTGCGCGTAGCTTATCAGGATTATCCCGTTTCTTACCACCATGCCGAACAGGCCTATGATGCCGAGGAACGCGGTGAGGCCGAAGGGATAGCGCATAAGGTGCAGGCCCAATGCCGCGCCTATAATGCTCAGCGGCATGGTGGCCATTATCAGCAGGGCCAGCCGCACTTTCTGGAACTGGAACAGGAGGATGATGAAGATAAGGAACGTGCTGGTAAGCAGCGCCTTAGCGAGCGGGGTGAAGTCCTCTATCATCTTTTCATGTTCCCCGCCGTATTCTATCTCTATCGACGGAGGCAGGGTGAGGGCCTTGATCTTTTTCTGTGCCCGCGAGAATACGGGATCGGCCAGTTTATCGAAAGCGACATCCGCCAGGACGGTAAGGGTAAGGCGGCCATTGCGGCGTACAACCTGGCCTTCGCTGAAACCGGGTTTTAACTTAGCCACCTGCCGCAGCAGCACCGGCGCAGGCGAGAGCAGCGCGCTGACGTACTGGTCTTTAAGTTTTTCCGGGGCGGAACTCTTTTCTTTATCGTACTTCAGTACCACGGCGCGCGGGTAATCCCCCTCCCAGACGGTGGAGACAGGGAGGCCGCCGCGGTTCATGGCCACGGAAGCCCCCAGCATGCCGCGCGTAAGGCCTATGCGGTTGGCCGCCTCCGCGTCCAACTCCAGGTCCGCCGAGAGCCGCTGCCCCCGGTAATCGTCGCGCAGCCAGATTATGTCTTTCTCCTCCGCCATTACTTTCTTGATCGCGGCGGCGGCGGCTTTTATTTCTTCTATGCTGTCGCCGGTCACGCGGATCTCCACCGGGGCGTCCTTTGGCAGGAAGTCCAGCTGCTTCCAGCGTATGTGCGCGTCCGGGAAGGCGTCGCGGTATTTGGCGTCGTACTCGCGCACCATCGCCTCCATGTCTTTCTGGGTACGGGTGACCACGAGTATTTGCGAGTAGTTCTTGGCCGGCATCTGCGGCGCGTACATGGTGTGGAACCTCGGCGAGCTGGTGCCTATGAACGAGATGGCGTCCTTTACCCGCTGGTCGGCTTTCAGTATGCCCGCCAGTTGCCGGGTGACTTCCGTGTTCTTTTCAAGCCCGGTCCCTTCCTTGAAGTAGATCTCCGCGGCGAACTGGTTGCGCTCCATCTTTGGGAAAAGCTGCTGCGGCAGCACGGCGAAAAGTATTATCCCCAGAGCTATCATGCCCAGGCCGAAGTAAACGGTCTTCTGCTGGTTCTTCATGGCTTTGTCCAGCAGCCTGTCATAGGCGGCCTGCAATCTATCCAGCAGCGTAGGGCCCTGCTTTACCGCGGCCTTGTTGTGCAGGCCCGTCTTTATAAATACATAGCTGAGCGTCGGTACCAGCAGCATGGCTACTATGAAGGAGATGCCCAGCGCGATAAAGACCGTATAGGTCAGCGGCCCTACGAAATCCCCGGTGCTGCCGGTGACGAAGATGCCGAAGGTGCCGAAGGCCGCCATGATGGCCAGCGTGGCGGTGAAAACAGGTACGGCCAGTTCCTTCGCGCTGCTCCAGGAGGATTCCCACACGTCGGTCCCGTGGTCAAGTTTCTCCACGTGGTTATCGATGACCACTATGGCGTTGTCCACTATCATCCCCAGCACTATGACCAGCGCCACCAGCGAAACGGTGTTTAGCTCTATGCCGAAAGCCTGCATCAGGGCGACGGTCTGCAGTATGCAGATAGGGATGGTGATGGCGGCTACCGCGGCTATCTTTTTTGGCAGCAGCAGGACAGTTACCAGTATTACCGCTATTATGGCTATGGCGAAATCGTGGAAGAAGCGGTTTATGGAGTTCTGCACCACCGAAGGCATATCGGCCGCTTTGGAGATCTCTATGTCCGGCGGCATGGTCTTTTTGAGATCTGCTATGACGGCGTCCAGCTCATGGCCGAACTTCACTATGTTGTAGCCGAAGCGCGCTTCCATGGACAACACCAGCGCCCGCCCGCCGTTGGCCTCCACGAAGGAATCCTCCACGTCGTACTCGCGCGCCACGCGGGCTACGTCCTTTACGCGCACTATAGCGCCGTCGGGGCCGGCGTAGACTATCTGCTGCGCCACGTCGGCCTCGGAGTTGAAACGCGGCGGCAGGTGGATAGGCAGCTCCAGGTCGGCGCCTTTTACCGAGCCGCCGTAGCCGAGCATCCCTTCCATTTGCAGGCCGGCTATCAGCATGGCGGGTTTTACGCCGTAATGGGCCAAACGCGCCGGGTTCACGTAGACGGTGATTTTCTCTTTTTGTAGGCCCGAATGTTTAAGTTTAGAGACCGCCGGGTTGGTTCTAAGCCTGTCCTCGAGTTTTTCAAGGTAGTATTCAAGTTCGCGGTAGCTGCGCGTTTTAGACGTAATGGTAAGCAGCACGGCCGAAGCGTCGCCGAAATCGTTGGTGCCCAGCACTACCAGCACCTGCGGCGGCAGCTGGCTTTTGACTTCCTGCAGGCCAAGCCTCAACTTGGCCCAGAAAGCGTCCTGGTCCTTTACTTCCGGAGCGACCTCCAGAAAAATTGTGGTCTGGCCTTCGCGCGACTGAGAATATGTTTTGGCGCGGTCCACCTCCTTGAAGCCGAAGAGGTAATTCTGCAGGGGCTTGGCCACCTGCTCGTCCACCTGGCGCGAAGTGGCTCCCGGGAGCACAGCGATAACCAGCCCCTGGCGCAGTCTCATTTCCGGGAATTCCTGGCGGGGCATGGTGAACAGTGAATACAGGCCTGCCAGGCAAAGGAAGACGGCGAGGGTGATGGGCACCTGCCGGTACTTCAGCGCCAGCTCTATTATGGATCTGCGTTCCGTGTTCATAGCTGTTCCGCGGTTATCAGCGCGCCGTCGGTGAGTTTCTGCACGCCGACGCTGACTACCGTTTCACCTTCGGCCAGGCCCTGAGAAACCAGTATTCCGCCTTCCGCGAAGCCAGCGGTCTGCACGGTGCGTTTCTGCGCTTTTTTCACTCCGGCCTCCACCACGTACACGTATTGTTGTCCGATTTCGTCCATGCTTACCGCCGTGGCGGGGACCAGGGTGAATTTGGAAAACCCGGGGCTTGAGATGTTCACGCTGCAGATCATGCCGGGCAGTATTTTGCGGCCGGGATTATTGACCAGCACTCTGACATTATAAGTGCGGGCCAGCGGGTTTGCGGATACCCCGGAGTCGGCCACTACGCCCTTGTATTTGCCGCCGCGCAATAGGGCGGCCGAGGGCAATTGCAGCGTTGTCCCGCGGCCTTCGCCGGGAGCCTGTTCGCGATTTTCCTGCAATGCGGCTATTTCAACTTCCGCTCTCATCCCGGGCCTTATTCTTGAGATCTCAGCCTCGGGCACGGAAATGGCCGCGTAAACCTGGTCCACCGCAACAAGGCGTAAAGCGGGCTTTCCCGGTACGGCGGAGCTGCCGGGCTCTACCGAGCGGTCGCTTACAATGCCGCTTTCGGGGGCTGTTATGGAGCAATCGGCGGCGTTCTTTGCGGCCATCTTCAGGGCGAGGGAGGCTTCGGTGCGGCCGGTTTCTATCTCCACCATTTTAATCTCAGGCAAATTGCCGTTTTTGTACATGGGCTCAAAACGCCTGAAGGCATCATCGGCCTGTTTGGCTTTAGCTTCGGCCATGCGCAACGCGTTTTCGTTGGTCTGGCAATCCAGCCTGGCCAGCAGTTCCCCTTTCTGCACCTGCTGTCCTTCGCGCACATTTACTTCTGATACCGTGCCCAAAGTGAGAAAGCTGAGCGGTATGGATTTCTGCGCCTCTATGGTGCCGCTATAACTCTGCGCGGCGGAGCTGTTTACTGAAACGGCTTGCGCCAGTTCCACTTTAATGGCCTCCTGCCGTGCGGGTTTAGGTCCGCAAGCTGCAATAAAGGAAAAGGTTAATATAACTGCGGCGAGTTTTTGTTGTCTGATATTCATATGGCTTCCTCGTCTGACCGACCATATCGGTATCCGGGTCGGTTAAAAGGTAAAAAAATATAGCGCCTACTTAAGCCCGCTTACGAAAATATCTGTCAGCGTTTCAAGTTTTGACTCGGCGGATAGCATTTTTCCGTCCAGGGCCAGCTCAATATACATTCCATGCAAGGCTGTGATGATGGTTATCGCTATCGCGTCGCAGTGTTCCCTTTTTATACGGGTGAACTCTCCGGCGGCTATCCCCTCCAACAGTATGTTTTTCAGTATCGCAACTTCAGTCGAATTGCTCTCCCGCTGTATACGCGAAAAAAGAGACAGATGCTTTTTTGTGTCGCTGAAGATCATGTGATACAATTTCGCCTTGGCTGCCATGGCCTGGTCGCGAATTGTAAAGAACTTGCGGAATTTATCTTTGGCGGAAGAGGCGGGCTTGATGCCGCCCTCTATAAGGGTGATCACGTCCATGAGCTCACGCCTGGCTACAGCGTAAAAGACCTCATCTTTGCTGGTGAAATAGTGGTACAGAGTGCTCTTGCCCTTGCCGACGGCCTCGGCAATCTCCCTCATGGTGGTCTTGTCCAGGCCGAACCGCTGAAAAAGGCCGCTGGCTATCACGAGGATCTCGTCGCGGGAAGAGTCTGTCATTTCCGGATTGGGTTTCATAAGCACACCAGACCAACCGACCAACTATGTCCAATAGTCTAGCAGGTGTGTTTTGAGTTGTCAAGGGCCTGAACGCCTGATGTTGGCGTAGTCAGCCGTCTTGATGCAATTATCGCTTACTGTTCATGTGCCATTATAACCTGTTATATAGGTTGTCCGGCAATGACTTAAGCAGCCAGGCTATCAGGCGCCAGCGTTTAGTAACATAAGCGTGACTTTTCCCTTTCTCTATAGCTTCGAATATCTGATTCGCCGCTTTTTCTGGCTGGGCTACCCAGAACAGGCCCTCGCCCTTAGCCATGGCCGTATCCACCAGTCCCGGCATTATGTCGGTTACAGTAATGGCAAGGTGCAACTTCGCGGCTTTCTGTCTTAAGCCTTCCAGGTAATTGGAAACAAAAGCCTTGGAGGCATTGTAGGCCGGCGCGGCGCCGCCGCCCCGTATGGCGGCTATGGATGATATACCAACAATATGGCCGAGGTCTTTGCCGCGGAAATACTCAAAAGCCACATTAGCCATGGCGGTAAAACCGGTAACGTTCACGTCGATGGTGGCTTTCTCTATCTTCCAGTCCAGATCTTTATTTAAGTCCCCCGTTCCCGCGCTTATCACTATTACGTCCGTTCCGCCCATTTCAGTTATCAGTTCTTTCAGTAGTTCCATGGCTTGCGGTTGAACTACGTCCAACTGCTTGGTTAAAATTACACCAGGGAATTCTTTTTGCAGTTCCTGCAGCAGTTCCGGTCGTCGGCCGCATACGCCTACGGTATAGCCCGCGCCCGCCATGATTCTTGCCAGTTCGCGCCCGATGCCGGAGGTGCCGCCAATAATAATGGCTTTTCTCATATTTGGGATTCTATCAAGTATTCTATGTTCCCGGGTGGGTAATTCTGCCGCACCTTAATTTGGGCGGGGGCATTTAAAGAAGGCCAGGGCCAGGGGCGGCGGCCATCATGAGGCAAGCCGCTACTGGCCCTGGCTTCTCCATATTTTCTTTGCTGTTCTCCCCCCCCGCCCCACGGGGGCTACATAACAGTAACAGAAAAGCCCGCCAGGGCGAGCGAACAGCGAGCCTGGGCGGGTTTTTAATAAACCAAGGTGCCCCCGTTTAAATTCCCCTCCCCCGGTGGCCATAATTTAAAAATAAGAAAAAAATAAATGCGGGGATGTACGGCCTGCCCGGCAGGCCGGGAGCGGCCCGGCCAAGGCCCACGTTTATTGGGCCGGCTGGCCGCGCATTAGGAGGTTGTTATAAGATGCAGCCTACCGGCGGAGCAAGAGCGAAGGCGCGTAGTGCCGAGCCTTGCGAACCCGCTTCTCGCGGCAAGGAGCAGTGCGGGGCCGCGCTGCGTGGCCACGCCTGCGACGACATCTCGCGGATAAGCTCGGCCTACCGCTTCCAAAGACGACGGGGGAGCCGCATAGTGGCCGACGAGCGGCCACCCTGCGGCGAGCGAGCGGAGCGAAGGCGCGAAGTGCCGCGTGGAGCGTAGCGACACTTTCTTGCCCGCGAGCGGCTTCTCGCGGGTAAGATCAGCAATACAATGTTTTTAGGACCGGATGAACCGTACGATGTAGACGGAGTAAGAGTTCATCCGAAAGTAATAATGCAGACTTTTTTCCCTGGGCCCTTTTCCTGGCTCTGGCTGCGGCAGGGCTTTCCCGACGTGGAATCGGTTGAGTCTCCGCCGCCGCGTGTCGACAACTCCCTATGAGGTTCTCGCATCTGTGCTCGCTTTCTCCGGTCAGGGTCTTTGCTATAGCTTCGATATTATATCTATTCCGTCGGAGCAGCGGGATCGCATCTTTGTTCGGAAGGTGGCTGAGGATGATCCTCATCCCGGCTTTGTCGGCACAGTCGGTGAGGTAATATTTTCCGTCTTTGGCCTTTAAACGCAGTTGTCGACAAAGTGTCGACAACTTAAAGTCATGCTCGTCCATCGGTCTGTTTTTGATGTGATACCAATAGTCACGCGGGTTCTTTGTGTCGACGGTCCCCGCTATCGCGTCCACTACCGAGTAGTACCGAACCCCGTTGCGGACGGTGTCGCGTATCCAACTGCGTACAAGTGACTTTTCTTCCATGGAACCCCCTTAGAATGATGAACAAATGGGATGGAAAAATTCGGAATTACCGAACTTTCTGTTTGTGGCGGACTGGCCGCTCGCGGCCCACATCCCAACGGGGATGCTTCTCGGGAGGCTTAATCCTCAGGAAAGTGCCTATGGAAAATATGGGGTCTATCTGCTATACTATTTATGAAACCTGATATCCGAACTGTCACCGTAAGGTGCGCGTGCCCGCGAGGGCTAGGATTCAGGTTTCATCTTTTTCAAGGTTCGGCCACACCTGTACATGCGCCTTGCGGTGCATGATAACCCTAACATAATCCCCAGAGTCCGGCTTCTCCCCGTGGCTTCTGTTTATGGCCCCGGCGACCATATCCGCAAGTTGTATTAGATTGCTGTTCGCTGAATTCAGGAAGGTAATCCTGGATATATGCTGCTTCTCGTGATTTATCTTGCGTTTTAAGTAGCTGGTTATCTGCCGTCTGAAATCTCTATTGCCGCTGGCATCTATGTGGACAAAGGCTTTTTCCAGGTGTTCCCTGGCGTTCAAAAATACCAGTTGGGTAGCGTACTTATAGAAAGACTCTTTAACCTTGAAACCTTCCCCGTAGAGTCCGGCTTTATCTATCACTATGCCGTAATAGAAGAAATCGTACGGGGCTGTGGCGTTCAAGAACGCAAGGCGCAAGTCGCGGCTGCATTTGTTGAACTTGAATTCGAAATGCGGGTTTAAGTGCAGCTCACGCCGCAATAATTGCAAGCGCTGGTCTATAGCCTTTGTTTCTTCTTCTTCCTGAAAAACCACTAAAGCAATTACGAAATAGCGGGATGAGCCTTGAACTATCTTCAGGCCTGGATCTCCGGATTCGTCAAGAAAAACGAGCATTGTTGTTGTTTTGTGTTTCTGAGTTGGCTCTTGCGCGCTAAAAATGGCGAGCGGAACTTCTTGCTATTTATTTTCTGCGGAGGCGCAGCCAGGTGTTTTCGTCCGCAGCGGCTTTGGCGCTCTCCCCCGCCCTGCTATAGACGATGGAGCGGCCCCTGTAGGCCATGGTATGCTTTGGTTCCAGGTCTATAGCTTTTGAATAATCCGCTATGGCACTGGCATAGTCGCCCTTTTCCTTGTGGGCCTGCGCGCGGCTGTAGTAGGCGTCGGCTTTCTTCGGCTCAAGCTCTATGGCCCGGGTCAGGTCTTTTATCCCGTCGTCGATGTCGCCCTTGTTCAGCCGTGTGACCCCGCGCGAATAATAGGCCGAGGCGAAGCCGGGGCTGAGCGCGAGCGCCCTGGAAAAGTCGTTTATCGCCTTATCGTAATCCTTGAGGTCTTTTGCGTAGGTGGTGCCGCGGTTGAAATACCTGGTGGCATCCTGAGGTTCAAGTTCTATAGCCTTGGAAAAATCTTTCAGCGCGTTGTCGTATCTGCCCATATCCGCGTAGCAGCCGCCGCGGTTGTTGTAGGCCATGGCCAGCTTGGGGTTGAACGCGATGGCGCGGGAATAATCCTCCAGGGCCTTGCGGTACTCCCCTTTGCGGGAATAGGCGACGCCTCGGCCGAAATAGGCTCCGTCGTCCCCGGGCCGCAGGGTGATGCCTTCGGAATAATCTTTTATCGCCTTGTCGTGCTCGCCGGTGTCAGTGAGGGAGGTGGCGCGGTCCATCAACGCGTCAAAATGCCGGGGGTAGAGTTCCAACGCTTTTGAATAATCCCTTATGGCCTTGGCGTGCAGGCCCTTGTGGGTATAGGCGCTGCCGCGGAGATAATACGTATCGGCATCCCGCGGATAGAGCGCGATAGTCCTGGCGTAATCGCTTAAAGCCTTGTCGTATTCCCCCTTTCTGGCGTAGGTCTGCCCCCGGTATTTGTAGGCTTCGGCGGCCTCCGGGTCTATCCCCGTTACCTTGGAGTAATCGTCCAGAGCTTTGTCGTAATCCGCTTTATTGCCGTAGGCGGAGGCGCGGCCGAAAAGCGCCTGTACATGCCTGGGCTCCAGCGCCAGTACTTTTGAAAAATACTCTATAGCCTTATCGTGATCCCCCCGGTTATAGGCGGCGGCCCCGCTCTCGTAATCGGCCGCGGTGGGAGAGGTTTGCGCCTGTGGCGCGCCGGCGGGAGGCCCGGCCTTCGCCGCAAGCGCTAGAGAGAGCAAGGCGCAGGTGAGTGTAATATTTAATCTTATTGCTTGCATATGACCGCCGGGCTACTCCCAGTGCAACTTATAATATCCGTCCTCGTCTACGTCGGGGACAAGGAAGGAGGTTTCGCCCTTCGCGTTTAGGCTGTATATCCCCTCGCCGGTGACAAGTATAAGCCGGTCGCCGAGCCGCTGTATCGCTGTGATGCCGGCGGGGATTGTGAAAATCTTCACTTCGCCTGTAGCGGGGTCCAGTGCTGCCAGGCCGCCAGCTTTCCCCCACCCTTCGCCGATATGCTCCAGGCCCATCCAGACGGTACTTGCTTCGGCGAGGATGGCGGAGCAGGACCAGGGCGCGGTCTGCGAGGAATAAAAGATCTCGAATACCTTCGCCTTCGTGTCGAAGAACCCCGCGGCCCCGACGCCGCATTCCCCTTCGCCGCCGTAAAAGTTCTTGCAGAACCAGACGCGGTCGCCCAGCTTCTGGAAAGGCCCCAGCTTGTCGTTGATGCCGCAGCCGTCCTTGGCGCGGTCGGGCCGGTAACGCTTCAAAACCTCTTTGTCCGGCACGGGCATCGGGTAGAACTTGCAGGAGTCCTTCCTGACCTCATAAACGCCGGTTCGGGCCTCATAACCCATGGCGGCGTCGTAGACGAAGAACCTGCGCCGCGCCGGACTCGTGGTTTCAACTACGCGTTCGAGCACGGCGTAGCGTTCCAGCCGGCCGGTGTATGAATCGGGCAGCCAGGCGTATTCTCCGGGGTTTTCGGTCTCGCAGCGGCCGGAGTAGCCCACCAGCGCGGCGTCCCCCTGTACCTGGCGCTGCTTGTCGCATTTCTCGTATAAAGTAAAATCCTTCCCTATTTCTTCGACGGGGATATCCGCGCAGGGGTCCTTCTGCGGGCGGAAATAGCGGCTGTCCGGGCCGGCGGCGCGGGTCCAGGTCTTGCCGTCGTGGGCATACGTCTCAGTTGGGCTGTAAAAGCGCAGTATGCCGCCCTCAGCCTTCGTGAAAACCACCGGCTGTATTTTTTTGCCTTCGATACTGTCCAGTATTTCCCAGTTGCCGGGTACGGGCTTATCGTCCTTCAGCCCCTGCCGGATGATCACTCCGTCATCCCCCTTTTGGCCAGTGAAATAGAGACTGCCGTTGAAATGCGTAACGGCCTTTAGCCTGATGGGCTTGTAGCTGAGCGCCTTAACCGAGGCGGTGGACTCGTCGAAAAAATATTTCTGCCGCGAAAGTTCCGCCGCCGAGTCGGCGTCTTTCATTGTCACGATGACATAGCCGGGGCCTGCTTCTTTTATCCCCGGCATAATGTTGTTGGGCGAGGCGGAATCAAAAACGGAAATCTCTTTTATGACCTCGCCGGAAGAAGTGTCGACTAGAAAAAGGCCGTAGGGCCCGTCCAGCCAGGGGAAGCCTCCGGCGGCGGCCAGCGCTACGGCCCTATCCGGAGCGATGCGCCGCTCCGCAATAAGGGCCACCTTGTCCACCCCGGGTCTTTTCGCTTTGAAGGCGGCCGGGATGCCGTAGATGTTTGCGGTTGAAATGTCTACCAGATGGCCTGGGTCGCACCATGCTCCGGCGGGCGCGGCGGCCGCGGCTAAAAGTATATGTAGTAAGCTCTTTGTGATAACTGTCATGGTTCAGCAGCCGCCGCAGTTAATGTAAAACGCGCCGTAAGAGCTGCCCCGCGTTCTGAGTTTAGGCAGGACGTATTTCAGGTGCTCTTCGTATTCTTTACCGCCCGGCAGGGAGAGTAGTTGCGTGAAATACTTTATGGCGTTAAGCCGGTGTTTCTCGGTGTTTCTCTCCAGTTCTACGCAGTAGGCGTGGGAGCAGAGTTCGGAGTATTTGAATGGCGAGAGGCCCACCGTGTACGCCGTTTCATTCGCTTTTCCCAGCAAGAACAGGATGCGAGGCAGGAAAGGCGAGTCTGGATGCGCGGCCAGGAACTCTTCGCCTTTTTTCATGACCACCGGTAACTCGTCTTCGGAACCGGCAGTTGGGAAGCCAGACTCCATTTCTTTCATGAAGGCGTATTGCCCCCAGTAGGTGCCCGGGTACGCCTCATAAGCCGGGAACACCGAGTTGTTCACCGCAAAGTAGCTTTCCCTCATAACAGGTCCAAGTTCGTAAGCAACACCATATTCCTCAAGGAGCTTGAGTCCCGGAGGCGGAGCCGGCTCTTTGCCGTCTTCGGAGGGCCTGAAGTCGCGATTGATAGGCACAAGAGCCGCGTCTACGAGGTACTTGGCCAGCACCAGGAACGGCGCTCCGTCCACGCCTTCTGGTGTGGCCAGGCAGGTTGCCCGGGCGGCCAGAAGTCTTTCCGCCGTTACGGTCCTGTTCAGGGTGGGCCCATTCAACAGCATCGGCTTTATCTCATCCCAGTCCTCGCCCAGCACTTCTTTTACATCAGCCTTCTCCAGATCCTCTACCAGGCCGGGGATGATTTCCTGCATTTTTGTGAATTCCTTCACGGAGGGAGGCCGGACGGAGTACTTGCCGGTATCCTTGTGCTCCAGTTTTATCCTCAGCACCGTGCCCATGCCGTGCGGCTCGTAATACCACAAACCGGACAAGTCGCCTTTAGTGATCTCCATTACTCCGCTCCAGTTGCGGCCGCCGGGGCTGGAAAGGTGCTTCTCGGTGGGTTTGGGGTCGAAGCCGGAGTTTTTCAGCAGTTCCAGGACTTCGGCCTGCTCAACTACCTTGAATATCTTGAGGTCGCCGGACAGGACAAGTTCTTTGGCTTCGGCCAGGGACGGGACCGTGTAGGAATACAGGTTTATCTCCATGCCCGGCCCCTTGCGCCGGAAGGTTTTGGAATAAGCCGGGGGCTCGCAGTATTCGGGCGGATAGGCCAGCATCCGCCAGTTGGTCTTCTCGCTCAGCGTTTCCCCGGGCTCAGCCCCGAAGGGCGCGGTTAAAAGCGTGCTTATCACGTTCAAGGGAGAATCCTTGTCCGTCAGTTCGAAAGGTTCCCGCGCTTCTACCGCTTCCTGCGGGGAGAAGCCCTGAGCGTATTGTACCATCTCTTTTGTGGCGACGCCTTTGCCGGCGGTCGCTTGCGGGGCCGCGGATACGGAATCGACGGCGGCTTCCACCACGGGGGCAGTTCTTTCCGGCCTGTATTGCGTATAGACCGCCACGGCGGCAAGCAGGGTTAACCCTGCGATCTTAACGACGGTGGGCTTGTTCATTTTTATCTTCTGGGGCCGTAGTGGAACCCCTTCTTGTGCTCCTCTTCGGAGTTTATCTCTTTCAACGCCTTGGTTGCCCGCTGCCGGAGGAACTGGTCTCCATCCTCCAGCGCTTTCTTGAGGGCCGGGACGGCGTCTTTAGCCGCGGGGCCTATCCGGCCCAGCGTAAACGCGGCATCCATGCGGTTGTGGCTTTCCGGGTTCAGCAGTATCGCGATCAGGATGGGGACGGCGTCTTTGGCCTTCTCTTCCCACAAACTAAGAGGGGTAAAGGCCGCGCTTCTCACAAGGAAGTCCTCGTCCTGAAGGACGTTCAAAAGCGCGCCGACCGCCTGTTTGGCGTTCAGGTCGCGCCGGGATAATTCGGATACTGCCAGGATTTCGACGCAGAAATCGCGGTCCTTGAGGTGCTTTTCGATCACGGCCCACGGCGGCGGTTCTATGCGCCAGAGGGCTTTCAGTATGTTGTAGCGGGAGTCCTCGTCGGCGGAAGCAAGGAGAATTTTCAGTCCGGGCAGGGCGTCTTTGGCCGGGCGGCCTATTCTCTCCAGCGTGCTGACGGCGCGCGCGCGTAGGCGCACGTCCCCGCTTTTAAGCGCTTCAGCCAGGGCCGGCACGGCAGGCCGGCCGATTCCTCCGAGGGCTTCTATGGTTTCCGTTACTCCCCAGCCATCAGCTTCGCTGGAGAGGATGTTGATTAGGGGCGGTACCGCGGTCCCGCCTATTAAGACGAGAGTCTTGGCGGCCGGTCCTCTGACCTCCCGGTCTTGGTCGCCTAGAGCGGCGGACAACTCTATCGCAGCGGCATACGCCGCCGGACCCAGGTTGAAAAGCGCCCACGCGGCTTTTTGGCGGACCCCTGCGGCGGGGTCCTTGAGGGATTTTGCGAGCGCAGGTACTGCGGCCTTCGCTTCCTGGCCCAACTTGCCCAAGGCCTCTATCGCTTTTTCCCGGACAGGTTTGTCGGTATCGTCCAGCGAGTTTATCAGGGCGGGGATGGCGTCCTTAGCCGCGGGCCCGATATTTCCGAGCGCCTCAGCGGCGTTCTCGCGCACATAGCTGTCGGCGTCTTTTAGCGCTTCTGTCAGCGCCGGGACCGCGTTTTTAGCTTCACTCCCTTTGTTCCCCAGTGTCCGGGCGGCTTTAGCCCTGACGCGGCTGGAAGGGTCTTTAAGCGCTTCGGCCAGCCCAGCGACGGGGACTACATCCCAAAATCTTCCCAGCAGGCCGGCGGCATTTTCCCGTACGCGGCTATCCGGGTCCTTGAATAATTCCATCAGTAGCGGCGCCGTTTTTTGCCTGTTACTGGTTAGTGTCCGGGTAACGGTCTTTCGTATGTCGGCATCCGCGGAATTGGATAATTCCGCCAACGCCGCGACCCCGTCCTTTCCGAAAGTGAGAAGTTTAGACGCGGCTTTCTCCCTGTTTTCCGGGCTTCCTTCCGCTGTCGCTTTGCGGCAAGTCTCGAAGTTGTCACAAGGCAGTTCGGCGACGGAGAATGCCGCCATCAGTGATTTTGGTTTTGCGGTCTCTTGGGCATGGAGCGCCCCCGCGAGTGCCGCGCAAACAACAACGCATACAAATGGAGTTTTCCTCATGTTCGGTTTGACCGGCAGCCTTATTGTTTTTCCCAAATTCCCCTGTCGCTAAATATTACTATTTGGGGTTTATAAATAAAAGGTGCTTTTTGCTGTTCTCCCCCGCCCCACGGGGGCTACATAACAGTAACAGAAAAGCCCGCCAGGGCGAGCGAACAGCGGGTGGAGTCCGCCGTAGGCGGACGACACAATTCAGTGATCAGGCCTGGGCGGGTTTTTAATAAACCAAGGTGCCCCCGTTTAAATTCTTTCCCCCGGTGGCCATAATTTAAAAATAAGAAAAAAATTAAATTCTGCGCTGTACGGGCCGCTGTTGCGGCCCGGGGGTGGAGCGCAGCGACACCGCAGTGCGGCTGCGCCAAGGCCCACGTTTATTGGGCCGGCCAGCCGCGCATTGGAGGTTGTTATAAGATGCAGCCTACCGGCGGAGCAAGAGCGAAGGCGCGTAGTGCCGAGCCTTGCGAACCCGCTTCTCGCGGCAAGGAGCAGTGCGGGGCCGCGCTGCGTGGCCACGCCTGCGACGACATCTCGCGGATAAGCTCGGCCTACCGCTTCCAAAGACGAACGGGGAGCCGCATAGTGGCCGGCAAGCGGCCACCCTGCGGCGAGCGAGCGGAGCGAAGGCGCGTAGTGCCGAGCCCGCGAGCGGCTTCTCGCGGGTAAGATCAGGCATACAACGTTTTGAGGAACTTATAGAGAGTACGGTTGAAGCGAATCCACAACTCATCCGAAAGTAATAATGCAGACTTTTCGTCCTGGGCCCTTTTCCTGGCTCTGGCCGCGGCCGGGCTTTCCCGACGTGGAATCGGTTGGATTTCCGCCGCCGCGTGTCGACAACTCCCTATGAGGTTCTCGCATTTGTGGTCACTTTCTCCGGTCAGGGTCTTTGCTATCGCTTCGATATTATATCTATTCCGTCGGAGCAGCGGGATCGCATCTTTGTTCGGAAGGTGGCTGAGGATGATCCTCATCCCGGCTTTGTCGGCGCAGTCGGTGAGGTAATATTTCCCGTCTTTGGCCTTCAAACGCAGTTGTCGACAAAGTGTCGACAACTTAAAGTCATGTTCATCCATCGGTCTGTTTTTGATGTGATACCAGTAGTCGCGCGGGTTCTTGGTGTCGACGGTCCCCGCTATCGCATCCACTACCGAGTAGTACCATACCCCATTGCGGATAGTGTCGCGTATCCAACTGCGTACTAGCGATTTTTCTTTCATGGCCCCCCCTTATTGGATAGTTCCATGAAACAATCTTGGGACTGGTTTTGCAATGACCGGCGGCAATATATCGGTGTATAGAGAAAGCGGCTAATCCCGGTTCCCCTTGTATTGTGGTACAATACCCTTAATAATTAAGGGGATTGTATATGTCCAACATTAACCGCGGCCACAAAGAGGCGCTGGAACGTCTCTATAAAATAGTCGAGGCACAGGGCGGATATTTCACAACCAAGCAGGCGGAAGCGGCCGGCTTCAGCCAGAAGAACCACGCCTATCATGTCCGCGCCGGCAATTGGCTCAGGGAGCGCCGCGGTATCTACCGTCTCGCAAAATTCCCTCTCTCGGAACGTCCGGATCTCATGTTCTGGTGGCTCTGGTCGCGCAACCGCAAAGACGTGCCGCAAGGGGTCTTCTCGCACGAAACGGCGCTTAGTCTTTACGACCTTTCAGATATAAATCCGTCCAGGCTGCACATGACCGTGCCGCGGGCTTTTCTACGCAGGGGCGGCAAGGCGCAACTGCCCGTGCTTCACCGGGGTGAGGTTCACAAGGCCGAGGTCGAGTTCAGGTTCGGGGTCAAAGTGACCCGGCCGCTCAAAACTATAGCTGACCTTCTTGCCGCCCGCACCGTCCAAACGGACCATATGCGCCAGGCCGTGCGCCAGGCGTTCAAGCGGGGACTTATTACCCGCACGGAACTTGCCCGTTCCCGGCTTCCCTCCCTCATCAAGAAAGAGATAGAGCTGCTCCGGGGTGAGCAATAATGGCCTCGCCAAAAAAATACTCAACGCCAACGGCATTCCGCCGCGCCTTGGAAGACCGGCTCAAGCAGACGGCAAAGGCGGATGGTCTGGACCTTCAGCGCCTTATGCGCGAAGTCGCCTTCGACCGCCTGCTGTCCCGCCTTTTCGCCCGCAAGAACGCCGACTGGATCCTTAAGGGCGGTTACGCCCTGGAGTTGCGCATGAAGCAGGCCCGCGCCACGAAAGATATAGACCTGGCTCTTCGCCATTCCCTGGGCACGAATAAAGAACTCCCGCTAAAGGACGCTATCTTTGAGGCGCTCGCCATGGCCGCGGCCAGGGACCCCGGAGATTTTTTCTCTTTCAATATAGGCGAAGCCATGCTGGACCTGGATGCGGCGCCTTACGGTGGCGCGCGTTTCCCGGTCGAGGCCAGGCTTGACGGGCGGTCTTTCGTGCGCTTCCACCTCGATGTCGGCGCCGGCGACGTGGTGCTTGCCCCGCTGGACGAGACTCATCCGCATGACTGGCTGGACTTCGCCGGCATTCGGGGCGGCGTGTTCCCCACTATTTCCAGGGAACAGCACTTCGCCGAGAAGCTTCACGCCTACACTTTGCCGCGCCAGAATCCTAACTCGCGCGCAAGGGATCTTATCGATATGCTCCTGCTTATCGGCTCCGGAGAACTGGACCGCGCGCGTGTCCGCAAGGCTCTTAACGCCACCTTTGAGCGGCGCAAGACACATCCCTTGCCGGAGGTTCTCCCGCGGCCGCCGGCGGCGTGGAAGGCGCCTTACGGCGCGTTGGCCGCCGATAGCGGGCTGTCCGCGGATCTTGCGCAAGCTTATGAGGTCTTGAATTCCTTTTATCTGGAACTGCCGGGTTAGCTGTTAGGTCTGTGCAACGGTCCACTGGGAGGGTGCCGGGTAAATATCCCCGCCGGTCACCATTTTGTTGGCGTTAACAAAATGGTCTTCTCCCGGCGAGCAGGTTCCCCCTCTCCCCACGGGGGCTACATGATAATAACAGAAAAGCCCGCCAGGGCGAGCGAACAGCGGGTGGAGCGTGCGGAGCACGCGACACAATTTAGTGAACAGGCCTGGGCGGGTTTTTAATAAACCAAGGTGCCCCCGTTTGAATTCCCCTCTGCCGGTGGCCATAATTTAAAAATAAGAAAAAAATTAAATTCTGCGCTGTACGGCCTGCCCGGCAGGACCGGGGGTGGAGCAGCAGCGACACCGCAGTGCAGTGCGGGGCCGCGCTGCGGCCGTCTGATGCGCATAGCGCTTGATACGGCACTGGCATAGCCTTGTGGCCACGCCTGCGACGACATCTCGCGGATAAGCTCGGCCTACCGCTTCGATCAAGCGTAGAGTGTTTTGAGGAACTTATAGAGAGTACGGTTGAAGCGAATCCACAACTCAGCCGAAAGTAATAATGTGGACTTTCTTCACGGTGATATTTTACCTTTTACACAGCCTCCCCGCCTGGCTATGCGGGCTATCAGGTTTTAAGAAGGAAAGGACAGCGGGGCCTGATGTAGTCCATTATTCCGGCCGCTATCACGCGGTGGCCCGCGGCGTTGGGGTGTATGCCGTCGGCGCAGAGAAGGGCGCGGAAATCCGGCGTTTTCAGGAAAGCCGCGCGGATATCTATCAGCTTCGCGCCGGCCTCTTGCGCTATCTCCGTTGCGGCGGAGTTGTAGCGTTCCTGCCACCAGTACAGTTTGCTGACGCCCCCCAGCCACCTGATGATGTTTTCCCGGGCTTCCGTTACCCCGCCGCTGATGAATTCTATGTACTTCTCGGCGTCGATGGGCGGCAGCGTCATTAGCACCGGGGCGATGCCGGCGTTCTTCAGCTCGCTTATCCCATCGGACAGCAGCTGCCTGAACCTGGCGTAATCCGTATGCGGCTGGTGGTCGGCTCCAGGGTTGCCGGCTACCTCGGCCCAGTTGAAGTCGCAGTCGTTGCCGCCGAACTCCAGCAGCACTATGTCCGGTTTCCTGTCCGCGACTTCAGCCCGAAGCCGGGACAGGCCCCGTGTGACCGTGTTGCCGAAGCGGGCCATATTGTGCACCGCCCCTTTCAGCAGGCCGCTCATTATCCGCACGTAGTTTTCCCCCAGCAGGCAATAGCGGCGCCGGCTTTCATCATATATTACACCCCGGGATATAGAATCGCCGGAAACCAGTATGGTGTATGCTTGTTTGTCAGGATCGATAATCATGTTTCCCCCCTTCCGCGCCGCCGGAACGGGCGGCGCAGTATAAACCAGGCAACGCAGAAGTAAGCGGCCGCCAGCGCGGCAAGCCGAAGAGAAGGCGCCAGCAGCGCGTCCGGCGGCAGCGGCGCGCCCAGCGCCATGCGGAACCAGGCCATGAAATGCGTGGAAGGGATGGGCAGCGACACCGCCTGCACGAACCACGGCATTGTATAGGACGGCCAGGAGAAGCCGGAAACCAGGAAGGCCGGCATGGAGAAGAACATCAGCGCCAGGAAGGCGTCCACCGTGCGCCTGAAGAAAGAGGAGACCACCAGTCCGAAAGCCGCGGTGCATGTCACGAACAGCAGCGTGAAGGCCAGGACCTCAGGGATACCCGACTGCAGGCGCAGGTTGAAGCGCGGCAGCAGGCCGAAGATGAAGAACAGGCTGGTGCCGAAGTTCAGCAGGATATACGGGGCAGCCTTGCCGGCGATCAGCGCGCCGGGCCGGCCGCCGGCGAGCCGGTAAACTTCGCCCACTTTGCGGCTCTGCCGCTCTTCTGCCACCGTGAAAGCCAGCCCGACGAGGATGATCTGCTGCAGCACCACGAAGATCAGCCCCGGGATGAAAAAGTCGGAATAGTTCATCTGCGGGTTGAAGATAGGCCGCACGTCCACGCGCACCAGCTGGTTCAGGTTCTCGATGCGCCGGCGCACCAGCCCGTAACGGGCGGCCAGGCCGGAGAATTCCTCCGCCGAAAGCGCGCCGGCGGTGTCGGAGGCGGCCAGAAGTATGGGGTTGGCCACCACCACGTTGGCGTAGTCGGCCGCCACACGCAGGCGGGCCTCGCCGCCGCGCTTGATGTCGCGCGAAAAATCTTTTGGTATATAGATAAAGCCGTGTATCTCCCCGCTGACCAGTGCGCTCTGTGCCCTGGCCGGGGTGTCGTAGCTGCGGTAAATGTCTATATTCTCGGTGGCGTCGGCCCAGCGCGCGGCTTTTCTTGACAGCGCGGAGCCGTCCATATCCACCAGGCCTACCGGGATCTCGTTTATCCTTTTGTGGGCATAGATCGACGCCAGCACTATGCCGTAGAGCAGGGGCGAGACCAGGCAGATCAGCCGCAGGTGCCGGTTCGAGATTATGCGCCTGCACTCTCGCAGGAAGACGGCGAGGAAGGCCTTAACCATTACGCGCCCCCCTTTTCAGCAGCAGCCAGGCCGCTCCCAGGCCCAGCGTGCCGGTAAGCAGCAGCGCCCCGGCCTGCGGTAATACTTCAAGCGGGTCCGCGCCGTACTGGGTCAGCCCGCGCAGCGCCGACAAGTAATGGGTGAGCGGTATGGCCAGCGCGACCGGTTTAATAAAGCCCGGCATATATGAGACAGGCCAGATATAGCCGGAGAGCAGCAGCGCCGGCGCGCCCACCAGCAGCACGCCTTTCATGGCGTCCATGCTCTCTTTTGACACGGCGCTGATGAACAGCCCCAGGCCCAGCGCGGCGTAGATGAACAGCGCGTTCAGCCCGGCCAGCGCCGCCGGGTTGCCGTGCAGCGGTATGGAGAAGGCCGGGAACAGCGCGAGGTCGAAGACTTCGAGGATAATGAAGAACAAAGCGAAGTAGGGCAGCGCTTTGCCGGCCAGCAGCGCGGCGGGATCCCCGCCGGAGACGGCGCGGGCCTCGCCCATGGTGCCTTCGTCCTTTTCGCCCACCAGCAGCAGCGCGCCGAAGGCCAGCAGCAATTGCTGCAGCACCGTCCCCCAGATGCCGGGCAGCAGGTAGTTGAGGTAATTGCCGCCGGGGTTGAAGAGTTTGAAGGTGTCTATCTTGACCGGCGCGTAATTTGCCAGCGCCTTGGCGCCGGAATTCCCGGTCTTGCGCAGGAACTTTATCCGGGCCCCCGCCGCTATCGTACCGGCCACGGTACGCAGCTCGGATATCGCTATATTGGCCACCAGCAAATTCGCGCCGTTCACGAATGCGGTGATGGTCCCGGTCTTGCCCCGCTTTATGTCCGCCGAGAAGCCGCGGGGAATGTACACGGCCGCCTCGGCCCTGCCGTCAAGGATATAGGCGCGCAGGGCGGCCGCGTCGGGTGCTCGGTATTTTATCTGCAGCGAGCGCGTGGCGTCCATATAGCGCAGCGCCAGGCGCGACACGGCGGAATTGTCCTCGTCGCAGACCGCGGCGGGCATTTCAGTGACCACGCGGGCGCTGTAGATGGAACCGAGGAACAGCCCGTAGAACAGCGGCCAGCCCAGCAGCAGGAAGAGCAGCGGCTTCCTGGCGAGAAGCCGCCGGACTTCGCGGGCCGCGGTACGGGCTGCGGGGTTCATATCATTTCTTAGGCACGCTCACGAAGGCCGTCATGCCCGGGCGCACTTCCGGTATGGGCTGGTCGGCCCGCAGCCGCACCTCGAAGGTCTTCAGGTCGAAGCTGCCCAGCTCGTTGGTGGCCTTCCATTTTGCGAACTGCCCCAGGGCCGAGATATAGGTAACCTTCATCGGGAACTTTCTGCCCAGCGCGGGGAACTCGGCCTGCAGCGTATCGCCCTTCTTGACCGCCGGCAGCTTGTCTTCCCGCAGGTTGAACACCACCCATTGGTCGGCGGAGTTTACCAGCGTGAAGACAGGGTAGCCGGCCGAAACTATCTCCCCCTCGCGTGAGACCGTGTCCACCACCTCGCCGTCGATCGGGGACTTTATGAAAAGCTCGTCGTAATAGGCCTGCACCTCCGCCTGCTGCCCCTCGGTCGCCAGCACCTTCTGTTTGCCCGCCTCGAACTTGTACTTGGCCTCGTCGTACTGCTGCTTAGGCACCACTCCGGTCTCGAACAGGTTCTTGACGCGCTCGTAGCTCTTGGCTGCGAGGTCGGCCTGCTGCCTGGCCTCCTCCAGCGCCGCCTGCACGGTATTGAGCTTCGCCGAGAGTTCGCGGCTTTCCATGTAGGCCAGGCGCTGGCCTTTCCTTACGGCGTCGCCCTCATGCACCAGCATGCTGGCTATGCGGCCCGGGGTTTTCACCCCCACGTCGATCTCGGCGGCTTCGGCCTCGCCGGTCACCACCTCGTATTTGTCGCGGGAGCAGCCTGCCGCCGCCGCCAGGGCCAGGCACAGCAAAAGGTTCAGACGCTTCATAGATTCTTCTCCTGATAACCGAGTATCTCCAGTCCTCTCCCCTCGGCGCGCAGCAGCTCCGAGAGCGAAGCGGCGTAATCGTAAAGGGCCCTGTAGCGCTCTGTTTTAACCTTGCCGAGCGCCAGCTGCGCGTCGATGACTTCGAGCGAGGTGCAGACGCCCTGCGCGAAAGAGAGCTTGTTCAGGCGCAGGTTCTCCTCGGCCAGCGACAGGGAGACCCCGAGGCTCTCGTATTGCTCGGCTGCGGTCAGCATGTCGTGGTGCAGCTTGCGCACCTGGGTCTTCACCAGCTCGCGCGCGCTGTCGCTGTAGCGGGCCAGCGCTTCGCGCTGCGCCCCGGCCTCTTTAATATCCTCGTAGTCGGAGAAGCCGGAGAATATGGGCAGTTTAACGCCTATGCCGGCCGCCCACTCGGGCTGCAGCGCGGTAAGGTCGGCCTTGTAAGCCTCGTAGCGGCCGAAGGCGTATACCGACGGGAGCATGGTCCCCTGCGCGGCCCGGTACCTGGCGTCCAGCTGCCGGCGGGACTGCGCCAGGATATTCAGCGACGGGTTGGCGGCCAGCGCGCGCGCTACGGCCTGCTGCAGCTCCGGGGCCGGGGCCGGTTTTATGAAATCGGTGCGCAGCGTAAAACTGCTTTCCTCCAGGTTGAGCAAATTGCCCAGCAGGAGCCCGGCCAGTTCCTCGTCGCGGGCGGCCTTGGCGGCCTCGCGCGAGGCTTCGGCCAGCGCTGCTTCGGAACGCATGCGGTTGGCCCTGGAGATCATCCCCTGCTCTAACAGCTTCTGCGCGGTGAAGTCGTGGTCCTTCATGCCGCCCAGGACCTCGCGGCGGATCTCCGCAGTCCTGGCGGCCAGCAGCAACCGGAAATAGCCGGTGGCCACCTCGCCGGCTACGCGGTCGGCCGCGGCGGCGGCGTTGCGCTCGGCGGCGGCCAGCGCCGCTTTTTTCGCGCGGGAGGCCGCCGCCAGCCTGCCGCCGGCATAGAGCGGCTGCGAGGCCGTCAGCGCCAGGTTGTAATAGGACTCGTCCTGTACGCGCATCGTGAACGAGGGCAGCGAGGCGTTAAGCCCGGCGGTCAGCGCCCCGGCCTGCGCGGCCGAAGCCCCAAGCACCAGCGCGGTGGCGGCGTCGGCCGAGATTATAGCTGAGCGCACTCCGTTCAGGTCCAGCTCGACCGGGCCGTTCAACTGCGTCCAGCCGCCTTCGGCCGCCAGCCGCGGCAGAAAGGCCCCGTAGCTGGAGCGCAGCGCGTGGCCGGCGGCTTTTGCCCCCTCTCGGGCCGCTTTTATTTCGTTGTTCCGCTCCAGGGCCAGGTTGACGGCCGTATCCAGCGTAAGGGCGCGGGGCTCCGCCGCCGCGTGCGCGGCGCAAAGCAGAACGGCCAGAGCCGCAAGGCGCGCTTTCATGATTTATCCTTCATAATGGCCCTGCCAGGGGAAGTCAGCAGGCGGTCGAAGAAGAGTCTGCTCACCGCCGAGCTTACCTGGGGGGCGGAGAAGGGATAGCGCGTTATGAAATCGGGGGTAAGCACGCTGCGCGAGAACTCGTAGTAGAGCACCAGGCCCAGTTCCCGGTCCACGTCCTCCTTGAAATACCCCTCGCGCACTCCTTCATCCAGCAGTTCCGCCAGATGTTTAAAGATCATATCGCGGCGCCAGTCCTCTATCGCCTCCCAGGTCTTGGGAGCGTAACGGCGCAGGTCCTCTGCCATGGCCTTGCTCATCATGGAATAGCAGTAAGATATGAACTCGGTCAGTTCCTTGAGCTTAAGTAGGCAGTTCTTCGACCGGTCCCCGGCTATGCCGGCGTAGCGCTTCTTCCAGGCGTCCAGCGTGGTAAGCAGGGCGGCCTCGAATAGCGCCTCTTTCGACGGGAAGTAGAGGTAAAGGGTCTTTTTGCTTATCCCCAGCTTTTCAGCCACGTCGTCCATCTTGATCCGGGAGAAGCCGTAACCGACATAAAGGTTGAGGGCGACGGCGATGATCCTTCCGCGCAGTTCGGTGTTTTTAGGACGCTTTACGGGTTTGGCAGGCTTGCGGGGTTTCATGTTGGCTCCTATACCAAGGAAACTCTAGGGGTGTTATAAGTTTCCAGATATATTCTAACAGGCGCGCTCCCCTTTGTCAAGGTCACGCTTTACCACTAAAACTTATACTTGCCGGCTATTGATTCATGGCTATTTCGTCAGGATAAAGCCGAGTCTGGCCCTAATGATCGGGTGGTAGAAGTCTTGAATCCGGAATAAAGGTGTGAGACGGTGAAGTTTGCAGTCTGCCGCCTCTGCCGGAGGGCGACAGATAATTAACAGAAAAGCCCGCCAGGGCGAGCGAACAGCGAGCCTGGGCGGGTTTTTAATAAACCAAGGTGCCCCCGTTTAAATTCTTTCCCCCGGAGGCCATAATTTAAAAATAAGAAAAAAATAAATGCGGGGATGTACGGGCCGCTATTGCGGCCCGCAGTGGAGCAGCAGCGACACCGCAGTGCAGTGCGGGACCGCGCTGCGTGGCTACGCCGCTCTTTTTTGCTGGGCTATATCGCCCAGCGGCCGGGCGTGCTCAGCGACGCCGCTGGAACGCGCTGATCGCCGCGTCAATCATCCCCATAGCGCTCAACCCGGCCACCTTCGCCTGCGCCCTGGACCCCACAATGCTGAGACGGAGAATTTGCAAAAAAAATGGGAATGTGTTTGAATGGTCGCGATGCGGCTCAGTAGAAAATATTTATTGGAGAGAACGCCATGGGGATACGCTTCACCGGACACAGGGGAGGTCTGCCTTACCGCCAACGAGGCTTCTTGACGCCGCCGCGCGCGGCCCGTTTCAATCCTATCTTCATCCCCCCGCAGGGTAAAGAGAAAACCCCGATTTAGTCCTTCACTTGCAGCCCGCCGTGCCGGGTCCCTGGGCGCTCCGCGCCCAGGGTCTCTAAAGCGCCGGCGGTCTGGTTTTTTCTTACAAAAGCAGCGTCCCGGTTCCATACCGGGCAATATCCCGGCGCCATCGGCGCTTCCGGACCAAGTCCGCCCCGCCGCACGGCCACGGCCGCGCCCCTGAGGCACGCAGGTGGTGAACGAAATGAACGAAGAAAAACTGTACGTTACCAAACTGGATTACCAGCGGCTCTGCAATTACATAGCTGCGGCCTCCGCCGGGGCGGGCACCGGCAAGGAGGAACTGCGGGAATTCGCGGAAGAGCTCAGCGGGAGGAAGGTCGTAGACCAGATGGAGGTGGACGCGGCTGTGGTGACCATGTGCTCGCGCGTGCTGGTGATGGACATCCGCACAAAAGAGAGCACTACGGTTACGCTGGTCTACCCGGAGGACGCCGACCTGAACGTGGGCAAGCTGTCGGTGCTGACCCCGATGGGGACCGCCATGCTGGGCCGTTCGGTCGGAGACGTGTTCGAGTGGCGGTCGTCGGCCAGGCTGCGCCGGCTGCTGATAAGAGAAGTGTGCTACCAGCCGGAAGCGGCCGGCAATTATAACCTGTAGCGCGGCTTACGGCCCCTGCGGAGGGAGTGAAGCAGGGACCGGAGTTGAGGAGGAAACATGAATAATGAAGCGCCGAAAATAAAGCTCTGGGACAAGGTAATGCTGAAGGGCTGCACAGGCAATAACAGGGTGGATATCTGCCGGGTAGTTCCCCCCGCCGCGGCGGACCCGGAGATAGGCAGAATCTCGGCCGAGTCCGCCCTGGGGGCGGCCATCCTGGGGCGGTCTGCCGGGGAGTTGGTGGAATTCGAAACGATGGGGATCCCTAAAACGGTGCGGATCTTGCGGATAATCCCCGATGCGAACGATTAGCGGGCAGGGCGACCGGGAGGCGTATAATGACTCTGGACTTCTTAGCGAAGCGGCTTGACTTCTTCTGGTACCTTAACCAGCAGGCGGAAACCCTGGTGCGGGCCGCCGGCCTGCTGAAGGAGGCGTCGCTGGCAGGGGTCATGGACGAGGAGTGGGCGCGCCGCATAGACCGTCTGGAGAGCGAGGGCGACGCCCTTTTCCACGAGCTCACGGACAAGCTTAACCGCACTTTCGTCACACCCCTGGACCGCGAGGACCTCCACGCGCTGGGCAACGCACTGGACGATGTCGTGGACCTGGTGAACGCCATGGCCGGCCGGGTACTGCTTTACCGGCTGGACCCCTCGGACGCGCATTTCGCGCGGCTGGTCGGGCTGGTGGACCTGGCCGCCGCAGCCCTGGCCGCCGCCGTCAGGGAACTGCCGGACCCCGCCCGCCGCGCGCGGGTGCTGGACCGCTGCCTGGAGGTAAAGGAACTGGAGACCCGCGGCGACGCGGAGCGCGACAGGGCCCTGAGCCGCCTCTTCGACGAGGAGCCGAACCCGATGGCCGTCTTGAAGTGGAAGGAGCTGTATGAAACGGCGGAAACCGCGCTGGACAGGTGCGAGCGCGCCGCCAGGGTAATAAAGTCCGTGCTGGTGAAACATTCTTAGGCGCAAGGCGGCCTCCTTCTACGCGAAAACCGCCGGTCTCAGCGACTCGCTGAAGAAGAAGCCCCTCTCGTTCGCCTACGCGCTGGCCGTACCGCGCCGACGGAAAGTTTGCATTCTCCGGCGCAAAGTGTTTGAATATCCCGGGCAGTTTGCCGATAATGTCGGTTGGAGAGAACGCCATGGTAAGTTACGTCACCGGACACAAGGGAGGCCGCTCCCACAGCAGCGGGATCGCCGCCAGGCGCAGCCCGTTCACAACCCCGCAGTTGGCGGCGCAAAGCGCTCCGCGCGCCGTCGCCCATACCCTCATAGGCAAAGAGAAAAGCCCGATTTAGTCCTTCGTTTCACCTAGCCGGACCGGAAAGCCCCGCTTTCCATAGAAAAAGGTTCCCGTACGGGGTCCGGCTGCCCCCATAAACTTAAGTCTACGCAGGCACCGCAGGCGCAACGCCGCTGCACAGCCGCCGGCAATTGGCCGGAGCAGCGCGCCTGCGGCGCGGCCGCGCTAACCGCGCCGTATAACCAGAAGGAGCTTTATCATGCCCAAGTTAAAGACCGCCGGAAAGAAATCCCCCGTCTACCACGACGGGGCTGTCAGCCGCTTTATCGAGCGCGATTACAGGCATTTCAACGCGCTGGCGCTGCGCGACGCGGCCGCCGCGTACCGTGCCCAGATCAAAGCCGGGGGCAAGATGTTCCTCTCCCTGGCCGGCGCCATGAGCACCGCCGAAATCGGCATCAGCCTGGCGGAGATGATACGGCAGGGCAAGGTGCACGCCATCTGCTGCACCGGCGCCAACCTCGAGGAGGACGTTTTCAACCTCGTCTCCAACAAGGACTACAGGAAAGTTCCTAATTACCGGGACCTGAGCCCGGCGCAGGAGCGCGAACTGCTGGAAAGCGGCTTTAACCGTGTGACGGACACCTGCATCCCGCAGGACGTGATGTTCCACATTGAGGACCGCATAGTGAAACGCTGGAAGGATTCGGAGAAAGCCGGCCTGCGCCAGTTCCCTCACCAGTTTTTCTACGAACTGCTGCGCTCCGGGGAGTTGAAGGAGCATTACCAGATAGACCCCGAGGACAGCTGGCTGCTGGCCGCGGCGGAGCACGACCTGCCTATCTACGTGCCCGGTTGGGAGGATTCCACGCTGGGAAACGTCTGCGCCGCCAAGTGCATTAAAGGGGAACTGGACCCACGCACTATCCGGGGCGGGCTGGAGTACATGATGCACCTGGCCGCATGGTACCAGAAGACGGCCGCCGAAACCGACGCGGGGATCGGGTTCTTCCAGATAGGCGGCGGCCTCGCCGGGGATTTCCCCATCTGCGTGGTGCCGTTGCTGGAATACGACCTGAAGCGGAAGGTCAAAATGTGGAGATACTTCTGCCAGATCTCGGACAGCGTTACCAGCTTCGGCTCGTATTCGGGCGCTATCCCGAACGAAAAGATAACCTGGGGCAAACTTTCCGAGGATACCCCCCGCTTCGTAATCGAAAGCGACGCCACGATAGTGGCCCCGCTCATTTTTAACTACGTGCTGGGCCGCTGAGGACCGGGGAATTAAAGGAGGCGCACAAAATGCACGAAGATGAACCCTGCATTACAAAACAAGATCACGACCGCCTGAAGGCCTGCATTTTCAGGGCGGCCGCCGGTTCCCGCGACGGCGCGCACCTGAAGGCCCTCAGCGGGCTGCTGACGCGGCTTAAAGTCGTGGAGCAGAAAGCCATCGGCGGCGATATAGTGACTATGAACAGCCGCGTGAAGATGATGGATATCGATACCAAGGAAACGCTGACCGTGACGCTGGTTTACCCGGAGGACGCCGACATAGAGCTGGGCAAGATGTCCGTGCTTTCTCCGGTGGGATCGGCGATACTGGGGTACCGGCGGGGCGAGGTAATAGAGTGGGCCGGTCCCCAGCGTTTACGCCGCATCCTGATCAAGGAAATAGTCTATCAGCCGGAGGCGGACGGGAACTACGCCCTGTAACCCGGGCGCGGCAAGGAGGCGGAATGAAGAAGGAAAAAATGGAAGACTACGGTGGCAATACCGGCGAGCTTGTGAACGCCCTGCAGGCCGCCCAGCGCCAGATCCTGTCGCTGGAGAACCAGTTGGACGAGTACCGGTGGCTGGAGGACTCGCTGCGCAGGCGCACGAAGGACCTCAACGAAAGGGTCAAGGAGCTGGAATGCCTTTACGCGGTGAGCAGCTCGCTGCCCAAAGCCAATAACCTGGCGGAGCTGCTGTTGAGCGTTTGCGAGACGCTGCCCAAGGGCTTTCAGTTCCCCGCCAGTTCCTGGGTGAGCATAGAGGTTTACGGGCAGAAGTTCGCCACGCGTGGCTTCAGGCCTTCGGTGCACCGCATCGCGCGGGATATTCAGGCGCGCGGTGAAACCGTCGGCGCAGTCGGCGTCTGCATCGGCCCGGTCTTCGACAGGGATCACAAGAACGCGGTGCTGCCGGAAGAGGAGCGGCTCGTAGAGATGGTGGCCGCCATGATAGGCAAACTAGTGGAAAGCAAGTTGTGCGATTGAAGCGCGCGGAGTTTCGCGGCAAATATAACCTAAGGAAAAATAAATGATCAACTTCGATAAAAAGGTGCTATTCGTGGGTTACGGGTCGGTGGCGCAATGCGCGCTGCCCATGCTGCTGAAGCTGGCAAAGGTCCCGCCCGGCAATATTACCGTGCTGGATTTCGAGGATAAGCGCCGGGAGCTCGCGCCGTGGCTGAAGAAAGGCGTTAAGTTCCTGCGCGGCAAAATCACTCCGGAGAACATGGCCCCGCTGCTCTCTAAGTACCTGTCGGCCGGCGACCTGCTGATAGACCTGGCCTGGAACATCGGCGCGACCGACATCCTGCAGTGGTGTCATGACAGGGGCGTGCTGTACGTCAACACCTCCACCGAACTGTGGGACCCCTATGCCGGCGCCGAGGATAAGCCCCCGACCGAGCGCACGCTCTATGTCCGCCACATGGCCTTACGCAGGATGACGGCCGCCTGGAAAACCCCCGGCCCTACGGCGGTCATAGAGCACGGCGCTAACCCCGGCCTGATCTCGCATTTCACGAAAAAAGGGTTAATGGACATAGCTGAAAGGTTGTTGGCGGAAAAGAAGGTCAAGGGCGCGAGGGCGGAAATGCTGCGCGAGCTGCTCCGGGGCCGGGTCTTCAACGAACTAGCCATGGCCCTCGGCGTAAAGGTCATCCATATCAGCGAGCGGGACACGCAGATCTCTTCCAAACCCAAGCGGGTGGGCGAGTTCGTGAACACCTGGAGCGTGGAGGGTTTCCGCGAGGAAGGCGTGACCACCTCGGAACTGGGCTGGGGCACGCATGAAAAGGAACTACCGCCGCTGGCGTACCGGCACAAGTCCGGGCCCAAGAACCAGATCTGCCTGGCGCGCATGGGCATGAACACCTGGGTCTCGTCCTGGGTGCCGCCGGACTACTGCATACACGGAATGGTGGTGCGCCACGGGGAAGCCTTCACCCTGAGCGAGCGCCTGACGGTCCGCCGCAACGGCCGCGACGTCTACCGGCCTACCGTGCATTACGCCTACTGCCCGTCGGACGCGGCGATAGCTTCGCTCAACGAGCTGCGCGGCGGCGACTACAAGCTCCAGCCGGAGATCCGCATCATGAACGACGATATAATCAGCGGGGGCGATGCCCTGGGCGCGCTGCTTATGGGCCATCCGTACAACTCCTGGTGGACCGGCAGCATCCTGGACATCAAAGAGTCCCGCCGGCTGCTGCCGCACCAGAACGCCACCACCATACAGGTGGGTATCGGCGTGACTGCCGCGGTAATGTGGATGATGGAGAACCCGGCCAGGGGCCTCTGCGTGCCGGAAGACCTGCCGCACGAGTATGTGCTCAAGATCGCCGCGCCCTGGCTGGGCAAGCTGCACTCCGCGGCCTCGGATTGGACCCCATTGGCGCATTACACCAACGCGTTCGAGGGCCACAATAACCCGTACGTCGACAAGAAAGACCCCTGGCAATTCAAGAATTTCTTGCTTACGGACGGGGATTAGGGTGCAATAGAGCGAAGGCGCCTGCACAACGTGTTTAAAAAATCCAAAAATCACTGAACGCAGCAGATTACAGAAGAAAACAGAATACTCCAAGGAGGCAGTGAAATGAGCAAAGTTCTTATAGCCGACAAGGCCGATCCCCTCTGCGAGAAGGTCCGCAAGGACAGGGGCCTTGAAGCCATTGTGAAGACCGGCATGAAGCCTGAAGATGAACGTCATCGTGTTAGACCAGGTGATGACCGCCGAGCGCCCGCGAGCTCGCCGTGAAGATGGTGACCCTCGACGAACTATACGCCAAGGCCGACTTCGTAACCTGCCACGTGACCATCAAACCCGGCCACGAAGAGCATAATCAATAGTGCAAAGCCGCCATATCCAAGGATTACAACAGGAGACCGAATGAAAACCACCGCGGGCAGAATGGCATAGCGCGGGCCCTTAGCGAGCTCCCTGACATAATTCTGCTCGACATTGTAATGCCGGAAATGGACGGTTTTGAAACCTGCCGGCGCTTCAAAGAGGATATCCGCCTCAGGAATATCCCTATAGTTTTTCTCACCGCCGTTAAACCCGACAGCAAAATCTGCTAAAAAGCCATTGAAGCCGGAGCGGAAGCCTTTATCTCAAAACCTTTCGAGCTCTGGGAACTGCTGGTCCAGATACGGGCCATGCTGAAGATAAAGGCCGCCAATCTCACACAGGAATCGGAGCGCGCCAGGCTGCAGCAAATGGTAACGCAACGTACGCATGAGCTGGCCGAGCAATTGGTCTTCCGTGAAAAAGCGCTGGAATCCCTGAAAGAAAGCGAAGCCCTGTTCAAAGCCGTATTCACGGAATCCCCCATGGGGATTTGCCTGCTTGAAGCCGGGACGGGGCGCTTTCTGCGCGTGAATGCTATGCTGGCCCGCATACTCGGACGAACACCGGAAGAACTGGCGGGCACCGACTGGATGAGCGTTACCCACCCCAATGATATCAATATACAGTCCGACAGCCTGGCCAGGCTGGAATCCGGAGAGGCGAAAGCTCTCTGGCTGGAGAAACGCTACCTCAAACCCGACGGGAGCGCGGTCTGGGTAAAACTCACAGCCACACCCTTGCCCGCCTTTGATAAGACCGCCCCCCGCTACCTTTGCATCGTGGAAGATATAAGCGCCGCCAAAGCCGCGGAGCAGGGAAAGATTCAGCTTGAAGAGCAATTGCGCCAATCGCAGAAAATGGAGACCGCCGGCAGCCTGGCGGGCGGCATAGCCCACGACTTCAACAATATGCTCTCCGCCATACTGACCTACAGCGACTTCCTGCTTAAATCCATCAGCAAGGACGATCCCAGACGCAAGGACGTTGAAGAAATAAAGACCACCGGCTTGCGCGCCGCCGCGCTGACCCGCCAACTCCTGGCCTTCAGCCGCAAACAGGTACTCCAGCCACAAATACTGGACATCAACGCCACTATCACCGGGGTAAGGGCCATGCTCCAACGCCTGATCGGCGAGAACATAAAACTCGTCACCGTGACCAGCAAAGAACCGGCGCTGACAAAAGCCGACCCCGGCTATCTGGAACAAGTAGTTCTAAACCTCTGCGTCAACGCGCGAGATGCCATGCCCAAAGGCGGAAAACTGACCCTGGAAGCTTCCGTAGCGCACATCGCCGCGGAGTATATCCACCGCCACGGCACTCTACAACCCGGCAACTACGCGCTGCTAACGGTCAGCGATAACGGCTGCGGCATGAATCCCGAGACCATGGAGCATATCTTCGAGCCCTTCTTCACCACAAAGCCGCGAGACAAAGGCACCGGCCTCGGGCTCCCCACCGTACATGGCATCGTCAAACAGGGCGGCGGAACAATAGTGGTATATAGCGAGGAGGGTAGCGGCACGGTTTTTAAAATCTACTTCCCCCTTTCTTCGGGAGAGGTGGCGGTGTCAAAGCAGCAGGCCGGCAGGGAATTCGCCGCAGTTAGCGGCACGGTGCTGGTGGTGGACGACGACGAGCAGATAAAGGCCTTGGCGCGCCGCACCCTCGCGGAAGACGGGCTTTCCGTTATGGTAGCCGGCAGCGCGGAAGAAGCTCTCTCACTTTGCAGACGCCACACCAAAAGCATAGATCTTCTGCTGACGGACATGGTCCTGCCAAAAATGACGGGCATTGAACTGGCGGAACAGTTGAAATCCGCCTCTCCGGAGATAAAGATCATCTACATGTCCGGCTACACCGACCATTCCGTCCTCAGCGACGGCATGCTCCCCCGGACAAAAGCTTCATAGAAAAACCCTTCGCGCTGGACCTGCTCACGCAGAAAGTGCGCGAGGCCCTCACTTCACCTACGTCCCGCTCCGGGGCGCACAATAAGCGCGCCTGAAGGGCCGCGGGCCTGACCGCCGTCGTAGGCTATGCGGCCCAAACGCCGTTGGGCCATCTGCCACTTCCGGGTCCGGCTGACCGCAGGTCCACGTTGGCCGCGAACACAACCAGGCTTGAGATGGGCCGGGGCAGTTAAGGCGGGCCAGGGCCAGGGGCCGCGGCCATCTCGCGGCAAGCGGCTACTGGCCCTGGGAGCGGAGCGGCGTTTTAGTCCCCGCGCCGCTCAGTTTCCCGGGAGCGATTCCAGGTAGGCTTTGTTCTCGCGGTCCTCGGCGGTTACCAGCTCTTCGATCAGGGCCTGCGCCTGTTTTTTATCCGCGTCTCTTTCCGTCGGGGTGAGACCGGCTTCGAGTTTTTTCAGGGTGTCCCGGTTATACTGCTGCACGGCTGTCTTGGCCATGTAGACCAGGTACCATTTGTACGCCTCGCCGGGGTTTTTGGCTACGCCTTCGCCGGCGTCATAGGCCGCGCTCAGGTACATCATGGAAAGGCTGGAGCCGCGCTCGGCGCCTTTCTTGTACCATTCGGTGGCTTTCGCGTGGTCCTGCGGCAAGCCGTGGCCGCCCAGCCGGTAAGCGTTCCCGGCGCCGGTGGCGCCTTCGGGCGCGCCGGCCTCTTCGAAAGCCCTGGCGTACCACTTGAGGGCTTCGGGGTAGTTCTTGTCGGCTTCTTCGTCGGCGAAGAGGTAAAGGTCGGCCAGGGTGAGCCAGTGTTCGTTCACCCCTTCGGCGGCCAGGGCGTACCACTTTACGGCCTCTTTCCAGTCCTTTTTTACGCCCATGCCGTAGCGGTAGCAGCCGCCTATGGCGGCCATGCCTTCGGGCGAACCCCAGTCCGCGGCGCGCGCGTACCACTTGGCGCTCTCCGCCTGGCTGCTCTGGACGCCTTGCCCGTTGGCATAGGCCTCGCCCAGCTCGAAAGCGGCTTCGGCGTTCTTCTTGGCGGCGGCGCGGGAGAGCCAGATAAAAGCCTTCTTGCCATCGATCACGGCGCCGTTGGAGCCGTTCTTGTAAGCCTGGCCCGCGGCGAGGGCCGCGGCGGAGGAACCGGTGCGGTTATAGTCGGCTATCAGCTCGTCCACGGTCTTGTCGGCGGACGGCCCGGCCTCGGGCGCCTCGGGCTGCGCTTCCGCTGCCTGCTGCTCTGGCTCGGGCTCCGGCTCCTTGCCCTCGCGCACGGCGAGCAGCTCCACGTCGAAAGACATTATCGGCGCGCCGCTTTCGGCGGGGCCGGGCGGGCTGACCAGGGTGGCCTTGCCGCCGGGTTTCATTTTCAGTAGCGCGTCGGTAATGAACCCCGCGGGCGGCAGCTGCATCTCTTCCGCGGCGTTGACTACGCTCTGCAGCTTCCCGTCCCAAAGGCGAGACTGGCCGGAAACCTTCACCCAGTAAAAGGGTTTGGGCGCCGGGCCTTCTCCCTCCTTGCGGGGGATGAAGAGGCTGCCCGAGGGCATTTTAACGGCGCCGGGCTCGCGGGCCATCTTATCGAAGAACGCCTGCTGCCCCTTCAGGGAAGCCGCGCGCCGGGCGGCCATGAAAGCCTGCATGCGCGCGCCCTCCCCGCCTCCGGGCGCGGCTTCGCCGCGCAGCGCCTGCGCGAAGCCGCCAGCCACCACGGCGGCCTCTTCTTTGGAAAGAGCGGCTTCGTAAAGGCGGGCGCCCGCTTCCTGACCGTAAATGTAGAGGGCGGTTTTCCATTCATCGGGGGTGCCCTGACCGCCGGCGGCTTGGCCCGAGGCCGCGTCCTGCCTGGCGGCTATAAGGTTATGGGCCTTGGCGGATCCGGCGTCCGAGGGGCAGTTGTCCTTTATGGCCAGGTAATCCAGCAGGCCCTTGGCGGCCTGGCCGGCCTCGCCCTCGCTCAGCTTCAGGCCCAGCCCCTGGGCCTCGCCGCGGCCCAGCGCCAGCAGCGTTTTTTCTTCGGGCAGCGCCGCGCTCGCGGCCGCGGCCAGCGTCAAAGTCAGAATGAGCAGCAATTTTTTCATGGTGTTCCCCCGGTTCAGTATTCCACCGTGCAGCGCCGCCCCCAGGCGTCGCTCACGTCGCGCTTGCCGTTGCCTGGCTTGCCTGAAACGGCGCCTACGGCAAGGCCGGTGCCGTAGAGCGGCGTCGGCAGGCCGGCTTCCGTAAGGGCGGTTATCTTCCTGCCCTCACGGTCGTAATAAGTATAGGCGCCGTCCGACTTCACCCAGTAAGTGCCGTCGGCGGTCCTGGTCACGGCGTCCGGCCACTTATCGAACAGCAGCGTGCCGTCCCGGCGGAGCAGGTTGCTCTTGTGCTCGGCATTGGTGACCACGGCGAAGTCCCCGGCGAAAGGTCCCGCCTGCAGGAACCGCGGCCGCACCGGGGCCTCCCCGTCCGCGCCGATAAAGCCCCACGCGGCGTCGCCGGGGTTGCCCAGGTCTTCGACGAGCAGCATCGGCGCCAGGCCGCCGGAGAACGTGATGGGCTGCGTAGCGGAAAGCAGCCGCGCGGCGTAAGCCTTAAGCCCGGGCAGCCGCTCTTCCCCCACGTAATCCTCCCGCCTTCCGGTCGGGCAGAAAGCCACGGTCTCGTCGCCGCCGGGGTTGATGAACGCCCACTTGCCGCCGTACATCACGAAAGCCAGGCCTTCGCTGAAGGCGTCCGCCCGGTCGTAGCGGGCCGGCACCGCCTCCTTGCCGCGCAGGCTCAGGTAGCCGCATTTCCCGCCGGCCGCGAAGGCGGCCAGGCCCTCGCTGAACTCGTCGATGACGTCGTAGCGCAGCGGGGCGAGCTCCACCCCGCCGGGGCCCAGCAGTCCGTACTTCCCGTTGATGGACACGATGGCCGCGCCGTCGTTAAGGCGGCCGGCCTTGTCGTACTTGAAAGGCGCCGCCTGGCGTCCCTTGCCGTCGATGTAGCCCCATTTCGCGCCCAGGCGCACCGGGGCCAGCCCTTCGCTGAAAGCGCGGGCGTCGTCGTAAACCGGTTCGATAGCCAGCCTGCCGGCGCGGTCGATGTAGCCGAACTTGTCTCCCCGCTTTACCTGGGCCAGGCCGTCGCTGAACTGGCCGGCCAGGCTGTACCTGGCCGGCTTTATGACCTCGTTGCCGGCGTGGTCCACGTAGCCGCGCTTATTGCCCAGGCGCACCAGGGCCAGGCCTTCGGTGAAATCCAGCGCGAAATCGTAACGCCCGGGGATGGCGACGGAGCCGTCGGCGTAGCAGAAGCCTACGCGCCCTTTGTCCACGCAGGGGCGCTCCAGGTAGTTCTGCACGCGCGCGGCGTACTTGCCGGCGTAGCCGTAGGCGTCCAGGAACTTGCGCGCGAATTCGGCCTTCTTCGGCGCGGCCACGGAATCCAGCACCAGCAGCCTGGCCAGGCGGGCGTAGTCCCCGTCCATCGCCAGGGCGCGGGCGGCGCGCTCGTCGTCGCGCCTGAGTTCGCTCTCGGCGTAATCGCGCCAGCGCGCGGCGCGGGACGCGGCCTGCTCCCTGTACTGCGGGGCCGCGGCGGCTATCTCGTCCCAGCCCTCGGCCAGGCTCAGCAGGTCCGGGTACTCGGCCGCCGTCTTCTCCAGCTTCAGCAGGCCGTCCTGTTTTTCCAGCAGCGCTATGTCCACGCCGGAGAAATCCAGGCCGGCGCCGGCGGGCCGCTCCGGCAGCGCCTGCGGCACGCCCTGCTGGGCCGTCTCGAAAGTGATGTCCCCGCCCACCTTCCCGTCGAAGGCCTGCGGCGCCGCGCGGCGCTCCCAGGTGCGCCTGGCCGTGTATTCCCCGGCGAACAGCAGCAGCCCCGTCCCGGCGTCCACCAGCCGCAGGTTCAGCTTCGACACGCCGTCGTCCAGGTCCTCCACGGTGCCGGTCAGCACGGCGTTGCAGCCGGTCAGCTGGCCTATGTCGCCGGCCGCGCTTTCCGAGAGCAGGCCGCTCAGCTGCAGCCGCTTTTCCTTGAGCACCGAGGCTATCAGCCTGCGCTCGGCCACGCTGACCCCGTTGGCGGCCAGCGCCATGGTAAGCGCTTCGCCTATCTGCGCCGAGGCGAGGGTCAGCTTGTTGTCGTAATAAGGGAAATCCAGCACGGCCACGGTCAGCTGCCTGCCGGTTGCCTTCTCTTTTATCCCGGCGGCCGCCTCGGCCCCGATCCTGGCCAGCGGCAGCGCCGAGGCCGCCGCGCGCGCGGCGGCGCCGGTCAGCAGCAGACAAACCGCGGCAAAACACAGGTATCGCTTCATCGTTCATTCCCCCAGGAAGTTCCGCTTTCAACGTCTGTAATTATATAAAACGCCGCCCCAGCCCGGACAATAGCGGGCCGGGCAGGAACACGGCGGCCTACTTAAATCCGTCTGCCAGGTACAGGTCTGAGACAGTGACTTTCAGGAAAGCGCTGCCCGGCGAGCGGGCAAATTCGGCCAGGCCGGGATGCCTGGCCTTGTAGAGCGCAAGAGCGGCGTCCCTTTCATCCCCGGTCAGTTCCCGGGCCGTGCCGGTTATGGTGACGGCAGCTGCCCGGCTGAAGTCGGCTTGCCCGCCGGGCCGGTCGTCTATCAGCAGGGCCACCCGGCTTTCGCCTTCCAGGTTTTGCCATTTACGCGTATTGCGGGGAGTAGCGAAATAAAAAGCCCGCCGGTCCGCGCTGGCCGCGAAAGCGACCAGACTTAAATACGGGCCCGCGGGCCCGTTAGTGGCCAGCACCGCTAACAGCTGGCCGGAAATCAGCCGCTCCAGCGTGTCGCTGCTCTCGAGGTCTTTACTCATATCTTTATTCTATCTCTATCAGCACTTCGTTGCGGCGCATGAACGGGGCCGTGAATGGAGGATTATAAAAAGCGGTTACAGGCGGGGCGGCCGCGCGCAGGCCGTCACGCGCCAGCGCCTCGGACAACCGGAGGACTTTCTTATGAACCCTGGACTTGTAGCCCCAGCCGGAGAAGCGCAGCACCGCCGCCTTTAATCCCGGCACCGCCCGTAGCGTTACTTTAGGGCTCGCCGGCCGCGGCAGATCCTCCAGCTTCAGTCCGGGCGGCATTACGAAAGCCATAACTCCCCCGCCCGCGCTTTCCGTCTGCAGCACCGGCGCCGTCATGGCGAGCTTCTGCCCACCCGCCGCGCCGGACTGCAGCACCGGCACGGTCATGGCCAGTTTTGAATTAGCCGTATTGGCGCCGGAAATGTAGGCGAAGAGCTCGCGGAAGCCGCTGTTGCCGGAGTCGTCTCTCATCGGGGTTTCGGCCAGTACGTACGGCTCGTACTGCCGGATTTCATAGCCGTCTTTTTGGGCGACTACGGAGTATTTGCTCATGGGCACATTCCGGACGGTCATGTAGCCCCCAGCCACCCAGGCGCCCAGCAGCGCGGCGGGGATCCAGATCAGAGCGGGGTTCATAGGTACTCCTCCGGCCAGGGGGCGGTGCGGGTCTTGACGCCGCCGGGGTCCGCCCAGGCCAGGCTGCCGTCCCGCTCGACGACAGGAAAGAGGGGCACGGTAATCTCTTCGGGGCGGAACCAGAGCTTGATCTCGCGCTCGCCCTCTATGGGGTCCGAGGACACGTGCACCACGTTCTCGAAGACTCCCTTGGTGGTGACGCGGCCGAAACTGCCGCGGATGGAGCGGTAGTCGGCTTCTTCGGGATTGGTGGCGCCGGCTATGGCGCGGGCCCGCTTCACCGCGCCCTCGCCGGTGTAGGCGAAGGCCAGCACGGTGTCCTGTCCGGCGTAGAGCTTGCCGGTGATGAAGTTGATGAGCTCCTCGAAAAAGGGCTTCTCCCTGAGGTGGTGGTAGTGGGTGGCGGCCAGGGCGTGGCTGACCTTGGCCAGGCGCGCGCCTACAAGCTTGAGGTCGGTTTCCTCGAAGCGGCGCAGCACGTGGCCGGCCAGGCCCTTCACCATGCCGTCGGGTTTAATGATGAGCAGTATGGATTCTGTCATGCTTGTATTTTACTTATTTAGGGCGGGTCCGCGGCCAGCCCCCATTTCCTATAATATGCGCATGACCGGATTTCTGACCGCCGCCGTCCTGTTCTGCCTGCTGGCCGCCCCGCCCCTGGCCGCGGCCGCCGGCGTGAAGGTGCTGCTGCTGGGCGACTCGCTGACCGAAGGCTACGGCGTGGCCGAGGACGCCACCTACGCCGCTAACATGGAAAGGACGCTCCGGGAATTGGGCCGGGAGGACGTGACGCTGCGCAACGCCGGCATCGGCGGTTCCACCTCCGCCAGCGGCCTGGGCCGCCTGCGCTGGCATCTCAAGGAGACGCCGCCGCCCTCGGTGCTGGTGCTGGCCCTGGGCGCCAACGACGGGCTGCGCGGCGCCGACCCCGGCGAGCTGAAGAAGAACCTGCGCGCGGTGATAAGGCTGGCCAGGGCCAACCGCATGCGGGTGCTGCTGGCCGGCATGAAGGTGCCGCCGAACTACGGCCGGGAGTACGCCGAGCGCTTCGAGGCGGTTTACCCGGCGCTCTCGCGCGAAGAGAAAGTCCCGCTGATACCGTTCCTGCTCGCCGGCGTGGCCGCCGACCCGGCCCTGAACCTGCCCGACGGCATACACCCCAACGAGCGCGGTTACCGCATAGTAGCCCGCACGGTGCTGAAACACCTGCTGCCGCTGCTCGGGCCCGCCCCGGCCCCGGAGAAAAAAAGATGAACAAACCAGTCCCCGCCGTGCTGCTGCGCGGCCTGAGCAAGACCTACCCGCACGCCGAGAGCCCCGTGGAGGTGCTCAAGGGCGTGAACCTGGAACTGGCCCCGGGCGAGACCGCCGCGGTGCTGGGCCCGTCGGGCAGCGGCAAGTCCACGCTGCTGGCCCTGCTGGGCGGCCTGGACCGGCCCACGTCGGGCGAGATAATTCTTTTCGGAGCCGCGCTGGGCGGCCTGAGCGAGCCGGCGCTGGCGCGCTGGCGCGCGGCCAACATGGGCATAGTCTTCCAGCAGTTCCACCTGATGCCGCACATGACGGCGCTGGAGAACGCGGCCCTGCCGCTGGAGATAGCCCGCGACCCGCGCGCCGAGGAGCGGGCCCGCGAGGGCCTGGCGGCCGTGGGCCTGGCGCACCGCGAGAGCCACCTGCCGGGGGAGCTTTCCGGCGGCGAATGCCAGCGCGTGGCCATCGCCCGCGCGCTGGTGACCGCTCCCCGCCTGCTGCTGGCCGACGAGCCCAGCGGCAACCTGGACGTGCGCACCGGCCGGCAGGTGATGGACCTGCTCTTCACCCTGACGGCCGCGCGCGGGACCACGCTGCTGCTGGTCACCCACAATCCCGAGTTCGCCGACAAATGCTCGCGCCGCTTCGTGCTGGCCGACGGAAGGCTGGCCGATGCGTGAAGGCTGGCTATTCCTGCGCCTGGCGCTCCGGGAGATCTCCGGCGACAAGGGCTTCGCGCTTTCTTTCGCGCTGACGCTGGCCGTGGGCCTGACGGGGCTGTTCGCGCTGGAGATGCTCAAGGCTTCTTTCGAAGCTGCCCTGGCCGGGCGCTCGCGCGCGGCGCTGGGCGCCGACGTGCTGGTGAACTCCCGCCGCCAGCTGTCGGAAGGAGAGCTGGCCGCGGCGGCCGGCCTGCTGCCGGCGGGCTCTGAGCTGAGGCGCGAGGTGTCGCTGCTTTCGATGGCGCTGGCGCCCGCGGGGGCGCGGCTGGTGGAACTGCGCGCGGTGGACGGCGCCTTTCCTTTTTACGGCGAGGCCGGTCTGCGCGGGCGCGGCCGCGTCGCGGGCGCGGACTCCAAGGATATCGTTTCTTCCCCTTCCGTCTGGGTGGCCCCCGAGCTGGCCACGCAGCTGGGCGCCGTCCCCGGCTCCCGCCTTAAGATAGGCGACGTCCTGTATACCGTTACCGATATAATCGACGACGACCCGGCCTCGGCCGCCATGGGCCTTAACCTGGCCCCGCGCGTGTACGCCGGGCTGGCTACGCTGCCGGCCACCAATTTGCTGTCGGCGGGCAGCAGGGTGGCTTACCGCTACCTCTACCGGCTGCCCCCGGGAGCCGACGCCGACGCGGCGGCCCGCGCCGTGAGCGCCGGCCTGAGAGCCGCCGGGATCCGGGCCTCCTCCCACCGCGACGCCCTGGAGAGCCTGACGCGCGGCGCGCTTTACGTCGGAGATTATCTGGGCCTGGTGGCGCTCAGCGGCCTCTTCCTGAGCGCCGTGGGCTGCGTGTACCTGGCTCACAGTTTCCTGACCTCCCGCATGAAGGCGGCGGCCGTGCTGGTAAGCCTGGGGGCTTCGCACGCCACGGCTTTCCTCTCCTATCTCTCCCAGTTCCTGCTGCTGTCGCTGGCGGCGGCGGCGCTGGCCGGCCTGGCCGCGCTGGGGCTGGTGCAGGCCGCGGCCGCCTGGGCCGGGCCCATGCTGGGCGCCGATCTTCGCGTGAGCGTGTCCCCCCACGACGCCGCGGCCGCCATGGCCGCCGCCGCCGGGGCGGTGGCGCTGTTCTGCGGCCCGCTGCTGCTGCGCCTGCGGCGGGCCGAGCCCGCCTCGCTGCTGCGCGGCGGCGGGGAGGCCGCCCAGGCGCTTTCGCGCCTGGAGCTCGCGGCCTATCTGCCCGCCGCGGCCGCCTTCTGGCTGATGGCGGTATGGCAGGCGCAGTCCTGGCGCACCGGCGGCCTGTTCGCCGCCGTGTTCCTGCTGTCAGCCGCAGCCGCCGCCGGGGCAGGGGCCTGGGGGCTGGGGCTGCTGGGCCGCCTGCGGGCGCGCGCGCTGCCTTTCGCCCCCCGCATGGCCCTGCGCTCGCTGGCCCGCCGCCGCACGGCGGCGCTGGCCGGTTTCCTCGCCGTCTCGCTGGGCGTGTTCCTGGTGGCGCTCATCCCGGCGCTGCGGGCCACGCTCGACTCGCAGCTGGAGACCGGCGAAACGGCCGGTCTGCCGGGCCTCTTCATGTTCGACATCCAGGAGGAGCAGGAGCCCCTGCTGCGGCGCCTGCTGGCGGAGGCCGGCGCGCCGGCCAATTTCGTTTCGCCCATGATAAGGGGCCGCATCACCGCGGTGAACGGCGAGCCGTTCGTCATGCGGGCGCGGCCCGCGCGGCGCGGGCTGGGCCGCGACGACGACGAGGAAGGCGACTGGCGCGGCCGCGGCCGGGCGCGGATTTACAACCTCTCTTACCGGGCGGGGCTGTCCTCCGCCGAGAGCGTAGTGGAAGGCCGGCATTTTACCGGCCCGTGGTCAGGGGCCGGGCTGCCCGAGGTTTCGCTGGAGCGGCGCTTCGCCTGGCGGCTGGGCGGGCGGGGCGTAAAGCCCGGCGACACGGTGACTTTCGATATACAGGGCGTAGTAATCACGGCGCGCGTGGCCGGCCTGCGCTCGGTGCGCTGGACCAGCTTCCAGCCGAACTTCTTCATCCAGTTCCAGCCCGGAGTGCTGGAGGACGCCCCCAAGACTTACGTGGCGGCGGCGGGCCGCCTGCCGCGCGGGGAGCGCGACGCCCTGCAGCGCGCGCTGGCTGAAAAATTTCCCAATGTCTCGGTGGTGGACGTGGAGGCCACGGTGCGCCGCGGCCTGGAGCTGACGCGGCAGATCTCGGCGGCGCTGTCGGCCATGGCCTGGACCACGCTGCTGGCGGGGCTGGCGGTGCTGTTCGCCATAGCGCGCCACCAGGCCGCCGGGCTGGTGGCGGGCATGGCGCTGATGAAGGTGCTGGGGGCCCGGCCCTCCGACGTGGCCGTAATGGCGGCGCTGGAGTTCGCCCTGCTGGGCCTGGCCGCGGCGGCGGCCGGGGCGGGCTTAAGCTTCGCCGGGTCGGCGCTGCTGGCGCACTTCGTCTTCGACACCGCCCTGGTCTTCTCGCCGTGGCCGCCGCTGCTCATCACGCTGGCCGCCGGCCTGCTCTGCGGCGCCATGGGCCTGCTGGCCGGCCGCCGCGCCCTCGCGGCCCGCCCGGTCTCCCTGCTCAAAGCGGATTGATAAAAGGTTAAAGCCCGCACCGGTCAGACCGGGCCTTTATGCGGGCTATGTGTATTGTTACAGCGGCGCCTACCAGCGCGAGGGCCCCCGCCAGCCAGGGCCGCGCCGGCCAGGTGCATACGGCCGAAGCGCCCAGCGTGAGCCAGAGCAGCGAGATGGTGGTGACCTTTACCGGCAGGGGCAGGCCCTCCCCGCTCCGGTAACGGCGCAGGTAATCCCCGAACAGGCGGTTGTTGTGCAGCCAGGCGTAGAGCCGCGGCGAGCTGCGCGCGAAGCACCAGGCCGCCAGCAGCAGGAAAGGCGTGGTGGGCAGCACCGGCAGCAGTACGCCCAGCAGCGCCAGGAGGGTGAAGAAAAGCCCCGCCGCCTTCAGCAGCGTGCGGCGCGGCCGGCCCCCCCGGTCGGGAGAGGCCGGCTCCGGCGTCGTCACTGTTTCGCTTGGGCTGGCGTTCAACTGCGGAGACTCCTATTTCTTTACGGTTTGCTTTACTTTCAACCCCAGCGCTTTAGCCACGCCCTCGCCGTAGGCGGGGTCGGCCTTATGGCAGTTGCCGATATGGCGCAGCTTTATCTCTTTGGGGGCGTCGCCCATGGCGCGGGCAGTGTTCTCGAAGAGGACTTGCCGCTGCGCGGGCGTCATCAGGCGGAAGAGCTTGCCGGGCTGGATGAAGTTGTCGTCCTCCTGCGCCCAGTGGTCGGCGGCGCCTTCCAGTTTGAGCGGCGGCTCGGCGTAGCCGGGCTGCTGCACCCACTCGCCGTAGCTGTTCGGCTCGTAGCCCAGCGTGCCGCCGTGGTTGCCGTCGGTGCGCATAGCCCCGTCCCGGTGGTAGGAGTTGAACGGGCAGCGCGGCTTGTTGACCGGGATCTGGTGGTGGTTGACCCCCAGGCGGTAGCGCTGCGCGTCGCCGTAGGAGAACAGCCGCCCCTGCAGCATCTTGTCGGGCGAGAAGCCGAGGCCAGGCACGATGCTGGCCGGATTGAAGGCCGCCTGCTCCACGTCGGAGAAGTAGTTCTCCGGGTTGCGGTTGAGCTCCATCACGCCCACTTCGATGAGCGGCGCGTCCTTATGATACCACACCCTTGTAAGGTCGAACGGGTTGTAGGACAGCCTGGCCGCCTTCTCCTCGGTCATCACCTGTATGTACATGGTCCACTTCGGGAAGGCGCCTTTCTCGATGGCGCCGAACAGGTCGCGCTGGTGGCTCTCGCGGCATTTGCCGACGAGGGCCTCGGCCTCCTGGTCGGTGAGGTTCTTTATGCCCTGCTGCGTGAGCAGGTGGAACTTAACCCACACGCGCTCGTTCTTCTTGTTGTACAGGCTGTAGGTGTGGCTGCCGAAGCCGTGCATGTGGCGGTAGCTGGCCGGGATGCCGCGGTCGCTCATGGTGATGGTCACCTGGTGCAGCGCCTCGGGCAGCGAGGTCCAGAAATCCCAGTTGTTCCTGGCGCTGCGCAGGTTGGTTTTGGGGTCGCGCTTGACGGCGTGGTTGAGGTCCGGGAACTTCAGCGGGTCGCGCAGGAAGAAGACCGGCGTGTTGTTGCCCACCAGGTCCCAGTTGCCCTCCTCGGTGTAGAACTTCACCGCGAAGCCGCGTATGTCACGCTCGGCGTCGGCGGCGCCCCGCTCGCCGGCCACGGTGGAGAAGCGGGCGAACAGTTCGGTCTTCTTGCCCACCTTGGAGAAGATGGCCGCTTTGGTGTACTTAGTTATGTCCTTGGTCACCGTGAAGGTGCCGAAGGCGCCAGAGCCCTTGGCGTGCATGCGGCGCTCAGGTATCACTTCGCGGTCGAAATGGGCCATTTTTTCCAGGTACCAGACGTCCTGCAGCAGCATGGGCCCGCGCGGGCCGGCCGTCAGGCTGTTCTGGTTGTCGGCCACCGGCGCGCCGGTCACCGAAGTCAGCTTGTTGATTTTCTTTTCTTTCATGTTTCCCCCTGACCAATTCTTCTCCCCTATTATCACTAAATGGCGGGAGGCTTTCAAGTGCTTTCTGCACGCTTGGGGAGGTCCGCTCCCGGCGCGTTCAGGCCAGGCATAAAAAAAGAGACGGGGAGTTCTCCCCGTCTCTTCTTTGCGCGGGCGCGGGTCAGGGCTGCAGGATCTTTATGATCTCTTCGGGCAGCCGCATTACGCCGGTGCCGAAGCTTTCCTGGCTCTCCCGCACGAGCCGGCCCTTGTGGAAGACGCTGTTGCCGGCGAGACTGGTGACCGTCCAGAACGTGTACGACCTGCTCGGGAACCTGGCGCCTTTAGGGAGCTTGACCAGGTACTTATTCTCGTCCAGGATGGAGACGGAGGCGCCGAAACCGGTCATCGTGGTCAGCACGTTGGAACTTTCCCCGGCGCCGAAGATTGCCGTGCCCAGTTCCGGCCTAGTTACTATGCCGGTATCGGGCCCCGAGAACTCGGCTATAAAGCTGAAATCCTGGTTCAACTCGAAGTAATACTCCGGCCCCGTGGCCGTTATGACTATGCCGATTATCCTGCCGGTGGCGGAATCGAAAGCCGGCCCTCCGGAATTTCCGCCGAAAACGTCCAGGTTGGTCTGAAAGACGTTCTTGGCCACAGTATAAACCTGGGCGTGGTCGGGGTCGTTGATCTTTACCGCCAGACCGAACGGGTAGCCTATGGTGAAGACTTTCCGGCCTACCTTGGGGGCCTGGGCGGTTTCAAGAGCCAGGGGCTGACGGTCGGCGGGCTCCCGGTCCATCGAAACAAGCGCGAAATCCCGCTTTACGTCCTCGCTGCCGCCTTCGTAGGCGCGTGTTTCTATCTTCTTGATCGAGTAGACCGAACTGGCGGGAAAATCCGGCACGACATTGCCTTCCTTCTCGTATTTCCAGCCGAAAACCATGAACATGCTGCCGAAATAGTCGCCGCTCTTAGGGTCTTCGGAAACACAATGTCCCGCGGTCAGGACCATGCTTTTGCCGACATAGGCCCCGGAACAATTGGAGAGTTTGTTCTGCGAGACGAAATCTTCGCTTTCATCCAGGTTAGCCAAAGCGGACAGCGGCCTCCGGTCCTTTAAGACAAAAACTTTCCTTACGGGATCGAAAAACAGGCTGTCTTTCCTCACGAAGGCGACGGTGGAGTCCGCCATGGCTTTCAGCTTTTCCGGCACCTGGTAATATTCCTGCATCGAGTTCTCGCCGTAAATACTCTTTGACGCCGAAAGGGAAGGAACTGGCGTCTCAGGTGCGGCGCTCCCGGCGCCCGCTAGCTGCCTGTACGCCGAGTCTCCTGCGTAGGCTGCGTTGGTAGTCAGTATAACGGAACCAAGAAGGGCGAGGGCGGCGGTTTTTATATTTCGCATGTTAATAGTATAGCCCTCCGCAAGACCGCGGAGAAGGGCTGTTCGACCCTGTTTCGCATGGGTCTAAAGGTCTAAGGGGATAGCCGGTGTCTGGCCGCGCGCGGCGCTAGAACTCCCAGGTGAGGCCGGCCAGCAGGTAGTTGAGCCAGGCGAAGGTATAAACTTCGCCGGCGCCGGAGCCGCCCTCCAGGAAGCGGTAGCCGGCGCGCGCGCGCAGGCCGGGGCGCAGTTCGCGGCTGACGGCCACCATCACGTCTTCGGCCCGGCCCTGGGGGGCGCCCAGCGCCTCGGCGTCCAGGAGCAGCAGCCAGCCGGGGCTGAAGGCGTAGTCCAGGGAGAAAGCCGCCAGCGGCACGAAGCCGGTGTTCTTGCTCTCGGCGCTGGTCCCCCCGCCGGTGAGCGTCACGCCGGCGTGGCGCAGCTTGAGCGCGCCGCCCCAGCGCAGCACCAGGTTTTCGGTGCGGTGGAATTCGTAAAGATATTTCACGCGGTAGGAATTAAAGCGGTACACGGCCTCCACCGGCGCGCCGCCGGGGAAAGAAGCGCCGTCGAAGTTTACCGGCTTGTCCAGGCGGCCGCTGGAGCGCAGTGTGAGCGGCGCGGCGAGGAAGGAAAGGTCGCTCTTGCCCCAGCGCCGGCCCGCGCGCAGGCGGGCATAGGGCGCCGCCTCCGATTTGAGTTCGTCGGTGAGCGAGAAGCGCGTGCCGCCTTCCAGCGGCACCTTGATGGTATTGTGGCCGGCCCAAACGGAGCCCCCCTCGGCATCGAAATAATATTGCGCGCGCGCGGGAGAGGCGGTTAAAGCTGCGGCGCAGCAGGCGGCGGCCAGAGCGGAAAGGATATTTTTTCTCATAGGCTTATTATAGGAAAAACTTCCGGCCGCCCGGCGAAAGATTTGCCAAAAATGCCGGAATGTGTTTGAATGTCCGTGATGCGCTTTAGCGGAAAATGTTTACAGGAGAGAACACCATGGGAATACGCTTCACCGGACACAGGGGAGGTCTGCCTTACCGCCGCCGCGGTCTTCTGACGCCGCCGCGCGCTTCCCGTATTTTCCCCCTCTTCACCGCCCCGCAGGGAAAAGAGAAAACCCCGATTTAGTCCTCCCGATACCGTCCCCGCCGTGCCGGGGCCCGGAGCGCGCAGCTCCCGGGCCTGCAGCGCCGGCGGGCCGTCTTTTTTCGCGCCGGGAACGCAGGAGGTTAGAGATGAACGGAGAAAAACTTTACGTCACCAAGCAGGACTACGAGCGGCTTTGCGCCTGCGTGTCCGCGGCCAACGCCGGCGACGGCGCGGGCAGGCGGGAACTGCGGGAGTTCGCGCAGGAACTGTGCGGGCGCCAGGTGGTGGACCAGCTGGAGGTGGACGCCTCGGTGGTGACCATGCGCTCGCGCGTGCGGGTGCTGGACGTCTGCACCAAGGAAAGCGCCACGGTTACGCTGGTCTTCCCGGAGGACGCCGACCCGGGCGCGGGCCGGGTGTCGGTGCTGTCGCCCATGGGGACCGCCCTGCTGGGCCGCTCGGTAGGGGACGTGTTCGAGTGGCGGTCGCCGGCCAGGCTGCGCCGGCTGCTGATCAGGGAAGTCTGCTACCAGCCGGAAGCGGCCGGAGATTATAGTCTTTGAGGCCTGCTATGCATAAAAAACTGCTCGACTTCCTGCTGCACACCGGCCTGCTGGCCGCCGGCAGCGCGCTCTGCGCCGTTGCCGTGAACGGCATATTGGTGCCGCATAACTTCCTCTCCAGCGGGCTGACCGGCGTGGCGCTGCTGCTCTTTTACAAGTGGCACGCCTTGCCGCTGGGGGCCCTGTACCTGCTTTGCGCGCTGCCGGTCTTCCTGCTCGGGTGGTTTTTCATGGGGCTGCGCTTCGTGCTGTACACGGCCTGGGGCATGCTGATATATTCGCTGATGCTCTATGTGCCCATGCCGGACCTGGGGATAGCCGATAAAATGCTGGCCGCGGCGGCCGCCGGCGGACTGACCGGCGTCGGCGTGGCGGTGATGTCGCGCTCTTACGGGTCGGCGGGCGGCTCCGAGATGCTGTTCGCCATCCTGCACAAGCTCTTCGGCCTGACGCTGGGCGCGGGCACGCTGCTCTTCAACGCGGCGGTGCTGGGCGCGGCGCTGTTCTTTTTTTCCGCCGAGAACGTGCTCTATACCATGGTGTTCATCGTGGTCACCGCTCTGGCCACCGACAAGGTGTTCCACGGCCTGGCGACCCGGCAGGCGGCCCTGATAGTGTCCGAGCGCTGGCGGGAGATAGCCGGAGACCTGACGGCCAACGCCAGGCTGGGCGCCACGCTGCTGCGGGGCAGCGGCGGGCGGGGCGGATCTGAAAAGACTATAATTTATTCGGTGATCAGGCGGGGCGACATCCACGCGCTCAAGACCCTGGCCGCGGCCAGGGACCCTAACGCTTTCATAGTCATCATGGACGCCGCCGACGTGACAGGCGTGCGGGTGGGCAACCAGCCGCTGTGGTAGCTCCGGCGGAGAGGGACGAAGGGAGAGGCTTATTATGGAAACCGACAAGATCCGCAAGGTAATAGCCGGGGTGGAACTTTTTCGGGGGCTTACGCCCGCCGAAGTTGAGGTTCTGGCCGGCCGCATGCGCCCGCGCGCCTGCGCCGCCGGCGAGGTGCTTTTCCGGGAGAACTCTCCGCGCGAGGAGCTGTTCGTCATCGCCGAGGGCCGCGTGGAGCTGACCAAGACCGACGCCTACGGCTCCCGGGTGAAGGTGGCCGTTTTCGCGGCGGGCGACTTCCTGGGCGAGGGCTCGTGGGAGCGGGACTCGCTGCATTCCACCACCGCCGCCGTGATAGAGCCGGCCACGGTGCTCGGCCTGGGGCGCGATTTCTTTACGCACGATGCCGCCCTCTCGCTCAAGATCCTCTCCAACATCATGCGCGTCATCTCGCGCCGCATGCGCAACGCCAACGCCATGATGATCTCGTCGGCCGCGCAGTACGAGTCGGGCCGCACGCGGCTCGAGCACGACCTGCTGGGTGAGCGCCTGGTGCCCTACGAGGCCTACTACGGCGTGCAGACCCTGCGCGGCATGGAGAACTTCAACATCAGCGGCGTCACGCTGAACTTCTTCCCGGCCCTGATAGAGGCGCTGGCCCAGGTTAAGAAAGCCGCGGCGCTGGCCAACCGTGACCTGGGGCTGCTCGAATCCGGCGTGGCCGGGGCCATAGTGGCGGCCTGCGACGACCTGGCGCAGGGCAAGCTGCACAACCACTTCACCGTGGACATGATACAGGGCGGGGCGGGCACCTCCACCAACATGAACGCCAACGAGGTGATAGCCAACCGCGCGCTGGAGCTGCTGGGGCGCGAAAAGGGCGACTACGCCGTCTGCCACCCCAACAACCACGTGAACCTGTCGCAGTCCACCAACGACGCCTACCCTACGGCCGTAAAGATAGCGCTGATCAACAGCAACGCCCGGCTGGTGGAGGGGCTCGAGACCCTGATCCAGTCCTTCGACGCCAAGGCGCTGGAGTTCGCGCGCGTGATAAAGATGGGGCGCACGCAGCTGCAGGACGCTGTGCCCATGACGCTCGGGCAGGAGTTCGGCGCCTACGCGGCCACCCTGCGCGAAGAGGCGGAACGCCTGCGGGAGAACGCGCGGCTCTTCCTCGAAGTGAACATGGGCGCCACGGCCATCGGCACCGGCATCAACTCCGACCCGGACTACCCCGCCAAGGTGATCGTCCACCTGCGCGCGGCGACCGGGCTGCCCATCGTGAACTCCGCCAACCTGGTGGAGGCTACGCAGGACACCGGGGCCTTCATCATGTATTCCGCCGCCGTCAAGCGGCTGGCCGTCAAGCTCAGCAAGATCTGCAACGACCTGCGCCTGCTCTCTTCGGGCCCGCGCACCGGCATCAACGAGATCAACCTCCCCCCCATGCAGCCGGGCTCGTCGATCATGCCGGGCAAGGTCAATCCCGTCATTCCGGAGGTGGTCAACCAGATCGCCTTCAAGGTGATCGGCAACGACCTCACGGTCACGCTGGCTTCCGAGGCGGGGCAGCTGGAACTCAACGTGATGGAGCCGGTCATCGTCTACAGCCTGTTCGAGTCCATAGAGATGCTCAAGAACGGCATGGCCACGCTGCAGCGCCGCTGCATCGACGGGATCACCGCCAACGAGGAGCGCTGCCTGGCCCTGGTACGCGGCAGCATAGGCCTGGTGACCGCGCTCAACCCCATCCTGGGTTACGAGGCCAGCACGGCGGTCGCCAAGCAAGCGCTGGAGACCGGCGCCAGCGTCTACGACCTGGTGCTCGCCAAGGGGCTGCTGTCGAAGGAGGCGCTGGACAGCGCGCTGGCCCCGGAGAACATGATAGCCCCGCGCAAGATGCCGGCGCGAAAGAACTAGCCCATAGTGACAAAATAAAAAAGGCCCCCGGTCAGCCGGGGGCCTTTTCTTATCCGGGGACCCGCCTACTCGGAGTCCAGCGCCGAGATGCCCGGCAGGGTGAGGCGTTCCAGGAACTCCAGGCTGGCGCCGCCGCCGGTGGAGACGTGGGTCATCCGGTCGGCCAGGCCGGCCAGCCTTACGGCCGCGGCGGAGTCGCCGCCGCCGATGATGACGGTCTTGCCCCGCTCCGCCAGGACAGCCAGCTCGCGCGCCAGGCGCAGCGTGCCCTCGGAACCCTCCTTGATCTCGAAGGCGCCTATCGGCCCGTTCCACAGGACGGTCCGGGCTTCCGAGAGCAGTTTTACGGCGTGGTCCAGCGATTCGCGGCCCAGGTCGAAGGATTCCCAGCCCTCCGGGATCTCTTTTACGTCTCGCCGCAACTGGCCCACCTTCTGCGCGGCGAAGTCGAACTTGTCGGTCACCACGAAGTCCCGCGGCAGCACTATCTTGTCGCCGTATTTCTGCAGCAGCTTGCGGGCGGTGTCCAGCATGGACTCCTCGACGAGGGACTTCTGCACGTCGAAGCCCTTGGCCTTGAGCAGAGTGTAGCCGATGCCGCCGCCCACTATCAGCAGGTCTATCTTCTGCAGCAGGCTCTCTATGACGCCCAGCTTACTGGAGATCTTGGAACCGCCCGTGATGCCCACGAACGGGCGCCGCGGCTCGCTGACCGCGCCGCCCAGGTACTTCAGTTCCTTCTCTATCAGCAGGCCGGCCAGGCGCAGGTCGACGTGCTTGGTGACGCCGGTGATGGAGGCGTGGCGGCGGTGGCAGGTGCCGAAGGCGTCGTTTACGTAGACGCCGTCGGCCAGGCCAGCCAGGCCGCGAGCGAAGACCGAGTCGTTCTCCTTCTCGCCGATGGCGAAGCGGAGGTTCTCGATGAGGTTGGGTTTGCCCTTGGCGAGGGCCGCCTTGGCCACCAGCACGCCGGAGGAGGCGATGCTGCCCTCGTGGAAGACCAGGTCCGGCAGGTAATTGGCGCGGATAAAATCGGCCACGGGCCGCAGGCTGTACTGCGCGTAAACTTCCTCGCGCGACTTGCCCTTCTTCTCCTGCTTGTCGGGCTCTCCGAAGTGCGAGCACAACACCGGCGTGGCGCCGGCCGCCAGGAGGTATTTCACCGTGGGCAGCGCGGCCTCTATGCGGGCCGCGTCCGTCACCCGCCCTTCGGAGCACGGGACGTTGAGGTCCAGCCGCACCAGCACGTTGCGGCCGGCGAAGACGGCCTGGTCCACGCCGGCGATGTTCTTCTTGCGGATGCCGGTCTCGCGCGTCATGATGTCCATGCGCTCGCGCAGGATGCGCTCCACCTCGGCGGCGGCCTGTTCGGGCGTCATGGCCCGGCTGACCGTCTCCAGGATATTGTGCGTCTTGATGAAACTGTCGGACAGCGGCACGGCGCCCCGATAGACGAAGCCGCCGTTGGCGTCCACCGTCACCAGCTCCCCCTCCCGCAGCGTCACGTCGGGATCGCCCTTGAAGGTGACGGTGCCCTGCTCCGGGTTTATGGCCGCGTTGGCGCAGCCCACCACGCAGGGCTTGTTGAGCGTGATGGAAGTGATGGCGGCGTGGGAGGTGCGGCCCGGGAACACGGTCACGATGCCCTGGGAATTGTTGATGATGTTGAAGTCCGAAGGCTTGGTGGTCTGCGCCATGTAGACTATGTTCTCGCGGCCGGCGCGGAACTCCTCGAACTTCGCCGGGGTCAGGGCCAGGCGGCCCCAGGCGATGCCGTGGTTGATGGGCACGCCGGTGCTCACCGGCGGCTTCCACTCGCGGCCGCCCCCGTCGTTGCGGGGCACCGAGATATAAGCGTTGCCGGCGCACAGGCGGTCGATGCGGTTGCGGTACTCGTAGACGGAGAGCACGCCCTTCTTCATCAGGTCGGTGTCGATGACCAGCTTGGCGTAGGTGCTCACGGTGGCGCGCCGGGTCTGCAGCAGGTAGAGCTCGTCGTCCTCGACGGTAAACTCCAGGTCCAGCTCGTGCTTGAGCTGGCGCTCCAGGAGCGCCTTGTACTTCTCCAGGCCGGCCCGGACGCGGGCCGGGATCACGGCCACGCTGCGGGTGACGATATTGCCCATCACCACGTCCTCGCCCTGCGTCATCTCGCGGTACTCGCCGAACAACTCGTCGCTGCCGTTGATAGGGTTGCGCGTGAAGACCACGCCGCTCATGGAATTGGCGCTCTTGTTGCCGAAGACCATCTGCTGCACGGTCACGGCCGTGCCGAAGTTGATCTCGATGGAGAGCTCCCTGAGGTATTCCCGCACGTTGCTCGAGCGGCTGGAGGCGAAGACCAGCTCGATGCATTTGACCAGCTGCTCGAAAGGGTCCTCGAGGAAGGCCGCGCCCAGCTTTTCGGTCACCAGCCGCTCGGCCAGCGCCGCGCCCGCCTCGGGGCCGCCCGGCGGCTGCGCCTCCAGGGCCACCAGCACGTTGCGCAGGAAGCGCAGGTAAAGGGCGGCGGCGAAAGGCTCCCCGTGCCTGAGGGCGAGCTCCCTGCGGATGGCGGGTGTGAGCCCGGCGTTGAGGATGGTGCACATGGAGCCGGGCAGGGAGATGGTGGTGCCGGAGCGCACCGAGACCAGCAGCGGTTTCTCCGGCGAGCCGAGGCGGCGGCCGGTCTGCTCCTCCAGCTGGCCGAGGTAGCGCCCCACGGCTTCCCTGAAGCCCTGCGTGTCGGCCCCGCTCCTGAACAGCTCGGCGCAAATGGGCAGGCCCAGGATGAAGGCGGGCGGCACCCTGACGCCGAGGGCGGCCATGTCGATGATGCCGTTGCCTTTGCCGCCCAGGAAAGGGCGCACCCGGTCAGGGGTGGGCGTCCAGGTGGCGGCGATGTAGGCGTCGTAATCCCCTTCCACAGGCGGGAGGCTGGCCACCCTGTAGCGGCCGTACAGGCTGTTCTCGGCGCCGCGGGCGGCGAGCTCGCGGTTGAGGAAGCCGATAGTCTTCTCTATGAACTCCTCCACGGCGTGGAACTCGGTGGTGCGGAAGAAGTTGTTGAAGAAGCGGTCCTTGATGGGCGAGGCGCTGGCCGTGGGGATCTTGTAGACCTCGAGCACGATGTTGAGCATCTGGCTGAGCCGGCGGAAGATGTTGCGGCGCATGAACTGCTGCAGCTCCAGCGAGACGCCCTGCAGCACCCGCTTGGTCTTCATGATGTCCACGCTCTCCATCTCGCGGAGGGCTGTCAGTTCCCGGCCGAACTCTTCGGCCTTGTCCGGCAGCATCCCCTTGAGCGCCAGCAGGGAGACCAGCTCCCGGACCAGGCTGACGCACTCCTTGAGGTTGGCGTAGCCTACCGCCTCGTAGCGGCTGTTGGTGAGATCGTTGGTGAAGATGAAGATCAGGCGGCCGAGGTAGAGGTCCAGGTTGAGGAAGTCGTAAAGGCCGACGCGGCCCTCGAAGTAGGACTTCTTGAGCAGGGTCTTGAAGCTGTGCAGGCGCTTGAGGCAGTCGATGAGGTTGTCGGTGTCGGCGATGTGCTCATGAGTGCAGATGGCCAGGAAGGTCTCCATCTCCTTGCGGAGGAAACATTTTTCGAAGAGGTCCAGGCGGCCGGCCAGGTTCGCCTTGACGACGGAGATGTCCCCCTTCTGGTAGTCCCAGAGGTAGGAGAGCTTTTCCTCCATCTCCTCGGCCAGCTCTATGAACCGCGGGTCTTCCGAGGCGGGGTTGAAAGTGGTGGCCAGCGCCATGTAGCCCGCCTTGAAGAGCGGGTCGGGGTTCTTGTCCCGGATGAGCGCCAGGTACGGTTCGACGTAACGGGTGAGGATGCGGGGCGAGAGCTTGCGGTGCACTTCCTTGCGCAGGTCGCCGGCGAAGGACAGCAGGGGGTCGTCCCCGTCGCGGCCCTCTTCGAAATATTCCGCGGCGCTCCGGATGTCGTCTATGAGCGCGCCGCCGCCGCCGCGCACGGGCAGCTTCTTGAGCAGTTCGCGCGCGTAGTAGATATATTCGTCCGACGGGTTCTTCACCGAGTCCAGGGTGAGCACCGTCTCTTCTAACAGGCGCTTGTGGATGGCCTCTATGTCCCCCTTGGCGTCCCGGGCGTCGGGGACGCGCTCTTCCTTGTCGAGCAGGCGGATGTTCACCAGCAGCTCAACCAGCAGGTCCAGTTTCTTCTCCGGGTCCGGTTCCTCGCGCGAGGCGGCGAGCTGGGCCGTTATCCGCTCCCAGGTATTGAGCGGCAGCATCTTGGCGGTGACGGGCAGGTTGGTCTTTGGCATAGCGCTCCCGGGGTAACGCGGTTTCCGGACCGGCCCCCGGAAATAGTATAGCCGTGCCGTCCGGCCGTGTCAACGGGCCGACGGGCCGGGGGCAGCGCCGAGCTTAAAAATAGTAATATTTGCGCTGGCAACGGAACGCCCCGGAGGAAAGTTTTTATGGAATCTATAAGGGAAATCTACAGGATAGGGCGCGGTCCTTCCAGCAGCCACACGATGGGCCCCCTGAAAGCCGCCGAGGCCTACCGCGCCCGCACTCCGGACGCCCTGGCCTACCGCGTTACCCTATACGGCAGCCTGGCCGCTACCGGCCGCGGCCACCTCACCGACAAGGCCGTGGAAGCCGGGCTCGCCCCCGCGCGGGTGGAGCTAGTCTGGGCGCCTGAAACGGTGCTGGAGTTCCACCCCAACGCGCTGCGCTTCGAGGTCACGGAAGGCCCCCCGGCCGCGCCGTGGACCGCTTACAGCACGGGCGGCGGTCGGATCAGCGACGGCACGGACAGCGGCGCGCCCGAGATCTATTCTATGAATTCGATGGAAGAGGTGCTGGCCTGGAGCCGCAGGACCGGGAGGACTTTCTGGGAATACGTGGCCGAGACTGAAGGCCCGCAGATCTTCGATTACATGGCCGAGGTCTGGGCCGCCATGCAGGCATGTATCCGGCGCGGCCTGGAGGCCGAGGGCATGCTGCCCGGCGGGCTGCGCCTGCGCCGCAAGGCGGCGGACTTTTACGTGAAATCGGCCAGCTTCAGCGGCTCGCTGAAGAAGAAGACGCTCTCTTTCGCCTACGCCCTGGCCGTGGCCGAGGAGAACGCTTCGGGCGGCGTGGTGGTGACGGCGCCCACCTGCGGCTCGGCCGGCGTACTGCCCGCCGTGCTCTACCGCATCAGGGAGAGTCAGGGCCTGTCCGACGTGAAGATCCACCGGGCCCTGCTTACCGCCGGGTTGTTCGGCAATCTGGTCAAGAAGAACGCCTCCATTTCCGGCGCCGAGGTGGGCTGCCAGGGCGAAGTGGGCACGGCCTGCGCCATGGCCGCGGCGGCGGCCACCCAGCTGCTGGGCGGCAGCCCGCGCCAGATAGAGTACGCCGCCGAGATGGGCATGGAGCACCACCTTGGCCTCACTTGTGACCCGATAGGCGGCCTGGTGCAGGCCCCCTGCATGGAGCGCAACGCCTTCGCCGCCGAGAAGGCCATGAACGCCGCTACCTTCTCGCTGCTGGGCGACGGCGGGCATCTGGTGAGCTTCGACAAGGTCGTTAAGGCGATGAACCAGACCGGCCACGACCTGCCCAGCATTTACAAGGAGACCTCCGAAGGCGGCCTGGCCTCCATGGATTACGGCGAGAACGAGCGCGGCCGCCCCTGACGGGCGCGGCGGCCAGGGAGGAAACATGGCAAAGAAAAAAGACGAACGGCCCGAAGAGAACGCCGGCGAGCTGGTGAGCGCGCTGCAGGCCGCGCAGCGCCAGATCCTGTCGCTGGAGAACCAGCTCGACGAGTACCGCTGGCTGGAAGAATCCCTGCGCAAGCGCACCAAGGAGCTCAACGAACGGGTCAAAGAACTGGAATGTCTCTACGCCGTCAGCAGCCTGCCCAGCGCCAATAACCTGGCAGAACTGCTGCTGGGCGTCTGCCAGACGCTGCCCAAGGGCTTCCAGTTTCCGGCCACCTCCTGGGTGGCCCTCGAGGTTTACGGCCAGAAATTTTCCACGCAGGGCTTCAGGCCCTCCGTGCACCGCGTCTCGCGGGAGATAAAAGCGAGGGGCGAAGCGGTCGGCACCATCTCCGTGCACATCGGGCCGGTCTTCGACAAATACCATAAAAACGCCGTGCTGCCCGAAGAAGAGCGCCTGGTGGAGATGGTGGCCGTTCTGATAGGCAAGCTGCTGGACAGCAAGCTGCGCGACTAGCGCGGCCGCCGCGCAAAGAAAAAGGGCTCCCCTCGCGGGGAGCCCTTTTCCGTCTTCAGCGGGTGCTTACCGGCTGAGCACCTTGAACTCGATGCGGCGGTTGGCGGCGCGGCCGGCAACGGTGGCGTTGTCGCCCACCGGCACGGAGGAGCCGTAGCCCTTGGTCTCCAGGCGGTTGGCTTCCACGCCCTTGCCCGTCAGGTAGTTCTTGACCGTAACCGCGCGCTTGTCGGAGAGCGCCAGGTTCTTCTGCGCGTCGCCGGTGCTGTCGGTGTGGCCCTGGATCTCTATGCGCACGCTCTTGCGGGGCAGCAGGATGGCCGCGGCCTCGTCGAGCGCCTGGGCGCTGGAGCCGGCCAGCACGTCCGAGCCGCTCTGGAACGTGACACCCTTGAGCACCCACTCGTCGGCGGGGATCTCGCCGGCGGCCTCGGGGCAGCCGGTGGCGGTGACCTTGGCGCCGGCGGGCGTGCCGGGGCACTGGTCCTTGTCGTCGTTCACGCCGTCGGAGTCCGAGTCCGTCGACACGGGGCAGCCGCTGGCGTCCACCTTCGTGCCGGCGGGCGTGCCGGCGCAGTTGTCCTTGAGGTCGACCACGCCGTCGCCGTCGGCGTCCACCAGGGCCGCGGCCCTGGCCTTGGCCTCCTCGGCGGCCTTGCGGGCGGCTTCGGCGGCCCTGGCCATGGCGTCGTCGGAAGCCTTGCGGGCCGCGTCGGCGGCTTTGGCTTTGGCGTCCTCTATCGCCTTGTCGGCGGCGTCGCGGGCGGCTTTAGCGGCGTTGGCGGCGTCGTCGGAGGCCGCCGTGCCGAACAGCCACGAGAGGCCGGCCACGGCCAGCAGGTCGTGCGTGCCGTTGCCGGTCTCGGCGCTGACGATGTGGCTCACGTCGCCGCGGATGAGCAGGTTCGGCTTCCAGAAATACTTCAGGCCGCCGCCCCAGTGGAAGGAGAGGTCGGTGTCGGTGTTGGCGCCCGACGGATTGATCCGCATCAGGCCGACGCCGGCCTGGGCGAAAGGCATCCACTTGCCGAAGCGGAAGTGGTAGGAGCCTGCCACGGCGGGGTAAAGGGCCTTCACCTTGGTGCCGGCCGCGTTCTCGGTGTCGGAGCGGAAGAGCAGCGCTTCCACCGAGAGCCGCTCGGTGAAGAAGTAGCCCACGCGGCCGCCGTAGGCCAGGGCGGGGTCTATCTTGGCGTCGCCTTCGATGTTGAGCAGGCCGGCCTGCACCGAGAGTTCCACTTTATCCTTCAATTCGGCCGAGGCCGAGCCGGCCAGCCCGGCGACGGCGATCAACGCTAACGCTATTTTCAGAGTTTTCATTTATTTCCCCTTATTTAAGATCCGAGGCGCAGTGAGCGCATTTCACCGCTTTGAGCGGTATTACCGACAGGCACAGCGGGCATTCCTTGGTGCTGGGCGCGGCCGCGGGGGCCGGCTTGTCGAACTTGGCCTTAAGCCGGTTCATCTGGCTGATCATCAGGAAGATGGCGGCTGCCACGATGAGGAAGTTGATGACGGTGTTGAGGAACAGGCCGTAGTTGATGGTGGCGGCTCCGGCCTTCTGCGCCTCGGCGAGGCTCGCGTAGGCGACCCCGGAGAGGTTGATGTAGAGGCTGGAGAAGTCCACGCCGCCGGTCAGCCGGCCGATAGGCGGCATGATGACGTCGGAAACCAGCGAGGTGACGATCTTGCCGAAGGCGCCGCCTATGATGACGCCCACGGCCATGTCCACCACGTTGCCGCGCATGATGAATTCTTTGAAGTCTTTAAGCATTATTATCTCCTTGTTAACTCTTCCGCTCAATAATTGACGATGAGCGACAGCATGTTCATGGTGTCGGTCTTCCTGAAACCGGCCGACGGGGAATTGACGAATTTCCAGACATGGGAGGCCTTGAGCGAGAAGTGGCTGCTGATGGAGGCCACCAGGGCGGTCTCGGCGTTCATGCGGTAGCCGTCCGACTCTTTGAGGTTGCCCAGGTACTCGAAGTCCTGGCTGGCGTTGGCCGTGGCCGACAGGGTGCGGATATACTTGGCATAGCCGCGGTAGGTGCCGAAGGACGCGTTTTCGGCGCCGGGCAGGCGGTCTTCCCAGATGTAGCCGCCGCCGAGTTCGGCGAACAGCTGGTCGTTGGCCGACTGCAGCAGGTGGCGGCCGAAGCCGACGCCCAGGTCCCAGCGGTCCTTGAAGCCGGCGAAGCGGTTCTTGTCCCAGGCTATCTTTTCGAAAGTGTAATTCTTGCCGGTCAGTTTCCAGCTTATTTTCTCGGAGGCGTTGTACTGCTCGGCCGTCACCGACGTGCCGCTCTTGGTGCCCAGGCCGCCGGCGGCCACTTCCAGGGCGGCCTTGGTCCAGTCGTAGTTGAAGAGGTTTTTACCGGAGATCGTGGAGGTCTTGGAATTGCCCGAGGTCTGCACGTAGGACAGCTCGGCGGCGTCTTTCCATTTCTTGGGCGCTTCCTGCGCCTGCGCGGCGGCCGCGAGGGCCAGAACGGGGATAAGCAGTATTGCGGTTTTCATGTAGTCTCCTTTGTAGGTCATTGTTGGCGTTTATCCTGAAATTATAAACCGGCCCCCCGCGGGGCCGGTCTATGAAGCGGCTGGTTTACTTCTTGCCGCCGCCCTTCGCGGGCCTGTCCATCTTGGCGGGCTTGTCGCCCTTGCCGCCCTTCATGCCCTTGCCGCCTTTCTTTTCCTTGGCCTCTTTCATGGCCTTGGCTTTCTTGGCCTTGGCTTCTTCCTTGCGGAGTTCGGCGGCGGCTTTCTTGGTCTTGGCTATGGCCGGGCCGATCTTGAGGCCCAGGTCCTTGGCGATCTTGCCCCAGCCGGCCTTGGGCGGGCCCTGGCGCAGGGCGGTGAGCTTCTGCACGTTCTCGTCGGTGATGCCGCCGGGCATCCCCTGGGCGAGGGCGAGGGCGATCTGGATCTCGCCGTTGTTCAGGCCGGAGTCCTTCATGGCCTGCACGCGGGCGTCGTCCACGCCGAACTGGGCCTTGATCTTGGCGGCCACGCGCTCCTGGCCTTCCGGTGTGGCGGCGGTCTTCTCCACCTCTACGGCGGCGGTGTCCGCCTGCTTGTCCTCGGTGGTTTCCTGGGCGAGGGCCGGCATGGCCGCCGCTAACAGGAAAAGCCCGGACATCAGAAATGCTGATCTTTTCATTTTATATCTCCTATTCGACGTGGTATTTAAACGGTGAGTTCGCCGGCCTTGGTCTGGCGGCGGCCCCGTCTGAATGATCTTCCGGATCATCCCCTACCCTGATAGCTATCACATCATATCTACGAGTATCAGTCAAGACGGCCCTTCGGGCGCGGGCGGCAGCCCTCGGTGTGCTTGATGACCTGGTTCATCATGCGCACGGCCTCCGCCGGGTATTTGCCGGCGGCCGTTTCGGCCGAGAGCATCACATAGTCGGTGCCGTCCAGCACGGCGTTGGCCACGTCGGAGACCTCGGCGCGGGTGGGGATGGGGTTGGCGGTCATGGTCTCGAGCATCTGCGTGGCGGTGATCACCGGCTTGCCGCGCCGGTTGCAGGCGGCGATGATGCGCTTTTGCAGCATGGGGACTTCCCAGAGCGGGAACATTACCCCCAGGTCGCCGCGCGCCACCATCACGCCGTCGGCGGCGTCTATGATGGCGTCGAGGTCTTTCAGCGATTCGCGGGCCTCTATCTTGGCTATTATCCGGCAGCGCGGGAGGCGCGGCTTTACCAGGCTGGCCACGGCCCGGATATCGGCGGCCGTGCGCACGAAGGACTGGGCCACGAAATCAGGCGCCAGCGTGAGGCCGAACTCTATATCCGCCCTGTCCTCGTCGGAAAGCAGCGGAAAATCCAGGTGGGCCGCCGGGATATTTACGCCCTTGCGTTCTTTCAGCGTTCCCCCCGCGCTTACCTCGCAGGCAAGGGAGTCGCGGCCGACGGCCTTTACTTGCAGGGCTATGTTGCCGTCGTCGATGTAGACGAAGTTGCCCTTCTTTATGACCTTGAGCGAGCCGCGGTAGTCGAAAGGTATTTCCCCCGCCTTGCCCGCCTTTTCCGCCTGCACCAGCGTCACCCGTTCCCGCCGCTTGAGTTCCAGCGGCGCCTTCAGGCGGCCTATCCGTATGCGGTTGCCCTTCAGGTCCTGCAGCACCAGTACATGGCGGCGCAACTTGCGGTTGAGGTCCCGCACCAGGGCGACGCGCGCGGCGTGCTCGGCGTGCAGGCCGTGCGAGAAGTTCAGGCGCACGGCGTCCAGGCCGGCGTCGTAAAGCTTCCGGAGCACGGCGCGCGTGGAACTGGCCGGGCCGAGCGTGGCGAGTATGCGGGTCCTGGGGCAGCGGGGCGTTGTCATGGTTTTATTCTACCAAAGAAAACAGCCGCCTCATGGGGCCCAAGGGCTCCTGAGACGGCTGTTTGTCCGGTTGGGTCTTTAGTTGACTTTGCAGCGGCGGCGCTTGGAGATCAGGTACTCCCCGTTGCGCTTGTGCATGCGGGCCACCAGCTGGTGGGTGCCGGGCTGGAAGTTGGTCCAGTCGAACCACCAGTACCCCACGGCGTGGCGGCAGGGCTGCCAGGGCTGGTCGTTGATGGAGATGTCCATCCCGGTACAGTCGCTGGAGCCCATGCGCACGCAGTAGTGGCGGGCGTTGATGGTTTCCAGGTTCTTCGGGTAGTCGATAACCACGTATTCCCCGGTGTCGAGGATCTTCGCCGGCTTGGCGGGCTTGGCTGCGGTTTTGGTGTTTTTTTTCACGGCTAACTTAAGCATTTCGCTTTCCTCCATGTCTTGGGCAGCGGGTTGCGTCCGGCTGCGTGTCCGGCGGTAGGCTGGCGCCTCTGCGGACCTAAGGTTGGCTGGCGGTTAATTATGAGGAAGTCGCGGGATACGCGCCGTTCCGACCGCTATGCCTGTATTGTGTGTTCCCCTCAGGACTTATTATATACCTTATGGGTGCGGGGGGTCAAGGGTTTTAATGCATAATGATACCAAAGAGGTGTCATTAATGTCAAGCAGAGCCGGGTTCCGGGATGTTTTACGTCGGGGGGTCAGAGCCCCCGTTCCAGGTCTTCTACTTTTTTTAGGCGGCGCTTGTGGCGCTCTTCGTCGGAGAAAAGGGCGGAGGCGAAGGCCGCGACTATCTCGAAGGCCAGCGCCTGACCTATGATGCGCGAGCCCAGGCAGAGCACGTTCATGTCGTCGTGCTCCACGCCCTGGTGGGCGGAATAGGTGTCATGGCAGAGGCCGGCGCGTATGCCCCGGACCTTGTTGGCGGCCACGCAGGCCCCCACGCCCGAGCCGCAGACCACTATGCCGCGTTCGGCCCGGCCGGCCGTCACCTCGCGGGCCACGGCGGCGGCGAAATCGGGGTAATCCACGGACTTGTCGGGCGAGTCGGTGCCCAGGTCGGCGGGTTCGTGGCCCAGGGCCCGGAGGTGGGGCAGCAGGGCCGCTTTCAACGGGTATCCGGCGTGGTCGCTGGCGATGGCAATTTTCATGTTGTCTCCCTCCGCGCTATATCTTCTCTATGTCGGCCTTGAGGGCCCAGCCTTTTATCCCCTCTTTGGGCAGGCCTATCTCGTAGTAGGCCTCGTCGTCGGTGTCGAGGATCTTGACGATGCGCCCCTCCGGCGCCGAGGCGTAGGTCTTGAAATTGTCGCCGGGGCCGCTGAGCATGCGCGTGCCGCCGGCTTTGGTCACCACGCCGGCGGAACTGAAAGCCGAGGTCTGGCGCGCGCCCAGCCAGGCCAGCGAGCAGAGGAGCAGCAGCCCGGCGGCGGCGGCCGCGCGGCAGGCCGGCCCGCTCCACTTGTTGCCGTCGAGCAGGTAGCCCGCCGCCCAGGCCAGGCAGCCGAGCCAGAACAGCAGCAGCGACAGGGCCTTCAGTTCGCGTTCCGAAACTATGTAGTAGAAGTAATGCAGGGCCGCCGGCGCCCCCTCCGGCACCAGCTTCTGGCCGGTGTGGCGCAGGGCGAAATCCAGGTTCCCCCTGATGTCCTGCGAGCGCGGGTTCAGCGAGAAGGCCCGGGCGTAATGGTAGACGGCCGGGCCCATCCGATTGAGGCGGAACAGGGCGTTGCCGGCGTTGTACCAGCCCCAGGGGGTGGCGGGCTCCCTGGCTATCAGCTGCTGGTAGCCTTCGAGCGCCTCCTCGTACTGGCCGGCGCGGTAGAGATCGTTGAATTCGGCCAGCTCGCCGCGGTCGTAGGCGGCGGCGCCGGCGGGCAGGGCGAGCAGCAGGGCGAGCAGCAGGCGTCTCATCTCAGCTCCTTCTCGAGGAACTCGAGCAGCAGCGAATATTTCTTGGCCAGATCGGAGGCCCCTTCCCTGCCGGCGGTGCCGGGCGAATAGTGGCGCAGCTCAAGCGCTTCCCACAGCTCCCTGATCTCTCCGAGCGAACGCTCGGTGGCCTTGGGGAAACGGGTCTTGATGAGTTCCCCCGCCTTCTTCATGGTCAGCGCGCTGACCTTGAGGCCGCACTTGTCGGACAGGTAGTCCAGGAAAGAATCGTACAGCACGGCCACGGCCTCGTTGGTCTTGCCGGCCTTGATCAGCGCCTCGGCTTCTTCGATGTCACGCGAGGCTTCTCCCCGCGCCTGGCGGAAGCGGAACAGCAGCGGGTTGGCCAGCTTGAAGCGGTTGAAGCGGGCCAGCCAGAAAGAGAGCGTCAGCAGCGCCAGCGGCCCCGTGTGCACCCACCAGGGCAGTGACAGCACCGCGCCGGAGAGCAGCGGCAGGCTGTCCCGGCCCGCCCGGTCGCTGACATAGGCGATGTCGGAGCCGGAGGCCCTTACCGGGGCCCCGCCGGTGCCGGGGTTGAAATTCACGCTCCTGGCGGCCTGGCCGCCTTTCTCCACCATCAGCGTGACGGGCTCGGTCTGCAGCTCACGGTATTCTCCGGCGCGCGGGTCAAAATAGGAGAACTTTACCGGCGGCACCGTCTTGCGGCCCTCGCTGCGGGGCACCAGGATATAGGTGAAGGTCTTCTTTCCGGTGATGACGTCGTTGTCCTTGCGCACGTCGAGGGAACTCATGGTGTCGAAGACCTTGAAGTCGGGCAGGTCGGGGAACTTGGGGGCGATGACGGCTTTCAGGTTGCCGCTGCCCGAGACCGTGACCGAGAAATTAACGGCCTCGCCGGCGCGCGCTTCGGGCCGGTCGGCCGAGGCGGTGACGGTGTAGTTGCCCACGGCTCCGCCGAAAGAGGCGGGCGCCCCGGCGGGCAGCGGCTTGATGTCGAGTTTGACCAGGTCGGTGGTGAACTCCATGCTGCGGCCCTGCGCGCCGCTCATGGCCATGAACTTCTGGAAGAAGTTGGGGTCGAAAGGGTCGATCTGGTCCTGCGCGGGCACCTGGGCTATGACGGTGGCCGGGCCGACCTGCGCGGGGCCCGGGGCCAGCGCGAAGAGCGCGGCCTTGATCTCGCTGTAGGCGTAGCGCACGCCGCCGATCTCGGTCTCGCCGTTGCGCACCGGGGGCAGGTCCTCGGAGATCAGGTTCTTGAAAGCGGGCGGCATGTACTGCGGGTTGGAGCTGAGCGGCACCGAAGTGTAGAACTTGACGCTGATGTTGATCTGCTCGCCGGGGTAGGCCGACTTGCGGTCGGCCTCGGCCTTGAGGAAGATGCGCTCGCCCTTTACGGCGGCGTTCCTGGCCGCCGGCGACGGGCGCTGGGGCTTGGGGGCGGGCTGCTGCGCGGCCGGCTGCTGCTGCGCCGCCTGGCGGGCGGCCTTGACCACGGTGACGGTGAGCTCGCTGGTGACGGCCTTCTCCCTGCCGTTGAAGACCGAGATGGCCGGGATGGTCTGCGCGCCGAGGAAGCGCGGGGTCAGCATGTAGGTGAAAGAGACGGAGGTGGTGATCTTGCCGTTGATGATGGAGATGCTCTGGCTGCGGCCCGAGGAGTAGACGTTGAAGTTCTGCATGTTCGGGAGCTTGGGCTCGGGCACGCTGGCCGAGTCCCCCGAGACCGTGACGGTCAGGTAGAGGTTGTCGTCGATCTGCACCGTGTCGCGGTCGGTCTCGGCCGTGACGGTGAGCAGCGCCCACGCCGGGGCCGCGCAGAGCAGCGCCGCGAGCGCGAGCAGAACGGGGAGACGCTTTTTCACCAGTCCTCCAGCCGGTTCTGCGGCTCGGGCTTGCCGGCCTGCCGGGCGGCCTGGCGCATGTTCTCGGGGTCGCGGGCGGCCGCTTTTTCTTTTTCCTTCATCATTTCCAGTATCTGTTGGCTGCGCGCCTGCGCCTCGGCCTTTTTTTTCTGCTGCTCTTTCTGCTTCTCTTTCTCCTGGTCCTTCTTATCCTGGCCGCCGTCCTGCTTGTCGTCCTTCTTCTCCTCGCCGCCGCCGCCCTTGTCCTTCTTGTCCTGGTCCTTCTTCTTGTCCTTGTTATCCTTGTCGTCCTTGTTCTGGTCGCAGGAATTCTTCTGCTTCTGTTCCAGGGCCTTCTGCAGGTTGAACTTGGCGTTGTTGTCGCCGGGATCGAGGTCCAGGGCCTGCCGGTAGGCCGCTATGGCGCCGGCCAGGTCCCCCTTCTTGAACAGCGCGTTGCCGCGGTTGTAATGGGCGCGGGCCGCCACCTTGGGGCCGGCCGCGGCCTGCTCGAAAGACTCGGAGGCTTTCTCGTAATCCTCCAGCCGGTAGTAGGCGTCCCCGACGTTGAAGGTCAGCCGCTTGTCGGCCGGGTTCTTGGCCGCCGCGCGCGAGTAATGTTCCACGGCGGACTGCCAGTCCTTGCCCTCGTAGGCCGCGTTGCCGCGGCGGGCGTCCTTGGAGGGCCCGGCCGCCTGCGCCGCCCCGGCCAGCGCGAGCAGCAGGACCGCCGCTCCCCTGGTGAAGCGCGGCAGGCGGAACGAGGGCCTGTTGAAACTGAAGCTGAACCCCTTCTCCATGATCAGTAATTCTATCAAAAGCAGCAGCAGGGCCGCAGCCAGCGGCCACTGGTAGCGGTTCTTGTAAGCCGAGCGCCCCTTGCCCTTGCTCTTTTCCAGGTCCAGGGCGGCCACGGCCGAGCGCACCGCCTCGGCCGCGGAGTCGGGGTCGGTGTAGCGCTGGTAGGCGGCGCCGGTGCCGCTGGCGATCTTCATCAGCGTGGGTTCGTCGAGCCGGCTCACGACGGTCTTGCCCTGCCTGTCCTTCTTGTACTCCATCGTGTTGCCGCGGGAATCCGTCATGGGCACCAGGTCGCCGTCCGGGTTGCCTATGCCTATGGTGTAGATCTTGAGGTTCTGCTCGGCCGCCGCCTTGAGGGCGGTGTCCAGGCCGGAGGAGTGATCCTCGCCGTCGGTGATGAGCACCATCACCTTCTGGCCGCCGTAGCGCGAGAGCATGCCCAGCACGGTCTCCACGGCCTCGGAAAAATCGGTGCCCTGCTCCGGCAGCATGCCCGGCCGCAGCGAAGAGGCGAAATAGGTGATGGCGTCCTGGTCGGTGGTGAGCGGGCACTGCACGTAGGCCTGCCCGGCGAAGGCCACCACGCCTATGCGGTAGTCGGCGAATTTCTCGGAGATGGCGCCCAGCAGCAGGCGCGCGTTGGAGAGGCGGTCCGGCTTGAGGTCCCGCGCGGCCATGGACAGGGAGGCGTCGACGGCGATGACGATGTTGCCCTTGAGGTCCGTTACCGGGGCCAGCTCCACCCCCCACTGCGGCCCGGCGGCCGAGAAGGCCAGCAGGGCCAGCGCTATGAAATAGAGCAGCCCGCGCAGGCGGCGGCGCGCGGCCTCGGGTCCGGCGGCCAGGCGCTCGAAGGCCGGGCCCAGCACGGCGCGCGCGGCGGCCAGCCTGGAGGCTTCCGCCTTGAAGCGGAAGAACACCAGCGCGGCGAAGGCCGCGGCCAGGCCGGCGAGCAACAGGGGGTATCTGAACAGTTCCATGGTTAAGGTATGGTCCTGAAGTAAGTGCGCTCCAGCACGAACATCAGCGCCAGCAGCAGCAGCGCGGGCGCCAGGAAATACATGTACTTATCCGAATACTCGGTATAGGTCTTCACTTCGAACTCGGTCTTTTCCAGCGAGTCTATCCTGCTGTAGATGCGGTCCAGCTCGGCGTAATTCTTGGCCCGGTAGAATTCCCCCCCGGTCAGCGCCGCGATCTCGCGCAGCGTGGGTTCGTCCAGGTCTTCCTCGATGTAGACCACCGGCTGCATGGGGTCGCCGGTGCTGATGGCGGCCTTGCCCTTGCCGGCGGTGCCGATGGTGTAGACCTTGATGTCGAAGGCCGCGGCGGTCTTGGCGGCCAGGTTCAGGTCCGTGACCAGGCCGGTATTGGACCGGCCGTCGGTGAGCAGCACGATCACCTTGCTCTTGGCCTTGCTCTCCTTGAGGTGGTTCACGCCGGTCACTATGGCGTCGCCGACGGCGGTGCCCTCGGCCCGGGTCATGTTGAGGTAGGCGGACTCCAGCATCTCCAGCACGGACTGGTAGTCGAGCGTGAGCGGGCAGGTGAGCATGGCCGCGCCGCCGAACATGATGACGCCGATGCGGTCGTTCTTGCGCTGTTTCACGAAATCGGCCGCGGCCTTCTTGGCGGCCTCGAGCCGGTTGTACGGGTGGAAGTCCTCGGCCGCCATGCTGTAGGAGGTGTCCACCGTCAGCATGATGTCGATGCCCTCCGACGGCGGCACCTCGCCGCGGGTGGCCTGCTGCGGGCGCGCCAGCGCGAAGACCAGCAGCGTGAGGGCCAGCACCCGGCCCCAGAAAGGGACTATCCTGAACAGCCGCGTGCGCGGGGTGCGCAGGGCCGGCAGCGAGGCGGGCACGCCGGTAGTGGCGTTGCGGCGGTAGCGCTGGCTCCAGGCCAGCCCGGCGAGGATGCCGATGACCGGCATGAGCAGCAGCACCCAGGGGTGCTTGAACATGTTCACGGCCTGCCCCCCCTGCGCCTGGCCTGCTCGGCCGCGGCGGCCTCGGCGGCGGCCTTGAGCGCGCGGGCCTGCTCGGCCGCGGCGTTGAACCCCGCGAGCAGCTCGCGCAGGGCAGCGGCGTCTTCCGCCGGGTCGGCCGGCTTGAGCCGCGCGAACTTAACCAGGTCCGCCTTGTGCAGCAGGTCCCTGGCCTGCGTCAGCGTCTTCAGTTCGGCCCCGGTGCGCTTGAGTTCCCGGCAGAGGTCGGAGGTGGTCAGCTGCGAGGCTTCCATAGCGAATTCCTCGTCGAGGTAGAAGCGCAGCACCGCCATGAGGCCGGTGTAATATTCCTTCATGCGGCCGTTCTGCGCCAGCGGGCAGCCGGCCAGCCGGTCCAGCCGCTCCCTGGCGCGCTGGTACGGATTGCGCGCGTCGGTCCAGGGGGCGCGCGAGAAGAGCGCGGTTTCGCCGCTGGAGAAACGGCGGTAGAGGTAGAAGGCCAGCGCCGCCAGGGCGGCCAGGATCAGCGCCAGCCGCCAGGGGAAGTAGCCGTAAGGGCCGTAGATGTCCTTTATGTCTTCGCCTTCCTTGATCTCGAAGGCCGGCAGCACTTCCAGGTTGAAGGGCTCGGATTTAACCGCGGCCCCGGCCGCGGCGCCCGGCCCGCTTACCTGCCAGGCCAGGGCGGGGAAGGTGCTGATCCCCAGCGTGAAGGCCTTGGCCTCCACCTCGAAGGTCTCGGTCCTGCGCCCGGCGGCCGATTTGAAGCCCTTGGAGGCGAAGCGCGTCACCTGGAACTCGGAATTTGAGGCGGCCGCGGTGTCGGGCCTGAGGGTGTAGCCCTCCGGCATGCTGGCCTCGACTTTGAAGTCGAAAGCTTCGGCCAGGCCAACCTGCCCGTCGGGCGGGGTCACCGCCAGCGTTATGGGGGCGCCCGCGGGGGCGGGCTGGGCCGGCGCGGCCGCGGGGGCCGACAGCAGGAGCAGCAGCAGGGCGGCGGTCCTCATATCAGCTTGAACCTCCTGCGCTGGCGGAAAAATTTCTCCACCGGGCCGTGCACCGGCAGGGCGGGGTCGATGTCTATGAAGTCCGCGCCCGCCGAGCGCATCACGCTCTCAAGCAGGGTGCGGCGGCGGGCGGCTTCGCGCTCGTAGGCTTCGCGGTAGCCGGGGCTGGCCAGGTCCGCCGTGCGGTCCTCGCCGCTTTCGAGTTCCTCGGACACCAGCAGCGCGTTGGCCGCCGGCAGCGCGCGCTCGAAGCGGTCGGTGATGACCACCGGTATCAGGTCGTGGCGGCGGGCCGTCAGGCGCGCCTCCCGGGCGTAGTCGGGGGCGTTGAAGTCGGAGATCAGGATGACGATGCCTCGCCGCTTCATCACGCTGTTGGCGGTGCGCAGCGCCATGGCGATGTCGGTGCCGCGGCTCTTGGGCGCGAAGCCCAGCAGCTCCCGGATGATGCGCAGGTTGTGGTTCTTGCCCTTGCGCGGCGGGATGTAGAGCTCGGGCTTGTCGGAGAAGAGCAACAGGCCGCTCTTGTCGGAATTCTTGAGCGCGGAGAAGGCGAACATCGCGGCCAGCTCGGCGGCGGCCTCGCTCTTGGGCCTGGCCGAGGAGCCGAAGCCCTGCGAGGCGGAGACGTCGCAGAGTATCATCAGCGTCAGCTCGCGCTCCTCGATGTACTGCTTGATGAAGGGCTTCTGCGCGCGCGCGGTGACGTTCCAGTCTATGGCGCGCACGTCGTCGCCGGGCACGTACTCTCGCACCTCGGAGAATTCGATGCCGCGGCCCTTGAACACGCTCTGGTACTGGCCGGAGAAAGTCTCGCTTACCAGGCGGCCGGTCTTGATCTCGATCTCGCGGACCTTTTTAAGCAGTTCTGCCGTGTTCATAGGGCGTTGGCCGGCGCGGGCCGGCCGTTAGTTCTTACGGTACCTCGACGGCCTCGAACAGGCTCTTGATGATGTCCTCGGAGGTGATGTTCTCGGCTTCGGCCTCGTAGGTGAGCATCACGCGGTGGCGCAGCACGTCAAAGCCGACGGCCTTGATGTCCTCGGGCGTGACGTAGCCGCGGCCGTTGATGAAGGCGTAGGCCTTGGCGGCCTGGATCATGAAGATGGTGGCGCGCGGGCTGGCGCCGTAGTTGATCCAGGGCTTGATCTTCTCGAGGCCGTGCTTGGCCGGTTCGCGCGTGGCGATCACCAGGTCGAGCACGTAGTTCTTGATCTTGTCGTCGACGTAGATCAGGTCCGCGGTCTGGCGGGCCTTGAGCACCGCGTCCACGCCGACCACCTTGCCGGCCGAGGGCAGCGTCTGCCGCGCCATCAGCTCCAGCACCTTGGCCTCCTCGGCCTTGGACGGATAGGTGATGTTGACCTTGAGCATGAAGCGGTCCACCTGCGCCTCGGGCAGCGGGTAGGTGCCTTCCTGCTCTATCGGGTTCTGCGTGGCCAGCACCATGAACAGGTCGGGCAGCTTGAAGGTGGTGTCGGAGATGGTGACCTGGCGCTCCTGCATGCCTTCGAGCAGCGCGCTCTGCACCTTGGCCGGGGCGCGGTTGATCTCGTCGGCGAGGATGATGTTGGAGAAGATGGGGCCCTTGCGCACGGCGAAGGTGTTCTCCTTGGGGTTGAAGACCAGCGTGCCCACGATGTCGGCGGGCAGCAGGTCCGGCGTGAACTGGATGCGCTGAAAGCCGGCCGACATGCAGGCCGCCAGCGTCTTGACGGTCAGCGTCTTGGCCAGGCCGGGCAGGCCTTCCACCAGCACGTGGCCGTTGGCGATGAGGCCCGTGAGCAGGCTGTTGATCAGGTCCTCCTGGCCGATGACCACCTTGGCCATCTCCTTGCGCAGGTCCTGTATGAAAAGGGCGTCCTGCTGAATTTTCTGGTTCAGTTTGGATATCTCCGAGTCCATGGTTGCTCCTTGAGTCAGGTGTCTGGAGTGAATTAGTTTATCAGGAAAATTTTAAAAAAATCTTCGCAAAAATTTCAAGCGCCGCCCGGGCCCCCCGCCCGGTTATTCGATGCGGAACAGGGGCTGCTTGGTTTCCAGCTCGCGCAGCTGCTGTTCCTTGTGCGCCTCTATGTCCTTGCGGATCGTGTTGACCGCCTGCAGGGCCTTGAGGCGCACTTCCTCGTCGTAATCCGACAGGGCCCGGTCGAGGGCCGGGATGGCTTCCTTGTTGGAAAAGGTGCCGATGGCCGTGACGGCGTGCAGGCGTATCTCGCGCTCGTAGTCCTTGAGCGCCTCCGTCATCAGGGCCAGGCTGAGCTTGCTCTTGTCCTTGGCCAGCATGTCGATGATCTGCTTCTTGACGGAGGGCTCCGTCTCGTTCTCCAGCATGTTCTTGATCACGGCGGGGGCGCTCTCGTCCTGCAGTTGCCACAACAGTTCGGCGGAGGCGAAGCGCACCTTGTCGTTGGCGTCCTCGGTGAGCGAGCGCAGCGTCTTGAGCGTGGCCATGGAGAACTTGATCACGTAGGTCTTCTCGGGCTTCACGGGCAGCGGGGGTTCGGCCAGGACGGCGATCTGGTCTTTCTTGGCCAGCTGCGCCAGTTCTTTCTTCCTGGCCTCTTCCTTGTTCTGGTTGACGAGGTAGTACACGCCGGCGATGAAGATCAGGAGCATCAGGAACCATTTCATAAGGTTATCCTCTCGAAACCGATTTTAATCTTGCCGCCGGCCAGCCTGGCCGAGGCCACCGTCGGGTCGTCCATCTTTTTCCAGCCGGGCCTGCCGTCGGCCGGCTCGCTGGAGAACACCGCGCGGCCCTGCTCCTGCCGCCAGGCTATCCTGCCGGCTTCCCAGCCGGGGGTGAGCAGCGCGGGTTTGCCTTTCCCTTTCTGCCGGCTGCCGTGGCAGAGCACGGTTAAAGAATCCGCCGAAGCCAGGAAGAGGTTAAGCCCCTTGTAGGGTTCCGGGCGGTCCGGGTATTTGTCGCGGCAGGAGACCCAGACCGTGAGGATCTCGTCGAGCGCCATGCGCAGCGCCATGGCCGGCTCGCCGTAAGCGTCCAGCATTTTCACCGCCTGCCAGAAGAGCACTTCGGAATCGTTGTTGCCTTTCACCTTGCCGGCGTAGGCGCCGAGCAGCGAGCGGATCTCGTCCTTGATGAAGAGCGTGCCGTTGTGGGCGAAGATGAATCCGCCGGCGGAGAAGGGCTGCGTGTTGGCGCGGTTTATCAGGCTGGCGCGGGGCAGGCCCGACGGGTTGGACGCTTCGCGCAGGTGCGCCAGCGTAACGCGGGAACTCGCGCCTCGGGCGGCGGCCTTGAATGCCGGCGCTTCCAGACGGGCGGGGCCGGGACTCTTTTTTACGACGGGCTTGCCGCCTCGGAAGCAGCCCACGCCCCAGCCGTCGTCCTGGTAGCGGCCCTTGACGGCGCCGGCCTGGGCGAGCAGCGACTTGGGCCCGGCGCAGAGCACGTCTTCGTGCGCGGCCGGGCTGACAGAGAGAATGGCGGTTATCCTGCACATAATGTACTGATATTTAAACAATTTTGGGGCCGGGGTTCAAATACTTCGCGAAGTTTATATATAATTGTCCAAACGGGGGAATTGAACGCTTATGGAAAACAACGATCTGGAATTCAAGCCGCTGCCGGAGATCCCCGGCCTGGAAGACGCCGCCGCGCCCGCGGACGAGGGGCCGGTGCCTGCCGGTTTCAACGAGCGCTTCGTGGCCTATGTCATCGACGCGCTGCCTTTCGTGCTGCTGACCTACGCCACGCTGAAGGTGGCCGTCAAGGCGGGGCTCTTCCCCTACAGCAGCGGCAACGAGTGGCTGTGGAAGTTCCTCTGGATGGGACTCTACGTGATCTACGAGGCCGTCTTCTCCAGCGGCGGCCGCGCCACCGTGGGCAAGTGGCTGATGAACATCCGCGTCAGGGCCGCCGACGGAGGCGACCTGTCTTTCGGCAAGGCCTTCGTAAGGGCGCTGGCTTACTTCCTGAGCTCGGCCACCTTCAACCTCGGCTACCTGATGGCGCTGTTTACCAACAACAAGCGCGCGCTGCACGACTTCGTGGCGGGCAGCCGGGTGGTGAGCATAAAAGAGCGCAGCGACTGGGGCGACGGCCTGGTGCTGGCCCTGTCCTGGGGGCTGATGGTGATCCTCGCGGGCACCTGGCTCAACAACACCGTGCTCAAGATCACGCCGTCCGAGAAGAAGCAGATCGTGGCCGCCCACCGGACCATTTCCAAGCTGGCCACGCTGGAACTCATCTACATGCGCCGGGAGGGCCGGTATACCAACGACCTGCGCAAGCTGGCCGACCTGACCGGCAACGTCAACGCGGTGCGCGCCGAGCTCTTCAAGAACCTGGAGCCGGAGACGCTGGTCATCGCCTCGAACGGGCGCCGCTTCACGATAACGGCCAAGGCCCGGAACTGGCGGCATACCGAGGTGGAGGTCTCCTCCGCCGTGGACGCCCCTACGCCCTCGCTGATGGAATGACGCCGGCGGCGTAAACGAAGAAAGCCCCGCGGCGAGCCGCGGGGCTTTTCTTTTAGCACCTCGGGGGTCAGAACCCGCTGCGTTCCGAACCGCTCTGGCAGACCATGCAGTAGCGGGCGCTGGGCAGCGCTTTGATGCGCTTCTTCTCGATGGCCTTCTTGCAGTGCTCGCAGAGGCCGTAGGTGCCCTTCTCCATCTTGCGCAGCGCGGCGTCCACGTCCCGCAGGATCTTGCGCTCGTTGTCGGAGAGCTCGAAGAGGATCTCCTTGTCGAGGCTCTGGGAGGCCTGGTCGATGGAGTCCCCGACTTCGGGCTCGAGGATGTCGAAATTCTTCTTATCCTCGACGTTCTTGGCGATGTCCACGCGCATCTCGCTGAGATTGGCCGCGATCTCGGCCAGCTCGGCCTTGGTCAGGGACTCTTCGGCGCGGGCGGCCTTCTTTACCGGGGCCGGCGCGGCTTTTCTAGGCGCGGCCTTGGCCGGGGCTTTTTTAGCCGCGGGCTTTTTGGGGGCCGCCTTTTTGGGCGCAGTCTTCTTCACCGCTTTGTTCGTTTTTTTCATTGTGTCTCCGTCCGGGCCGCTCCCGGCGCTAATGCTGCGAAGTGCTGAAAAACATCGGGCGCGCCTCCGTTATGACGGCGCGCGAGGCCTTGATCCTGTCCCGGTAATACTTCGGGAGGCTGAAGGCCCCGGTAATGGTCTCTCCGTCGGAAAATCTGAGCGGGCGCTTGAGGCGCCGCCCCGCGGCGCGGTCCAGGGCGGCGGCGTCGAGCCGCGCGGGGGCCTTGGCCGGATCGTCCGTACAGTAGAGGTAGGTCCACGGCATGTCGTAGGACGGGATGAAGGCGGAGTAGCTGCCCACGAAACGGAAGAGCTTGCGCAGGGTGTTATAGATGGCCGGGTGCAGCTCGAACTGCAGCGGCGTGCCCGGGCCGGCCTGCACGGTGAAGACGGCGCCGGGGGACATGATCTTCTTCATCCGGCGGTAGAACTCCAGGGTGTAGAGGGAGTAGGCCGGGCCCCCTTCCACGGGGCTGGGCAGGTCGGAATAGACCAGGTCGAACTTCTGCGCGGTGTTGAAAACGAATTTTTTGGCGTCCTGGGCCAGCAGGCGCAGGCGCGGGTCGGAGAAGGAGCCGCGGTGCCAGGTTTCCAAGTGCTTTTCGGCGAAGCGCAGGATATTGTAGTCGATGTCGGCCATCACCACGCGCTCTATGCCGCGGTCGTTGAGGATGTCTCGCGCGGTGGCGCCTTCCCCCCCGCCCAGGATGAGGGCCGTCCGGGGGGCGCGGTGGGCCAGCAGCGCCGGGTAGACCAGCGACTCGTGGTAGAAGGCCTCGTCGTACTGGCTGGACTGCGTCTCGCCGTCGAGCACCAGCACCTTGCCGAAGGTGTGCGTCTTGATCAGCGCGGCCTCCTGGAAGGCGGTGGAGGAGGTCTCGAGCACCTTGAGCGCGCGGTGGGCGTGCAGCTCGCCGGGCGTGAAGAATTCCACGAACCAGTCCCCTCCCGGCAGCAGGCTGCCCGAGGATTTGATCCAGTCGAATTTTCTTTTCTTGGCGGTCATTTATTTAGGGAGCAGGCCGCGCTCCATCTTCATCACGCTGAAATGGGTGGCCTTGAAGAGGGACTTCACCTTCTTGAAGGCCTCCCAGGGGCGGGTCTTGTCGCCGCAGGTGTAGAGGTCCAGAGAGGCGTACTTGTGCTCCGGCCAGGTGTGGATGGCGAAATGGGATTCCGCGATCACGATTACGCCGGAGACGCCGTAGGGCTTGAAATGGTGGAAGATGGAGTCTATGATGGTGGCGTCGGCCGCGCGGGCGGCCTTGAGCATGACGTCCTGCACGTCCGACACGGACGACAGGGTGGCCTCATCGCAGCCGTAAAGTTCTAGTATCAGGTGTTGTCCGAGGGCTTTCATCATTTTTTCCAGTTAACCAATTTATATTATTTGCCCCTATGTGTCAACCGGGCTAAAAGCGGCGGAGCCGGGGGGCTCCCGGCTCCGGTCTGACCGCCTGGGCGGGTTCCGGTTATTTGAACGAGATCCCCTTCATCTTGGTGAAGATGGTGCGGTCGCGCCGCTGGAAGATGGGGCTGCGGAAAGGGAAGTCGAAGGTCAGGGAAATGCGGTGGGTGCTGCCGAGCTCACCCATCGGGACGAAAGCGTAGTCCAGGCTGAAGAAGTGCAGCGTGGCGCCCACGCCCATGGAGAGGCCGCCTACGCCGTCGCCCATCTTCTGGGTGTCCAGGCCGGCGCGCACGCACAGGCGGGTGAGCTCATTCGGGGTGGCGGCCAGTTCGGCGCCGAGGCGCACGCTGGGCTTGTTGTGCTTGGGCAGCACCACGTCGGTGGCCACCAGCAGGTTGCGGAAGGGGTTTACCGCCGCGCCCAGTTTGAACGTCAGCGGGATGGGGTTGGACTCGGTGTCGTAGGTCAGGCCGCCGCCCAGGTTGGTGGCGACCACGGAGAGGCGGTACGGGATGTCGGAGAAATTGTAGGTCATCACGCCGATGTCGCCGGCGTAGGCCTTGGCGGAGTCCACGATCTGCGACTTGATGTACTTGGCGGACACGCCGATGGAGACGTCGATGTCCTTGTCGGAGAACTCCAGGATGGCCTTGCTGTAGGACAGCGTGAACACCTGGTCGCGCGGAGTGAAGCTGCCCAGGGTGTTGCCCGAGATGTCGGTCTCGGTGATGGACCCGATGTCGGTGAGCATCACCGAGCCGGCCACGACGGAGTCGTAAGAGAGGCGGTGCGCGTAGGCGGCGTACTGGTAGCTGATCTCCTCGAGGTACTGCGCCCTCATGAAAATGGCCGACAGCTTGGGGATCTGCACCAGGCCGGCCGGGTTCCAGTAGATGGCCGAGGCCTCTTCGCTGACGGCGGTGTAGGCGCCGCCCATGCCGGCCGCGCGGGCGCCGATGGGCAGGTTCAGGAAGTCGGCGGTGGTGGTGCCGGCCGACTTGGCCGAGAAATAGCGGGGGTCCTCGAGCGCCGCGAGGGGCGAGGTGAGGGTGAGGGCCAGCAGTGCCGCGGCCAGGGCTGTTTTGTTGTCAGCCTTCATAACTTACCTTTCCACCGCCAGTTTCAGGACTTTCTTGCCGGCGCTGGAATCCACGACGGCCAGGTAGATGCCGCTGGCTACCAGATTGCCGGACTTGTTGACGCCTTTCCAGATGATCACGCCGGTGCTGCCGGCCGTGCCTTCCCAGACTTTGTCGCCCGACAGGGTGTAGATGCGCACCTTGGCGTTGGCCGGGATGCGGTCTATGGTCACGAAGCCCTGGCCGCGGTTGGCGTAGAACGGGTTGGGGTAGACGCTGACGTTGGCCAGGTTGCTGGCGGCCGTGCGCACCATCAGCTGGAACAGGCTGAAGTGGTTGAGCGTGGCCGTGATCGTGCGCTCGCCGATGTTGACGGTCGTTTCCAGCGGCAGGCACTGCCCGGAGACCGGGTTGTAGCGGGCCATGACCACCTGGGAGGCCTTGTTGATGATGTCGTTCTTGGCCAGCGTGGGGTCCTGGTCGAACTTTATCGTGAGCGTGACCGGGACCTGGGGCTGGGCGCCGTTCTCCGAATAGATGGCTACTTCTATCGGGATGAGGCCGCCGGCCAGGTAGCCGCACGGGTTGAGGTTGGACGAGGAGACCGCGATGGCGGTGGAGCCGGGGAAAGAACTCTCGGGGACGAACAGCGCTACTTCGCGGTTGTTCGGGAGGGTGCCGGTGATGGTCACGTCCTCGGTGGCGCTGCTGGTGCCGCCGACCGAGCCGGACGGCGCGCCCGCGGGGCCGGGCACGGTGAAGGCGGCCAGCGCGCGCTTGCGGGCCGAGACCAGGCCTTCCCCGTTGCGGGCGGCCACGTCGAAGTAGTAGGTGGTGGCGGTGAGCAGGCCGTTGACGAAGGCCGAGCTCTCAGTGCTGAGGTAGGCGAACGGCACGTGGGTAACGACAGGCTCCGCGAAAACGTCGCTGGTGGAACTGCGCAGCTCGTACGTGGTCTCGGGGGAATTGCCCGCGGTGTCCCAGGACAGCGAGATGCCGGACATGGTGATCTCGTCGGCCGTCAGGCTGCCGGGTACTTTGGCCAGCGTGTATTTGGTGCCCAGGTTTACCGTGGCCCCGGCCAACTGGTCGCCGTTGTAAGGCGTGAGCGTGAGGTTATAGGCGACGTTGGGCGCGAGGGAGCCGAAGCCGGCGTAGGCCAGCTGCGTGGTGACGCTGCTGACTACCACGCCGGCGCCGGTGGTGAGCTGCACGTTGTAAGCCGTCCAGGTGGAGTTGCCGTTGGTGATCCAGTTGACGGTCAGGGTGCCGGTGCTGACGCCGGTGAAAACGTTGGCGGGCAGCGCGGGCGGCACCGTAAGCGTATAGACTCCTACCGGCTGCGACCACGGGCCGCTGATGGGGCCGTCCACGGTGGTCTTGACCGCCCTGACCACGGCGTAATACCGGCGGTTCGCGGAGAGGCCGTTCTGGGAATAGGCCATCAGCGTGGTGGAGCCGACGAACACGGCGGAGGCGGTGCCGTCGGTGATGTCGTAGACCTCGTAGTAAGAGGCGCCTATGGCCTCGTCCCAGGACCAGTTGATCGTGGAACTGCTGAGGGCCTGGCCGGAGAAGTTGTTGACGGCGCTTACGGTGATGGTGGAGGCGTAGTTGCTGAAGGCCGTAACGATGCCGGCGCCGTTCATGGCCCTGACGCGGAAATCGTACTTCTGGTTGGCCGTCAGCGTCTGGAGGACGGTGGCCGTGCTGAGGTGGTTCACGGTGAAAGGCACCGGCGTGGAGATGGCCAGCGGGTCCGAGAACTTGGGAGCCTTCTCCGGGGACATCGAAACTTCGTACGCGGTGATATCGGAGTTGTTGCTGCCGCTCCATTCCAGCTCTGCGGTCTCGAAACTGGCCGAGTTGATGGCCAGGGAGGAGGGCGCGGCGGCCAGCGTGTAGTAAGTTGAGGACTTGCTGAGGCCGCCGTAGCCGCCCATGTTGAAGGCGGAGACCATGATGGAGGCTTCGGTATTGGGGCGCATGCCGGTCTGCGTGTAGGAAACGCTGCCGGTCACGAAGGCCGTGGTGGCGATAAAGACGCTGTCCGAGGCGGCATAGATGGCGTAGCCCTGCGCCCCTCCTCCGGGGATGGTGCCGCTGGTCCAGGTCCAGGTGATGGAACTGGTGCCCAGCACCGCGCCAGTGGGCTCGGTGGGCAGGCCTGCGGGCCTGGGCACGGTGACCTGCACCGTGTGGCCGTCGGAGAAGACGCCGTTGGCGGCCACGCGCATGTGGTACCAGCCGTGCGGCAGCGCGCCGATCTCGGACGGCGCGACTATGGTCAGGGAACTGAGCGTCGTTTCCCAGTTGGAGGCGCTGTAGAGGCCGCCGTAATGAGAGTACAGGCGCGTGGAAAGGTCTATCATGAAGCCGCTGGGGTTGTCTATCTGCTGCATGTAGAGGCGCGGGCTGCTGAAAGAGGAATTGAGCGGGCCGGAGCCGCCGCCGGAGGCTTCGGTGATGCCGTGGAAATTGGACGTGCCGCTGAGCAGGGTGGCGCGGACGCCGCGGTCGAAATAGACAGTGCCGGTGGAGATAAGGGCCTGCCGGGTGGTGTCGGCCACCAGGCCGTCGCTGTCGGGGTTGTGGTTGAAATGGATGAACTCTACCGTGTTGAGGTATTTCCCCCCGTCCCAGCCGCCGATGTTCACCACCAGGTTGTCCTTGGTCATCAGCGAGGTGTGGTGCGTCCTGCCGGTGCCCTTGGCCTGCACGGACCAGCTCGGGAAGTCGGGGTCGAAGCTTTCCGCGTAGGGCTGGACCATGCCGCGCATTTCGCCGCCGGTGATCATGATCTTGCCGTTGGGCATCAGCACGGTGCGGTGGTTGGCGCGGTTGTGGTTGAGCTCTATATGGTCGCCGACGGCGTTCTGCAGCTCGGACCAGGAGGCACCGTTGAAGATGTCCGAGGTCTTTATGCTGTCCTCGCCGTTGCTGCCGCCGATCACCAGCACTTTTCCGTCGCGCAGCTGCACCGCCGTGTGGCCGTAACGAGGCGCGGACAGGCTGGTGCCGGTGGCCGCTGAGGTGCGGGTGGTATAGTCATAGATTTCCGCCGAAGTCATGGGCCCGGCGGCGTTTATGCCGCCGGCCAGCAGCACGTTGCCGTTCTTGAGCAGCGTGGCGGTGTGCTGCGATCTGCGCTGGATCAGGTTGCCGCCCGCCACCCAGTAGGAGGTGGAGGCTATGAATATTTCGGCCGAATCGGAATAGTTGCCGGCTACCGCGCCGCCGGCCACCAGCACATTGCCGTCCGGCATCAGCGTGGCCGTGTGCAGCTGTCTGGCCGACGCCATGGAGGAAGTGGGGACCCAGCGCTGGGTGTCGGGGTAGAAGATCTCGGCCGAGCTGACGGCCACGCCCCAGGGCGTTATGCCGCCGGCCACCAGTACGTTGCCGTTGGGCAGCAGCGTGGCGGTGTGGTTGGCGCGGGGCAGATTCATCGCGCCGGTGGCGGCCCAGGTCTTGCTGACCGGGTCCATCAGTTCGCAGCTGGACAGCTGCCTGGCGCCGTCGGAACCGCCGCAGGTGAGGATATGGCCCGTGGGCAGCAGCGTGCTGGTATGGAAGGCGCGCTTGGTGGTGAGTTCCTTGCCGGTCTGCATGCCGGCCGTCTGGTCGGCGGTGCCCCCGGCGTAAACCGGGATGATGGCGGTGGCCGCCGTGGCGGGGCTGAAGTTCATGACGCCCCGGAGGCAGTCGGCGGCGGGGTCCGCTTCGCAGTTCTGGCCGCCCAAGAGCAGCGTGTCGGCCGCGGGCGTGAGCAGGGCGGTATGGTTGAAGACGGGCTGGGACAGCGTGTCGGCGTCCTTGTCGTCGGCCAAGTCGCCCCATTCATTCTTGGCGGGTATGTACTCCAGCCTGCTGCTGAAGAGCATGGAGCGCACCACCACGGTGGACTGCGAGAAGGAATAGGAAGGCTCCCTGTCCATTACGTTCACCTGGTCGGCGGTAAATTTTATTTCCATGGAGACGCTGGCGACGTCGCCGGCCATGTCGTGGCCGGTGTAGAAAGTGGTTCCGTCTTCCACGGTGGTCAGGTTGGTCATTGAGCCGGTAAGGCCCGCAAAGACTATCGTGCCGGTGAAAGAACAGGTCTTTTTCTCTATGTCTTCGCAGGTGCCGACGTTCAGCGTGAACACTCCGGAGGTGGCGCCTTCTTCGAGAGTGGCGGTGTATTGGCCGGCATTGTCCTGCACGCTGCCCGACTCGAGCGTGGCTATGCCGGTGATATGGGACCGGTAGGTGTTGGGGAAATCCAGGGTGACGGGGATGCTCAGTGTGCCGGCGGTAATGTTGGACTCTAAGGACGGGTACAGCGGCGTGGGGTTGAGCGTGAGGGTAGAGCCGGCGTTGGCCGTGCGCTCTTCCTCCATGGTCTCGGGCTCGAAACTGACCCTGCCGGCGGGGTTGTCCAGGCTCACTACGCTGACGAAGTCCCCGGGCTGGTGGCCCAAGTCGGAGCTGCCGAGCATCAGGCCCACGGGCAGGCCGTCTATGATGGAGGTGGACGCTCCCAGGAAGAACTTGGCGCTCTCCACTATGAAGGAAGGCTGGTCCGGGTCGCTGGTCGGGGAGAAGAAAACATCGGCGTTCATCAGGCGGCCGCTGACCGGGCGTGCGAGGTCGAATATGAGCTGGAAATCTATCTGGCTGTCGGCGTCTATGGTGCCGAGGGTGTTGCCTGTGCGCGTCACGTTGATGACGGAGGTGTCCTCCAGCGTGGGCGAGGGGGTTATAAAGGTGGGCACAATGTTGCCCGTGCCGCCGGGCAGGGAAACCTTGCCGCTGGTGTTGAGCACGGCCGAGTGCCAGCCCATGCGGTAGGGCATTTCACCGTAGGTTTCCTCGGCTAATACGGTGCGGCCGCCGTTCTGGTCGAAGAACTCCGCGCCGTCCACATAGCCCTGCGTGCCGACCTCCTGCAGGTTGTTGGGGTCGTAAGTCATGTGCCAGCACTCGTCCTCGAGGCTGCCGGGGGTTTCGGCCTGGCAATACAGCCGGTTACTGCCGTTGTAGCCGCCGGCTATCATGATCTTGCCGTTATTTAGCACGGTGGCCGTATGGCCGGTACGGCCCTGCAGCAGGGCCGAGACCGGGGTCCAGACATTGGTCTGCGGGTCGTACATCTCGTTTTCCGCCACATACTGCCAGGCGGTACCGGTCCAGCGCTTGCCGCCGGTGGCGAAAACGCGGCCGCCCCTCAGCAGCGTGGCGGCGTGGCCGGCGCGGCCACCTAAACCAACGGTTGGAATAGCCAGGTCGCCGGCGCTGGCGTCTATGGTGTCGGTTTCGGGGTCGAAAAAGTCGCAGGCTGAGGTGACGGCGGTGGCGCCGGTCTGGCCGCCGCAGATGAGCACTTTGCCGGCATTGGGGCCCTCGGAGAGCAGGGTGGCTGTGTGGTTGGCCTTGGCCGCGGAAAGCACGGCGCCTATGGCGGCGCAGGTCCGGGTGATAGGGTCGCAGATCTCGAGGGTGCTGGTGAAGGTCGCCGCGCCGGTAAAGCCGCCGGCTATCAGCACGCGGCCGTCGGAAAGCAGCGTGGCGGTATGAGAGGACCTGGCGGTGGTGAGGCCGTCGGTCCAGGTCACGAAGGTGTTGGCGGACATGTCGTAGGACTGTACGCTGTCGATGAACACTCCGGCGGTGGTGCCTCCCCCCGTCACCAGGATATTGCCGTCGGGCAGCAGCGTGGTGGTATGGGAGTGCCGGTACACCAGGGGAACGGCGCCGGCGCCCGTCGCTAAAAGCGCGGGAGCCAGCAGGGAGAGGAAGAGGACTTTTCTGAAATCCATAAAAGCGTCCGGGGATAGTCTATCAGAAACCTGTTACAGGTTTGTTAACAAAAAAACGGCTATTCCACCAGCACCAGGGAATCCCCGGTAGGCGCCTTGGGTTTGCCCGGGTCCAGTTTCTTTTTACCGTCCACGGTGAAGTGGTACGGGTAGTTGCCGGGGAGTATGTAGACTTCGGCTTTCCAGACGCCGTTCTTCTTGGTCATCGGCCTGGCTTTCCAGGAGGTGAAGCTGCCGGCCAGTTTTACCGACTTCGCCTTGGCGTCCTTGTACTCGAAAACCGTCTTGACCGCCTTTACTTTCGCGGGCTCGGTTTTGTTCTGGTCGGCGGCCTGCCGGGCCGGCGCTTCGGCGGTTTCGGCCTGAGCTCCGGGTTTCTCCTCGGTCTCTTCTTCCACGGCTTCTTCCTGCGGCGGGGGCATGGGCACCGGGTGTACTTCGAGGGTTTCCCCGGGGAGATTCGCCGAGACGCGCCCGTATATGGAATACGCGGCGAAAACCATGACGGCCAGGCTGATCAGCGCCGAGGCCGCCCAGAAGTTCTTGGATTTTGTCATAGGTAATTCCGGAACGGTGCAGAAAATAACTCTAAAGTTTTGATAACCCCGAAGCGGGAGCAACCCTGACTATCGAGTTTCCACATCCCCCGCTTTGAACGTCAACTGCCGGTATCGCGATACAGTCTGTTGCGCTTTGATATTTAAAAGCGGGTGACATGCGAGCGTCAGCGAGCTTTCTTCGTAAGGAAAATTCCCATCGCCCGCTTTTTTTGCAGGTTGCTAACCTGCGTTGAGCTTCTGAAGAGAGTCTTCTGTCGCTGTCTGGATACGCAAAAAAGCGGGTGATGGGAATCGAACCCACGTCTAATGCTTGGGAAGCACTCGTTCTACCATTGAACTACACCCGCGTCTATATATAAAGAACCGCGCCGCGAATACCCGTAAATTCTACTTAAAACGGGTATCGTTTTCAATGTTATTATTATCTCTTTATGAGGTCCAGGAATTCCTGCCGTACGCGGCTGTCGGTCTGGAAGCTGCCCAGCATAGCGCTGGTGGTGGCGAAAGAGGTTTCGTTCTTCACCCCCCGCATGCTGACGCAGAGGTGTTCGGCCTCCATTACCACCCCCACCCCGCGGGGCTTGAGGTGCTTGAACAGCATGCGGGCTACTTGCTCGGTCAGGCGCTCCTGCACCTGCAGGCGTCGGGAGAAAGCTTCCACCAGGCGCGGTATCTTGGACAGGCCCACTATGCGGCCGTTAGGAATATAGGCCACGTGGGCCTTGCCGAAGAAAGGCAGTATGTGATGCTCGCAGAGCGAATAGAAAGCTATGTCCTTTACTATCACCATCTCCTTGTAGTCGGCCTTGAAGAAGGCGCCGTTGAAGACCTTATCCATGTCGGCGCCGTAGCCGGAGGTTATCTCGCGCAGGGCGCGCGCCACGCGCTTGGGGGTTTTCTTGAGCCCCTCCCTGGCGGGGTTTTCGCCCAGGGCTTTGAGGATCTGCAGTGCTGCCGATTCGAGCGGGTCTTTCATGATAGTTTAATTTTACAATTTTATTTCCCGTGGCGCATTAGCCCCGCAAAAAAAAGATCCCCCGCTGGAGCGGAGGATCCTTGTCGGGCGCGGCCCTTTTACTTGGAAGCTATGTAGAGCCACTTGCTGCTGGCGCTGAGGTCGCGGGAGGCGCCGCGCAGGGCCCGGGCGTCGGCGGCGAGGCGGTCCATGGCGCGCTGCTCGGCCAGCACCTCGGTGAGCTTTTTGCCGCGGACTTTCTTGCCGCCTTTCCTGGAAGAGACGGCGTCGCGCATGGAGGCTTTCTTGTTCTTGGCGGCCAGCTGCGCTATCAGCGAGCCCACCTGCACGGACTTGCGGTCCACCTTGCGGCTGTAGCTGAGAATGGTGTTGGTGTATTTAGACAGATCGGAGCCGGGCTGTATGGCGGCGAACTCGGCCTTGTTGAGGGCGGAGACGTGGCGGAGGTTCTTGGCGATGGACTTCAGGCTGAGGCCCACGGCGGCGAGGTCTTCCTGCGAGGGGCGGCCGGAGGCGGTATCGAGGATCTCGATGGCCTCGTCGAGGTATTCGTCCTGGCGGACGAGCCTGACCAGGATGTCCTTGAACTCCTTGGTCTTTGCTTCCTGCTGCACGGAGATCTTTGAGGATTGCGCGGGGACGGCGCTGCCGGCGAAAGCTAAACCCATTCCGGTTGCTAAGACCAGGCCAGCGGAAAGCGCGAATTTAAATTTCATGTTTTTATCTCCTCCATCCCTTACGCTTATAGTCTAGCTTTCAGAAGCGGGGAGGGCACGGGCCATGGGGTCCTATATAAATAAAAAAAGGTCCTACGCCATCGTAGGACCTTCGGTCCAACCGGCCAGAATACAGGGGGCTTGCTTTCCTGATCTACCGCGACCCCTTCATGCCCTTGAGGGCTTTGAGAGCCTGGTCGCGGGTCTTTACCTTGCCTTCGAACTGCAGCAGCTGCACTTTCTCCAGCAGCTCGCCTATGCGGGGGCCCTCTTTTATCTTTAAGGTCTTGATAACGTCGTTGCCGTCCACCAGGCGTTCGGCGCCCAGCTTGAGGCTTTTCTTGACGTAGACGTTGAAGAGCTGGTTGAGCACCTGCATGTAGCGCAGCGTCTTCTTGGGCGAATTGTAGGGCAGGCCGGCCGGCAGCGGGACCGGGGGCTGCTGAAGTTTCTTGCGCATGCGCCGCAGCTGCTCGGCCGTGACATAGCTGGCGTGGTCGGCCCAGGAGAGCGCGAGCAGCGGCACGGTGTACTGGCCCATGGCCCTGAAGAAACGGAACATGGCCCTGTCGGAGATGGAATCGTTGGCGGCCAGGTTGCCGGGGCGCAGGTGGGCCCCGATGACGGCGCAGACCAGGCGGATCTCGTCGCGCGAGAAGCGCAGGCGCTCCATCTCTTTTTCCGCCATCACCGCGCCGAATTCCTCGTGGCCGAAGAAGCGCAGCCGCCCGTCCACCATGGCGGCCTTCGGGGGCTTGGCGATGTCGTGCAGCAGGGCCGCGAAGCGAAGCAGGCGGGCCGGCGGCAGCAGCGCCCCCGCCTTTTTCCAAGCCGGCAGCCAGGCCGGCAGGTCGCTGTAAAGTTCGTCGGCGCGCTCCACCACCCGCAGCGTATGCGTGAGTACCCCGCCCTTGCCGTAGTAGTCCGTCGCGCAGCGCTCCTGCGCCGCCAGCTCCGGGAACAGGGCGGTCAGCAGGCCGTGCTTGTGCATCAGTGCCAGCCATTTGTGGGATTCCGGGCTTTCCAGGAGGCGCATCAATTCTTCGCGCACGCGCTCCTGGGCCGGCCGGGCAACCAGGGCCGCGTGCTTCTTTATCCCCTTCACCGTCTCGGGGGTCAGTTCGAAACCCAGGCCCGCGGCCAGGCGGTAGGCGCGCATCAGCCGCACCGGGTCTTCGGTGAAAATAGCGGGGGTTACGGGGCGCAGCTTTTTGGCGGCCAGATCTTTGAGGCCGCTGGCGCGGTCTATGACGGCGGTCTTTACCGGCTTGAATGCGAAGTCGCCGGTTTTGGCGCGGGCGAGGATCTTTACTTCGGGCGCCAGGCGCAGAGCCAGGGCGTTCACGGTGAAGTCGCGGCGCTTCAGGTCGGAGGCCAGCGAGCCGCCTACGAAGGGCATGATGTCCACCTGCGCGCGCGGGGCGGCGCGCTGGGTCAGGCGCCAGACCTGGTTCTCCGAATCCAGCGGGAAAGCCGCCGCGTCCAGGCGCGCGGCGAGGCGGCGTACGCGGGCCTCGAAGTCGGGCGAGGGCGGCACGGCCACGTCTATATCTTTGAAGGTGCGGCCCAGCAGGGCGTCGCGCAGGGCGCCGCCCACCAGGTAGGCTTCGTCGAAAACGCCGGTTACCGCGGCTGTTAAGTCCATCGTTGCCTTACCGCCGCGGCCGCCGTCAGCGGGCGGCCTGCTGCGCTTTTTCCACTATGGCTTCGGCCGAGGCCTTGGCCCGCTTCTCGAGCTCCTTGCGGAGCAGCTCGCGCTTGAGCACCTTCTGCAGGGCGTTCTTGGGCAGGGCGCTGACCACTTCCACTTCGCGCGGGCGCTTGTAAGCGTCGAAGTTCTCCTTGATGAACTTCATGATCTCGCCCTTCTCCAGCGTGACGTCGGGGCGGGGCACGACGAAGCATTTCATGGTCTCGTTGCCGCTGTTGTCGGGGATGCCGATCACGGCGTTCTCGAGCACCTTGGGGTGCGTGCAGATGGTGTGCTCGATCTGCGCCGGGAAGACCTTGAGGCCCTTCACTATGACCATGTCCTTCTTGCGGTCGCGGATGAACAGGAAGCCGTCGGTGTCGAGCACGCCGATATCGCCGGTCTTCAGCCAGCCGTCCTGCGTGAACAGCTCGCGCGTGGCGGTCTCGTTGCCGTGGTAGCCGCGGGTGATATTGGGGCCCATCACGGCTATTTCCCCCTCCTCGCCGTGACTGAGGTCCCGGCCGTCCTCGCCGAGGATGCGGATCTTCACGCCGGGGATGGCGCGGCCCACGGAGCCGTGCTTGCGGCCCTTGGGCGGGTTGATGGTGACCACCGGGCTGGTCTCGGTGAGGCCGTAGCCCTCGAGGATATGCAGGCCGAAGGCCTTGTGAAAGTGGTCGGTGATGGTGCGTTTGAGCGGGGCGGCGCCGGACAGGCAGAAGCGCACCTTGCGCAGGCTCCAGAACTTGAGGAAGAACTTCTTGAGGCCGCGGGCCTCCTTGGCCAGCACGCCGTAGATCTGCGGCACGGCGATTATGATGGTCACGCCCTCGCGCCCCATGGCCTGCAGCCAGGGCTTGGGCGGGGTGATGCTCTTGACTATCATCGTCTTGCAGCCCATCACGATGGGCGCCACCACGTTGCCGGTCCAGGAGAAGGTGTGGAACATGGGCAGCAGCGCCATGAACACGTCCTTCTTGGTGGGGTCGATGACGGAGATGGCCGACTTGGCGTTTTCGATGATGTTATGGTGCGTCAGCAGCACGCCCTTTGGGTGGCCGGTGGTGCCGGAGGTGTAGAGGATGGAAGTCAGGTCGTGCTCGGAGGCCGCCGGCTTCTGGGTCTGGGGGTGGTAATGGGCGTGCTTCACGGAATGCCAGAAGTCGTGCACGCCGTCCAGGCCGGTGAAGTCGGCCGAGACCAGGAATTTCAGGCCGGGCAGGGTTTTCTTGACGTTCAGGTAGTTCTTTATGAACTCCTTCTCGGTCACCACGCCCTTACAGGCCGAGTTCTCGAGGATATAGGAGAGCTCCTCGGCCTTGGAGACCATGTAGTTTATCGGCACGGCCACCGCGCCTATCTTGGCGAGGGCGAAGCAGGAGATTATGAATTCGGGGGAGTTGCGCAGGGCTACGGCCGCCCTGTCGCCCTTGCGCAGGCCCAGCTGCCAGAACATGTCGGCCGCGCGGTCCACCGAGTAGAGCACCTCGTGCCAGGACAGGCGCTTGTCGCCCGTGACGTAGGCGGTCTCTTCGGGGTGGCGCTCGGCGGTCTTGGCAAGGCAGGAGTAAAGGTCTTTGGGTTCGGTCATTGGGCCTCCGTAAGCCTAAATTGTAGATAATTATAGGGGGGTTGTGAAAGCGCCCGTAGCAAAAGTAACGGGCCGCGGGCGCGGCCTATTTGTCCAGCGGGATGAGCAGCCTTACTCCCTTTTCTAAGCGGTGCGGGTTGGCCAGCTGCGGGTTGGCGCCCCAGATCTTCTCCCAGAGCTTGAGGTCGCCGTAGTACCTGATGGCAATTTCGGCCATGGTCTCGCCGGCCCTGACCACGTGGATAACGTAGCGGCCCCCCTTGGCGCATTCCCCCTCCCCGAACAGGCAGTCGAACACGGCGCCGGTCTCGGCCGAGGTGTTGAGCGTCGCCGTGGACAGCGGCACCGAGGGCGTGGGCGCATCCAGGTCCAGCTCCGCCAGCAGGGCCAGAGTTTTGAGGGAATCGTCTTTGGGGAAGATCTCCGCGGCGCGCCTCAGCGAATCGCGGGCGCCGGCGTAGTCCCCCGCCCGCAGGGCGTCCTTGCCCTTTATGGCCAGGCAATGGCCGAGTATCTCTTTGGCCCTGGTATCCTTGGGGTTGTTTTTTAGCGCGCCGGAAAAGAAGGCGATGGCGCTGTCCAGGCGGCCCGTGAGGAAGAGGCCGGCCCCGCGGTCCAGCGCGTCCTGCGCGCCGGCCGCCATCAAGGCGGCAGGCGGAGCCAGCAGGGCCAGCCACAGGGCCGCTCTAACGGGCAGGCGCATCGCCGCCTCCCAACTGCCGCTTGGCCTCGCTCACATCCACGCCCAGGGGAGCGAATTTCTCTATGATGCGCTTGAGCAGCTTTTCCTGCTCGGCCTTGCCCAGCTTCTCCGTTTCCACCCTGGCCTTGAACCACTGCAGGGTCTCGGCGTAAACGTCGGCGGCGGCGCGGGTCACCTTTTTGCCGCCCTTTTCCACCGTGATCTGGTCGCTCTTGGCCGTCAGGGAGTCGAACTTGAGCTTTAGGCTGAGGCGGTGAGTCATGCCCAGGTCCCCGTAGGGGCTGAGGGCGTAGTCCACGCCCAGGGCGCCGGTCTCCACGCCGAAGCCCAGGCTGATGGCCGCCATGGCGCCGAGGTAGCCCATGGGGGCGGTCTTGAAGCCGCCGCGCAGGGCCAGGCGCGTACCCTTTACGGGGGCCGGGTAAATGTACTCGGCGCCGAAATGCAGCCCCAGCGAATCGTCGAAGGGCAGGCTGAGGTCCGAGGTGAGCAGCAGGTCCTTGGTATACTGCAGCGCGGCGCCGGCGCGCAGGCCCATGGGCAGGCCGCCCGGGGTGCCGCCTTCGCCCAGCGCCAGGCCCGTGCCCAGGTTGCGCAGCGTGGCGCCGAACTTGAGCCGCGGCGAGCGCTCGTAGACGGCGCCCGCGTCGATAGCGAAGGCCTGGCCGCTCTCGCTCTCGATGCGCTCGCGGATAATTTTAAAGCTGGCGCCGGCCCGGAGCTTGTTCTTGAGCGTGCGGGCGTAGGAGCCTATCAGCACCAGGTCGCCGGCGCTGTAGTAGCCTTCGGTATAGCCGTACTTGTTGCCGCGCTCTATGTCGCCGGTGGAAAGCCCGCCTATACCGGCGCCGATCACGTCGTCCGGCGTGCGGCGCAAGGCGAAGGCCGCGTGCTGCAGGCTGGTGTCGGCCAGCCAGACGTTGTGGCCGAAGGTCTGCTGCAGGCGCTTGACGTAATTGAGGCCGGCCGGGTTCCAGTAGAGGGCGTCCACGTCGTCGGCGGCGGCCGTGAAGGCCTCGCCCATGGCGGCGGGCCGGGCGCCCCAGCCCACGCGCAGGAAGGCGGCCGAAGAGGCGCCGGCGGCGCGCGCCTGGTCCGCGCAGCACAGGGCGGCGAGGGCGGTCAGGGCGAGGAGGCGTGTGGTTTTCATGGAGCGCTAGCGGAGGATGGCGAACTTGCCCTTCCGCGGTTCCCCGCTGCCTCCCTTGATGTAATAGACGTAGACGCCGGTGGCCGTCTCGGCGCCCGCGGCGCTCTTGGTGTCCCACAGGTAGCGGCCCTCGCTGTCGGCCGTGCCCGACTTCTGGTAAATCAGCTGGCCGGCCAGGTCCACTATGGTGAGGCTGAACGAGCCGCCCGCGCCGAGGCCGGCGAACACTATGCCCTCGCCCAGCGTGGAATTATCGAAATTCCCGCCGCTGCCGGGCCGGTAGGGATTGGGATAGACCTTGGCCGGTATGCCGCTGCCGCCGCCGGGGCCGCCTATGCCGCCGCCGCCGCCGCTGGAAACGGCCTTGATGACCGCGTATTTATTATTCGCCGCTTTGGCAGAGGCGGTGACGGTCTTAGCCGAAGTGTTGACGGAGGAAGGCAGCGCTACCCAGCCGGCCAGCGGGTCGTAGTAGCCCACGGACAGGCCCGTCTCCGGGTACCCGGCCAGGGCGGCGGGGTTGTAGGGCAGCGTGACCGTAAGGTTCTGCAGCGAGGTGGTAGAAGGGTTTCCCGCTATTAAAAGCCCCTCGCCCACCTGCTGTATGTCGCCGGCCGCGGCCGCCTCGGGCGACAGCGTTATGGTCTCCTGCAGGGCGAAGGACCCCGCCGGCACCGAGACGGTGACCTGGCCGAGACCCGTCATGGCGTTTATCGTGTCGGCCTGACCGGCGGGAATGGACCGGCTCAGGCGCGTCCTGGCCAGGGTGGCCGAGGTGAAATACTCCCCGTTGGCGTTGGTGACGGTGATAGTGGTGAAGCCCAGGATGACGGCCGGGGCCGGGGTGACCTGTAAGGTGATGAAGCCGGAATTATAGGAGGCCGTACCGGTGGAGATCAGCGGGTCGGCGAAAGAGACGGCCGTATCCGCCAGCAGGCCGCGGCCGGCTATGTTCACGTTGGAAGTCTCGCCGATATTGAGTTCGTCCACGGCGGTGATCTTGGGCGAGGCGTTGTACTTTATCAGGAAATAGTTGTTGGTGGCCGTGTAGCTTTCCCCGAGCACGATCACGTTGTCGTCGGCGTCTACCGCCACCGCGTTGGCGATGTCGGCCAGGCCGCCGTTATAAGCCGCGGAGGACAGCACGTTCAGGGCGTTGTCGTACTTTATGGTGAAAAAATTGCCCGCGCTCGGGATGTTGGTGTGCCCGGTGATTATGATATTGTCGCTCGAGTCTATGGCCAGGCCCTTCGGGATGTCGACCCCGCCGCTATCGTAGACGGCCGAGGAGATCAGCGTGGTCAGCGTACTGTTGTACTTGAGCGTCAGAAAGTCCGGAGTGCCGGCTACCGGCACCCGGCGCGCCGCCACTATGACATTGCCGACCGAGTCCACCGCCGCGCCCACGGCGAATTCGCCGCCGCCGCCGTCGAAAGACACCGCCGGCGGCAGCTCGGTGAGGTTCTTGTCGTAGCGCACCAGGCGCACGTCATCGTTGGCCCCCCCCGTATTGGTCAGGCCGGCCGCTATCAGGTAGTCGCCGTTGAAGACCAGCGCGTTGGCCTGGTCCAGGTCGCCGCTTTGGTAGGCGGCGCTGGAGAGCTGGGTCAGCGCGGGGCTGTACTTGATGGTGTGAAAATCGTCGGTACCGTTATTGCTGTAGCCGGTGACGTAGATATTGTTCTGGGCGTCCGTTATGACGGCGTTGGCCCTGTCGTTGACGATGCCGGAGTAAACGGCCGAGGAAAGCAGGACTCCGAAGTTGGGGCTGTATTTCAGCGTGACATAATTGGCGTCGCTGTTCTCCGAACCGGCGACTATGATGTTGCCGAGGCCGTCCACCGCTATGCCGCCCGGGAAGTTGGTGTTCCCGCCGTTTACGTACAGGCTGGCCGCGCCCACGGTGAGCGCCAGGGTCTTGCTGTATTTTATGGAAAGGAAATCGTTGCCGCTGTTGCCGGTGACGAAGATGTCGCCGCCCGCGTTCACGGCCAGGGCCGTGGCCCTGTCCTCCACGCCGGAGTCGTACGTGGCCGAGGCCAGCACTATCATCTCCGGCGCGGCGTGGGCCGCGGCCGCGCAGCAGGCGGCGGTCAGGCCCGCCAGCAGGGTTTTAAACGCAGCGTGGCGCATGCGGCGTCAGCCCCCGTTGGCCGGGTAGGCCTGTTCCAGCAGGCGCACGCGCTTGATCAGCTCGTCGTTCTCAAAAGGCTTGGTCAGATAGTCGTCGGCGCCGCGCTCTATGCCCTTGGCCTTCTCGTCCATGCCCTTGCGCGCCGTCAGCAGCATCACGGGCATCTCCTTATAGCGGTCGTCGCCGCGTATCAGGTCCAGCAGCTCCAGGCCGTCCATCTCGGGCATGTTGATGTCGAGCACGGCCATGTCGGCGCCGTTCTTCTGCAGGGCCTCCCAGGCTTTTTTGCCGTTGGGGTGGGCGGAGACGTCGTAGCCGGCCGAGCTGAGCACCATTTCCACCAGGTCCCGCACGTCGTCGTCGTCGTCAGCTATAATTATTCTCATGGGTTCTCCTTGGTTGCCTTACCTGCTGCCTTAATTAGCGGTCTGCCGCTCCGCGCTTACCACTTCCGCCAGCGGCGCCGACGGGGCGGTCCGCCTGCGGATCAGTATCTCCACCCTGCGGTTGGCCGCCTTGTGCTCCGGCGTGTCGTTGGGGTACAGCGGGCTGAACTGCCCGTGCCCCGCGGCCGCGAAAAGATCCGGGTTGTTCCCCTCTTTCACGAGGAAATCTATCACGCTGATGGCCCGGTAAAGCGAAAGTTCCCAGTTGGACGAGAAGTCGCCGCCGTAGAACACCGGCTCGTCGTCCGTGTGCCCGTCCACCACCACCACGTAGCGCTCGTCGAGGTTCCTTATGCTTGCGGCCAGGTTGCCCAGCGTGGGCAGGGCCGCGTCCTTGAGCCGGGCGATGCTCAGGTCGAAGACCACCGAAGAGGGCAGGGTGACCTTGATCCCGTCCTCCACCGTCTCCACCTTGGCGTCCTGCAGGTCCTTGAGGTCCTCTTTGACCTCCTGCGCCAGGATCTCTGTGCGCTGGGCGTTCTTCTTTTTCAGCCGCTCCGAGTAGTCGGCGTACTGGATGAGGAAGAAGATGCACAGGATGGTCATGACGCCGATATAGGGCATCAGGTAGGCGTTCATCGCCTCGGAGAAGTCCAGTTTCTTCTTCTTCATTGCGCCGCCCCCGGCGCCGCCGCGGCCTCCGGGCCCTGCTGCAGGGCCGCCATCCTAACGAGGGCCGCCCTGTCGCGCAGCACCAGTTTGATCTCTATGCGGCGGTTCTTCGCCCGGTTCTCATCGCTGTCGTTGGGGCCAGAAGGCATATGCTCGCCGTAGGCCGCCGCAGAGACGCGCTCCGGGGCCAGCAGACCCTCCCTGGTAAAATACTGCAGCACCTGCAGCGAGCGCGCCGCCGACAGCTCGCGGTTGGAATAGTAGGGCCCGAGGCCGGTAGAGCGGGCCATGGCCAGCTGCCAGCGCTTCATGCCCGCGGGCGCGGTCTGCGTTATGGGCACGTCGTCGGTGTGGCCCTCTATTTCCAGGTCGTAGCGGCTGGAGGCCAGCACCTTGCCCACTTCGGTCAGCACCGCTTTCCCCTCTTCCTTGAGCTTGGCCTGGCCGGATTCGAACAGCACCGGCTCCGGCAGCACTATGCGCAGGTCCTTCTCGCCGAGCTTCACCGAGGCGATGCCCTCTATTTTGGCCAGCTTCCTGCCGGTTTCCGTCATCGTCTTGGCCGCGGCTTCCTTTTTATAGATGGAGGTGGAGATGCCGCGCATGTAGTCCCTGAACTCCTGTTCCGTGAAGCCCTTCTGATAGGCTATGAGCACGCTGGCGAACAGCATCATGAAAAAAAGGGCCTCGTTGGTTATGAGGTCGCTGTAGACCGTCATCCAGACCACGGGCGTTTTAAGGCTTTTTTTCTTCAGGGCCATCGGTTCTGGGTCCCGCTATTTTTCCTCTTTGCGGTGCTGCGCGGACAAATGTTTTTCCAACTTGCGGCGCAGGTTCAGCGAGGAGTCCTCTTTCTTGAACGAGAGGACGCCCATCATCATCAGCTGCTTGGCCAGGAGTTCCTTGTTGCTATAGGTCTCCAGTTTGCCGGCCGTGGGCAGCGCTATGAAGTTGGCCATGAAAATGCCGTAGAAGGTGGTCACGATGGCCACCGTCATGGCGGCGCCCATGGCCTTGGGGCTGTCGAGGTAGCGCAGCACACCCAGGATGCCGATGAGCGTGCCGAGCAGGCCGAACACCGGGCCGTAGCCGCCGGCCGCCGCGAAGGCCTTCTGCACCTGCTGGTGGCGCTCCAGCGTGAATTCCATGTCCTTCTCGAGGCTTTCCTTGATGGCGTCCTCGTCCCATTCGCTGAGTATCATCTTCACGCCGGATTTGATGAACTTGTCGTCCTTGAGGGTATGCTCGGCCAGCGAGTCCACGCCCTTCTCCTTGACCACGTCGGCCAGGACGCACAGCCGGTTGATGATAGCCTGCGGCTTGCCTATCTTCTGCGGGAAGAAGGTGAGCAGCAGCGAGCGCGGCACGTGTTTGATCACTTCCATCGGGAAGGTCATCATGGTGGAGGCTATGGTGCCGCCGACCACGAGGATGAAGGAAGGCAGGTCCCACAGCAGGCCCATGATGTCGCCGGCCGCCATGGCGTAATAGACGCAGCCCACGCCCAGGGTCAATCCTATAACGGTTGAAAAGTCCACTTTAGCTCCTCCTTAAAAACATTAGGCCTTGCCGGCCTGCTTGACGTCGGCCAGCGGCAGGATCAGGCCCTTGGCGGCCAGCGCCTGCACGGCGGCCAGTATGGTCAGCTCCGAATCGTTGGTGTCGCCGGTCAGCAGCATGTTCTGCATGCGCGCGTTCACGAGGTCCCTGATGGCGGGGCCCAGCATCTCGTGGAAGGCCTCCAGCGTGGGGGCGTCGCAGTTCTTCAGGCAGCGGGCGAAAGGCTCGGCGCCGGCCTTGCGGAAGATCCTGCGCAGCGCCATCTCGTCGTAGCGCAGCAGGTCCTCGAACTTGAAGTAGCGGGTCTCCACGGCCGCGGCGAAGGCCGCGTCCTTCTCGCGCAGGAAGGCCAGCGTGCGCTCCTGGGATTTCTTGTCCATGATCTGCATCAGGTTGCCCAGGCGCTGCTCGCCGCCGAAGCTGCCGGCCATCTTGTCCTTGATGCGGTCCAGCAGCGTCTTGATCTTCTCCGGCTCGTCGAACTCGCGCTTGAGGAACTGCTCGAGCACTTCCTTCATCTTGTACTTGGGGATGGCCGTGAAGGCCAACTTCTGCGGGATGCGCTGCACCACCTTGGCGATCACGTCGGCGGGCTCGTCGTGGAGTATCAGCATCAGGTCGTCCACGTTGTCCTTGGTGACGTACTTGTCGAGCGGGACGTTGTCGCCGGAATCGAAAGAGAGTACCGAGGCGCCGCCGCCGCCGCCGGCTATGGCCAGCGCGCCCGACATGGTGGTCTCGGCGGGCATGTCGTCGCCGCCGGCCAGCGTGATGTCCCCGCCGCCGCCGCCGGACTTGTGCTCGGCCGGGCCCTTCTTCGCCGCGGCCAGCGCGGCCAGGTTCTCGTTGAGGCGGGCCAGGAAGCCGCGGAAAGGGCCGTACAGGAAAGCTGCCAGCACTACCAGGCAGACCAGCGCCACGATGGCGCCGATGTCCAGCGCGCGGGAAGGTTTCTCCGGAAGGGTGCTTTCCACGGAGATGGTGTCGCCCACGGCGGCGTCCAGGCCCAGCGCGTCGGTCACCAGCTTCTTGACCTTGGCTTCCTGGTCCTTGGCCACCGGCTTGCCCACGATGATCCAGATATTAACGCTGTCCACGCCCAGCCGCACCTGCCGCTTGGCGGCCTCGGCTGCCTTGGCGGCGCCCGCGTCCTTGGTCATGGACGTGGCCGCGGGCACGCCGGGCAGGATCAGCTCATCCTTGTCGTCCCACTTGCGCACGCCGCTCTTGGAGTCGTCGGCCTTGCGGCTGACCTGCACGTTGACCTTGGCGGCCACGGCGACTTCCTTGGTGTTGAGGTAGGACGAGATCATCGCCCGCAGGCGCTCCTCGATCTGGGCCTCCAGGGCCGTCTTGCTGCGCAGCGCCTCCAGCGACTGCGCCAGCGCCGCCGCCGGGGTCAGCGCGGCCAGCGCCAGCAGCGCGAAAATTAAGAGGTTCTTGCTTTTCATTATACCTGCTCCTTAGGCAACGCAAAAAAACGGGGCGCCGGCCCTGGGGCCTCCGGCGCTGCCCGCCTTTAATTCATCCGCATGAACTGGTTGACTTCCGTGTTTCCGGGATCAAGTTCAAGCACCCTCCGCCAGTTTCTCCTCGCTATATCTTTCTTCTCCATCGCCCAGTAGGCCGAGCCCATGCGGGTCAGGGCCGGTATATTATCGGGCTCCAGCTGCAGCACCCGCTGCAGGGTGGAAATGGCCTGGATGAAGCGGCCGTTGCGGATAAAGTCCAGGGCGTCCTGCAGCAGCTGGTCTATGATCGTGATGCCGGGCAGGATGCGCAGCTCCGAGGCCGTCTCCGGGAATTCCCTGCTGATGAGATTATACAACCTTGCGACCGCGATGTCCCTCGGCCACTTCTGGCGCGCGTAGGTGATGTAGAGCACCGCGTCGGTGTTCTTGTCAGCGTAGCGGTTGATGGACTTGCGCAGCAGGTCGTCGCGGCCGGCTTGGGCGGTGGCCTCGGGCAGGATGCCGCTCACCGCGTTCATCTTGAGCGTGGTTTCCTTGATGGACGGGTCGGTATTCATCAGCAGCTCGTCGGCCTTCCTGTAGGCGGCCTCGGCCTTGGCGTAGGCGCCGGAGCGCAGGCTGAGCCTGGCCTCGCGCAGCAACTTCCCGGCCTTCTGAATGTCCTGCTTGGTCGGCGCGGTCTTCTGCGGCAGGCCCTCGCCCTCGCCCTCGCCGCCCTTGCCGCCGCCGCGGCCCTTCTCGCCGGCTTCGTCGGAATACTGATTCTCCCTGTCGGCCAGAGGGCCCCGGGGTTCGCCCCACGCCACGAACAGGCCCAGCTGGTGGGAACCCATGGTGTCGGCCAGGCCGCTGAGCGGGTAGACGAAAGAATAGTCCACGCGGTAGGAGGCGCGGCGGTAGCCGAAGCCGGCCGCCAGCGAGCGGTAGTCGCGCGAGCCTACGCTGAAGCCGCCGCGGGCCTGCAGCCGGTCGCCATAGGCCTCCCTCATTACCGGCAACTCGGCGCCGGTCTTGATCTTGACGTCCTGCCCGGAGAGGGACAAGTCGGTATTCCAGGTGAAAGTCTGGCGCTTGAGGGCCATGCCCAGGCTGATCTTGCGGCTCACTTTATTGGCGTACTTGATGCCCAGGTCGGGCTCGTTGGCGTTCTGGATGGAGAGGCCGAAGTCGGCCGACTCCCCGCTGTAGACGGCGCCGAGGTCGAGGCCCATGGCGGACATTTCCTTGGCGCTGCTGAGCACGGGGTTGGCGGCGGTGTAGGCGTCGCTGCCGTAGGTCACGCCCATGCGGGCTATGGCGAGGCCGGCCCAAAGCCGCTCTTTGAGCGGATAGGCCCAGGCGATGCGCAACCGCGACTCGCTATAGAGGCTGTCGAGGCTGAGAGTGTCCAGGCCCACGGCCGCGGTGCCCCAGTAGGCGCCGCCGAAGGCCAGCGGCAGGCCGAAGGCGATAGCGTTGCGTGAGATGGCGCTGCCGTCGGTCAGGCCGAGGTAGAGCTTCTGCTGGGCCAACGCCGCTTCGTAGCGGGTGGCGCCGATGACGCCGGCGGGGTTGTAGAAAACAGACGAGATGCCTTCGGACTGCGCGGCGTAGGCGCCGGCCATGGCCGAGGCCCTGGGGCCGGTCTCGACGTCCTCGAAAGCGGCGCGCGCCGGCGCCGCGGCGAGGGCCGCCAGGCAGAGCGGGGTTAAAACGGCGGTAGTAATCTTCATAGCGTCTGAGCGTTTCATTTCGCCACCACCACGGTGCCGGTGATCACCTGTTCCCCGGCCTCGATCTGGTAAATATAGATGCCGCCTTTCACCATGGAGCCGCCCTGGTCCCGGCCGTTCCAGTACATCACGCCGGCCGATTCTGAGTCGAGGTTCCTGCGCACCAGCGAACCCTTGATGTCGAAGATGCGGATGGTGACTTCCCCCCCGTCGTTGGTGAAATGGAAGCGGGCGCGGTTTACGTCCGGGCTGGCCTCGCCCGGGCTGAAGACGCGCGCCGTTACCTTGGTCAGGGCGAAGGCGGCCGCCGCCGGCGCGGCCAGCAGGGCGAGGAGAAGTAAGGCGTTGAGGAGGTTTCTCATAAAATTTTCATAGGGCGCTACTTGGCCACCACCACGGTACCGGTGAACACTTCCTCGCCGGCCTCCACCTGGTAGATATAGACGCCGCCCTTCACCGGGGCGCCGGCCTGGTCGCGGCCGTCCCAGAACATCATGCTGGCGCCGGCGGATTCCAGGTTCCTGCGCACCAGCGCGCCGGTGATGTCGAAGATGCGGATGGTGACTTCGCCGCCGCTCGGGTTCTCGAAATAGAAGGTGGCGCGGCTGACGGTCTTGCCGGGGGTGGCGTCGGGCGCGTCGGGGGTGAAGATGCGCGGGGCCACCTTGGTGAGCGTGAACTCGGAGGCCAGCGTGTCCGCGCGCACCGCGAACTGGCCCAGCACGCGGGAGTAGGTGTAGATCTCGCCGGTCAGCACGTCTATCTCGCCGCCCAGCTTGATCCATTCCACGCCGTTGTGCCAGTACAGCGCCACCTGGCCCGCGGCCGAGGTGCCGGTGCCGCCCTGCGGGTAGGCGATGGTCATTTTCACGCCCTTCCGGTCGGAGGCGCGCAGGTCCTTCTCCAGGGTGGTCGAAGGGGCGCCGACAGCTTTGACCGTGTAGGCGGCCAGGAAATCCGGATTGACGTCTTTTTCCACCGAGATGTCGAAGGCGTTGTTGGCCGAGACCTTGTCCATGACCTTGCCGGGGATCCTGACCCAGGCGGCCCAGTCCTGCGGGTTCTCGCCGGGGCTCATGTAATAGTAGTTCGGGACGCGCTCCGGGTCGGCGGCTTTGCTGGGCACTTCCACCACCAGCGTGGTGGGGCTCACCTGTTCGTCGTTAAGCCTGGTCTTGATCTTGATGAAGGTGGACTCGTCCTCGTCCACGTCGCAGGTGAAGGCCGTGCTGCCGGCGGCCACGGCGGTGGCGGTGCTGGCGCCGCCGCGCAGCGAGAGCGCCTGCTCTATGATGTATTCCTTCACCTCGTCCTGGTACTGGGTCACGGGGGCCCAGGCCAGGGTGACGCTGGTGGAGGTGACCTCGGCCTTGAAGACCGGGGGCTCGGGCTGCTTCCTGAACACCACCAGCACGGCGGCGGTGGCCACGGCGGCGTTATAGTTGGCGTCGGCGGTGAACTCCGCCTGGTAGATGAAGGTGCCGCTGGAGGCCAGGGTGGTGAAGGTGGAGAAGGCCAGGCCCTGCGCGTTGGTCGTGGAGACGCGTGTGACGCCCTGGAAGGTGATGGCGACGGGCTTGCCGGGTACCGGATAGCCCTTGGAGGTCAGCGTGGCCGAGGCGGCCACCACCTCGCCGGTGCCGACGGAGACTTCATAGCCGGTGTCGTAGCCTACCAGGAAGGTGCTCGAGCCGCGCGAGGCGATCAGCAGCGACGCCGTGTCTTCGGCGCCCAGGTAAACGGCGTCGCCTTCGAAAGTGGCGGTGTAGAAATAATCGCCGGGGACGCCGGGGGCGGTGAATTCCACCTCCGCGGAACCGGTGGAGCTGGTCAGGGCGGTAGCGGTCAGGGTGGAGATCCCGTTGAAGAAACTGAAGCTGACCGTCTTGGAGGGCACATAGGCCAGCGTGAGGTCGTCGCGCAGCACGGCCCTTGCCCTGAAGACCTCGTTGGCGTAGGCCGAGACGTCCTGCGCCACGAGCGACACCGGGTAGCGTTCTGCGGTCAGCGTGCCCGTGCCCGCGGCCGCCGAGAACTGCGCGTCGCCGGCGAAGTAGGCCGTCATGATGTAGGCGCCGGACGAGGCCGGCGCGGTGAAGGCCGCCGTGGCCAGGCCGATGCCGTCGGTATAGCCGACCGCCGGATAGGTAGCCACGCCGTTGAAGAATTCGAAGAGCACCGCCTTGCCCGGCACCGGCTCGTCGGTGGCCGTCAGCGTGGCCGAAGCCGTGAAGACCTGGCTCAGGTAGGCCCGCGCGGCCGCGACCGTCAGCTTGGTCTTGATGGCCCCGGTGCCGTCGTCCTGCATCACCACCACCGCGGCGGAGGAGAAGTAGCCGGTATAGATGGGGTCGTCGTCGGCGAAGCGCGCCGTCAGCAGGAACGTGCCGGTGGAGGCCGGGGCGGTGAAGGCGACGCTGGAGATGCCCAGCGCCGAGGTGGGCGCCGAGGAGACCTGCGTGAAGGTGGAGTCGAAGAACTCGAACAGGACCGTCCTGCCCGAGACCGGCGCGCCGTTGAAGACGCTGTCGTTGACGTTGTCGGAGAGCAGGGCCGCGGCCGCGAACGGCTTGTTGGGCGTGGTCATCAGGCTGCCGGCCGTCAGCAGCGAGTCGCGCCGCCCCACGTTGACCACGTTGGAGGTGTCGCTGGAGGCCACGTAGAGCGTGTCGCCGGCGAACTCGGCGGTGTAGTTGTAGGTGCCGGTGGAGGCCAGCAGCAGCGTGGGGAACGAGGCGGTGGAGCGGCCGAACTCGTCGGTGTAGTCTTCCGCCTCGGCGCCCTCGAAGGCGAAGGTGACCGGCAGGCCGGGCATCCAGACGCCCAGGGAGTCGAGCAGCATGGCCTGCACCTGCAGGGGTTCGTAGATCTTTATGGAGATATTGTCCAGGGCCTCGAGCCGGGTGAAGTTGAGCGCTATGGTGACCGGCGAGGAGGAGTAGCTGGGCAGGTAGGTCAGGCCGTCGCCGGCGTAGTCGGCCTCGTAGTAATAGGATCCGGTGGAGGCCGGCGAGGCGAAGGCGACGCTGGAGATGCCGAAGCCGTCGGTGGTGGCCGTCAGGGTGGCCCCGTCGAAATAGAAGCTCAGCTGCTTGCCGGAGATGCCGGCCTGCGTGGCGACGTCCACCAGGCGGGCCGAGAGCTCCAGCGGCGCGCCCAGCTTGGAGGAGACCGCGGCGGTGATCATCAGCGTGGGCCTGGGGCCGACCGCCACGGAGCCGTCCGCGTTGCTGGGGGCGTAGCGCTCGTCGCCGTAGAAGACCGCGGAATAGGTGTAAGTGCCGCTGGAGGCCGGCGCGGTCATTCCCACCTCGGCCAGGCCCTGGGCGTCGGTAGTGCCGACGGCGAACTGGCCTTCGAAATTGAAGTCCACGCTGAGGCCCTCTATGGGCAGGTTGTTGTTATCCTTGACCTGCACCCGGGCCGTGAACGTGCTGTTGGCGGTCAGGTCGGAGACGTTGTACGACAGCATGTTGGTGGGCCGCAGGGCCACCGTGAGCGTGCCGGTGCCCACCGCGGGGGCGTAGGTGTCGTCGCCGGGGAAGTAGGCGTGGTACTGGTGTTCGCCGGTGGAGAAAGGCGCGAAGAAGCTGGCCGAAGCCTTGCCGGTGGAAGCGTTGGTGTTGACGGGCACGGTGCTGCCGTTGAAATAGAGCTCAACATCGCGGCCGCCTATGGCCCCGCCGGACTTGAGGTCCTTGAGGGTTATCCGCGCAGTGAAGGAACTGTAGGCCAGCGCTTCGATGTCGTCCGCGGAGATGGAGGCCGTGCGCAGTTTTACCGTTATGGTGCCGGTGGCGTTGCTGGCCGAGTAGATGGAGTCGCCGTCGAAGTAGGCGTAGTAGTTATAAGTGCCGGAGGAGGGCGGCGCCGTGAAGGTGGAGGCGGCCACGCCCGAGTCGCCCTCGGCGTTGGTCATGCCCGAGCCGGTATCGCCCAGGAAGGCGAAGCGCACCAGCTTGTCGTCGAGCGTGGTGGAGAGGTAGTCTGTCAGCTTGGCTTTAACCTTGAAATTCTCCAGCGCCTCGGTTTCCACGTCATTGGCCACCAGCGAGGTCAGCAGGCCCACCTTTACCATGGCGGTGGCGCTGCTGGGCGAGTAGGTGTAGTCGCCCTCGAAGAAGGCGGTGTAGTAATAGACGTCGGGGGAGCCGGGGCCGCTGAACGTGACCGTGGCCACGCCCAGTTCGTTGGTGGTGGCCGACCCCTCCTCTATGGTGAAGTCGTCCCTGTCCTTGAAAATGAACTTCATAAGCACGTTCGGGACCAGGTAGCCGGGCCCGCCTTCCCTGGCCGGGTCCGTCAGCGTGGCCGAGAGGACGAAGGGCTCGCCCACGTTGGCGTTGGTGTCGCGCGCTACGGTCCTGGTGAAGCGGGTGCTGACGGTCACGGCGCCGGTGGCCGACGAGACCGCGTAGACCGGGTCGCCTTGGAATTCGGCGGTGAAGAGGTAGGTGCCGGAAGAGACCGGCGCGGCGAACTGCGTCCAGGCCAGGCCCCCGGCGTCGGTGGCGGCGGTGCTGGTCTGGCCTTCGAACAGGAAGACCATTTCTTTCCCCTCCACCGGCGTGCCGAACCGCACGTCGGAGAGGGAGGCGCTGGCGATGAAAACTTCCATGGCCGTGGCGGCGGCGTCGAGCGTCGCTACCGCGGTGGGGCGCTGCATCACGGAAACCGTGCCGCTGGCCGACCAGGCCGCGTAGGTGGCGTCGCCTGCGAACTCGGCGCCCAGCTCGTAGTCGCCGAAGGTGTCCGGGGGCGTGTAGGCGGCGGTGGCCACGCCCACCCCGTCGGTGACCGCGGAAGTCTGGGCGCCGTCAAGGGTGAAAAGCAGCGTGCGGCCGGCCACGGGGGCGGCCGTGGCGGCGTCGGAGAGCGTGCCGCTGGCGGCGAACTGTTCAAAGGGGTAGGCCGAGCTATCGGCTATGGCTATCCCGACCGGGCGCTGCAGCACGTCCACGGGGCCGCTGGAATAGCTGGTGTCGTAGACGGAGTCGCCCTCAAAGGTGGCCTCCACCTGGTAAACCCCTGACGAGAGCGGGGCGGAGAAAGAGGCCGAGGCGTTGCCAAGGGCGTCGGTGACGGCCGTCACGCTGGTGCCGGCGAAGTGGAAGATCACGTCCCGGCCGGGGGCGTAGGCGCCGGGGTCCACCTTGTCGGTCAGCGTGGCGGTGGCCGTGAAGACGTCCAGCGCGTTGACCGCAACGGGCTCCAGGGTGAGCAGGGAGAGGCGCCGGAGCACGGTGACCGCCGCCGAGGAGACCGCCGCGGTGTAGCGGGCGTCGCCCTCAAAAGAGACGTTGAGGCGCACGGAGCCGCTGGAGGAGGGCGCCATGAAGGTGGAGACGGCCAGGCCCGCCGCGTCGGTGAGGACGGTAAAGCTGCTGCCCTCGAAGTGGAAGATCAGGGCACGCCCGTCGGGCTTGTAGCCGGGGGTCAGGACGTCGCGCAGCGTGGCGGTGGCGGTGAACACCTGCGCGGCCCGGGCGGTAATGGCCTCGGCCAGTATGGAGGCGGGACGGCGGTCCACGGTGAGCTGGGCCGTGGTGGCGGCGGGCAGGTAGCGCGCGTCGCCGGGGAAGTTGATAGCCGGGTAGTAGACGCCGGTGGCCGACGGCGCCGCGAAGGTGGACACGGCCACGCCGCCGGGGCCGGTAGGCGCGGTGAACGTACTGTTGTTAAAGACGAAGTTTACGGCCAGGCCCGTCGCCGCTTCGGCGTTGAGGGCGTCCGTAGCCGTGGCGGTGGCCTTGAACACCTCGTCGATAATGCCCGCGATATCCGGGGCCGCCAGCGCCAGCGGGCGCCGGAGGACGGTCAGCGTGGCCGAGGAGGAGACGGCGGCGTAAGTGGCGTCGCCGGCGAAGGCCGCGTCCACCTGGTAAGCGCCCGAAGAGGGCGGCGCGGCGTAGCCCACGGAGGCCTCGCCGTCGGCCGCGGTGTAGGCGCCGGAGCTTGTGCCGAAGTTGAAGGTGACCAGGCGAGTGGCCACGGGCAACTGCGTGGCCTGGTCGGTGAGCGTGGCGGTGGTGCGGAACAGTTCGTCTATCCGGGCCTCCGCGTCCGTCAGGGACAGCAGGGCCGGGCGCGCCGAGACGGTGACGGTGCTGGTCTTGAGCGAGGGGTAGTAGGTGGAATTGCCGGCGAAGTTCCCCCTCAGCTGGTAGTCGCCGGTGGCGGCCGGGGCGGTAAAGTTATAGACGGCCAGGCCCTGGGCGTCGGTCACGCCGTTGCCGGTAAAGGTGCTGGCGCCCACAACGAATTCGAAGACGACGGTCTGCCCCGCGAGTTTCTGCGCCGGGTAGAGGTTGTCCGCGAGGGTGGCCGAGGCGGTGAAGACGTCCAGCGCCTTGGCGGCCACCGTGCTCACGGTCAGCAGCGGGAGGCGCCTGTCGACCAGGACCGGGATATTGGTGCTGGTGGAGTCATACAGGGCGTCGCCCGCAAAGGTGACAGGCAGCTGGTAGGTGCCGGAGGCTACGCTGGCCGCGTAGGTGGAGTAGGCCACGCCCAGGCCGTCGGTCAAGTCCACGAAAGGCCTGGAATCAAAAGTGAAGGTGAGCGCCTTGGCCGGCACGGTGCTGGCCAGGTAGTCGGTCAGCGTGGCGGTGGCGGTGAACACCTCGTTCATGGTCACGGCGACGGCGGGGCCGGAGATGCGCGTGGGATAGCGCAGGGCGGTCACGGTGCGCGTGGAGACGCTGGGGTTGTACGAGGCGTCGCCGGCGAAAGAGACCTGCAGCTCGTAGGCGCCCGAGGAGAGAGCGGCGGTGTAGTCCGTCCCGGCGTAACCGACGGCGTCGGCAAAGCGGGTCACCGTGCTGCCCTGGAACAGGAAAGAGAGCGTCTTGGAAGGCCTCGCGGCGTTGCTGACGGCGTCGTAGAAAGTGCCGCCGGCCGTGAAAGCGCTGCCGATGATCACGCTGGCCGGGGCGGTCAGCGTGATGCGGCTGTCGCGGCGCGCCAGCGTGACGCTGCTGACATAAGTGACGGCCGGGTTGTACGTGGCGTCGCCCGTGAACTTGGTGTAGAGGGCGTAGGTGCCGGAAGAGCCGTGGGCCGTGAACTGTACCGAGGCCAAGCCGTTGGCGTCGGTAGTGGCGGGCTTGGTGCTGCCGTTCTGCAGGACGAAAGTCAGGGTGCGGTCCGCCACGGGAGCCGAACTGACCGAGTCGTAGAAAGTGCCGCTGGCGGTGAACACGTCGAAGACCCGGGTGGAGACGTAGACGCCGGTGACAAAAGCGTCGCGTTTGGCTACCGTCAAAGGCACCACGGTGCTGGTGGAGGCGTAGGTGGCGTCGCCGGCGAAGGTGCCGGTCATCTGGTACTCGCCGGCCGTGGCGGTGGCGTTATAGGCCGCGGTGGCCAGGCCCACCCCGTTGGTCAGGGCGGCGGTGCTGGCCCCCCAGCTGAAGCTGAAAGTGACGTTTCTTGTGGAAACCTGCAGCAGGCCGTTATTGAGGTCGGTGAGCGTGGCGGTGGCCTTGAACAGGTCCAGCGCCGTGGCGGTGAGGCCGTTGAGGGCTATGCCCGTGGGGCGCGGCAGGTTGGCCACCAGGATAGAGGAGCTGCTGGGCGCGTACTTGGCGTCGCCGTCGAAGTAGGCCCCCACTATATACGAGCCCGAGGAGGCGGGCGCCGCCCAAGTGGAGATGCCCACACCGGAGCCGTCGGTGGTACGGTAGAAGGTGGCGTTCTGGAAGAGGAAGCGCACCGGCTTGACGCCGAGAGCTATAGAATCCAGGTCGCGCAGGGTGGCGGTGGCGTAGAAGACGTCCAGCGCTCGCGCCGTTACAGCGGCCAGGGGCTGTATGCTGGTGGGCCGGCGGTTCACGGTCAGAGTGAGAGTGGAAGAGCTGGGCACGTAGACGTAGGTGCCGTTGAAGTGCACCTCTACGCCGTAGGTGCCGGTGGCCACGTCGGCTGTGAAGGCCGCCGTAGCCACGCCCAGGGCGTCGGTGACGGCGGTGACGGTCTGGCCGTCGAAGATGAAATCCAGCTGCTTGCCGGCCACGTTAAGGTTCTTTATATCCTTAAGGGTGGCCGTGGCTATGAACACCTTGTCCGCGATGGCGGTGGCGGCCTGGGGCGTGACGCTGGTGGGGCGCATCGCGGCCGTTACCGTGGCCGTGGCCACGTTGCTGGGGCCGTAGGAGGCGTCGCCATCGAAGGCCGCGTCTATCTGGCTGGGGCCGGTGGACTGCGTCACGGTGAAGGTGGCCGTCGCTATGCCGCCGGTTTTCGTCAGCTTGGTGAAAGTCCTGCCTTCGAAAGTGAAGGTGACGGCTTTGGAGATCAGCGGCACGGCCTCGTTCTTGAGGGTGGCCGTGGCCGTGAACACCTCGCCGAACATGATGGCGGCGTCGGCCAGGGTCAGCTGCGAGGGACGCCTGAGCACGGTGACGGTGGCGGTAGAGGTCAGGCTGGGCGCGTAGGTGGCGTCGCCCAGGTAGAATGCCTCTACCTTATAGGTGCCGGAGGAGACCGGCGCCGCGGTGGAGGCGAAGACCTGGCCGAAAGAATCGGAGACCGTGGTAGTCTTGGTGCTGGGGGCCACGGCGGCGAGCCAGTTAAAGCCTATTCTGGCCTGCTTGCCGGCCGGCGTGCTGGAACTGACCACATCTTTAAAAGTGGCGGTGGCCGTGAAGGCGTCGAAAACGGACATGGTGATGTTTTCCGGGACCACCACGCAGGCGCGGCGCAGCACGGTGATGGTGCCGTACGTGGAGGTGCTGGCGTAGGTGGGGTCGGCGCTGCCGTCGAACTGCGCGTCCAGGCGCCAGGGACCGGAGGAGGCGCCCGACTGGTACTCCACGAAAGCCTGCCCGGCGTCGTCGGTAGTGGCCGAGAGGGGCTGGCCTTTATAGAGGAACTGAATGAGTTTGCCGGGGACAGGCACTACGCCCATGGTCAGCGTGGCCGTGGCGTTGAAAACTTCCAGAGCGGGAATGGACGCGCTGACCAAGGCGAGGCTGATCTCATGTTTAGCGACATTGACTTGGACCAGCGCGGAAGTGGAATCGAAGACGGCGTCTCCGGGGAAGGTGGCGTTGAGGTCGTAGATATCGGAGAACAACGGCGAGGTGAGTGAAACGGTGGCCACGCCGACGCTGTTGGTGACCGCAGTTTCGGTGGAGTTGGTAGCCTCGAACCAGAACTGTACGGTGCGGCCGGCTATCGGAACGCTGGGAACGGCGCTGAAGTCGCGCAGCGTGGCGGTGGCGATGAAGGGCAGCTCGACCTCTGTAAGGACGTCGGAGGAAGCGATGTCGGCCGCGCGCCTGTTAACCGTTATGGTCGCGGAGGACTCGCTGGCGTAGAAGGCCGAGTCGCCGTAGAAGTCCACGTCCAGGCGGTAGGTGCCGGTGGAGGCCGGGGTGAAGGTCTTTATGGCCACGCCGGTCTCGTCGGTGATCACCTGGCCCAGGTTAACCCCGTTGAAGGTGAAGTCCACCGGTTTGTTGGGCACGCCGACCCCGCTGGTTTTTCCCTTTAGGGTGGCGGTGGCCGTGTAGACCATGTTCACGGTAACGGCGCCGTCGGGCACGCTGAGCGTGGTGGAGGCCACGTTTACCAGCACCTCGTTGAAGTCGTCGGAATTGGCTGCGTAGGTGTCGTCGCCGGCGAAAGAAGCGGTGTAATTATAGGTGCCGGTGCTCAGCGGCGAAGTGTAAACCTTGGCGGCCAGGCCGTTCTCGTCTGTCAGGCTGCTGCCGGCGAAGGTGCCGGTGCCGGTGAAAACGAAATTTATGGTATAGCCTTCCAGTTTCTGGCCGAACTCGTCTATCAGCAGGGCCTGGGCCGTGAAGGCGCTGCCGGCCGGGGCCACCACGTCGGTGCCCGACACCGTGGTGTTGCGCTTGCGCACGATGATGGTGCGCGGCGTTTCTGTGACGTCGAAGGTCTGGTTGCCCTCGAAGTAGACCGTGTACGGGTAGTTGGCCGCCACCCCTGGCGCGGTGAAGGTGGCCGAGACCACCCCGAAAGCGTCTGTTACGGCGTACTTGGTAGTGCCGTTGAAGACGAACTTCACCTGCGCTCCGGCTATCGGAGTGGAGACGCCCAGGTTGTGGGTAACGTCGGAGAGCGAGGTGGTTATGGTGAAAGAGCTGTTGGTGGGGGTGGTGACGTCGGCCGCGTTGAGGTTGGTGACGCGCCGGGAGACCGTCACCGTTTTGGTATCGCTGGCCACGGCGTAAATGGAGGTGCCGGGGAAGGTGGCGGAGTACTCGTAGTCGTTGGCCGACGCGGGTGACAGGAAACTGGCCACCGCCACCCCGTTAGCGTCGGTGGGCGCGGCAACCGATACGTCCGGAGTCTTATGGAGGATATAACTGACCGTCATTGCCGGTATCGGCGCCCCTTCCAGGTCCAGGTCGGTCAGCGTGGCGGTGGAGATGAAATTCTCCTGTATGTACACCGCGGCGTTCTGGGCCGCAACCTGGGTGCGGCGCTTTACTATCTGTACGGTATTGGTCAGGTCGCTGGAGGGCTTGTTGTCCGCGTCCTCGGGGAACTCGGCCGTGTAATTGTAGTTGGCCGGTACGTAAGGGGACGAGTAGGTGACGGTGGCCACGCCCAGCGCGTTGGTCACGGCGCTCTGGTTCACCGCGCCGTTGGTGCTGGTGAAGACGAAATTGATGGTCTTGCCGGCCAGCGGGAACGTGGTGGTGCCCTGCACTATGGTAAGCGTGGCCCTGGCGTCGAAGTTGTTGCCCGCCGGGACATTGCTGACGTTGTCGGCGGCGAGGCCGGTGGTGTTCTTCTCCACCACCACGGTGCCGCTGCTGGTGAAGGGCATGTAGGCCGGGTCGCCGTCCGGGAAACGGGCTATATAGGTATAGGTGCCCACCGACATGCCGGCGAAGGTGGCCTTCACCTTGCCGGCCGGGCCGGCCGAGCCGGTGACCAGGGTCTGGGTGGTCACCAGTATCACGTCCAGGTTCTTGCCGTTCACTCCGGCCAGGCTCTGCGTGAGGTCGGCCAGCTTGACCGTGATGTCTATGGGCATCTGCGCGCCCACGGTGAAAGGCTCGGAGTCCGGTATTATATAGGTAAGGCGGCGGCCCACGCGCAGCACGCGCTGGGGCTCGCTGCGGCTCCACTGCACGTAGGAGTTGGTGGCGGCGAAATAATAGTCTATGGGGTAGTCGCCGGCGGCCAGCGGCGAGTGCACCGTGGCCGTGGCTATATTGCCGGTGCCTACCGTGCCCCAGCCGGTTATGGCCCAGTTGCGCCCTACCGCGCCGCAGTCGGCGCCGCAGGCTATGGTGGAAACGCGGTAGCGAATGGGATAGCCGATCAGGGCGGCGTTGGGATCGCCTACGAACTGGCCGGCGTAGCTCGGCGGCCTGCCCCACCAGTCTATCAGGTTGCCGGTGATCACGGTGTCCGCGTCGGGGTAGGTCTCGGTTATCTGCGGCACGTCGAAATAGGCCGGGCTGCGGTTTATCACCACTTTGCCAGTATAGGGGTCGGAGGTATTGGTCCCCCCCGGCAGCAGGCTGGGGGCGTAGGTGCCGTTGCCGTCGAACCGGACCACCGCCGGGTAGGTGCCGTAGACGGTTACGCCCGCGAAGGTGGCGCTGGACTGGGCCGTGCCGATGGAATTGGTCACGCCGGTCCTGGTGGAGTTCCACAGCACGAAATTGGCCGTCACGCCCTGTATGCCCTCGCTGCTGAGCGTGTCCATCACGCGCGCCTGCACGTGGGTGTTCCAGAAAGTGTAGTACGGGGTAAGGCCGTCGTTGTTGAGCAGGCCGGTGGCGCTGTCGCGCGGCAGGATATTGGTGGGCCGCGGGATGATGTTGATGTTCTTTTCGGAGTCCTCCGGCCGGTTGGGGTTGTAGCTGTTGTCGCCGTAGAAATAACCGAAATAAGAATAGGTGCCGGAGGAAACGGGCGAGGCGAACGTGACGCTGGCTACGCCCAGGTCGTTGGTGACGGCCGTCTGTGTGGAGTTCTGGAAGACGAAGGTCAGGGTTTGGCCGGCCAGGTTGAGGCCTGCCACCTGGCCGTCGGAAAGCACGCCCGTGATGGTGAAACTGGACTGCACGGAGTTGGCGCGGAAAGCGTAGGGCTGGTTGGGGTCCGTGGCCAGGCTGAACAGCACGGGCCGGCGGTTGACCGTCACGGTGCCGCTGCTTGTGCTGGCCCCGTAGATGCCGTCGCCGGCGAAGGCGGCCGTGTAGGCGTAAGTGCCGGTGCTCAGCGGCGCCACGAAAGAGGTGGTGGAGACGCCGGCCTCGGTGACGGAGGAGGAAGTGTAGGTGACGGCGTAGGGCTTGAAGGTGAAGGTTATGGTCTTGGTGGACAGCACCAGCGCGTTGCCCGCCTCGATGTCGCGCAGTTTGGCGGTGCCGGCGAATTTCAGCCCTACCACGGCGTCGTCCACATCCAGCACCTCCAGCACGGTGGGCTTGAGAATGACGCCCAGGGTGGCGTAGGCGGTGGCCGGGTTGTAGAGCGCGTCGCCGGCGAACGTCACCTTGTAGGAGAAGGTGCCGGTGCTGACCGGAGCTATGAAAGAGGAGACGGCCACGCCGGAGGGGTTGGTTAAGGCGCTCTTGGTGGAGACGAAGACGAAGCTCAGGGACTTGTCGGCGAGCAGCAGCGCGCCGTCGGATAACACGGCAGTGGCGGGAAAGGTGCTGATGGCCGGCACGCCGGTGAGGTCGCTGGGATTGAGGGCCGCGGTGCGGCGGTTGACCAGCACCGAAGAGGTCTCCATGGTGCCGTTATAGAGCGCGTTGCCGGAGTAGCTGGCCGTATAGCTGTAGGTGCCGGTGGAGGTTGGCGCCTTGAACTGGACGCTGGCCAGTCCGGTGGAATCTGTTACGGCGGTAAGGGTATAAGTGGAGCCGGTAAACGAGAAGGTTATGCTGGCGCCAGAGAGATAGGTCCCCAGGTCGTAGTCGCTCAGCCTGGCGGTGACGGTGAACGTGTCCTTGGCCACGGCCGGCGTGTCCGAGGTCTGCAGGGACGTATTGCGCCGTCCGGGGTAAACCGTCTTGATTATGGTGGCCGGGCCGTAGAGCGAGTCGCCGGGGTAGGAGGCCTGTATGGGGTAGCTCATCGTGCTCGACAGCGTCACGTAGGAGGTGGCCGCGTAGCCCAGCGCGCTGGTGACGGCGGTCCGGGTGGAGTTGAGGAACAGGAATGAAACCGTCTTGCCGCTTATGGCGTCGCCGTTGGTGAAGTCCTTGAGCACGGCCGAAGCCGTGAACGTGCTGCTGGCCGGCGGGTAGTAGTCGGCCATCTCCAGCACCGAGGGCCGGAGGGTGACTGTAAGCGTATCGCTGCCCGAGGTGCCGGAATAGTAAGGGTTGCCGGCAAAAGAGGCCGAGTAGGTATAGGGGCCGGTGACGCCGGCGGCCGAGTAGATCACGCGGGCTACCCCCGAGGCGTCGGTGAGCGCGGACAGCGTGTGGGTGGCGCCCTGCAGCGTGAAGTTGACAGTCTGGCCGGCGACCGGGGTAGTCAGGTTGGAGTCGATCAGCGTGGCCGACAGCGTTACGGAGGAATTTGCGATGGCCGAGACCGGGCCAAGGTTCAGGTTGGAGGGTCTGCGGCTTACCGTGACCGTGGAACTGCCGGACTGAGCCGAATAGTTTGTGTCGCCGTTGAACTGCACCGTGAAGGAGTAGACCCCCTGCGCGCTGACCGAGGAGAAGGCCAACGTGGTGGCTACGCCGCCGGTGTTGGTGGTGGCGGTTTTCGTTGAGCCGTTGAAATAGAAGTAGAGCTGGCGGTCTGGCACCGGGTTGCCCTCGTCCGCAAAGGTGGCGCTCAGGTAGATGGAGTCCCAGATGTATTTGCTGGAGGCTACCGGAGTTACGGTGGGCGCGCGCCGGTTGACCGAGATGGTGCCGGTGGAGGCGGCCGGGGCGTAGGCGTCGTCGCCGGCGAAATTGGCGAACCAGTTGAAGGCGCCGGTACTGGCCGGGGCGGTGAAGGTGGACGAGGCCACACCGGCGGCGCTGGTGAGGTGGAAGGAGGCCGGCGCCGTGCTGAAGGCCAGGCGCAGCTGCTTGCCCCCCACCAGCGTGTTGGTGGCGCCGTCGCGGAACTCGGCCGTGGCCGTGAAAGAGCTGCCCCAGATGGCGCTCTGCGGGAAGGCCGTCAGGTTGACCGAGCGCTTGGTGACCGTGATGGAGGCGGTGCTGCTATTGGCCGAGTAGAGCGAGTTGCCGGGGAAGGTGGCGCTATAGCTGTAGGTGGCGGCCACGCCGGTGCCGGGGTACACCGTATAGGCCCGGCCCAGCGCCGCGCCCTCGGAGCCCGTGGTGGTGGACTGCGCCACGCCGTTGTAATTAAAGGAGATGGTCTGGCTGCTGATATATTCGCCGGTGACGCCGTCCTTGAGATCGGCCACGCCCTGTATGGCGTCGAAAGCGAAGACGAAGCGCGGGTAGGCCGAGACCACCACGGGGCGCTTGTCCATGGTGACGGTGCCGGTATCGTTGTCGGCCAGGTAAGAGCCGTCCTGGGCGAACGAGGCGTAATACTCGTAGGTGCCGGTGGACAGGCCGCTGGCGTAGGTGGCCGAGGCCACGCCCATCTCGTCGGTGACGGCCGTCTTCTCTTCGCCCTGGAAAATAAAAGTCACCGTCTTGCCCGTTACCGGCACGGGGGTGAAGGCGGTGTCCTTGAGTTCGGCCACGGCCGTGAAACTGGAGTTGATCAGGGCGGAGGTGTCCGAGGCCGACAGCGCCACCGGCCTGCGCTCTATGGAGACCGGCGCGGTGGAATCGGCGAAGGCGTAGCCGGAGTCGCCGGTGAAATAGTAGTAGACGGTGGCGCTGCGCGGCAGCGAGCCCGAGGCGAAGACGGCGGTGGAGACGCCCAGGGCGTCGGTGACCACCGTGGCCGAGGAATTCTCGAAAACAAAGACTATGGCCTTGCCCGGCACGCGCTGCGCGGTTACGCCGTCGTAGAGCACCGCCCTGGCCTGGAAGTCGGCGTCCACGTAGCCCTGGCCCATCTCGCCCGCCAGGCTGAGCGGCCTGCGGTTGACCGTCAGCAGCGCGCCGCCGGAGGAGGCCGCGTAGGTGCCGTCGCCGTCGAAAGCGGCCGAGAAGGGGTAGGTGCCCGACGAGGCCGGGACGGTGAAGGTGACGGTGGCCACGCCGATGGCGTTGGTAAGAGCGGTCTGGGTCGAGCTCTGGAAATAGAAACTGACGGTCGCGCCGGCTACGGGGACCGTGCCGTCGATCAGCGTGGCCTGGGCGTCGAACTCGGCCTGCGCCAGCGCGGCCGCGGCCGGCACGGCGAGGCTGGTGACGCGCAGGCCCACGCCCACGCGGCTGGAGGCGGTCTTGGGGGCGTACACGGCGCCGCCGGCGTAGGTGGCGTTATAGTCGTAGAAATTCACCTCCTGCGGGGCGGTGTAGGTGACGGTGGCCACGCCTACGGCGTTGGTGACGGCGGTAAGGGTGGAACCCTCGAAATAGAAAGAGACCGTCTCCCCGCTTATAGGCAGTTCAGTGTAGAAGTCTTTAAGAGTGGCCTTGGCGATGAAGGCGGCGTTGGAGGTGGCGTTCACGTCCTCGGTGATCAGCGTGGTGCCGCGCTGCGAGGCCAGCAGGGTGCCGGTGGAGGAAGAGGCGGAGTAGGTGCCGTCCGTCTCGAACCAGACGTCGTAAACGTAGGTGCCGGTGGCCGTGGGGACGTAGAACCCGGTGGCCGCCGCGCCCAGCGAGTCGGTCAGGGCGGTTTTGGTAGAGCCACTGAAGTGGAAGAAGACGGTCTTGCCCGCGAGCGGCAAGCCGTCGGGCGCCCAGGCGAGGGCGGCGCGGGCCTGGAAGGAGTCGGCCGTTTCCCCCATCACGCCGCTGGCGGTGCCGCTGATGCCGGCTCCCAGCAGCGAGGTGCGCGAATCGAGGATGATGGTGTCGGCGTTCTGCACTATGTTGCCGGCGTTGTCGGTGGCCTTTACATAGACCTGCTTGCTCCCGTCGCCGGGGGTCAGCGTCCAGGCCGTGGTGGCCTGCGGCAGTTCCGGCTGGCTTTCCGAACCGCCGACGTTCCTGTAGGAGAGGCTCTTCACCCCCGACTCGGAGTCCGAGTAGGTGAGCGCCAGCGTTACGTTGCGCGAGGGCGTGTATTCCGCCCCGCCGTTTATAACCACGCTGGCGGCCGGGTTGGTCTTATCGAGCTTGTAGACTCCGGCGTAACCATAGCCCACGTTGCCGGCCGTATCGTCCACCTCTACGTGCAGGTGGTACTGGCCCCCGGTGCCCGGGGCGCTGATGCTGACCGTGGAGGAACTGGTGCCCAGTATCGGCGCGCCCACTAAAGGCAGCCAGCCCGAGAACGGGCGGTCGTTGGTGAAGGTCCACTTGTAGCGGCCGAGGCTCAACTGCGACCCGCCGGTATCGCTCAGCGAAACCTGTATCGGGAAGCCGGAAACGTTGGTCCACGGGGCCGAGGACGGACTGAAGCCGTTGACGGTCGGGAGGTTCTTGTCGTACCAGAAGGGCCCGAAGGTCTGGTAGCCGCTCAGGGACACGTCGTTGCCGTTATAGGACTTTACGTGCAGGTAATAGTTGCCGGTGGAAAAATCCGACTTGGACAGGGAGCCCGCGGTCCACTGCGCTTCGCTGCCGCCCTAGGTGGCGAAAGGGTTGGATGTCCATTGATAGCGGTAATACGCCACGCCGTTGGCGCCGAAGCCGGCCAGGTTGTTGCAGGTGAGCGCGCCCGACAGCCAGGTGCCGGTGGACCGGTCGCAGCCGACGTTGGGGACCACGGGCAGCGTGTAGCGCGAGACCGGAGAGGAAGGCCCGGTGCCGGCCTGGTTGTAGCCGGCCACGGCTCGGGCGTAGAGGGTGTTGGGGTTCAGGCCGCTCTCAGTCCACTCGCCGGAGTCGGGACCGACCGAGCCTTTCAGCGCGCCGCTGGCGTCGAAGATCTTGAAGCCCTCCTCCTGGTACTGGCCGGAGGAATTGTCGGTCCATGTCCAGCGGATGGAACTTTCGGACTGGGCGAGGCCGGCGGGAGCGGCGGGCGCCAGCGGCGGCGAGCCGTAGACCAGCGTGACGCTGCTGACGGCGGCGGTGTATCTCGGGTCCGTGGCAGTGAAATTCAGGCGGTACTGCGCGTAGCGGCCGTAGACGGCGGGGTTGCCCCCCTGGGCTGCCGCGGTGAAGGTGCCCAGCGCCACGTCGGTGTCGTGCGCGCGGACCTGCAGCGTTACCGACGAGCCGGCCGGCACGGCCGAGTCCCAGTCGGCGCGCGAGTACAGCGAGCCGGCGGAGCCGCTGTCGTAGACCTGCGAGAGGAAGCTGCCGGCGGCGTAGCGGCGGCCCTGTTCGGCGCCGGCCGAGGCGAAGGCCGGCTCGGGATAGGAGTAGGGCTGCGCGGTGATATTGTCGAAAACGAATTCTTCCAGCGCCGCCCCGGCTGAGCCGGCCTCTACGTACAGGTAGGGGGTGTTGAAGGGCAGGGTATTGTCCGCGGCGTAGACCTCGGCGCCGTCCAGCAGCACGCTGAACGAGGAGGCGGTGATCAGGAAGTCCACGGCGTGCAGACCGGCCGGCAGCGCGCCGGAGGCCAGCGTGGTCTTGGTGCCGTAGTCGCTGCGCTCTATGGAATAAGAAGGGCCGGAGGCGGTATGGTGCACCGCTACGCGCAGCCAGTCGTACTGGTTGTAGGACTGCGTGTAGACGGACTGACAGAGGGTGAAACTGGACCAGGAGTCGCCGGAAGCGCGGGCGTTGAGCTCGGCGCGGTAGCGGCGGCCGGCCGCGAAAGAATACTGATTGGCGCTGCGCAGGCCGTAGTAGCGCGTGCCAAGCGGACTGCCGAATAGGATGCGCAGGCGGTTGGATTGTATGTCGCGCAGCGAGCCGTCGGCCGGGGGTGCGGATTCTATGTTCACCCAGTTGGTGCCGCTGGGGGCCGAACCGTTGGCGGCGTCGAAGTTGTCGCCCATGACGAAGGTGCCGGGCAGCGACGAGGCCGCGGCCGCGGCCGCGTTGCCGGAGTAAAGGTACAGCGGGTTGGAACCGGTGGCGATCAGGGGGTGCTTTACCCAGATCTTCGTGCCGGCGGTGTTGAGGCCCGACTCTATGTAGTAGGGCAGCGAGGGCGCGAGCCCGGCGACGGCGGCGGTGGTGAAGCGTATGTCCGCGCCGTCGGCCCGCATTCTGCCGGCGTTTATGGCGTCCTGAGTGTTGACCGTGACCGCCACCGCGTAGCCGGCCAGCCCGGCGGGGTTGGCGGAAGTCACCGTAAACGGGAGCCTGTAGTTCCAGCTGCCGTTGAACCAGGTGTCGTCGCCGGCGGCGGCCAGCCCGGCGGCGCGGCCGTAATGGTCCAGTGCCACGGCGGAGGCGGAGATGTAGGTGGAATTATGGGAGCCGGCGCTGAACTGTCCCTCGGTGTTCTCCGTGTAGACGGCCTGCCCGGCAAGGTTGCCGGCTAAGAACAGCAGAGGTAAGGTTAAAATTCTTTTGAGCATGATATAGGCCGGCGCCGCTAATTGGGCCGGCCGTTATCCACCGCTAGTGTAAATTATAACTTAAGGATTACTTGAAGACAATCAATGAATAATCAATGACTAGTCAATGAATAGTCAATGGAACTTTGGGGCCGGCCTTTGCGGCGCCGGCATAGTTTATTCCAGGAGTTTTTTTATCTTGCCCAGGAAGATTTCGGGCTTGATGGGTTTGGTGAAATAGAGGTCCGCGTCCTCGAGATATGCGGCCACCTGGTCGCTCTCGGAGTCGCGTATCGTGTTCATGACCACGCGGGTCTTGCGGAATTTCTTCTGCGCCCGCACTTCTTTTACCAGCTCCAGGCCGGTCCGGTCGGGCAGGTTCCAGTCCACGATCAGCATGTCGGGCGTGACCACCTCGAGCAGGTGGAGGGCGTCCTTGACGGTGCCCGCGGCCAGCGTCTTGTAGCCTTCCGGTTCCAGCAGCTGGACCATGATGTTGACGTAATCCTGTTCGTCGTCGACGATGAGTATAAGTTTCATAATGCCTTTAGGGTCAGGCGGGCAGTTCGAAGCCGAACCGGCTGCCCCGGCCGTAGCTTTCGGCGAAGACTTTCCCCCCGTGCGCCTCCACGATGCTGCGCACTATGTAGAGGCCGAGTCCCGTGCCTTTGGGGCCGATAGCCCCGGCGCGGCTGCCGGGCGCCTGGTAGAATTTCTGAAAAAGCTTGCCCAGATCCTCGCGGGGTATGCCGGGGCCGGTGTCCTCCACCGTCACGCGCAGCGCGCGGCGCCCGCTTATGTCTACCGGGCGCTCTTCACCGCCGGCGCCGCTTGCTTCGCGCACCAGCGCGGCGGCCAGCGTTATCGTTCCGCCGGAGGGCGTGAACTTGAGCGCGTTGGAGAGCAGGTTGGTCAGCACCTGGGTGATGCGCTCGGAGTCCAGCAGCGCCTGCGGCAGTTTGTCCTGCACGTCCGTCTTCAGCTCCACGCCCGTACTGCGCGCCTTCTCCCTGAAGAGGCGTACCACCGACTCTATCAGCGGCTCTATGGCGGCGGGCTTGCGCGAGACCTCGAATTTGCCCTTCTCTATCTTAGCCGCGTCGAGCAGGCTGGTGATGAAGCCGAGCAGGCGGCCGGAATTCTGTTTGACGAAAGAGATATTCTCCAGGAATTTGGGCAGCCTGGCCGGCAAGGAGGCAGGGGCCTTGGCGGCCTGGGCCACCTCGTACTCCATCAACTCCAGGTAGGACTCGATGGCTCCCAGCGGCGACTTGAGCTCGTGCGTGACCGAGGAGACGAAATCTTTCTTGAGCTCGTCTAGTTCCCTGAGCCTGGAGACCATGCGGTTGAACTCCCGGTTCAGCGCGCCCACCTCGTCGCGGCGGCCGGTATCGGCCATCGAGCGGTTCAGGTCCCCCTCCCCGGTGGCGGAGAAAGCCCCGAGCAGCGCCCTGATAGGGCTGGTCATGCGCCCGGCTATCCAGAAGGCCAGCAGCGTGCCGGCCAGCAGCGCCAGCGCCCCGGCTTTTATCAGCGTGGCGGCTGTGCGGTCCAGGGCGCGCCGCACGTTGCCGGCTACGGCCTCGTCGGAATAGCCCACCACCGCGTCGTAGGGCCGGCCGCGCACGGTGACGCGCTTGCGCGAGTAGGAGACCCCGTGCTCCGCTTCCGGGCGGAGCCGCTCCCTGACCAGCAGGCGGCTGGAATGAGTGCGCACCGGCGCCCCCTGGCTGGAAAGCGGCAGCTGGCGCGGCGCCAGGCTGCGGTCCGTGTGGGCCAGGATATACTTGCCGTCGGAGACGTAGGCCGTGTCCAGTTCCTTGATGATGCGCCTGAGGTCGGCGGTGTAGGCCATCAGCAGGGCGTCGTCCTCGGCCGAGACGCTCTCTTCAGTGACGTTGGCCAGCGACTGCACCGTGCTCTCGCGCGACTCCGTGGCCTGCCGCAGCAGCAGGGCCTTCTGGTTGTTATAGGCGATGGTCCCGAACAACAGAAGCGCCAGCAGCAGCAGCGCGTCTATAACCAGCGCCAGCTTGAACTTGATGCTCATTGCTGCACCAGCCGGAAACCCTCGGCGCGCAGGTTCTCTATCCTGGCGGCGGAGGCGGCTATCTTCTTGCGGATATTGGTGACGAGCTGGTGGAGGATGTGGGTGATCTCGCGGTAGGAGCCTGCGTCGGGCCAGAGGGCGTCCCGGAAATCGGCGTAGGTGGCCACGGCGCCTTTCTTCTGCAGCAGCAGGTGCAGCACGCGGAACTCGGCCCGGGTGAATTTCAGCTCGCGCGGGCTCCCGCCCTTTTCTTTAATATAGCAGCGCCGGCGCGGGTAGTCCATGATCAGCGTGTCTCCGGGGGCCGAGGAAAGGCCCTTGGCCGGCCGGCCGTTGCGGGAGAAAACCCGGACCAGCGCTTTGAGCTGCTCTGCCAGGATACGCGGCCTGACCGGCTTCTGCACCACGTCGTGGGCGCCCAGCTCCAGCAGGCGTACCACGCGTTCAGGGGCGGCCCCGGCCTCGGTCAGCACCACGATGACCCGCGAGGCCAGCAGCGGGGAGAGCTTGGTGACGGCCTCTTCGGTCTCCAGGCCCAGCACGGTCCCGGTATGCTCCCCGTCGAGTATCACCACCCCGGCGCCCCGCTCCCGCAGGGCGGCCCTGAACTCGGCCAGCGTGCGGGCCAGCGTGAGTCCCACTCCGCCGTCGGCGAACCTGAGGCGGCAGGCCGTGAAAAGGGCCTCGTCCCTGGTTAGCAGTACGGCTTCTAAAGTAGCGCTGGCCATAGGGTGGCGGAGGCCGTCTTTATTCCCGGCCGGCTTCGCGCACCTGGATGTAGCGCCTGGCCAGCAGCAGGCCTATGGGGGTTACCAGGGCCATGCCGCCCACCCACACCCAGATCATCTGGGAGTTGCGGGGGCCCTCGGCGGGGCAGTAGGCCGCCAGCAGGATGCCCGAGAGCGGCCCCACCAGGAACTTGGCGAAGAAATACGGCAGCATGGACAGGGCCATGTAGGAGCCCTCCTGGCCTTTGGGCGCTATGGCGGCCGGGTACTCGTAGAGCCGCGGCGAGTAGAAGGCCTCGCCTATGGAATAGATGAACACGGCCAGGACTATGGCCGGGAACAGCGGGTTGAGCGGCTTGCCGGCCAGGTCCAGGTTGAGCCACCAGGCGATGAGCGCGCCGAGCGGTCCGTCGGCCAGCGGCTGGAACAGGTCCGGCGGAACGGCCATCAGGAACACCGCGAGGGCAGCTATGGTGGTGCCGATGATCACCGACTTGTAGGCCGTGACCTTCTGCGTCAGCGCGCCCACGATAGGCGCCAGGATGATGACCACGACGGCGTTCAAGGTGCCGAAGAGCTGGCCTATGGGCGCGCCGTCGCCCAGCTCGCGGATGCCGAACTTGGGGAAGGTGTAGTAGAAGTGGTAGAGGATGAACCTGACGAAGACCACGAAGCCGAAGAAGGCCAGGAAACGGTAGAACGCGGGCTGCGCCCAGAGGGAGCTGAAGATGCGCCACCAGTCCGCCGCCGCGTCGCGGCAGGAGAACAGGAAGGCGTTGGTGAAAGTCTCGCCCTGGTACTTGGAGACGGCCGGGGTTATCTTCACGCCCTCGTCGGTGACTTCCACGCCCTCGCGCATGGCGAACCAGGTCAGCACCAGGTTGGGCAGCGTGCACAGCATGCCCAGCAGGATGATGGTCTGGTAGGAACTGATCTGGATGCCGAGGTAGGGCACGGTGAAGTGGCCGTATTCGCCCAGGCCGCCGCGCACTTTGTCCACCACGTAGCCGGCTATCGCGAAGCCCACGTTCATCATGGAGTAATAGACGGAGAAGGCGATGGAGCGCTGTTTGGTGGTGGTGAAGCGCCGCACGGCTGCCACCATGACGGGCGTCTGCAGCGCCTCGCCAAGGGCCAGCGGGAACAGGCCGAAGGGCACCGCGATGTACTGGATGGCGGCGAAGGCCATCACGAAGCGCGCCAGCGCCGCCAGGCCGAAGCCGACGATGAGCGAGCGGCGGATACCGACGGCGTCCACGAGGGAGCCGACCATCACGGTGAAGGTGGTGAGGATGATGGACCAGCTGGCTATCACGAAGCCGGCGCTCGTGTCGCTGAACTTCAGGTCGGAAGAGAGCCACAGCACCAGCACGGAGTTCACCAGGGCGTAGGCGAGGATGGTCATGATCTTCGTGGCGAAGATGATCCATAACTCCCGGACGGAGCCCTTGAGTACCATGAACCTGCCTATAAAGGATTCTTCTTTCGTGTCGGTCATTGTTAAACCTTCTCCTTGGTGTCCAGCATCTTCTCGTAAAGCTCGTCGAACCGCGGCGCCAGTTTCTTGAACGCCGCCATCACCGCCGGGTCGAAATGCTCCGGCTTCATCCGGTCGTCGCCGGCGGTAATGATGCGGCAGGCGCCGTCGTGGTCGTAGTTGGGCTTGTAGACGCGCGAGTTGCGCAGCGCGTCGTAGCAGTCGCAGATGGAGGTGATGCGGGCCTCGAGCGGGATCTCCTCCCCCTTCAGGCCTTTAGGGTAGCCGGTGCCGTCCCAGCGCTCGTGGTGGCACAGCGCTATGCGCCGGCCGAACCGCAGGTGCGGGTGGTCGCCGATGATCATGGCGCCGAAAACGGTGTGCTGCTTCATTTCCTCCATCTCTTCGGCCGTCAGGCGGCCCGGTTTCTTGAGGATCTGGCTGGGGATATGCACCTTGCCCACGTCGTGCAGCGTGGCCTGGCTGCGGATGGTCTCGATGAAGCGCTCGGACTGGCCCAGTTCCCGCGCCACCAGCGCGGAATATTCGCCCACGCGCAGGATGTGGTTGCCGGTGTCTATGTCGTTGGCCTCGGCGGCGCGCGCCAGCGCGAGGATCAGGTATTCGAAAGCGTCGGCGTACTCGGCGGTGCGCAGGATGTTGCCGATGCGCAGCAGCAGCTCGGCCTGGTCGTAGGGCTTGGAGAGGAACTCCTCGGCGCCGGACTCCATGCCTTTCATCTTGTTCTCTTTGGAATCCAGCGAGGTGATCATGATCACCGGCACGTGGGAGAGCTGCGGGTCGGCCTTGATGCGCCGGCAGACCTCGTGGCCGTTCATCACCGGCATGTTGATGTCGAGCAGCACCAGGTCCACGGACTGGGCGGCCAGCACGTCCAGGGCCTCCTTGCCGTTGAGGGCGGTGTAGGTCTCGTAGCCGTGCGGCTTGAGCAGGGCCTCGAGCAGGTCCAGGTTGAAGTCCTCGTCGTCCACGCAGAGGATGCGGCGCGCCCTGTTGTTCATTGGTCCCATTCTATCAAATTACTTTCTTCTCCATAGCGCCAGGCCCGCGCCGAGGGTGAAGAGCAGCGCGAAAGGGGCCAGCAGCCAGCCGTAGCGGGTGTAGAAAGTGCCGCCGGCGGCCAGCCGCGCCTGCGCTACCAGCGCGCCCTCGGCGCCGTTGGCCAGCGTGGCCCGCTCGCGGCCCAGGCTGTCGACCACCTGCGACCTGCCGGAGGAGGCGGCGCGGATTATCCACAGGCCGGTCTCCACCGCGCGCGCTGCCGTCATGTCGGAGTGCTGCGTATGCTGCAGGGCTGTCCATTCCATGGGGTCCAGCGTCGGGGTTATGAGTATTTCAGCGCCGGCTTCGGCCATCAGCCGGCTGCCGTTCTCGAAAGCCAGGTCGTAGCAGATCTGCGGGCCGAGCAGCCCCAGCGGGGTGCGCACCGGCTCGGGCCTGCGGTTCCTGGGCAGGCCCCATTCCACGAACTGCACCGGGTGCATCTTTTCGTATTTGCCGGTCCGCTCCTTGTCCCGTCCCAGATGCAGCGTGTAGTTGGCGCGCCGCACGCCCCGACGCCTGTCGGCTGGCACGCAGACGCCCACCACGGCTTCGGCTTTCGACGGGGCAAGCTTGGCGGAAATATAAGCCTCATAGGCCGTCTCGTCGGGGCGCGGCGGGTAAACTGAGCATTCCGGCCAGACCAGCAAGTCCGCTCCGGCGGCCTCGGGCGAGAGGCTCAGCCGGGCCAGCTTGTTTATGTCGGAGCGCTCGGCCTGCACCAGCGCGGCCGTGAAAGGCCGCCCGGCGTCGGCCGGGAAAGTCTTGAGCCTGTGTTCCCCCCAGGCCCAGGCGGCCGCCGTGGCGGCCAGGGCGAGGGCGGCGGGCAGGTAGGAGCGGCCCCGCAGCGCCAGCGCCAGCGCGGCGTTGACCGCCACGATGAAGGCCGAGAGGCCGTAGACGCCCCAGACGCTCAGCGTCTGGAACAGTTGAGAAATGAAGGTCTGGCTGTAGCCCAGCCCGAGCCAGGGGCATTCCAGCCACCAGATCTCGGAGCGGAAATATTCCAGGCCGGCCCAGCAGAGGCCGGCGGCGGCCGCCCAGGCCAGCGCGCGCCGGGCGTTCAGACCGCCGGTTTCGGCCAGGCCCCAGAGCCCGCGCAGCAGGGCGGCGTGCAGCGCCACCCAGAAAGCGAAGACCGCCCAGAAGAACAGGGCCGGGAAATTTACCACGGCCGGCATCCAGGAAAGAGCGAGCGAGTAGAAGACCAGGCCGGCCAGACCGCCCAGGGCGGCGGCGGCGCGGGGTGAAGGGGCGGCGATGACGGCGCAGAACAGCGGCGTCAGGGCCAGCCAGGCCGCCCAGCCCAGCGAGAGCGGCGCATAGCAGGCGGCCAGCAGCAGGCCGGTGAGTACGGCCAGCGCCGGGCCGGCCAGGTTTTCCTTGTTCATCAGTCGGTTTTCTTCGCGCAGGTGTAAAGTACGTGGGCGGCGCCCAGCGGGGCCGAGGCGGGTTCGGTGAAGCCGGCCTTCTTGAGCAGCACCTGTAGCTCGTCTTCCGAGATCCGTTCTTTGAGCGGCGGGCCGCCGGCGGTCTCTTTCTTGGCCCATTCGATGACGGCGAACCGGGTGCCTGGTTTCAGGGCGGCGGCTACGGAGGCCAGCAGGCCGGCTTTGTCGTCGGCCTCGTGCAACGTTTCGGCCATGAGGGCCAGGGTATAGGGGGCCGCCGGGATCTCAGGCCTGGCCCTGGCCACCTGGTGGGTGTGTATGGTGAAGATGCCGGTGGAGGCGGCGCGCGAGCGCAGGTCGGCCAGCATCACGCCGGAGATGTCCAGCGCGTAAACCGCGCCCTTGGGGCCGGTCATGCGCGCGGCCGGGAAGGCGAAGTAGCCGGTGCCGCAGCCGAAATCGAGGATGATGTCCCCGGGCTTGATGCCGGCTTTCACCAGGGTCTCTTCGGGCGGCAGCTCCGCGCGCCGTTCCGGGCTGTCGAGCTTGCCCCTCTCTTCCGGGTTGAATACGTGTGCCATAGGGTCCTTTATCCGCTACTTTCCGGCCGCGCCGCGCCAGCCGCTCAACACCTTGAGCGTGACGCGGGCGCAGGCGAAGAAATCCTTGAGGTCCAGGTATTCGTGCGTGGTGTGCACGTCGCGCATGCCGGTGGAGAGCACCGGGGCCTTGATGCCGTGGCCGTAAAGCACGTTGCTGTCGGTGCCGCCGCCGGAGGCCGAGGGGCGCATCTTTATGCCCTCCTCCCGCATGGCCGCGGCTATCAGCGGCAGCACCGGGTTGTCCCGGTCTATGCGCAGGTTCGGGAATTTCTGCTCCACCAGGAACTCGTAGCGCGGGGTGATCAGCCGGCCGCCGTCGCGCACCTTGATCTTTTTAACGGCCCGCTTCAGGCAGTCCTCCATGTGGCGGGTCTGCTTTTTGAGCTTGGCCGGGTCGTGGCTGCGGGCCTCGCCGGAGAGTTCCACCAGCGGCGGCACGATATTGATGGCGTTGCCGCCGTTGATGAAGCCGATGTTGGCGGTGGTCTCGCGGTCTATGCGGCCGAGCTTCATGCCGGCGATGGCGTTCGACACCACCTTGATGGCGGAGATGCCTTTCTCGGGCGCCACGCCGGAGTGGGCGGCGGCTCCGTAGACCTTGATGTCCATCTTGTCGGCGGCGGGGGCGCTGGTGATCACGTTCTCTATGCCCTGCTCGTTGTCGAAGACCAGGCCGTAGCGCGAGCGCAGGCCGGAGTAATCCAGGTACTTGGCGCCCAGCAGCGCCATCTCCTCGCTGACGGTAAAGATGGCCTCTATGGGCGGGTGAGGGATCCGGTTCTCCTCGAGGGTCTTTATGACCTCCAGGATTATGGCGATGCCGGCCTTGCAGTCGGCGCCCAGGATGGTGGTGCCGTCGGAGGTGATCCGGTCCTTGTGGACTGCGGGGGCGACGTTGTCGGCGGGGCCGACGGTGTCCATGTGGGCCGACAGCAGGAAAGGCTCGCCGGCCCCGGTGCCGGGAAAGCGGGCCGTCAGGTTGCCGGTCTCGCCGCCGATCTTGCGGCCGGCGTCGTCCACGGTGACCTCGGCTCCCATGAACTTCAGGAGGATGGAGAGGCGCCGCGCTATGGCGCCTTCTTTTCCCGAAAGGGACTTTATCCGGGCCAGCTCGCAGAACAGCTGGACCATCCGTTTTTCATTGATAGCCGGTTTCATATGACTATTATTTAAATTTTAAAGAGCGCTTACAATGAGTATCTGTCGGCCGTACAGCCGCCGCCTGCCGAATTTGTATAATCGGTTTATGACTTTCAAGAAAAGATACCTGTTTATAGCCGCCGCCCTGGCGCTAACCGCCTGTGCCCATCAGCGCCCGGCCGTAGCCCCGCAAGCGGCGGAAGTACGCGTCCATTACGTGGCCCCGCAGCCTTTCAAGACCGCGCCGTTCCCTCCGCCTCCGGCAGCTGATTCCATGGAGCAGCAGGCCGACCTGGCCGGGGTGCTGGCCTGGCAGAACAAGCGCACCGCGGCCGACTGCGCCAGGGCCGAGCGCACCGCCGAAGAGACCTACGACGCCTACTGGGGCGCTGACAACCCTTTCGGAGAACAGGTACCGGCCGAATTTAAAGGGTTCTTCGACCGCCTGTCGGCCGATTTCGAGGAGGCCCTCGACGAGATAAAGGCGCGGTTCAGCCGCCCCCGCCCCTACAAGGCCTACCCCGAAGAGGCCAAGCCCTGCATCAAGAAGAGCAAGAGCTTCTCCTATCCCAGCGGCCACTCCTCGGCCGCGCGGGTGACCGCGGCCGTGCTCAGCGACCTGGTGCCCGAGCGCCGCGCCGAGTTCTACGCCAAGGCCGACGAGATAGCGCAGGACCGCGTGGTGGGCGGCGTGCATTATCCCGGCGACATCGCCGCCGGCAAGGCTTTCGGCGACCTCTTCCACGCCGAGCTGCTCAAGTCCGAAGCCTACCGGAAAGACCTGGCCCGCCTGCGCCCCCTGCTGCGTAAGTAATTAGGGGACGTTCTTAACTATTGGACTATTTGCGGTGTCTAGGTTTTCATACTCGCGCCCTCTAAGTATCAATTTAGACACGGCGCTTTCGGTTAATTCAAGTTCCCGAGCCAATTCCACAACTTTTGCTCCCGCCTTGTCGTGGGCAAGGTTGCAGTATATTGCCCGGGCCTTTGCCGGCCCGCGGGACCGTGTGTGTCGGAGAATATCTCGTCTGCATATGCCGGTGATCTTCTCCGCTTCGTAAAGAGCCTCCATGCGGGTAAGAGACGGAACCTCCGTAGTATCAGTTCCGGATTCGTGATCGGACAGTTCCCCCCAGTATGATTCTCTTAGGCTGGTGTTTCCCTCGCATTCTGGCTGCACATCGCTCTCTCCCTCAAAATATCTTTCGGCGAGTTTTAATTTGTACTGTGCCAGTGCGGCTGTTTCACTGTCGCCGAAGTGCGCGAGTAGGGATTCTCTGTTCAGCAGCTTGTCCGCAGATCCGGACACGGCGCTGCGATGTCCGCACCATTTATAGGTTTCAAGTCCCGCAATGTCCTGTACTAGTTTCGCCCGGAGCGGGTTCAGATGTATGTACACCGCGGACTCCACAAGTTGCCCTTCCGTTGAGCAGAGTATCGACTTGTACCTGTTCTGGAACAGGTGCCCCGCCCGCTGGTGGCGAAGGTTGAAGTTTACGGCGTATCCAGTCATTACCCTGTGCATGAGTTCTGAAAGCGGTCTTTCACCCCGGCGAAGCAGGAAGTGGAAGTGATTTGGCATCAGGCCCCAGGCGAGGCAACTGGTTCGTGTTTTCAACAGCCATGTCGACATTCGGTCTTTGAAATCCAGATAATCCTCTGGCTCGTAGAAAATTTCACGTCGCTCTATTCCTCTTGAAAGAACGTGATAGACTTGTCCCGGCAGGTCGGTTCTGGCTTGTCTTGGCATATGCCCCCCTCTGAGATAGCATAGCAGGTCATCCCGACAAGGGAGTGTCGCCTGTGTTTGTGGTCGTGGGTAGAGGTTTTTGCGGCTTGGACGGCAAAAATGACTGGCAGAGAATAAATAGTCCGAAAGTTAAGAACGTCCCCGTTCGGCGAGGCCTGTGCGGACTATTTGCCAGAGTTCTTCTGCGCTGAAAATTCTGCTTTCGTGTAGTCTTGTTATTTCGTCGGTCACACCTGCGCCGAAAACCATGTAATCATCGCTGTTCAATGTGAGCTTAACTCCGTGGTCGAAAAGGCGGCGTATCGGGTGCTCCGACAGTGAACGGTACCTTCCAAGCGCTAAATTACTGGAGGGACAGATACGTCAGCGGCCTGTCCAAATTCTCCCAGATGCGCTTTTCTCTTCATTCCGAAAGAAGAGGCAAGATCGTAAATATTCCGAAATTCGCTCACCGGCCGGCAGAGTTCGTCACCGTAAAGGTCTATGGAACGGAAGAAGCCTGTCGGTGCGGCTTCCTCTAAGTAACGCTGTGAGACAGTTGGAGCTTCCTCCCGGCTGATTCCGAATTCCGGGCACAGGTTAAACCGCATCTTATAGGGTTCGTATTGCGTCTGTATCAGTCTCGCCCAGTCGGTTATCTTCAGACCCATCGACAGGCAGTCATGATAGTCAAAGGACATTTCCGCGTAAATGACCCCATCGTCAGCCATCCTCTGGAACGCGGCGGAGATTACTTTTTCATAGCCGGCGCGCTCGATCAAAGCGCAGTTCTTCTCCAACCATGAACTAAAGATGGAGAAGCCATTGAAGCTGCTTGGCGGAGGAGCTATTTTCGGGGAAATTTCCTGGTAAGTCTCCATCCCTGCCGAGAGGTAGGCATGGGCATGAAGATCGGTCTTGCGGACCTTTTTTAGCGCATTAAAATCTTGCGCTTCAAGAGCCCGCTTGAATTCTTCAAGTTCTTCCATTTAAATACGGCGGCGGGATATTCTGTGTTTACCGGATTATCTGTAGCAACTTACGGCAAAATAGTTGATAAATAGTCCAATAGTTAAGAACGTCCCCTCCCCCTTGGCTGGCGGTTTAGCGCCGGCCTCTGCCTCTGCCGCGGCTGCCGCGGGAGCTGCCGCCGCCGTTGCCGCGTCTGCTCCCGCCGCCGGAACTTCTGCGCTGGTTGGAAACCTTCCAGCGGTCGCGGCCGGCCGTGCTCTGGCCGCCGCCGGGCTGCGCCGGCTGCTGCGGGCGGCCTCCTTCGAGGGAGAGTTCTATCTTGCCGGTGGCGGGATCTATCGAGGCCAGCATCACCCGCACCTTGGTGCCGGGCTTGAGGCCGTTGACCCTCAGCAGCCCCTCGGCGCCGCTGTCGCCCAGCAGGATGAAGGCGCCGCTCTCGATCACCGTGGTGACCGCGCCGTCCATTACCGTGCCGACCAGCTCTTTCAGCAGCTCGGCGCGCATCACGTCCACCGACTTGTGCTCGGCGTCGGAAGCGGCGCGCTCGCGCTCGGAGCAGTGGATGCCGGCCTTTTCCAGCGTGGGCGCGGCGTGGTTCTCCTTGCGGCCTTCCAGCAGGGCCTTTATGGCGCGGTGCGTCATCAGGTCAGGGTAGCGGCGGATGGGCGAGGTGAAATGCGAGTAGAAGCGCGTGGCTATGCCGAAATGCCCCTGGGACACCGGCGAGTAGACGGCCTGCCGCATGCTGCGCACCATCAGCGAGTTGATCAGGTTGGCCAGCGGGTGCCCTTCGGCCTGCCGCAGCACGTCCTGCAGCCCCTTCTGCACGTTGGCGCCGTGTATGTGCCCTGCCGACAGCCCCAGTTCGCCCAGCGCGGTGCTGAGCGCCTTGAGCTTGACCGGGTCCGGCGTGTCGTGGCGGCGGTGCAGGAACGGCCGCTTGGCCTCGAAGAGCTCGGTGGCCACGGCCTCGTTGGCCAGCAGCATGAACTCCTCTATCAGCCGGTGCGCCTTCAGGCGCGGCCGCAGCGAGACGCCCAGCGGGCGGCCGTGCGGGTCGGCGTTGATCTTGTACTCGGGCAGGTTGAAGTCCAGCGCGCCGCGCTTGACGCGCAGCTTGTAGAGGACGTCGGTCAGGACGCCCATGCGCCGCACCGCCTCGTCCACGGCTTTCGGCACGTCCGGCACCTTGCCGCCCTCGAGCAGCGTCTGCACTTCCTCGTAGGTGAAGCGGCGCCAGGAGCGGATCACGGTGGAGGCCAGGCGGCGCTTGACCACCTTGCCGGTCTTGTCGATGTCCATGAAGGCGGACATGGTCAGGCGTTCCTGGCGCGGCACCAGGCTGCAGAGGTTGTCGGACAGGGCCGGCGGCAGCATGGGCACCACGCGGTCCGGCAGGTAGACGCTGGTGGCGCGGGCGTAGGCTTCCTTGTCGAGGGCCGTGTTGGGCTTGACGTAGTGCGCCACGTCGGCGATGTGCACGCCCAGGCGCAGCAGGCCGCCGGGCAGCGGTTCCAGCGAGACGGCATCGTCGAAGTCCTTGGCATCGGCGCCGTCTATGGTACAGACGGGCAGGTCGAAGAGCACCTCCCGGTCCTTCCAGGCCGACGGCTCCAGGCGCACGCCGCAGGCTTCGGCCTGCTCCATGACTTCCTTGGGGAAGGCCTCGTTGATGCCGCGCGCGCGCAGGATGGAATCTATCCTGGCGCTGACGTCGGCGGGGTTGCCCAGTATCTCGGTCACCACGCCGGAGGCGGGTTCTCCGTCCCCGGGCCAGCGCTTGACCTCCAGCACGGCGAACACGCCCTCGGCCGGGACTATCCCCGGGGCGAAGCTGGAGACCAGGGCCGGCGGGGCCGAGCCCTTCTCGGGGAACAGGGCCCAGGTGGTCCTGACGCCCCTGAGCACGCCCACCATGGTCGTGTGGGCCCGCTTTATGACTTTAACGATCTCGCCGGCCAGGCGGCCGGACTTTTCCGGGCGCACTTTGGCCTGCACCCGGTCCCCGTCCATGGCCAGGTCCAGGCCGCGGCCGCGCAGGAATACGTCGCCGGCCCCTTCGGTTTCGGAGAGCATGAAGGCGAAGGTGCCGTGATGCTGTATAACCCCTTCCACGAGAGCCTCGTGGCCGCCGGCGGCGGGGCGCCGCTCGTTCTTTTGCCAATGTTTTTTCATATAGTCCTTTTACCGCAGTACTTCCCGTCCGTTTATCTTGAGGCTTTTGAACCTGGCGTAGGCGCCCTGAGGGTCCCCCCCGGCGAAACCGCCCACGAAGAACTTCTGCGACGGGGCGTCCGCGGCCGCGCTGGCGTCGAGGCGCAGCAGCGGCGTGAAATCCTTGCGGTTGAGCGCGTACGCCACGGTGAAATAATCCCCGTCCCGCTCAAAGCGCAGCACCTTCAGTTTTTTCGGCAGCGGCGCCGGCCGGCCGCCGGGCATGACGATCAGGTCCAGCGCGTCGTCGGAGCGGCGCGGCCCGTTCTGGCGCTGCACCACCAGCTTCACCAGGGCCGAAGCGTTGCCCAGCGACGGCCTGGCCGAGTCGCCGCCCACCCACACGCCGTAGGAGAAGCGCTTCATCTGGCCGGGCGGGATCTTGAAATCGGCTTCCAGGTCCACCTGCCAGCGCTGGCCTTGCAGTTCCCTCGAAAGTATCAGGCCGGGGTTATAGCCGTCGGAAGGTTCGTCCCTGGTGTCGTCCTGCCGGGCGGTTAGGCGGTAATAGAGCCCCCCGTTATTCACCTCGCCGGCGCCGTAGGCGTCGTTCCAGCCGGTCCAGGAGTCCCAGTCGTCCATGGCGTAGGCGCCCTTCTTGAACATGGCCGGGTTCAGACAGCCGGCAGCGAAGAGCAGGGCCAGCAGCGGGGCCAGTCGCGAGACGGTGTTCTTTGCCGCGGAGTTCATCAGAAAAGGTCCTTTCCGTTGAACTTGATGTAATCATACTCCGCGTAGGATCTCGTGGCGGAATAAGCCTGTCCGCCCAGGACTATCTTCTGCGAGATCCCGGCGGCGGCCGCGGGGAAATCGAACGACAGGGTTTCCTCGAACTTTTTCCCGTCGTAGCTGAGCCAGGCCTTGAAAACTTCGCCTCTGCGCTCGAAGCGCACTACCGAGTAGTCTTTCGGCGGCGGAACCTCTTTCTGCTGGCCGGGGATGCGGAAGAACTGGAGCAGGTTGGTATGGTAGCCGGAATCCCCCATGCGGAAAGTGCCTAGGGCCAGCACCCGCGCGGCGGAATTAATGGACGGCCTGGCGCCGCGCTGGCCTAGCCACACGTAGAAAGAAAGCCAGCGCCCGGATTCCTGGGGCATATGGTATTTTACCCTAGCCTCTACGGTCCAGTAGCGGCCGCTTATCTGCTTGGAGAGCAGCAGGCCGGGGTAGTAGCCCCCCGCCATCGGGGCGTCTATGTGGTCGTGCTGCCTGGAGCCGAGGCGGTAGGTCAATTTCCCGCCCTCTAAAGAGTACCGGCCGTAGTCACCCCCCTGCCAGCTTGGCCACTCTTCCCAGTCCTCTGGCAGGTTCTGCCCGGCGGGCTGAAGGGCGGTTTCCGGCCAGAGTTGCTCTACGGGGCCGGAGGGTTCGTGCGGCACAGTACCGTCCACCCGCAGGTCTTCTTCTTCCAGTTGCTCTGTGACGGCCGCGAGTATGCTGCCGGTCTCCGCCGCTATTACCCGCGCGTTGATCTCGTACCTGCCGTTGAGCTTGGTAAGCGTGCCGGTTATAACGGCTTCAGCTCCCAGGACCTTGCCTGCCCTGGCGACTGTTCCGGGGTCCGTTATGCCGGCGGCGGCCATGTTCATTTCCTTGAGCGCCGCCTCCAGGCGGCTGCGTTCTATGACGGTGAACCTGCCAGTGCGGGCCAGGAGGGTGGTCAGCCTTTCGGCTATCAGCTTGCCCTCCGGGGTGGAACGGCCCGAAATATCCTGCAGTTCATAGACCACCACTTTCCCGCCCGGGATATTTTCCCTGGCTTCCAGCAGGGTCGCCACGATGCGGTCCAGCGGAGTCTGCAAGCCGCCGTTCAGCCTTGCCGCGGCGGGCGGCTGCCGGTGCGTGCAGCCGGCCAGCAGCAGGCAGGCGGCCAGCGGAAGGAAAAAAGATCTGAGGGCGGTCTTCACTGTTTTTTGGTATCCAGCAGTATGGTCACGGGGCCGTCGTTGACGATCTCCACTTCCATGTCGGCCGCGAACACGCCGGTCTTCACCGGCACGCCCAGAGCCTCCAGGGCGGCGACGTAGCGCTGGTAGAGCTCGTTGGCTTCGGCGGGGCGCGCGGCGGCCGCGAAATCCGGGCGGCGGCCCTTGGAGGCGTCGCCGTAAAGCGTGAACTGCGAGACTACCAGGGCCTCGCCGCCGGTGTCCAGTACGGAATGGTCGAACTTGCCCTCGGCGTTGGAGAAGATGCGCAGGTTGGCGGTCTTTTCGGCCAGCAGCAGGGCGTCGGCTTCGGCGTCGCCCCCGCCCACGCCGAGCAATACCACCAGGCCGGGGCCTATCCTCCGCTCCAGGCCATTGGCGGTCACTCCTCCGCGGGTCACTCTCTGTATAACGGCTCGCATGGCTCTATTATAATAATTTCCCCGTAAATCTCCTATTGAACGGAGCCGGGCCCGGTTGTATAATAAAGGTAAGGCGGCGCGCTGCCGCGCCGGAAAGGAAAACATATGGTAACCGGACTTGTACTCGTTAAACTGATGCCTGGCAAGGAAAAGCAGGCCCTGGCCAAACTCAAAGGCCTGACCAGCGTGGTGCACATGTCGGCCGTGTTCGGCCGCTGGGACCTGGTGCTGGACATGGAGACCGACGACCTCCCGCAGCTTTCCAATATCGTCGTGCAGCAGATCCGCTGCATCCCCGGCGTGCTGTCCACCGAAACGCTCGTCACCACTTCCCTCTAGGGGCAACGTGAAGCGCCTCGTCCTCGCCTTCTGCCTGCTGGCCGGCTGCGCGCCGGCCGGCGCCCAGGTCTTCCTCGGCGCCGAGGTGGGGCCGGACGCTTTCCTCAAGGGCGACTCCGCCCGCATCGACACCTCCGGCGAGGACGCTTTCTCCTGGGCGCTGACGGCAGAGATAAGCAGTTCCACCCTGTACGCCGTGTTCGAATCCACCACGCCCGAGAGGGAGATCCTGCGCTACCTGCGCGCCGGCCTCTACCGCCAGGAGCTGGCCGCGCTGCTGTTGCTCTCGGAGCAATCCGGTGTGCCGTTCAAAAAACTCGCCGAAGAACTGCCCAAGGCGGGCGGCCTGCGCGGCCTTGCGAAAGCTCACGGCGCCGACGCCATGGCCCTGTTCAAGGAAGCCGGCGCCCTCAAGACCGCCGCCGACGGGCGCATGCCGCTGTTCCTGCCGGTAATAACTTCCACAGCCGCCCCGGCCGAGGTTTCTCCCCCAGATGAAAAAGACTAGCCTGCTGCTCGCCGCCGCGCTGGCCTGCCTGGCCGGCAGCGCCCTGGCGCTGAAGGTGCCCGCCGGCGCCGCCTCGGCCGAGTTGCGGCTGCCCGACGGCTTCCGCGTGCGCGCCGAGCTGGCTCTGACCGTTGAGTCCCAGGCCAAGGGCCTGATGTACCGCGAGACGCTGGCCCCGGACGCGGGCATGCTCTTCGTCTTCAGCGGCCCGGGCGTTAAACATTTCTGGATGAAGAACACCTATATAGACCTGGACATGGTCTTCCTGGACGCCGACCTGAAGGTGCTGCGGGTTTTCCACCGCGTGCCGCGCTCCGTGCCCGGCCAGCCCGAGGCCGAACTGGCGCGGGCCTCCTCCCACGCCGTCTGCGTGCTGGAACTGCCGGCCGGCGCCGCCCGCGCCCACCGCGTAAAGCCCGGAGTCAAACTCGGTATTTCTTTCCCCCCTAAAAAATAGAACGGCGGGCCCCTGCCCGCCGTCCGTTGCCGCGGCTTTCGCGCCTACTTCTTGAAGTAGTAGTAGTGATGAAGGCGCACCAGCCCCATTAAAGGGAAGGCCGCGCAGCTCTTGCCCTGCACCGGTATGTCCAGCACGGCGTGCCCCGTCTTGAGTATCCTGTTGTAGTTGGCCAGCACGCGGATGGTCCCCTTCGGGTCGGCCTCCACCGGCTTCTCCAGCACAAGCGGCGGGAAGGACGGGCGCGGGTGATACTGTTTGGCCCCGCTGCGGAACTCGGCCGCGTGGTACTGACCGTAATACCTCGAGGTGAACTTGCGGTTGACCGCGTCGGTGGGCGTGAAGGCTACCGTTACGGCGCAGGACTGGTGCGGCCCCAGGTCCCTGCCGGAGCAGCCGTCCCTGGTGATCTTGAAAGACGAAGGCAGCCCCGAGGTGTTGAGCTTGAGGTTCTCCCAGGTCCCGCCGCTGTTGTTGGTCACGCGCAGCGCTTCGTCGGTGGTCTGGCCGGCCGGCACCATGCCGAAGTTGACGCGGTTATTGAGCGCGGCGGAGTAGTTGAAGCGCCGCCACCACCAGGTGGAATAGGAATACTTGGAGTTGCCCTTGACCTCGATGTAGCTCTGGTAGTCCATCGCGCCCTCGTCGTTGGACGGGATGCCGAAGCCGGTCAGGTACTCGCGTTTCTCCCTGGGCGAGAAGCGCACCTTGAACGTGCAGCTCTTGCCCGGGGCCAGGGTGGTCTTGCTGCACTTATCTTTCTCCTTCAGGAAAGGGGTTTCCGGGTCCAGGTTCTCTATCGTCCCCACTTTCAACGGGGCGTTGCCTATATTCATGACGACGACCAGCCTGGAAGCGGTCTCGTACATGTACATGTTGCCGAAGTCGAAAGAGCGGGGCCAGACGAAAGCCACCGGCGCGGGAGGAGGCGGCGGTTCCTTGGCTTCCTTGGGCGCGCCGCCGGCCGAACTGGCGTCGTCGCCCGAGGCCGAGGGCTGGGCGGCCGACCTGCCGCCGCCGTGGGAACCGTAAGCGCCGGCCTCCAGGCTGCGGGCGCCGCCGCCCGACGAGTCGGAGTAATCGGTGTCCTGGTTCGTGCCGCCGCCGGAGGAGGCGCCGTACTCCGCGCCCGGGCCGCGCCGCTGCAGCGCGCCGCCGGAGCGGGACAGCCCGCCCGTCATGCGCCCGGCCGAGAAGCCGCTGCGCGAAGCGTTAAGCTTGGGGGCGCGGTCGCCGGAAACGGCGGCGGTCCTGGCGGTGACGGCCGCGGCCTGCTGTTCCCGGGCCGGCGCGCCGGCGCTGCCGCCGGAGGCCCTGTTCTGGGCGGAGGGGCCGTCCCCTTCTCCCGGCGACTCGGCGGCCGGGTCGAAGTTAATGTCGTTGCGCACCTGGCTCATGAACTCCTGCAGTTCTGCCTTGGAGCGGGGCTTTTTTACCGGCCTGATCCCGGCCTCTTCCCCCGGCTCCGCGGAGGCGTAATTCTTGTTAACTTCCCGGAACAGGTCGATGGAAGAGCCCTGATTGGCGGCCTGCCCCCGGGCCGGGGCGGAACCGGGCGCGTACTTGGGCCCCGAGGCGAACTTGAAGGAGGCGTCGTTGCCGGCCGGCGCCGCGCCGTCCCCCCGTCCCCCCACGAAATAGTTGATGCCGGCTGCCAGGGCCAGGGTAAAAGCCGCAGCGGGCATGAGCGCCCGTTTCCAGTTTAAAGGATTGCCGCCGTTCATAAAGCCTCCGTCCGTTCCCCAAAAACCCTTAAGTTGAGTATACACCACGAATCCCCGGGTTTCAAGGGGTACGGCTGTCTAGGATATACTTTTAATTTTATGTAGAATAATCGCGATGGGTATTTGGGATAACGCCTTCAAAATTCCAGTGCCGCCCGAGCCGAGCCCGGCCGAGAAGGAACTGCTGCGGGAACTGGCGGTCAAGATCCGCGCCCGCGGCCTGGCGGCCATAGCCTCTTTTACCGTGGAAAGCACGGCGCCCGTGCACGGGCTGGGCGCCCAGGGCCTGCAGATGCTGGAGCCGCTGGTAGGCGCGTTCTTTAACAAGGCCAAGCTGCAAGAGTACAAGGCGCTCCTGGAGAACAGGAAGGCCGTAGCCTATTTAGTAGAGCTGTTGAACGAAGAATCCCCCGCAAAGGAAGATCCAGATGTCAAAAAAAGACCTTGAAGTCATCATAGCCACCGACTGCGGCAGCACCACCACCAAGGCCGTGCTGATAGAGAAGAAAGGCGACACCTACCGCCAGACGTTCCGCGGCGAGGCGCCCACCACCGTGGAAGCCCCCTTCGAGGACGTTACCAAGGGCGTGCTGAACTCCATCACCGAGGTGGAGGAGCTCTCCGGCCGTAAGCTGCTCGACGGCGAAAAGATCATAACCCCGAACAGCGGCAATACCGGCGCGGACATCTACGTCTCCACCAGCTCGGCCGGCGGCGGCTTGCAGATGATGGTCGCCGGCGCCGTAAAGGCGATGACCGGCGAATCCGCCCAGCGCTGCGCGCTCGGCGCGGGCGCCATAGTGATGGACGTGCTGGCCTCCAACGACGGCCGCGCGGACCACGAGAAGATAGAGCGCATCCGCCAGCTGCGCCCCGACATGATGCTGCTCTCCGGCGGCACCGACGGCGGCAGTGTCACCCACGTGGTGGAGCTAGCGCAGTTCCTGAAGGCGGCCGACCCCAAGCCGCGCCTGGGCGCTTCCTATAAACTCCCCGTCATCTACGCCGGCAACAGCATGGCCCAGGGCAAGATCAAGGAGATCCTCGACGAGCGCACGGCCCTGATCATCACCGAGAACCTGCGCCCCAGCCTCGAGCGCGAGAACCTGATGCCCGCGCGCCACAAGATCCACGACATCTTCCTCGAGCACGTGATGCAGCAGGCCCCCGGCTACCCGCGCCTGATGAAGATGGTGGGCGCGCCCATCATGCCCACCCCCGCGGCCGTCGGCACCATGACCGAAAAGTTCGCCAAGGCCAACAACTTCAACGTGCTGGCCGTGGACATCGGCGGCGCCACCACCGACGTGTTCAGCGTGTTCTCCGAGGTTTTCAACCGCACCGTCAGCGCCAACCTGGGCATGAGCTACTCCATCTCCAACGTGATGGCCGAGGCGGGCCTGGCCAACATCCTGCGCTGGCTGCCCTTCGACATCGAGGAGCAGGACCTGCGCAACCGCCTCAAGAACAAGATGATCCGCCCCACCACCATTCCGCAGACGGTGGAGGACCTGCAGATCGAGCACGCGGTCTCCCGCGAAGCCCTTCGCCTGGCGTTCGACCAGCACAAGGCCCTGGCCGTGGGCCTGAAGGGCGTGCAGCAGGAGCGCTCCATCTCCGACGCTTTCGACCAGACCTCGTCGGGCCAGAGCCTCATCAACGTGATGAAGCTCGACTACGTGATCGGCTCCGGCGGCATCCTGGCGCATTCCCCCCGCCGCACGCAGTCGATGATGATGATGATAGACGCCTACCAGCCCGAGGGCGTCACCCGCATGGCCGTGGACAGCATCTTCATGATGCCGCACCTGGGCGTGCTGGCGCAGATCAGCGAGAAGGCCGCGCTGGACGTGTTCTACCACGACTGCCTGGTGCGCATGGGCACGTGTCTGGCGCCCAAGGGTCTGGCCAAGGACGGCCAGAAGATCATGGACTGGGAAGTGACCGGTTCCGACGGCAGAAAGGAACACGGCGAACTGCGCTTCGGTGATATCGTGCATGTGCCGTTCGACGCGCCGAAGGCGAAACTTGTGGCCAAACCCGTCAAGGGCTTCGACATGGGCGCCGGCTCCGGCAACAAAGTGGAGGCGGAGATAGAGGGCGGCGTAGTGGGCCTGGTACTCGACGGCCGCGGCCGGCCCTTCACTCTGTCCAAGGAACCCGGCAAACGCCGCGACAACCTCAACAAGTGGTATAAGGCCATGGGGATGTACCCGGTCTGAACCCAGGCCAGCTAGACGCTACTTTTATTAGGAGAGACAACTTATGGCTCACGCTTATACGCCCGGACTCAAGGTAATGCCCTGCACGCTGCTCAAAAAAAAGCGCCTGCTGCCGATCCCCGGCCAGGTGCTCGCCCAGTTTGGGCAGCACGTGGAGGCCCTGGACGTGGTGGCCAAGACCGAACTGCCCGGCAAGGTTTTCTCCGTCAACGTCGCCAACCGGCTGGCCGCGGGCCCCGAGGAGGTCAAGGGCTTCATGCTTAAAAAGGACGGCGACACCGTGAAGAAGGGCGAGATCCTCGCCGAGAACAAGCCTTTCCTGAAATGGTTCAAGACCTCCGTGGAATCCCCGGTGGACGGCACCATAGAGTCGGTCTCCGACGTGACCGGCCAGGTGCTGCTGCGCGAGCCCCCGAAGGTGCTGCCCATCAAGGCGTACGTAAAGGGCACCGTGGTGGAGGTCACCCCCGATTTCGGCGTCACGCTGGAGGCCGAGGGCACGTTCATCCAGGGCATTTTCGGCATAGGCGGCGAGACCAACGGCGAGATCGTTATCGCGGTGGCCAGCCCCGACGAGGACCTGGAGCCCGAGAGCATCAAGGACAATTACAAGGGCAAGATCGTAGTGGGCGGTAGGCACGCCAGCCTGTCCACCATCAAGCGCGCTATCGAGTTGGGCGTCCACGCCATCGTGGTGGGCGGCATCCACGACCGCGACCTGCGCCAGTTGCTGGGCTACGACATCGGCGTGGCCGTGACCGGCACCGAGCAGATCGGCCTCACGGTGATCGTCACCGAGGGCTTCGGCTCCATCCCGATGGCCGAGTACACCTTCAAGCTGCTCTCGTCGCGCAACGGCGAGAAGGCCAGCGTCAGCGGCGCCACGCAGATCCGCGCCGGCGTGATGCGCCCCGAGATCATCATCCCCGGCTTCCCCAAGAACGTCACCGAGTGCAAGAAGGACCAGGGCCGCGGCTGGATCGAGCCCGGCGACCCCATCCGCATCATCCGCGAGCCGCATTTCGGCGTGATCGGCACGGTGAAGTCCCTGCCCTCCGAACTGACCGTGATAGGCAGCGAGAGCCACGCGCGCGTGCTCGAGGTGCAGCTCGACGGCGGCGAGGTGATAGTGGTGCCCCGCGCCAACATAGAGGTGCTGGAGAAGTAAAGATAGCCCCGCCGCCGACTTCACCGGCGGCGGTTTCATGTCGGCCGGTTATCCTTTGGCGGCGGTTCCTGGTCAAACAATGCTGAAAAAACAAATCACTTGCGCGGTACTGTTGTTGGCTGTCGTAGTGGCGCCCCTGCGCGCCGAGCCCGGGTTCAACTCCGCCGGTTGGGAGACCAGCAGGGACTTCGCCCTGATCGGCTCGCCCGAGGCCAAAAAAGGCGGCGCCTTCCGCTCCACCTGGGTCGACTATCCCCCCACGCTGCGGGCGCTGGGCCCCAATTCAAACTCGATGGCCAGCCGCGACCTGCAGAACATGATGTACGAGACGCTGGTGGGCCTGCACCCGGTGACGCTGGAGTATATCCCCGCCCTGGCCGACTACTGGAAGGTCTCGGCCGACAAGCGCACCTTTTCTTTCCATATCAATCCCAAGGCCCGCTGGGCCGACGGCAGCCCGGTGACCGCCGGGGACGTGGTGGCCACTTGGGAGTTCCGGGTGCGCAAGGACATCAAGGACCCGTACTCGCACATGATGTGGAGTGAGAGCTACGAGAAGCCCGTGGCCGTGAGCCCCAGCGTGGTCTCGGTGCGGACCAAGAAGCTGCACTGGCGCCTTTTTCTCTACTTCGGGAGCGGCATGTCCATATTTCCCGCCAAAGAACTCAAAGGCCTGAGCGGAGAGAAGTACCTGGAGGACTACAACTGGAAGACGTTCACGGGTTCCGGCCCCTACGAGTTGAAGGCCGAGGATATCAAGAAGAACCACTCCATAGCGCTGACCCGCCGCGCGGACTACTGGGGCGCTAAGGAACGAACCAATATCGGCCTCAATAATTTCGACAAGCTCTCCTGGCTGGTGGTGCTCGACGACGAGCTGGCCTTCGAGAAGTTCAAGAAGGGCGAGCTGGACTGGTATTTCGTCAACAAGTCCCAGCGCTGGCTGGAGGAATGCGACTTCGAGAAGGTGCGGAAGGGCTGGGTGCAGAAGCGCAAGATCTTCACCAAGGCCCCGCAGGGCTTCTCGGGCCTGGTCTTCAACATGCGCAAGCCGCCGTTCAACGACCGCAACGTGCGCAAGGCCTTCGCCCTGCTCTATAACCGCGACAAGCTGATAGATAAACTTTTCTTCAACGAGTATACCTTTATCGACAGCTACTACCCCGGCAGCGACTGGGCCAACTCGGACAACCCGAAGATCCGCTACAACCCGCGCATGGCCAAGGTGCTGCTGGCGCGGGCCGGCTGGAAGAACCGCAACAAGGACGGCTGGCTGGAGAAGGACGGCCAGGTGCTGGAGATCATGTTCGAGTACGGCGACCCCAGCATGAGCCGCATCTACAAGGTGGTGCAGGAAGATTTCAGGAAAGCCGGCATCAAGATGGAACTCAAGCAGATAGACCGCAACACCCTGATGAAGAAGGTGGGCGAGCGCAACTTCACCCTGCATGCGCAGAACTGGGGCGCGCTGCTGTTCCCCAACCCGGAAAATTCATGGGGCGGCGACCTGGCCGACAAGAACGACACCAATAACCTGCCCGGCTTCAAGAACGCCGAGGTGGACGCGCTGTGCAAGGAGTACGACCTGGCCTTCGACCGCAAGACACAGATGCGTCTGGTCCGCAAGATAGACGGCATCATCTTCAGGGCGCACTCTTACGCGCTGGGCTGGGGCTCGGGCTTCAGCCGCGTCCTCTATTACAACAAGTTCGGCCACCCGGAAAAATACTTCTCAAAAGTAAAAGACTACCGCGGCATGGTCTCGCTGTGGTGGCTCGACCCCGCCAAGGAGAAAGCCCTGAACGAGGCGATAGAGTCCGGAGCCAGCCTGCCCGTCGGGCAGGTGGAGCACCGGCCCTGGGACTGAGGTCTTAAACTATGCATGGAATGACTACCTACTTTCTGCGCCGGCTGCTGCTGATCCCGGTGACCTTCATAGCTATCACCTTCCTGGTCTACGCCGTGCTGCGCGTGGTGCCGGGCGGCCCCATAGAGCAGGCCCAGTTGCAGATCAAGATGGCTATGATGAGCGAGGGCGGTGGCGGTGGCATGGCCAGCGCCCAAACCGAGCTGCAGATCCCGGCCGCGGCCATGGCGGAGCTCAAGAAGTATTATCATCTCGACAAGAGCATCCCCGAGGGCTATGCCCGCTGGCTGTGGGGCATCGTGCGGCTGGACTTCGGCCGCTCGTATGTCTACAGCGAGCCGGTGCTGGACGTGATAATCTCCAAGTTCCCCATCTCCATCTACTTCGGCCTGATAGGCTACTTCGCCTCGTGGCTCATCTGCGTGCCGCTGGGCGTCAGCAAGGCGCTGCGGCATAAGACCGGCTACGACACCGCCACCTCGGTGCTGGTCTTTATCGGCTACGCCATCCCCGGCTTCGTGGCCTGCCTGATCCTGATGGTGCTGCTGGGCGGCGGCAGCTACCTAGACGTGCTGCCGCTGGGCGGCTTCCGGTCCGAGAACTGGGCGGAGCTCGGTTTCTTCGCCCGCATCTCCGACCAGTTGCAGCATACGGCCATCCCGATAGTAGGCTATATCATGGGCGGCTTCGCCACCATGACCATTCTGATGAAGAACTCGCTGCTCGACAACCTGGGCGCCGACTACGTGCGCACGGCTTTCGCCAAGGGCCTGTCCGAGCGGCGCGTGGTGTTCGTGCACGCGATGCGCAACTCGCTGATCCCGCTGACCGTCGGCATCGGCCACGCGCTGGGCCTGCTGTTCGCCGGCTCCTTCCTTATTGAGAAGACCTGCAACATCCCGGGCATGGGCCTGCTCAGCTTCAACTCCGTCATCCAGCGCGACTACCCGGTGATCCTGGGCACGCTGGTCTTCCTGGTGCTCATCAGGCTGACCGGCAATATCTTCTCCGACATGATCTGGGCGCTGATAGACCCCAGGATAAGGTTCGGCAAATGACCCTGATAATAACACTCCTCGAAGCCGCCCTGCTGTTAGCCGCGGGCTATCTGTTCACGCACCGGGCGTTGCCCCGGCTTTATGTCAAAGCCGGCGAGCGCCTGGGCTTCGACATGAAGCTCGCCCCGCACTGGGTCAAGCGCATCGCGCGCTTCAAGACCATCAAGCGCGGCTACTACTCCTTTCTCATCGTGACCACGCTGTTCGTGATGTCGCTGTTCCTGGAGTTCATGGTGAACAACAAGCCGCTGTTCATCCGCTACAATTCCACGGTGGCCTTCCCGGCCGCGGCCGAGTGGCTCGACGGGCTGCTGTTCTTCAAGGCCCCGAGCGCGATGGACCGCAAGGCCGACTACGGCCAGGTCGGCGACGACCAGGTGGATTACCGGCTGTTCGCGGCGGCCCGCAGGGATCCCTCCGTCTTCGACGAGCAGTTAAAGACCCTGGCCGGCGAACTGGCCGCCATCCGCGCGCAGTTGGGCAGGAAGCCCGGGCCCAAGGCGACGGCCGAGGAGCGCCAGGACTACCAGGACCTGCAGGACATCGTGCCGGCCATCGAGGCCGACATGAAGACGCTTGCCGACGCCAAGGCCGTCTTCGCGGCCGGTAAGGCTTCCGTCCTGATGCCGGTCTATCCCTATTCACCGCGCGAGCATCTGCTCGACATGCCGGGGCGTCCCCCGCACCGGCCCGGAGCCACCCACCTGCTCGGCACCGACGACTCGGGCGCCGACGTGTTCGCGCAGCTGGTCTACGGCTTCCGCATCTCCATGTCTTTCGCGCTGATCGTCTCGTTCACCGGTTATGTCATCGGCATCATCATTGGCGGCGTGATGGGCTACTTTGGCGGCTGGGTGGATATCGTTACGCAGCGCTTCATAGAGATTTGGGCCTCCGTCCCGTTCCTGTTCATGCTGATCATTATCGCTTCCATCGTTCAGCCTACCTTCCTGCTGCTGGTCTCGCTGATAGTGATCCTGCAGGGCTGGGTAAGCATCTCGTACTATATCCGCGGCGAGTTCTATCGCGAGAAGTCGCGCGACTACGTGCACGCCGCCGTGGCCATGGGCGCCAGCGAATGGTCGGTGATGATGAAGCATATCCTGCCCAACTCGCTGGTGCCGCTGGTCACCTTCGCGCCGTTCAACGTGGTGGGCACCATCGGCTCGCTGGTCTCGCTCGACTACCTGGGCTTCGGCATGCCCGTCGGCACGCCCAGTTGGGGCGCGTTGCTGGACCAGGGCATGAAGTATCTGAAGTACTACCCGCACCTGATCCTCACCCCCTCCATAGCGATGGCCCTCACGCTGTTCATGGTGGTCATGATAGGCGAGGCCGTGCGCGAGGCTTTCGATCCCAAGGTCTTCTCGAGGCTGAGGTAATATGTCCGCAACAGAGCATAAGAAGAAACTGCTGGAAGTGAAAGGCCTCAAGACCTGTTTCCAGGTAGAGGACAAGTTCGCCCGCGCCGTGGACGGCGTGGACTTCCATATCTACGAGAACGAGGTGCTGGGCCTGGTGGGCGAATCGGGCTGCGGCAAGTCCGTGACCGCGCTGAGCATCCTGCGCCTCATCCCTGACCCGCCCGGCAAGATCACCGACGGCGAGATCCTGTTCCGCGGCAAGGACCTGCTCAAGCTTTCCTACCCCGAGATGCGCAAGATCCGCGGCAAGGACATCTCGATGATCTTCCAGGAGCCGATGACCTCCCTGAACCCGGTCTTCTCCATCGGCTGGCAGTTGATGGAGGCCATCCGCTTCCACCAGGAACAGATGACCGAGGCGCAGGTGGAGGCGCGGGCTGTGGAGATGCTCGGCCTGGTGGGCATCCCGTCGCCCAAGGCCCGGCTGAAGGACTACCCCCACCAGTTCTCGGGCGGCATGCGCCAGCGCGTGATGATAGCCATGGCGCTGGCCAGCGACCCGGCGCTGCTAATCGCCGACGAGCCCACCACGGCGCTCGACGTCACCATCCAGGCCCAGATCCTGGACCTGATGCTGGAGGTAAAGAAGAAGACGAAGGACGCGGCTATCCTGCTCATCACCCACGACCTGGCCGTGGTGGCCGAGACCTGCCAGCGGGTGGCCGTGATGTACGGCGGCCGCATCCAGGAGGTCTCCGACGTGAAGCCGCTGTTCGACGAGCCGCTGCACCCCTACACCAGGGGCCTGCTCAAGTCGCTGCCCGGCTTCAAGAACGAGCCCGGCAAGCCCCTGCCCGTGATAGAGGGCATGGTGCCCGACATACTCAGCTTCCCGCAGGGCTGCAAATTCAACAACCGCTGCCCCGAGGTCATGCCGCAATGCCGCGAGACGGAACCCGAGCTGGTGGAAGTAGCCCCCGGCCGTCAGGTAAGGTGCCATAAATGTCCCAAAAAACAGCCGTAAACCCCGATACCGCCCGGCAGCACATCCTCGAGGTCTCCGACCTCAAGGTGCATTTCCCCATCCACGGCGGCCTCTTCCTCAAGCAGACCGGCGAGGTAAAGGCCGTGGACGGCGTCTCGTTCTCCATGAAACCCGGCGAGACGCTGGGCATGGTGGGCGAGTCCGGCTGCGGCAAGACCACCATCGGCAAGGCGCTCATCAACCTGGCCCCGGTCACCGCCGGCAGCATCCTGTTCCCCGGCAAGGACGGGACCATGACCAATATCGCCGGGCTGGGCCGCTCGGCCATGCGCCCTTTCCGCTCGCGCATCCAGATGGTGTTCCAGGACCCGTACTCCTCGCTCAACCCGCGCATGTCGGTGGAGGCCATCGTCTCCGAGCCGCTGGACATCCACCTGCCGGAGCTGGGCCGCAAGGAGAAGCGGGAGAAGGTGGGCTGGCTGCTGGAGAAGGTGGGCCTGCGGGCCGCCTACGCCTCGCGCTACCCGCACGAGTTCTCCGGCGGGCAGCGGCAGCGCATCGGCCTGGCCCGCGCGCTGGCCACCAACCCCGCCTTCATCATCGCCGACGAGCCGGTCTCGGCGCTGGACGTCTCCATCCAGGCGCAGATCATCAACCTGCTGGAGGCCCTGCAGGACGAGTTCAACCTCACCTACCTGTTCATCGCCCACGACCTGTCGGTGGTGGAGCATATCAGCGACCGCATCGCGGTGATGTACCTGGGCAACATGGTGGAGCTGGGCACCAGCCAGGACGTCAACAAGCGGCCGCTGCACCCGTACAGCCGGGCGCTGATGTCGGCGGCCCCGCTGCCCGACCCGCACAAGACCCGCGGCGAGCGCATCATCCTCAAGGGCGACGTGCCGAGCCCGCTGGCCAAGCCGTCGGGCTGCGGCTTCCGCACCCGCTGCCCCATAGCCCGCCCCGGGTGCGCCGACCGCGTGCCCGAGCTGCAGGAAAAGGCCCCCGGGCACTTCGCCGCCTGCCCCTACGTATAACAAACCTGCAAGAAATCCCCGGGCTTTTTAAGCCCGGGGAATGGCTGCCCAATTATGTCAGAGGTGGAAAACCCTGGCTTAAGGCCAGGGATTGAGTTCATTTCGTGAAGTAGATTAAATTTCCGGATTCAAAGCGCTTGATGCCACCGCGAAAAACCAACCAAGCAGTCAACAGGAACACCGCGGCGATGCCGGAAGAGAGAGCAAAAGATGCAATATCTAAGCGCAGAATCGCCCTGAGAGGCAGGTACAGGTAAAGACCGACTGGCAGAAAAGAAAAAAGTATCACTTTGGTCGCGCCGGAGAATACTGTTTCTGGATAACTTGAGAAAGATAATAGTCCCATGAGCGCGGTTCTGTGTATCTCCTGCGCGTTCCCTAAGTAGAAAGTCAGGGAATTGATTATTACCGAAAAAGAGGCAAGGATTATTGTTGCCACTCCGGAGAAGTAGATGAATGCCAGCGCGCTAGAGATATTTCTGGGAAGGACTGCAAAGGCAAGTATGCAGCCAAACAGTAGATCGCCCCATGCGGCCAGCGATGATTTGGAGATAATGGACATGAAGAGCGGATCCTTGGGGTACAGCAAGAAAACGTCGAGCTGGCCGCTGATTATTATCTGGGAGAGTTTCTGTGCGCCCCCGAAAAAGATATTAAAGAGTCCGAAACTGGAACTGGCGATTGCGAACAGCAGCATAACTTCCGAGAAGTGGACTCCCCCAGCTCCCAGCGAAGTTCCGAAGTTGTGGAAGAGCAGGCCCCAGAAGAAGATCATGGCCGTGTTATTTAGTATCATCCCAAACGTCTGGATTAGGAAAGAACTCCTGTACTCCATGGCGGTTTCAAGATTCAGTAGGAAATACCTGGCTAATATTCGGACATAAGACGCCATGTTATCCCCCGTTGACCTGTATTTCCTTGATGCCCTTCTTGAAAAGAAGCAGTCCTGCGGTCAAAAGTAGCGCCGCATAGATAAACTGGACAGCCAGTACCTTCAAGTGGTTAATTCCCCAAGGGGAAACGGCGCATTTGGCTGGATAGTACACGATGTAAGCTGTGGGCAAGTGCTTTACGAGGGACTCTAGCCATTCTGGGAACATATCAAGCGGGATGAATGCTCCTCCGAGGAGAAACTGTACCTTGCCGTAAATCCAGTTTAGGGGGGCCGTCTCTTCCATGAAAAATGCTAGCAGCCCGATGAGGAGTGAGATGGAAAAAGACAGGGTAAGCGATAGTAAAAGCATCGGGAAAGCGATAAAAATACGGCGTATAATATCAAGGTCATATCCGGCCAAGAACCCGAAGGTTAAGATCCCTAGCACCAGAGAAATGGACAGGTTCAGGACGGCGGGCCCCAGACTGTTGAAGTACTTATAGGCCACATAATGAATCGGTCGCAGAAGGTTGTACGCGCAGGAGCCGTCCTTTATTTCCTCCGAAATCTCCGAAAAAACGCTTGTGCCGGCTGCGGCGATGGCGTTTGTTACCGCAAGATAATACAACAATGTCAGGAGGGTAAAACCGCCGAAGTTCCCCCCGTTCCTCAATATCATGGAATAGAGAGAGTATAGAATTAACAGAATCAGAATCATGAAGGTCCTGGATATCAGGAACGGGCTCAGATATCTGAGGTGGGAGGATATGGCCGTGCTGGAGATTGAAAGGTATTTCTTATGCCGCATAGCCAGATTTTGCCCCTCTGTAGATACGGAGGATTATTTCTTCGAGGGAAATATCCGATATGACGATATCCTCGACCGAGGGATTCCCGGCTATTTTCCCTAGGAGATTTTTCATGTCTTGTGTCCGCAGGTTTACCTTGAAGGACGCGGAATAGTCGCTCTGCCGGAGTATTTCTACGCCAAGGGAGTCGAGATCAATGGGGTCAGTTGACTTCAGGGTAATAATTTTAGAGTCGAAATAGTTGTTCCGGATATTTGATAGGCTGTCCTGCAGGACAATATTGCCCTTGTCGATAATGATCAGCCTTGAGCATAATCTCTCTATATCCGATACATCGTGGGAGGTGAGAACAATAGTTGTCCTCTCACTTTTGTTTAGGTCCGCTATAAGGGCGCGTATGGTGTTTTTTGCCTCGAGATCCAGCCCGATGGTCGGCTCATCTAGGAAAAGGATCTTTGGCTTATGTAAAAGCGTGGCCACGAGCTCGCATTTTATCCGTTCACCCAAAGAGAGCTTTCTGACCGGTTTTTGCATAAGCGAGGAAATCCCAAAAATTTCAGTAAAATGGGCAATGCGGGATTCCATCTCATCCCGGCCAATCTCGTAGATGTCGCCAAGAAGACGGAATGTGGAGAGGGGCGGGAGATGGAGCCATAGCTGGGATTTCTGGCCGAAGACCGCGCCTATTTTGAACCCCAATCTGTCCCTGTCCGCAATCGGGTCAAGTCCCATCACCCGTATAATCCCAGATGTCGGGGTTAGGATGCCGGAAAGCATTTTAAGCGTAGTGGATTTGCCAGCACCGTTGGGTCCGATGAAACCCAGGATTTCACCTTCCTCTATATCGAAGGAGATGTCATTCACGGCTCTCGTGATACTGTAGTCTGGGCTGAAAACACTTTTTAGAGACGGGAGTATTCCGGATTCGGAAATTTTTGTCCGGTACGTTTTGCTTACGCCCTTCAGTTCCGCGATTTTCATGGAATATCCTTCAGGGGGCCAATCGTGCCAGTGATTTCTCTTGGTCGATCGGATACTTTAACATCTTTTTCCAAATTTTAGTTTCGATGTTTTCCCAATAGTTGACCCGGCAATCCCGTTTTACGCCGCAGTTCTCGCAGTTCCCGCAGGCTGGCAGATTGTAGTTGTCGAATATCTTGACCGGGGACCTTAGGTACTCGAGCATGTGCGCGGCGATTTTCTCTCCAAAGATGGGTTTAAGGGTGGCTTCAATATCCTCTTCGGAATAACCGTCGTTCTTGAATTTTAAAATGGCCAGCATGGCGGACTTGTAGGCCCCGATATCGTCGGGCGACATGTTCGCCGAATCTTCCTGCAGATATCGGAAAGCCTTTTTGTAATCTTTTAATCTCAAATAAATGAGCGCCAAAAAAGATCTTGGTGAGAAGGCGGCCAAGTCGGATCTGCGGTTTAGGTCAAGCCGGGAAAGCTGGTTGAAGAATGCCTGGGTTCCCTTGGACGGAATATTGAGGCGGGCCTCAATATTCTCGGCGAGGATTCGCAACTCATCTTCGGAGGCGCCCTTGAAGTTTAATAATGTCTTTTTGGGTGACGAGAGGGGTATGAGGGCCTCCTCCCTGGTTAGCGCAAAGACCTCGGACATCCCTGGGACATAGATTCGGTATGCGGGAAGGCCCAGATAGGATACGTCGCGTACGTAAAGTTCGAGGCCTGCCTTATGTATCAGTGATATCGCCCATAAGAGCGTTTTACGATAATCTTTGACTTCGTCCCGAAACGCCTTCTGGTGTTTCGCCGGTCCGCTGTCATGCAGGAAAAAGCTCTGGTACGGCGCTTGGCCGTTGCAGAAGAATTGCCGCATGCTTAGTAATCTTTTCGCCTCAGGCAATTCATTGAACTCAAAGGCGGAGTTCAGCCACGGTGCCGGTTGCATTGTTCTTTCGAACACATCGGGCGAGGATCCCTGCGATATCTCCGTGATACTTCTGCTCAGTGCGACATCGAATACAGGGTCAGAAGCAAAGCTGATCTTGTATCGGGTGTTGTTCCGGTTAAATAACAGAGTGGCTATTACAGGGAATTTACCTCCCAGTGTGCAGTCCTTAATTATTACCCGGTAACCCTTTTTTTGGATTTCCATGATAGTGGCACGGAGCAGAGGACTCTTTATCTCAGAAACTGGAATCTGCGGGACGCCCTCTCGGCCCGTAAATAGTTGCATGGCGGAGTGTCGCTCAAAGATCTCGCACACCCCCTGTAGTATTGCCTCCTCCGGTGTGTTGCCTGCGCACATGCCGTTAGTGCCGCAATATGAGGACAATAAACTGCCCGGCAGATAGGCGACTCGTTTTTTTGTGAAATTATAGTAGGGGAAACATTTCGATTTACATAACTCCGGCCTTTTTGCGTCTTCCCGGCTGAAATCCTTTAACAGCGGCAGGGAAGAAAATTCATCGTAAACATCTCCGAAAGCTCGGATCTTGAAATCGGGATATTCATTCCTGCGGTCATTGTATAGGCCATATTCGTGGCGTATCAGCATCCTGTTCTGCAGCCGCTCCATGAATTCGCCGTATGCGCTTGCCAAGGCATAGCTTCTGGTGATTCCCTTGCCGTTGCTGCCGACATCCTCGTTGTTAATATCGGAGATCCTCACGGAAAAGGAATTATCGGAGAAGTTATACCACTTTTCTACTGGGAAAATACCGAGTTCCGATAAAAGCGATCGGATTTTGGATACTGTCTCGTCTGGTTTTCTTGCTTTATGAATGAATTGCTTCACCGGGAGTCTCCTTGCTATACGGTATCTTGCAGTTCGGGTCGTGTGTCTTTAAGGCCCCTTCGTAAAAATATGACGCTACGCGGCAGCCATGGGTGCATTTCTCCTTGTATACGCAAGCCTGGCAGGTGTGAGGTATATAGTTTACCACGGCCTCCCTGACGTCGCGAAATAGCTTACTCTCCGAGAAATAAGTGTTGATGTTGCCTTTCAGGAGATTCGGAATATCATATTCGGCCCCGAATTTGTCCGCGTATTCAGATTCACAGAGCGCCAGGCAGGGGATAAAATTCCCTTCAGCGGATATGGAGGCTTTCCAGTAGCCGCAAAAGCATGAGCCTAGAGATTTTCTTGCAAACTTGTCCAAGTGGATGCGATTGTGCCAGGGCGAGAAGCGTATCAGGTTCTTATAACAATGGTTCTCTTTTGCCAACTCATGGATATCTCGCAGCACGGCGTTTTCCTGTTCTTCGGACAGCAGCATCTCTTCGTTCCTGGCGCCGTAGACGGGCGAGAACTTGTTTATCTGTATCTTTGTTACCCCCAAGCCGGCTATATATCGAACTCGCTCTTTAATATTGTGGCAGTTTTTGCGTGTGACTATGGTGGGGATCATTACTTTGACTCCCCTGCGCACAAGGAATTCTATGGCTTCAAGTACATTGTTCGTATGTCTGCGATATATCTCGTTGTCGTTGGCAGGGCCATCGAAGCCGATGGAAACATGTAGAAATCGTTTGTCATACGAATCCTCCCAGTTCCTTATTAACTGACTGCCGTTTGTGTCGAGGGAGAGAGTTATATCTGGTTTCAGTGCCGAGATTATCTGTTTCAGGTCTTTCCGTACGAAAGGCTCCCCGCCTATTACTGAAATGTGCCGTACCGGACTATTGTTGATCTGATCCGCTATAGCCTGCATTTCCTCTGGAGGTAACCCATATGTAGCTTTAGGGCTTGAATGAGTATAGCAGAACTCACAGTTGAAATTGCATTGTTTGGTAATGCACCATATCAATCTCAGTAATTCTGGTTTATCCATTATGCCCCTCTTCAAACTGCGCACAAAATTCATCTTCTGCCAGTGTTTTTGCCATGCTGGTCACAGCGTTTAAGGCGGCCTTTTTGACTTTGAATGAGGCGACCTCGGCTGCAGGCAACGGGGCGTTGTCGAAAATCCGGTTTATCGCTGCCAGTTCCTCTCCTCCGAAAGTCCTGTAAAGTCTATAAAGGATTCTGACACGCTGCGCGGACAGGTGTTCCGGATTCATTCCCATCTCCTTTGCTGTTGATGAACTTATAGGCGAAGCATCGGCCTTTGCACAGTTCCAAAACCTTACAGTCGCGGCACTCTGGATGCCCGTCCTTTAGAGCGGTGACCTTTTTTCGTACGCCTTCGTCTATGAGCGTGTTGACCTCAAATAATGACAGCGGCTCGCCGTTTTTGTGAAAAATATTCCCCAGTTTCATCCAAGTCTGGTTGCAGAAATACAGATCAAAATTGGTGGTTACAAGTCCGGCGCATGAATTGTAACTCCCGCTTCCACAAAAAGCGTTACGCACGGCGCCGCCTATGTTGGAGTATGTGGCGAGGAATACGAGTTCTGGGTTGTCATAGAAACACCAGGGGAGGGGATGGTCTATTAAATATCCCGGCAGGTATTGCTTGACTTCCAGAAGTACTTTTGACCAAATCTCCTGATAGTGGGTTTTAATCTCTTTATTGTAAATGTTGACATTGGTATCCGGAGATATCGCAATTTTTAGGTCGTCTCTTAGTCCGTATGTTTCTACCGTATTCCTTAGTTTGGCCATCATCCGCTCATGGCCATCTAAGGTGAAAACGAAATGTATTGCTTTTGTGAATTCATTTGCCGGGTTCAAGAAAAAAGGTTTTAATTTTTCGGGATTAAAAGTGAAACCATTGAAAATGATTGAATCATGTTTCCTGAGCGACAGGTTGTCTGTGTGGCGATGCAGGTCTATCCCATTGGAGAAGAGAGATATATACCTAAAGTGTCGCTGGAAAATGTCAATCAATGAATTGATATCGGGATGCAGGGTGGGCTCCCCGCCCATTAGGAATGCCCGACTTTCGCGGCCGATATACTTTTTGTTGAACTCCAAAAATTGCAGCAGTTTGCCGGGGGCCATCTCTCCTGTCTTTCTGTAGCTTGCATTGAAACAGTGGGGACAGTCTGCCTGGCATTTCTCTGTGAGTATGAACCGATACTTCATCGTATTCCCTCGCTAGATGTCAATCAAAAACGGTAGCAAAAAACATGTTCAGTGTGTCGACCGAGATATTAATGATATATCATTAATATTGATGGGGTCTATCTAATTCTGTTGCCACATCGAATTGGTTTAATGACAGTGTGTCTGCTGGTGGGGTGGTTAGACGAGGTACTGAAGAATATAATGGTCGGGGAAAACTGGACCACAATTTAGGCTGACCTAAGGTGAAAAAGTCAGTACAATAACACCTGTAGGGAGGCCGTATGATGCGAAAGAAGTTTGAAGCCGGTTTTAAAACCATGGTGGCCCTGGAAGCGGTCAAAGGCGATAAGACCCTGGCGGAATTGAGCGCCCAGTTCGGGGTGCATTCCAACATGATCGTGCGCTGGAGGCAGGAAATGCTCCAGAAGCTGCCCGGTTTATTCGACAAGAAAGCTGAAAGGCGCGAAAACGCCGAAGAAGCCGAAAAAGTCGACAAGCTTTATAAAGCCGTCGGTGAGCTGAAGATGGAAAACGACTGGCTAAAAAAAAGCTCGATCTATTGAAGTAGAAGCCCGGAAGAAGCTCTTTGATAAAGAAGACAGCCCGTTCAGCCTGCGCCGGCAGACGAAACTACTTGGCTTAAGCTGGTCTACGCTGCATTACAAACCTGTGGGGCCCAGCCCGCGCGACCAAGCCATGATGGCGGCGCTGGACGAGAAATACACTGCGGCGCAGTTCTACGGCGTGCGGCGCATGACCGAGCACCTGCGGGACCTTGATTTTGCGGTAGGCCGCGACCATGTCAGGACGCTGCTGCGTCGGATGGGCTTGACGGCTATCTGGAGCAAGCCGGACACGTCTAAGCCGCACCCGGATCATCCTGTGTATCCGTACCTGCTGCGCGACGTGGAAATAACGTGGGGAAACCAGGTCTGGAGCACGGGTATCACGTATATCCGGCTGGCGCAGGGTTTAGCGTATCTGACGGCGGTGATAGACTGGCACAGTCGCTACGTGCTGAGCTGGCGGCTATCGAACACGATGGAGAGCGACTTCTGCATAGAGGCCCTGGAAGCGGCGTTGCAAGATTACGGCCGCCCCGAGATCTTCAACAGCGACCAGGGCGCCCAGTTCACAAGCGGAAAGTTTGTTGGAGTATTGGCGAAGCGCGGGATATCGATCAGCATGGACGGGCGGGGCCGGGCGCTTACGAGGACGTGTTCTTGAAGGGCTACCGAACAATCCCGGAAGTCAGGGAAGGACTGGCGCAGTACTTTGAGTTTTCAACAACGCCCGACACCATCAGGGCCTGGGCTACAAGATGCCGGCGGATGTTTACTTCGGAGCAACAGGCAGGATCCGAGAGCGCGGTCAGAGCAGAAGAGAATTTAGCCTTAGCAAGAGCCTAAAACTGGTCTAGACAAACCCGCCCCCTTTAGAACGTAATCCCTAACGACATGTAAGCAGAGATAAAATGAGGAAGTGTTAATACCGCGGGCAAAAAACATATCCTGCGGAACTTTTTTCAGGTGGAACCGCCCGTAGGAAAAACGGATGGCGGCCATATGGCCGCCATCCGGTATAGCGTTTTAGCCTTCCATTTCTCCTTCCTGATATGCCTGCCCGCAGGGCACGGCACTCCTCTCTGCAGCCAGAAAAATATCCTTCAGGCTCTCGTTTTCATCCGGGATTATTTCTATGCTTTCCATGTTTGGTTCTCCTTCTAAACATCTAATCAGAACTTGTTCGCCCCCCCACTACAATCAGGCGCGTAACTATCCTGATAATGAAAATTCTACAAAAATATTCGTGTTCCTGCGAGAGTCCTTTTTCCCGATATGAAGTAGGACTAAAGGCCTAGGGCTGTCCCAAGAAAGTTCTTCTGTCGAACGGCAGGAAAGGTGGAAAACAATCAAACATGGACTGGAGGGGTAATCGCAGTGCGGGGTGGAGCCTGAACACTGAGACATCTCTCATCTTGGGGACATCACAACTGCTCTGCTGGCTTCTCGCTCCGCTTGTCGGCGTCGCCCTTTCAGACGTAAGACGAGATATCCACAGGGTAAGAACCATCCTTTCCGTCCACAACCACCGAATATCCTCAGCTGCCTTTTGGTCGCTGAGACTTTGACCTCTCCCCCCCCCCGAAAACTGGAACGGTTTTCGCTTGCCTGTAAATGCGGTTAAAAGGTATATTTAATACCAATATGGCCAAGACAAAGACTCTCGCGGTTCTTATCGCTTTCTTCCTGGCGGCTGGCGCGGCCGAGGCCGCCCCGAAAGCCGGGAAAACGGCCTCCGTACCGGCGATCTCCGGCTTCGCGGCCGAAGATATGCCCTACGACGCCGGCAACGCCCTGCTGCTGCGCTGGCCCGACGGCAAATACGCCGCCGACACCGTCTACCGCGTCTTCATCTCGACGCGGGAGACGGGCGGCTGGGTGCAGGCCGACGAATTCAAGGCCGCCGACCGCGCCGCCAAGGCCATCCCCCTGCCCTTCTGGGCCTGGGAGCCGCTGCCCGGCGAGCTTGCCGTGAAGCTGGAACTCGGCGCGCTGGTGGGCGAGCTCAAGTCCGGCTCCGAGGTCAAGGTGAAGGTCGCGGCTTACCAGAAGGACAAGCTGACCGCCGAGTCGCTGGCCGTGACCGCGCAGATCCGCGGCAACTGGTTCCGCCTGGACCGCCTCAACAACCTGATCCTGCTGACGGTCATCGTGATCGCCTTCTTCTGGGCCGTCTCGCACGCCAAGCGCAAGGGCCTGTTCATCCGCCGCATCGCGGGCCTGGACGCCATCGACGAGGCCATCGGCCGCTCCACCGAGATGGGCAAGCCTATTTTTTATGTGCCCGGCATCGGCCAGATGAGCACCATCTCCACGATCGCTTCCACCTTCATCCTGGGCGAGGTCGCCAAGAAAGTGGCCTCCTACGACAGCCAGATCAAGATCCCGCACTACGACCCCGTAGTAATGACGGTGGCCAAGGAAGTGGTGAAGCAGTCCTACCTGGAGGCCGGGCGGCCCGACTCCTACCGCGAGGACCAGAACTTCTTCGTCAGCCACGACCAGTTCTCCTACGCCGCCTCGGTGGACGGTATGATCTCGCGCGAAAAACCCGCCGCGATCTTCTTCATGGGCTACTTCATGGCCGAATCCCTGCTGCTGGCCGAAGTAGGCTCCACCACCGGCGCCATCCAGATCGCCGGCACCGACGTGGAGCACCAACTGCCGTTCTTCTTCACCGCCTGCGACTACACGCTCATCGGCGAGGAACTTTACGCGGCCGGCGCCTACCTCTCCAAGGAGCCGATGCTCGTCAGCGCCCTGAAGGTACAGGACCTGGGCAAGCTGGTGGTGATGGTCTCCGTCGCCATAGGCGGCGTGCTGGTGGCGGTCGGCGCCAAGATGAATTGGGACAATCTGGTACAGGTAGTAATGACGCTGTTCAAGGCATACTGATATGAAAATCATCAAGAACTATCTTCCCCTCGCGATGGTCATGGGCGTGGGCCTGCTGATGCTGGGCTCCTACTATATCCCCCACAAGCGCTCGGTCGACTACGTCGAGCTGATGAACAAGTGGGAGAACATCGTGTTCGCTTTCGCCTTCCTGCTGGGCCTGTTGAGCCTGTTCGTGTCGCATTACGGCAAGATCAGGCGCCGCCAGGACGGCTGGGGCTACAGCCTCTTCGTCTTCGTCGGTTTCCTCATCATGGTGGTGCCGGCGCTGATGACCGGCGGCAAGCAGATGGTGGACGGCCAGGTGACGGGCCTGGGCTGGTCTTTCCGCTACGTTTACACCGCGCTCAGCGGCACGATGTTCGCGGTGCTGGCGTTCTACATCGTCTCCACCGCCTACCGCTCGTTCCGCATCAAGTCCGCGCAGGCCTTCGTGCTGTTCGTCGCGGCCTTCATCCTGATCCTCGGCAAGGTGCCGCTCGGCCAGATGGCCTGGGACTCGGTCATGCACTGGACCGGCTACGGCATAGACAGCGTGATCGAGTGGATCATGAGCGTACCCGCCGTGGCCGGCAAGCGCGGCATCATGATAGGCATCGCGATCGGCGCCATTGTGACCTCGCTCAAGATAATCTTCGGCATCGAACGCCAGTACATGGGTAAGGATTAAACTATGAAGGAAACCCTCCTGAAATTCCTCAAGATCGACCGCCGCTGGATCTTCCTGACGCTGGCGGTAGTGCTCTTCGCCCCTATCATAAAACCGATCGGCCTGCCGAACAAGACCATCTCCAAGGACGTGCAGAACGCCTTCAACTACCTCGACAAGGTGCCGGCCGGCTCTTTCGTGCTCTTCTCGCTGGACTACGACCCGTCCACCCGCCCCGAGCTGCACCCGCAGGCCGAGGCCGCGCTGCGCTACGCGTTCAAGAAGAACCTGCGCGTGGGCATCGTCACTTATATCGCCGGCTCCACTGGCCTGATACAGCAGATCATCGAGAAGGTCCCCGCTGAGACCGGTAAGATCAACGGCACCGACTACGTGGTGTACCCGTACATGGCCAACGCGCTGGCCGCGATGACGCAGATGGCCTCCGACTTCTACGGCATCTACGACAAGGACATTGACGGCCGCGACGCCCGCTCGCTGCCCGTGATGAAGGGCGTTCGCAACTATAAGGACATCCCCCTCATCCTCAGTATCACCGGCACCAGCATCCTGGATTACTGGGTGGCCTACGCCGGCGACAAGTTCAACGTGCCCGTGGTGGGCGGAGTGACCGCCATCAGCCAGCCCGGCTACGGCCCCTACCTGCAGACCGGCCAGCTGAAAGGCCTCATCGGCGGCATGAAGGGCGCGGCCGAGTTCGAGTCGCTGGTGAAAGAGCCCGGCAAAGGCACTTCAGGCATCGACGCGCTGAACCTGGCCCACATCATGGTGCTGCTGCTGATCCTCACGTCCAATATTATTCTGCTGGTAGTCAGGTATCTTTAAGAGGTGATTATGACCGAAACAACATGGCTTATAGCTGGCGCCTGGGTATCCGCGGGCCTCACTATCTTTCTCTTCAGCTTTCTCTATAAGGACAACCCGTTCTTCAAGATCGCCGAACACCTGTACCTCGGCGCCGGCATGGGCTGGTGGTTCCAGGTCTACCTCTACAACATCTGGAAGCCCAAGGTGTTCGAGCCGCTGGCCGGCGGGGATTACTTCGTGCTGATCCCGGCCCTGCTGGGCCTGTCGCTGGTGACGCAGTTCATCCCCAAGATCTCCTGGATCTCGCGCTACGGCTTCACGTTCATGATGGGCTACGGCGCCGGCCTGGAAATACCGGCCCGCCTGTCCACGGACTTCATGAGCCAGATCGCCGGCACCATCAAGCCGTTCAGCCTGATGGCCTCGATGTCCGGCTTCGACATCCTCAACGCCCTTATCGTGGCCGCCGGCACCATCTGCGTGCTGTTCTACTTCTTCTTCTCGGTCGAGCATAAAGGCTCGGTGAAGAAGATCTCGAATATCGGCATCTACTTCCTGATGATCTACTTCGGGGCGGCCTTCGGCAACACCGTAATGGCCCGCTTCTCGCTGCTCTACGGGCGCTTCGACGACCTGTACACCTCGTCGGCCGCTTCCAACTTCTACGCCACTCAGCTCATCCTCGTGGCGATGGCGGCCTACTTCCTGATGCATTCCTTCCTGGGCAAGAAAGGCCAGGCCGAGGAAGCCCACTAAGGGTTCCGGGGCGCAAAAAAAGGCGGGCCGGTTATCCGGCCCGCCTTTTTCATTTCCCGTCCCGGGATTACTTCGCTATCTCTATCTTCGCTTTCTGCCGCAGCTCGGCCGCCAGCAGCGGCAACTCGCGGGTTATGGCCTGGTTGAGCAGGGCGGTCTTGATGTTCTCCCGGATAGCGTCGAAGACTGCCGGCTGTGGGGCCCGGAGTTCTTCGGCCTTGAAGAGGCTGAAGCCCGCGCCGGTGGCCATGGGCTTGGTGTACTGCCCGGCCTTGAGCGCGAAGATCTCTTTTTCTATCTCCGGCAGCAGCATACCGCGGGAGATATAACCCAGGCTGCCGCTGCTGTTGCGCAGCGCCGGGTCCGAGGACTTGAGCGCTGAGAGCTTGGAGAAGTCGGCCCCTACCGAGGTGAGCAGGTCGTAGGCGTCGTCGGCCTCGGCCTTGGAGGCCACGAAGATCTGGCTCAGCCGTACGGCTTCGGGCACGCCCAGGCGGTCCTTGTTCTGGTCGAAGAAAGACTTGGCGTCAGCGTCGGTGACGGCCAGCTTGCGCGAGGCTATCACTGCGCCGCGTATGGCCAGCTGGCGGCCCAGCAGGTCCTTGAGGTCTTTGGCGGTCCAGCCTACCGATTTGAGGCTGGCCGCGAAGGCCGCCTTGGAAGGCGCGCCGGCTTCGAGGGCGTTGTAGCGGGTTTCCACTTCCTTCGGATCGGCCTTCACGCCCAGGCGGGCCGCTTCCTCGAGCAGCAGGCGCTCGTCTATCAGTTCGGACAGGCCCTGCGCGGCGTGCTGCCACCAGAGCTTCTTGGTGAGCTCGGCCGCGGCCACGGGCTTGCCGTTGATCACGGCTACGTTCTTCTCGGCCGCCTGCAGGCCGGACGCTAACAGCGCCAGCGCGGCCGCGGCTAATATGGTCTTCTTCATTTTCCCTCCTTACTTGTTTATAAAAAGCGTTTGCGTGGGATAGGCGAACTCTATGCCTTCCGCCTGGAAACGGGCGATGAGGCCCTGCAGGAACTTCTCCTGCGCGGCCATGTGCAGGTTGTAGTCCGCGGACTCCAGGTAATACACCGTCTCGAAATCCATGGAAAAATTCCCCAGCCCGGCGAGATTGCAGCGGTCCAGCTTGGTGTTCTCCACCTCGGCCAGGGCCTGCGCAACCAGCTCCGGGATTTTCTTGAGCTTTTCCAGCGGGGTCTGGTAGACTACCCCTGTCTTTATCACTACCCGGCGGCGCTCCATGTGCTTGAAGTTTTTAAGCTCCATGGATAGCAGCTTGGTGTTGGCCACTATCATCAGCTCGCCGGAAAGGCTGCGGATGCGGGTGGACTTAAGGCCAATATGTTCCACCGTGCCCACTACCGGCTCGGCAACTATGAATTCCCCCACCTTAAAGGGTTTGTCGAGCAAAATGACGAAGAAGTTGAACAGGTCGCCCAGGATGGCCTGCGAAGCCAGGGCTACCGCCACGCCGCCGATGCCCAGGCCGGCGAGCACGGCGGAGATGTTTACGCCCAGGTTGTCGAGCACGAACAGCACCGCCGCCACCCAGACCAGGGTGCGCATGATGACCTGCGTGCTCTTGACCACCGAGGTGCGGGCCTGGCCCTCCAGCTCTCGTTTAGCCGCGATCCTGTTTATCCAGTAGGTGAGCAGCGCCTGCGCTATGGTGATGCCGCGGTAGGTGAAGACGAGCAACAGGACGGTCTTGAGGCCGCGGTCGAAGCCGGCGCTGAGGACGAGGTAGCGGCTGGCTATAAAGAAGGCCACCAGCTGGTACTCCAGCCACTGGAACTTGCCGATCATGACCATCAGCAGGTCGTCCAGGTCGGTCTCGGTGGTCGCGGCGAAGGCTTTGAGCCGGGTCACGCCGAAGTTCTTTACTATGTAGAGCAAGGCCAGGGCGGCCAGGAAGGCGGCCAGCGCGTAGGCGTAGCCCACGGCGGTATTGCCCAGTATCAGTTCGGTTTCCCACCAGTTGCCGGAAAAATTGAAGTTCATCCCCTAATTATAAAAGATTTGCCGCTACGATGGGAACCCGCCTGAGGGTGGGCTTGCCGCTCGCTCATAGAGCGGGCGCGGCCGAAGAGGGGCGGCGGGCCTCCGCCGGCGAAGAACTCGTCGCGCACACAGTGCGCTCCTCAAACATTCTTCGCCGCGGCCTTAATGATAGGCCGTCCGCTGCGGCCCTTGCCCCTGCGCCCTAAAATCGCTCCCGGCAAGCCCCCCCTCAAGCTTAAGCACAAAAAAAGAAGCCGGCGCGGGGGCCGGCTTCTTTGTAGTCTGAGGGCGCTTACTTGTAGTGGCGCAGGAGCTTCTTGCGGTCGGTATGGGCGAGCTCGAAGTCCTGGGTGGTGATGAGGGCCTGCTTGGGGCAGCTCTCGGCGCACTGCCAGCAGTACACGCAACTGCCCAGCTTCATGAAGCAGTCGAACTTCTTCTTGGCCGCCACGGCGGGCTGGCCTTCCACGGGTGCCGGGGCCGGCGGCTGCACCTCGGAGAGCTTTATCTCTATGGCCCTGGCCGGGCAGACCCGTACGCAGATCTGGCAGCCGATGCACTTGGACGAGTCGAAGTCGATGCGGCCGCGGAAGTTCTTGGCCGGCGTGGCCGGGGTGAAAGGATAGCCGGTGGTGGCCGCTTTCTTGAAGAGGTGCTTGATAACTTCGCTGAAGATCCTTGCGGGCTTTTTCATGGTTTATCCTAATTTATACTTGAGGAAGATGTCGAACAGCACCTGGGCCATGGCCACCGGGGCCAGGTACTTCCAGCAGAAGTTGATCATCTGCTCGATGCGGATGCGGGCCATCAGCACTTTCAGCAGCGCCAGTAGGAAGGTGATGGCCAGCGTCTTGGCCAGGAACAGGACGACGGCCGCCGCGCCGGTCAGGCCGAGCGCGCCGCCCAGGAACACGGCGTTGAGCAGGGCCGCGCCGACCACCAGCTCCATGTCGACGGCGAGCAGGAAGAAGTCCAGCAGCCGGCCGGAATATTCCGTGAACTGGCCCCCGGCAATCTCGTTCTTGGCGTGCGGGATGTCGAAGGGCAGGCGCTCCAGCTTGCCCTGCAGCGCTATGATAGCCGCCAGGAAGCCCAGCAACTGCGCCGGGATCAGGGCCGGGTGCGCCGCGAAGAAGGCGGAGATCCCGGCGATGCTCCAGGTGCCGGCGAGTATCGCCGGGCCGATGAGCGACAGCATCAGCGGCACTTCGTAGGCGAAGAGCTGAGTGAGCACGCGCATGGAGCCCACCGTGGAGTACGGGCTCTTGGAGCTCCAGCCGGCCAGGAAGAAGGTCACGGTCGGGATGGTCAGCAGGTAGATCACGGCTATGAGGTCCCCCTGGAAGGAGAATAGCGCGGCCTCCCCTACGGGGATCAGGATCATCGCGGTCATCACGGCGGCCAGCGCGAAGTAGGGCAGCGCGCGGAACAGGAAGTTGTCGGCTTCTTCGGGCACTATCACTTCCTTGGCGAGCAGCTTGATGAAGTCGGCTACCGGCTGGAACCAGGGCGGGCCCATGCGGTTCTGCATCACGGCGCAGAGCTTCCGGTCCACCCACTGCAGCAGCATGCCATAGCAGGCCAGGAACAGGAAACCCGGGAAGATCAAGATCTGTGCGAGAGGTATTATGGAGTCCATTATCAATCCTTATCCCAGCCTGGAGAAGTCCACGCCGCGGCGCTTGTACCGCTCTATGGCCAGCTTGCGCAGCTCTTCCCAGCCGTAGGTCTGCTTCTTGCCCAGCTTGGGGTCCCAGACCACGGCGCGGTCCGTGCAGGACATGCAGGGGTCTATGGCCGCTATCACCAGCGGCACGTCGGCCATCCAGCCGCCCTCGAGCATGTACTGCACGCTCTGCAGGTTGGCCAGGGTGGGAGCGCGCACTTTCAGCCGCTCGGGCTTGTCCGTGCCGTTGGACTTAAGGTAGTGGACGTCCTCGCCGCGGGGGGCCTCGTAGTGGTTCACAGCCTCGCCGGGGGCGATGCGCATGGGGACCTTCACCGCGATGGGGCCCTCGGGCAGGTTGTTGAGGACCTGCTTGATGATCTTGTAGGATTCGACGAGCTCCAGCGCGCGCACCACCAGGCGGCCGTAGACGTCGTTGGTGTTGTGCGTGATGACCTTGAAGTCCAGTTCGTTATAGATCAGGTACGGGTCGTCCTTGCGCACGTCGCGGGCTATGCCCGAAGCGCGGGCGGTGGGGCCCACGGCGTTGCGGCGCAGGGCCTCTTCGGGCGGCAGCAGGCCCACCTTGCTGGTGCGGGCGTAGATCGTCGGTTCCTCGGTGGCGAGCTTGATGTAATAGTTGGTGCGCTCCATGAGGTAGTCGATCCGCTTGATCACCTCGGTCTTCTGCTCGGCAGAGACGTCGCGGCGTACGCCGCCGATGGTGTTGATGGAGTAGTGTACCCGGTTGCCGCTGAGCAGTTCCAGGCAGTCCAGCACCTGCTCCCGGTCGCGCCAGGTGTACATGAACAGCGTCTCGAAGCCCATCTCGTAGCCGGCCACGCCGAACCACAGCAGGTGGCTGTGCACGCGCTCGAGCTCGGCTACCAGCGTGCGGATGGCCAGCGCCCTCTTGGGGGTCTCGGTCTTGGCGAGTTCTTCGACGTTGGTGATATAGCAGGTGGTATGCGAGTGGGAGCAGATGCCGCAGACGCGTTCTATCAGGTACAGGTCCTGGAGGTAGGTGCGTTCTTCGGCGGCCTTCTCCATGCCGCGGTGGTTATAGCCCAGGTTCACGGTGGCGCCCTGTATCTGCTCGCCCTCGAGGACGAGCATGAAATTTTCTGGCTCTTTCAGCGCTACGTGCTGGGGCCCGAAGGGGATGGTTATCTTGGACATTATTTGGCCTCCTTTTCTTCGGCGGGCTGAACGAGCTTCCAGTCCTTGCGCAGCGGGTACTGGTCGGTCGGGAAATCGTCGGGCAGCGGGTAGCGGCGGCCGGGCGGCAGGCCGGACACCTTTATGCCTAACATGTCTTCGAGCTCGCGCTCGTAGGACAGGGCGCCGGGGTAGACGGCCAGCACGCTGGGGATGGACGGGTTGGCGCGGGGCGTTTTCACCTTTAGATTCACTATCAGGTGGGTGTCGGTGAAGTGGTACCAGGCGCCGAGGTTCTCCCCCTCGTCGAAGCCGGTGATGGTGGCCAGATAATCGTAGCCTTCCGATTTCAGCCAGGCCGCCGCTTCTGGGAGCCTGGACGTTTCCAGCTCGGCCCAGACGCGGTTCTTGCGCGGCACCGCGGCGTTGGTAACCGCGCCCTTGAACCGGGCTTCCAGGGCGGACTTTATCTTCTCTTCCATTTCAAATTCGCTCATGCGGCCTCCTTACTTCTTGCCTTCCACGCTCTGTATCAGCTTCACGACGGCGTCTATGAGGGCTTCCGGACGCACGGGGCAGCCGGGGACGTAGACGGAGACCGGCAGCGTGTTGTGCACGCCGGGGATGACGCCGTAGCAGCCCTGAAACACGCCGCCGGAGCAGCCGCAGGCGCCCACGGCCATCACGAACTTGGGCTCGGGCATCTGGTCGTAAATGGTCTTGAGCCGCTTGGCCTGCTGGCGCGTCACGGGGCCGCTCACCACCAGGATGTCCGCGTGGCGGGGCACGGCCTTCTGCACTATGCCGAAGCGCTCCACGTCGTAGCGGGGCGTCAGCGCGTCCACGATCTCTATGTCGCAGCCGTTGCACGCGCCGGAGTTGAAATGCAGGATCCAGGGCGATTTCAGCAGCGACCAGGTTATCAGTTTGTCTATGATTTTCATGTCTTTATCCCACGAAGAGTATGGCCAGGATGACTATCACGGCGGCCGCATAGGCGGCCACCAGCTCCACGCCGGCGGAGATGGGGTTGAAGCTCCACGTCGCCAGCATCAGGCCCGCCACGTGCAGCAGGGTGAAGAAGATAGCGAACGGGAAGAAGGTCTGGTAGTCCGGGATGGCCTTGGCCTGGTCGACGGGCACGTCCTCGCCGCAGCCGTAGGGCTTGTGCTTGGCCGAGCCGGGCACGCGCGCCGGCTTGGCGGAGAGCGGCGACAGCGCCAGCGAGAGCCCCGCCACGAACAGCAGGGAGACCGCGAAGGTTACCGGAGGGAAGAGAAGTATGTCCATGTGATTATCCTTTCAGGCCGTCGAGCTTCCAGATGTCGGCGGCGCCGTGCAGGCGAAAATTTTTGACGAGCAGCGCCAGGCCGGCCGCCACCACCACCACCTCGATGACGATCATCGTGATCAGCAGCGCCTGCGCGTAGACCAGGTTATTGGCCAGCGCGCCGGCCGAGATCAGGGCGAGCATGGACGCCTTGGAGACGATCTCCAGGCCCACGAGCTGGCGCACGATGCTGCGCGAGACCAGCATGCAGTAGAAGCCGGTGAACATGATCAGGGCTATCAGGTACCATTCCATCGCAAAGGAGTTCATTTCTCGTTCCTCCTGGGGAAGACAGACTTTATGACGAAGACGCCGGCCGCCAGCATCAGGATCTGCCCGAGCAGGTCGGGGCGGCGCATGTCCCAGAGGGCCAGCCCGATGGTGCCGCCGCCGTTGCCGGGGCGGGCCCAGGCGGCCAGCTCGGCGAAGAAGGCGGGCAGGTAGAACCAGGAGGCGATGGCGAAGGCCGCCAGCGCCAGCGGCAGCGCGTGGAAGCGGGCGCGGTTCTCAGGGGTCTTCTCGTCCGCCTCGCGGATCAGGGTGACCGCGCTGATGAAGAGCACGGTGATCAGGCCGGAGCAGACCGACAGTTCGAAGACGCCGGCCCAGGGGGCGCCGTAGTCGAAGAAGATCAGCGACACGGCCACGCTGACGAGGGCCAGCATGATCGCCGAAGTGAGCAGCCGGCGGGCCATGACGGCCCAGACGGAGAACAGGGCCGCCAGCAGGAACAGGATCAGGCGGGAGTCGTTCATAGTATTATCCTCTCGGCGATTACCCTGAGATAGTCGTAGAAGTAGGGGAACAGCAGGCCGGCTGCCACGATCACGGCGCTCATCAGAGCTACCGGGGTCAGCAGCGGGACGGAGACCTCTGAGGCGCTTTCAGCAGCGGGGGACGGCCGGCCGAAGAAGACCTTGCGCTGCATGAGCAGGAAGTAGGCCAGCGTCACGACGCTGAAGAGCAGCGCCAGCACGGCGTAAGTCCGCAGGCCGGATTCCCAGAGGGCGAGTATTATGAGCAGCTTGCTCCAGAAACCGGACAGCGGGGGCACGCCGGCGGTGGACAGCAGGGCGATGACCGAGGTCCAGGAGGTCCAGGGCATCGGGCGCTCCATGCCGCCGAGCTTGTCCATATCGGTGGTGCCGGCCGCCTTCTCGAGGCTTGCGCTGTTGAGGAACAGCACGGTCTTGAAGGTGGCGTGGTTGAAGAGGTGGAACACGGCGCCCATGATGGCCAGCGGCGTGCCGAGGCCGGCCGCGAGCACGATGTAGCCGATCTGGCTGATGCTGGAGAACGCCAGCATGCGCTTGAAACTGGTCTGCCTGAGCGCGGCCAGCGCGCCCACCGCGATGGACAGCAGGCCCAGGAACATCAGCAGCTCGGAGAGCGCCGCGGCGCGGCCGTCGAAGAAGCGCAGCAGCGTGGCGATCTTGACGATCGCGTAAACGCCGGAGATCTTGGTGACGATGCCGGCCAGGTGCGCCGAGACCGGGGCGTAGGCGCCCTGGTAGGCGTCGGGCGTCCACGTGTGGAACGGCACCACGCCGGACTTGATCACGAAGCCCAGCAGCAGCAGCGCCGCCGCGAACGTGACCGGGCCGGCCGGGATGTCGGAGGCCATGAAGATGCGCAGGTTCTCGTAGGAGAGGCTGCCCAGCGTCATCATCAGGATAGAGAGGCCCACGATGATCATCGCGGAGGCCGGGAAGGTGAGGAAGAAGTACTTCAGCGCGCCCTCTATGCCGCCGGCGGAGTCGTCGGTGGTGATCAGGGCGAACGAGGTGACCGACAGGACTTCCACGAACACATAGAGCGTGAAGAAGTCGGAGGTGGTGACCACGCCGGTCATCGCCGCCACCGAGACCATGATCAGCGAGTAGTAGGCGGCCCTGTTGGGCAGTCCCTCCTCGATGAACCAGGCGGAGAAGAAGGTGACGCAGAGGGCGACCAGGTAGATGGCCGCCACCAGCAGCAGCGAGAAGGCGTCCCCGGGGATGTCGGCGAAGCCGCCGGCTATCATGGACGGGCGCAGGGCCAGCCAGGCCAGGTTGGCCAGGCCCGCCAGCAGCGTCACGTTGGCCAGCACGTCTGCCATGCGGGGCCGGTTGCGCGCCGCGAAAGGTATGACCACAGCCGCGAAGAGCGGGATGATGAGATAAGCGAGAAGTCCCGTATCCATTATTTAAGTCCTCCGTTGGCGGCGGCCAGCAGGATGTACACCGCCGCGCCGGCCAGCGTCAGCGCCATGTAAAGCGGGTAAGAGCCGTTGTGAAAGCGGCTGGCGGTCCCGCCCAGGAAACCGGCCACGCCGCTCGGCAGCGTGTCTATCAGCCAGTCGAAGGCGCGGTCGATCTTGAAGAGCAGCTTCGAGAAGAAGGGCACGACCCTGTCCATGCCGACCTCGTAGATATCGAAGGCCTTGCGGTCGGCCAGGTCGTAGGTCTCTTTCAGCGCCGGGGCTGTGCGGACGTAGTCGGCGGCCTTGTCTGCCTTCCCCCCGCCCGCGGCCAGGCCCAGCATGTGGCTGGCCACCGCGGCGAGGATCACTATCACCGAGATGAAGAACAGCTTGTCGGCGTGGAAGCCGGCCAGCTGGCCGTGCTGGACGCCCAGGGAGTCCAGCGCGGGCGAGATGAAGTTGGTCAGCGGCAGTTCGCCGCCGAAGCCGAACGCCACCGTGACGGCGGCGAGGACGGCCATGGGCAGCAGCATCGAGACCGGGGCTTCCTTGACGTCCTTCAGGGCCTCGGGGCGCTTGCCGAAGAAGACGGCGTGGCCCAGCTTCAGGAAAGCGGCCAGCGTCAGGAAGGCGCCGAGCTCGGCGGCCCAGAAGAAGGCGGTGTAGCCGGTGTCCAGCGAGCCCTTGAAGATAAGCTCCTTGGAGAAGAAGCCGTTGAGCGGGGCGAGGCCGGAGATGGCCGCCGCCGTGATCACGAAGAAGACGCCGGTCAGCGGCATGGCGCGGAACAGGCCGCCGAGTTTGGACAGGTCGCTGGTGCCCGCCTGCCGCTCCACGGAGCCCGCCGTCATGAACAGGCAGGACTTGTAGGTGGCGTGGTTGATCATGTGGAACAGGCCTCCGGCGATGCCGATCGGGTTGAGGGTGCCTATGCCCAGGATCATGTAGCCGGTCTGGCTGACGCTGGAGTAGGCCAGCATGCGCCGGAAGTCCTTCTGCACCAGGGCCATCAGGGCCGCGACCACGATGGAGATCGCGCCGAACGTCATCAGGGCGACGGACATGGCGTGGTCGAGCTGGAAGAGGTAGACGCTCGCGCGGGCCAGGAAATAGACGCCGAGCAGTTTGTCTATGGCCGACGGGACGTAGGCCATGAACGGCGCCGAGGAATCGGTGGCGGCGTCCGGCAGCCAGGTGTGGAACGGGAAAGCGCCGGCCTTGGAGACAGCGCCGATCATCAGCAGGACGTAGCCGAACACGGCCCAGCCGTAGTCCAGCGTCAGCTTGTTCTGGGCGATCTCGCTCATGCTCATCGTGCCGGCGATGTAGCCCGTGATCGTGATGCCCACGAGCAGGCACAGGTCGGTGACGCCGTTAATAAGGAAGGCTTTCATCGCGGTGCGCTTGGCGGCCTTGTTGGGCTGCGAGAGCGCGATGAAAGTGTAGAGGAAGACCAGCAGGCCTTCCCAGAAGAACAGCATGGCGACCATGTTGTCGGCCAGCGCCGCGCCGGCAGCGAAGGCCTGCGTCATCAGCAGGTTGAAGAAGAACCACTTGGCCGGGCCCTTGTTCGGCAGGCTGAAGGAGTAGATGGAGATGGCCGCCGAGAACAGCGAGACCGCCAGCAGCAGGAAGGCGCTGAGGTTGTCGGCGCGCAGCGTGAAGCTGATGCCTTCAGCGAGCCACGGGAGCGTGAAGTCCTGCGGGGGCAGCAGGAAGATGTTGGCGGCGGCCGCGAGCGAGACCAGCGCGGCTGCGGAGGCCAGCAGTTCCTTCAGGTATTTGGTCTCTTCGCGGATGAAGAGCAGCGCCAGCGCCGCGGCCAGGGGCAGTACTATCGGGATGAGGATCAGGTTCATTGAAGGTTCACTCCTAAATTAGCGGTAAGGAGGCGGACGTAGGCCGAAGGGTAATAGATCAGCGCGCCGAGGGCCAGGCCGATCAGGCCCAGCGCCACCACGCTGGCGACCATCGTGTGGGACCCCTCCTTCGGGCTGTTGTGGCCCGCGGGTTCGCCGAGGAAGATCTTATAGAACAGGCGCACCAGGTACAGCAGCGTCATCACGGCGCCCGCGAAGAACATCAGCAGCACGGCCAGGCTGCCGTTCTGGGTGGCGCCCGCGAAGACCTGGAACTTGCTGAAGAAGCCGCCGAAGGGCGGGATGCCCATGACGGACAACGAGCAGAGCGCGAACGCTACCCCGGTCCACGGCATGCTGGAGAACAGGCCGCCCATCTTGTTGATGTCCTTGGTGTGGGTGTTCTGCTCTATGATGCCCGCGCAGAGGAACAGGCCTCCCTTGGCGACGCTGTGCATCAGGATGTAGAGCAGCGCGCCGGCGAAGGCGGTCTTGTTGCCGCTGGCCAGGCCCAGGAAGATGAAGGCGATCTGGCTCACGGTGGAGTAGGCGATGATGCGCTTGATGTCGGTCTCGATCAGCGCGGCGCCGGCCGAGACCAGCGCGCTGGCGCCGGCCAGGTAGAGCACCAGGGTGGAGAAGGCGTCGGGGGCGGCGAAGGTGACGCCGAAGATGCGGGCGTAGGCGTACACGCCGATCTTGACCAGCACGGCCGCGTGCAGCAGCGAGGTGACGGTGGAGGGCGCTACGCCGGCGTCGGGCAGCCAGGTAGAGAAGGGCAGAGTGGCCGACTTGGACAGGATGCCGGCCAGGATAAAGGCCGCGGCCGCGTAGGAGATGCCGGCGCCGTGCAGCGCGCGCAGGTCCAGGGTGCCGTGGTCGAAGTAGACCATGATGATGCCCACGAGCATGCACAGCGCGCCGAAGAGGGTGACCAGGATGGTCTTGTTGGCCTTGGCCACGTCCCGGTCGGAGCGGAAGAAGCCGACCAGGCGCCAGCTGCAGAAACCGGTCATTTCCCAGAAGATGTACAGCCAGAGGAGGTTGGCGGAGAACACCAGGCCCATCATCGAGCCCAGGAACAGGACCACCATGGTGTAGTATTCGGTCTGGTTCTCGTAATGGGAAATATAGTCCAGCGAGTAGAGCAGTATGATGGCGCTGACGAAGGCCGAAACGGAGGCCATGAAGACCGAGAGCAGGTCCGCCTGCAGGATCAGGTCGAAGCCGCGCGGGAAGCTCAGCGCGTAGGAGGCCGTCTGGCCGCCGATCACGGTGGTCAGCAGGGAGGCCGCGGCCAGGAAGGTGAACAGCCCCAGGAGAAGCGCGAAAGCGTTCCGGGTGGCGGTCGAAACCCGGGCCGCGGCGGGGATCAGGAAAGCGCCGAAGATCGGGAGGGTTACCGCTGTCGTTAGCATTTTTATCGGGAAGTCCATACACCTATTATACAAAATGTATATGTTCTCCTTAAAGCGGCGGGCCTGGCGTTACGACGGAAAAACAAGGGCCGGCCCCTGGGGGCCGGCCCGTGCGCGCCTAGGCTGCGCCCGTCAGAGCGGGATGTTGCCGCTGCGTTCGTTCTGGCCGGGCCGGCGCTTGCCCGCCAGCAGGCGGAACGCGCCGATGAGACGCGCCCTGGCGTTGGCCGGCTCTATGACCTCGTCGACAGAGCCCATGGCCGCGGTCTGGTACGGGGAGGCGAACTTGTCGGAATACTCCTTGGCTAGCCGCGCCCGCAGTTCTTCTCGCTCCTCTTCCTTGGCTTCCTTGATCTGGCGGGAGTAGAGGATCTCCACCGCGCCGCGGGGCCCCATGACCGCGATCTCGGCCGAAGGCAGGGAGAAGTTGATGTCTCCCCCCATCAGCTTGGAGCTCATGGCGATGTAGGCGCCGCCGTAGGCCTTGCGCAGCACCAGGGTGATCTTGGGCACGCTGGCCTCGGAGTAGGCGTAGAGCAGTTTGGCGCCGTGGCGGATGATGCCGCCGTGCTCCTGGGCCACGCCGGGCCAGTAGCCGGGCACGTCCACGAGCGTCAGTATCGGGATGTTGAAGGCGTTGAGGAAGCGGATGAAGCGCGCGGCCTTGTCGGACGCGTTGATGTCCAGCGCGCCGGCCATGTGCGCCGGGTTATTGGCGACGACGCCGACCACCTGGCCTCCCAGGCGGATGAACCCCACCACGATGTTCTTGGCGTAGTTGTGGTGCACCTCGAGGAACTTGTGGTCGTCCGAGAGCCACCAGATGATGTGGTGCACGCGGTAGGACTTGCGCGGGTCGAGCTCGCAGAGCTTTTCCAGCAGGGTGATCTTGCGGTCGGAGGAGTCCTTGGTCTCCAGGGCCGGCGCTCCCTCGAAGCGGTTCTGCGGCAGGAAGCTGAGCAGCTCCTTGACCTGGCGGTAGCAGTCCTGCTCGGAGTTGGCCACGAAATGGCAGACGCCGGACTTGCTGGCGTGCGTCATGGCGCCGCCGAGCGTCTCGAAATCCACCGTTTCGCCGGTGGCGGCTTTCACCACCTCGGGGCCGGTCACGAACATGTTGCTCATGCCCTTGACCATGAAGACGAAGTCGGTCAGGGCGGGAGAGTACACCGCGCCGCCGGCGCAGGGCCCGACGATGATGGAGATCTGGGGCACGACGCCGGAGTATTTGGTGTTGCGCAGGAAGATCTCGCCGTAGCCGTCCAGGCTGTCGACGCCTTCCTGTATGCGGGCGCCGCCCGAGTCCAGGATGCCGATCACCGGCACCTTCGCGTCCGCGGCCATGTCCATCAGGCGGGTGATCTTGTCGGCGTGAGTGCGGCCCAGCGAGCCGCCGAGTTGGGTGAAATCTTCGGAGAAGATGGCGGCCAGGCGCCCGTTGATGGTGCCGAACCCGGTGATCACGCCGTCGCCCTTTATGTGCTTGTCCTTGACGCCGAAATCCGTGCAGCGGGTCTCCATCAGCAGGCCGATCTCCTGGAAAGAGCCTTCGTCCACGAGGTAGGCTATCCTCTCGCGGGCGGTCAGTTTTCCCTTGGCCTTCTGGGCCGCTACCTTGTCCGGAGGGCCGCCGGCTTCTGCCGCGGCGTGGACCTCGCGGAACTTCTTGAGGGATTCGGGGACTTCCCGGACCTTCTTGGGGTGGGATTTTTTGCCGGCCTGCTGCGCGGCGTTGGCGCCGGCTATCGGGTCTTCCATTAAATCAGCCATTGTTGCCTCCTGGGCTATGCCCGCGCCGTACAGGGAGTTGTGCTCGCCTGGTACGGCCAGAACTATATTTTACCTTTTTAGCCGGCCCTTTGGCCGGCTTCCCGCGCCAGGCGGCCGCTTAGGCCGCGCTCTCCAGGTCTTCCCTGGCGTAGATCCTGGCCCGGGCCTCGTAGAAAGAAGGGGTGCCCGCGGCCGGCCCCTGCTCTTTCGGGGCGGAGAGCCGCGCGGCCGCTCCGGCCGGGGCCAGGTACAGCCAGAAATAGGCGGCGTGGCAGAGACGGGCCGCGGCGGAGAGCGGCCTTGGAGGATTCACGCCGAAAGGCGGAGCGGACTCCTCGGGCAGGTCCTGCTTCACAGGTTCCCCCCAGCTGCGGGGGTAAAGCGCGGCCCGCTTTATGCCGAAATAGACGTGCCTGGCGGCCAGGGCGGCGCCCGCGGCCTTGCCCTCCGGGGCGGAATAGGGCTGCGACCAGATGTTCACGAACAGCCCCGCGGCCTTCAGTTTGCCCTCGGCGGCAAGTTTCAGCTCCGGCGGGGCGCAGAGGCAGAGGTTGTTGGAGCCGGAGAGCCGCTTGGCCTGGGCGCCCAGGCGATAGACCAGTTCTTCGAGTGCGGCTCTGGCGGCGGCGGCAAAATCCAGGCGTTCCCCTTCCAGTTCCCCTCCGGCTCCGGGGCCGATGCCGAACAACTTGCGCCATTGCGGCAGGTCCGGCCGCAGGCCGTCGGCCTGGCTGAAGTAGCGCCGGTTGAGCCGCAAGGAGCCGTCCTCCCGCAGGGTGACCAGGCTGCCGGTCATGCGCTCGTAGAACTCCTGTGCCCTGTCCTTGTCGGCGGCCTCCGGGGCGGTAAAAAGCTCCCAGGCGGCCTCGCCGCCGAAACCGGCGTAGGCGGCCAGCGCTCCGGAGAACAGCTGCGGCGAGTCCGGGTGCCGCAGCTCGCGCAGCACCTTGATCTTCTCCCCGGAGCCCAGGCAGACGGCGGCCGCCGGGCCCTCGCCGGGGCCGTCAAGGCTGAGAATGGCGGAATCTTCAAAAGGCGAGGGATAAAAAGCGGAGGCGGCGCAGGCCAGCTGGTGTTCAGGGTAAAGGGTAAGGGCCGGGGCTTCGCCCCAGGAGACCGCGGCCAGCTCCCGGGCCAGCAGTCCTTCGCCGAGCTTTTTTTTGCCGAAGGCTCCGGGGGCGGTGCTCAGGAAGCGTCCGAAACCTGCCGGGGCCAGGGCCAGCCACTCGCTCCGCAGCCGCGCGTACTCGGCCAGCGGCTTGCCGCAGAAAGCCACGGCGGCCATGTCCTTTACGCCCAGTATCACGTTCTCCGCCTCGGAGGCCTTCTCGAGGGCGGCGCTGACCACCGCCGCGGGGAACGAGACGGCGGCGCCCCCGGCCGGCGGCGGCTCGTAGGCGCTGAAGATCACCTTGCCGTCGCGCAGCATGGCGGCGGCGGCGCCTTCGCCGGAGACGGAGACGCCCAGGATGTACTGGGCGGCGGTCTTTTTGGGCGCGGCGGGAGCCTGCTTGTTCCAGAGTATCATGCGGCCACCGCCATCCAGAAGCCTTCGGGAGAGGGCCGGGTCTCCACGGCGAATTCGGGCGAGCCCAGCTCGCGGTAGCGCTCGAGCGCCTTGCCGGTGAAGCGGATCTTCTCGTCGGTGCGGATGGCCAGGGGGTCGGCCATCAGACCCAGCCCCAGCGCCTTGAGCAGCGCCTCTTTTATTGTCCAGAGGCGCGTGGCCTCCGACGGGTCGTGGCGCGGCAGCTCCTGCGGGTGGAAATAATCGGAGTACCAGGCGCGGTGGCGCTCCTCTATCTTCTCCAGGTCCAGGCCCAGAAAGGCGGAGCCTGGTTTGGCCGCGGCCGCGGCCCAGCCGTTGGAATGGGTGATGGAGACCAGCGCGCCGCCGCAGGAGGGGCGGCCCAGTTTGTCCATGGTTATCTCAAAGTCCGCCGGGTTCCCCCCGCCAGCCGTGAGCAGCGCCTTGGCGGCCAGCCGGCCGGCCAGCCATTCCTTGCGGCGCTTCTCTATGCGGAAGGCGGCGTACTGAAGCGCCTCCCGCCCGGAGAGCGCCTGGCCCGGCGCGAGCCCGTCCACCCGGAGCAGCGCTACGCTGGTGCCGGTGGCGGGCCAGAGCTCTATGGCGGCGTCCGTCATTCCTTCTAGATGGGCGTCGGGATCATCGCGTAATCGCGGATCTCCGCCACCAGGCCGTAGTCCTCGTCGAAAGCCCAGGCGTCGTAGAGGCTGCGGTTGTCCTCGGTGCGGCCCTTGAACACGCCGTAGAGGAACAGCGTGTCGGGGTCCACGGGCTCGTGGTCGTAGACTATGGCCGCGCCGACCGCGTCGGGCAGGGCCATCGTCCGGTCGAACTGGATGTCGCGCCAGCCGCAGGCCTGGAACAGCGCTTCGAACACCAGCGGGTGGAAGACCAGCTTCTGCGAGCCGTTCTTCCACAGCGGCGCCGCGGGGCGCTTGAAGACCGCCAGCACGGAGGACTTGTCCACCGAGAGGATGCCGTCGAGCACCTGGAAGCTGGGGCCGTGGAAATAGGTCTGGTAGATCACGGGCGCTTCGGTCTTGTACTTGCGGTTCTTGGGCAGCTGCGGCCGCGCGTCGGGCGTCCACGCCGAAGGGAAATCGGCGGCGGAGACGGCCTTGAAATGCGTGCGCGTCTGGCCCAGGCGCAGCCCCTTCGGGCTGACGAAGTCGGATTCGATGCGCATCGCCGCGCCGTCGCCGGCGGCCTCGGCCTTGATCTTGACGTCGGCGGGCTTGTTGCGGAGCAGCTTGATCGGCACCGCGAAGCGCACCTGCGTCAGCGCCTTGGGCGGCTTGCCGGTCACCACGGCCGAAGCCTCGGCGAAGGTTTCCAGCCCCATCACGCCCGGCACGTACGGCGTGCCGTTGATGGCGTGGTCGGCCAGGTACGGGTCCGACAGCAGCGAGAACTCCTTGGCCGCGGTCAGGGTCTGGCCCTTCATCAGGTCCTCGACCTTGGGCGCGAAGTGGAAGCCGGTGGAGGCGGAGGCCGAGAAGCCGGGTTCGTACTGCAGCTGCTTGTCCCAGTCCAGTTTGCCCAGGCTGCCCGACAGGATGATCTCGGGAACCTTGCCGTAGGCGATCTCGTCTACGAAGGCCTGCATGCCTTCCTCGGGGTAGAGGAATTCCATCTCCTGCGATTTCAGGAAAGCCTCGACTCCGGGGCGGGCGCCCATGCCGATCTGCGCGTAGCCGGTCATGTCTATGCTGACGGCGCGCACGCCGCGGTTCTGCTGGCTGACGCAGAACTTGGCCACGTAGTCGTTGGCGGCGGCGTAGTCGCTCTGCCCCAGGTTGCCGAACTTGCCGGCGATGGACGAGGCCATGGCCCAGAAGCCCTTTTCCTTGACGATGCCGGCCTTCCAGATGTTGATCGCGGTGTCGGCCTTCACGGTGAAGATCAGGTTGAACTCCTCCACGGTCTTGTCCACCACCAGTTTGGATCGCTCCATGCCGGCGAAGTGCACGACGCCGTCGATGTGGCCGAAGTCCGTCTTGATGGCGTTCATAGTGTCCTTGAACGCCTCCGGGTCGAGCAGGTTGCAGCGGTAATAGGTCACCTTGACGCCGAGGCCGCGGATGACCTCCATGTTGCGGTGCATGTCGGCGGCGTCCTTGAGGCGCGTGAACTCCTTCTCGAGCAGGGCCGGGGTGGGCTTGTCGTGGGCGGCTTTCAGCTCGTTCCACAGCTCGCCCATCTTGTAGGCCTTCAGCTCCGCCTCGCTCATGCCGGTCAGGCGCTTGGCCTTGTCGCTGATCTCCATCATGTCGATGATCAGGATATTGGCCTTGTGCTGCTCGGCGAGCATGCGCGAGAACATGGCGCCCAGGCCGCGGCCCGCGCCGGTGACCAGGACGTTCTTGCCGGCAAGTTCCGTGGTGGCGCGGGACTTGTCGAGCGCTTGCGGCTTGCCCACCAGCGTCCAGCGCTTGCCGTCGGCGTAGCCGAGGGCGAGGCGCTTGTCGGAGTAGAGGATCTCGTAGAAGGTCTTCTGCACTATGACCTGGTTCGAGGAGCTGGGCTCGAAGTCCAGCAGCTTCATAATGCTTTCCGGGAACTCCTTGCGGATGCACAGCGCCGGGCCGTGGATGGCGCCGTACACCGGGTCGTAGGCGTCCTTCGTGCGGTAGCCGAAGCCGCCGTCGAGGGTGGTGACTACGGCCATGAACGTGGTGCAGCCGGGGTCCTGCTTTGTAAGGCCGCCGGCGAGGTGCTTGGCCGCCAGGAACAGCGGCAGCGCGTAGCGCTTGTGGTCCTCGAAGGCGGACGTGTCCTTGGACAGCGACTTCACCATGCAGCCGGGCAGGTACACTATGCCCTGGGTGTCCGGGTGCGCCGCGGCGAAGTCCTTCAGCGCCTTCTCCAGCGCCGGGATGTCCTTGAAGTCCACCGTGATGGCGTCCTTCACCTTGGTCCTGGCCGGGGTGAAGATATAGGAGTTGGCGCGGTGCTTGTTCAGCTCGGCGCGGAACGCCTTGGCCAGGTCCAGGTCCTCGGCGAAGATCGCCACGGGCCGCGGGGCCAGTTTCTTGATAATCTCCTGTTCCACCGGGGCCGGCACTATCACCGGCACGTGGCGGATGTGGCGCTTCGGGTGCTCCTGTTTAGGGGCGGCGGGCGCGGGTTTCGCCTCCGCCGGCTTGGCGGCCAGGTCCAGCAGCTCGGGTTGTTCCGGCTTGGCGGGTTTCTGGGCCGCCTGGGCGGCAGCGGGAGCAGTCTGAACGGGAGCCGCCGCCGGGGCGGCCGACTCCAGCACGAACCTTATGCAATGCCTGATGGTCGGATAGTCCTTGAGCGAAACGCTGTCGTTGCGCGGGATAGCGTAATGCTCGCGGATGGCGGCGAACAGTTCGGCCTGCTTGACGGTGTCTATGCCGAGGTCTGCCTCCATGTCGAGGTCGAGCTCGAGCATGTCCAGGGGATAGCCGGTCTTGGAGGCTATCATGTTGAGGACATTCGACTTAACCGCGTCTTCGCTGACGCCGGCGGCGGCGCTGACGGGCGCCGCGGGCGCGGCGGCAACGGCAACCGGGGCCGGGGCGGCGGCAGGGGCCGCGGTCGCAACGGGCGCCGCGGAACCGGCCACGCCGGATTCCATGACGAACTTTATGCAATGCCTGATGGTCGGATAGTCCTTGAGCGAAACGCTGTCGTTGCGCGGGATAGCGTAATGCTCGCGGATGGCGGCGAAGAGTTCGGCCTGCTTGACGGTGTCTATGCCGAGGTCTGCCTCCATGTCGAGGTCGAGCTCGAGCATGTCCAGGGGATAGCCGGTCTTGGAGGCTATCATGTTGAGGACATTCGACTTAACCGCGTCTT